>NZ_VEJP01000009.1:0-214612 GCF_007680225.1 Bacillus sp. DE0042 | reverse complement strand
GGATCAAACTCTCCAATAAAGTTAGTTTGTCTAGCATCTAAAAATAAAAATTGACGTTTCACGTTGTTTGTTTCGTTCAGTTTTCAAAGAACTACTTAGTCGCTCATTTGCGACTTCCTTATGTTAACATCTTCGTTTTTCGATGTCAACTAAGTTTTCAAATTTCTTTTTTGTCGTTTTCTGCGTTTCCGCATCAGCGACGGTTATTAATATATCATGCAGTATATAAAGGGTCAATACTTTTTACAAAAAAATTTCACACCCCGTTAAAACTTTAAAAACATGTTCCAAAAATCATTATAGCCTCCCTTCGTTCTTCATCATACTCCATATTTCATATCTTATCGGTTTATCACGTTTATGAACGAGTGAAAATTCTAAATTTTATGTTATATTATTGTTATAGGGGAGTGGTGAGAATGAGCATTAAGTATTCAAACAAAATCAATAAAATCCGGACCTTTGCATTAAGTTTAGTATTTATCGGCCTCTTCATTGCATACTTAGGAGTCTTTTTCCGTGAAAACATTATTATTATGACAACATTTATGATGGTTGGCTTTTTAGCTGTTATCGCTAGTACTGTCGTTTACTTTTGGATTGGTATGTTATCTACTAAAACTATACAAATTATTTGTCCAAGCTGCGATAAGCCAACAAAAATGCTCGGTCGTGTCGACGCATGTATGCATTGCAACCAACCTTTAACAATGGATCGAAATCTAGAAGGAAAAGAATTTGATGAGAAATATAATAAGAAGAGCTATAAATCATAGGCATATATATGTACAATGTGCCCTTACAAAATTAAATTAGGTTCTTCACTGAACGCTTTAAATCCTCCTGAACCTAACGTAATTCCCATATATAATAAAGAAAGAGGGAGACGTAAACGTCTCCCTCTTTCTTTATTATATATTACGCCTTATGACACTCTGGACAAACGCCATAAATTTCTAAGCGATGACTATTAATAACGAAGCCTGTCGTTTTCGCAGCTTCCTCTTCAAGCTGTTCCAAACCTCCATAAGGAAAATCAACAATTTTACCACATTTTTCGCAAATCACATGATAATGTTGACTTGTAACATAATCAAATCTACTTGAAGCGTCTCCATAAGTTAATTCCTTTACAAGTCCAACCTCTTTAAATACACGTAAGTTATTATAGACAGTTGCAACACTCATATTTGGAAACTTACCTTCTAATGCTTTATAAATGTCATCCGCTGTTGGGTGCGTCATAGATTCCACAAGGTACTCTAAAATAGCATGACGCTGTGGAGTAATGCGTACACCCGTATTTTTCAGCATTTCTAGCGCTTCTTTTAATTCTTCTTTGACCACCGTCATGCACCCCGATTCTATACGGATTATTATTTTATAATTCTTATAAAGAGTGTACTCCTTTTCTTATAAATCGTCAATATTTCTACTATAAGTATGTGGTTTATTTTTGTATATAGCCTTATTCTTATATATCCTTCCCCATTTTCTATACATTTACATAGAAAAAAAGTGCGACATAATCGCACTTGGAATACTATCATCTGAGGAGGTATGCCCTACACTTCACTTTATGTAAGACGATAAAATATGTATAGACACTCGCCTTACTTCTATATATTTATCTCCACAATGAATTTACTTTATATAAGAAAGAACATCCTCAATATGTCCTTTCACTTTCACTTTACGCCATTCTTTTACAAGCTCACCGTCTTTATTAATAAGGAATGTAGAACGCTCGATTCCCATGTACTCTTTCCCAAAGTTCTTTTTCAATTTCCAAACATCGTACAATTCTGCTACCTTATGATCTTCATCTACTAAAAGTACAAATGGAAGCTCATGCTTCTCAATGAATTTCAGATGTCTGTTCGCTGAATCAGGACTTACACCAAGAATAACTGTATCTTTCTCTTGAAATAATCCATATGCATCTCGAAAATCACATGCTTCAGTTGTACACCCTGGAGTCATATCTTTCGGATAAAAATATAGCACTACATTTTTACCACGAAAATCAGCTAAGCGAACTTGTTCCCCGTTACTTCCCTCTATTGTAAATTCTGGAGCCATTTCTCCTACTGTAATCATTGTTATCACTCCTACTCTTTTCTTTTACTATATCAAATGCTATCTTATTTTTCATTGTCTATTACAGACCTCATTACAAAAGCAAACGGTAATGTATATCCAATTAGCGCTTCTGCAATCGCAATCCATCTCCCTATTCCAATCGGAGCTATATCACCGTACCCAACGGATAATAAAGTAACCGCGCTAAAATATAAGCAAATTTCTACAAGTTGAAAAGATTGGGCATGCAAGCTTTCTCCATCTTCTTTCAAAACTGCAAAACCCATTTCTTCTAATACAACATAACTTAACCCAAACGCAATCAATACCGTTGTATAAATTAAAAATAAGGAGGCTAAATTATAAAGCGAAAAGAAACGCCTAGAATCTGAATATGAACTCCATAACAATTGGACACTTCTCAAAATAGCAATCGCTGCAATTAATAGAATAAATCCCCACAACATGTCCTCCACCTCATTTTATATGTATGAGACAGCCATTGGATTTATCCCTTAGAAACAAACAAGCTTCTATAATTAATTCCCAGCACCACGGTACCTTTTTACCCCTTGATTCCAAAGAGTAATTGCAATCGTAAAACAGATAACACCAACGAGTGGTGTTGCAAATGCATAGCTATTCCACTCTGTTTTTCTTAAAAAGTATGCTGCTGGATACACTCCGACAAACGCAAATGGTAAAACAAACGTTAAAATGAAGCGAATCACACGGTTATAAATGTTAACAGGATAGCGACCATAGTTACCTATGTTATACATTAGCGGCATAATTGAACTTTTCGCATCCGACCAAAAACCAAGGCTCGCAAGCGTAACAAATATCCCTCCGTATACAAGTGCTCCTCCTCCTACCATCAGTAAGAATAAGAAGAAATCGTACCAGTAAAAAGATAATTGCAGCTCCACTGCTGCGTAGCCCATTACAATCATTCCTGTGATCGCTCCAATTAAAGATTCAAGTTCCATTCTTTCTAATATAATTTGAAATAAACTATGAATCGGTCTCGTTAATATACGATCCATTTCTCCTTTAATAATATAACGATCATTAAAGTCCCATATGTTAAAGAAAGCTGAGAATATGGCAAATGGTACTAAAAAGAAACCATAAATAAAGATTACTTCTTCTCTACTCCAGCCTTTCAATGCTTGTGTATGCCCAAACACAACGAGAATAAAGATTAAATTAACAGCCTGTAGTGCTAAATCAGAAAGTAATCCAACGATAAAATCGCCCCGATACTCCAATTTTGTTTTTATATATTGGCTTGCATATTGCAAAAATAGGTTTATATATATCATCTCATCATCCCCCTTGTACAATTAGACGTTTTCTCGCCGTTCTCCACATGAGTACAATTGGAATAATAAGTACAATTGCCCAAATTACTTGGAATAATAATGCCTCATACAATTTACTTCCTTGTATACCTTCTGAAAAAATCATACTTGGAATATAACTAATAGCCTGAAACGGTAAAAATACCATTGCCTTTTGGGCCCATAACGGATAAAAACTAATTGGTAATAATAGACCTGAAAATAAATCAATAACAACACGTTTTGCATACATAATTCCACTATTATTAAATAGGAAGAACGTGAGCATTCCCGTCATTAAATTAATTTGTGTATTAATAATAAAACTAAATATTAAAGATAAGAAGAAATATAACCACGTTTGAAAATTCGTTGTAATTTGCAATGAAAATAATAAGGTAACAATAACCATACCTGGAATTGAAAAGAAGGCAAAACGAAATATTCCTTCACCAAGACCTTGCATCACTTTCATTCCTAAATAGTTATATGGACGAATCAGTTCTACCGCTACACGTCCTTCTTGAATCTCCATCGCAATTTCCCTGTCTATATTATTAAAATAAAAGGCACGTGCCATCCACGCAATTGCGATATACGTAGTCATTTGCGAAATAGATAAACTTTCAATATTCTCTTTTCCACTATAAATTGCTTGCCATAAAAAATAATACGCGCCGATATTAATTGTATAAATTAAAATCCCGCTATAATAGTTTGTGCGATACGCAAGCATCATTAAAAAGCGGATTCGAATCATTTCAATGTACTTACCCATGTTTAATACCCTCTTCATAAATGTTACGAATAATTTCCTCTGTAGACACTTCGTTAATTTTTAAATCTTTAATTTGAAATGCTTGTACTACTTTAGAAATAAGCATTGAAATGATAACTTCTTCATTCGGTATTTTTGCAACCCACGCGTTTTCCTCTTTCGCTTTCGACCAAACGACGTGACTATCAGGCATAACCATTGATAACGCCTGATAGGAAACTGGTGCAATAAATTGAAAATGTATTTCCTTCTCTGCTCCCCACTGCGTACGAAGATTATTTAAAGAACCGTCATACATAATATTTCCTTCATCTAGCATGATAACGCGCTCACATAAAGCTTCAATATCAGTAATATCATGGGTTGTTAATAAAATTGTTGTTTTATAACGTTCATTCATTTCTTTTAAAAATTCACGTATTTTCAATTTCACAAGAACATCTAACCCAATTGTTGGTTCATCTAAAAATAATAACGGCGGATTATGAATTAATGCTGCCGCTAATTCACAACGCATTCTTTGACCTAGAGATAACTTTCGAACTGGCTTATCTAATAAAGGACCAATATCTAACGTTTCAATCACGTGTTCCATATGCTCTTTATACTGAGCGTCTGATACACCGTACACTTTTTTTAATAAACGAAAAGATTCTTGTACAGCAATATCCCACCAAAGTTGTGAGCGTTGACCGAAAACAACACCAATTGTTCTTACGAATTCTTCTCTCTGCTTATGCGGGTTCATCCCATTTACTAAAATTTCTCCTGATGTCGGAGTCAAAATCCCCGTAAGCATTTTAATAGTTGTTGATTTACCAGCACCGTTCTCACCTATATACCCAACCATTTCACCTTGTTTCACAGTAAAAGATACATCATTTACTGCTGGTACTATTTTATAATTACGATTTAATAAATCGCGAAAAGCACCCTTTAATCCCGGACGACTTGAATAGGCTGTAAATTCTTTACGTAACCCTTGTACCTCAATTACCGATTTCATAATCGGACCCCCTTCCTAAATGTCACAACGAATAGTTTACCCAACTGCCTTCTCTATCACAAACAATACGTCTTTTCAAAAAACATGTTAGAATAATACATAGATTTTTGTAAGGAGATGAATTGTAGTGAAATTCACAAAATCAGAAGCATTACATAAAGAAGCTTTAGAACATATCGTTGGCGGCGTTAATAGTCCTTCTCGTTCTTTTAAAGCAGTTGGGGGCGGCGCTCCTGTTGCTATGGAACGTGGAAAAGGTGCTTATTTCTGGGATGTAGACGGAAATAAATATATCGATTATTTAGCAGCATACGGTCCTATTATTACTGGACATGCTCACCCGCACATTACAAAAGCAATTACAACAGCTGCTGAAAATGGTGTACTTTACGGAACACCAACAGCACTAGAAGTAAAATTCGCAAAAATGTTAAAAGAAGCAATGCCTGCATTAGATAAAGTCCGCTTCGTAAACTCTGGTACTGAATCAGTAATGACAACAATTCGTGTCGCTCGTGCTTACACAGGCCGCACAAAAATTATGAAATTTGCTGGTTGTTACCACGGTCATTCTGATTTAGTACTTGTAGCAGCTGGATCTGGCCCTTCTACGCTAGGAACTCCTGACTCAGCCGGTGTACCACAAAGTATCGCTCAAGAAGTTATTACTGTTCCATTTAATAATGTAGAAACTTTAAAAGAAGCATTAGATAAATGGGGACATGAAGTAGCAGCTATCCTTGTAGAACCGATTGTTGGAAACTTCGGTATTGTAGAGCCAAAACCTGGCTTCCTTGAGAAAGTGAATGAACTTGTTCACGAAGCTGGTGCACTAGTAATTTATGATGAAGTTATTACTGCTTTCCGCTTCATGTACGGTGGTGCTCAAGACTTACTTGGCGTAACACCAGACTTAACAGCGCTTGGTAAAGTTATTGGCGGCGGACTTCCGATCGGTGCTTATGGTGGTAAGAAAGAAATTATGGAACAAGTTGCCCCGCTCGGACCTGCATATCAAGCTGGTACAATGGCAGGAAATCCTGCTTCTATGGCATCCGGTATCGCTTGTCTAGAGGTTCTTCAACAAGAAGGTCTTTATGAGAAATTAGATGAACTTGGTGCGATGCTTGAAAAGGGAATTTTAGAGCAAGCTACAAAACATAATATCGATATTACATTAAACCGACTAAAAGGTGCTTTAACTGTATACTTCACAACAAATAAAATTGAAGATTACGATGCAGCACAAGATACAGACGGTGAAATGTTTGGTAAATTCTTCAAGCTTATGCTTCAAGAAGGAATTAACTTAGCACCTTCTAAATACGAGGCATGGTTCTTAACGACAGAACATACAAAAGAAGATATTGAATATACAATTGAAGCTGTAGGCAGAGCATTTGCTGCTTTAGCGGATAATAAATAATCCCGTCATTAAAAGGAAAAAAGAAAGCACATCTTTCTTTTTTCCTTTTTTCTATTTCATAAATCCCTCATTAATAGTATAATTATTCATAATTATCTGTTTAATTTTCTTTTATATCCTTACTATCTTTGTATACAAGGCTGCTCACGTCTTAAATAGTAAGATTATTCAAACTTCAATAAGAGGGGGGATTGACGGATGCTCAATAAAACAAATACATGGACACCGTCTTTATTTCGAGATTATAAAAATGCAGAACATGATGCGTGTGGAATCGTTTCCGTTATGGAGAAACGAAAAATTCCTACAAAAGAAAACATTGACCTTTGCATACAATCACTTGTCAAAATGAATCATCGAGCTGGTTTCATTAATGGTGAAGGAGATGGTATCGGAATTCACATTGATGTCCCAAAAGCACTTTGGAATGAAAAGCTGAAAAATAACGGATACAATCCAACGATTGTGGATCATCCCCACTTTATCGTTGGACATTTTTTTCTAAATAAAAACGCAAATATCGTTAATTTAAAAAATCATATTCGTACGCAATTAAATAACGAAAGTTTTACTATTATTTTTGAAAGTGATGATGTAATAAATTCCGATGCACTCGGTCCACTTGGTAAACAGGAAGAACCTTTATTTTGGCAAGTTGCTCTTATCGCAGAAAATAAAGTTGAAAATATTGAGCAAACATTATTTTCAGTAACGATAAAAATAGAGGAAAACGAAGCGATTCATGTTGCTTCATTAAGTCGTGATCATGTTGTATATAAAGTTCTAGGTGCTGGGGATACACTTGTTGCCTATTACAATGATTTACAACATCCACTTATCGCTTCAACTATGACACTAGGACATAACCGCTATTCTACTAATACATTATCTAATTTTTTTCGTGTACAACCATTTAGCATTCTCGGACATAATGGTGAAATTAACACAATTGCAAAATTACGCGATCAAGCTGACATGATTCATGTTCCACTTACTGTTGGGGGAAGTGACTCCCAAGATTTAAACCGCACCCTAGAAACCCTACTTGTTCAATACGACTACAGTTTATTTGAAGCAATGGATATACTATTCCCACCAATTATTAATGAAATTAAACTTTATGAACCGCATTTACAAGATTTATATACGTATATACGTGAAGCTTGGGGCCATTTTGCGCAAGGTCCAGCTGGTATTATTTCACGTTATAAAGATGAGGCTGTTTTCAGCGTTGATTCCCTTGGACTACGACCAGTATGGAAAGTAGAGACAGTGAGTTCTTATGTTTTCTCTTCTGAACCTGGAGTTGTATCACCAACCGAATATGTAGAAGAACCGAAACCACTCGCGCCTGGAGAAAAGGTCGGATTAAAATGGAATGAACAAGATGAACTTGTTTTTTATGAATACGACAAATACCAAATTGAAGTATATAATCGTTTCCAAAAACGAATCGATGTTAGCAATTATCATTTAAACTTATCTATCCCTGAAACGAAAGAAATCCAAGGATTATGTGATTCTGTTCAAGTTGAAACGAAACAGTACGTTTCTTTCGGGTGGGATCGAGAACATATTCAGCTTCTTGAACAGATGGCAACAAAAGGCGTCGAGCCAATTCGCTCACTTGGGCATGACTCACCACTTGCAGCACTCGATACTGATAGACGAAATATCGCTGATTTCATTAAGGAAAGTGTAGCCGTTGTTACAAATCCAGCAATCGATCGTGATCGAGAGGTCGAGCACTTCTCCACACGAACAATACTTGGAGAGCGCCCAAGTTTATTAAGCGGAGCTAAACAGCCATTTGTAGTTGAGATGCTTTCCCCCATTATTCTAGAAGGAAGTGTAGCACAATCTATTACAGAGGAATTACACACAATTACGTACGAACAACTTATACAGCTATTCAATACTCATAGCTCTATCGCTACAATCTCTGCTACATTCAGTCCGACAGAAACTTTACAATGCGCCTTAAATCGAATTAGTTCTGAAGCGATAAAGGCCGTGAACGATGGAGCTTCCCTACTATTAATAGACGATGCCAACGCTCATCTAAATGAACAGTTATGGATTGATCCGCATTTAGTTACCGCTAAAGTACATCAAGTATTAAGCGAAAATAAATTACGCCGAAACTGCTCTCTCGTTATACGTTCTGGTGCCCTTCGCTCCTTACATGATATCGTCACACTGTATGGATTAGGAGCAGATGGTATGAATCCATATTTATTATTTGCAACCGTAAATGATGGAACAAAAACGCCAATTACGAATTTGTATACTGCTCTTAATAAAGGACTAGAAAAAGTCATTTCAACAATTGGAATTCATGAATTACGTGGTTACGGTCGCCTCTATTCTTCTATCGGATTACATGAGGAAATCGCAAATATATTACAAATTACGAATTTCTTCGGTTCAAATGATTTAGCTTTTTCGCTTGAATCACTTGCTGAAGATGCACAATTGCGAGCGGATGATTATAACAATCTTAAAGTTAGAATGCGAAAATCTTTTCATATATTCCCGCGAATTTGGAAAGCAATCGGCGATGTCGCAAAAGGAAACTCTTATGATGATTACCGTGACAAGTTAAGTGAATTAGAAGAAAATAATCCAATCGCAATTAGACACCTTGTTCAAACGAAACAAACAAAACATGTAGTTCCAACTGAAGAAGTGTCCATCAGCATTCAAAATCATGATTTACCATTTATTATTAGTTCCATGTCATTCGGTTCTCAAAATGAAGTTGCCTTCCGTGCATATGCAGAAGCGGCCGATCAGCTAAATATGATTAGTTTAAACGGTGAAGGCGGCGAAATTAAAGATATGATTGGAAAATATCCACATACACGTGGACAACAAGTTGCATCTGGGCGATTTGGCGTAAATGCCGAACTACTAAATTCATCAAACTTAATTGAAATAAAGATCGGGCAAGGCGCAAAGCCTGGTGAAGGTGGACATTTGCCAGGTTCAAAAGTAACAGCAAAAATCGCTGAAGCACGTAATGCTACAATTGGCTCAGATTTAATTTCACCTTCTAACAACCATGATATTTATTCCATTGAAGATTTAGCTCAAATGATTACAGAAATTAAAACGGCTAATCAACTTGCGAAAGTAGCTGTAAAGATCCCTGTCGTCCCTAACATTGGAACAATTGCTGTCGGTATCGCAAAAGCTGGTGCTGACTTTATTAACATTAGCGGATTTGATGGTGGTACAGGTGCTGCACGTATTCACGCATTGCAACATGTAGGGCTTCCTGTAGAAATTGGTGTGAAAGCCGCTCACAATGCTTTATTAGAAGCAAATATGAGACATAAAGTAGAAATTTGGGCTGACGGTGGTATTCGAAGTGTTAATGATGCCTTGAAAATCATGCTCCTTGGAGCAAACCGGATTGGGTTTGGTACATTATCCATGATTGCAATCGGCTGTACAACTTGCCGCGGATGTCATCTAGATACTTGTCACGTTGGAATTGCAACACAAATTGAGTCTGAAGCTCAGGCGAAAGAACACGGATTACGCCGCTTCGTCCCGCGCGAATTAGAAAGCGCCGTTGCTGGATTATTACATTTATTCACCACTTTTGGCGTAGAACTAAAACGATTAACAGGAAATCTTGGTTATGCAAATTTACAAGAAATTGTCGGACGTTCCGATTTATTAGAACAAGTTCGAGGCGAAAATTTATTAAATTTATGTAATTTACTACAAACGATAGAACACCCATCTGTTACAAAAACAGAATACGTACCGGAAAAACAATTTGAAACAGTTCATTCCCCTCATTCAAAAGAATTAGTAAGCGTTGGCGTAGAGCAACGCGTTATGGGTGGGCTAGAATCTTGCTATCGCGTTCGTAGTAAATTATATGAAGACACGAAGCTTGAACCACTTACATTAAAGTATACGAATGGCTCTATTCCTGGAAATGGATTAGGTGCTTATAATAGTGAGAACTTATTTATACACGTAAATGGCGGTGCACAAGATGGTATTGGTAAAACTTCCTTTGGTGGTGGTATTTATATAACGAAAGCAAAAGGAAAAGACGGCATATATTATAACGGTTCTGTCGGAAAAGGTTTTGGGTACGGTGCACAAAAAGGATCGCTATACGTTCAAGGTAACGCTGATGCTCGCGCCGGCATTCGCCTCTCTGGAGCAGACATGATAATTGGAGGGCGAATGACAAAGCCACTCCGTGAAAAAGAGCAAGGGAATATAGGTGTATACTCTAATATTAAAGGTTTCGCTTTTGAATATATGACAAATGGGCGAGCGCTTGTTTTAGGGGATCCTGGTCCATGGATTTGTGCTGGTATGACTGGTGGTGTTGTTTATTTACGTCATGATTCAAGCTCGGGTTTAACAGAACACGCCTTAAAAAGAAGAATCGCAAAAGGGGCAAATGTTACATTACAACCAATTAGTAAAAATGGCGTGCAAGATGTGACTGAGTTATTGCTAGATTATATCCGTGTATTAAATGAACATGAGCAATACGAGGAAGTTGCTTTATTAACACCGTTACTCGATGATATGCAGCAACATTTTTTTGAAATTATCCCGAAAAAAGAGCAGGCTGATCCATCTATCTCCACAGAGTGATATACCAACTTTTCATTCTCAAGAAAAAATTGACGAAGTACACTTCTCATAGTAATCTATAGTAACAATTTGAAACCTGCTGAAATTCAGCAGGTTTTTTCACTAAAAATTGATGTTTAAAAAGAATTAGGAAAAAGTATAAAATGAATCTTAATTTCTTATTAACGTCACTAAAATATCACTTGCTAACATATTGTAATGAATGTATAGTATCATGTTGTACATTCATTATGACAAGAGAAAGGATCTTATTAAGGGTATGAAACTTGGTGCTCGCATTTTAAAAACGGGTATTGCCATCACATTAGCTTTATTTGCTTGTATTTTACTTCAATTACCGAGTCCAGTATTCGCGGGAATCTCAGCTATATTCGCTGTTCAACCGTCTGTATACCGCTCGTATTTAACAGCTCTTGAGCAAATTCAAGCAAACGTCATTGGTGCGGTATTCGCTATCGTATTTGCTACTGCTTTTGGACATAATCCTTTTATTATTGGATTAACATGTATATTAGTAATTGCGCTTACGTTACAATTACGATTAGAAAACACAATATCAATTGCTTTAGTAACAGTTATCGCCATTATGGAGTATCAGGGCGACGATTTCTTTAGTTTTGCCTTACTTCGCTTTGCGACGATTATGATTGGAATTATTGCGGCTTCACTTGTAAATTTAGTGTTTATGCCGCCAAAATACGAAACAAAACTATATCACCGTATCGTTGATAATACAGAAGAAATTGTAAAATGGATTCGAATGAATAGCAGGCAAGCTTCTGATTTTACAACGCTAAAAACTGATATTGATCGTATGAAAGAAAAGATGATCAAACTAAACCATTACTATTTGCTGTATAAAGAAGAAAGAAGCTACACGAAAAAAGTAAAGTTCGCAAAAATTCGTAAGCTCGTTTTATTCAGACAAATGTTAGCGACGACAAGCCGTGCTTTAAGTACGTTAAAATCATTACATCGTACTGAAAATGAACTACGCTATATGCCAGAAGAATTTCAGGAATCTATCCAAAACGAACTTGACTCATTAACCCATTACCATGAACAAGTTTTATTAAAATTTATTGGTAAAGCAAAAAAACAACAATCCGTTGAAATGCTTGATGAAGTTGAAACAGGTAAACAAGAATTAATTGATATCTTTATGGATTATCAAAACAAGGACGATGAGGAAGCTTATAAAACATGGCTACACCTCTTCCCTCTTATTTCTGCCATTATTAACTATAGTGAAGAAGTAGAGCATTTAGATTTACTTGTGGATAGCTTCTACACATACCATAAACCAGAAGCAGAACTCCAAATCGAAGATAAAAAAGAAGACGAATAAAGAAAACAGCTCCTTTTACGCTAAAGGAGCTGTTTCTGTTATATGTTGAAGTTGATATAAATTGTAATAAAACCCTCTTTTTTTCATTAACTCTTCATGAGAACCTGTTTCTTTAATTTCACCATCTTCAATGTAAATAATCGTATCCACATGTGTAATCGTCGCCAATCGATGTGCGATTACGATCGTCGTCCGATCAGCAGCTAACGTCTGAAGCGCCTGCTGAATATACCGTTCATTTTCTAAATCTAAAGCGGAAGTCGCCTCATCTAATATAAGTAACGATGGATTCTTTAGAAACACTCTTGCAATCGCTACACGTTGCCTTTGCCCACCAGATAACTTCACACCGCGTTCCCCAACGACAGTATCATAGCCATCAGGTAACTCTATAATAAAATCATGAATTTGCGCAGCTTTAGCAGCTGCAATCACTTCTTCCTCTGTAGCTTTCGGATTTCCATATAAAATATTTGCCCCGATTGTATCACTAAATAACAAATTATCTTGCAGTACAATTCCAATATGACTACGTAAATTTCTCATATCATACTTTCTAACATCTATTCCATCTACATAAACTGCACCTGAAGAAACATCATAGAAACGTGGGATTAAGCTAGCAAGAGATGACTTCCCTCCCCCACTCGCTCCTACAAGTGCTACCTTCTCTCCTGGCAACATAGTTAACGAAAGGTTATGTAATATCTCTTTTTCATCCGAATTGTAACGAAAAGATACATTATCAAATATCACTTCACCATTTAATTTTGTCGTTTGTACCGCACTTGGCACATTGACAATATCGTATTTTTCATCTAACAATTCAAACACTCGATCCATCGATGCGAAAGACTGTGTTAATGTTGTGGAGGAATTAACAAGGCGGCGAAGCGGACTATACAAACTATCCATATATCCAACAAAGGCAACCATAGTCCCTAATGTTAACCGCCCCTGAATTACTTCATATGCTGCAAAGCCGATCACCAGTAACGGGCCTAAATCGGTTAACGTATTCACTGCTGAAAATGTCCTTGCAGTCCAACTCGTATGCGTTAACGCTTTCGTCAAAAATTCATTATTTCTTTTTTCAAACTGCTTACCCTCATATTCTTCTAATGCAAAGCTACGTGTCACTTGCATCCCTTGAATACGTTCATGTAAATACCCTTGCATCGTTGCTAACGCTTGTGAACGCTCTTTCGTCAATTTTCGAAGACGTCCGAAAAAATATTTCACCGCCACTACATAAATAGGTAAAATTAATAGCGCAACAAATGTCAATTTTATATTCATAGAAAACATAACAATAATAGCAATAGCAATTGTTGCCGTATCTAACCAAACATTCATCAAACCAGTAATTACAAAATCCTTCGTTTGTTCTACATCATGGATTACACGTGAAATAATTTCCCCTGTTTTTGTGTTCGAATAATAGCGTAAACTCAACTTTTGCAAATGACCAAAAATATGTTTTCGCAAATCATATAGTATTGTATTTGCGATACGCTGCGCGAAATATTGACGATAATATTCAATTGGCGGTCTTATTACTGCAAAAATAAAAAAGGCAATCCCAACGGCTGTTACTAATTGGGATGTTTTATCTTGAAGTGACCC
The DNA here is from genome assembly GCF_007680225.1 of Bacillus sp. DE0042. Lineage (NCBI taxonomy): Bacteria > Bacillati > Bacillota > Bacilli > Caryophanales > Bacillaceae > Bacillus > Bacillus sp. DE0042. The sequence goes on along the minus strand of NZ_VEJP01000009.1, from coordinate 200,368 downwards.
TCCACCTTGAATTACATCATCGATAATATATTTTAATAACCACGGCATAATAAGCGGGATGCCGAATTTAACTAGACCAATCATAATCGTAATAGCAATAAGCCATCGATATGGTTTAACAAAGTGCAAATATCTTTTTATACCTTGCACATAATCCCCCCTCTAATAGGACAAACCTGCCGGGAAATCCCCTGCAGGTTTGTTTTAATTTCTGTACATTAAATATCTTTCATACCACATATCTACAAAATCTGGCGCGAATGGCCCTTTTCTTTGATGAATCCATTGTGTTAATTGTGCTACATTTCGTTTTAAAATAGTATCAATAACAGGTGGATACTGCATAATTTGACTATGCTTTTCATACTCATCTTCATCTAAAAGCGTATATGTCATATCTGGATATACTTTAATATCTAAATCATAATCAATGTACTTTAATGCTTCAGAATCATATGCAAAAGGTGAGCCTAAATTACAATAATAATATACTCCCTCTTCCCTTAGCATCCCAATTACATTAAACCAATAGTTTGCATGAAAATAACAAATTGCTGGTTCACGAGTAATCCATGTTCGGCCATCTGATTCTGTCACTACTGTACGATCATTTGCTCCGATAACAAGACTCTGTGTCCCTTTTAAAATTGTTGTCTCTTCCCACATTCTATGAATGGAGCCATTATGTTTATAACTATGTATTTGTACTTTTTCTCCTTCTTTGGGAAATCCCATATATGCTCCCTTCTTTCAACTGCAAATGCCCTTTGAGCTGCATTCACTTTTTTTCTATTATAACTTTTTTGTCGAAATTTTAAAACTAAAGCGACAAGACTCTATTTTTCACACCGAATACTATATCCCTAATCTTCTTAGGAGACGGGGCCTTCGCTGAATGATTTACAAACGAGGAAATGGGAATAGAAAAAGCCCTTCCTTATTTCTATCTAAAGAAGGGCCTTTCACCGGAAGGTAACAATATGCCTTACCCTAAATTCGAAATCATTTTTTCAGTTTCAAAAGATTGAATCACACTATTTGTTTGCTCTTCAAATTTCTCATGTAACAGTTTTAACGCTAATTCTGTTCTATATATTTCTTGGCGGATAAAATGTAATTCCTTTTTATCGCACGTATCCTTTTCGCTGATTTCAATTTGCTGATATTTCTCTAGATGAGCTTGTAACTTTAACAACTCATCCATCGTTTCCAATTGCTCTCCTACCAACTTATCAAAATCGTTCATTACTTACCCCCTTTTAGATTTATTCATCAGTTATTATTCCTAATTACATATTTCTAATCTTTAACTTCCTTCTCCTTTGACTACATTTGTTGACTTATTAGAAGTTATGTCGTTCGCTTTCTTTTCATTACAATGACCCGCACACAAAGAAAACACTTCTCTCGAAATGGAGAAGTGTTTTTCTTTCATTACTCGTTTGAACTAGAAGATTGTGATTGTTTTGCAGCTGATTGTGCATTTTGTTTTTTCACAGCATGCACATCTGTTTCAGTTGCAAATTCTGTACCATAACTAGCGTTTGCACTTTGTGCACCAGAAGCTTGTGCTTTCTTTGCTTCTGATTGTGCGTTTGCTTGTTTTACTGCTTGTGCATTTGTTTCAGTCGCGAACTCTGTACCATAACTAGCATTTGTACTTTGAATGCTAGCACCCGAAGTTGCTTTGTTATAACCTTGTTGTTTTTTACTCATCTTTCTCACCTCCACAACCAATAATGTAACCAATTCACTTAGAAGTTATCCGTAATTTTCTTTTGAAAAAATTTCGCATATATCTCTTATTACTCATTCAAACTATAGGAAATGGAGGTGGTAGTATGTATATAGGACGCGATATGACCGAACTAACGATGATTTCCAAAAATGAATGGAAAGAAGATGAATTAGCTTATTTTCATCACTCATTACAACAGATTTTGCCGTATTTAAATGCAGAAGGTCAAAGTATCTATAAAGAAATTGTAGTAGAAATTGAATCAAGAGGTGGCTTACAAGAAGGTGATGCTAGTTGGACTCATGGGACAAAAATTTCTTACGATTAAAAAAGTGTTCCCAATCTAGGGAACACTTTTTTTGTTTATTGCATTGTAATTTTCTCAACACAACTCTCATAAATCGTACGATGCGATTTAGAGAAAGGTAACTGTTCAAAAGCTTCTTTCGATACAAATTTCAATGTATCTGTTTCAACAATATCACCGGTTACTTTTCCGTAAAATACAAATATATCCCAAGTACGATGAGTAAATGTATGTTGTACATTCATTGCGTATTCTTCAATAGAAATCGAGAGCTCAAATTTTTCCTTCATATAATCTATAAGCTGCTCTTTCTGATTCCGAATCCCTTCCCCAAGTTCAGCGTTTGGAAACTCCCACATGTTAGCTAATAACCCGGTACTTGGACGTTTATTAATGACGTAACGACCATCTTCAGTTTGAAGTACCCCTGCAACAATCGGTACCATTGTAGGAGCCTTAGCTTTACTTTTTACTGGTAATTCCTTTTGAACACCTTCAGCATATCCTCGGCAATGTTCACGTACAGGACAAAGTAAGCAAGATGGATTTTTTGGAATACAAATTAGTGCACCTAATTCCATCAAACCTTGATTAAAATACGATGGATTTTCAGCCGAAATAATTTCACGTACAATCTCTTCAAACACTTTTCTAGTTTTCGGTTTTGCAATGTCATCCCATACTGATAAAATGCGAGATAATACACGCATAACATTTCCGTCAACTGCCGGCTCTGGTATACCATATGCGATACTTAAAATAGCACCTTTTGTATACGGGCCAACTCCTTTTAATTTTTCAATTTTCTTTACATCACTCGGTACTATCCCGCCGTATACTTCTTTCACTTCTTTTACAGCCGCATGTAAATTTCGTGCTCTAGAATAATATCCTAAACCTTCCCATGCTTTTAACACTTCTTCATCACCAGCATTTGCCAAAGATTCTAGAGTAGGAAACTTCCCCATAAAATTCGCGTAATATGGTTTTACAGCTTCTACCCTCGTTTGCTGCAACATAATTTCCGAAACCCAAACGCGGTATGGATCTTTATTTTTACGCCACGGTAAGTCGCGTTGCTCTTCTTCAAACCAACCAATTAAATCATTTTGAAACTGCTCTATGTTAAAATTATTTAATATTTCAAGTGTCAAACTTGATCCCCCTCATTTTTTTGCATATAAGTACTATTATAAAGATTTTAGGAAAAAATTTAAGTAAGATGACATAGGAAATAGAAGGCAAAGGACTTGAGGTATCGAATAAAAAGAGTTACATTAATAAAAAACGGAGGTGGATTTCTATGGACACAGCCACTCACCTTGTTATGGGCGTTACTCTAGGCAGTTTGGCAACGTTAGATCCAGCCATAGCACAAAGTGATATTGGACCACAAGCAGTTATGCTTGCTACAATTGCCGGTTCCAATATTCCTGACATCGATACAGTTTTAAAATTGCGTAATAACGCTAAATATATAAGAAATCATCGCGGGATTACTCATTCCATTCCTGCAGTGATTCTTTGGTCATTCCTTATAAGTGGTATCTCTTTCGCCTTCTTTTCAGACGCTCCATATTTGCATCTACTACTTTGGTCATTTATTGCCGTCTTTCTTCATGTCTTTGTAGATATTTTCAACGCCTACGGTACACAGGCATTACGGCCCTTCACAAAAAAATGGGTAGCACTCGGCATCATTAATACATTTGATACCGTCATTTTCTTTATTCACCTACTCGCGATTGCTTGTATGCTCGTAGGTTCCCATAAAGGGTATACTGCTTTAGCAGCGTATATATTGATGATTGTTTACTATATCGGACGGATTATGATGCATAGAAACATACGTAGCGTCGTATATAAACGTTTCAATCATGTGGAGAAGATAATCATTTCCCCTTCTTACAGATTTTATCATTATCATTTAGCAATCGTTACAACTGATTATTACTACGTTGCTAGATGGCATCGTGGTAACATCATGGTCTATGATAAGTTCGAACGGATACCGTTCCCAGATAATGCTATTATGCGCGCAGCTAAACAAGATGAAAACATCTCAGCATTTCTATCTTTCTCCCCTGTATATCGCTGGGACATTTTCGATTATGATCATTATTCCGAAGTTCGCTTCATTGATTTGCGCTATCGCAGTAAAGATTATTATCCATTCGTTGCAATCGTTCAACTCGACCACAATTTAAATATTATTAGTTCCTATACAGGATGGATTTTTAGTGAAGAAAAACTTCGAAAAAAACTGGAATTACTTCCACATTAAAAAAAGCGACTTAAGTCGCTTTTTTTAATGTTTCAAATGATCTTCTTGATTGATTAAATGGCTATATTTCGGATTATTTGTACGCATTTCATGAAGGCGACCTCCATGATTATTAATCCATGTTCGTACCACTTGTTCAGTCATTTCATCACCTTGATAACGACCTGATTTAGCATAAGTTGTTTGAAAGTCTTCCCACAATAATTCAACCCACGCACGAGCTTGTGCGTAAGAAAGTTTGTCATTTTTGTCTAATAGTTCTTTTGTTAATGTTTCGTGAATATCATTCATGTTCTATTCTCCTTTTACCTATTTATTCCCTTAATTTCTAAAGGATAGTTTCTTCTATTTTGCACATTCTATAAGTGATACTTCTTAAAGAGGTATCAACTGATGATGAGGAGGGCGTTCGCAATGGGTAAACAAGCCGAATTTTGGTCTGAGTCAAAAAACAACAGCAAAATCGATGGTCAGCCGAAAGCGAAATCACGCTTCGCTTCGAAACGACCTAACGGCACAATTAACACGCACCCACAAGAACGTATGCGTGCTGCAAATCAGCAGGAAGAATAGTACAGGTACAACCTAAAAAATTAACTTCCTACACGAGGTGATAAAGATGAGCTACCGTGATCGCTTAGATAGTCGTTCTGAATTATTTAACCATACGTGGACTCGTCCGAAACATGCAAAAGCGCAAGTTAACGGACAGACGCAACAAACCCAGTCTCTCATTATACTGGCGAATGAATGTAAAAAACGCCAATTTTAGAATCTCCTATCTCCTGTAACGCCTACCAAAAATGAAAACCAGAGAGATATTCGCTCTCTGGTTTTCATTTTTCTTGCAATAAAGAAATCGGTATTCCAATCTCTTCATTATCATTTTGCTTATGTCCCCAAGCAAATACCCCGTTGAAATACGTAATTTCAAATAATATACCAGGTTCTTCTACTAATTCATATGTCTCACCAATATGAAATTTGTTTATATCAGTCATATAAGCACGAGCCATTGCCATCTTTCGCATTAATACATCGAACTCATTTACAATACCAAGCTGCTCTGCCTTTATTGCTTGCTCTTTCAAAACCCCAATTTCTTCCCTTAGCTCATGTGGTGTCATTTCACTGTAGCGTTTTGGCATATTCATCTTATTCCCCTCATCCCTCTTCACGTTTCATCTGCAAAAATATCTCTATCTCATCAATAGAGAACCCTTTGCGATATAACGCTTGTTTCATCTTATTTTCGAATGTCCATCCATCATACTTCTTATATTTCTCATAATATTTATTCCCATGATAGTGTAACGCTTCTTGTTGCTGTTCGTCATCTTTTTCGTCTTTCAATTCTTCCAAACAAATTTGAATTACATCTCTAGAATATCCTTTACGAACAAGCATTTCGTCTAACTTTAGCTTCATTTGTAAAAAGGAATGCTTTTGATAAGACCTTTTCTTCTTTTCTATAAGAAGTAAAGCATTCTCAATTTGCTTTTCCTTCGGATATTCTTGTAAACTATGTGTAATGATTAGATCCTGAACACCTTTATTTAATAACTCTCTTTTAATAACAGTTGGACCCTTTCGATTCACATTACTTTGCGTTCGCGTATATAAAACAGCGTACTCTTTATCATTAATATATCGATCATGTAATAATTTCGAAACGACTTCAGAGATGACGGCCTGTCCCACTTCTTTTTTTCGTAAATAGTCTTCTACTTCTTTTTTTGTTCTCATTTGATAGGATAGATAGGAAATTGCTTGTAAATATGCTTTTTGTACCTCTTCATTGTATAAAATATTTCCTAACGCTTGTTCATCAATTTCTAACCCTTTTTGTAAGCCATGTTTCATTAAGATTACTTGATCCACACTAAATCCGTATTCTTCACCTTGACCTTTATCAATATAAATATTAAACCGTTCTTTCGATCGTTTTTGCACTTCTATTTTTGTAATGACAGCCATACTCTCACCTCTCTATTATTTTAACATAGTCAAGGAACGTTTTTGCTTTTCAAGAATATATATAATGAGGAGGAAATAATTGTGAGAATCGCAATTTCTGGTGGTACCGGCTTTATCGGTAAATACCTTTCTACTTTTTTTATTCAAAAAGGATATAATGTTCACATTCTTACTCGAAACAAAACTACTGAAACTTCCCACCCTAACCTTCAGTATGTACAATGGACACCAGATTTACAAACCTTCCCCCTCTCTTCTATCGATGTAGTTATTAATCTAGCTGGAGAGTCTATTAATAGTAGATGGACAAAGAAACAAAAGGAATCCATTTTAAACAGTAGAATTCAAACAACAAAAGGACTCATTAAACAATTGCAAACACTTGGTACAAAGCCAAATACATTTATTAACGCAAGTGCTATTGGATACTATGGAACGTCTGAAACTGAGTCTTTTACAGAACAGCATGAGATTCCTGGAAATGACTTTTTAGCAAATACAGTATATTCATGGGAACAAGAAGCATCTAAAGCACGTTCTCTTGGAATGCGAACAATCTACGCAAGACTTGGAGTTGTATTAGGCGCAGACGGAGGAGCTCTTCCCAAAATGCTACTCCCCTATCAATTCTATATTGGAGGTACAATTGGATCTGGAAACCAATGGTTATCATGGATTCATATAGACGATGTCGTTCGCCTAATTGATTTCATCATACACAAAGAAGAAATTGATGGCCCTTTTAACATCACAGCTCCCCTACCTATAAAAATGAAGGAATTTGGAGAAACCATTGCAACTATAATGAAAAAACCTCATTGGTTACCTGTCCCTTCATTTATGCTTCACACTTTATTGGGTGAGATGAGTATACTTGTACTCGAAGGACAACATGTATTACCTAGTAAAGCAATTGAACATGGGTATCAATACACATTTCCGGCAATAGACCATGCATTACAAAATGTACTTTCGCATACAATGTAGTACTTCTAAAACACAGTTTTACAGGGCCCCCTTTCAAAACTTTCATTTTCTAGAATCCGGAGCATTATTACACAAATAACCTTTCAGTTACTTTCCCTTAAATTCCATTAACATTGTAAAGTAACAGAAATGAGGTACCTATGAAAATATTGCTCAAACAAGCCATTGTCTATCCTATTACATCCCAAAAATTTCAAGGGGATGTACTCGTTATAGGAGAAAGAATTGCCGAGGTCAAGCCTTCCATTCAACCCACTCAAGATATGACAGTTATAGACGCTCGTGCTCTTCATCTTTTACCTGGATTTATTGATGTCCATACTCATCTTGGTCTCTATGATGAAGGTACTGGTTGGGCTGGCAATGATGCAAATGAAACATCTGAAGTTTCAACACCACATATCCGTTCTTTGGACGGAATCCACCCTTTTGATATTGCATTTCAAGATGCTGTACAAAACGGAATCACAACTGTTCACGTTATGCCAGGAAGTCAAAACATTATCGGCGGTACGACTTGTGTAATAAAAACAGCTGGAACTTGCATTGATCATATGATTATTCAAGAACCTGCCGGCTTAAAGATTGCCTTTGGAGAAAATCCTAAAAAGGTCCATAGTAATGGAACAAAAGAATCCATAACACGTATGGGAATTATGGGGTTACTTCGGGAATCATTCTATGAAGCACAGCACTACGGGCATGAAGCTGATTTTCGAATGCTTCCTATCTTAAAAGCATTACGCCGCGAAATACCCGTACGTATCCACGCTCACCGAGCAGATGATATTAGTTCTGCTCTACGCTTTGCAACAGAGTTCAATCTCGATTTACGTATTGAACATTGTACAGAAGGGCACTTTATTGTTGAAGAGCTTTCGAAACACAATTTGAAGGTTTCAGTTGGCCCCACTCTTACACGCCGTTCTAAAATCGAACTTAAAAACAAAACATGGGATACTTACCATATATTATCGAAAAATGGAGTAGAAGTTTCTATAACAACAGATCACCCTTATACACCAATTCAATATTTAAATGTTTGTGCTGCTGTCGCAGTAAGAGAAGGATTAGACGAAAAAACTGCACTAGAAGGAATCACTATATTTCCAGCACGAAATTTACGTTTAGAGGATAGAATTGGAAGCATTGAGGTTGGAAAAGACGCTGATCTCGTGTTATGGACTCATCATCCTTTCCATTATTTAGCCAAGCCTGTACTAACCATGATTGACGGAAAAATAATTTACAAAAAAAATAAAAAAAACTAGTTTATTTTTTTGACTAGATAAAGTATTATACGATTATAAACTGAATGAAACCATAATCAATTTGTGTCGTGACTATCATTTTCAAATTGATGAATGGGGAAGGCAAATGGTGCGCCACCAGCGTTAGAAACTGGTTCTAGTGGGTTCGATTCCCACCCCGAAATTTTTTAAAGATTGATATAAAAATTTCGAGGGTGGGGTGTTTTTTCGTCATGCTACCCTCGTGTGAGGAGGAGTTAGTATGTTGAAAAAACGCGACTTACACGACAGCCACGTTCTATACGAGTTAATGGTGGACCCAGCTGTCTTCCCTTTTGTGCGTCAAAAGGCTTATTCTTATGAGGAGTATTTATTTTTAACGAAACAAACGATTGAAGCTGAAGATCGTGGGGAATTAATTTCACGCACAATTTTAGATGAATGGGGTAACCCTATCGGAACAATTACTTTATTTGATGTGCAAGAAAAAGCCGGATTTCTCGGAACATGGCTTGGCAAACCCTATCATGGAAAAGGCTATAATAAATTGGCGAAAGATTCATTTTTTAGTGAACTTTTCTATGAATTAGATATTGAAACAATCTTTATGCGTATTCGTAAAATAAATATTCGTTCTATTAAAGCTGCCGAAAAACTACAATATGTAAATCTAGCAAACGAAACAAGAAAAGCCGTTTATGATGAAATTAACGCAAATGAAGAAGTATATAACTTATATGAAATCCCAAAAGATCAATATACACTTGCTACAATGCGAGATACAACGTTCCAAGATGCTCACCAATTAAAAGAAGCGTAATCTAAATTTTTAGAAAAAATAATTAATCATTAACATTTTGCCATATACGTATATCACCCCATGTCTTTGGAAACGATAGATAGTGACTTTAGGACACGAGGTGATTTGTAATGGATAAAAAGAAACGTGACAAAGCAAAAAACACATTATCTAGTACACAAGAAGTGCTCTACCAACGAGAATTTCGCAAAGCAGATCGCGCAGCGGGTTATCGCTCGAAAAGTATTTAAAGTGAGAATGAATAATTAGACGTTTTCCCCCCTAATTATTCATTCTCATTACATATTTTTTCTACGTGATAGAATAGACAAAAAGGTTCCTTATAAATAAGGAACCTTTTTTGTGTGGATAACGTTATCCACACAATTTATAGAATTGTGAATAAATTCAACAAACCCTTCACAAATTTATATATTGTAACGCATAGTAAATGTTAGAATTGTGGATAGTTTTCTAAAAATTGTGGACAATGTGGATATAGTTGTTAATATTTCGACTTTACTGTTTAATGAAAACGTAATCTTCATGTGGATAAGTTACCACTTTATCTTATAAAACAATAAAGAACCCTCTTTAAACATATAAAAGAGGGTTTCATATTAAGTAAATAATTGTGCAAGAGCAGGTGATTTAATAGGTATATGATTCGGTTCTACATGATTTTCTGTCAAAATTGTATCCACAATATGACCAGCTGGCTCCGGACGATAAATGCTTTTCATCGCTTCTTTCATTTGAAGAAGCTTCATATCATCTTGTAATAACGCCTCTGTCTTTGCAAAAACCTCACTATCATCACGAATGACAACTGCAGCTCCTTTTCTTTCAAAGTACAGCGCATTTTCATTTTCTTGTCCTGGAACAGGCTTATATAAAATGACAGGTACTTGCAATGCTGCCGCTTCACTTAACGTAATACCGCCCGGCTTCGTAATCATACAAGAAGTAACACGGAATAATTCATCGATATTTTCAACATAACCAAATACTTTTAATGCATCAGGATTTTTTTCCTGAACCCCTAATAAATCCTGTTTTAACGCTTCATTTTTTCCACAAACGACAACTACTTGTAAATCAGGTACTGACATAAATGATTGGCATAGTTCTTTTACACTTCCTAATACCCCATGAGCACCTGCTACAATTAGTAAAATCTTTTTATTCTTACATAATTGATATTTATTATATATAATGTCTGGATTGATCTTCAGCTCAAAACTACTACGAATCGGAATTCCAGTTTCAACAATTTGCTCCGCGGGCACACCAATATCAATCATAATTTTTTTTACGTGATCAGTTGCTACAAAATAACGATCTACTTCCCGATGAATCCATATTTTGTGCACACAAAAATCCGTTAATACGTTATACACAGGAATTGAAATACCTGTTTGCTTTTTTAACTCTGGTACAGCTATGATCGGAAAAGTATTAATAACAATATCCGGTTTCTCTGCTTGTAAAAGTAATTTCAAACGTTTTCTTCCAAAGTTCGCATACCAAGATGCTATTTTTTTATCATAAATTTTTTCTACGCCATAATAAAACAAGCGGTATAATTCTTTTCCTATTGTATAACTTTTTAAATATAAATATTTTGTAATATCGGTTATAACTGGATGTGATTCTCCGAACAAATCGCATACAATTACATCTTTAATTCCTTTTTGGCGAAATGTTTGTTCTAATGTTTTCGCTACTTGCACATGACCATTACCGTAATGTGCAGTTAATATTAAAACCTTGGGGTTTTTTATCAAACAAATCCACTCCTAGCTTATTGTTTCTCCATATTGCATATACGACAATAGGAAAAACATTTTCCTTAAAAATTACATAAACAGATTCTAATACTTCTCTTTCAGCTATGTACCTGTCGTGGATATGCAAAGCATATAAGATTGACCCCTTAATCCTATCTGTGCTCATATCTTTACATTATACTTTCCTATAAGAGCTTTCGCAATAACTTACAAATGTTCTCTATTCCATGATACTCACTCTTTTACTTCTTAATTCTTTTTACTATTTTGATTTCCCTTTACAATTATGTAAATTTCTCCACTTATTCCTTACAAAAATATGGATATTCTATTTTCAGTATACTCTTTTCTATATACATACTCTAGGTTTTATTGTAAAGAAAGCAAAAAGCCTAATCCAATATTTGGATTAGACTGCTTGTAAAATATGTCTTGCTTGCTCTACATTTTTTTCAGTAGGTGGTTCTACATTCGCAAGTGGATACTTATGCCCAAGTGCCTCCCATTTATATACACCAAGCTTATGATATGGTAGCACTTCAACCTTCTGAACATTAGACAGGCTTTGAATAAAGCTAGATAATTTTTGTAGATCCTCTTCATTATCCGTAACACCAGGAACTAATACGTGTCTTACCCAAATTGGTTTATTTTTATCCGATAAATAACGAGCAAATTGTAAAATATGTTCATTTGGTTTCCCTGTTAATTTACGGTGTTTCTTTGAATCGATATGTTTCAAATCCAATAAAACTAAATCTGTGTAATCCATTAAAATATCTAGCTTATTTTGGAATTCTGGTTCTTCAGAATAACAACCACCCGAAGAATCAATTGTTGTATGGATTCCAACTTCCTTACATTTCTTAAATAATTCAATTAAGAAATCTAGCTGTAATAATGGTTCACCACCACTAACTGTTATACCGCCTCCAGAAGCTTCAATAAAAGGAAGGTAACATATCACATCCTGCATAACTTCTTCAACTGTTATTTCTTTTCCTTTACCGATCTCCCACGTATCAGCATTATGACAGTATTGACAACGTAATAAACACCCTTGTGTAAATATGACATAACGAATTCCTGGGCCATCAACAGTACCACAAGACTCTACAGAATGAATTCTTCCTTTTATCATGTTACTTCCTCCTTTATTGAAGCAGCCTCCCTCTGCTATTTATAAAAAGCAGAGGGACACTTTTTCACTTACATACTTTCATGCATTGTACGATTAATTACATCGATTTGTTGTTCACGAGTTAATTTAATAAAGTTTACAGCGTAACCAGATACGCGAATTGTTAATTGTGGATATTTCTCAGGATGTTCCATCGCATCCATTAATGTTTCACGATTAAATACGTTAATATTTAAGTGATGGCCTTCTTTTACTGCATAACCATCAAGCATTGATACTAAGTTACGTACTTGTACATCATCTTCTTTACCAAGTGCTTTTGGAATAATAGAGAATGTATTAGAAATACCATCTTGTGCATCTTCATATGGTAATTTAGCTACAGATAATAATGAAGCTAATGCACCTTTTGTATCACGGCCATGCATTGGGTTCGCACCTGGTGCAAATGGTTCTCCAGTACGGCGACCATCTGGAGTGTTACCAGTTTTCTTACCATATACAACGTTAGATGTGATTGTTAAGATCGACATTGTATGAACAGAATTTCTGTATGTTTTATGTTTACGAAGTTTATTCATAAATGTTTTTACAAGATTTACAGCGATTTCATCTACACGGTCATCATTGTTACCGTATTTAGGGAAATCTCCTTCGATTTCAAAGTCAACTGCAATACCGTTTTCATCACGAATTGGTTTTACTTTTGCGTGTTTAATTGCACTTAAAGAGTCTGCTACTACAGATAGACCCGCGATACCTGTTGCCATTGTACGAAGAACATTTGTATCATGAAGTGCCATTTCAATACGTTCGTAGCTATATTTATCATGCATGTAATGAATAACATTTAATGTGTTTAAATATAGACCCGCTAACCATTCCATTGTCATATCAAACTTATGCATAACTTCTTTATAATCTAATACTTCAGAAGTAATAGGTGCGTACTCAGGACCAACTTGTGCTTTAGATTTTTCATCTTTACCACCGTTAATCGCATATAGTAATGCTTTTGCTAAGTTTGCACGTGCGCCGAAGAATTGCATTTGTTTACCAATTCTCATTGCAGATACACAACAAGCAATTCCGTAGTCATCGCCGTAGTCAGCACGCATAATGTCATCATTTTCATATTGAATTGCTGATGTTTTAATAGACATTTTTGCACAGTAGTTTTTAAAGTTCTGCGGTAATTGTTTAGACCAAAGAACTGTTAAGTTTGGTTCTGGAGCTGGTCCTAAATTATCTAATGTATGCAAGAAACGGAATGAGTTCTTTGTTACTAATGCACGACCATCTAATGCCATACCACCGATAGACTCAGTTACCCAAGTTGGATCACCAGAGAATAATTCATTATAATCAGGTGTTCTTGCAAATTTCACAAGACGTAATTTCATAATGAAGTGATCCACAATTTCTTGTACTTCTTCTTCTGTCAAAGTACCATTTGCTAAATCTCTTTCAATATAAATATCTAAGAATGTAGAAGTACGTCCAAGACTCATTGCAGCTCCGTTTTGCTCTTTAATTGCTGCAAGATATGCGAAGTATAACCATTGGAATGCTTCTTGTGTATTTGTTGCAGGCTTAGAAATATCAAAGCCATGAGAAGCGGCCATTTGTTTTAACTCTTGAAGTGCACGCATTTGCTCAGATAACTCTTCGCGTAAACGCATTGTATCTTCGCTCATTACACCGCCAGTTAAATTCAAATCAGCTTTTTTCACTTCAATTAAATGATCAATACCATATAATGCTACGCGTCGGTAGTCACCGATAATACGTCCACGTCCGTATGCATCTGGAAGACCAGTAATTACACCTGATTTACGAGCCGCTTTCATTTCTGGTGTGTATGCATCAAATACACCTTGATTATGAGTTTTTCTCCAGTCTCTGAAAATACTGCTAAGTTCTTTATCCATTTCGTATCCATAAGATTCACAAGCTTGTTCCGCCATACGAATACCACCATATGGTTGTAAAGAACGTTTAAATGGTTTTTCAGTTTGGAAACCGACTACTTTTTCAATATCTTTATTTAAATATCCTGGTTCATGTGATGTAATAGAAGAAACAATTTTTGTATCCATATCAAGAACGCCACCGTTTTCACGTTCTTTCGTTGTTAAATCCATTACTTGATCCCAAAGTTGCTTCGTTGCTTCAGTTGCTCCCGCTAAGAAAGATTCGTCTCCTTCGAAAACGTTTACATTATTTAAAATGAAATCGCGAACATCAATCTCTGCTTTCCATTTTTCACCTTTAAAGTTTTCCCATGCGTTTTTAACATTTTCTAATACTTGAGTCATCCTAATCTCCTCCATTTTTGATTAGTACAGGACTAAGATTTTTTATATAACAGCTTACACACTTAGAATACTACTTTTTTGCTAAAGTGAACGAAATAGTTGTGACATGTTTGTGAAACGTTGAACAAACTACTATATGCATAGTGTTAACTTCACTTAAAAGTCTTTATAATTAACCCTTTCCTTAATTGTATTTTTTTGGTATCCTTATATACGAGTCCTATTTTGTAATATAAGAACAATACCCATTGTAGAGCTGTAATACTCTTATCTCCTAATCTGTTATAGTTTTTATAACAGAACAAAAAAGTGTACATATGTTGTACACTTTTTTTGTTACTACTCTAAAACATCTCTTTTTCTATTCCCATCATAGAATCCACCACGGCTGCCTTCTAATACAATTAATTGCTCTAATCCTTCTATATGATCACCTATAATTCGCAAAACAGCTGGAGGATGACCTATTTTTGCAAAATGTTCACTGGGACGAATGCGGTTCATCTTATCGACCTCTACACGACTTACACACGCAATTTCGAATCCTGACAGAATAGCTTTCACTTGGGCTACACAAGGTGACAGTAAAGATCTATACCCGATTTCTTTCAAACACTTACGGCTAAACGCATTCGGTACAGCGATAAGAGAGCCTACTCCTAAATCTTTTCTATCACAAGCTAAATTTAATGCATATTTAAATGCAGTTACAAGATGAAGCGGTACTCTTAAATCTAAATAATGATTTAGATCATTTAATGCGACATCCATTCCATCTGCAATAGCTTTTGCAAATGGATATAGCTCACTAGCTGGAATAACAAAATCACCGTCTATAAATAATACAATTTCTCCTTTGGCGAAATAAGTTCCAAGTGAACGCCCCACATCGTTACCAAGTGCTTCTTTATATACAATTGTTGTTGCTCCCTTGTCTTTTGCAATCGTTGCTGTTTTATCAGACGAACCATTTACAACAACGATAATTTCAAAAGGTTCAATTTTGCGAAGCTCTTCTATAACGTTTCCAATTGTTTTCTCTTCATCTTGTACAGGAATAATGACCGATAATTGCTTTCCTTTATACAACTTAGATGTAACGCCCCATCCTTGATAAAAATCTTCGAAACTTAAAGTATGATAGACACACTCTCTTTTCCTATTTCCATCATAATACCCTCCGCGTTCATCACTGCCTACTATTCGCTCCGCTACAGCTTCTATATGATCACCTATCATCCGTTTTTCAGATTGAGAAAGACCCGTTCCATACGCAGCATGCTCGGTTGGCCGAAATTTATTCGGCGTAATAACATCAATTGCACAATGACGACTAATTCTCCATTTGCTTTGTACTAGACGTAAATGAGCTACAATAGGATTAACGAAACATTCATATCCAATGCATTGAACAACTTCTTTCGTCAACGCATGAGGTACAGATAATAAAGAATCAATTTTTAACTCTTCACGCTCTAACATTGCATTTAATATTTGGCGCCATACTGTCACGGAGTGCGGTTTTTGTTTCTTTAAAAATAATGCGTCCAAATTATTTAAAACGATGTCGGCTTGATCATGTAAAATTGGATTCAGGAATAATTGTAATTTTGAAGTTTGAATAGCAAAATCTCCATCTATAAATAGTAATACATCACCTATCGCATGTTTTGCACCAACCGCACGGCCAACATCATTCCCTAGTAGCTCTGTATGCTTGATTACTTTACATCCTAAACGATCAGCAACCTCTTCTGTACCATCATTACAACCGTTTGCTACTACAATAATCTCTACTGGATTTAATCCTTTTACCGATTGAATAACGTCTGAAATCGTATCCGCTTCATTACATACAGGTATAATAACCGAAAGCGACTTAGCCATTGTTTTCTTCACGAAACCATTTAATAGTTTCTTTCAATCCTTGTTCCCACGTTACTGTCGCTTGAAACTGCACAAGTTCTTTTAATTTCGTTACATCTGGTCTTCTATTTGGAATTTCTTCAAAGCCATGTGGGTATACCTCTTCGAAAGGAACTTGGACAATCTTTGAAGAAGATTTCGTTAGCTTTTTAATTACTTCTGCTACTTCTTTTATACTCTTTTCGTTCTCAGAACCTATATTAATAATCTCACCATTTACCTTCTCATCCATTGCCCGAATCGTTGCCTCCACCGCATCACTTACATACGTAAAGCAACGTGTCTGCTTTCCATCTCCATATACGAGAATGTCTTCTCCTTGCAGGGCCGCACCGATAAATCGTGGGATTACCCCTGCATACGGACCATCTTTCGCTCTTGGACCATAAATATTAAAATAGCGAACAATCGTTACCGGTAAACCTTCTAATGCGTAGCCTAAACATAATGTTTCTTCTAACGTTTTACACACTGCATAACTCCAACGTATTTTAGAGGTTGCCCCGTATAATCGATCCCCCTCTTCAAAGAAGGGTGGGTTTGCCTTACCATATACTTCTGAAGTAGACGCAAAGACTACTTTCTTCTTTCCTTTTAGCGCTGCTTGTAAAATGTTTCTCGTTCCATCAAAATTCGTTTCAATAAGCTCTATACTCTTTTCCATTGTCGTTTTCACACCTAAAATTGCTGCTAAATGAAACACTACATCATGTTGATTTACTAATTCATAAATAGAATTTTTATCTAAAACGCTTATTGGAATAACCCGAATTTCTTTCATTAACTCATCATGATATTTATTTTTTCCTTTATAGAAGTTATCCACAATCGTGACTTCATTTCCTCTTTTCACCAATTCTTCGGCTAGATGCGATCCAATGAATCCTGCTCCACCTGTAATTAAACATTTCTTACTCATACACTCACCTTCTTTATAATTCCACGTGTATCTATTACTCGCTTCATTCCTTTAAAAAGCTTCCAATCGATATTAGAGTGATCAGTTAAAATTAAAATACAATTCGCTTGTTTAATGACTTGTTCATCCAAAGAAACAGATTGGTACAACTTATCTCCAAATTTTGCAGAAGAAATATATGGATCGTGATATTCTATCTCATATCCTTCTTTTATTAACAATTCAATAATCGGTAAAGCCGGTGATTCTCTCAAATCATTTACATTTTTCTTATACGCAATTCCTACAATTAAAACTGATGCAGGTGATTGCACCATGCCTTTTACTTTCCGGACTATTTTCTCTGGCATTTCTTCATTAATCACATGTGCTGCTTCAATTAATTGACTAATTGTCCCATTCTTTTTTATTCTCCATTGGAAATATAAAGGATCTACTGGAATACAATGTCCCCCTATTCCTGGTCCTGGCCAATATGGGGTAAATCCAAACGGTTTTGTAGATGCAGCTTCAAGCGCCTCATAAAAATCAATTCCTAAACTTTCACATAGTGTGTTTAACTCATTTACTAATGAAATATTGACTAGGCGCTGAATATTTTCAAATAACTTACACATTTCCGCTACTTTTGGAGAGCTAACAGGAACGACTACATCGAAGATCGTGCTATATAAATCCTGTACTTTTTGTTTGCACTGCTCAGTTTGTCCACTAATAACCTTTGGAATGTCCTGAACGGAATATTGACTATTTGCTGGATCAATCCTCTCAGGAGAATATCCAATATAGAAATCTTCGCCTACCTTTTGGCCGCCTTGAGAAACAATCGGAATAATAACTTCCTCGAGCGTACCTGGATATGTGGAGCTTTCGAAAATGAAGGTTTGTCCTTTTTGAAGGTTTTGTTGTATATAATGCGAAGCTGAAATGAGGGCACTTAAGTCTGGTTCTCTTTGTTCATTAATTGGAGTCGGGACAGTGACAATAACATAATCACTATTTTGAAAATCAGCAATACCTTGATCCGGTGTATTTACTATTAATTTTTTTTTAGCCAATAAACTTTGTAACAATTTAGAAGAAACATCCGGAATATAACTTTCTCCTTTTATAATTGATTCTATTTTTCTAGTATCTTTATCTAATCCAAGTACTGTATGTCCTCTCTCTGCAAAATGGACTGCCAAAGGAAGGCCAACATATCCTAATCCGATAATGGCAACTGTACTACTAACATTCATCTGTATTCTCTTCTTCCTTTCTCAATTGTTGAATGATATTTCTATCCCGCTCTCCATCTGTAAAACTCCCGCGCTCATCTGTGGATTGCAATAAATATGCAATTGCCTCAAGTTGATCGCCGAAAATACGGTCAAATGCTGGAATACGCCCATTTACAAATCCATGTTGCTCTGGACGTACTCGATTTGTTTTTATTACATCCACAAATTCTACTGCTGTAATAGAAAATCCCTCCAAAATAGCTTTCATTTGAGCTAATGGCGGAATAACTAGAGAGTCATATCCTATTTGTTCTATTACCTTTTTATGCATAGCATGTGGTACTGCCGTTAATGAGTTATTCCATAAATCTGGTCGTTTCGCTACTAAATTCACAAAATATTTCCCCATGCTAATTGGATCTGCCGGATGAAACATATCTAATAAACACTGTAAATCATTTAATGCCACATCATACCCATCTTCAATAGCATGTAAAAATGGAATTAGTTTTTTTCCCGGAATAACAAAATCACCATCGACAAATAAACAAATATCGGCCGTGGCATGCATAGCGCCTATCGCTCGGGCCACATTATGCCCGAGAGCTTCCTCGAATTCAATAACGATAACATCCTCTAACTTTGCTTGTTTAATTGTCTCAATATCAGCTCCATTCGCAACAACTATAATTTCATCTACACCTGCTTTTTTCACTTCTTGTATAACAGATCTTATAGTCATTTTCTCTTCTGACACTGGGATAATGGCACTATATTTCGCTTTTTTCTTTTGTAATACAACTGGTTTATACTTTCCTATAAACCCTCTATCCCTATTTCCTTCCGAAAAACCACCACGCTTACCATATATTTCGATTGCGTATTGCAAAGCACGTAAATGATCTCCCATAATACGACTAGTCGCTTTCGGATAAGGCGAACCGGGTGATGTACCAGTATGAACAGGACGCACTTTATTTGTATGAATAACATCGACCGAGGCCATATCGACAATATCTACTCCTCTAGACATCGCCAGCGCTTGAAACAGTGCTGGATCTGCTAAATTCCACCAACCAAATTTCTGAATAACTTCCCTACTCATCGCATGTGGAATTGCGATTAAAGATCCAACAACAAGCTCTTTTTTATTCAAATAACGATTCAACATAAATTTGCCAACTGTCGTATAATGCGGTCTCATTTTTAAATAAACGGACCATGTTAAATTATTCACAACAATTTGGTGGCCTTGCTGAATTCCTTTTATGAAACGTTGCAACTCTTTGTTATCAATGACGATATCACCATCTAAAAACAAAACAATGTCACCTTTCGCTTCTCTTGCTCCGATTGCCCGTCCAACATCATTGCCAAGAGAATAGTGATAATAAATGACATGGCAATGATGTTGTAACGCTATTTCTTTTGTCCCATCTGTCGATCCATTATCAACTACGATAATTTCATAAGGTTCGAGCTTCTCCACTTCTACTAAAACTTGTGATAAAGTACTCGCTTCATTATGCGCTGGAATAACAACTGATACTCTCATATTTGTATCACTCTTACCCTTCCAAGCGAACATAAGCAATAATAGGAGTACGCACAACTACATCTTCCGGTGGTCCATAAGAAGGAGAAGTACGAACACTTACTGCCCCATCTGTCACAGATAACAGAATACCTGCAACAATTTCAACCGCTGTCACAACTTGCACTAGCTCACCAACATGGTTACGCAATTCTTCAGTAAATAACATATATAAGTCTCCTTCCTTACGCTTCTTTAATTGATATAATGCTTGTAAATGGTAATAAAATTTCTGTTCCTATCCCTTCTTGCAGTGTTAAGAAATCATCACCAACTGCTACAATTACACCCGTTAACTGTCCAACTGTCACCGTAATTTCTACGTTTTTACCCAAATACTGCTCTGCAATTTCTTTAAAAGGTGATGTATTACATTCTTTTAATATGTTACAAATAATAGATTGAAATCTGCTTGATTCAATAAATTCTTCCGTAGCTTGCTTAGAGTTTCTTTGAATAAATCTCGCGAAGTTTTGTGAAAATAAAAGTCGTTCCACAGCAGGCAATAACTTATTATCTAAAAAATAATCTAATTGTCTATTAAACAATCTCGATAACTTTTTCCAATACTTACCGAACAGACACATACACTTCTCCTCCTATTATTTTTAGATTATAAAAATACATCCATACATCTTAATGTATACAAAGCAGACTTTTTTGTGATAGGTAAGACATACATTTTTTAACAAAACAATATGTTCTAATCACAAAAAAAGATAGATGGTATCCCATCTATCTTTATGTATATATTAATTTTTAATTGTAACTATCGCAGAGACACTGTAATAAACTGCTCGTGGTAATTCTGCCTGTTCACTTATAGAAGCTGTAACAAGAGACCCTCCACTTGCCGAAAAATACTTAACAGCTTCTAACGGAATACCGTCTTCTTTCACATCTATATGTGTTCCATCCCGCCAATCTATTTTCTGCATTGTTGCTGAAAGGTCCCCAGTCACTTTACCAAATTCTTTACCATCCACCCCTAAAAAAATCCATTCCCACTTTGTTAAACTTAGTATTTGTGTTAACTCTCCAATTTTCTTTCCGTCTACATTAGAAAAAATATAGACGTTGCGTACTCCCATCTTCTTTTGAACACACAACAATCTTTCTCCCGAGTGATTATATAAATACAATTGTTGCTTATGTAATCCCCTAAAAAGAAAAGAAAGTACAGCTTGCCATACACGTTGAATAACAAAATCATACTCTTCTTTTAAAAACCCTACTGCACTGCCATCTAGTCCAAAGTACGTTATTGCTTGAAATACCCCTACCTCTTTGCGAACAACAAATTTTTGTTGCTCAAATAATTCAGAAGTCTCTATATTATAATTTTCCTGTTTAAGTATTTTTGATCTTCGTTTTTCCATAAAACTATATATTAATAATCCAATTGCTGGTAGTACAACACTTATTAATTTCAGATTTTCTTTCTCCGAAGTGAATAGCATCCCTTTTTTATATTCCATCACTAATACAATTGCGACGATAATCCATACAATGACAGATACAAAAAATATGCGTTTTGCATTACGTGCGTGATGCTTATGTATACTCATATCCCTCCCCCTTTTCCATTTATCCCGCATTAACGGGCAGTAAGACCCCCACTTCAAAATTCAGCGAAAGCAAAGAAGTTAGGTGGGGGATCCACTGCCCGTAAAAGCCCGATTGGTTCAACTAATAATCAGTGGGGGATGAACAAAACCCCCACTGATTAAAGTTTCACTTTATTTCATTATCTCATTACCCCCTACACTTCCTCAATAAAAAAAGACCATCCAATAGGATAGCCTCTTACACTTCAATATTTCGCAACATCGTATAAATGTCGTTATTCACTTTACCAAACGATTTAATGTTGTTTTGAATGTTAGATAATAAAACGACATACACACTTCCGTTTTTACTAAATCCATTTAAGCAATTCCATCCTGGCATTACACCGTGATTTGAATAACTGCCCGGGTCTACATACCAACCAAATCCGTAATCTTTTTTTCCGCCTGTAAACATTTGATCATAGCTCTCTTTTGAAATTAACTTTCCAGAGAAGAGTGCTTCATTAAATAAATATAAATCATGTGCACTTGTATATATATCACCACAACCATATAGTTGTGACATACTTGGAATATTAGGTGTTGTCATATTGTTATTTACTATTTTATAACCTGTCGATGGAAACCTTGTTTGCTCTAACGCTTTACCGAAACCAGAATCTTCCATACTCGCAGTAGCAAAAATATGTTGTTTAATATATTCTTCTAACGGTTGTCCACTTACCTTCTCAGCGATGTAGGCAAGTATCGAATAGTTCGAATCGGAATATTTCCATTTCTCTCCTGGACCCCCAACACGCTTTTGCTTTCCTATTCGTTTTATCAATTCTTCATGAGAAATATCCTCTGTTCCCTGCTCATACTCTGGGATTCCTGATGTATGTGTTAGTAAATGTTTTAACTGAATACCATTACCTTGAGGGAAATCTGGAATATACTTTGCAACCGTATCCTCTACGTTTAATTTATTTTGATCCTTTAATTGCATAATAGCAGTCGCTACAAATGCCTTTGAAATAGAACCAATATAAAAAGTTGTCTCTGAATTATTCGGTACTTGTTTCTCTTTGTTCGCCATACCGTATCCTTTATTCAAAAGAACTTTTCCGTTCTTCACAATAACAGCTGTCCCGCTAAATCCTGCGTTTTGTAAATATTGATCTAATTTAGCGTTTTCATTAATTTCTTGAGGTGGTCCCTCAGCAGGCTTTTCCACAGCTTGTACTTGCTTTACTTGTTCTTCCTGCTCTTTTTGTTTTTGTGCTTCTTGCTTCTTCTTTTCTTCTTTCTTTTTTAGCTCTTCTTGTTTCTTCATTTCTGCTGCTTTTAAAGTTTCTTCTTTCTTATTATGCGCAACAATTTTTGTATACATGAAATATACAACTGAAAATAGTAAGACGAGAATGATTGTTCTTTTTATGTATACAATCGGCCGACGTGCTTTCCCATTCGCATTATTTTTTTCCTGATCCATGATTGCTTTTTTCCCCTTATTTACCGATAATTTAATTCCACTACACAAGATTCATTCCGGATCTTTTTCATAGATTTTTGACATTCCATTCGACGTCATCCCTACTTTATCACGCACTACACATATTACCAACCTATATGTATGAAAAAGAAAAAGAAAATTTACAAAAGTAAGATTCCCGTTAAATTGTTAACAAAAAAAAGAGGATATCCTCTAAAAAAATTGATGTTATCAACCTTTTGGGATATCCTCTTATCTCATTATTTATACGTGTTTTTTCATATCATCGGCAACGGATTCAACATTTGTACCTACGATAACTTGGACACTCGTGTTACTTAATTTCATAACACCTTTTGCACCAGCACGTTTTAATGCTGCTTCGTTTACTTGACCAGCATCTTTCACTTGTAAGCGTAGACGTGTTGCACAGTTATCAATAACTGTTAAGTTTTCTTTTCCACCTAAAGCTGCTACGTAAGTTTCACCAATTGAACCTGCAACTGGAGCTTCTTCACCTTCAGCTAGTTCCTCTTCATCTTCACGACCAGGCGTTTTCAGGTCGAACTTCTTAATTAAGAAGTAGAATACAACGAAATAAATTACTGCGTAAATTAAACCGACTCCCGCGAGTAATACTGGTTTTGTTGCAATACCGAAGTTTAAGAAGTAATCGATTGCACCGGCACTAAATGTGAAACCATCGTGAATGCCGAGTGTTGTTGTAATGAATAGAGACAGACCTGTTAATACAGCATGAATACCATATAATACTGGCGATAAGAACATGAATGAGAATTCAATTGGTTCTGTAATACCAGTTAAGAATGAAGTTAGTGCTAGACCACCTAACATACCTGTAACCATTTTACGTTTTTCTGGTTTAGCAGCCGCAATCATTGCGAAACATGCTGCTGGTAAACCGAACATCATAACTGGGAAGAAACCAGTCATAAACATACCCGCTGTTTTATCTCCTGCAAGGAAGCGAGCAATATCACCATTTACAACATTACCTGCTGCATTTGTAAAGTCACCAAGTACGAACCAGAAGTATGTGTTCATTACGTGGTGTAAACCGATTGGAATTAATAGACGGTTTAATAAACCAAATAGACCTGAACCAACTGCCCCTAAATTAACAATTCCATGAGCTAATGCATCGATAGCATTTTGAATTGCTGGCCAAATTTGTGCGAATAGAATTCCTAATAGTAACATCACAACCGATGTAACAATCGGAACGAAACGTTTTCCAGCAAAGAACCCTAACCATTCTGGAAGTTTAATCTTATGGAATTTATTATAAAGAAGTCCTGCTATAACACCGACAATAATACCACCTAAAACTTTCATATCCACTTTAGTCGATAATTCGGCCGCCTTAGATACCTGTGTCATTGTATCTGCAAGCTTAGATGGATCTACATTAGCGCTATTACCTATTAAATCTTGAACTTTGCCTAATTTATCTTGTAATTCTACAGTAGAATATCCCTTACTAAGTGCATCAATACTGTTTTTCATAACTAGATAACCAATTGCACCTGCAAGACCTGCTGCACCACTACCATCAACTGAAAGACCGATTGCAATACCAATTGCAAAAATAAGTGCTAAATTATCAAAAACTGCTGCACCGGCCTGTGCCATAACAGGAATATCAAATACATCTGGTTGCCCTAAACGAAGCAATAATCCTGCTGCTGGTAGTACGGCGATTGGAAGCATTAATGCTTTACCAATACGTTGTAGAAACTGCAACATTTTAATTCCCCCTATCAAATTTATGAAATCGTTATCATTATAAGTACGCCTTAGAAAACGCTTTCTATTTACATAACCATAATAACATATAGTTGTATAGATGTGTAGTTTTTATTTTCGAATTTTTTATGGATAAATATCCTATTTCCAAACTGTTATATAAAAGGAAAATTCTCCTTTTTAATATAGAATACTCGAAACGAAATACCTACTATAGAACATGTAACTTTCGTTTTATCATTCCACCTTTTCATGTTATTATTTATTTCCGAGCATATCGGGAAAAGTAAACGTAGTTAATTCGAAATAGGAGCGTTGGTACTATGCAGTGCATTGAAACAAACAACTTACAACAGTTGTTAGAACAAGTAAAACCATATACGAAAAAAGGAAAGCTTGCTACTTATATCCCCGAACTAGGAAATGCAAATCCGGCTGATTTAGGGATTTCCATTTTCCATAAAGAAACAGAATACATCCATGCTGGCAACTCACAAACACTATTTACTCTTCAAAGTATTTCAAAAGTAATTACACTTGCACTTGCCCTTTTAGATCGTGGTGAAGAATATGTATTTTCTAAAGTTGGAATGGAACCAACTGGTGACCCATTTAATTCTATTATTAAGTTAGAAACGACAAGTCCCTCTAAGCCACTTAATCCAATGATTAATGCAGGGGCACTAGCTATTACAAGTATGTTAACAGGAAACGATAATGAAGAAAAAATGGAGCGTATCCTTCATTTTGTACGTGAAATAACAGATAATCCTACTATTAATTATTCTTCTAAAGTTGCCAATTCAGAATTAGAGACAGCTTACTTAAACCGTTCACTTTGTTACTATATGAAACAAAACGGAATTATCGATTGTGACATCGAAGAACTTATGGATTTATACACTCGTCAATGTGCAGTTGAAGTAAACTGTATCGATTTAGCACGTATTGGCTTAATTTTTGCTATGGATGGCTATGATCCATATAAAAAAAAGCAAATTATCCCTAAACATATTACAAAAATCTGTAAAACATTTATGGTTACATGCGGTATGTATAACGAGTCTGGTGAATTTGCGATTCGTGTTGGTATTCCAGCCAAAAGTGGTGTAGCTGGTGGTATTTTCGGCTGCGTAAAAGGAGAAATGGGAATTGGTATTTTCGGACCAGCTTTAGATGCAAACGGAAATAGTATCGCTGGTTTTAAAATTCTTGAACTTCTTTCTGCTCAAGAAGGTTGGAGCATTTTTTAATTCAGAGTTATCCTGCTATACTAGCAGGATTTTTTTATTTCATAAAACCCTCAATTTTATCAGCTATCCATCCCCTTACAAAAACCGTACTGAAAGTTTCTCTATATCATGCATATTTGCTCCCCCCTCCTGAATAATATAGTACAACCTAGCGCTATATGTGGAGGTGTGAAAGATGAAACTAATATTTCAAATGGAAAAACAGCCTGTTCTTGAAAAAACAATTCTTCTTTTTATATTGAGTATTGTAGAAAGCTTGAAGTTAAAAGTGGTTTCGCTCGATGAGGCTCACCGATACATATTCAATTTAGAAGTGCTTGAACTACTAATGGATCGGAACATCGATGATCAAGTACTTGAACTCATCCATTTCGGAATGGGACTTGAAGACGTTCATCATGTGCTTCCTGAAGAACTTGAACATACTATCGAAGAATTAAAGTGGCTTTGCATTCAAGTGTTAAGTGAATACAGTATGCATGAAGAATCGGAACAATTAATTGAAGATATACGTTAAAAAAGCACCTATGTAGGTGCTTTAGTATTTATAAAAACAGTAACGTTTCGGTAATTGCACATTCGATGTCGATATATGTAATTCATTCGAGTATTTCCGAGGAAATGCTCGAACATTGTATGTTACAATAACTGATCTATCCCAATAAGAATTAATAGCACGCCCGCAATAACAGTAGCCCATTTCCCTAAGCATTCTGCTAAAAATCGTTTTCCTACATACGCAAAACCACTAATACAAATAAAACTAAACACCCCAGAAATAGTTGCTGTAAGCCACAGATTCAAGTTTGTTACCCCAGCATCAAATCCACCTGCAATATTATTAATAGACAACGCAATCCCTAAAACAATTGCTTCTGAAAAACTAATTGTTTTAGAGCCATCAAAATCTGCTTTTTCTGGATCACGTAAAATTCCCATAAGTACATTACCATCTTTAGAGCCTACGGTATTTCTTTGCCCCAAGAAAGGCTGACATAAAATAAACACCCCGATTATCCCTAAAACGATTGCTCCAATCAGGTTTGCAGTAAACTCTGAAATAAATAACGCTATCCAGTTCCCAAAAAATCCAGCTAACAAAGTAAATAAAAACCCAAAAAATGCGATGATAAAATTGTTAAGCCACGAAATTCGAATTTTACGAATGCCATATGCAATCCCAACACCTGCATTATCTAAATTAGAAGCAATCCCGATTAAAAAAATTGAAAATAGACCTGCCGTACTCATAAACAGCCACCCCTTTTTCTCACTTTTCCATGCATCTTATGAAAATGTTGAGCAACTGTGCCTGTCTGTTTCATATACATGTAATAAATGCTCAACATTTTTTCAACAATAAAAAAGGAGTGCCTTCACTATGCCTAGAGAAAATCCAAATGAGCGGCTTAGTACATTAATAAAAAAACTTTTAAAAGAACGTGCCTTATCCATGCGCCAATTAGGAATGCATACAAATATTGATCCCGCAACAATCTCAAGAATTATGAATGGTAAACAACCGCCAAAACAAAAACATCTACAAAAATTTGCAGAATGTTTGCAAGTTCCACCCCAATTGTTATTTGATGAAATGTATCCTGATTCTCCTCACATTAATAAAGAAAAGACGGATATGTACACATCTCTTGATACAATTCAGCAAACGCTGCAATCCTCTAACTTATTCGATTTCGACTATACAACAACTCGCGTAAAACAAGAACTTGAAAACTATGAACGCTATGCTCAGACAACAGAAGGCGAAAAACGTATTCATGAAAGTTTCGCCAGTAAATTAGAACAAATTGATAGCGCTGGTCCTTTTATTGAACAATTAACCGATATGTATCAACAATTTTGCAATGAAACTATCTCAAAAGAAGAGCGTGCAGTTCTTGGAGGCGCATTACTGTATTTCATTTTATCGACAGATATTATTCCCGACTATCTCTTTCCAATTGGCTATTTAGATGATGCAATTGCTGTTGAATTAGCGAAAGAGAAATTAATCGAACTAAAACGAAAGACATAGAAAAATAAAGAACTATTTCAGTTGTTTCTGTTCAACTCTGAAATAGTTCACTAAAAAATCGTACAAGTATACATACCTGTACGATTTCAACACACTAATCTATTTTTTTGTATGACACCATTCATATATAAATGCTGTTATTACTTTTGTAAATTCAATTAACTGTTCTACTTCAACTTTCTCATTTATTGAATGAGCTTCTTCTAATGTACCTGGTCCGTAAATAACAGCTGGAATATGAAATTCACTAAACCAACCACCATCCGTTACCGTTGCAGACATATCTAAAATTGCATTTTTAGATAGAATTGATTCGTGTACTGAGCTAAGCGTTTTTACTGCTGCATGTTCACGATCTACTTCTAAAGAAGGGAAAATTTCGCCACGATCCACAATCATTGATTCTCCGCCCCACTTAAATTGTGGTGGATTTTCACTTAACCATGGATCGGCAGCCGCTACTTTCTCAATATACTCTTCAATTTCTTTTATTATTTGTTCATGTGTTTCATTCGGATAGAAGTGCACCGTTATCCATAACCGGCACTCATCCGCAATAAACGCTGCATGCCGTCCGCCTTCAATAACAGCTGGGTTAATTGTTGTTGTTCCAGATGGATAACCTTCATATGTTTTCATAACTGCCCAATGACGCTCTAATTCTTGTAAACTTTGCACAATTTTCATCATTTTTTCAATCGCACTCGCTCCGAATAAACGTCCTCCAGCATGAATCATTTGCCTGCGTGTTGCATCATGAAACGTCTGGGGGCTTTTCACAGTAATCCATCCAGTAATTACGCCGCCCTGTCCTTGCATATGTAAATCACTTGTATCCACTACGACTGCAAAATCAGCATCATAACCTCTTTTACAGCATTGAAGTGTACCTGCTTCTCCAACTTCTTCCCCAATTACTGATTGAAAGATTAAATCTCCAGGTAATTCAATGCCAGCTTCTTGTAAAAGTTGAATAGCAAATAGTGCTCCAGCCAGTCCTCCTTTCATATCTGCCGCACCACGTCCAACTAACCAACCATCTTTTATAAATGGCTCAAACGGATTGGTTTCCCACGCTTCATCTGCTGATACTTCAGCTACATCCACATGTCCATTAATAATAAGACTTTTATGTGTGTCACTTTCTATCCCTTTTCTCACCCCAACAACGTTCGGGTCATTCGGATATACATCCCATTTATCAACAATAAAATTTCGTTTTCTTAGAAAATCTGCAACAAATTCTTGCGCTTCATTTGTGTTTCTCGCCGGCGGTGCTGGTGTTTCAAAACGAATTAAAGTCTTTGTAAGCTCTAGTAACTCATCTTTTCGTAAATCAATCTGTTCTAATAGCTGTGAAACTTCTTGATTCATCGCTAATTCCCCTTTGCATACATAGTATGTTTCCAGGTTTATTGTCACAAAAAAAGAGACTGTTTACAATTTTACAGTCTCTTTTTTTAGCATAAGTTTCTAATATATTTATAAACTTTCTGCCTCTGTTGTATTTGTTTTTTCAATATGTTCTACCTTACGTGCCTTATTTCTTGTCGCGCGGTAAAACAGTAAACAAACAATCATAAATGGAATACCACAATATAATGCCATTCTTTGTTCTGGAATAAAAGCCATACCAACAATTACTGTTACA
This sequence comes from Bacillus sp. DE0042, assembly GCF_007680225.1. Classification (NCBI taxonomy): domain Bacteria; kingdom Bacillati; phylum Bacillota; class Bacilli; order Caryophanales; family Bacillaceae; genus Bacillus; species Bacillus sp. DE0042. The sequence continues at coordinate 170,364 of NZ_VEJP01000009.1, read as the reverse complement.
TTTAATACTAACGCAAGCAGTGGTACGAATGGATACAGCGGTGTTTTAAATTTCAAGTCCTTCACATCCCCGCCCTGCTTAATGTATGACCTTCTAGCCAATAAGTTAGATAGAGCAATAGATGCCCAAACTAATATCGCCCCAAACCCGGCAATAGAAAGTAGCCATAAATAAACTGTATCTTCCGCATAAATACCTGATAGTAATGAAAGGCAACCTACAATTGTACTTACAATCAATGCATAAATAGGAACACCATTTTTAGATAACTTACCGAAAATTGGACTAATCATGCCTTGGTTAGACATAGACCATAGCATACGAGAAGTTGCATATAATCCTGAATTCGCAACGGATAGAACCGCTGTAATAATAACGAAATTTATAATATCGGCTGCATAAGGAATGCCAATTTTATCAAATACAACTACGAATGGACTTTCTATCACTCCTGCTTGCTGCCAAGGGAATAAGCCTGCAAGAATGAAAATAGATAATACAAAGAACACAAGTATACGCCAAACTGTATTATTAATTGCCTTCGGGATCGTTTTCTCTGGATTTTCACTCTCTCCAGCTGCAATACCAACTAGTTCCGTTCCTTGGAAGGAAAAATTAACTGCAATCATAGTAATTAAAATGGCTGATAATCCATTTGGAAACAACCCACCATAATCAGTAAAGCTAGAGAACATCGGTGCGGGTTCGTTTCCTTTCATATCTAGAAAACCAAACATTGCTGCCCCGCCTAAAATAATAAATGCAATGATTGTAATTACTTTAATACTTGCAAACCAAAATTCAACTTCTGCAAAACTTCTTGAAGATAACGCATTGATAGCAAAAAGAAGCACCGCAAACACTACACACCAAATCCATGACGGTACATCAGGAAACCATCGTTTCATTAAAATACTAACTGCAATCAGTTCAATACCTATCGTAGCAGACCAGTTTAGCCACGACATCCAGCCGACTACATAACCCGCTGCAGGGGAAATGTGCTTTGTAGCATACGTTTGATAAGATCCTGCGTCAGGCATCGCAACAGCTAACTCTCCAAGACAGAGCATCGTTAAATACATAACAAATCCTCCAACAAGATACGCTACAATCGCTCCTCCAGGCCCAGCTTCATGAATTGTATACCCAGACCCTAAAAAAAGACCGGTACCAATAACTCCTCCAAGTGCAATCATAAATATGTGCCTGCTTTTCAATTCCCGTTTTAACCCTTGGTTTTGATCCATCATATAAATCCCCCCTTTTCCCTTTGGAAACCCATTTCATGTAAGCGTTTTTAAAAATATTCATAATAAGAATAATTATTGAAAAGAGCAAAATACATAGTATCAATCACTACCTGTTATTAAAAGATCATCCCTCACTGTTATTAATAACTTTTTATCAGCGATAGCTTGTCCTTCTACTACTTCTAATGATTCGATATATCCACTGATCCCTACTTTAATTTCTACTTTCTGTTTATCTATTGTTTCAATTAACGCTAATTTCTCCCACTCGTATACGTAAGAACTTTCCGTAACAAATAACTTCTCTACTTTCCCATAACAAGGACTATACACGCCTTCTATAACCATCTTCACTTTATAAACTCCTCCTTCTTATTAATTGGTACTGAAACGTTGCATATCCCTCCTTTAGAGATTTCAACTATTATTTATGCAAAATGCGTACCAATCTCCAATTCCTATTTAAAATGAAGGTTTCTCAAAAAAAAATCTTCATAACCGCAAAATTTTTCTATCATTTGAGAAATTTTAAAGAGAAAATAGCAAAAAAATTTTGCGATTTTATAAGAATTTTAATAAAATTATAAAAAGTCAGTCTTCATAGGGTGAAATGAGGAGAAGATAATCTATGCGTACAGAAGAAATTAATTTTAAACAGATCATTGAAATGAATATGCTATATGAAACTTTACTTAATGAGCTCGATATCGGGATTCATATTATTAATGAGGAAAGTAAAACGATTATCTATAACCGCAAAATGATGGAAATTGAATCAATGGAACGCTCAGATGTGCTATATAAAAGTCCTATAGAAGTATTCGCATTTGAAGAAAATAAAAATAGTACTCTTATAGAGGCATTAAAATTAGGAAAAACAAACAAAAATATAAAACAAACGTATTTTAACAATAAAGGGCAAGAAATTACAACGATTAACAATACTTTCCCTATAATAGAAAACGGAAAAATTAAAGGCGCTATTGAAATTTCATCAGAGATTAGCCATTTCAAACAAACGATGAAAACGAACCTTTCTCGAAAACAAAATAATAAATTTACCTTTGATCACATAATCGGTGATTCTAATGCTCTTCAATCTGTCATTACAGAAGCAAAGAGAGTAATTCGTACATCCTCATCCATACTTCTCGTAGGAGAAACAGGGACCGGTAAAGAACTATTTGCACAAAGTATCCATAATGAAAGTCAACGTTCAACAAAACCATTTATTTCACAAAACTGTGCCGCTATACCTGATACACTCATGGAAAGCTTATTATTTGGTACGAACCGAGGTGCATTTACAGGAGCTATCGATAAAGCTGGTTTATTTGAAGAAGCAAATGGAGGAACTTTGTTATTAGATGAGATCAACTCATTAAGTCCAGCACTTCAAGCGAAGTTACTACGAGCTATACAAGAAAAAACAATACGAAGAATCGGAGGCACACAAGAAAAAGAAATTGATGTTCGTATTATAGCAACTATTAATGAAGATCCTCTTGAAGCTATTACACACAATCGATTACGGGAAGACTTATATTACCGATTAAGCGTCGTTACTTTATGTCTCCCGCCTTTACGTGAACGAAAAGAAGATATTCCTGATCTTGTGCAGCACTTTATCGAAAAGTACAACATTCAATTTGGACTTGGCGTAACGGATCTAGATGTACATGTAAGAGAATTTTTGTATGCATATGATTGGCCTGGAAACGTACGAGAATTGGAACATATCATTGAAGGTTCAATGAATTTAGTTGAAGATGAAAATATCATTACAGTGTTTCATCTTCCCACTCGCTTTCGCGAACGAATAAAAAAAGAATTCAATATGCAACCTTTCCTAACTAATAACGAGGCTGATGCACCTAAAACGTTAAAGCACACAATAGAGGCAATGGAGAAGAACTACATCAATCAAATTCTGACAGAGTATCACGGTAATATCTCACAGGCTGCAAAGTTTTTAGGATTAAGTAGGCAAAACTTACAATATCGAATTAAAAAATTGCATCTACACATATGAAATGAAACTTTAATCAAATGTAGGATGCATCCGCTTCTAAGCGCAAATAAAAATCGGAAAAATATTCTACAATAAACATATAACATACTAGAAAGGAACGATATATATGAGTAATGATAACAAATTAAAGTTATTACAATACTTAGCCTTCTTCCCTACCATTGTATGTATGATGTTACTAGTTGATATGAATGCTTATCCTTATGCAAAACTATTAGCAACAATTAGCGGCTCCTTTGCAGCTATTATGCTTGCTGCTTTTTGGAATTTGAAGATACGTATGAAGAAAGAAAAATCTTCTTAATGCCAAAACAATAAAAAAATCGAGCTTACACAGCTCGATTTTTTTATTGTTTATTAAAATTCAACATTCTCCAAATACAAACCACTCGCCTCAGCAAGACAATTAATTTGATTACGTTGTTTTTCCTCTAAAATATTTGGGATTGCGTCCGCATCTAATTGTCCTAATCCAACTTCAATTAATGCTCCAACAATTTTTCGTACCATGTTATGAAGGAATCCGTTACCACTTACTCTAATTTGTACAAATCCTGCTTCTTCCATCACTTCAAGTGTATATACTTCTCGAACCATAGACTTTTTCTTTGATTTCGCATTTGAAAAAGCAGTAAAGTCATGTGAACCAACTAAATGTTTCGCAGCTTCTTTCATGCTTTTCACATTTAATTTTTTATTCACATGCATGCTGTATTTACGCATAAATGGATTTGTATGCTCTTCATTCCAAATTTTATAAAGATATGTTTTTGCTTTAGAATTGTAACGAGCATGGAAGCGATCTTGTACTTCTTCTACACTCGTAATGCTAATATCATTGGGTAAATATTGATTTAAATATTTTTTCACTTTATGTTCCACTAACTTCTCATCACTCTGAAAGTTAGCAACTTGATTCAAAGCATGTACACCCGCATCTGTTCTACTACAACCGATAATTTCAATTTCTTTTCCGATCATTTCAGATATGACACTCTCGATTTTCCCTTGAATTGTATTATCGTTATTACCGAGACGTTGCCATCCTTTAAAACGTGCACCATCGTACTGAATCGTTAATTTATAATTATTCATTTTAATCTCCTTCATAGAAAATATTCCCTCATATCGTGAGGGAATATGAATACACTTTACTTTCTAACAAGCTTCACTACATTTTCTACATGGGCTGTATGTGGGAACATATCAACTGGTTGTACATATTCCACTTCATAACTCTTCATTAATGCTTGTACATCACGTGCTAATGAAGAAGGATTACATGATACGTAAACAACTTGTTTTGGTTTCACTTTTAAAATTGTTTCCAGTAATTTATCATCGCAACCTGTACGAGGTGGATCGACAACAATTACATCTGGACGCCATCCTTCTTTTACCCATTTCGGTAACCATTGTTCAGCTTTACCTGCTTCATATTTCGTATTTGTAAATCCGTGACGCTTCGCATTTTTTCTTGCATCTTCAATCGCTTCTGGAATTACATCCATACCACGTACTTCCGCTGCATCATTTGCAAGCCAAAGACCGATTGTACCAACACCACAATACGCATCTACAATTTTCTCATCGCCTGTTAAAGCAGCTGCTTTTTTCGCTTCATCGTATAAAACAACTGTTTGTTCTGGATTTAACTGGAAGAATGCACGTGCTGATAATTCAAATGATAAATCACCTAGTGTTTCTTGAATTACTTCTTTTCCAGCTAATTTAAATGTTTTATCACCGAAAATAACAGATGTTTTACGCCAGTTTACGTTTTGCATAATTGATTTAACAGCTGGCATCTGTTTTTGTACTTCTGCGATAAATTGATCTTTATTTGGTAATTCTTCTTTTGTTGTAATAAGTGTAACTTGTACTTCCCCTGTTTGAACTGCAGTACGTGTCACAATTGTGCGTACTAAACCTTTTTGTTTTTTCTCATTGTAAATAGAAACATTTAATTTTTCTAATATACGTCTTACAACTTTTGTCGCTTCATTCGTTGCTTTATGTTGAATCATACAGTGAGCAATATCAATTAACTGATGTGAGTTTTGCTTATACAGCCCTGTAATAACCTTTTCGTCTTTACGTCCCACTTGTAATTGACTCTTATTACGATAATGCCATGGGTTTTCCATACCAAGCGTTGGACGAATTTTTTCTTCCAAACTGTTGTTCATATACTTCTCGAATGCTTGTACAACAATATCACGCTTTTGATTTAATTGTTCTTTATAATCTAAATGTTGCAGCTGACAACCGCCACACTCTTCATATACCGGACATGGTGCTTTCACACGATGTGGTGAAGCTTTACGAACTTTTTTCACTTTCGCTTCAGCGAAGCCACGCTGAATTTTCGTTGTTTCAGCAACAACTTCTTCTCCTGGTAATGCCCCTGGAATGAAAACAACTTGTCTCTTAAAATAACCAACGCCTTCTCCGTTAATCCCAAGACGTTTAATTGTCACAGGAAACGTTTGACCAACTTCCAACTTACTCTCATGTTGCTTTTGTATCATTATTACACCTCTACTCTATACTTTTCCATAAATATAACGCTGCATAACTGCAGTATGGTTCACACTCTTGTTTCACTTTTTCTAAAAATGCATCATCAGGTTTATCATCTAATTGAAATACACCTTGCACTGCACGCTGAATCCCAATGTCCGCTTTCGGAAACATATTTTTCCGTCCAAGCCCAAACATTAAAAAATTTTGCACTGTCCATGTACCAATCCCCCTAATTGGTAACAATTGTGCGGAAACCTCTTCATCCGCCCTGGTTTCTATACTCGCTAAATTTAACGTACCGCTGACAATACTTCGACCTAACCCTACTATATATTCAGCCTTTCGCTGACTAAACTTCTGCTCTCTCAATTCTTCTATTGAAATATTTGCTACTATTTCTGGAGTGGGGAAAAAGAATACACCGTTCTTCTCTGTTCCATATCGTTTCACAAACTGTTCTGTTAACACAGTAGCAAATTTCAAATTTATTTGTTGATGAATGATACAGCGAAGAAGACAAGCAAAATAATCAAACTCTAAAATAATTGGAGTATAAGCATATGTTTCAAATAGTGGACGTAATGATGTGTTTAAAAAATGATTTTGTATATCTCGAAACGGTTCATTCCAATGAAAAATGGCCCTCATTCGTTTCATGACTTTCTCTTGATCTCCTGCCTGACTAGAGATCCAAAACTGTGGATTTTGAACAGTACCAATCCCTTGCAAGCGAACAACAATCTGTTCCTCGTCTATACAAAGCGGGACATAAATGACTTTCTCATCTAATTGAATGACGTTAAGAGGATCAAAAGATAAACGTTTTAATACTTCTTCAAAATGATACGGATACTCTAACGTAACATGTTCGCTCCACATACGTGTCCCCATCCTTTTTACACATCATTATAGCATGAGAAAACCGCAAGCATACATGCTTACGGTTGATTGCTTTTTACTAAGTCATCTAGACTTTTAAAATGATACCCTTTCTCGCGCAAATCATCAATGATTTTCGCAAGTGCTTCTGCATTATCTTTTGATATTGCATGAAGTAATAAAACAGATCCTGGATGAATCATCGTCATTACATTATTATGTGCATATTGCCATCCTCTTTGCTCGTCCACTTTCCAATCCAAAAATGCAAGTGACCAAAATACATTATAATAGCCCATTTCTTTCGTAAGAGCCAATGTTCTTTCACTAAATACGCCGCGCGGCGGACGTACATATTTTACTTCTTTTTGCCCAGTTACTTTTTTAATCTCTTCCGTTACACTCGTTAATTCTTCACGAAGTTTCGCATCATTTACCGTTGTAAAATCAGGATGACTCCACGAATGGTTTCCAATAATATGTCCTTCATCCTTCATTCTTAATAACAAATCTTTTTGTGTTTTAATATAATGACCCGTTACAAAGAAAGTTGCCGGTACTTTTTTCTCTTTTAATACATCTAAGATTTTCCCTGTGTATCCATTCTCGTACCCATTATCGAATGTTAAATAAATATCTTTTTTCTTTGTATCCCCTAAATAAAACCCACCATTTTTTTGTAGTAAATCTGTATATAACTTTCCTGCATCTGGTACTGTTTCATTTTTAGGACGCGGGATTCCCCAGTTATGTGGAGTATTTGTATAAGCTAATGCTGAAACTGGAACAAGTGCCATCATAATTGAAAAAATGAGACCGATATATAACCATTTATATTTCATAAATAGTCTCCTTTCCATATATAATCGTACTTGTAGTTTCTGTTGCCGTGCATTCTTTCATGCTGAACATGTTTTTCTATATATACCAAAAAAATGCATCTCGAATCATTCGAGATGCATTTTTGTTTACTTAAATACTGGCTCTTTAAAGCTAGCTAATTTTTCAAGTGATGTTTTATCAACATCTGCATGTAAGCTATTACCATGAGAATCCATCGTTACAACTGCTTTAAATCCTTCGATACGTAAATGCCACATTGCCTCTGGAATACCAAATTGTAAGAAATCAACATCTTTTACTTCTTTAATACATTCAGCATAATATTGCGCTGCACCGCCAATTGCATTTAAATATACACCACCGTGCTCTTCTAAAGCCGCTAATGTTTTTGCACCCATACCACCTTTTCCAATGACAGCGCGAATACCGAATTTCTTCATAATATCGCCTTGGTACGGTTCTTCACGAATACTCGTCGTTGGACCTGCCGCTTTAATTTGCCAGTTTTCATTTTCATCTTTCACGACAACTGGACCACAGTGATAAATAACTTGTCCTTTTAAATCTACTGGACAATCGTTATCCATTAAATGCTTATGGATTGCGTCACGACCTGTATACATCATGCCATTAATTGTTACAACATCACCAACGCGAAGTTCACGAATTTGCTCTTCTGTAATTGGTGCTTGTAATACGATCTCACGTTGCTCTGTTTTTTCTTGCGCTTCTTGCTGAAGTGTATCCTCACCTTCTTGATATAGCCAGTCCATAATTTTACCTGTTTCAGGATCGATTGTTACGCCAAGGCGGCGATATGCCCAGCAATTATACGCAACAGATACGTAGAAACTAGCGGGCAGACGATTATACACGCCAATTTTACAACCAAGTAAAGTCGTTTCTCCGCCAAATCCCATCGTACCAATGCCAAGCTTATTCGCATTTTCTAATACGTACTCTTCAAGTTTTTGTAACTCTGGTACTGGATTGACATCATCTAATGTACGGAATAATTGATTTTTTGCTAATTCGTAACCTGATGTGCGGTCTCCCCCGATACCAACACCAATTACACCTGCACTACAACCTTGACCTTGCGCTTGATATACAGCATGAAGAAGGCATTTACGAATTCCTTCTAAATCACGACCAGCGCGTCCAAGTCCTTCTAATTCACACGGTAAGCTATACTGTATATTTTTATTCTCACAGCCACCACCCTTTAGAATTAAGCGTGCATCAATATAATCTTTTTCCCATTGTTCAAACTTAATAACCGGTGTACCTGGCCCTAAATTATTTCCACTATTGTCTCCAAAAAGAGAATCAACAGAATTGGGACGAAGTTTACCATCTTTTGTCGCCCGCTCAAGCGCATTATAGATAGCTTCCTTCAACTTTAATTGATTCACACCAACTGGTGTATAAATTTTAAACGTTGGCATCCCTGTATCTTGGCAAATTGGCGAGATGTTATCATCAGCCATTTTAATATTATTCGTAATTGTGCCAAGTGCCATCGCAGAACGAGTCCCTGCATTTTCTCGTTCTTTCGCTTGTTGAATCGCACGACGAACATCTTTCGGTAAGTTCGTTGACGTTTCAACAATTAGTTGATACATGCTTTCTTGAAGCTTTTCCATTGTTACTTCCCCCTCAATTGTGAACGCTACCAAAACGTTATGAGCTGAAAATTCCATTGTTATGCTCTTCAGCTTTTTATTTGTTTCACGCTATTAAAGCATAAATGAAATTTTTCACAACTTGATTATACCTTTTTTTCTACCGTCCTTCTATTATCCATACAGAAAAAGGCTGCCAATTTTGCATTGGCAGCCTTTTTAATATATTATTCGTCTTTTTTAAATTGCTCACATTTTAATTCTAATTCATCTAACATCGCAAGAAGACGATCTACATCCTCTAACTCTACTTCTTCAGGTTCAATTGTATCAATTACTTCAATGAACATATTTAAACGTTCTTTTAAATATACTAGTTGTGAATCTTTATCTTCAATTGCTTTTCCCATGAAGGCACTCTCCTTTTAATTCGAGTTGCTTTTATTATACCGCAAAAATGATTGCTATGGGCATGAAATTTCATCAATTTTGTCACAGTCATTCATTCAAATGTAAGCCCTCTCTCTTTTTTCACAAAAAAGTTTCACTTTATAAAAAGTACATATTCTTCTATTATAGAGAATGGACAAATTGTTATTTCAATAGTCAAAGGAGTATTTCATATGACGATATCACAAAAAATGAAGCCGATTACTCCTTCTTACGATCCATGGGAAGCGTATATGGACCTTGAAGAGTACGGCAAACTACTATTAACAAACGTTGAGTTTACAACGACAACGTTATGCAATATGCGTTGCGAGCATTGTGCTGTTGGTTACACATTACAGCCGAAAGATCCAAATCCGCTTCCGATGGAGCTTTTATTAAAACGATTAGATGAGATTCCTCATTTACGTTCTTTAAGTATTACTGGCGGAGAACCAATGCTTTCAAAGAAATCCGTCGACAACTATGTAACACCACTCTTAAAATACGCCCATGAACGAGGCGTTCGCACTCAAATCAACTCAAACTTAACTATAGATTTAGCACGTTACGAACAAATTATTCCTTATTTAGACGTATTGCATATATCCCATAACTGGGGAACAATTGATGACTTCGTTGAAGGTGGATTTGCAATGATGGAACGTAAACCTACTTATGAACAACGTGCAAAATTATTTGAACGAATGATTACAAATAGTAAAGCTCTATCAGATGCAGGTGTACTCGTATCAGCTGAAACGATGTTAAACAAAAGAACTCTACCACATATTGAACATATTCATCGTCAAATTGTCGAAGAGATGGGCTGTAAACGTCATGAAGTTCACCCGATGTATCCGAGTGATTTTGCGAGCAATCTAGAAATTTTAACAAAAGCTGAAATTCGTGATGCAATTGAGCATTTACTAGAAATTCGCGATGAAAATATATGGATGTTATTTGGAACTTTACCTTTCTACGCTTGTAGCGATGACGAGCGAGACATCGCCACATTTAAGAAATTACAAGAAAGCAAAAATGTAACAGTTCGTAACGATCCAGATGGTCGTTCTCGTTTAAACGTCAACATTTTCGATGGAAATATTATTGTAACTGATTTCGGTGACGTTCCTCTTCTAGGTAACGTACAAACAAACACACTACAAGAAGCGTATGACAAATGGAGTGCTTCAAAAACAGCACAATCATTAAGCTGTCACTGTCCTGCAGTAAAATGCCTTGGACCAAATGTTCTTGTAAAAAATAGCTACTATCCGACAGAAGATTTCTTATCAAAAACAGCAAACATAACATTTTAAAGTTCAACTTTAATCAGTGGGGGTTTTGTTCATTCCCCACTGATTATTAGTTGAACCAATTGCCCACAAATAGCGGGATAAATAAAAACGTCAGCTTATAAGCTGACGTTTTTTCATATTATTGCGAGTGAGAAGATGAAATGAATTTAAAATACAAATGATCGTGAATTGGAATCGCCGCTCCAATTCCTTGAGAAGTAATATTTTTTACAACAAGCCTTTTTTGATTTCCCTTTAACACAAGATACACTTCTCCAAATGTTACTTTTCCTTTTTCATTTACTGCTGGTGTATAAGCGTATAAATATCCAAGTTGACTCGGACTAATATTATACACACGCTCATGTCCAGTACCATAACCAATGGTCGTTTTAAATGATAGCGGCAATTGTACTTTTTCAAGTGCTTTGAGAAGCATCATTTTTTTCACATCCGCAGTATTTTTCATATCTGCTGTTAAATCACCTTCAACCGTCTTTTGCGTTTCTTGCTTATAGCGTAGCGGATATAAGCGATCTCCTCCGCGATTATCGTACACATTGCGATTTACTTGTTTATATTCCCAATTAATCGATGTCTCAACCGATTCATAATTCAAAGCCCATTGACCTAAATAAATCTTTGCTCGGTACCCTACCGCAAGCGGCGCATTCGAAATTGTCGTTTCATTAAACATTCGAATTAAGTCCGGATTTTCAATTTTAATATTTGCTGTTTTCAATAGTTCTTGAGCAAACTTACTCGGCTGTAAGCGCGGCAAATCTTGCGCATCATTTGGAAACGTATTGTCTTTAGAAATATTTAATACAGATGAAGGCATTTTTGTTTCTACCGTTGTCTTTGCAAAACTCATGTTAGGAAATAATAGAATAAACGAGACCATAGTTGAAAGACATATGCTGTATACTCGTTTCACCTGTCTGGCTCCTTCCTACGTAAAGGTATATATACTACTTTGTTTATTGTTTTCTCTCAACACAATTGTTATGCCTGTTTTTCATAATAAATAAAAACCAATTCCCATAATGACATACGCCGCTAATAACGTACCGCCTTCAAACCAATTTGTATCTCCATCATTTGAAATCGCAATCGTTAAGAAAACAGCTGTAATCATAGAAACAAGTTCTGGTATTGTAAATACTAAAGGCATCCTTTGTGCAAAGAACATAGAAAGCAGTACTAATACAGGAGCAACAAACATGGCAATTTGTAACGTAGAACCTATTGCAATTTCAACTGCAATATTTACTTTATTTTTATACGCCATAATAATTGCAGATGCATGTTCCGCTGCATTCCCAACAATTGCAACGATAATAACCCCTATAAATAATTCTGACCAACCAAATGATTTTGCAACTGTCTCAAATGTATGCACAAGCGCCTCTGACACATAAGCTACCGCAATTGTCGCTATTGCTAAAATAAGTAGCGCTTTACCTTTCGACCACTCTGGTTCTTCCTCATGAGCTACTTCATCCGTTTTATGTTGATATACACCCCGATGCGTAACGAGCTTAAATAGCAGTGCAGCAAGGTACATAATAATCATAATGATAGAAACACCGATACTTAATTGATAGGTCTTTCCAGCATCCATCTTCATTGAAAAAATCTCTGGAATAACAAAAGCTACTACTACAGCAAAGATTAATAAAGCTGAATTATGCCTTGCATCATACACATTAAAACTTTGTCTTTTGTATTTAAGCCCTCCTACAAAGAAGGATAGCCCTCCTACTAATAATAAATTTCCAAGTACAGAACCCGTTAATGAGGCTAACACCACTTCAATTAATCCTGCCTGAAGTGCAAAAATCGAAATGATTAGTTCAACAGCATTACCGAAAGTAGCATTTAATAATCCGCCTATTCTAGGTCCCGAGACAATCGCCAAACTTTCTGTCGCTCTCCCCATAAAACCCGCTAATGCGATAATAGTAATACAATACACAGCGAACATAATTGTTTGAGGCCAATGAAGCATTTTTCCAAGTACAGAAAGTGGTACCCCGATCAGCGCTACTATAAGAAATATTTTATTAAACATGCTTTTCATCCTTCCATCGTATGTATTTCTCCTCGATATTATTATTATTCTTCTCCTAACTTGTCCGATTTCATCACAATTACGTTTAAAAAATCGGATTGAAGAAAACAGTATGAAAGATATTTAAATTATCTTGTTTAAATGGAGAAAACAATAAATTATGAACAGGGGCTAAAAGCATGCATTTAAAAGAAAAAATTGAAACTATTATTTGCGGTCAACGAACTGGTGTATTATCTACTGTACGTGAAAATAAACCTCATAGTACCTTTATGATGTTTTTCCACGAAGATTTTGTGTTATATGTTGCAACAGATCGGAAATCAAAAAAGATAACAGATATCGAAAACAATCCAAATGTACATGTACTACTTGGACGTGAAGGAAAAAAATTAGATGAAGATTATATTGAAGTTGAAGGCTTAGCTTCCATCGAGGAAGACTCCACATTAAAAAACAAGTTTTGGAATAATAGCTTAAAACGTTGGTTACTTGGTCCTGAAGACCCTAATTACGTATTAATAAAAATCAATCCCGACACAATTTATTACATCGATGGTGCTGGTACGACGGAGCCTGAGTTTTTACGACTATAAAATAAAACAAGCCCCCTTTAGGTGGGCTTGTTTTGTCGAAAAGTTCTTCTGAAAAAAACAATAAAATAGGTGGAACTTTCTAAAGATTCTGTTATATAATAGCAGTAGCTTAAATAAACTGTATTAAAACAGATTGAGAGGAGAAATAAAATTGATGAAAAGAGAAGAACGTAAAAACATGATTGAGTTTATTGAAAAGAAAAAAGGGATTGAGCGTGATGAATTATTGTTTATGACAGACGATGAAGTAGAACATATTTATAATGTAACGTACTTTTTGTATGAGGAAATTGCAGAGTAGTATAATAATCCCCACCTTATTAGCAATATAAGGTGGGGATTATTTCGTTATTTGCGGGGCGGTAAAATCCCACTCATTAAAGTTTCACTTTATACATGAGAATGGTTTTCATGTATAATAATGTAAGATTGGAGGAATTTTACTATGAGTTCATGGCTCTTATTCGCACTATTATCAGCAATTGCTGCTGCCCTTGTATCTATTTTCGGAAAGATTGGTTTAGATGGAATCGATGCCAATGTTGCAACAACGGTTCGTTCTATTATTATGGCATTATTTATGGTAGGCGTTATTATTATCCAAGGTAAATTTCAAAATATTGGCGACGTACTGCTAAATAAAAAAGCACTGCTCTTTATCACATTAAGTGGGGTTGCAGGTGCTTCGTCATGGCTATTTTATTTTCTTGCCCTCAAAACAGGGAAAGTTTCACAAGTGGCTCCTGTCGATAAATTAAGCGTCGTATTTTCTATCATTCTCGCGATGATTATACTCGGTGAAAAATTAAACTTTATGACTGGCGTTGGTGTAGTCTTTATTACAGCTGGTGTATTATTTATTGCTTTCAGCTAAAAAAACCGCTATTAGCGGTTTTTCTTTTTCTTTATGTAAAACCATACAATACATATAACAATTACTGAAATGAATAAAATCCATATTCCATAATGATGTAAACTATACTCAACGAAACGCCATTTCTCTCCTAACTTCCAGCCAAGTCCAATAAAAACACTTATCCAAATAAGCGCACCACCGTAAGCATACAAACAAAAACGCCAAAGTGTTAAATTCGACATCCCAGCAAAATATGCTGTTAAATGACGTACTCCCGGGATAAAGTAACCAATCATTAAAAGAAAGGGGCCATACTTTTCAAATAAAATATGCGTTTTTTCAATGTGATGTTCTTTAATTCTAATCTTCGGCCCATATTTTTTTAAAACAGGAAGTCCAAGTTTTAAACCTAATATGTAGCTTAATGTAATACCTAACATCGCACCAGCCATCCCGCTTAAAAAAGCAGCAGTTCCTGACATAACTCCTTTAGAAACGTTATAACCAACGAAGGTCAATAAAAACTCGTCTGGTATCGGTAATCCAACAATTCCACCGGCCAACGCTATAATAATTCCAAAATACCCATAATGCGCGATTAACTCGCCAATATGTTGTTCCATTTGGAAAACACATCCTATGCACGATCGTTATTCCACATTGTGCCCTTTCTATCTTTCAGACAAACATGGTATACATATTCACTATACATTGTTTTTATAATGAACTCTACTTCTATCCATTCCTTTAGCAGGAAGAAAGTGAACCATTAATCAGTGGTGATTTGCTCATCCTCACTAATTTTTAGCACACACCAATTGTGCGCCCGACTCCCGCCTACTTCCCTTGTATTCACCGATTTTTGAAGCGCTAGTCTTACTACCCGCAAATAGCCGGATTAAAAAATAAAAATTCATATGCTTGTTTTTTTGTTACAATAAAGGAAAGTTACTTTTCGCAACGGTTTAACTCTCAGGAAAAATGATATATCTAGCAAAAACATAGTTTGGTCGATATAATGCAACTTCTACCTATTAAAAGAACATACACCCTTTACATACAACATCATTTTTCTAAATTATACAGGGGGAACGAACATGACCATTGAAAATCAATTTATCCAAAAGGTTTACTATAAAACATTTTTAACAGAAGAAACTTCTACTCCAGTATCAGAAGTACTCGGTGAAGCATATATAAATGAATCTACAAATGAATTCTCCAACATTTCTAATATCCGCTTTGCCCAAGGTGAATTTTATTACCAAAATAAAGACTTTGAAGCAGCGATATTTAAATGGGAGAAAGTAAATAACGAACTTGCACTTTGGGCAACCAAAAATATTGCGGATTCTTATTTTGAACTAGGATTCTTGCCAAAAGCAGAAGAGATTTATCAATCTATTCAAACGGAAGATACAACTCTTACAATGGAAGTTTCCTTACAACTTCTTTCTCTTTACATCGAACAAGATCGTTTAGGTCTAGCATTTAAGACGATTAGTGAGGCTGTTGCATTTCAACCTGACTATCCTAATATCACTGCAATTGCTCGCTCATTCTATGAAAAACAAGAAGATTGGAATAATGCTATCGAACTTGCCGTTCAAGAAGGAATTCGAACAAAATCGTTACACTGGTTCGATACTTTAATCAATTATGTGAATCAAGGATTCACGAAACAAATCAAACCAGAATATTTCTATGAATCTTTAAAAGCTTTATATGCAATTGATCAAGTCCAATTTAAAGAACTTGTTATTGCGCTTTGGAACAGCTATCAAAATGAAAACTTACATCTACCTTGGATTCAAACAATAAATCATTTATTCTTACATATTGAAACAGACAACAATGACGATTGGCATGAAATTGTTGAACGCTATCAAGATACGTACTTTGAGTTAATTACTGGTGAGCATTTCATGCATGAAATGCAGGGACTTGTACCAGATTTATTAACCAATTGGTTTAGTTTAACGCAAGCAAAAGATGCCCTATTTGTCTCTGCTGCAGTGTTAGCATGGAATGAAGTTTCACCTACAACTTTAGAGTCATTACTCGTAAAAAGTGCTGGAGCCCTACTTTCTAATTCAACAGCTGAAACAAATGTAAATATGGAAACAGTTTCTCATTTATTCGAAACAATTGCTGTATGGGCTGAAAAAAACGATGTGGATTTAAGTCATCAATTTACGTTACTCGTTCACGAACTGTGTGATTTAAATGTTACACAATTACTAATAGCGGGAACTAGTGACCAGGATAAATCATCATTCATCAATTCAATACTAGGAGAGAACATCTTAACTGAGACTGTAACAACTCCTATTCTATTTAAAGATGATAGCCAAACTGAAATAACAGAATTCACTGCGTTAGATGTACACAATATACCTAACTTTGATGAATTCCATCAAAGAATGGCTACACCTTCCGGATCAGAACTTGAGAAAAAATGTATAGAAATTAAGTTACCAAGTAGATTTTTAAGAAAAAATAAATTCGCATTTCTTGTTACGCCACCTGTTCAAGGGCAAGTGGATAAAAACAGCTCATATTTTGAATACTTACAAGCAGCAGATAGCCTTATTTACGTATTAAATTCTGCTTCACCATTACATGGTGAAGCACTTGATACATTACTTTATTTACGGGAACAAGTGCCAAATTTACAAATTCATTTCGTATTACACACAAATAATACGACCAATAATGAAAAACTAATGAGTAAGATTAAAGTCCATTTCCCAAATGCACAGTTCTTCCCATACTCTCCTTCACAAGAGAGTAGCCAGCAACTTGGGGACGTGACAGAGTCTATTCTTTCTAATTTGGCAGAACGTAACATGGAACAAGAACGTATAGAAAAACTAATATGGTTTACTCAAAAGACAATCGCATACCTTGTAAATGAACGTGTGGAGTTAGAAAATACATTAGTGAAATCAGTACGCTGGAATAAACATATCTCAGTTAAATTAAATGGATTTATTAACAACCTTACTGCCCTTGAAAAAGATAAAATTCGTTCTATTACAGAATCTTATCTTTTAACGAAAGAAGAAATCACACGAGATATCCATTCTCAAATCCCTGAATTATTACAGAGTTGTTCTGACCTTGTTCAAGAAGATAGCGACTTCAAATTAGTTCATGAAGAATTAAATACTGCGATGAACGAACGAGTTCAAAAACATGTACAACAAGTACTTCTTCCTAAATTTACTGGTTCTATTCAAGAGTGGATTGAAACAGCTCATAATGAATTTATTCAAGCTCAATCTTATTTAGATGAAATGAGTGAAACGTTTAATAAATTATATAAAGAAGAACGCATGAAACTTCCTTGTGATTTCAAATTACTAGATGATTGGCATCGAGATGTTGTACGCATGACAAATAGAATTACAGTAACGAACATCAATATTTTATTACGCTTTACACCGACACAATTTTTCTTAAAGAGTGCGGGAAAACTATTTGGTAACATGCAAAAAAATCAGTCTATGCTCGCAAACAAATATAAACAATACATTGAAACGGAAGACTATACGGAAATTGCTCAAACAATCTCAAAACAATTCTTCCTTCAATTTGAAGTATTTGAAGGCGCATTAGAACGAGATATCATGATGTTCTTTAAAGATCCACTTAGCATATTGAAACAAAATGTAGAAGCAGCTCAACTTGAAATACAGGAAGACGAGCAAACATTAACAACATTAAGAAGCAACCCAGAAACTTATCACGATCCGTTAGCATTCTTTAAACTGCAACTATTGCAGCACAAATTCGTTTTAAGTACAAACAAAAACAATGAAGACGTCTATGAATTTAATGAGTCTCCTACGATTTAACATAAAAAACCAAGCAAATTTCAGTTTGCTTGGTTTTTTACTTTAATTCATTATTTTCATATGTTCAAATGGATAATAAATTGCCGCTAATTCTCCTAATACATCTTCTCTATCAATAAGTCCCAAACCATTTCTACTATCTCTGCTTATTAGGCGATTATCTCCCATAACAAAAATCTTATTTTTAGGAACTGTAATCGGTCCAAAGTCCTCTGTTAAATTCATAAGTTTTTTTTCAGCTTGTTTTTTATTACTATACAAATAAGCTTCCTGTGTCACTTCATGATTCACATATAATTGATCATTTCTCACCTCGATTACATCGCCAGGCAAACCAATAACCCTTTTCACATAAAAATTATCCGTCTTCACAACAATAATATCTTCTCTCCCATAACTTTCAAACTGCTTTGCTAACTTATTAACAATCAGCTTATCCCCATCTTGTAACGTCGGCTTCATGGACGCTCCTTTTACAGTCGTAGGAAAAAACACAAAAATTTTCGCTAAAAACACTAACAAACATGCAATTGCAATTGTTCCAAAGAATTCACGCAAACGTTTTTTCTTTTGCATCATTCCACCATCTCATCATCTTTTTACTTTTATTATAAGGACTTCAACTGTGTGATTTCCACAAAATTCTGAATTATAAAATTGTAATATTACAAACTTTTAAATAATAATATTCAAAAATATATTATTTAAATATAATATATTTCGAGTTTATTATTTTATATTTTTATTTACTTAAGAGGACTTTTTCTATGAAAGTTATGCTTAAAAATGAAAATACCGGCCAAATTAAACAAGCAAAAATTGGTTTTAGTTGGACTGTATTTTTCTTTCGTTTCTTCCCTGCTATATTCCGTGGAGATTGGAAATGGTTTTTAATTATTTTAATCGCTAGCATGTTTACGTTCAGATTCTCTAACCTAGTCTTCTGCTTTATTTACAACAAGCTTTACATCAATGATTTATTAGCTCAAGGTTATAAAGCAGCTGATAAATATAGCCTTTCTGCTCTACAACAAAAAAACATCGTAGCATAGTAACAAAAAAAGATACTCTCAAAATAGTCTATCCACTATTTTTGAGAGTATCTTTTTATATTCCCACATATACAATACACATTTGAGCCGCTACATATGTAAACCAAATCCAAAGTGGTTCATACTTTAATTTGCGCCCTCCAATATCTGTCACGCCTATAATAAAATCAGAAATCACAAATAGTAAACCACCAAAAGCCGGTATCCACCATATTCCTGTATTCTCATAGTATAGGGCGAATGCAAAGCAAGCCATTCCTCCAACCCACAATCCGTAAATTAGAGCTCCTATCGTAAACAATTTATCTTGTTTATCATTTCGTATAAAAAAGAACCATCCTATAATTAGAAAGAGTCCGTATACGAGTAAACCAATCCAAAAACCATTCCATGAGATGCCTGTTTGCAAAAATGCTTTTACATAAAAACAATGCGCAAGCGCGAAAGTAATCATCCCTCCAATTAATCGATGACCAATTGGAATCAAACCTGCCATAAATAAATCTCCTACAGTTGATAACGTCATACCTAGTGCAACCCACGTACTATACGCTACTGATGGATCTTGTAACCATATCCAAATTGCACTCCCTGTTAAAGAAAAACTAAGAATAAGACGCACCGCTAAAGGTAACGGCATATTATTTCTTGTTTTTTTTGTCTGTCCTATTGCGTACATTGCACCAATTAAAAAAAGAATTATTTGTCCAATTAACACCATGTAAAGTAGATTCATAACATGTTCTCCTCAATAAATGCTTTTTGTATCTTTTTTCGTTACACCTAGTCTATTATCCTTTTTCTATATAAAAAAAGAAGAACAGTACTGTTCTTCCATTGTAATCGTTTTCCTGTTATCTATGCTACTTGTTTTTCGTTCGCCCTTTTCTGCTTAGCTGTCGTCCGATTCACCACGATAATTCCCGCGGCTACACATGCCAAACCGAATAATACAAATGAATGAATTGCTTCTCCTAAAAACATGCTCGATAATAACACACCAAATACGGGTATAAAGAACATGTACATTGATACTTTTCCAACCTTGTTATACTTCATAATTGTATTCCAAATGCAAAAGCCTGCTGCGGATAAGAAAGATAAATAGATAAGCATAAATATTGCATGTACACTAAATGTAAATGGCATTACTCCAACTTGCAGAGCTCCTATACATAATAGCCCTATAGAACCAAAAATCATTTGATATGCTGTCATATAGCCAACATCTAATGTTTTGCTACCTTCTTTCGCCAATATGTTTCCATATGAATACAACATTGCTGCACTAAGAAGTAATAAGCTACCGATTCCGAAATGGAATGACAAACTACCATCACTCGGTACATTTACTAAAATGACACCACAAAAGCCGATAGAGACCCCAATTATTTTTCTCATATTGAGAGCGTCATCTTTATATAAAAAGTGAGCGAGTAAAATTTGAAAGAATGATGATGTTCCTGAAATGATAGCTCCCTCAATACCAGAACTATAACTCATTCCAATATAAAAACATATATATTGAAGAAATGTTTGAAATAAACCAATTTGTACTAACTGCTTCCCCGTTCCTTTTTTGAAGCTCATATCTTTTCCTAACACTTTAAAGAATAATAAGAGCATGACTCCAGATAAAAAGAAACGATAACCAGCAAATAATATTTGCTCCCCAACTTCTTGTGGCTGAATTCCAAGTTCAGCATAACTTAATTTAATAAATGGGAATGCGCTCCCCCACAAAAAAGTCGCTACTATTGCAGCAATTAGTACGCCAATCGGATGGGTAAAAAATTTCTCTGTCTTCACTTGTTGTCTTCCTTTCCGATCTTTTTATGAACAATATTCATATATACCAAAGGAAGTGTGAAAACACAAGTTTTCAGTTTATACGCAAACAAAACATATCATCTAACGAAAACATATGCTATACTATAGAATAATTACAACATAATAACTATTAAAATCAGATTCAACAGAAATGCTGCTATCCATTATGGATGGCAGCTTTCGTCGTTTTATAGGGGTTTCGATTTTGATTCTTTTTCTCAATAAGAATTTGGAAGGAGCGAGTAGTAATGAACTCAGAAGTAAAAACATTACAAGTACAAAAGTCTATTTCTCATCCCTCTTTATGGGATACATTAACGAAACATCATGAACTTATATTTGCAATCGCATCTGGTATTTTCATTTTAGCTGGTTGGTTATTCACAAAGAACGATGCAATGAATGTAGGCATTACTTGCTATATCCTTGCTTATATAGTTGGTGGATATGCAAAAGCGAAAGAAGGTATTGAAGATACCATTGAAGAGAAAGAGCTAAATGTCGAAATGCTCATGCTCTTTGCTGCTATCGGTGCTGCAATCATTGGCTACTGGGCAGAAGGTGCAATTTTAATCTTTATCTTCGCACTAAGCGGTGCGATGGAATCTTATACATTAAGTAAAAGTCAAAAAGAAATTTCAGCGCTTCTTGATTTACAACCTGAAGAAGCATTACGTATTTCAAATGGACCCGAAGAACGTGTTCCTGTTGGACGATTACAAATTAACGACATTATTTTAATTAAGCCAGGTGAGCGCGTTCCTGCTGACGGTACGATTCATAACGGTGAAACAAATATCGATGAAGCAGCAATTACTGGAGAACCTATTCCAAATGAAAAAAAGCATGGCGATGAAGTATTTGCCGGTACCGTAAATTTACGCGGTGCTATCGAAGTTAAAATTACGAAGCCGAGCGATCAAACATTATTCCAAAAGATTATCCGTCTCGTCCAAAGTGCACAAAGTGAAAAATCACCATCACAACTATTCATCGAAAAGTTTGAAGGAACATACGTAAAAGGTGTACTACTCGTTGTTGCGCTTATGATGTTCGTCCCTCATTTCTTACTTGACTGGAGCTGGAATGAAACGTTTTATCGCGCTATGATCTTACTTGTAGTCGCATCTCCTTGTGCACTCGTTGCTGCCATTACACCAGCAACATTGTCTGCAATTTCTAACGGAGCAAGAAATGGAATTCTCTTTAAAGGTGGCATACATTTAGAACGCCTCGCTTCAGTAAAAGCGATCGCCTTTGATAAAACAGGAACATTAACAGAAGGAAAACCTACCGTAACAGATGTATATGTTCGAGAAAGTATGACAGAAAAAGAAGTACTTTCTATTACAGCATCAATTGAAAGTCACTCTACACACCCTTTAGCTGAATCTATCGTTAAATATGCACAACATGCGTATGACGTTGCATTAAAAAAACCAGAAAATGTTGAAGATGTAACTGGTTTTGGACTCAAAGGAATATTTGAAAACAAAGCTTATAAAATAGGTAAAGCTGATTTTATCGGTGAAGAAACAAAGACATTTCATAATGGTATTTCTGCCTCCCTTGAAAAAGAAGGTAAAACTGTCGTTTATATTAGTGATGAGAGAGGCATTCTTGGACTTATCGCTTTAAAAGATACGCTTCGCCAAGAAACAATAGCTGCTATTCGTGAATTACAAAGCATTGGTGTCGAAGCAATTATGATTACTGGAGATAATGAAGAAACGGCAAAAGCAATTGCCTCTGAAAGTAATATAAAGGAATATTACGCATCATGCTTACCAGAAACAAAAGTTGAAACGATTAAAAAGCTAAAAGAAAAATACGGGACAGTAGCAATGGTCGGAGATGGTATAAATGATGCTCCTGCACTCGCTACTGCCAGCATTGGTGTAGCAATGGGTGAAGGAACAGACGTAGCTTTAGAGACTGCAGACGTTGTACTTATGAAAAACGAATTATCTCGCCTTTCCCAAGCAATCCGCTTATCAAAACGAATGAACCGTATTGTAAAGCAAAACGTAATCTTTTCACTAGCTGTAATTGCAATGCTGATTTGTTCAAACTTCTTGCAATTTTTAGCTCTTCCATTCGGTGTGATTGGGCATGAAGGAAGTACGATTCTTGTCATTTTAAATGGATTACGATTATTAAAAGGAAACAAATAAAAACGGGTCCCTCATAGAGGACCCGTTTTTTTAATGGTAGCTATTATGCCCATTCGCACTACTACTCGTTTTATGCTTTGGATGCGAACTGCTCTTTTGTTTATTGTTATTTTTGTTGTTGTGGTTCTTTTTATTATTACTCATGAAATATCCCCCCTGTTCCCTATTATTATGGAACAAGAGGTCATTTTTCATTACGGGAATTATTGTCACCCGTCCTATAATGATGGAGTAAACCATTAATTTCACCGCCAAGTAAAATTACCCATCCAGTTAAGTAAAACCATAACATTAAAATAATGATACCACCGAGACCACCATATGTATTGGCGTAATTCGCAAACTTATCTACATAATAAGCAAATGAGTACGATACCACAATCCATCCTACAGTAGCAAATGTTGCTCCTGAAATGACTTCTCTTCTTTTTAACTTTCGATCTGGTGCAAATGTATATAAGAAACTAAACAAGGCAAATAGTACGAAGAAACTCGCTACTAAGCGTGTAATGCTCCATACGAAAGAGAAACTATCTGATAAACCGAGTGCTTTAAACACCGCTGCTCCAATAACTTGTCCGAATACCGGGACAATTAAAGCAAAGACAATCATAAAAATGATAGCTAATGTAAACACAATTGATAACGCTCTTGTTGTAATAAAAGAACGTGTTTCTTTCACGTCATAGGCGCGGTTAAAAGCATTCATAACCGCATTAACACCATTTGAGGCAAACCATAACATGGATAATAAACCAAATGATAATAAACCACCATTTTGCTGATTTACAACTTTATCTACATTTACCTCAATTAAGTTCATTGCATCATCTGGTACATAAACCTCTAATAAACTAAGCACATCCTCTGTTTGAATGGGAATAAATCCAAGAAGCGTAATTAAGAAAACGAGCCCAGGAAAAATTGCAAGCAAGAAGAAATAAGCGAGCTGTGCTGCCAAGCCCGCTACATCATCGCGCATCGTTCGGTCATATAAGTCTTTACCAAACGAATAAGTACGATGTCTCCTCACCTTTTCTAAAATTTTTCTCATATATATTTAAACGCTTTTCTTCTCTTCTTTATCTTGCTTCAACTCAATGTACGCTTCAGTTTTTTTTTCCTCTACATTTGAGTCTTTCATAAATAGTTCACGCGCTTCTTTCATACCGCCATCTTCAGCAACTACTGGCTCTTCTTCTGCTTTCAGCTCATCTACCTTTGAAGATACAGCTTGAATTTCAATCGTTTCTGGCTTCTCTGCTGGCTCAACCTTTTTCTTACTAAAAATTTCTTTCGTTTCTTTTAACGTCTCTACAACAGACGGCGTCAATTTTTTAATTTCTGCTACTTTCGCTTTTACTACATTGAAGTCAGCGAGTTCGCGTCCTTTATCTGTAACAGTTTGCACTTTTTCTTTTATCTTCGCATTTTCACCGATTTCAATCATCTTTGTTTTTGCTTTTTCCGCAGTATTTTTTACTTTTTCACGGTTTTCCTTCTTCAACATAGATACAGCTACACCTGCAGCTACACCAATCGCAATGTTTCGAGCAATATTATTTTTCTTTGCCATATTCCTTCACCCTTTCATTTCTTATATTAGAAAGTATTTCTTTCTAAGCTTCCTCATATTCCTTGTTCATTTCGAATGAAAGCTAATAGCTTTGCACACCCTTCTGTTACAAGGTCATATACTTCTTGGAAATTCCCTGTATAGTAAGGGTCGGGAACGTCTGTCCAGCCACCGTCTGGAACAAAATCGGACAGTCTACCAATATAGCCTCCAGTTTTACCTAAACTTTTTAAATCTGCTATATTCCTGTTGTCCATGGCAATAATATAATCAAACTTTGTTAAGTCTTCTTTTTCTACCTGCCTTGCTTTAATTCCTTCAAAAGTGACTGCATTTTCTTTTAAAATTTTTTGTGTTCCTTTATGTGGCGGATGGCCAACATGCCAATCTCCAGTTCCTGCAGAATCAATGACAATTTTCTCCTCGAGTCCCTCTTTTACGACAAGATCTCGAAAAATTGCTTCTGCCATCGGTGAACGGCAAATGTTCCCAAGACAAACAAACAATACTTGAACCATATTTTTGTTCTTCCCTTCTTGGTGCATTTCTTTATATATACTTATAGTATAAACAACCAATTATTAATTATAAAGGAAATCCCTACTAATTTAATAGGATTGAAAAGATTCATTAACGAAAATGATAAAAAATGTTAAGATATCCTTATGTTATTTTAAAGGGGGACACTTCGGTGGATTTATCCGTAAAGTCAGAAGAAAACGTTGAATATATGGTCGAAGCTATTAAAGAAAAATTACGTATGGTTAATGCTGGAGCGATGAGAGCTGCTAGCTTTAATGAAGAAATGTACGAAGACTTACGTGACATTTATGAGCATGTTATGAAACGTGAAACATTCAGCATCAGTGAAATGCAAGCTATTACAGAAGAATTAGGTACATTAATTAAAAAGTAAAAAAAGCCTCGTTTATATGAGGCTTTTTTTATTTCCAACAAATTCATGACAACTTTTCTCTTTCCCTCAACCAACTGTAAAATACTGTACAATGGAAGTAGAACCTCACCTTAGATTTTTTCTCCATACATACTACTCACAAATAATAGCAACACTACCATTGCTAACTGTTTTTACTGGAGGTGCTTACTTATGAGCAATTGGTACAGTAAGACGAAAGATCAAACATTAATCGACTTAGAAACAAACGAACAACACGGTTTAACAGATGAAATCGTAAATCAACGTTTAAAGCAATACGGTTCTAATGAATTAGCTACAAAACAAAAACGCACGTTATGGCAGCGTATTTTCGCCCAAATTAATGACGTCCTCGTATATGTCCTTATTATTGCTGCCCTTATTTCTGCCTTTGTAGGTGAATGGGCTGATGCAAGTATTATCGCGCTCGTTGTAGTTTTAAACGCTGTTATCGGTGTCATCCAAGAATCGAAAGCAGAACAAGCTTTAGAGGCATTGAAAAAGATGGCGACACCTAAAGCTATCGTCAAGCGAGATGGTGAACTAAAAGAAATTCCATCTGAACAAGTCGTTCCAGGTGATATTGTCATGCTGGATGCAGGACGTTATATCCCATGTGATTTGCGACTTATTGAAACCGCAAATTTAAAAGTTGAAGAATCTGCTCTAACTGGTGAATCTGTCCCTGTTGATAAAGATGCAATTTACCACCCTTCTATGCAAAGTGATGAGCAAGTACCATTAGGCGATCAAAAAAATATGGCCTTTATGTCGACACTAGTAACATATGGGCGCGGAGTCGGTGTCGCTGTTGAAACTGGAATGAACTCACAAATTGGTAAGATTGCTACCCTTTTACATGAAGCCGACGATGATATGACACCACTTCAAAAGAGCTTAGCACAAGTCGGTAAGTATTTAGGCTTTGTTGCTGTATCTATTTGCGTCATTATGTTTATCATCGGTTTTTTACAAGGACGAGATACGTTAGAAATGTTTATGACTGCTATTAGTTTAGCCGTTGCAGCTATTCCAGAAGGCTTGCCGGCTATTGTTTCCATCGTTCTTGCAATTGGTGTGCAGCGAATGATTAAACAAAATGTTATCATTCGTAAACTACCAGCTGTCGAAGCTCTCGGTTCTGTCACAATTATTTGTTCAGATAAAACAGGTACGTTAACGCAAAATAAAATGACCGTTACTCACTTTTATAGTGATAACACATACGACCACTTAGAAAACTTAAATGTAAATAATGATGTACAACGTCTATTGTTAGAAAATATGGTGCTATGCAACGATGCTTCTTACAGTTCCGACTCACAAACAGGGGACCCTACAGAAATTGCCCTTCTTGTTGCTGGAAACACTTTTAACATGCAAAAAGATCATTTAGAAAAGATACATGAACGCGTTAACGAGCTGCCTTTCGATTCAGACCGTAAAATGATGTCAACTGTTCATACATACGATGACAGCTACTATAGCATGACGAAAGGTGCTATTGATAAACTCTTACCTCGATGTACCCACATATTTAAAAACGGTAAAATCGAGGTTCTAACAGATGCTGATAAAAATCAAATATTAGAAGCTGCCGGGGCAATGTCTCAAGAGGCTTTAAGAGTACTTTCATTCGCATTTAAACAATACAATTCAAACGATGTGATTATAGATCATCTCGAAGAAAATCTCATCTTTATTGGTCTTGTCGGTATGATTGATCCACCGCGAACTGAAGTAAAAGATTCCATTACAGAATGTAAAAAAGCCGGTATTCGCACAGTTATGATTACTGGTGACCATAAAGATACCGCCTTTGCAATTGCCAAAGAACTTGGTATTGCCAAAGAAATATCTGAAATTATGATTGGAACTGAATTAGATAACATCCCAGATACAGAACTAGCAAATAAAATTAATCACTTAAATGTATTTGCCAGAGTCTCTCCAGAGCATAAAGTAAAGATTGTAAAAGCATTACGTGCAAAAGGAAATATCGTTTCTATGACTGGTGATGGTGTCAATGATGCTCCATCTTTAAAGCAGGCTGATGTTGGCGTAGCGATGGGCATTACAGGAACAGACGTTGCAAAAGGGGCAGCGGATGTAGTGTTAACAGATGATAATTTCTCATCTATCGTGAAAGCTGTTGAGGAAGGTAGAAATATTTATCGTAACATAAAAAAATCAATTCTCTTCCTACTCTCTTGTAACTTTGGAGAAATTATCGCTTTATTTTTAGCTATTTTACTCGGTTGGGCAACACCACTACGACCTATTCACATTTTGTGGGTCAATTTAATTACAGATACACTGCCTGCATTATCACTTGGGGTTGATCCTGAAGATCCAGATGTGATGAAAGAAAAACCACGACATGCGAAAGAAAGCTTGTTTAGTGGTAGCGTTCCTTTTCTTATTTTCAATGGGGCTGTCATTGGACTTTTAACGTTAGCAGCCTTTATCGCCGGGGCAAAATTCTATACCGGAGATACAAATTTATTTCCTCTTTTCCCAGAGAAAATTGATGAAGATGCCCTATTACACGCTCAAACGATGGCATTTGTCGTTCTTAGTTTTTCTCAGCTCGTTCATTCATTTAACTTACGTTCAAGAACGAAATCCATTTTTTCAATTGGGATCTTTACAAATAAATATTTAGTCTTCTCCCTTCTTATCGGTGTTCTTATGCAAGTGTGTATTATCTCCATTCCACCTCTTGCAAATATATTCGGTGTACATGCATTAACGATGCGAGATTGGGGATTTGTTCTCTTATTAAGTATCATTCCACTTGTTGTGAATGAGATCATTAAATTAGTAAAGAGAAACTAAAAGGCAATGAGGATTATTCCTCATTGCCTTTTCATTTATTTCACTATTTGCGGGAGATGTCCCTACTGATTAAAGTTTCACTTTATCCTTGTAATTCTTTTTTTATGTTCTCTGTTAACGTAGCCATACGCTTGCGGCTTTCTTCACGCTCACGTTTATTTTGCTCTTCAATTTGTTGTGTTTCTTGCATACCTCTTGAAATAATGTTCCAAGTTTCCTCAAGTGTTTCCATCTTAATACTAGAAGAACCTGATAATCTCGCTACTTCCACACTTTGCGTTGCGATATTTTGTGCATTTTTCTTAAGTAATTCATTTGTGCGGCGATCAAGTTCAGCCATAGAATCTGCAACAAGCTTTTGACGTTTCGCATTTACCGCTTGAATAATACCATTTTTAAAGATAGGAATCGTTGTAATAAATGCTGTATTGATTTTACCAATTAATTTATTATTACCACGTTGAATCATACGAATTTGTGGTGCTGTAAGTAACGCAACCATACGTGCTTTTTCTAAATCATCAATACGCTGTTCTAAAATTTCAACAGAGTTTTTAAGTGACTCTAATTCAATACCTGCTAATTGGTCATTGTTGCGTACGCGCTCTTCGTACATTGGAACCAACTCTGTATTTAAACGCTCTAATAACATTTCTCCTGCTACTACATACTTTTCTAAGTCTAAATAATATTTTAAATTTTGCTCATATAAACCATCTAACGTACCGATTGATTTTTTCATTTCATCTTGATACTTTGTAATTTCTACGTATACTTTATCCATTTCGCGACCCATTGTTTGGTACTTACTAAAGATCTGTTCAATCATTTTATCAGCTTTTTTGAACATACGTGAGAAGAAACCGCTTTTCTCTTCCGCAAAGTCTTTGCTATCGAATCTGTCCATAATTTTACCAAGCTGTTTTAATAATTCTCCGGAGTCTTCTATTTTTGATAAAGACATTGTATGTAAAATTTGATCAGCGAAACGTGAAATTTCCATAGATGGTTCTTTTCCAAGCTCGATTAATTCTAACTGATCTTTAATATCTACTGCATTATAAATACGTTGTACATCCGCATCTTGTCTAAGTTGCAAGCGAACATCTTGTGCTGTTTGCTCATTTAATTCTGTTTTCGAATCTAGTACGACTGGGTTATTCATATGTTATTCTCCCTTTCCTTATAAAAATGGACGAAATAGTCCTTTTATTGTTTGTGATAAATTTTTATAGGCTGATGAACCATGAAACTCAAGATCGAAATTAACTTCTTCAAGCCAATGTGAATCAAATGCTGCTGCATCAATATACGGTTCAATATCATTTCGTCCCGTTGGATTGAAGTGGAATACATCTACTCCTATTTGATTTAAAAATAGTAATAAAACAGCATCAGAACGGCTTAATTCTCCGCTCTTCTCATTATTAAATATAACAATTTTAGGTACTTCTTGCGAGTAATCAAATTTCTCAAGTTGCTCTAAAATGTTCGGTGGTATTTGAGAAAGCTGTGCGAAAACATACAGTGCTACATCTTGTTTCGTCTCTTTCGCAATGGGTTTACACATTTCACTTTCGCACGTATGGATGATCGCCTCTGCAATACCATGCTGCAATCCTTCTGGCAAACGTTTATGTGGCCACCAATGACTGTTCATAATTAAATCTGGATGTAATTTCCCACCGCGGTCTAAAGCATCTCGGTAATGATATTGGAAATTTGCTTTTTGTTCTTTCGTAAACGGGAATGTATTAATTAATAAACTGTTATCAAATGATGTAACAGCCTTTAATCGCTGAAAATACTCTTTATCATTTTTTGAAACACCTGATATTTTCGCAAATAAAGAAGGGATATAAATGTGTTTATTTTCAACAAAGAATGTTGGACGCACAAATGCCTTTTCTTTCGTAATTAAAAAGAGTTCATCATACGTTGTTTTGAGCGTACGAGCTACAGGCGTATAGGAACGAAATTGCCATGGCTTGTACAGCAGTGAGTTATCATGGTGAAGTACTTGTTCAATTTCTTTTGAAGCCTGATACGCTACTGTCGCAACTCGCTCACGGCGGCGATCTGGAAATGGCTCAAGAGAAATCCGACCTGGATGAGACACAACAAAACTTCTTCCTTCCTCATCAACATTCTCAAATCCATCTTTTCCTTCTGGGTGATAATAAAGTACATCGCAACCGAGCATAATAAGAAAGTATAAGAAATATATACGGCTTTCCTGTGCATCACCGTACCAAATAATGCGCGGCATTTGTTTCTTATAATTAATCGTAGAGAACCACTTCGCTACGTAATTGTCACTTAACTTAATCATATCGATTAAGAAACGACGGAATCCTTCTGTTTTTAATGATTGGTTATGTTGTTTTTCATACAATTTCAATACAGAAATAAACGTCGTATGTATATAATGCTGTAAGTCAGGATTGTCTACTTGTGGTAATAGTTGTTTTCCAGACAGATGGGCGACAAGCCTATTTACTGTAAGGCCATTCGGTGCTTCTTGATGTAATGTAAAAACCTCTTGAATATGGCGCAGTTTTTCGGGATCAATCACCTTATTTAAATTTTGTTCATGCAAAACCACAATCCCTTTTACTTCACTATAATCAAATAGCTCATTGAAATATTCATCTACATCATTAGGAACACCAAGAATACGAGTTGCTATATAACTAAACTTCATCTCATTCTCTGTCAGTTCATATTGTGGGCGTTTTTCTAAAAGCGCTTCAAATTGCTTTAAATCTGATTCGTCTTTTAATGCACATGGTTGAAGTGTAAAACGTGAAAACACAACAGTTCACCTCCAAAAACATTTACTTTTTTTATAAAGTCTCTCTTCTATTATAAACTATTTTTAGTTATAAAAAATGGGCGCTCGCATAACGAGCAAACCCATTTCAATTATTTATGATTATTTTTAGTAGCTGCAACTTCTTCTTTAGCTTGTCCAGAATTCTTCATGTAGTGAAGTATAAACGTTGCTCCAAATGCTACAACTAAAATAATAAAGAATAGCGTATGGCTTACTTCAATATGAATAACAGACAATAACATTTTTGCTGCAATAATTAAGATTAAAATATATGCTGTCGTTTCAAGTTCTGGAATACGCTCTAACAATTTTAAGAATACGCCAGCGATACCGCGCATCATTAAAATACCAAGCATTCCGCCTAATAATAGAATCCAAACTTGATTTGATACACCAAATGCAGCAAGTACGCTATCTACAGAGAACGCGATATCCATTAATTCAACCATCGCAACTGTTCCCCAAAAGACACCAAACATTCTGAAGAGAATACTGTTTTGGTTCATACCATGAGCTTCCTCTTCTTCTGCGTTACCTTTTCTTTTGTCAATGAAGTATTTAACCGAAAGCCAAGCTAAGTAAAGTGCACCTAACACTTTTACCCACGCTAATTTAATTAAGAACATTCCAATTCCAATCGCAATAAAACGGAATACATAAGCTCCAATAAGTCCATAGAATAATGCTTTTTTACGCTTTTCTTCCGGAAGGTGCTTTACCATTACCGCTAATACAAGTGCGTTATCAGCAGATAACAACCCTTCAAGTACAACAAGTGTACCTATTAATCCCCAAGATACTGGATCTTGCAACACTCTAATCCACATGTCCAAGTCGAAAAACTGAGCATACGTATCAAGGATTCCTTGCAAAATACTCATCTTACCTTTATCCCCTATTCTTTGCTAGATTTATAGAAAGGTCAAAAAAAGGAAACGAATATCGTTTCCCTTCTTATGCATCCAAGCCATACGCTCTTACAAGCGCACCTAATCCACCTTGGAAACCGCTTCCTACTGCATTAAACTTCCACTGTCCATTATGACGGTATAATTCACAAAAGACAACTGCTGTTTCGATGGAGAAATCTTCCCCTAAATCAAAACGAAGAACTTCTTCATTCGTTTCTTCATTTGCTAAACGAACGAATGCATTTCCAACTTGTCCAAAGTTTTGATTACGGCCTTCTCCATCATAAATTGTAACTGTAATAGCAATTCTGTGCACATCTGCCGGAACTTTCTTCAAGTCTACAACAAGTTGTTCATCATCGCCTTCACCTTCACCTGTGCGGTTATCTCCTGTATGTAGAACAGATTCACAAGGAGACTGTAAATTATTATAGAAAATAAAATCAGTTTCCTTCGTACATTTTCCATTCGCATCTAATAGGAATGCTGATGCATCTAAATCGAAATCTGATCCACCGTCATAAGATTTAATATCCCATCCAAGACCAATTACTGTTTTTGTTAAGCCAGGGCTTGTCTTACCTAAATCAATCTTCTGTCCTTTTTGCAATTGAATAACCATTTACATTCACCTCTATATTTTATATCTTAAAAAATATACCCATCAGTAAACATATGTTTCACCGATGGATATATAAAATCTATTACTCTACATCTAAACCGAAATTATTACATAGAGACGCTAATCCGCCCTGGAATCCACTTCCGATTGCATTGAACTTCCAGTCACCTGCATGACGGTATAATTCCCCTACTACAACAGCTGTTTCAATAGAGAAATCTTCTCCTAAATCGTAACGAATTAACTCTGCATTCTTTTCTTCATCTAAAATACGTACGAAAGAGTTAGAAACTTGTCCGAAGTTTTGGCTACGACCTTCTCCATCGTAAATTGTGATTGAGAAACAAATACGCTCGATATGCGCAGGTACATTTTTTAAATCTACTTTAATCGATTCGTCATCGCCTTCACCTTCGCCAGTTCGGTTATCTCCTAAATGCTCGACAGCACCATTCGCACCTTTTGGATTATTATAAAAGACGAAATCCTCTGCACCTGAAACTTTACCGTTAGCACCTACTAAGAAAATACTAACATCTAAATCGAAATCGTTTTGTCCGTCATAACGATTCGTATCCCAACCAAGTCCTACAAGAACTTTTGAAAGACCTGGATTTGTTTTTGTTAAGTCTACCTTTTGTCCTTTTTTCAATGAAATTGATGCCATATTCAATTCCTCCTCGGTTTATTTTATTGATAACGTGATACAATCTCACTTAAGTTTTTATCTTGTGTGCCTTCTCCAACAGCTGAAAACTTCCATTCACTTCCGTGGCGATACATTTCACCTGCAATTAGAGTCGTTTTGCCAGCATAATTATCCGATAAATTATAGCGTGCTAATTCTTCACCAGTTTGCGGGTTTTGAATACGAATATATGCATTACGAATCATCCCGAAATCTTGACGACGATTTACACAGTCATAAATATTTACAACGAATACTAAACGATTAATACGGCTCGGAACTTTATGTAATTCTACGAAAATTGTTTCGTCGTCACCAGCGCCTTCACCTGTTAAATTATCTCCTGAATGAATAATACTACCACAAGTAGAAAGTTTGTTTCCGAAGTAAACTAAATCGTTTTTGTTTAAAAAGCGATCCCCTTCTAACATAACAACAGATGCATCACAATCTACACTTGGTTTACTTCCAAATAATGAAGACAGAAACCCACCTGATTGTCCAATTGGATCCCAGCCTAAGCCAACCTGTAGTTTTGCTACTTTTGGTTGTCCTTTCGTTAAATCGATCTTTTGACCTTTTTCTAAAATAATAGGCATGAAGTTTCTTCCTTTCTACAAAGCATTTTCCAAATCGGAAAATATTGTATTCTTCCCTTATATTGTAGCATTATTTACCTAGTGATAAAAAGGATAAATTCTCAGTTATATGAAAACATTCATATAACTTATTTATGCTAATGTAAGAAGTGGTAAATAGCACCAACCATTCCTGCACAATTTCCGTTTTGTGCAAGTTCAATCTCACAATTATTATAAATCTCTTTATTTAAATATTTTTCTACTTCTCTTTTTACTTCTTTTAAGAACTGATTTCCCCTACCAGTAATTCCTCCACCTATAACAATCATTTCTGGATTAAAAATATAAGCAAGGTTACTAATTCCAATCGCTAAATGTTTAAAGAAAACCTCAACCGCTTGTGTAACTTCTCTATCTCCTTTATCATACAGTTCGAAAATCGTTTTTCCATTCCAATCACTTTCACCTTTATATTTTCGCACAAGACGAATTAACCCTGAAATGGAAGCGACCCCTTCAAACGGCTTTCCTTCTATTAACATATTTCCCCATTCACCAGCACTAAAAGAATGTCCTCTGTATAACTCTCCATCTATAAAAATCGCTCCTCCAATACCAGTTCCAAGAGTAAGCATAATAAAATTTCTTTTTCCGTTTCCAATACCTTTCCACTTCTCACCCAAAGCTGCACAATTCACATCATTTTCAACGGATACAGGAACTTGTAATACCTCTTGCAATCTATCAATAATAGGAATAGTCGCGTAGTTCGGAATATGCTCCACCCCTCCCGTTACAACTCCTTTATGAATATTAACAATTCCCGTAGTACTAATGCCAATTCCCGAAATTGTATGTTCATTCATTAATTTTCGGGATAGAAGAATAAGTTTTTGAATGATTTGTTCCCCACCCAAATGAATTTCTGTTGAAACTGTTTTATGCTTTAGTACTGTCCCTGTTTCTGAAACAATTCCATATTTAATTTGTGTACCACCAATATCAAATGCAATATATTCTTTCATCTGCTGTCACTTCCTCTACTGTAATGAGTGTAAAATTCTCACTGCTCCACTATTTATAAAGTGAAACTTTAATCAGTGGGGTTTTGTTCATCCCCCACCTAAATTCTTTGCTTTCGCTGAATTTTCAGGTGGGAATCTTACTACCCGTCAAATAGCGGGATAAAGAGTTTACATTAACTCTTTTCTCTCTTCAAAAACACACCACCTTTTTCTATATATAGTTTTTTTTGCATAAAACTCTTTTTCCTAAGAAATATTACAAAGGGATGTATTTTAGATGGAATATTAATTTCTTAGGAGGAAAACAATGACGAAAATCTTCATTTTAGCATCAACACTCTCTTTATCTTTTTTTAGCGGTTTAAATATCGGTAATGCAGCAACGGAAAACTTCTCTCCAGCAGCAAACGCAATTGTACAAAATAACAATCATTTAGCAGAAGGCAACTCAAAAGATAATAATAAGCCACCAGGAAACAGTGGTTCTCAGGACGATAGTGGTTCTGGTGGCAATGGTTCTGATGGCAGTGGTTCTGGTGGTAATGGTTCCGGTGGTAACAGTTCTGATGGCAGTGGCTCTGGTGGTAACAGTTCTGATGGCAGTGGCTCTGGTGGCAACGGTTCTGGCGGCAACGGTTCTGGTGGCAACGGTTCTGGTGGCAACGGTTCTGATGGCAGTGGTTCTGGCGGCAACGGTTCTGGTGGCAACGGTTCTGGTGGCAGTGGTTCTGGCGGCAACGGTTCTGGTGGCAATGGCTCTGGCGGCAACGGTTCCGGTGGTAACGGTTCTGGTGGCAATGGTTCTGGTGGTAACGGTTCTGATGGCAACGGTTCTGGCGGCAGTGGTTCTGGTGGCAATGGCTCTGGTGGCAATGGCTCCGGCGGCAATGGTTCTGATGGCAATGGCTCCGGCGGCAACGGTTCTGGTGGCAGTGGTTCTGGTGGCAATGGCTCTGGTGGCAATGGCTCCGGCGGCAATGGTTCTGATGGCAATGGCTCCGGCGGCAACGGTTCTGGTGGCAGTGGTTCTGGTGGCAATGGCTCTGGTGGCAATGGCTCCGGTGGTAACGGTTCTGGCGGCAGCGGTTCTGGTGGCAACGGTTCTGGTGGCAACGGTTCTGGTGGTAGCGGTTCTGGCGGCAGTGGTTCTGGTGGCAACGGTTCTGGTGGCAACGGTTCTGGTGGCAACGGTTCTGGTGGCAACGGTTCTCAAGGTGGTAACCGTGTTAAAGGCGATAGCAGTTCTCAAGGTGGTAATGGCTCTCAAGGCGGCAACCGCGTTAAAAGCGATAGCAGTTCTCAAGGTGGCAACGGATCCCAAGGTGGTAATGTAAAAGATAATGTGAAAAAAGAAGGCGATAAGTTACCTAATACGGCAACGCATTATCCTGCATCTATTTTAATGGGACTTTCAACATTCCTAATCGGTATGTTACTATTTATTCGCCGTAAAAACGCAAAATAAAAACACATCCTTCCATCTAAAACATACATGAAACAAATTGCAAAACTAAAAAGGACTTTGGATTGCATTTTATTATGCAGCCCAAAGTCCTTTTTATCATCTATCAAAAAAGCATTAATACGCTTTTCCCCAATACACCATTTGTTTAGCTTCTTTACCACAACAAATACATTGGTCAGCTAAATGCTCTTGCTCAAAAGGCATACAGCGAGAAGATACTCCAACTTCTTCTTTTAGTTTCTCTTCACAAGCTAATTCTCCGCACCACATTGCCTTAATAAATCCTTGCTTTTCATCAGCTACTTTTTTCATCTCTTCGAAATTCGTCGCACTATACGTATTCTCATCGCGAAATACTTTTGCTTTATTAAATAAAGAATTATGAATTTCCTCAAGTAGTGCTGGAATACGTTTTTCTAATTGATCCATTGATATAAATTCTTTTTCTTTCGTATCTCTTCTAACAAGTACAACTTGATTCTTTTCAATATCTTTAGGACCAACTTCTAATCGAATTGGAATGCCCTTCATTTCATACTCATTAAATTTCCAGCCTGGTGTTTTATTACTAGCATCTATTTTTACTCGTGCAACCTTTTGAATATGTTCTTGTAACTCTGTTGCTTTCGCTAAAACTCCTTCTTTATGCTGAGCAATCGGCACAATAACAACTTGTACTGGTGCGACTTTAGGAGGCATTACAAGACCATTATTATCGCTATGAACCATAATAAGTCCACCTATCATTCTTGTTGATACACCCCAAGATGTTTGGTGTACATATTGCCACTTACCGTTGCGATCTAAAAATTTAATATCAAATGCTTCAGAGAAATTCGTTCCAAAGTTATGGGATGTTCCTGTTTGAAGTGCTTTCCCATCATGCATTAAACTTTCGATCGTATAAGTTGCCTTTGCTCCTGCAAACTTTTCTTTTTCTGTTTTTTGCCCTTTAATTACTGGTATCGCTAAGTAATCTTCACAGAAAGAAGCATATAGATTTAAAATATGTAACGTTTCAGCTTGCGATTCTTCTGCTGTTTCATGAATTGTATGACCCTCTTGCCATAAGAATTCCGTTGTACGAAGGAATGGTCTCGTTGTTTTCTCCCAACGAACTACTGAACACCACTGATTATATAGCTTTGGCAAATCATTATAGGATTGCACAATTTTTGAAAAATGCTCACAGAATAAAGTTTCAGATGTAGGCCGTATACAAAGTCTCTCCGCTAATTTTTCATCCCCGCCATGTGTCACCCATGCTACTTCAGGAGCAAATCCTTCTACATGATCCTTCTCTTTTTGCAATAAACTTTCTGGAATAAACATTGGCATATATACATTTTCATGACCAGTTGCTTTTAACTTTTCATCCATAACTTTCTGCATATTTTCCCATAAGGCATAACCGTACGGGCGTAGAATCATACACCCTTTTACACTTGAATAATCAACAAGTTCTGCTTTTTTTACAATATCTGTGTACCACTGTGCAAAATCCTCTTCCATCTTCGTAATCGCCTGTACTTGTTCTTTTGCCATAGTCAATCTTCCTCCTTTTGAAAATACAAAAAAGCCCGCGTCCCTAAATAGGGACCGAGCTTTGCCGGCGTTACCACCCTGATTCATGCACAAAAAATTGTGCATGCTCTCTTTTTGATAACGGGAAATTCCCGCTGCATATGCAGAACGCAAAGGTAGGTTCCATATCGCCTTTTTAAGAATCTTTCAG
Organism: Bacillus sp. DE0042; assembly: GCF_007680225.1. Classification (NCBI taxonomy): domain Bacteria; kingdom Bacillati; phylum Bacillota; class Bacilli; order Caryophanales; family Bacillaceae; genus Bacillus; species Bacillus sp. DE0042. The sequence continues at coordinate 131,820 of NZ_VEJP01000009.1, read as the reverse complement.
CCTGGCGGATTCTCTCTCTGCTAAAAAGGTTGAACATGTACTAGTCCTTTTTCATCGTTATAACGAAATAAATTTGTTGATTATCATAATACAAATTCTTTTTTTAAACAATAGCTAATTTTCTCATTTTTATATATTCTTTTCATTTTCTGCAGTTTTATACGTAGCTTTTTCGCGAGATTTTTACCAGTTGATGTGCAATCATACCGATAAGTGTACCAAGTAGAACGAAGAAACCAATAAATCCATATCCCATTCCTTCCCATCCACCAATCACCATCATCGTAACCGGAAAGGATGCTAAACACAGAAGTATTAAACTAAGTGCAAATATAATATCGAACTGTTTGTTTGGAAACCGTTTCTTTAGTAAATACGAAATAGCAAATACAAGGATAATCGTAATTCCGCCAATGATGTAAAAGATACTAAATCCATCTAGCCAATCCATAGTATTCCCTCCTTCCATTCATTCCCTTATACTTAATTATATGTTTAATTTTTCTGAAAATAAATAATAAATTTTTACCTAGAAATATATTTTTATTACTAGGTATTAATAGTAATATATAAGAATAGGTTTTATATAATCAGGAGGGAACTTTATGGATAAAGCATTAACAAATCACGTCATTATTTTATCTTTCGATTGCTTATCAGCTTTAGATTTTCCTATATTACAAAAACTCCCTAATTTTCAAACATTAATAAACAAGGGCGCGATGGCGAGAAAAGTGGAACCTATTTATCCTTCTGTAACATATCCAAGTCACTCAACAATCGTTACTGGAAACTACCCTAATAAACATGGCGTAGTTAGCAATACGTTACTTCAACCTGGACGCGAGTCACCAGATTGGCATTGGTACCGAAAATCCATTAAAGGAACAACGTTATACGATGAAGCACATAAAGCAAATTTAACGACAGCTGCCCTTCTATGGCCTGTTACCGGCAGAGCAAATATTGATTACAATTTACCTGAAATTTTTCCAAATAGACCGTGGCAAAATCAAATTTTAGTTTCATTATTTAGCGGTAGCCCGCTATATCAATTAAATTTGAATCAGCGTTTTGGTCATATAAGAAATGGCTTATCACAGCCTGAACTCGATGATTTCGTACTTGCTTCTGCTGTGCATACAATCCAGACGAAGAAGCCTAATGTCATGTTTGTACATTTCACCGATTTAGACACTCAAAGACACTATCACGGCTTTGAATCTAACGAAACAATAGCTGCTATCCATAGACATGATGAACGGCTAGGAAAAATTATTCAAGCTTTAAAAAACAGTGACCTATACGAAGAAAGTACAATTATCGCTCTCGGTGATCATAGCGCTTTAAGTGAAAACAAAGCCATTCAATTAAATGTACTATTTCATCAAAAAGGGCTTATATCTATAAATTCAAAAGGAAAATTAGTAGACTGGAAGGTCTATTGCCAAAGTTGCGACGGCTCAGCCTATGTATATGTGAAGGACAAAAATGATACGGATACAATTCGAAAAATACAACTACTACTTGAAGAGTTACTTCAAAATAAACAAAACGGTATTGAATTTATGCTTCATGATGAGGCTGCAAAAGACTGCGGTGCAGATGGTAATTGTTTATTTATGTTGGAAGCACAAGAAGGATATTATTTCACTGAAAACTATACAGGCGATTTTATAAAAAAAATTACTGAAAAAGATGTTACGCCTAGTAAAAAATATACATTTGGTACGCATGGATACTCTCCAACAAAACCTAACTATGAAACAATTTTTATCGCTGCTGGGAAAGGGATAAAAAGCGGCGTTACCATTCCGTATATGAGACTTATTGATGAAGGTCCAACTATCGCTAGACTACTCGGTTTACACTTAGGTGAAACAGACGGATCAATTGTAGAGGATTTACTTCAATTGTAAAGAACTGTGTATATATGTAAAAGTTATGTAAAAATCATCACTGTTTCTCTTTTTATAATTTTTATTTTTGTACACTGTTAGTAGAACAAATTTAAGGGGGAACATTATATGAAAAAAATGTCCAGACAAGAAAAAAGCTGGATATTATACGATTGGGCGAATTCGGTATATTCGCTCGTCATTACCACTGCATTATTTCCAATTTACTTTAAAGCAGCTGCAAAAGAAGCCGGACTATCTGGTGCAACTTCAACGGCATATTGGGGATATGCGAACTCTTTCGCTACACTTTTAATTTCTATACTTGCTCCTATTCTCGGCACAGTTGCTGATTATAAAGGATTTAAAAAACGATTTTTCACATTCTTCTTTGGACTCGGTATCGTATTTACAAGTATGCTAGCAGTCGTCCCAACGTCTCAGTGGTACTTATTATTAGGCTGCTATATGCTCGCATTAGTCGGTTTTGCGGGAGCAAACATTTTTTATGATGCATTTTTAGTAGATGTTACCTCTAAAGATAGAATGGACCGAATTTCTACACGAGGCTTTGCATTAGGCTATATTGGGAGTACTATTCCTTTCATCGGTTGTATCGCTCTTATTATTCTTGCTCAAAAAGGCACTATCCCTTTATCAGTCGGCATTGCCAGTCAAATTTCATTCGCAATAACAGCTCTTTGGTGGGGATTATTTACAATTCCAATGCTAAAAAACGTAGAGCAAACGCACTATATTGAACGTCACCCTAGACCAATTGCAATGAGCTTCAAACGCCTTGCTGATACTTTTAAAAATATTAAAGAATATAAAACTGTATTTATGTTCCTAATCGCTTACTTCTTCTACATTGACGGGGTCGATACAATTATTACTATGTCTACCGCTTACGGAACAGATCTCGGTATTAGTGCAACGAATCTATTAGTCATCTTATTTGTCACACAAATTGTAGCTTGTCCATTCGCCTTATTATACGGAAAATTATCAGAAACATTTACAGGTAAAAAAATGCTATACGTCGGTATTATTATTTATATCATTATCTGCATATATGCTTATTTCTTAAAAACGACACTCGATTTCTGGATTTTAGCAATGTTAGTTGCCACTTCTCAAGGTGGTATTCAAGCACTTAGTCGTTCCTATTTTGCTAAACTAGTACCAAAAGAATCTGCAAATGAATTCTTCGGATTTTATAATATCTTTGGTAAATTCGCGGCAATTATGGGTCCAGTATTAGTCGGTGTTACAACGCAATTAACAGGAAAAACCAACGCTGGTGTCCTTAGTATTATTGTGCTGTTCGTTATCGGTGGATTCTTACTAACTAGAGTTCCCGAAAATGATACATCCGTTACACCACCTAGTCCAAAAACTAAAACGCTATAAGAAAAAGATCCTCTTCTCATGAGAAGAGGATCTTTTCTTTAGTTTTAGCGATAACGTCTTACAATTAAAAATTCTACAGCCGGCTTTACAACTATCGCAGCGCATAACGCAAACAAAAGCGGTATGTTATGAAAATCAATCCATTTATTAAAACCTACCGATGCGAAAAACAAACTAAAAATTAATACAACAAGTACATAATACGTAACATTTGCACTTGTTTTTAATACATGTTTTTCTACATCTTCTTTCTCCTCCGTTGCCCCTTCCACATTATGCGATGCCAAACTTTTAAACATATAATGTAATGTGATGCTACAAATAAATAGTGCATACCAGTTTACTTGAAGTTCAGTTAACCAATAATAAAGTGCAAACACTAACGTACTTATAGCTACTAATGCCGTAACTACAAGGCTTATTTTCTCTTTCCCCAACAACTACTCCCCCTACAACTTGTACAAAAATAGTTTATCAACAGTTGTTCCTAATACTTCAGCTAAACGGAATGCTAACGCTAAGCTTGGATCATATTTATTATTCTCAATTGCATTTATCGTCTGTCTAGAAACTTTACACTTATCAGCCAATGCACCTTGTGAAATATTGTTCTCAGTGCGTAATTCATAGATTTGATTTTTCACAACATTTCTCCTAACCTGTAAAATTGTTTTTACATTACCAGTATATAGTTGGGGCATGTCATTGTCAAAAGATTGCCACAAGAAAAGGGAGCAATCCTGCTCCCTTACAATGATTATTTCGAAGCTAACGAATTTGTTAGTTCCTCTTTATTAGCGACATCTTCTTTATTTATTTGCATGCGTAGAACTGGCCCTATCGCAAATAAAATAAGTGCCATTGCTATACAAAATACAGTAACTAGTGAGGTCATCTCCTTCAATCCTCCAGCTAGTGAAGTTCCGATTAACATTGCCCCCATAAACAGTGGTAAAATTGTTCCATTTACTCTTCCAATCATATTTTCTGGTACAAGTTGAATCATAAGCGTACCGACAACGATATTAACACAAGCTAAACAAATACCTGTTCCAAACCTCATGAAACTAGTAATCCAAAATGATGTAGATAGCCCTTCTACTAAAAATGACATTGCTAATATGCTCATACCGAATACAAACATCTTTTTCGGGTTCACTTTTGAAGCGAAAACTGCAGCAACAATACCACCGATTAACATACCTATCCCATCAGCTGCGGCTAAATATTGAACTGCTTCCTTTTCCATTCCAAGCCGTTCTATTACAAGAAACACTTCTAATGGATTCGTTAGTCCAACAGCTAAGCCCATAATGGTGAAAGTGATCGTAATCATACGTAAATTTTTCGTATGAAGAACGTATTTCCACCCTTCTTTTATATCATTTTTTAATGAATCTCTCGCCACTTGCTCTTGTTCCACCCATTTTGGTAAAAACGAAAGAGCAATAGCTGATAACAAAAATAAAATGATTAAGCTATATAGTGACGTAAATAAACCAAGTTGTGTGTACACAAGCGATCCTACTACTGGCCCAAAAATCAGAAATAATGACTGTAATGTTTGGTTAAATGCAATCGCATTTGCTACCTGCTCTTCTTTTACGTAGCGCTTAAATATACGCGAAGATGATGGCTGAGAAAACTGACCTACAATCGCGGAAATGAGTGTTGCAAAAAATATAGCCTGCCAATAATCTAACTTTAACAACAAGACAATTCCTATAATAGACAGTACGCTTAATACGTCTCCAGCAACCATCGTTCTTTTCGGATTCCAGCGATCAGCTAGTGCACCACCGATAAATGAGAAAATAAAAATAGGTGCATATTCCATAACCGATAACAACGAAACTGAAACTGGATCATTATTCATTCGCTCCATTATGAAATATAAAAGAGCCATATTTCTGATCCAAATTGCAAATTGTTGTAAAATATCAGATGCCATAACGAGCATAAATGCTCGGTTTTTAAATAAAGCGTTCATTTTCATTCCCCTTTCATAAACCGACCGTTCGGTCTAATTCGTTTTTTAAGAAAAGCAACTGACTTATTATTCAGCTGCCATTCCTTTTAACAATACATCTATTGCCTTTTTATAAATACGTTGCAGCTCTTTATAATCTAACTCGTAGTAAAGTACTCCAAGCCCTGATAATAATCCATTCACAATATACATAAGGTCGCGCGTATTATCTTCACGAAACTCTCCAGACTGTATGCCTGCTTCAATTAGTTTCTCAAACATAACATATGATTCTCTAGTTAGAGCCAATAGTTCATCCAAAATCTCTTTACTTACAACTTGGCTCATAGAGAATTCCTCTATTGCATTTGAAATTGGTTGCTGTATGTCCTCGACATGATATTCCGCGAGACCATATAGTTTTTCAATATTCGTACTATACAACTTCTCTTTTTCATTCCATTTTTCAAGCCAATCATACGTATGCTGTTTCACTACAAATAAAAATAATTCTTCTTTACTTTTAAAGTGATAATAAATGCTTCCTTTACTTCGCTCTGTAATTTCACAAATCTCTTCCATAGATGTAGCTGCATAGCCCTTCTGTGAAAACAGACTTTCTGCTTTATATGCAATTTCTTTCTTTATCTCTTCTGCACTTCTTCTCATATTTACACCTCTTTAAACCGACCGTTCAGTCTAATAATAACAAATAAAAAACCTCTATCGCAAGAGGCTATATTCCTTATTTAAGAAAACGTACTTTCAAACCACGTTCGAATCATATGTATTATTCCAATTTTAAATCCTAATTTAATAAGAAATACGCCTCCTGCAGCTAATAAAAATAACACTACTTTCCCCTTATTTTTCACTTTCGGTTCCCTTTTCATTTCTATTCCCCTTAGTACGTTAAAAATATTAATCAAACGTTTGTTTAACTGTTGTTATGCATATGTAAGCCAACTAATCAAACGTTTGTTTAAAAAGAAATACGCCTATATAAGGCGCATTTTCATCAATCACCGCCACCTCCGCCACCATCGCAGCTGCCTCCGCTATCTCCACCGAAAGATCCTCCACAATCATGTGAACCTCCATGCGAGCTATCATTATCAGATCCAGCAAAGAAAAATAATGGTGATGAGTTGTTAGATGAATTATGAATGTTATTTTGTTTCGTAAGATTTACCTTCTTTTTGTTCGATCGAACTGCTGTTACAATTGTTCCAACTACAACAAATAATAGTATGACAATAATAAATTCCATATAAAAACCTCCCTTAATCTTCGAATAATTGAATGGTTCTTTCTAGATTTTCAAGTGAAATAAAGCGTGATTCACGAAGGATCTCTTTTCCATTATAAAATAATAAAACTGTTGGTCCTGTAAATACTGCATATCGCCCCGCGATCTCTTGCATGTCTTGTAGTAATATTTCTACTTTCTCTACGTAATCATAATTCTCTAATACGCAATTTAATTTTCTTAGCATAACATCACAAACACCACAATTTTCCGTTTTAATAAACAGCAGTACTAATTGTTGTCCTTCAATATATGTCGCTAATTCTTCTATCGTTTCAAATGTATTCATCTTATCCCTCTTAGCGTAATTTACGAAATACTTTATCCTGATACATACGAAAAGCTGAACTATCTTTAATCTTTCTCTTTTCCATTACCTGCTGAAAACGCAGCGTTTTTGCTGTTAACTCTTCTTGTAATTCTTTTTTCTCTACTTCATCATAACAGCACGCAATTAAGTCTTCTATTTTTAATATATCTTTTTGTAGTTCCATTTCTGTTGGAATCATACCCGCATTTTTTAAGATTTTATAACTCATTCTAAGTTCTGAAGGTACCATTGAAAGGTCTTCTAATTGTAGTGGTTTTCCTTTTCCCGGAATATGATCAAGGTCTCCATTCCGTATTGCTTGTCGAATTTTTTCTTCAGCAATGTTCAAAAAGACATCCACACCATTCGCTCCTTTACATATTTTTACTATTATTTTACATGATATTTTCTCATCTTGCTACGCTATTACAAATTGACTTTATGCAATTTTTTCTCAAATTTAATTACAAGGAGCCTTTTCCTCCCTAATCAATATTTTATTTTCATGTGTAGTCTGTATTAGAGCCATTTCATATTGAGAAAATCTTTGCGAATCAAATAAAGCGTTTACACTAAATCTTACATTTGCTACGATTTAATCACCCCCAGCTCCCTTGTATAGACTTCGTGATGTCTTATCATTTTTATCTAGACGTTTCATACGTCTAGATTCACTTTGATTTATTGGCGCATGCCTTTAAATATATCTTTTATTTTGAAAGGAGAAATGACTATGAGCTCAAAAAAATTCACACTGCTATTACTATCCCTACTACTCTTCTTACCTCTTTTTCTCACAAACTTTATTACTCCAAATATTGCATTAGCAGATTCACCAAAGCAAGGTCAAAAAATTGTTGGGTATTTTCCTTCATGGGGCATTTACGGACGTAATTATCAAGTTGCAGACATTGATGCATCAAAGCTAACTCATTTAAACTATGCTTTCGCTGATATTTGCTGGAATGGAAAACATGGAAACCCTTCTACTCACCCCGATAATCCAAATAAACAAACGTGGAACTGTAAAGAGTCTGGTGTACCACTGCAAAATAAAGAGGTTCCTAATGGCACTCTCGTACTCGGTGAACCATGGGCTGATGTCACAAAATCTTATCCGGGATCAGGTACTACTTGGGAAGATTGTGATAAATACGCCCGTTGTGGAAATTTCGGAGAACTGAAACGATTAAAAGCTAAGTATCCTCACTTAAAAACAATTATTTCCGTTGGTGGCTGGACTTGGTCTAACCGTTTTTCTGATATGGCCGCTGATGAAAAAACAAGAAAAGTATTCGCTGAATCTACAGTAGCTTTTCTTCGCGAATATGGATTTGACGGCGTTGATTTAGACTGGGAATACCCAGGTGTTGAAACGATTCCTGGTGGTAGTTATCGTCCTGAAGATAAACAAAACTTCACCCTACTCCTTCAAGATGTTCGAAATGCATTAACGAAAGCTACTGCAGAAGATGGGAAACAATATTTACTAACAATCGCGTCAGGTGCAAGCCAACGTTATGCGGATCATACAGAGCTAAAGAAAATCTCTGAAATACTGGATTGGATTAATATTATGACATATGATTTCCACGGTGGCTGGGAAGCTACTTCTAACCATAATGCAGCACTATACAAAGATCCAAATGACCCAGCGGCGGATACGAAATTTTACGTAGATGGTGCGATAGACATTTATACAAATGAAGGGGTTCCAGCGGATAAACTCGTATTAGGTGTACCTTTTTACGGACGTGGATGGAAAAGTTGCGGAAAAGAAAATAATGGGCAATACCAACCTTGTAAACCAGGTAGTGACGGAAAGCTCGCTTCTAAAGGTACTTGGGATGATTATTCTACCGGTGACACAGGTGTGTACGATTATGGTGATTTAGCAGCTAATTATGTTAATAAAAATGGTTTTGTTCGCCACTGGAACGATGTAGCGAAAGTACCTTATTTATATAATGCGACTACAGGCACGTTTATTAGCTATGATGACAACGAATCTATGAAATATAAAACAGACTATATAAAGACAAAGGGTTTAAGTGGCGCAATGTTTTGGGAACTAAGCGGGGATTGCCGTACAAGTCCAAAATATAGTTGTAGTGGGCCAAAATTACTTGATACGCTAGTAAAAGAATTACTTGGTGGACCTATTACTCAAAAAGATACTGAACCACCAACAAACGTAAAAAATATTGCTGTTACAAATAAAAATTCAAACTCAGTTCAATTAAACTGGATTGCATCTACTGATAACGTAGGAGTTAATGAATATGAAATTACTGCCGGAGAAGAGAAATGGAGTACAACAACAAATAGTATTACAATTAAAAACTTAAAACCTAATACAGAATACACCTTTTCAGTATTAGCAAAGGATGCTGCTGGGAATAAATCACAGCCTACTTCCATTCTTGTAAAAACAGATGACGCTAACACAACACCTCCTGGTGGAAATAGCAATGCTACCTTTTCAGTCACTTCAAATTGGGGAAGTGGTTACAACTTCTCGATTGTAATTAAAAATAGCGGAACGACCCCTATTAAAAACTGGAAATTAGAATTTGATTATAACGGCAATTTAACACAAGTTTGGGATTCTAAAATTAGTAGTAAAATAAATAATCATTACGTAATTACGAATGCAGGATGGAATGGTGAAATTCCTCCTGGTGGATCGATTACAATCGGAGGGGCAGGAACAGGCAATCCTACCGAACTTTTAAATGCTTCTATTAGCGAAAACTAAACGTAACCTCCATTAATTATTTCACTAAAGTTTGAATTTAGGTTTGAGTGCTCTATCCTAAATTCAAACTTTTAATTTTATGAAAAATCACAAATCAATATTACAATAACCTATTATAATTATATTTAGTTTATAATATGAAGTTCATGTGAAGTTCATCTGAATTTTACATGAATTTCCTTTAAGTTCTATTGTCTTCCTATACTAATCACATTATCCTTTACATATAGGAATTATTTTTATTCCATTTCAAACTATCTATATATATATAAAGAAAGATAGTCGCCTGTTAGGGAAAGGCATCTAAATATAAACATAACATAAGAAAAAGCACGCTTATAAGCGCACCATAAGAGTGCTTCTTCATACAATTCTCATGTAAGAGTTCTCGAAAATCATGTTAATCACAAAGAAAAGGCATTAGCTTATAGAAGCTAATGCCTTTTCTTTATTCATATCGTTCAGCGTCCCATTCTTCTATATTCCATACTTTTGTTATCCATGCTTCATAGAAAGAAGGCTCATGTGAGACAAGTAAAACTGTTCCTTTATATTGTTGTAACGCTTCCTGCAAAGACTTCTTTGTTTCTATATCCAAATGATTAGTCGGTTCATCTAAAATTAAAACATTGCTTTTCGTTACGATAAGTTCACATAAACGTACTTTCGTTTGTTCCCCGCCGCTTAATAAACGAATAGGTTTTAATACATGTTCTTCTTTCAATCCACACTTTGCTAATGCTTGGCGTACTTCTTTCTTTGTCATATCTGGTCGTTCTGCCCAAACTCTTTCTAATGGTGTTGTTTCTGAAGCAAACTCTTCCTGTGCAAAATAAGCAGGATTTACTCGTTCTCCAACAGAAATTGAACCGCTTAGCGGCTTTATTTGACCTAATAACGTTTTTAACATTGTCGTTTTTCCAATTCCATTATGACCAACAATCGCTATCTTTTCTCCTTTTTTTACTTGCAAATTCAATTCTGGAAATAACGGAGAACTATATCCTATCCTTAATTTTTCAGCCTGTAATATGCGACTAACTGGCGCCTCATAAACATTGAAATCAAAACGGGATCGAGGTACATGATTAACCTTTTCAATCCTTTGCATTTTCTCCAATACTTTCTCTCGACTTTTGGCCTGTTTTGCTTTTCGAATTTTATTTTTTTGAATAAATGTTTCTAACTGAGCAATTTCTTTTTGTTGTTTCGCATGCGCCGATTGTAATTGTTTCCTTTGCAATTGATAACTTTGCACAAATTTTTCATAACTTCCTACGTACCGCTTCACTTTCCGTTCTTCTAGATGATAAATAACATTCGTAATACTGTTCAAAAATACTTCGTCATGTGAAATGATTACATAAGCTTTTTCATACAGTCTCAAATACGATTGCAACCATTCTATATGGGCTGTATCTAAATAGTTTGTTGGCTCATCTAGCAATAAAACATCAGCTTTTTCTAAAAGGAGCTTCCCAAGTAATAACTTTGTTCGCTGACCTCCACTTAACTGTGAAACATCCTTTTTCAACCCTATTTCAAATAAACCTAAACCGATTGCTACTTCTTCAATTTCTGTATGAATTTGATAGAAATTAGAGCTTTCCAATATAGTTTGTAATTCTCCATACTTTACTAACAGTTTTTCTACTTCTCCTGCTCCATTCATTTCTTCAGCAATTTTTAACATTTCGCATTCAATCCCATACAAATTAGAAAATGCACTTTGTAAGTATCCTTCAATTGTTATCCCCTCTTGTAAATCCATATGCTGCTGTAAAAAACCTATCTTCACATGTGGAAACCATTCAATGTTTCCGTCATCATGTATAAGTTCTCCTGTTAAAATCCTTAACAATGTTGATTTTCCAATTCCATTTTTCCCAACTAACCCAACATGCTCGCCCTTTAATAGTCGAAAACACGCATTATATAAAATGGTTTTCTCACCATACGAATGACTTAAATTTTCTACTGTTAATATACTCATTTTTTTCTCTCCTCTACTTATAGTTCATAAGCTAAATAGAGAGAGCAACAGTATAAAGCCTTATTTAATTGTATATATAAAAAATGGGTAAGGTGAATACACCTTACCCATTACATATTATCGTAAAAAAGGATTAAGGTTCTTTACCTGCTGTCTTCAATTTAGCTTAATCGTTAAAAATGGGCAGACTTCTCCCGCATCAAGCTAAAACCATTTGAAGAACAGTTGATAAAGTCATTTTATCCTTTCACTCCTTTAACATTTGTTATATTAAGAGTATAAACTACTCTGTTATATTCTATTCTCTATTTTTTCTTTTGTTCCTTCTCCGCTTTTTCATTTTCTGCGTAAATTTCTTTATACATCTTTTCTAATGCATATGGACTTGTAAAGATGAGCGTTAACGATTTCCACATATAAATTCTTCTTTGTAGTTCTACCCCATACTCTTTACTAACCATATTTTTCACTTCTGGAATATGTTCTTCGTTTTGAAATTGTTGTACAGATTTCAATTCCTTCGTCTTAAAATCCGTTAAAAGGCCTATTACAGTTCGTCCATGTTCCTGCGACCTTTCTTCTAAATCAAACTGAATGGAATGAACAAAACCTAAAACATGAAAGATTTGAGCATGTAACCCGACAGCAGCACGCTGTTCCATTAAGTTGTAGCACTCTCGTTTTAACTCTTCTACCATTTCTAAAGAATTTCTATTAACTTTTCTTTTGCCAACAAACATAATTTTTACAATATGAGCGACTGCTCCCATACTTTTTAATACACTCTCTAAAACTTCTACCGCATCTTCCACATAACCATTTGAAATTATAGAATGAATAAATTCATCTAATAACACTTGAAATTTTTCAACTAAATGTAAATCGCGTAATTCTGGAACATCTTCTCTTAATTGATTCCGGCCTTGCACCCACTTTAAAACTTCTGTCATTTCCTCTTCTTTTAATTCATGATGTTCCATACCATACTTCATCAATAAAATATGATTTTTTAATAAGGACTTTCCTTCTTCAAGATTATCAGCTGTTAACGAATCAACTATTTGCTCTATAGATTTCATCTTTCTCCCCCTATATAAAAAAGCCTCTTAACAGCGATTATACCAAAAACTGTTAAAAGGCTTTTTCTATTTTTTCATATACGGGGCTAATACTCTCAGAATTTCTTCCTTATCCTTTTTTAACTCAAGTGATGTTAACATATCCATCGTTCTCGGCCTAGGTAATTTCACTTGTACCTCACCAACTATTGAGGCTGGTCTTTGAGATAAAATAAATACGCGATCCGAAAGCAAGATTGCCTCATCTAAGTCATGTGTGACCATAACGATTGTTTGCTTCTCTTGGTGCCAAGAGTTTAAAAGCCAGCTATGTACTTCCATTTTTGTAAAGGCATCTAATTTTCCAAAAGGCTCATCAAGTAGCATAATTGGCTTTTCACATAAATATGTGCGCAAAAAACTAATTCTTTGACGCATACCACCAGACAATTCATCTGGATAATGGTCTGCATATTCATCTAGTTCAAATTGCTTTAATGCTTCCATTCCCTCTGTCAGCCTTTGTTTTTTCGGTTTCCCTTCGATTTCCAATGGAAGAACTATATTTTGCAAAGCTGATCGCCAAGGTAGTAATAAATCCTGCTGCGGCATATAACTTACAACATCTTGCTCTTGTACGTGCCTATCCTTATACGTTACATTCCCACTTGTTGGGCTTTCAACATTTGCAATCATATTTAATAATGTGCTTTTCCCGCAACCACTCGGTCCTACAAAGGAAACAAACTCTCCCTCTCGTATAGAAGCACTAATATTTGCTAATACATTCTTTCCATCAAAAGCTTTTACAATCTCTTTTATTTGTAATCCACTCATTTTTCACTTGGAAGGAACTCATTTGTAAAGGCATCTTTCACATCAATTTTCTTCTTAATAACTTTGTTATCATATAAGAAATTCATGTAATTCGTCCAAACTTCTTCCTTCTGTACTCCCCACGCTTTTGCATCATCTTGATACTTCGTACTTAACCATTTTTGACTTTCTTGTACTAATTCTTTATTCACATCTGGAACTGCTTTAATTAAAATATCAGCAGCTTCTTTCGGTTCTTTAATTGCTAAATTATAACCTTCTGTCGTTGCACTCATAAACTTTTTCACAAAGTCTTTATCTTGCTTCGTATGTTTTTCACTCGTAATAATAACAGGGCTATAGAAATCAAGCGCTGGGTCTAAGTCTTTCACCATAATCGTATTTAACTCTTTTCCTTGGCGCTTCGCTTCAATTCCATCCCATCCGTAATATATCCATTCAAAGTCTGCATCACGACCGATTGATTTAAAGAAATCTGTTTGTCCTAAGATGATTTTTTCAACTTTATTAAAATCAGCTTGATGCTTCTCCATAATTGTCTTTAACGTTGCTTCTTCTGCTGGTCCTCCCCAGCCACCGTAACGTTTACCTTCAAAATCTTTTGGTGACGTCATATTATCTTTTTTAAGTGATGCAAAAGCTGAAGTATTATGTTGGATGATTGCTCCTACAGATACAACAGGAATACCTTCCACACGAGCCAACGTTACATTTTCTTGTGCGCTTATTGCGAAGTCGGCTTTTCCGGAAGCTATCATTTGCTCCGCTGTCACATTATCACCAGGCTGAATAATTTCTAAATCTAGGCCTTTCTTTTTATAATAATCTTTCGCTTGCGCTACATATAGGCCAGTATGATTCGTATTCGGAAACCAATCTAATACTACTTTTACTTTTTGATCTTTACTTGCACTTTCTTCTTTCTTCGCCGGATTACATCCAGCCACACCTACTGCTAATAAGGCAGCCAACATAACTTTTAAACCTTTTTTCATTTTCTGCCGTCCTTTCTATATATCCATGGTGCTGTTATTCTTGCCATAAACTCCACGATAAAATACAGACATAATGTCACCATAACAATAATTGCTGCCACACCAAATACTCGGGCTGTTAAAAAGGATTTTGTAGCCCTTGTAAGCATAACTCCTAATCCTTCGCTTGCACCGAGCCATTCCCCAATAATTGCTCCCATTACACTATATGTAACTGCAATTTTTAAACCAGAGAAAAAGTATGGAAGCACTGCTGGAAACTTTACTTTCTGGTAAACTTGCCATTTCGTTGCCTTCATCGTTTGCAACAACTTCAACATATTTTTATCTACCGTTTGAAAACCTTCTAAAATGCTAAGCGCAATCGGGAAGAAACAAACGAGTATTACTACCATTACTTTCGGTAGCATTCCATATCCAAACCAAATAATAAATAACGGTGCAAGTACAACGATTGGAATCGTTTGAGAAATAACAAGCAACGGATTTATTAAAATACGAAATAAAGGGATAACATCCATAATAATTGCAATACTCGTCCCAATTAAAATCGCAAAAAACAGTCCGATTAGAACCTCTTGTAACGTTTGCATCGTATTCGGTAATAGTAAATCTTTCATTCCAATTAATTCTTGAACAATGGCAGAAGGCTTCGGTAAAATCCACGGTTCAATTTTAAATAATAAAACAGATCCTTCCCATATCGCTATGAGAAGGATAAGCCAAATTGTTGTAATTATTTTAGATTGCTTCTGGTTTTGCATATTCATCACGGTACTTCCAAACCTTTTCATCTATCGTTACACCAGTGCTTGGACGATAATGGATTTTAATAGAAGTAATCACTTCTTCTGCTCCAGCATCTACACAAGCTTGTTGCGCACGTTTAATGACATCAAGAAGTACATCTAATTCTCCTTCCAGCGTTGTTTCCATTGCCCCTACTTCATAACGAACTCCCGATTGTTGTACAACTTCAATTGCTTTATCAACAACAGAATACACATCTTTGTTCTTCGCTTGTGGTACTACTGAAAATGAAATCGTAACTTGTTGTGACATAGTAAAATCCCCCTTATAAAATGAAATATTAAAACAAGAAAAGGCTTTCCTACTGCGTAGGAAAGCCTTGTATGCAAGTTATTATAGAATAACATATGCTACATCACTTTAAGTAACTCCCTACGCTGGCATTATCCAGATCAGGTGGAGGGTCGATGTTTGTTTACATCCTCTCAGCCAATTGGCTCCCCGGTCCTTAATTCGTTTTCATTGTAGCATGATTTATTTTATTGAACAAACAAAAGCACGTATAATCATTTCATTTAACTTTTGAATTCCCCTATTAACTCTTGTAACTCCTGTGAAAGCCAGCTTAAAGAACTGGCTAATTCAGCAATATCTTGTACAGACATTTCCTGTTCTTTCATACTTTCTTCAATATTATTACTACTATTTGCATACTTATTTGCAATAAGTGATAGTTCATTTACAACAAGAACAATATTTTGGCTATTTTGCAATATATCACTTGAATTGCTAGAAACAACTCTAACTTGATTTGTAACAGATTGTGCTGATTTTGAAATTTTTTCAAAGAAAGCACCACTACTTTGAAAAAGTTTAATTCCGGATTCTACTTCTTTTGAAGCTTTTTGTATTGAAACAACAGCTTCTTCCGTTTCAACTTGTGTTTCCCCTATTAATTTCGCTATATCTTTTGCTGATGCTTCCGTTTGCTCTGCTAATTTACGCACTTCATCAGCAACAACGGCAAATCCCTTTCCGGTTGCCTCAGCACGTGAAGCTTCAATAGAAGCATGTAACGCTAACGAATTCGTTTGATTTGAAATACCTGTAATTACATTTACAATATCACTAATTTCTTTTGACCTTGTTTCCAAAGAATGAATGCTAGAAGATAAATCTTGTACTGCATTTTGTATTATGTTCATTTGATTAATCGCCTGTTCAATAACACCATTTCCTTTTACTGAATGATGCTTCGTACCTTCAGACTCTTTCGCCATTTGTTTTGCAATATTAGTTATCTCTTCCATCTTATCTTCCATTTCATATACAATACCTAAATACTGTGGTACTGAAGTTTCTTGTGATTGAACGCCAGCTCTTAACTCAACTATAGAACTTACGATTCCTTGGACTGCCATGCTATTCTCTTTCGTACTCACTGACAATTCTTGCGAAGATGAGGAAACCTGTTCTGCTGTCTGCTTCACTTTATCTATAATTCCTTTAAACTTCTCGATGGTATTATTAAAATACGCATTAATAATACCAATATCATCTGGTCTTTCCTCTAATTTAATACTTAAATCACCTTCACCGACTTTGCGTAATCCTTCACGTAAATCTCGCAATGGAGCAAGTGCGTTACGCACAATTAAGAATTGAATAACAGTTGCAATTAAAACAGAAATACAAATAAACATTAAACCTTGTATAATGAACTTTTCCTTTGTACTAGGAACAATCGAGGCATCTACATCAGCTGCAACAAGTGCAACAATATTATCTTCCCTATCTTTAATCGGTTCTAATATCGTTACCCATGTTCCTAATACGTCTTCATATACTTCTGTCATGTTTGCTTTTTTCGTGCTCATTACTTTATCATATGCTTTCATCCAAAGATCTGGTTGTTTATAATATTCTCCCGGCCTTACTTCAACAACATTTGCTAAACCTGTAGACAAATCAATGATTTGTAGCTCACCTTTTTCATTTTTTTTCGCTCCAACAATATACGTTTGTCCAACACTGTTCAATTCTTCCGTTGATTCATCTAATTTCTCTGTTAACTTCTCTCTCTTTTCTCTTTCTGCCGTTGGGTCTTTTGCAACATCTCTCAATATTTCCGCGTCTAATTTATGTAATACCGTATCTCCTGTTTCAAAAGAATGCCTTTCAAACATAGACATAATACTATTTTGAAACATGTTAAAACTTAACGCTCCCATAGTACCGACAAGCGTCAAAATAACTAACACAGTTAACAATACATTTTTTTGAAGAAATGATAGCTTATGCCAATATTTTCTCATTAACATCACCTTTCTTAATTAACTTACTATAAAGTAACGCTATTAAAATATACACCTTATTAATAAACGATAACGGTTCTCATTTTTTTATAAACAAAAAAAAGACCAATGAAAAGAGCATTGGTCAAGACCAACCCTATCCGTCCGGTAACTGGCTAGCATAACCTTTCGGCCTTAGCTCCTGTAGTTTTGCGTCCTAATGTTTCCATCAGTTTGCCTTTCTCGCTGAACGAGTTGAACGATATGGGAGTTCTATGAGAATTAAATTATTCTCTATCAAAGATTACAACATAAAAATTAAAATGTCTACCTATTTAGAGATGCAAATGTAAAGTTTCAATGCATTATTTTTTCAAAATAATTTAACAAAGTTCGTGAATGTTACATTTCTTGTGTTATATAATAAAAAATGTATATAACACAAGGATTATTTTGAGTATTTGTTTTAATTTTCGTTCAAATTAAATTATTCAAATATATCTTAACTATTGAATTTCGGAGGTAGTTTATCATGTTTTGGCTACAATTTCTTACGTTACTACTCTGCATTTTTATTGGCGCACGCCTAGGCGGAGTTGGGCTAGGAGTAATGGGTGGCGTTGGTATGGCAATACTTGTTTTCGTCTTCCACTTACAACCTACAGCTCCTCCTATTGATGTAATGCTTATGATTTTAGCAGTAATTACAGCTGCCGGTGCACTGCAAGCCGCTGGAGGAATGGACTACCTTGTTCATCTGGCTGAGAAAGCATTGCGAAAAAATCCAAAGCGCATTACATTCTTTGCTCCAATTGTTACTTATTTATTTACACTGTGCGCAGGAACTGGTCACGTTGCTTATTCTGTACTTCCTGTTATCGCAGAAGTCTCTCGCGAATCTGGGATTAGACCGGAACGACCAATGTCAATTGCCGTAATCGCTTCCCAACAAGCAATTACAGCTAGCCCTATATCAGCTGCGACAGTTGCACTTTTAGCAATGCTAGCTGACTATAAAATCACTTTATTAGATATTTTAAAAGTAAGTATTCCTTCTACCTTCATCGCTTGTATGGTAGCTGCATTTGTTGCTAGCAAAATGGGGAAAGAATTAAATGAAGACCCTGAATACTTGAAACGTTTAAAAGAAGGAATGATTCCTAAAATTGAAGAGAAGAAAGAATTTGTTGGTTTAAAAGGCGCTAAACTATCCGTTATCCTTTTCTTAGTAGGAACTTTCCTTGTCGTACTTCTCGGTTCATTTGAAGCACTTCGTCCAGGATGGATGGTTGACGGGAAGTTAGTTCGTCTTTCCATGCCAAACACAATTGAAATGGTTATGTTAACTATCGCAGCTCTTATTATTATTTTCTGCAAACCAAATGTAGAAAGCATCGTGTCTGGTAACGTCTTTAAAGCGGGGGCAACAGCAGTTGTTGCTATTTTCGGTATCGCTTGGATGGGAGATACTTTCTTTAACGGAAACTTAAATATGATTCAAGGATCAATTCAGCACCTAGTAACAAGTGCACCATGGCTATTTGCCATCGCATTATTCATTCTATCTATTTTACTATATAGCCAAGCAGCAACAGTACGTGCTTTAATGCCTCTTGGATTATCACTCGGTATTCCACCAGCACTACTAATCGCAATGTTCCCTGCAGTAAATGGATATTTCTTCATTCCAAACTATGGAACGATCGTTGCTGCCATTAACTTTGATCGTACTGGTACAACAGGCATTGGTAAATATGTTTTAAATCATAGCTTTATGATTCCAGGCCTAATCGCAACATTCACTTCTATCGGAATTGGAATGCTCTTAATATCAATTATGTTTTAAAGAAAAAGCACAAACCTACAATTTTAAAGGGTTTGTGCTTTTTTAATCAAACGTTTGTTTAAATATTTTTAACCGTCCATTCTTCCATTATGTTCTTTAATATTTGTGTAAAGTCCGCTGGGAAAATATGCCCCAAACCTTCTCTCACAATTAATTTACAGTTCACATTATATTCCTCGAACATCGACATTAATTGAAGTGTGTTTTCGTAAAATAGATCTTTGTCTCCCGTAACAATATATCCTTCTACATTCGTTATATCATTTGATACAACTATACTTTCAATTTCCTTAACGTCTCGAATAGCAGGTATAACTGCAATGAATTTTTGAGTCGCTAAAATATTCTTTAACGCTAACTCTATCGCTATATTTCCCCCTTGAGAAGCTCCCGCGATGATGATGTCCTCCAAGTTATATTTATTTACAAAATCATTAAAAGTTTTCATAACGTCTTTTATAGCTATTTCATGATTATCCCAGCTATACGACTTCATTCCATGTATTTGTGAGGATTGGGAAAAACCTAATATATACTCATGTAGTATTTCTTCTTCACACCAATATGGTGCAAAATCATCTATATTTGATCCTCTCCAATGTAAAGAAAATAGTCCAGCCTTCGCTTTTTCATTTCCATAAGTAAATAACTTTGGGTTAGCTGTTAGCTGCTGTTTCTTAAAGATTTCTTCACACTTTTTCACTATCATTTTAAAAGCTGTCTTCTCTCGTAATCCCTTTAAATCTTCATCCTGCATAAGTGTATGTGGATTCCACCAAATCCCCTTTTCTAAAGCTTCATTTAAACTAACAATTGCTTCTTCATACTTCCCTTCTATCGAAAGTACACACGCTTCCCAAAAACTAGTTTTATCCATCCTTTCAGGGAACTCTCTTTTCGCTTTATCTATGTATCTATAAATAACATCAAAGTCTCCTTGTTCAAATAAACGAAATAATTCATTTTGCAACTCTACAAACTGTTTACGTTTCAAACAATCATCTCCCTTTTTCTAAATATCAATATCAGAAAAAAATAAAAAGCTATGTAGCGTTTTAATACTACATAGCCTTCTTCTACAAACTCTTACTTACTTCCTCTACTAGCTTCTTCGTACTTTCATACGCAGATTCCGCTAAACTAATAGCTGAAATAACTGAAACACCGTCCGCACCCGCTTCTATAACCGAAGCTGTATTTTCAATTGTAATCCCACCAATTCCAACAATCGGTATTGTAATTCCTTGTTCTCTAAAGTGAGCTAAACCTTTCGTTCCTTGAACTGCTTTCGTATCTTTTTTCGTACTCGTCGGAAAAATCGGGCCAACTCCTAAATAATCAGCTCCGTTTTCAATTGCCCAGCGTGCTTCTTCAATTGTATGTGTAGATACACCGATAATTTTATCCCCCATCTTTTCACGAACAGATGTAATTCCCTCATCATCTTGTCCAACATGCACGCCATCTGCATCTAACTCGAGAGCTAGTTCCACATCATCATTTACGATGAATGGTACACCGTACTCCTTACAAATTGCTTGTAGTTCTTTTGCGAAACAAATGCGTTTCTCTCCCGTTAAAGCGCCTTCCCCTTTTTCACGAAATTGAAAAATTGTTATACCGCCTTCAAGTGCATCTCTCAATACTTGTAGTGGCTCCTTCGTACAATTGTTACTTCCCATAATAAAATATACTGATAACAACCTAGACATTTCTGCCTTTGTAATACGCGGCATCTATTTCCCCTCCTTACTGTATAGTCTCAATCTTCCCGTACTTCTCTATATCAACCGAAGTGGTATTCGCTAACTGATTTAAAAATTCAATTTGGAAACTACCAGGTCCCTTTTCCACTGTCTTAGCAGCTGCCAGTTCCGCAGCTACACCATAAAACGTTAATGCCGCTACTGCTGCCTTTACATAATCCTTTTCTACTGCTACAAATGCTCCTATTACAGAAGTTAGTAAACAACCAGTTCCCGTAACCTTCGTTAAAATAGAGTGACCATTTCGAATAAGAATCGCTCGCTCTCCATCTGTAACAACATCTTCTTTTCCAGTAATCACCGCTACTGTATTTAATTCATCCGCTGCCTGCCTTGCAATACTTACGACATTGCCATTGCCATTTCCAGCACCGGCGTCTACCCCTTTAATTTCCCAGCTCTCATTAATAACGTTTGCTATTTCAGCTGCATTTCCGCGAATAATCGCTAAATCAATTTCAGCCGGAATATGTCTCGCAACTTCTGTTCGATACGATGTTGCTCCTGCACCAACTGGATCAAACAGTACTGGTACATTGTTCACATTTGCTGATTTACCCGCAAGTAACATCGCTTCTACTTCTTCAGGACGAAGTGTCCCCATATTTAATACTAACGCTCCAGCAATGCTAGCCATTTCTGCTACTTCTTCTTTTGCATACGCCATTACAGGCGATGCCCCTAACGCTAACAAACCGTTAGCTGTAAAGTTTGTTACAACAACATTTGTAATATTATGAACGAGCGGATTAGATTCTCTCACCAAATCCACTACTTTACTAATTTCTTTCATATTCATCCTTCTCATCCCCTAACTATTGTGATGGGAGATACACAAAAAGGCACTTTGCGCGTACGCAAAGTGCCTGAACATGTGCTTTTACACTCTCCCTACGCTGGCATTATCCAACAGGTTCAAATGGTCAATGACGGATTAGTCATACTCTCAGTTTGCATCCACAAACTCCCATGTGTTTAGTATTCATCTACTTCAAAGTCTACTCTTATTCTACTAAAATAACAAGTTCTTTACTTTTCTATTTAATTATAGAAGAAACTGATAAAACAATAAGCATAATAAATAAGGATCTATTTTTCATAGTCTCATCATATTGCATATTATGTTCTGTCGCTATCATTTGATTTCAAACAGATTTTGTTCACTCCACAAAAAACCGATCAAACATGGAGCGAAACTGAATCTCAAGAAGATGTATGCTATAGTTAACGTATGGAAATTTGAAAGGATGTTTTTAATATGTCAAAAAGCGTTATAATCGCTGAAAAGCCTTCTGTTGCACGTGATATCGCTCGCGTACTGAAGTGCGATAAAAAGGGAAACGGCTACCTTGAAGGTAGTAAATATATTGTAACTTGGGCTTTAGGTCACCTTGTTACATTAGCAGATCCAGAAAGCTATGATGTGAAATATAAAAAGTGGAATTTAGAAGATTTACCGATGCTACCTGAGCGTTTGAAATTAACAGTTATTAAACAAACTGGGAAACAATTTAATGCTGTAAAAAGTCAGCTACTTAGAAAAGATGTAAATGAAATTATTGTAGCGACAGATGCTGGACGTGAAGGCGAATTAGTCGCACGTTGGATTATCGATAAAGTTAAAATACAGAAGCCTATTAAGCGTTTATGGATTTCATCTGTTACTGATAAAGCAATTAAAGATGGTTTTGCAAATTTAAAACCAGGTAAAGCATATGACAATTTATACGCTTCAGCAGTTGCACGTTCAGAGGCTGACTGGTATATCGGCCTTAATGCGACTCGAGCATTAACTACTCGCTTTAATGCCCAGCTGAATTGCGGCCGCGTGCAAACACCTACTGTCGCTATGATCGCTAATCGTGAAGATGAAATAAAGAACTTCAAAGCTCAAACTTACTACGGCATCGAAGCACAAACAACGAATCAGTTAAAACTAACTTGGCAAGATGCAAATGGTAATAGCCGCAGTTTTAATAAAGAAAAAATTGATGGTATTGTAAAAGGTTTAGATAAACATAATGCTACTGTTGTGGAAATTGATAAAAAACAGAAGAAGTCATTCTCTCCTGGTCTTTACGATTTAACTGAATTACAACGTGATGCAAATAAAAAGTTCGGTTACTCTGCGAAAGAAACGTTAAACATTATGCAGAAATTGTATGAGCAACATAAAGTGCTAACGTACCCTCGTACAGATTCACGCTATATTTCATCTGATATCGTTGGAACACTTCCAGAACGTCTAAAAGCATGTGGCGTTGGAGAGTACCGTCCTTTAGCACATAAAGTATTACAAAAGCCTATCAAGTCTAATAAGTCATTTGTTGATGATAGTAAAGTAAGTGATCATCACGCAATTATTCCGACAGAAGGATACGTTAACTTCTCGGCCTTCACAGATAAAGAACGTAAAATTTATGATTTAGTTGTAAAACGTTTCTTAGCTGTTTTATTCCCGGCCTTTGAATATGAACAACTAACGTTACGCACAAAAGTTGGCAATGAAACGTTCATCGCACGTGGAAAAACTATTCTACATGCCGGTTGGAAAGAAGTATATGAAAATCGCTTTGAAGATGATGATATAACTGATGACGTAAAAGAACAACTTCTACCTCACATTGAAAAAGGCGATACATTAACTGTAAAGTTAATTATGCAAACATCAGGTCAAACAAAAGCACCTGCACGATTTAACGAAGCGACTTTACTTTCAGCAATGGAAAATCCTACAAAATATATGGATACGCAAAACAAACAACTTGCTGACACGTTAAAATCAACTGGTGGATTAGGTACTGTAGCGACACGAGCTGATATTATCGACAAGCTATTCAATTCATTCTTACTTGAAAAACGTGGTAAAGATATTCACATTACTTCAAAAGGCCGTCAGTTACTTGATTTAGTTCCAGAAGAGTTAAAATCACCTACACTAACTGGTGAATGGGAACAAAAGCTTGAAGCAATTGCGAAGGGTAAACTGAAAAAAGAAGTATTCATTTCAGAAATGAAGAACTATACGAAAGAAATTGTTTCTGAAATTAAATCAAGTGATAAAAAATATAAACATGACAACATTTCAACGAAGTCTTGTCCAGACTGTGGTAAACCAATGCTGGAGGTAAACGGCAAAAAAGGAAAAATGCTCGTTTGCCAAGACCGTGAATGTGGTCATCGTAAAAATGTATCTCGTACAACAAACGCTCGTTGCCCACAATGTAAGAAGAAGTTAGAATTACGTGGTGAAGGTGCCGGACAAATTTTCGCATGTAAATGTGGCTATCGCGAGAAATTATCGACCTTCCAGGAGAGACGTAAAAAAGAATCTGGAAGCAAGGCTGATAAGCGCGACGTTCAAAAATATATGAAACAACAGAATAAAGAAGAAGAACCATTAAATAACCCGTTCGCAGAAGCATTAAAGAAATTAAAATTTGATTAAACAAAAAGGTTCCTACCTCTATCGGTAGGAACCTTTTTTTATTAATGAATAATTTTACTTCCTTTTGCGTTCTCAACAAACTTTTCACTCGATTTGTTAATTGGTGTTTTCAGTAATAACGCAGCAACAATCATAACTACTACGAAAGCACTTAAAACAAGTAAATCTCGCGTTACGATATCCCATAGCATTCCGCCTACTGTTTCACGAATTGCACTAATTGCATATGTGAATGGTAAGAACGGATAAATCGCTTGGAAGAATGGTGGTGTCATTTGAATTGGGAACGTACCACCCGATCCTGCCACTTGAAGCACAAGTAAAATGATTGCCATCGATTTCCCAACGTTTCCGAAAATAGAAACAAGTGAGTACACGATACAAACAAATACTCCGCCAATAAATAAACTAAATAACACAAACCAGAATTTATCGACTACGTACGTACCGAGTAAGAATATATCCCCCATCGATACGATAAACGCCTGCGAAAGGCCTATCGTTAAGAATGTTAATAAACGTCCAAAGTATATTTCATGGCTCTTATAATTCGCGCCCTCTTCATGTACTTCTACCGTTAATAACGAAACCATTAGTAGTGCACCTACCCATAATGCAAGCACTGTGTAGAATGGTGACATCGCTGAACCGTAGTTCGGCATTGCAAATAATTTATTCTCTTTTAAATTTACTGGATTTGCAAAGTAATCACTTTGCTTTTCAACATCATTCTTCAATAAGCGTATGATGTCTTTTATATCCTCTTCTGATTCAAAATCACGAATTTTATTTGCTAAGTCTTTAATTTTTTTCTCAGTTTCCGGCATTTCAGCTTTAATATCTGCTAATTTCTTTCTACCGTCTACTAAACCTTTTGATGAATCTTCTAGTAATTTTTTAACATCTGGAAGCTTTTTGTCTGCCTCTTTTAAAATTTGAGATGTATTTTTAGACATCTCTTTTGTACGAGCAATAGCTGCATTGAAATTTGGAGTAATTTCAGAATCATATTTAGCCAAAATATCGCCTAATTGTGCTGAAACATTTTTAGATACTTCATTAATACTCTCAATAACATCTGCTGCTGGTTTTTGACCTTTATTAATAGCGTCAATTCCTTTATCAGTTAAATCCATTCCTTTTTGCAAACCATCTTTTGCTTTATTTAACTTAGCAATTGTACCATTAAGGTTTTTATCACTATTCACATCAGCTAAAACTTTATTTGTACTTTCCAGAACTGGAATCATGTCATTAACTAAATTCCAACTTGCTTTAAACTGCCCATTTAAATCATTTAAGGCTACTTTTGTAGAATCTAATCCATTAACACCTTTATTACTTAGGTCTTCTCTTGCTTTTTCGAGCTCTGTTTTTATCCTGCCGTAATCATTTACAGCCTTATCATATTTTTCTCTACCGTTGTTTAATGCCTCATTAGCTTTG
This sequence comes from Bacillus sp. DE0042, assembly GCF_007680225.1. Classification (NCBI taxonomy): domain Bacteria; kingdom Bacillati; phylum Bacillota; class Bacilli; order Caryophanales; family Bacillaceae; genus Bacillus; species Bacillus sp. DE0042. The sequence continues at coordinate 105,730 of NZ_VEJP01000009.1, read as the reverse complement.
TTTATATCTTGATTTAAATTTCCTCTTAGTTGCTGAGCATCTTCTTTTACATTTTCAGCCTTGGTTTTCAATTGTTCAGCTGTGCTTACTGCTTTTTCAAAATCAGCTACAAATGTTGCATTATAATCCTTTTCAGCTTGATTTACTAAATTATTTACTGCATCTAATTTTTGATTTACAGCATCTCGCACATCTTGTTTAACTTCTTGCCCGGAACTAATTAAATCCCCTACATGCTTAACTCTATTGTTAGCATCTACCATAGAATTTTTAAGCACCGTTAAACTTTCCACTCTGTTTCCAAAGAACTGTTTACCGAAATCTGTTGAAGCTTTTTCCTTAAAAGCTGTAAAGAAATCAATCAAATATGAAACACTATCGATACGCTCTTGGAGAAGCTTCGAAGCATCCTGTACATTTTTCTGTGCTACAGCTGGATCTACACCTTTATTTTGAAGCCCATCCATCACACTTTTTACATATGCCGTTCCAACACGAGTAGAATTAAAAACATTGTTTACAGTTTGATTAATGTTATTAGCAATATTTTTATATCCTTCACCATTCACTTGCGGTAATGCTGGAATTTCTGGTATTTGTGGGACATTTACAACAGGTAACTCTGGTAATTGTGCTGGATCTGGCAGTGTCAGATTAAAATCAAATGCCGGATTTTTTAAGTAATCCGTAATTTTCGCTGCAGCATCCAATCCCTGCTTCATTACCGTTAAATTATTTTTAATAGTTTCCGGAGCACGATTCAGTGTTTCATCATTTCTCGCAAAGAATTTATCTAAATTCCCTAACGCTTCTTGCCCATCATTAATAACACTTTCTACAACCGGCAACTCTTTTTGTGCTACTTTCACAACATCCTCTGCTCGAGTCGCATCATCTAACGCCTTATCCATCAATGTATTCATTTCCGGGAACTGCGCTTCTAACTTAAATACAAGGTCTTTTACTTTCTCGATACTCGGCAAGTTCGTTTCTAAATCGATTCCAAGGTCGTTGAAGATTTCAAAAATCTCGCCGTTTGCTGTTTTAACAAAGTTTTTACTAATCTCTTCTGTCAGCCCCGATGCACCTTTAGCTGTAATCTTCGGCGCAATGGCATTGACCTTTTCATTTACGTAATAATCAATTTCTGGTTTCTGTGGATTTTCATTCAAGACTGTTGCAATCTTTTCAGAGAAATCCTTTGGAATAGTAATACTTGCAGAATAATCTCCACGCTCTACCCCATAAATCGCTTGCTTTTCATCGACAAACTTCCAACCAAAATTTTTGTCCTTCTTAAGTGAATCTACAATTTCTTTCCCGATGTTAATATCTTTCCCTCTTAAATTTGATCCAACATCTTGGTTAGAAACTGCAATCTGGATTCCTTTCGTATTTCCATAAGGATCCCAAGAAGCTTTAATGTTAAACCATGCATATAACGATGGTAAAATCATTAATCCTAAAACAATAACAATTGCAGCCCAATGTTTAGCTACATTCCGTAAATCTGTCTTATAAATACGCCAAATTTGTTTCATAGAAGTTATCACCTAATTATATATTTTTCCTTCTTTAGAAAATGATACATACATTTTGCAATTATATCACTTTCTACATCGTGGATTAAACGAAAATACACTATTTTTCCCATTAAATATTTCACTTACTTCATTATATAACGAAGTAAAAAAAGTATGCATACAAAATGACCAAATTAGTTTTACATTCAATAATAACAAATATATAGGAAATGTCATAAAAAATACAAGTATTTTCTCTTGGAAATACTTGTATTCCTCAAAAAAATCCTCACAGCTTTTCATCATCTGTGAGGATTTCTTCTATTATATATCTACTTGTACTTCTACACCGAAATGATCTGAAATTACATTTCTGTTCGTACCATTAAAAATGACTTTTGAAGAACGAACTTTTTCACTTTGGTTACACAATATTAGATCGATTCGTAAGTTATGTTTATTTTCATCCCAACCAGCAATCTCACCTTGGACAGTTGTTCCTTCATCCTTCTCTATTGCTAGTTCATATGTGTCATACAAACCTTTTTGCATCATATATTCATAGCCTTCACCTTGTAAACGAGCGTTATTATTAAAATCACCCATTAAGAAGGAAAGTTCATTACTGTCTACACGCCCCATCAAACGATTAACTTGATCTTTGAATGATTCTTCTTCATCATTCCACCAACCGAGGTGGCAAGAGTAAAACGTGATGTTCTTATCATTATAAGCAATTGTCGCACTTACAATTTTGCGTGTTTTCCAATACGTTGTATCCTTATTTTCTGAAATAAAGAACGTATCTTCTTTTACAACATTATGCTTCGTTATAATCGCTAATCCTTCTTCATACACATCATAACCAATATGAGAGAAATCCCAAGTAATATTGTAATCTTTTACATGTAACGCTTTTAACTCTTCTAATAGTAAAAGTCCAAAATTATCTTCTTTCTTGTTACCGCATACATTTTCAGCTTGTATCGACTGACTTACTTCTTGCAATGCGATGACATCGTACTCTTCTTCTTGAATGACTTTAGCAAGATATTTTATCTTTTCCATTTGATTCTCTTCTTGCCAAGAGTGACAGTTTAAAGTTAGCAATTTCATCTTATTACGCACCTAACATATCTTGAATGTCTGACTTTAATACGTCAGCTTTCGGACCATATACTGCCTGTACACCTTTATCTTTTACGATAAGTCCTAAAGCACCATTTTGTTTCCACTGTGCTTCTGGTGCAACAACATCTAAATCTTTTACTGTTACACGTAAACGCGTCATACAAGCATCTACGTCAGCAATATTTTCTTTACCACCTAATAAATCAATAACTTTTGTTGCTAATGAACCATCCTGTACATTTCCTGTTCCTTCTGATGACTCATCTTCATTATCAATATAGTTACCTGCACGTCCTGGTGTTGGTAAATTGAATTTTTTAATTAAGAAATTGAATAATGTAAAGTTCAGACCGAAGAACACTAATGAAACGATAACGAAATTGATTAAATCTCTTGTTAGTCCTGCATTAACCATCATCGGTGTACGAGTAATTAATTCAATAAATCCAAATGCGTGAACACGTAAGTTAATTAAATCTGCTAATGCGAATGCAAGTCCTGTTGTAATTGCATATACAACATATAATACTGGAGCAATAAACATGAACATGAATTCAATTGGTTCTGTTACACCTGTTAAGAATACTGCTAATGCAGCTGATAAGAACATTGGTTTATATTTTGCACGTTTTTCTTTATCAACATTACGGAACATCGCGAAAGCAATACCCATTAACGCTGCTGTTGAGCCAATAACTTGTCCAGCTTTGAAACGAGCTGGTACAACGTTATTTAATAAATCGTTATATGCTTTCGTATCTCCATTTGCTAGTAAATTATTTAAGTCTGTAATCCATGCAAGCCATAAAGGATCTTGTCCTGCTACAATTTGTCCAACTTTTGAACCAGTTAACATCGTATATGTTCCGCCTAGCTCTGTGTAGTTCATCGGAATCGTTAACATATGATGTAAACCGAATGGTAATAGTAAACGCTCTAACGTTCCATATACAAATGGTGCAACAACTGGTGCACTATCTTTAGATGCTGCAATCCAGCGACCGAATTCATTTAATCCACTTTGGATGAACGGCCATAAAAGTGATAATACAATTGCAGTGACTGTAGACCAAACAATTACAACGAATGGTACGAATCGTTTTCCGTTAAAGAATGCTAATGCCTGTGGCAGTTTATTATAGTTATAATATTTGTTATATAGAGTAGCTCCTAAGAAACCTGTGATAATCCCTACGAAAACTCCCATGTTTAATGCTGGTGCACCAAGTACAGAAGTAAAGTAATCTTTTACAACTAAATCTCCTGCTAATACTGAAGAAACTGTCGCTTTTGAATCCGCTAACATTTCAGCGTTTACGCCAAATATAGCTCCTGTAATTCTGTTTGTTAAGACGAATGCTAATAGCGCTGCAAATGCACCACCTGCGCGATCCTTCGCCCAAGATCCCCCAATTGCTACTGCAAATAAGATGTGTAGATTTGTAATAATTGCCCAACCTATGTCTTCCATTACGCGAGCGATTGTATGAACTGCGTTAATATCCCCAGCAGACATCCCAATTAACTTACCGATAGAAATCATTAAACCAGCTGCTGGCATTACAGCTACAACAACTAATAATGCTTTTCCGAACTTTTGCCAAAAATCAAAAGACGTAATTTTCATCTGTTCTTCCTCCCCTTTATTTATAACAACATAATGATTTAAATTATAATTTCTGTTCCTATTATGAAAACGATTCCTTATGTTACTTTATTTTTATCTTTACGCAACCGTTTTCATAAATCTATTTTAATAAAAGCGTTTTCACTTTGCAATAGAAATTTATTTTTTTTCATAAAAAAAGATGCTCTAAGAGCATCCTTTTTTATTATGAAATGCGATAAACCCTTGTTTCATAAGGCTTTAACGTGATTGAAGTTACTTGTTCATTTTCCGCAACTTTATAGTTATTTAAAAGCAAACGTTTGCGTTCTAGTGCAAATGAACCCTCATTATACACAGCTTCCTCTTTTGAGATATTGCTAATTACAACGATTTTTTCATCGTTTAATGTACGAGTATATGCATAAATTTGCGGATCGTCTTCTAGAAGTAAATCGTACGTACCGTAATTCAGTACATCGTGCTCTTTTTTCAAGGCAATCATTTTTTTATAGAAATTGAAAATAGAGTTCTCTTCATTCTTTTGCTTTTCAACATTAATTTCTTTGTAGTTTGGATTCATACTAAACCAAGGCGCACCTGCTGTAAAGCCAGCATTCATCTCATCGTTCCACTGCATAGGTGTACGTGAATTATCGCGGCAAGAAGCCCATATAATTTCCATCATATCTTGATGTGATACGCCCTCTGCAATTTTCTCTCGATATAAATTTTTAGTTGCTACATCATCATAATCTTCAATATTTAATAATTGAACGTTCGTCATCCCAATTTCTTGTCCTTGATAAATAAACGGTGTACCGTGCATAAAGAAGTACATTGCTCCAAGAGCTGTTGCACTTTCACGCCAATATTGTTTATCATCTCCCCAAGTTGAAACGATACGTGGCTTATCGTGATTCTCAATATATAAAGCATTCCATCCTTTATTTTCTAACCCTTTTTGCCATTTCGTTAATACCTTTTTCAACCCTACAACATCAAGATCTTTCTTCTTTTCTGCATCCCATAAACTTAAATGTTCAAATTGGAATACCATATTGAACTTGCCTTGCTCTTCTCCAACCCAAAGCTCAGCATCTTCAATCTTAACGCCATTCGCTTCACCAACAGTCATAATATCGTACTTAGAAAACGTATTTTCTTTTAACTCTTCTAATAAAGGTTGAATACCATCCACATTCATATGTTTATCAAAAGATGGTACATACTTTAGTTCTTTTGGATTTGGCATATCTTTGAAACCATCTTCTTTTTTAATATGGCTAATCGCATCCACGCGGAAACCATCAATTCCTTTATCAAGCCACCAATTAACTGTATCGTATAACACTTCGCGAACTTCTTTATTCTCCCAGTTTAAATCTGGTTGTTTACGCGAGAATAAGTGTAAATAATATTGTCCTGTTACTTCATCATATTCCCATGCCGAACCGTTAAAAATACTTTCCCAGTTGTTTGGTTCCGAACCATCTTTACCATCATGCCAAATATACCAATCACGCTTCGGATTGTCTTTAGATGAACGCGACTCAATAAACCATGGATGTTCATCACTCGTATGATTAATAACTAAATCAATAATAAGCTTCATATCACGCTTATGAACTTCATCTAGTAAAGCATCAAAGTCTTCCATCGTACCAAACTCATCCATGATATCTTGATAATCACTAATATCATAACCATTATCATCATTAGGTGACTTATACATTGGACAAATCCAAATTACATCTATACCTAAATCTTTTAAATAATCCAGTTTTGCAATAATACCTTGTAAATCTCCAATACCATCACCATTTGAATCCATAAAGCTACGTGGGTAAATTTGATAAGCAACCGCTTCTTTCCACCATGTCTTGTTCATAGTCATTCTCTCCTTTTGCATCCCATCGGAAATTTTATGCAAACGTTTTCGTAACACTATCATAACAAAATATAAATAGTTTGCAACTGTTTTCATTGAACTCTATGTAGATTCCTTATTCTTATGCTTTATTTATTTCTCACAAAAGCAAATCTCATTCCTCACCTGCTCTTGTCCACGCACGTTACATACACTTTTCATATATTAATAAAAAGCACTGCTTGTTTTAGAAAGGAGTGATAAATTGAAACAAACAAAATTAACAGGTCGTATCGTCGTTCCTTCAGACCCGGACTATGACGTAGCCCGAATGAATTTAAATTTAAGTATTCCAAAACTCCCTTGTATTATTGTTTTTTGCCAAAATAAAAATGATGTGTGTAACGCCTTAAAATGGGCACGTGAACGTCATGTACCATTTCGCTTAAGAAGCGGACGTCATAGCTATGAAAATTTTTCTCTTTTAAATAGAGGACTTATTATTGATGTGAGTGAAATGCATCGTATTACTGTTAATACAGATAAATTAACAGTAACAATTGAAGCTGGTGCAAATCTTGGCACTGTTTATAAAGAACTTTGGAATTTTGGTGTGACAATACCGGCTGGTACAAGTGCAAGCGTTGGAATTGTTGCATTAGCCCTTGGTGGTGGCATCGGTATGCTTTCACGCTTATTTGGATTAACATGTGATCAATTAGTAGAAGTTGAAATAGTACAAGCGTGTGGTAAATTTGGAGCAAAAATCATTCGCGCAAACGAACATGAAAACCATAACTTGTTTTGGGCGTGCCGCGGTGGTGGTGGTGGAAACTTCGGAATTGTTACTTCTTTAACTTTTCGAGTCCATCCTATAAAAAATGTATCAATCTTCTCAATTACATGGGAATGGAAAGATTTTATCGCTGCATTTCAAGCGTGGCAAAACTGGGCACCTTATATAGACAAACGTCTCACTTCATCAATTGAATTATTCGCAAAGCAACGAAATAAAATTGAAGTAAAAGGTGAATTTGTTGGCTCTCCCTCTGAACTCCATTCCTTATTATCTCCTCTTCTTGAAACTGGTACCCCCTCTCTCTTTATAGATGAAGTTCCTTATATAAAGGCTGTTGAATTTTTTAATAGTGGTAACATCCCTGAAAACTTCAAGCGCTCCGGTTCCTATGTATATAAACCGATTCCCCTTAAAGGAATTCAAATCATGCAACATTTTCTTTCTCATGCTCCAAATAAAGATGCGAGTATTTGGCACCAATCGCTTGTAGGTGCTGTTGAAAATATTCCCCCTACTGAAACAGCTTATTTCCATCGTAAAGCAATTATTGCGCAAGAATACATTACCTCTTGGAAATGCGATGATGAAGAAAATCGCAATATACACTGGGTTAAAGATTTACGAGAAAGCTTAGATCCTTATACACTAGGTGACTATGTCAATTGGCCCGATATCGACATTAAAAATTGGCAAACTAGTTATTATGGTCCTAACTTTCAAAGATTGCGTAAAGTGAAAACCATATATGATCCTTGCAATGTTTTTCGTTTTCAACAAAGCATCCCTCCTTTTCATACGTGAAAGAAGGGATAACATAAAAAATCATCCAATATACCGTTACCTCGCAGTATGTTGGATGATTCAAGTTGATTTTCTATATCGTTTCAAATTCTTGCTCCTACTCATAAACTTTTACTTACAGATTAATTGTATTTCGTATCATTTTCATGCAATGAATGTAATTTAATATTTGGAACTTTATCTTTTTCAATACCGCTATTATAAGAAACAGGAACTTGAAATTCGAATTGCTTTGTCTCGTGTTTTTGTAAATAGACTGGTTTCGGTACTGGATAACTTGTTGAATTCTCGTTTGCATTATCATATAAAACAACTTTTAATGCTTGTGAATGATTACGATAATTTTTTAAAGTAACGATGCACTTTCGTTCGATATCCTCTCCATTTTTCTCCATTATACACTGGCTATCATCTTTTTTATATTCTATTGCTTCTACGCCTGTTTTTCCTGCGTAGTACCATGTTTTATTCAATGTCTGGAGGATGTTATTTAAAATAAACGGCATCATTAAAATCAAAATACTAATACCTACTACTTTTATCTTATTCATTTTTCTAAATGTACTAGACTCCTTTTTTCCTAGCCATTTTAAAAATAATATAAATGCAATTACATGTAGTACGAAAGAAACAATCAATATATTTGAAACTTTGTAATTCATATAAATATCCGTATGTATCGGAACCTTATAGAGATTAAATAGCTTTTCCCCTATTAATTCATTATCATTTGGAATTTTTAATAATAATAAAACCCCTATACTGTAAAAAATAGCTACTAATCGATCATACTCAATGCGAATCATTCCTTCTCCCCTTCACTTTGTTTTTTATTATCGATTTTAGCTATTATTACCACACTATACAATCTTTTTATAGCGGATAACGTAAAAAAGTTCTTTATAAATATATAAAGAACCTTATTAATATACCGTATGAATTAAAAATCAATATACAATTTTCACATAGAGATTTCTTCAAAATATGTTGGATCATGTATTGTAATTTTTTTATCTAAAATTGTAACAATGCTATCATTTTTTAATTGTTTTAATACGCTGCTAACTGTCTCTCGAGATGTTCCAGATATTTTGGATATTTCAATTGTTGTAAGTGGACATGAAATTACAATCTTTTCACCACTCTGTTCTCCTAAATCCTGCATTAAATAATTTAACGTTTGGATAACACGATCTTGTGCATTAGGAATTGTAATATTTTGCACTCGATTTTCGTTCAATTTTAATATAGATGATAATTGCTGAACAACGTACATCAATTGCGTTCTGCTGGATTTTACCATATCTTCAAAGATTACCGTTGGAATATAATATACCTCCACATCCGTCATTGCTTCTGCTGTATAGTTATATCCTCTGTCTGTAAACATACCACCATAAGGAAAAATAGAATACCGCTTTACATAGTCATCGTATAATAAGTTCCCATTTTGATTAACCCGCTCTAACTTTACAAAACCATCTAACATGAAGTAAATTCTTTCCCTTGAATCCCCTTCTAAAAATAAAAATTGACCTTTTTTATAAGTTCGCCAATAAACAAACTCTGTTAGGCCTTTCAATTTTTTTTCTGTTAAATGAGCAAATAATTCGAACTGCTTTAAGTCCTTAACTACGTTCCGTCTATTCATAAAATTCCCTCTCTCTTGCTGTATGTTGGAGCGAAAAATCAAGAAAGCGTATTCAATTTGAATTTTATCATAACTAACTTATATATTCAGATTTCATCATGAAAACTTTATGAACAATGAGTACAAAAAATATGAATAAATAAAAAGAATGAAGTTACTAACTTCATTCTTTTTTCACTAATAAGTAGCGTACATAATAATTTAAACATACATGCATACATTCTGTTTTGAAATAATAGTACCGGCTTTTTCTTCTAGTGCTTCATATACTTTTTCTAAAGACGTAATAATTGTTTTTCTTTTTGGATTTGTATTAACAAAATTAATAGCAGCTTCAATTTTTGGAAGCATGCTTCCCGCAGCAAATTGTTGTTCTTCAATATATTCTTCCAATTGATTCACTGTGACATGCTCTAAATTTTTTTGATTCGGTTGATTATAATTTACATACACATGATCAACTGCAGTTAAAATAACGAGCGTATCGGCATCTACTAATTCTGCTAATTTCTGCGCAGCGAAATCTTTATCGATAACCGCTTCAGTTCCTTTTAACCCTTCTTCAGAATCAATTACTGGAATTCCACCACCGCCAACAGCTATCACTATATTTCCATCTTCAACCAAAGAATTAATCACTTTATGTTCATGAATACTTACAGGCTTCGGTGATGGAACAACACGTCTCCACCCTCTACCCGCATCTTCTTTAAACACTGCTTTTGTTTCGTCCATTAATCTTCTTGCCTCTTCTTCTGTATAAAAAGGACCAATTGGTTTAGTTGGATTTTTAAATGCCTCATCTTTTTTATCCACAACAACGCGTGTTATAACCGTTGCTACATCTTTTTTTATATTCCGTTTTTTCAATGCCTTTTCAATCGCATTTTCCATCCAATATCCAATCATCCCTTGGCTCATTGCCCCACAAGTATCTAATGGCATTGCAGGTGTCTTTTCCGTTTCTGCAGCTTTTTGCTGCAATAAAATATTCCCGACTTGTGGGCCATTTCCATGCGCAATTACTATATCTACATCATTTTCCATTATTTTCACAAGTTGTTCCGCCGTTTTTTCCAACGCTTCTTGCTGCGCTCCTGCAGTAGCTTTTCCAGACTGTATCGCATTTCCCCCTAGTGCAACTACAATTTTTCTTCGTGCCATATTTCAGCCCTCCAGTTCATTTCGTTTTCACAGCGCTTTATAAAGTAATGCTGCCTGTAATTAACCCATAAATCGCAAAGAATGCTAAACCACCAATTGCTACGGATGATGCTAATTCCACTCGAGTAAATATTTGCTTCGAACTCTTTTGCTTTTGAACATTGTAAAAAATAAAAATACCTGGCGCATATAAAGTCATTGTTAATAATAAATACTCTAAACCAGCTGCATAAACTAACCAAACGCCATAAATACTTGCTATCAAGCCAATTACTATATTTTTATTTCGATCTACTTCCTCAGACTTTAAGCTATGCTTCAGTTGATAAAATGCTGAAAAAGCATATGGAATTAAAATAGCTGAAGATGCTAAAGAGAATGCAAAGTTATACGCCTGATCAGAAACGACGAATGTTAACAAGAACATTTGAATTAAACCATTTGTTATCCATAATGAATTTACTGGAGCCTTATTTTTATTTTCTTTTGCGAACCATTTTGGAAATACTCCATCTTTAGCCGCTAAATATGGAATTTCAGAAGCGAGTAAAGTCCAACCTAACCAAGCACCTAATACAGAGATGACTAAGCCTAAATTAATAAAGATAGCACCCCATTTTCCAACAACACTTTCAAATAAATAAGCCATAGCCGGATTTTTCAAACCAGCAATATCCGCTTGCTGCATAAGTCCAAGAGACAATAATGTGATTAAAATGTAAATGATGAGTGTACCAATTAAGCCAATAACCGTTGCTTTCCCTACATCACTTCTATTTTTTGCTCGACTGGATAAAACAACAGCACCTTCTACCCCAATAAATACCCATAAAGTTACAAGCATTGTACTTTTAACTTGGCTGCCAACTGCTCCCCATGAAAAAGAACCAGTTTGCCCCCAAAATCCATCTAAGAACGTATCAATATGAAACGCGAAGATTCCTATGACAATAAATACAAATACAGGTACTAATTTTGCGATTGTAGTTACTAAATTCACAAGTGCTGCTGATTGAATTCCACGTAAAATTAACATGTGAACACACCATAATAATACGCTTGCACCAATAATGGACGCTACATTTTGCCCACCTTCAAAGATCGGGAAGAAATATCCTAATGAAGAAAACAATAATGTGCCGTAAGCTACATTCCCAAGCCAAGCAGATAGCCAGTATCCCCATGCACTATTAAATCCCATAAAATTACCAAACCCTGCTTTTGCATAGCTAAAAATACCACCATCTAAATCTGGCCGTTTTACAGTTAGATTTTGAAAAGATAATCCAAGTGCAATCATCCCAATTCCTGTTATAACCCAGCCAATAATAATGGCTCCAGCACCAGCACCTTTTGCCATATCACTCGCTAAATTAAAGGCTCCACCGCCAATCATAGACCCAACTACAAGAGCCGTTAATGTAAACAACCCTAGTTTCTTATCTTCACCCATTCCACTCACCCCTCTTTAATTGCAATAACAATACAAAAGCAATAGTGAATGATAGTGTCTAAAGGAGGAGAAAGAAGAAAGGAAGACTCCCTTTCTTCTTTACTCCATGTTTCCTAAAGTAGCTGCCATAACTGCTTTAATTGTATGCATTCTATTTTCAGCTTGATCAAATACTTTTGAATGTTTACTGCGGAATACTTCGTCAGTTACCTCCATTTCTTTCAACCCATATTTCTCATAAACTTCTTCGCCATACATCGTTTCAACATCATGAAATGCAGGTAAACAATGTAAGAAAATCACGTTTTCATTCCCTGTTTCTTTAATCATTTTCATATTTACTTGATAAGGTTTCAATAACTCGACACGTTCAGCAAATTTTTCTTCTTCCCCCATAGACACCCATACATCTGTATAAATTACATCTGCATTCGCAACAGCTTCTTCCACATTACTTGTTATCATTACCTGTTCATTATATTTTTTTGCTAAATCTATTACTTCTTGTGCAGGCCATAAAGATTCCGGTGTACAAATACGTACATCCATTCCAACGATTGCTCCACCAACTAGTAAGCTATTAGCAACATTATTTCGTCCATCTCCAACATAAACAAGCCTCACATTTTTCAATTTCCCTACATGTTCTCTAATTGTTAATAAATCTGCTAGTGTTTGTGTTGGATGCCACATATCTGTTAATCCATTCCAAACCGGCACACCAGAATTTTGTGCTAAAGATTCTACAGTTTCATGATTAAATCCACGAAACTCAATTCCGTCAAACATACGCCCTAACACTTTTGCTGTATCCTCTACAGATTCTTTTTTCCCAAGCTGAATATCACCTTTCCCTAAATATTCAGGATTCGCTCCTAAATCTGTACATGCTACTGTAAATGCACAACGCGTACGAGTAGAGGTTTTTTCAAATAAGAGCGCTACATTCTTACCTTCTAAATAATGATGCGGAATACCATTTTTCTTTTTCTCTTTTAATTCTGCTGCCAAATCTAGAAAATATAACAATTCTTCTTGTGTAAAATCTTTTTCTGCTAAAAAGCTTCTTCCTTTTAAATTTGGTCTAGTCATTAACATACTTCATCCCTACTTTCTCCGTTATTTATACTAAATATCTTTACGAACAATTGGCATACTCATGCAACGTGGACCCCCACGACCACGAGATAATTCCGAACTTAGTACCTCAATCACTTCTATACCGTGTTCCCGTAATAACGTATTGGATACATAGTTGCGATCATATGTAACAACTACACCTGGCGCTATTGCTAATGTGTTCGAGCCATCATTCCATTGTTCACGAGCAGAAGCAATTACATCTCCCCCTCCACATGGAATAAGAACTAATTCCCTTAAGCCTAATACCTCTTTTAACGCTTCCATTAAAGAAGTACGATGTGTAATTTTAAGAGTTTCCTCATCTGTTCCTTTTTCTAAAATATAAATATTCATATTCCCTTTTGGCCCTTGAATGGCTGGGTGAATTGTAAACTTGTCATAATCAACCATTGTAAATACTGTATCTAAATGCATAAATGCTCGACATTTTGGAATTTCTATTGCTAACACTTTCTTAATTTTATTTTGTCGGCTAAAGAGATTTTTAGCTAAACGTTCAATTGCTTTAGCTGAAGTACGAGCAGATACTCCAATCGCAATTGTTTCTTCATTTAAAATTAGCTCGTCGCCACCTTCAATTGGAAATTTATAATCACGATCTAACCAGATTGGTACATTATGTTTTGCAAATCTTGGATGATATTTAATGATGTACTCCATGAATAATGATTCACGTCTACGCGCTGGTTCTCTCATCTTATTTATCGTTAAACCATCGCCCACGCTAGCTGCTGGATCACGAGTAAAATATAAATTAGGCATTGGATCTAAGTAAAACGGATAGTGATCTTCCATTAATTCATATAAATGTGTCTTCTTACTTGTTTCAATTTCGTTTTTCCGTACACCGCCCATAATTTTTTGAATTAATTTTTCATTTGAAAAGGAAAGTAAATATTCTTTTAAAGTTTGATGTGCAACATTTACGTCGGCCTGTCCTTCTTTTAAAATACGATCAACAAATTCTTCTCGAAGTTTTTTATCTACTAACGCCTCAGCGGCTAGTTTTTCTAAATAAAGAACTTCAACACCTCGATTGCGCAACGTTTGTGCAAAATAATCATGCTCTTTTTGAATAATTGGCAAGTATGGAATATCGTCAAATAATAATTGCTGCAAATAATCTGGCGTCAAGTTTTCCACTTCTTTACCCGGTCGTTTTAATAAAACCGTTTGTAATTCCCCAATTTCTGAAGTAACATGTATCGGATGTTTCATTTGTTGTACCTCCTTTTAAATATGTTTGATGTCTTACAAGTACATAATAAATGCTCTGCACTTTCATCTTTGTGAAAGCATCCACATTATCATTGTGAAATATTAAACAAGTAATTTTTTTAAAATCATACGAATATGTATTTTTATAACAAACTATCTCGCTTTCTCAATAAAAAATACATATATTACGCATATATGTTGAATATTTAACTTCCGTATTTAAACAAAAATCCTGTTTTTAATTTTATTAAAAACAGGATTTTTGCATCTAAATAATTAAATTTAATCTTTCTTCTATAATCTCCCTATCTGATTTCGACTGTGAAATTATAAGGCATGTATCATTTCCACATATACATCCTATTTTTTCTTTCCAATCTAACTCATCAAATAAAACACCAATAACATGTGCATTACCAGGTAATGTTTTAATAACCATTAATTGTTCTACACAATCAATTTTTACAACAACCTCTCGTAATTTTTTCTTTAACTTTATATCAGTTTGTAAATGCTCTTCTGTGAAAACTTTATATATCATTAATCCTTCTTGAGAAGGTACCTTCGTTAAGTTTAACTCACGAATATCGCGAGAAACCGTAGCTTGTGTTACTAACACATCTTTTTTTGCTAACAATTCTACTAATCTTTCTTGCTTATCTATTTCATACTCCTTTACAAATTGTTTAATTAACCGTTGTCTTTTTTCTTTTTTCATAAAAGACACCCCTTTTAATATTATAGCTCGCTATAATTTTCATCCGAAAGGGACAGAAAAGAATGTTGCGGAAACGTTCATAGTTTAACTGTAAATATTAAATCAAGCTAAATAAAAAAGAGAAGAACAGCATTCTGTTCTTCCTTTTACATTGAAAATCGTTCAATTGTTTGTTTCAAGTCTGCTGCTTGCTTCTCTAAATCCTTTAACAATTGATCGATTACTACCATATTTTTAGATTGTTGCAACGTCACACGTGCTACTTCTTGCGAACCAGCCGATGTTTCCTCAGCAATTGCTGCTACAGCCTTCGTCTGTGCTCCTGTTTGATGAATATGACGCACTTGTTCGTTCATATAGCCACTAATTTGCTTCGTTGCATCGGCAACTTCCATAATACTTGATGACATTTCTTTTAAAATTAATTCGGTAGCTTCCCCACGTTTCGCCTCTTCTTTAGCTGTTTTCACTTGCTCTGTCATTTTCAATGCGACTTGTTGCACTTCCTCTTGCATATTTCGTAATAACTGCGATATATTTCTTGCAGAATGATTGCTTTCATCAGCAAGTTTACGTACTTCTTCAGCTACAACTGCAAAGCCCCTTCCATGCTCTCCAGCACGAGCTGCCTCAATAGAAGCATTCAGTGCTAATAAATTCGTTTGACTAGCAATCTCACTCACAACGGAAACAATATGTTCTACTTGTTTCATTCTTTCCTCTAACTTCTGTACATTTTGCATTGAATCTTCATTTTCTTTGGCCAATGTTTGAATACCTTGAATTAAAGACGTAAAGACACGAGTACTATGCCCTAAAGCTTGAACCATTTCTAAAGACAACTCATCAGACTGTTTCGCTTTCTCTTCTACTTCACTCGCAATAGAAGTCGTTGTATCAACAGCAGAAACAATCGCTTGAATTGATGCCGCTGATTGCTCAGCCCCAGAAGAAATCTCTGCAAGTGTCTCAGATACACCTTGTGCTTGTTTCGTTGCTTCACCTGTTTGTTTTCTAATTTGCTGTACTTGATTGTTTGTATACGAAAATGTTGTATCAATATTTTTTACCATGCCCCTTAAGTTTCCTAACATCATATTAAATGCGACACTTAAAGATTTAATTTCATCATCTGCCTTCGGTAATGGAACATCTTCACGAATATCACCCTCAGCCGCTTTCCTTGCAGCCTCCTCCAACTTTCGAAGCGGTTTAATTAAAAAGATGGCTGCTCCATACGCTAAAATTCCAGACCATACTACGCCTAATAACATAACGATAATATTATAAACAGTTTGACTTACATAACTTTGAAAATAATCGTATATCACGTAAATAAAAAATATGCTTGTTGAATATGTAATAAAAGCTAAAATTGTAGTAAATAGCATAAGTTGTGTACGTAAGCCAAAGGAAAATGTCTTCCTTTCTTTTTCCATCTCTTCTTTCCTCCTTTTTATAAGTAATATAAGTACTACCTATATATTATTATCCATATTTTCGTTATAGAAAGATATAGGGATTTTAAAAACCATTATTCCCTTGAATATCAAATTACCCGAAAAAAATAAAGGATTCTGACAATTTATGACTAATAACAGAAATAAGGGGCAACATTTGTAAAATATATTTTGACTGGGGGTTTTGTATGATTCAGGTTCAAAATCTAGTAAAATCATTTGGCTCACTTGATGTTTTAAAAGGAATTGATTTAGAAGTAAAAGAAAAAGAAGTTGTTGTTTTAATTGGTGCCAGTGGTTCCGGTAAAAGTACATTACTTCGCTGTCTTAACTTTTTAGAAATGTATGATGAAGGTGAAATTCATTTACAAGGTGAACGAATTGATCCAAAGCATTCAAATTTAAACAAAGTCCGTGAAAATGTCGGTATGGTTTTTCAGCACTTTAACCTCTTTCCTCATATGACCTCACTAGAAAACATCATAGAAGCACCTATCCATGTAAAAAAATTAGAAGCAGCAAATGCAAAGGAAATCGGAAATCAGCTTTTACAAAAAGTCGGCCTACAAGATAAAGCAGATGTAACTCCCCACCTCCTATCAGGTGGTCAAAAACAGCGTATTGCCATTGCACGAGCTCTTGCTATGAATCCTAAAATTATGCTATTTGATGAACCTACCTCAGCCTTAGATCCTGAACTTGTTGGAGAAGTATTGCAAGTTATGAAAGAACTTGCTGAAGAAGGAATGACCATGGTTATCGTTACTCATGAAATGAATTTCGCAAGAGATGTAGCTGATCGCGTCATATTTATGGATGACGGAAAGATTGTAGAGGACGCTCCGCCAGCACAATTCTTTTCAGCTCCATCACATGAACGAGCAAAACAATTTTTACGCAACGTTTTATAATGTAACTTCTGTTTCAAATGAAAAGAAATGCATTCATACGGTGCACAACTAATTTTCCAAATAAAATATCTCAGTAACATACTTAAAACCATCCGTATGATCAATATATAGGAGGGGTTTTATGAAAAGAAAACTATTAACCATTGTTGCGAGTATTACATTATGTACATCCTTCATACTAGGAGCCTGTAGTAAGGAAAGTGCTACTACTTCTTCAAATGGTGAAAAAGAATTTCGTTATGCGATGAGTGGCTTATATAAACCTTTTAACTATAAAGAAAATGACGGAAAGCTTGCCGGTTTTGATGTGGAAATTGGTGAGGCACTTGCGAAAAAAATGAATATGAAACCCACTCCTATTACAAATCCATGGGAAACGCTAATTCAAGGTCTACAATCGAAAAAATATGATGCTATATTGGGCAGTATGGCAATTACAGAAGAACGCTTAAAAGCTGTTAGTTTCTCAAATCCTTATTATCGTTCTGGTGCCCAAATTTTTGTGGCTAAAAAGAATACATCTATCTCTTCTCCAGAAGATTTGAAAGGTAAGAAAATTGGTGTTGTAAAGGCTAGTACCTTTAAAGACCTTGTTGCAAAACATACAGATCAAATCACAGAATATGACAGCGATATTACTGCACTTATGGACTTAGAGCCTGGGCGTATTGATGCAGTAATCACTGATCAAATGGTTGGTTTACGTATGATCAAAGAAGGTAAATCAAATATAAAAGAAGCTGGAAAACCATTAAATCTTGATGAAATGGGAATTGCTATTCGTAAAGATAATAAAGAAATGGTTGAGAAAGTAAATAAAGCTTTAGATGAAATCATTAAAGATGGTACGTATGAAAAAATCAGTAAAAAATGGTTTGGGCGTAATATTCTCGGCGAAGAGGAAAAAACGAAGTAAATTAGCTAGTCAAATGTTTCATACATTATGCCCCACTTTTTATGTGGGGTATTTCATTCCCTACCAAAATCCATACAATATGAGGTGACACATATGTTTGAAATTTTTATGTCTACTTATCCCACACTCTTAAAGGCTACTATTGTCACATTACAATTAACACTAACATCCCTATTACTTGGTTCACTAATTGGATTACTATTCGCTTTTTTTCGAATCTCTAACAATAAGATTTTAAATAGTATTGCTCATGTATATATCGCCATTATTCGTGGTACACCTTTAATTGTTCAAATTGCCATTCTCTATTTCGGTATTACATCGATTATTGTCTTCACTCCTTTTTGGGCAGGAGCAATTGCTTTAGCAATCCATAACGGTGCATATATTACTGAAATTTTCCGCGGTTCCATTCAATCTGTCGACCGTGGACAATTGGAAGCTGCCCGTTCTTTAGGTATGCCTTATCCTTTAGCAATGCGTCGTATTGTGTTACCGCAAGCATTTCGTCAATCTCTTCCTCCTTTAGGAAATCAGTTTATTATTGGATTAAAGGACTCCTCTCTCGTTGCATATGTAGGATTGTCCGAATTATGGGGATCAGGTTTATCAATTGCTGCAAGTAACTTCCAACAATTAGATACATACATAATTGTTGGTTTATATTACCTCGTACTTGTTCTTCTATTTACTTATTTTGTTAATCTTTTAGAGAAACGATTACAAAGAAAAGAAACAAATTCAGTTCAATTTAGCAAAAAGAATAAAAAAGAAGTCTCTTTATAAAAAAAAAGCAAGCCTGAAATGGCTTGCTTTTTCACTGCAAAATATATCAATTTTTACTGATTTACTTTTTTAATACTCTCTTCTTCCTCTATATGTTCCTCACGATATGAAATATTATGAGGATCTAGTCCATTTCCTAAAGAACCATAGAAATGCTCTCTATGCGGATCCACTAATTCACTTCCTTGATAATACACACGTGGTGTATTCCATAGCGCTGCCAAAGCTTTTGTCATTGGCATCTCATGATAGCGTTCCGGCCACATTTCTTTAATTTTATCTTTTACTAACGGATAGTATTTAGAGCTCATAGCAGGGAACAAATGGTGTTCTGTATGATATGAGAAATTGAAATGTAAAACGTCTACCCAGCGCGGCACTGTTACTGATAAACAGTTCGCTAACGGATCATTTACTGGAACAATTGGATTTAAGCGATGATTTGTTGCGATATATGCCATTACAATAAAGTTAGCAATTAACAATGGAATTACATATGCAAATAACCATTTTCCAGGTCCCATAATAAACAATAAACTAATCCAAACAGTCCAAGGCAAAAGAAGTTGAAGCCATACAGATTTTTGATTGGATGACTTAAAATCCTTTATAAAATGAAAGAACATTCGAGTCGAATGTAACGTAAATTGAATGGTTAGTGACAGAAAACTAAAGAATGAACGAACATGAAGAGGCATGCGATATACCCACCTTAAAAACTTACTCTTTTTCAGTTTCTCAAGTGTAGGCCATGCATCTGGGTCATTCTCTTCATGTTGTGTATGAACATGATGCGTTGCATTATGCCACTTTCTCCAAAGCTTCGGGCCAGTTGATAATGGCATAAATGCTATCGCGCCTAAAAAATCACGAAGCCATGCTTTTCTTACAACAGTTCCATGTAAAATTTCATGTCCTAAAAATCCAAGTGAAGCAAAACATAATCCAAGAACAATCGCAATTCCTAGATTCGCCCACACATTCAATTCAAATACACCAATCGATATTAACCCCGCCAATGCCACAAGCAAATAAGCCAGTCCACCAAATAAACGAGTAGGAACTGGTTTAAATGCTTTTTTCGGCAAATGTGGTGATACACGTGCTGCATACCACCCAAACGTATGAAGCTCCTTCATCCTTTTGCCCCTTTCTTATGCCGCGCCTTGCGCAACTTACATATATCAATTCTTGCTTCCAGATTGATTTTACTAGGTGATTAAAAAAGCATTTATTATAAGGAAAATAAACTCACTCTATCGTCACTTATTTTTCGCTTTTATTATCAATGAAAAACATTTCTCTTTTTACTCTCTATCAACCTTTCCACATGATGAATCATATCAATAGAATTTCTATATTGTCAACAACTTTTATGACCTAGTAATAAAAGTTGGTTATATTTTTATAATCATACTTTATTTCACTAAAGAAAAAACATAGATTTTATAAGGCTTCATCCATTATGCATATACATACACTGACATACTATAGACTCTATCTTATTCAAGAACTCTCTGTGTAAACAACAAATAAACTCATCTGAATCTAGTTTTACACAACTCCTACTTCTTCATACCGATACCACTAAATAATTATACTGAAATATTTTTATCTTTCTTTTAATAAAAATAGACTCCTTCTAAAACAGCACACATGAATTTCCTATCATATGGAAATATTAAAAGGAAAATTGTTCTAAAATCGGGAGGTTTCTATAATGACAAGCGATACATTTCCACAATTTCCATTATCCTATTGGATTGAATCTACTCAAGTCCCTGCTTTTCCTCATTTATCTGAAGATACAAAGGCAGAAGTTGCTGTTATCGGAGCTGGTATTACAGGCATTACTACTGCCTATTTACTTGCAAAAGAAGGTATGAACGTTGTTTTAATTGATTCTGGTCTTATTTTAAATGGAACGACTGGGCATACAACAGCGAAGGTAACAGCACAACACGATCTTATTTATGATGAATTAATCAATCATTTCGGTGTGGAAAAAGCGAGGCTTTACTATGAATCAAATAATCATGCTCTACAATTCATAAATGAGACGGTGAAAACATATAAAATCGACTGTAATTTCTCAAATGAAGATTCATATTTATATACAACTACTGATAATGGATTAAGAAGTTTATCGAAAGAATATGAAGCCTATCAAAAATTAAATATACCTTGTGACTATGTTCAATCTCTATCGATTCCGATTCCAGTACAATCTGCACTTGTCATGAAAAACCAAGCACAATTCCATCCCCTCCTTTATTTGAAAACACTTTTAGAAAAGTTTGTGGAGATGGGCGGAAAAGTTTATGAACAAACAACAGCTATTGATGTGGAAAAAGGTGATTATCCACAAGTCATTACAAAAGGCGGGCATCGCATCACTTGCAAATATGTTGTCTCTTGTTCACATTTTCCTTTCTATGATGCGAATAGCTTTTTCTTTACGCGAATGTATGCCGAACGCTCTTATGCTCTTGCAATCAAAGCAAAAACGGATTATCCAGGTGGCATGTATTTAAGTATTGATGACCCAAAACGTTCCTTGCGCTATACAACAAACAATGGGGAAAAATTAATTTTAATTGGCGGAGAAAGTCATAAAACAGGACAAGGAATAAACACAATGCTTCATTATGAAGCACTGTATTCTTTTGCGGAAGCAACGTTTGGAGTAGATGAAGTTCCCTATAGATGGTCAGCACAAGATTTAATCACGCTAGATAAGCTTCCTTATATCGGACATATTAACGAAAGAAATCCAAATATATTTGTTGCAACTGGATATCGTAAATGGGGAATGACAACTGGAACTGCTGCCGCTCATTTACTGAAGGACTCCATTCTAAAAGTCCACAATCCCTATAAGGAACTGTATGCACCATCACGCTTCCATGCAAATCCAGATATAAAAACATTCCTCTCCCAGAACATTGATGTTGCGAAACATTTAATTGAAGGAAAGATTGAAACCACATTACGTAAGCCAGAAGATCTCGAAGTTGGTGAAGGATCTGTCGTACATGTTAATGGGAAACGAGCAGGTGCTTATAAGGACAAAGATGGTAAATTACATATTGTCGATACAACTTGTACACATCTCGGCTGCGAAGTTGAATGGAATAATGGTGATTGTACTTGGGACTGCCCTTGCCATGGTTCCCGCTTTTCAATTGAGGGAGATGTTATGGAAGGTCCAGCAGATCAACCGTTAAAACGAGTTGATAATGAGTAAACAAATAAAGAAGTTCAACAGGATTCCTGTTGAACTTCTTTATTTGTTATAAAACCTTTTCAGATAAACTTCGACATAAGAAGGGAAATATTAACATCAAATAAAATAATATATTTATCTATAAATAAAAGGAGGGAATACTATGCAACCTTCAGCTCCACCTCATCTAGAATCTACAAAAACTATCTTTTCAAGCTCTATTACAAAACTTGTTGTTTTTATTTGTTGGCTAGCCATTCTAGCTGATGGATATGATTTAGGTATTTACGGTGCCGTTCTGCCAAAGCTCCTAGAAGACAAAAGCTGGGCACTTTCACCGGCACACGCTGGTACAATTGCTAGCTATGCTTTATTTGGCATGTTTATTGGCGCTATTCTAGTTGGAACCATCACAGATCTAATTGGACGAAAATGGACGCTTATATGCTGTTTAGCACTTTTCTCCATCACGATGGGCCTTGCTGCACTTGCTCCTTCCCCTGAATTATTTGGTTTATCTCGATTTATCGGAGGAATCGGATTAGGCGGTGTTATTCCAACAGCTTCAGCACTTACTGTTGAATATTCACCAAAAAAAAGACAATCTTTTATTTATGCTCTTATGTTTACTGGCTACCCTTTAGGTATCGTGTTAGGTGCTATTTTGTCTATGTTTATGTTAGAAGATTTTGGATGGAGAATTATGTTTGGCATCGGAATGATTCCACTGCTCCTCATTCCTTTCATCATTCGTTATTTACCTGAATCCATTCAATTTTTATTATCACGTAATCGCCAAGAAGAAGTAGACCAAATCCTTAATCGTTTTCAAATTGAATTCCATGAAAAAGATGAAACTCATCAAGTCCCACCTAATATACGAAAGAAAAATGGATTTCTTACGTTATTCTCAAAAGAGTACATAAAAGCGACGTTGCTTTTTTGGATTACTTATATAATGGGAATGTTTTTAATATATGGTTTAAATACTTGGTTACCGCAGATGATGCGCCAAGCAGGATACCCTCTTGGATCTAGTCTATCATTTTTACTTATGCTAAATATTACTGCCGCTATCGGTGCATTATTTGCTGGAGCAATCGCGGATCGTATAGGGGCTAAAATTGTTATTAGCATCTCCTATCTTATGGCAGCTATATGTATTGGACTATTAACAATTAAACCATCTGTTACAATCATTTATCTTTTAATTGGTCTTGCTGGAATTGGATCAGTTGGTATTACTCAAATATTAAATGCATATGTAACACAATACTTCCCGTCTCATATCCGAGCTACCTCCTTAGGCTGGGGACTTGGACTTGGCCGAGTTGGCGCGATTGCTGGTCCTATTCTTGTCGGTATTATTATAACAATGCAATATGACTTAGCATGGAATTTTTACTTATTCTCATTCGCGGGTCTTCTTGCAGCTATATCTGTTTTCTTTATTCCTACAAAATAAAAAAAGAGCACAAACTCACTTGTGCTCTTTTTCATATACTGCAAACAACATATCCCGAAACAATGTATTTAAACTCTCAATATCGATCCCTGATCCCTTTTCAATTCCTTTTACATATTGCTGGTAGTAATGAATTTGTTCTTCTAAAAATTGATTCAACACCTCAATTTTTAATCCAATATCTAATTCAGTACCTGCCTTTTTCTTTATTAACAACTGTTCAATTTCATCTAATACACTGCGTTCTAATGATAACTCTGTAATCAATCGATCGAATTCTACAGGTGGTAAAGTCTCTTTCTCCTCTAACCACTTACAAGCTAAAATAGGACGTAATACATAAAAGTACTTTTTCAACTTTACATTCTCACCTTGCAAAAATTCACGATAATTTTTTGAAGCCATATGTAAGTAATGATATATCGTTGCTTTTGGATCAAAGTGCTTATCACTCATTTGCTGAAGTTGTTCTGGAAAATGAGAGTTTTTCGAATAAAAAATCGGTGATCGAATCCATTCGAGTAAAGCTGGGTTTGACTTTGCGAATAATTGTAACGCTTTTTTTATATCCCATCCGCTTATATCTAAATCATCACTAATCGGATACTCAATTACATCTCGTTTATCATGAATTGATAAATACCATTGGACCGGGTGCATATAAACGAATCTAACATCATAATCACTATCTTTCGATGGAAATCCCCAAGCACGACTCCCTGATTCCACTGCAAATAAAATTTTCACATCATTCTCTTGTTCAATTCTTGCTAACTCCAACCTAATTTTCTCTCTCATTTCATACCCTCTCCATTTTTTGATTATTTCCTTGGAAATTCGACAAATATACTACTAAGTTTACTACATACTAAAATAGCTGTCAGAAAATTCCCGACAGCCTACCAAAGTTCCTTATTTTTTACTTGTTCTTTTCTGTTACACTAACCGCAATTCGTTCAAACTCTTTTTGAATCTCCTCTTTATATGCGTCTACTTTTGAAAAATCCATAGCAGCAATATAAATTCTTTCTAATTTATCACGAACTGATTTCGCTTTCGCCAAGAAAGACATCGCCTCATTCATTTTTGCTTTATATTGAATCGACACGTCACGAATTTCTGTCGCATACTTCTCATCTGTTCCTGGTGTCACAATTAAGGCATACATATCTATAATTTCATCACCTTCGCGGCTCGGAAAATATTCATGTGGTGCGGTGCTATCAAAAATTGCAAACCCTAATTCTCTTACGATAACCATATCAAGACTATTTGGATCAAATCCACAATGATATACTTCAACTTCAAATCCTTTTTCTTCTGCTGCCTTAGCTAATTTTTTAAGCATTGTTGATTTCCCAGAGCCTGGGCGTCCTTTTATAAAATAACGATGTGGTAATCCCTCTGTTAAATTAGGAACAAAATCAACTGCTCCTTTCGGTGTAGCTGCCCCTAAAAACCGATATTTCACAAGCGATTGTTTCCCGCCTTTATCTGTAAATAACTTCTGAATCAGCTGATCGGTTAGTTCATTTGCTTTATTAAAATCAATATTATTAATATATATTTTCTCCCACTCATCATGTATAACTAGTGCCTCGTTAAAACAAGCGTAAGCAGTTTGAAAAGCCTTGCTTGCTTCTGAAACAAATCGTTCAATTTCCACCTTCTGCTTTCTTAATTTATTTGAGTCCCAAGCAACCCCTAAATTAATATACTCTTCGACAACTCCTGGCATTTTCGGCTCAATAACATGCGGTGATGTTCCATCAACAATTCCTACTTTTAACTTCGGGATAATTACACCATCAACCGATTTATTATCAGAAGAACAGTGTAAAAATTCAATATCATATCCTTTTTCAACCCACTCACGACCTATTGCTTTGATTAAAGAAGATTTCCCGGTTCCAGGACCACCCTTTAAAATAAATAACCTGTTTAGCCCTTTTAAATTCTCGTCGTATAAATTATGAAATCCTCTAGCTGTATTTCCACCAGCGTAATAATTCAATACATTCCCTGTCACTGCACTCACTCCTTCGCAGCATTCTATTTACATAAGCTACAATATGCGAGCAACTTTATTTGGGTGAATACCTATTTTGTATTGCACGAAAAAAGGAAATGAATTACAATTTAAAAGTAGTGAATATTCAGAAATAAAAACTTAATATGTCTTTATCAAGAGAGGCAGAGGGACCGGCCCTTTGAAGCCCAGCAACCTCAGTTTATATAAACTGAATAGGTGCTAATTCCTGCAAAATGCATTGCATTTTGAAAGATAAAACGTAACTATTGTGTGTAAAACTCATCTTTCTTGATTATGAAAGGTGAGTTTTTTATATTTCAAAACATATATTGGAGGTATTTAAAATGAAAGTAATTGACCTATCACAAACATTTGAAAACAATATGTCTCAATTCCCTGGAACACCAAAAATCAATTTAGGAGCCATTACAAGCGTTGAAGAGACAGGCTATCAAGTTACAGATTTTCATTCTGTCGTTCATGTTGGCACGCATTGTGATGCTCCTGCTCATTTCATTTCAGGCGCAACGACTATTGATCAATTACCCCTAGATCAATTTGTAGGCGAAGCTGTTCTTATTGATGTAACTCATGTACAAGAACGAAAACTACCTAAAGAAGTATTACACAACGCTGACATAAAAGAAGGAGATATTGTTATTTTCCATTCCAATCTATCTACTAAATGGAATACAGAGGCGTATGAGCAAGAAGCTTTTTATCTTTCTGAAGAATTAGCCGAGGAATTAGTTCAATTAAAAGTAAAATCGGTCGGCCTAGATTTCATTTCTCCTGATGAGGTAACGACAGAAACATCACCAATTCATCACATACTACTTGGGAATAATATTTATTTAATTGAAAACTTAACAAACTTAGATGCCATTCACACGAAACGTTTCTTTTTCTCAGCGGCACCTTTAAAAATTAAAGATAGCGACGGTGCTTTTGCAAGAGCATTCGCTGTAATTTTTTAAACAAACTATACAAAAAAGCAAAGATCATCATTGACCTTTGCTTCTATTTTTTTTATTTAAACTAAGAAAGAATTGCTCAACACGAGGACGTAACCAAGCTAAATAATCTTTCTCTTTCTTCTTTGTACAAGCTATTTCTTCCCCATCTACCATTCCGACAAGCTCTAGCTCTAACAGTTGCCTCGTAAATGCTAACATATTTATTTCTTCTTCTGGATACTCTTCTTTTAATTTCTCCTCAATTTCCCCTAATAAAAAACCGTCACGCATCATTGCCAATGCATCAATCCAAAGTGGCGGCATTTCATATTTTTCTCCTGTAATTGTATCTTTTACAATATAATTCTTTTGCTCTTTTCGAAATTGAATCGTGTGTAAACATACAGTCGAATTTAATGTTAATTCCATCATACCACCTCTTTCATAATATCTGCATAGAAAAAAGGATGCGCGTGCACCCCTTCTTTCTCTAACACTACCGAACCGTTACATGAATAACAAATCTCATGTCGATATTTTCCTCCATTATAAACGAAGTATTTTATAAAAAAAACCCTTCTTGAAACATTTTATAAAATGTTTATATTTACACAACAAGAACACTTTTCTGAAAAATATTTTCCTCTAGCACATTATGCTGTCGGTAAAAAAATTTCCACTTTCTTTCCTATTCCCATGCTACTTGGAATCGCAGTACTTCCTTGATGTTCCTTAATAATTTTATATGTGACCATCAATCCAAGTCGTTCCGTACTATTCTCCTTTGTTGTGTAAAAAGCCTTTCCAACCTTCTCTATACCAAAGCCTTGATCTTCAACAGGAATACACAAATGCCTTTCAGTTTTTTGATATGCACGAATATGAATATCTCCACCTTCTGGCATTGATTCTATTCCATTTTTAATAACACTTGTTTTAATTTTTTATCATCACCATTTATAACAGGTAGATTTCCATCTACTTGCACATGAAATTTCACTCTATATCGCGCTGCATAACTTTCCATTAGCTGTACAACATATAAAAGGATTCCCGTATATTACACCATTCATAATTCGTTGATTTCGGTTTTCCTAATAACATCAATTCACTAACAAACCCGTTAATTCTTTCAAATACTTTTAAGGCTTCTTTTTCCTCATAGATAAAGCTTTTAAATTTGTTCATATAAATACTCCTCATGTTCTATACAAACACTCTACATATTATCTCCTTAAATTATCAGTATGAAATTGCTTTCAGGGCAATACGAAAAGGAAGGGGATCCCCATCCCCCTCCCTTTTCGCTATAACTTATATCCATCTTACCCGATCATGTAGCAGTCCATCCGTAAAATCATTTCCCCCTACTACAAAATCCTTCATATATAAATTTAAATATTCTCCATACTTACTTTCTGTATTTAATAATAATTCCTCTACATAATAGGCACCTTGTTTAAAGTTATCGAAAAGTAAACTACACAAACCAGCATAAATTCCGCATCCTACTTGAAAGTAAGTTGCATTCGTTTTATATTTACGAAAAACTTGACTGTTATTCATCACGTTATACATATATGTCTCGCTATTTTCATAAACGAGTAATACACCAACTAGATCCTCGCCAGCAATCTCTTCTTCCGCTGGATTAAATACTTTACGATTCCAGTTCCATAAATCTTCTACCTTATCTAAATTCTGCCTAATTACATTTGTTGTATACTCGTTAATTCGGTAAAGAAACCCAACTTCCATATTGAAGTTTTTCCCTAAAATTAAAACTTCCTCATGTGGCATTAAACAACCATAAAACTCTTTCTCTCCTAACTTTACTTTATACTCTGAAGCATATACATCTTCATAAAAATAAAGGGGACGATGATGACTCATATACATCGGATAACTCCATATCGCTTCATCTAGAAATCGCTCTACTGCCCATGAAGCATACAGTGTATGAGGCTTTATTAGTGCTGTATCATTCAAAAATGACGTATCATGTTCTACTATATAGCATGCTCTTGGCTTTTCATTTGGGCGTTCCTTCATAAGTTCAACAACCATCCACTGAACAACACCTGGATTCATACCTGAGCCTATAATTGCTTTTGTATTTGTAAATTTCTCTTTCTCCTTCTCAAACCTCGTATATCTTTCCGTAAGCTGAAAGCCGATTAAACTATCGTCCTGATCTACTGCCTCATTTTCCAAAGCTGAATTAATATAACAAATTCCAAGTTCATTACAACAACTTAATACTCTGATTGTATCTGCCCCTGAAACATCAATAACAACACTCGTACTACTTTCTTTTAAATGCTGTTTAAATGTCACTACATCTTGAAGGTCGATTTCGTATAAAAACAATTGATTTTTTAAATTTGGAAACAACTCATCATAATAAGTCCTATCTTTTTGTTTTATATCAACTAAATGAAATGTAACATTCTTTATCGTTTCATAAATCGTGTCTTTTTCATTTACTATCGCTTGATTTAAAATTGCTAAAACTGCTTTTGCTGCTCCACCAGCACTACCAAGTAATGTAATCGATAACGAATTTGGAAACTGCTCCACAAACAAAACCCCTTTAATATATTAGTTGAACAGTTCTCCCTCAAAAAAACAAATTGAATATATGAAAAAATGGCTCGTACATATTTTTTATAATTTTGCACAAGATTAGCTCTTCATAGGTAAAGCTAACATATTTCTATTCAATTCATTTTCCCCCTCATATTCAAATCGAGCTAAACAAATAGGCTCGACTTTTTCTTCTGCATATAAAAGAAAAAGCCAGCCCTTTCAACTAGTCTACGGACAATGGACAGATTTCACGTGTTGAATATTCACATACATTTTTGCATCACGTGCTTTTAATATTTCAATATGCCCTTCATCAATCTTTGCCATCTTTCCGATCTTATTAGATTCCTCACCTAAATCGAACACCATGATTTTGCCGGACATTTTAATAAGCTGTTCTTCAAATGTTCTAGCTAACGTAATATTTAATGGATTCACGGGGAGTTCATTTTTATTGAGGGCGTACGGGACTTGATTTTCTTTATACGGAATTAACCATTTCAAATGCTTTAAAGATATATATACTGTTTTATAAACTGGACTATAAAAAACAATATAATCGTTCATTACACTTGTAACATAACCATGTATTGGAGCATTTCCTGCTACATAAACTTCTGTAAAAATCCCTTTAGAAGTACTTAATACTTTTCTCAAAGAAATAGAAGGGGATTCCCTCTTAATTACAGAATCAACATCTGGTTTTGATATTTCTTCATCATGTGGTCTTAAAAATTTATAATATTGGACATGGTATAAAGATATATATACGTAGTCTTGTCCATTGTAAAGAACAACAATATCATTTCCTACGTCTATTAATACACCTTTAAATCTTTGTTCACCGATTAATTTAACATATATATTTTCTCCAATACTTTTGTTTAACTCATTCATCTGTATCCTCCTTCCTATGGATTTCTTCTTTCCTGTCTTTCATTTCTAAAAAAATAATCAGGGAAAAGTTCTGTTTTAATAGTAAGTAATTCCTTTTCATACTATCGAAATAAGAAATTGTTCTTCTCTTTCCCTCATAATGCCCCTCTTATTTATTAAACATTATTCATCTTCATTCTTTTTACATTTCACTACTTGACTCACACTCTTAATATGATAATTAATGATATAAATGACTTCATCGCAGTTTACTAGTGTAATACATTCTTCATGCACTTCGCTTAATAAACCTTCCACGCACTCTGGGCCACTACGATTAATCTTTACCCACTTATACTTCAAGTCACGTAATACATCGACAAAAGTATCTTCATCAGAGCAGAAATATGAACTATAACAATCGCCACATTTACTTTCTTTCACTTTCTTAACTAGACTCTTCACATGTTTCAACTGATAATATACTAATTCACCATGAGGTAATTGTAGCGTTAGATAATTTTTGCCTAACGATACGAGCTCACCCACTCGACTTTCTGGTCCGCGAAGATTTACTTTTACAGTCTCACCAACTAAACATTTAATTTGCTCACAGCATAATACATTCTCCAATTTCGTATCCCCCTTTCCTCTTATCTTCCTCTACTTGATTGTCTTTATGCACGAGCGCGACCTGAATTATTGCTACTGCTACTATCGTCGCTCTCATCGCTCTCTCCGCATGCTAATGCGTTATAGTTAACACTTTTAATATGCTTTATTGCAATTAATATAAGTTCCTCTTTTACGATTAATGTTACGAAATCACAAGATACATCTTGCAAAATGCCTTCTACTTTCTCTGGACCACCGCGATTAATTTTTACCCAGCAATATTTGAAAGTTTGAAGTAGTGCCTAAAAGTCTTCTGCACATTCGCAATCTTCCCACTCGGAATCACTTGATCCACAGTCTTTCGCATTTTTTGTAATACTTTTTAGATGACTAAGTTGATAGTAATAAAGCTCACCTTTTTCATTCTGCAATACGAAGTAGTCCGGACATACTGATATTATTGTTCCTTTTTGAGATTCTGGACCACCCCTGTTTACTCTCACATAAGATCCAATTAAGTCTTTCAGAAAATCACAATGAAATAAACTCACGAGAAAACCCCTTCCATTAATTTATAAGCTTTTGCACTGATAATATATGTATCTGTACAGGTTACGTGCTCTATGTTTGTCCTAGCTGTAAAAAAATATGCTTTTAACATGGTAGACTACTACCTATCAAATTCCAAAAAATCCTGGGGACTCCTTAAAATTTTGATATCTTGAAACTAAAAATCCCGTATGAAGATACATTTCTGCATATCTTCATACGGGATCTCCCATAGTTTAATCTTCGTCTTTAACATCCATATCTTCTGGAATTGGTTCGTTCAATATATCTTCCACTAATTGCTTATATTTCTCCATTTGTTCTAAATGTGTATTGAATTGTTCTTTATTTAATAAATATTGCTCTCCATCAAATAATGCACGAATTTTCTTTTGCTGAATTAGCTCTTCAATATACGACTTTGGTAAATTCAAATACTCCGCAGCTTCTTCTACTGTTATATACAACGCGTTCATTCCTTTATTATTTTTTCATATATACTGTATCTTACTTTATTTTTGTAAACAAATAAAAAAGATTTTGTAAATGCAATTTAAAAAGAAGGTGGATGCATTCCATATATTGTATAATAATATAGTAAGGATTTTTTAAATATAGAATGGTATTACCCATTTACACAAAGGAGAGTTAACATATGGCTACTCGTCACATCATTACAATGTTAGAAAAAACATTACAGGTTGAAACTGAAAACACAATTTCTCATTTAACTACATCTTTATCTGATCGTATTCTTTCTCAAAGCTCAGTAATACATGAAAACAATTGTTACCATACAATTGGGGAATGGTACAAAAATCATTTTTTATTCCAACAAGATGATTTCCTTTGGGCTAAATACGCTTTCTATGACGCATATTGTGAAGCTATAAAGGGACAAGGACATCTTACAAAACGCGTCCGCCAAATATTAGAATCATTAGCTCGAATGCATGGAAAACAGTATATTGCGTCTATATTAAATATGCCATTTCCTAACGAACGAGCTAAAGGGACAGCATAATGTAATATTGTTCTGCGTCAGCAAAACATAGATTTATTGTTTTCTAGGAAGATTTACAAATAAAACGTTCATATCACATGAACTGATGAAACCGGTGTCATTATAATGATTGAAAATATAGTAAACAGGAAAACCCCCATTTACCTCTCTTATCACTCGAATAGAGAAGTAAATGGGGGTATACTTGTTTTTTTATTATTTCATCATCTGCTTGATCAATTCACGATTTCTCTTCTTAAATACTTCATTATGCGAAGAAACCATTCCGTACTCACTTGCATCTGGTTGAATAAATTGTTTCGCTTTATTTACAGCATTTCCAGCATCTTGGAATGCTCCCGCGATTAAGTGTAATTTCCCTTCGTGCTTTAAAATATCTCCCGCAGCATATAATCCATCTACAGAGGACTCACTATTCGCATTACCTGCAATATAATAATTATCTATAATTGCAACGTCTAACTCACTATTTTCTAATAACGTAATGTCACGTTCATATCCATGGTTAATAATCACTTCATCAATAGGTAAATGTGAAATTTCACTTGTTTCATGATTCGTTAATTCTACATATTCGATCGCTTCATGATTATCACCAGCAATGAGTTTTGTAATCGATGTATTAAAGAAACACTCCGCCGAGCTGTTCAGCAGTTGTTTTACTTGTGCTTCATGACCAGATAATTCTTCTTTTCTATATGTTACATACACTTTTTTCGCAATTGGTTCTAATTCATTTGCCCAATCAACAGCAGAATTTCCTCCGCCGGAAATAATGACCGTCTTACCTTTGAAACGCTTTAAAGATTTCACTGTATAATTTAAATTAGATACTTCAAATCGCTCAGCACCTTCAATTGATAACTTTTGAGGTTTCAATATACCACTTCCAGTTGCGACGATAACTGTTTTTGAAAAATGTTCTTCTCCAGTGCTCGCTTTTAACGTAAAAGTGCCATCTTCGTTACGAATAATCGATTCTACTTTTGTATTTAATACCACTTCTGGCTTAAATGTTAGCCCTTGCTGTACAAGTTGTTCAATTAGTTTATCACCTGTAACTGGCAGCAGCCCTCCTACATCCCATATCATCTTCTCTGGATAAACATGTATTTTTCCACCTAACTGTGGTTGAAATTCTATTATTTTCGTTTTCATCTCTCTGAGTCCACTATAAAAAGCTGAATAAAGCCCTGCAGGTCCTCCGCCTATCACAGTTACATCAAACAATTCTTCTTGATTCATTCGTGTCACTCCTCAGCTACTAGTCGTTGATTATCATTCTCAATAAAATATAACCTGTTTCCGCAAAATTTACAATCAAAATTACTATTGACAATACACCTATATAAAATTATATTATTTAAAGAATCAATAGTGATAATCATTATCAATTTGTTAATAATTAGCAAATTTGAGATTACATCTTCTTTTATTAATATGGTTAATACTATATTGTAGTATCTCATATTCAAGATTTTTAATAAGCATTTTGCATTACCACTACTCTTTCAAAAAGATTGCAGTTAAACAAATTATTATATACACATATCATCTATGTTAAAGGAGAAAGACAATGAAAAAGTTATTTATTTCACTAACAGTTCTTTTCGTTCTTGTTATGAGCGCTTGTAGTAATGGCTCTACAGACAAAAAGAACGATGCAAAAGGTAGTAAATCAGAAACAATTACATACCAATCTGAAAATGGTAAAGTAGAAGTTCCTGCAAATCCAAAACGCGTTGTTGTTTTATCATCATTCGCTGGTAACGTAATGTCATTAGATGTAAATCTTGTTGGGGTAGATTCATGGTCTAAACAAAACCCACGCTTTGATAGCAAACTTAAAGATGTTGCTGAAGTATCAGATGAAAACGTTGAAAAAATCGCTGAACTAAATCCAGATTTAATCATTGGTTTATCAAATATTAAAAATGTTGATAAGTTAAAGAAGATCGCTCCTACTGTAACGTACACTTACGGAAAAGTTGATTACTTAACACAGCATTTAGAAATCGGTAAGTTATTAAACAAAGAAAAAGAAGCAAAAACTTGGGTTGATGACTTCAAGAAACGTGCACAAGACGCTGGTAAAGAAATTAAAGCAAAAATTGGTGAAGATGCAACAGTTTCTGTTGTAGAAAACTTCAACAAACAGCTTTATGTATACGGCGAAAACTGGGGCCGTGGAACAGAAATTCTGTACCAAGAAATGAAATTAAAAATGCCTGAAAAAGTAAAAGAAAAAGCATTAAAAGAAGGTTACTACGCATTATCTACTGAAGTATTACCTGAATTTGCTGGTGATTACTTAATCGTAAGTAAAAACAAAGATACTGATAACTCATTCCAAGAGACAGAATCATATAAAAACATCCCAGCAGTAAAAAATAATCGCGTATACGAAGCAAACATGATGGAATTCTATTTCAATGATCCACTTACATTAGACTTCCAACTAGACTTCTTCAAGAAGAGCTTTCTTGGTAAATAATACAAACATGAGGAATTCTTAAATTAAGAATTCCTCTTCCTTTATTCTATGAACAGAAAAGATGTGAAACGAATGACAAAAGATCACGACAATCCACGTTCTATAGCTTTTACATACAAACTCATTTTGAGCATAATTGCATTCTTTCTTATTTTTATGGTGGCAATGGTATTAGGTGCTGCAGATACTTCAATAAAAGACGTATGGTTAGCACTCACATCCTCCGCTAAAGGGGACAAAATATCTATTATTCGCGAAATACGTTTGCCACGTGAAGTTGCTGCTATTTTTGTAGGAGCGGGCCTTGCTGTTTCTGGAGCAATTATGCAAGGATTAACACGAAATCCACTTGCAGATCCTGGATTATTAGGGCTATCTGGTGGAGCAAATGCTGCACTTGCGTTAACGCTAGCCTTCAACCCTTCCATAAGCTATCTTTACTTAACATTTGCTTGCTTTATCGGTGCTGCAATTGGCGCGATTATGGTATTTGGAATTGGTATGGTGAAAAAAGGCGGGCTGTCCCCTCTTCGAATTGTATTAGCCGGTGCTGCCGTTTCAGCATTTCTACTCGCAATTTCAGAAGGAGTCGGTATTTACTTCAAAATTTCACAAGATGTATCACTTTGGACTGCCGGGGGCGTAATTGGAACTACTTGGAGCCAATTGAAAATTATTATTCCAGTCATTTCAATTAGTATCTTTATCGCTATCTTACTAGCAAAAAAATTGACAGTTCTTAGTTTCAGTGAAGAAGTGGCTATTGGACTAGGTCAAAAAATTATTGTTATTAAAACCATTCTATTTATCATTATTATCTTACTTGCTGGTGCTTCTGTAGCGCTTGTCGGAAATATGGCATTTATCGGTTTAATGGTACCTCACATGGTACGCCCAATTGTCGGTCCAGATTACCGATTTGTTATACCGATGTCAGCAATTGCTGGAGCTTCCTTTATGCTACTTGCAGATACAATCGGACGTACTATTAACGCTCCATATGAAACACCAGTTGCCGCTATTGTCGCAATTGTAGGGCTGCCATTCTTCCTATTCGTTGTACGTAAAGGAGGAAAAACATTCTCATGATGCAATCTATTCTAAGAAAACAACGTCTTATTATACTCGCTTTACTAATACTGACCATCACCACCATTGTAGTTGGAATGGGACTTGGTTCAGCATCTTTATCTTATGATCGACTACTCCCAACATTAATGGGACAAGGGACTTTTAAAGAGGAGTTTGTTTTATACTCTTTAAGACTACCTAGAATTGTTATTACATTATTAGCTGGTATGGCTCTCGCTTTATCAGGGGCTATCTTCCAAGGAATTACTCGAAATGATTTAGCTGAACCTGGTATTCTCGGAATCAACTCTGGGGCCGGTGTTGCTGTTGCTATTTTCTTTTTATACTTTCCAATAGATGTAGGTTCATTTCTTTACTTACTACCAGTCGTTGGATTTATTGGGGCTTTTCTTACAGCTGTTCTAATCTACGTATTTTCATATAGCAAATCAACTGGGCTTCAGCCAATCCGACTAACATTAACTGGTATTGGTTTTTCATTTGCACTATCTGGAATGATGATTGTCCTTATTTCATCCGCTGATCGTATGAAAGTGGACTTTATCGCCAAGTGGATTGCCGGAAACATTTGGGGAGATGACTGGGTCTTCGTTTTAGCAATGCTCCCATGGTTAATCGTATTAATTCCGTTCGTTTTCTATAAAGCAAATCGATTAAACATTCTAGCATTAAACGAGCCAGTCGCAATCGGTGTTGGAATTGAAATTGAAAAAGAACGCAGATACTTATTAGTTGCAGCCGTTGCGCTTGCTGCTGCAGCTGTTTCCGTAACAGGAGGAATTAGTTTTATCGGACTAATGGCTCCTCATATCGCGAAATCTTTAGTAGGTCCAAGACATCAAATTTTCATGCCTATCGCCCTTTTAATCGGCGGATGGCTATTGCTATTAGCAGATACAATTGGCCGAAACATCGTTGAACCTAATGGCATCCCAGCAGGTATTGTCGTTGCTTTAATTGGTGCTCCTTACTTTATGTATTTGTTGCTTAAGAAGGCGTAAAGAAACCCCCTCAAGATTTTTTCTTGAGGGGGTTTCTTCATTTACTGCTGCCCATACCCTTCAAACTTCTTCGCCAAATTCGCCATCTCATCTTCTGGCAATAGCTTCGGCTCTCCGACGCTTTTCGTTTGATAATAAATTTGCGCACAAAACTCAATTTCTTCTGCAACAGTAAACGCCATTTTTATGTTATTTGCACCTGCAATTAAACCGTGGTTCTCAAGTAAAACGGCACGACGAT
Source organism: Bacillus sp. DE0042 (assembly GCF_007680225.1). Taxonomy (NCBI): domain Bacteria; kingdom Bacillati; phylum Bacillota; class Bacilli; order Caryophanales; family Bacillaceae; genus Bacillus; species Bacillus sp. DE0042. The sequence continues at coordinate 68,420 of NZ_VEJP01000009.1, read as the reverse complement.
CAATCATGCCTTCAAAAGCAGCATCTGCTAATTGCTTCGTACCAAATGTTTCATACGGTGCACAGCGTACATTCGGGCCTGCGAAAGCGATTAAATACGATACTGCAGGAAGTTCCCATCCTAATGATGCAATCGTCTTCGCATAAGGTGAATGTGTATGCACAAGCGCATTTATATCTTCACGATTTCTATAATAAATAAGGTGCATGTCTAACTCGCTTGATGGCTTTCTCTCTCCCTCTACCACTTCACCATCTAAGTTTAATATAACTACATCTTCAGGTTTTGTTTCATAATACTCTAAACCACTTGGGCTAATTGCAACAAGAGCTTGCTCGCGATTGAAAATACTAATATTGCCGCCTGTCCCCTTTGTTAAACCGCTAGAAATCATTTTCTTTCCATACGCTACAATTTCTTCTCTTTCTTTTTGTAATAACATATACATCCCCCTAAGTATGAAGCTTATGATGACTGACTTTTTAAATCTATCTACTTATTGAAATAGCTTTTTTAAATTCTCCGTAAACGGCGCTTTTACAATCCCTTTTTCCGTAATAATCGCTGTTACATTTTCATGTGGTGTGACATCAAATGCCGGATTATATACTTTACTTTCTTTCGGAGCAGAATATTGTCCGAAGCGATTAATCACTTCAGAAGCATCTCTTTCCTCGATTGGAATTTCTTTTCCTGTCGGTGTTTTTAAGTCGATTGTCGGTGTTGGTGCTGCTACATAAAACGGAATGTTGTAGTATTTTGCTAAAATAGATACGCCTAATGTCCCAATTTTATTTGCTACATCACCGTTTGCTGCCACACGGTCGCACCCAACGATTACCGCATCAATCTTCCCTTGTGACATGACCATAGCTGCCATATTATCCGTAATGACAGTAACATCAATCCCCGCTCGTTGTAGTTCTAATGCTGTTAACGTTGAACCTTGTAATCTAGGACGTGTTTCATCCGAAAAGATTTTTAAGTCCCATCCTTTTTCTTTCGCTAAGTACATTGGAGCTGTCGCAGTCCCATACTTAGTCGTCGCTAACGCACCAGCATTACAATGTGTTAATACTCCCATTCCATCATGGAATAATGTTAATGCATGTTCTCCGATTTGACGGTTAATTTCTTCATCTTCTCTATGAATCTCTTTTGCCTCTTCTAGTAATCTATCTTTCAACTGGACGATTGATAAATGTGAGTTCTCTGTCGCTACCGCTTCCATTCTTTCAAGTGCCCAAAATAAGTTTACTGCTGTTGGCCTTGATGTTGCCAAATATGCACATACCTTTTTGACTTCCTCTATAAAGTCTTCCATCTTACTTTGAATAACTTCCTTTGTTCCTAAATACACACCATACGCTGCTGAAACACCAATCGCTGGTGCTCCTCTTACTTTCATTACTTGAATGGCATCCCACACACTTTCAGCTGTCTTGAAAGATTCATAGACAACCTCATTCGGTAATAATGTTTGATCTAATAAAACTAAAGCATTATCTTTCCACTGAATGGGTATTAATTGTTCTTCCATCATCTTCTCCCCTTACTTCGCATAGTGCATTGACTGTTCCTTTAACGTTTCTACAAAGCTTGTGCCTGTTTTATATTGATTCGCTCGTAAAATAAACTTCTTCGCTACTTGAAGACAAATGCGTTCCGCTCTAGCACGTGTTTCCTCATTCTCAATACAAGTAATATCTTTCACTTTCGCTAGCCCAACAATACGACGAATTAACTCAAGGCCCGTCACTGCAGCCGTATCTTCTAATACAGATTGTAAATATACTTCGTTAAAGCCTTCTTCCTTCGCCATAATCTCGGTCACATGAATATTCCAAGCATCTAAAAACTTCTTCTTAAATAAATCAATTACCTCTACCATTGTCGATTGTAGCCAACCCATATACGCATCTTTCTCAGCCCCAGGCTTCATAGTCGCATCTGCATTCACCCAAGCAAACATTAAATTCGCCATTACATTCCCAACGTCATATCCCATTGGTCCATAAAAGGCAAACTCAGGATCAATAATCTTCGTAGAATCATTTTTCACAAAAACAGAACCCGTATGCAGATCACCATGAATAAGCGCCTGTGCATTCGTCATAAAAGAAAACTTAAGTTTTGCTACTTCCATACGAAGCCCTTTATCACTATAAATATGCTCTCTAATCCATCCTTCATTTAACGGAAATAACTCGTTACGCTTATTATGATTTGTAAATGGCTCAGCGTAGACGAGGTCTTCTGTAATTTCACATAACTCAGGATTTATATAATTTTTCACAAGTTCCTTCTTCTCTTTATGATTCATTACAACATCTGACGTTAATAAGAGTGTGTTTACCAAAAAGGTCGTTACATCATCCGCAAGCTTTGGAAACATTTGATGATTTATAAGTGCTGTACGTAATATTGTATGGTCCGATAAATCTTCCATTACGCAACAATTCATCACACTATCAAACAAATATACCTTTGGAACAAGCCCAGGTGCTAACTCCTCCTCTAACTGTAAAACATCTGATTCTATACGAATACGATTCGTCGACAACTTAAACTCATCTGAAATGCGTGCTGTATGCCCAGCTTGCTTTACAATGACAGAAATATTCTTCTGTTCATCCCAAACGCGGAATACATAATTTAAATTACCATCGCCTATTTCTTTACACTGTAACCCCTTTGCATCCTCAAACTTACATAATTTCTCTTTCACATATACAATCACATCGTTAGCTTCCATTAAAAAATACTTTGTGAACTTAGACATGGTTTCCCCTCCACACTAATTGTAAGCGTTTTCTAAAGGTCGTAAAAAATAATAGGGTGAAATTTTTTCATCCTATATTATATCTTCTTTTTGAAAGGTATATCTAGATTTTATTATATCTTGTTAGCACCTTGAGTCAATGTTTCTATATCATTGCACTATACTTCCTAATTATATATTTGAGATGACAAAAATTGTTCAAAAAGATTTTAATTCATTTTATTTTATTTATCACACAATTCTTTGTAAAATAGAAATAAGCAATCCTTTTCAACTCCACAACTTCTAAGAAGTATTCTCTTCCTAACAATTTATACTTACACCATGTCTCTAACATACACACTACTCTTTTATATACTCATTGAAAATCGATTACATGAAAACTACCTTTTAATTCTCTAACACCCTTAATTGAGAATTAATATTAATTAAATTGATATAAAGTTGGTTTATTCTCTTGACAAAATAACCACTTCTATATGATAATTAATATCGAATTAGAATTATTATAGTTAATTAAAAAATATATTTTATGAGCACACTATTTTTTGATGCTCAAAACCAACATTTAGGAGGAATTTTAATATGTTATTAATCGGCACAGAAGTAAAACCGTTTAAAGCTAATGCTTACCATAATGGAGAATTTATCCAAGTTACTGACGAAAGTTTAAAAGGAAAATGGAGTGTAGTTTGTTTCTACCCAGCTGACTTCACATTCGTTTGCCCAACTGAACTTGAAGACTTACAAAACCAATACGCAGCTCTTAAAGACTTAGGCGTTGAAGTATACTCTGTATCTACAGACACTCACTTCACTCACAAAGCATGGCATGATAGCTCAGAAACTATCGGCAAAATCGAATACATTATGATTGGTGACCCAACTCGCACAATCACTACAAACTTCAACGTTTTAATGGAAGAAGAAGGTCTTGCTGCTCGTGGTACATTCATCATCGATCCAGACGGCGTTATCCAATCTATGGAAATCAATGCTGACGGTATCGGCCGTGACGCAAGCATTCTTGTTAACAAAATTAAAGCAGCTCAATACGTACGTAACAACCCAGGTGAAGTTTGCCCAGCTAAATGGCAAGAGGGTTCTGCAACACTTAAACCAAGCCTTGACCTTGTAGGCAAAATCTAAGGAGTTCGATCAAAATGATACTAGATGCAGATATAAAAACACAACTATCCCAATACCTTCAGTTAATGGAGAACGATATTTTACTTAAAGTAAGCGCTGGAGACGACGACGTATCTAAAGATATGTTAGCTCTAGTAGACGAATTAGCTACTATGTCATCTAAGATTACAGTAGAAAAAGTTGAATTAGAGAGAACACCAAGCTTTAGCGTAAATCGCCCTGGTGAAGACACTGGTGTCGTATTCGCTGGTATTCCATTAGGACACGAATTTACTTCATTAGTGTTAGCTTTACTACAAGTAAGTGGACGCGCTCCAAAAGTTGAACAAAAATTAATCGATCAAATTAAAAACATTCAAGGCGAATATCATTTTGAATCTTATATCAGCTTAAGTTGTCATAACTGTCCTGATGTTGTACAAGCTCTTAACGTAATGAGCGTTCTAAACTCTGGTATTACACATACTATGATTGATGGCGCTGCATTCAAAGAGGAAGTAGAAAGCAAAGACATCATGGCAGTACCAACAGTTTTCCTAAACGGCGAATCTTTCGGAAGCGGTCGTATGACACTTGAAGAAATTTTAGCTAAAATGGGTAACGGTCCAGATGCATCAGAGCTTTCTGATAAAGATCCATACGATGTTCTTGTTGTTGGTGGCGGCCCTGCTGGTGCAAGTGCAGCAATTTATGCAGCACGTAAAGGCATCCGCACTGGTATCGTTGCTGAGCGCTTCGGTGGTCAAGTAATGGATACTATGGGTATTGAGAACTTCATCAGCGTAAAACGCACTGAAGGTCCTAAGCTAGTAGCGAGCCTTGAAGAGCACGTAAAAGAATACGACATCGATGTAATGAATCTACAACGTGCAAAACGTTTAGAGAAAAAAGAACTTATTGAAGTGGAACTTGAAAACGGCGCTATTCTGAAAAGTAAAAGCGTAATCGTTTCAACAGGTGCTCGCTGGCGTAACGTTGGCGTACCAGGTGAAGCTGAGTTCAAAAATAAAGGTGTAGCATACTGCCCACACTGTGACGGTCCATTATTCATTGGAAAAGACGTAGCAGTTATCGGTGGAGGTAACTCTGGTATTGAAGCAGCTATCGACTTAGCAGGTATCGTTAAGCACGTAACTGTTCTTGAATTCATGCCAGAATTAAAAGCTGATGCTGTATTACAAGAGCGTCTTAACAGCTTACCAAACGTAACTGTTCTGAAAAACGTTCAAACGAAAGAAATCACTGGTACTGATAAAGTAAACGGTATTTCTTACATCGATCGTGAAACTGAAGAAGTTCATCACGTTGAATTACAAGGTGTATTCGTACAAATCGGTCTTGTGCCAAACACAGACTGGTTAGGCGAAACAGTTGAACGCGCTCGCGGTGAAATCGTAACAGACAAGCACGGCGCTACAAACGTACCAGGAGTGTTTGCTGCAGGTGACTGTACAAATAATCCGTACAAACAAATCATCATCTCTATGGGTTCAGGTGCAAACGCAGCTTTAGGTGCATTTGATTACTTAATCCGTAACTAATTTATAGACGTGAGTAAAGAAAAGCAGGTGCCTTGGCACCTGCTTTTTTATATTCTTAATGTATACACTAAAAATCTTTCATTCCCATTTTTCTCATAAGAACCAGGCAACCTTACTTCCCTCTTCAATTCAAACGCAGTCTGATTCTCCAAGAAGAAAATATAATCTTCAGAAGGATAGTATAAAATAATATCCACTTCTCTCTCTGTTTCCTCTACCGAAAGCAAAATGTTATTTACTACATTCATAAACACTTGTACAGAAAATGGATTAAAGAAATAAAACCGATTATCACGTGGATTAATCTCATATTCCTGCGCTAAACAACATTCAAACCGAATTTTATCTTTACTGTTTCTTACCTTTCGTGCATAACGATCAAGATTATCCATGGCTTCTTTATAGAACTCTTCATTCATTTCAATTCCAACCGCTGAAGCACCACACTTATGGTGCATGTAAAAGTTTAATCGTCCTTTTCCGCACCCAAAATCTACAACCTGATCGCTACTTCTTATTTCATATTGATTCAATAACTCATCTAATCCGCTATATGGCGTCGGTTCATAACGGTGATAATGCATAGATTTATTAAAGACCTTTTGCTCACCGACAGTTTTTATATGTAATACTGCATCGTAATATTGTTCGTTCATTCGTCTTCTCCTATTAGAAAATGGTACTTATTATTATACACCATGTACTGGAGACTCATTTTACATCAAGCTAACTGATACGTGAAATTATATAAACGTTTTTTTCAATATATCGATGTTTCAACAAGGAATATCGACTTACCGACAAATTCCTACAAAAAAACAGGAGCTATCTAGCCCCTGTCCTCTAATACTTTCAATACAGTTTGTTTCAATATTTCTACTCCATCCATAATACAACTATGATCGAACTTCATATATGGATGGTGTAATCCAGGTTGTAGGTTGGCCCCTAGTCCAAGCATGACAGCTTTTAAATGTGGTCTTTTCACTGTGTAGTAATGGAAATCATCGCTTCCTGTCGTATACAGCGGTCCAGTGCATCCCTCTTCCCCGTATACTTCAAGAATGCCTTTTCGCATAAAGCGCTCAGCTTCTTCTGACACTTCAGCTCCTGGTGCAAGGTCGATCCATTTGTATGAGGTTTTCGATCCCATCGATGCGGCCGATTCTATTACATGCTCTATTTTTTTCTTCAATTCTTCTAATAATGTATTACTCTCTGCCCTAACATCTAAGCTAAAATGGCCGTTACCCGGAATAATATTCAAATTATCTCCACCAGCTTGACACCTTGTCATCTTCACTGAATATGAACTTTGCGGTGGTAGCCATATATTTTTCAAACCGATATTGATCATAGAAATGACATCAATTGCATTTATCCCTTGATGTGGACGTGCCCCATGTGCATCATCTCCATGAATCGTTCCTTCTAAAAATCCTGCTGCTCCGTGACGAATAGATGGGGCAGCTTGTTTCAAAGGTAGTTCTTCAATCGGTCTTAGATGAACACCAAATAAGAAATCAGCATCATCCACAGCACCCTTATCTACCATCTTTAAAGAACCATTTCCTTTTTCCTCTGCTGGCTGAAAAATAAATCTAACCGTCCCACTATCCCATCTCATATTTTTCAATTGTAAAATAAGCCCCATCACAATGGTCATATGAGCATCATGACCACATGAATGATTCGCTTTAAACTCTCCGTCCACTTCTTGCCAAAGTGCATCCATATCGGCACGAATTGCAATAACTGGATTTCCGCTTCCAATTTCAGCAATCACGCCTGGGCAATCATCAAATATTTTATATGAAATTCCTTCTTCTTTTAAAAAGTTAGTAATATACGCTGTCGTTTCATACTCTTTCCAACTCACTTCAGGGTTTTCATGTAAATGCTGAAAAATTTCAGTTAACCGCTCTTGTAGTTCTAATGTTTTCAAAGCTACATTCTCCTTCCCAAATTCCAAAACCATTCAGGTTAATTATACTTATGAAAAACAGATGTTTTTATGAACATATTGAATTTTAAGAAAAAAGTCAATTGTTTATTTTTAAATACGATCGACAACTCACTTCATAACGATAGAACATTCCTTATTTTCTGTTTTTTATTGACGCTCATATCGATTTTTAGTTATTATAATTTAATAACGTCTATTTTGCGACAATTCTAAAAATACAAACATACATAATGAGGAGGCAGTTTATGAAAAAAGAAATACCTTTTGGCGTAGCAATGATCCCTATTATCATTACAGTTGCAGTTATGATGGTTACAATTGTTGTATTAAAACAAAGCCCTCACGTCCCACTTATTATCGGTACAACCGTTGCTTCTATCGTCGCTTGGCGTTACGGTTATAAATGGAACGATATTGAAGAAGCAATGTATAAAGGAATTCGCCTCGCGTTACCCGCTATCGTTATCATTATTCTAGTAGGTTTAACGATTGGTGCTTGGATTGGCGGCGGAATCGTCGCAACAATGATTTATTACGGTTTAAATCTTTTAACTCCATCACTATTTTTAGTTTCAATTACAATTATTTGTTCTATTGTTGCATTAGCTATCGGTAGCTCTTGGTCTACAATGGGAACAATTGGTGTTGCAGGAATGGGAATTGGCCTAAGTATGGGAATCCCCGCTCCAATGGTTGCCGGCGCTATCATTTCCGGTTCTTATTTTGGCGATAAAATGTCACCGCTTTCAGACACAACAAACTTAGCTGCAGGATTAACAAATACAGATTTATTCACACATATTCGTCATATGTTATTTACTACAATTCCAGGTTTAATTATTACTCTTATCGTTTATGCGTTCTTAGGAAGAAGCTTTGGCGCTAATAATATTGATGCAAAAGGTATCGATCAAACGTTACAAGTATTGCAACAAAACTTTGTTATCTCGCCTTTCCTATTAATCATACCTGTAGTCGTTATGATATTGGTCGCTAAAAAAGTTCCTGCTATACCAGCCATTCTCGTAGGTATTATTTTAGGGTTTTTATCACAAGTCTTTATTCAAGGTGGTTCTGTCTCGGCATCTGTCGGTGCACTCCAAAATGGATTTGTCATAGACACTGGCAACAAGCTAGTAGACGAACTCTTTAACCGCGGTGGCTTAGATTCGATGATGAATACAGTTTCTATGACAATTGTCGCTATGACTTTTGGAGGAGTATTAGAACATACTGGCATTCTTCGCTCAATTGTAAATCAAATTTTAAAATTAGCGACATCAGCAAAAGGACTTATCGCTTCTACTATCGCATCTTGCTTTGCAACAAATCTTACTTGCTCTGAACAATATATTTCGATTGTTGTTCCTTCAAGAATGTACGCAAATGCATACACAGAAAAAGGACTACATTCTAAAAATTTATCCAGAGCATTAGAAGATGGCGGAACATTAACTTCTGTTTTCGTACCTTGGAATACATGTGGTGTATTTATACTCGCAACACTTGGAGTTGGCGCATTCGAATACGCTCCTTATGCTATATTGAATTTCATCGTACCTATTATTTCAATCATTTACGGCATAACTGGTCTCACAATTACAAAACTATCAGACATTGAAAAAGCAGAACTACTGAAAAAACAAAAAGCACAACTAGAAGCTTAAAGATACCGGTAAATTCATTTCATATATTGCGCGAGGGCGCCCTTGTTGATAGGGCATTTCCTCGCCGCAAATATGAGCATACCCATAATCAACTAGTTTCTTTAATAACCTTTCTGTTGATCGCCGAGTTACTTGTAAGTATTCAGAAAGATCGGCTGCTGTAAACTTCAATGACGGATGTGATTGACTAAATTGAATAATTTTTGACAAGTTGGCTGGACTCAGTTTCGTTTCCTTCGCTATTTTCATTAGTTCTGGGTTGTCATTCTTCAAACTTTGTACTCTCTGTTCTTTCGGGAACGGACCAAATAGTTCTTTATCACTTGTTAGTATATAAAAACAGTGGTCTATTGGATTATTCTTCGCGAAACTTTGAGCGATTTTAGCATTTTGCTCTGCTTCCTTCACAGTTTTTCCGTAACCAAATCCAATAGCTATCGTTCCTTCTATACTCGCAAATAAATTATTTATCATATTTGTTTTTATAATCGATTCAATATCACCACGAGTCGTATACAAAATGAACGTCATTTCATCGACTTTTTTAAATGAACCACGCAGTTCTTTTGAGATGACATCTAATTGCTCAAGCAAACCTTCTCGTAATTCTAAAGAAGAAATCATACAAGCACCAACAGTAGCTGAATGGCTTTTTGCTAACTCAGCTTTTATTTTCGCATCTTTTAACCCATGTATAATCGATTGCTTCGGATCTATCATACGCTCTGAAGGAATACCTATTTTTTGAAGTTCATCATAGACAGCGTGAATACTAGTTAAGGCTAAATGAGTTTCTCCTGATTGATATTTAGCTATATGAAAATCCATAACTCTATTTATTTCATCTTTACTCCACAGCATATTTTCATAATCTAACACTTGTGGACTTTCTTTTATACCGATATCATGGAACACATTTGTAATAAATGAGCGGTCTACTAAATCAATTGAAATTTTATGTGGTTGAATACGTTGGTGATACATGACAGAAAGAATGGAAGATACGACAGTTGTCTCGTCTTGCTGTAAATACGTACTTGGAATTCGTAATTGTTCTCTTATTTCTTTTGCCATATAATAAGGTAAAGCACCTGAGAAAAAGATGAAATCACAAGGCTTTAAACGCTTTAAAAGTTCAGAAGATTCCGCCGGATGAAGGTAAATATATGGGTCAATCTCTATTTCTTCTAGTTTATGAGCAATAGGTAAAAGATTCTCCATAAACTCTTTTGAACCGACAACTGCAATTTTTATCATCATTTCTTTAACTCCTTATCATTAATTAACGACTATTTAACGTCAACTATATCAAATGTACAAAACTATTGTAAACAGGAAGGGGTCTCTACCTAATGAAAATTACAGCTATTCATCTTTACGCAATTCGTTTACCACTTCGCGATCCGTTTGTTATTAGTTATGGTTCTTATTCTGATATGCCTTCTATTATCGTCAAAATGGAAACAGATGAAGGCATTATCGGTTACGGTGAGGGCGTTGCTGATGATCACGTTACAGGCGAATCATGGGAAAGTACTTTCCATACTTTAAAACATACACTTGCTCCTGCGCTCATTGGGCAAAATCCAATGAATATCGAGAAAATACACGATATGATGGACAATACCATTTACGGTGTTCCTACTGCGAAGGCCGCGATTGATATTGCTTGTTTTGATATAATGGGCAAAAAACTAAATCAACCTGTATATCAATTAATTGGCGGACGCTACCATGAAGACTTCCCTGTCACTCACGTCTTAAGTATCGCCGAACCTGAAGACATGGCTGAAGAAGCTGCTTCCATGATTCAAAAAGGTTACCAATCTTTCAAAATGAAAGTCGGTACGAATGTAAAAGAAGATGTAAAAAGAATTGAAGCGGTACGTGAACGTGTAGGAAATGATATTGCGATTCGCGTTGATGTAAACCAAGGATGGAAAAATAGCGCCAACACATTAACAGCACTTCGTTCATTAGGTCATTTAAACATCGACTGGATTGAACAGCCTGTTGTCGCAGACGATATTGACGCAATGGCTCACATTCGTTCTAAAACAGACCTTCCGCTTATGATTGATGAAGGATTAAAAGGTTCTCGTGAAATGCGCCAAATCATTAAATTAGACGCGGCTGATAAAGTAAATATAAAACTAATGAAATGCGGCGGCATATATCCCGCTGTAAAACTCGCTCATCAAGCAGAAATGGTCAGCATTGAATGCCAAGTTGGATCCATGGTCGAATCATCCGTTGCCTCTTCCGCAGGATTCCATGTCGCTTTCTCGAAAAAAATCATTACGAGCGTTGAACTTACAGGTCCATTAAAGTTCACGAAAGACATCGGAAACCTACATTACGACGTACCATTTATTCGCCTAAACGAAAAGCCAGGACTCGGCATTGAAATAAATGAAGATACATTACAAGAACTAACCGTCTTTCAAGACGTTGTACGCTAAAGGAGGACTAACACATGACAGTTCTATACAAAGGATCATTAAAACAAAATAACGCGTCATTTCACGTTACATTACTATCACTAGAGAACATCGAACAAATCTTATCATTACAAAACGTCGTAGTTGAGGCGCTAGAGGATAAAAGTCGCTTACAACCACTCTCGCTAGAAGAATTTCAATACATTCTAGAAGGAAACGGCATGATGATCGGTGCTTTTATCGAAAACGAACTCATCGCATTTCGTGCCCTACTCGTCCCTCCTATTGACGATGAACATTTAGGACTTGATATTGGCATACCAGAAAGCGAACTACATCGCGTCATTTATCAAGAAATCTCAAATGTTCACCCGAACAGCCGAGGAAATGGGATGCAAAAAATATTAGCGACAGTCATCATGGACGAATTACAAAACGAAGATAGCAAATACGATTACGTTTGCTGCACCGTTGCTCCTTTTAACATTCCAAGTTTAAAAGATAAGTTTGCGCAAGGAATGGAGATTGTTGCATTGAAGGAGAAATATGGCGGGAGTATGCGGTATGTTTTTGTGAAGGAATTGCGTGGAGGTAAGGAAAGAAATTGGACGGATGTTAAGAGTGTTCCGATGAGTGACGCTGTTGGACAGCAGGCTTTACTTTCGGAGGGGTATCGTGGGTATGAGATGGTAAAACTAAATAATACTTTTTTCGTTAAATTCTCCAAATAATCACCTATTATAAAAAAAACAAATGACCAATGCATCTTACTTCTCATTGGTCATTTGTTTTAATGTACCCATAACCTATAAATAATTTTACTTATTCATTGAATGGATATTTTCCTTCTGAACATTATCTATATTATCTACTATAGATTTATAATACGGTTTCTGAGAAAATCGTTTATAATCACCTACCACATAAAATTCCTTTTTGGCTCTTGTAACTGCAACATTTAACAAATTAGGCTTCGAACATGACCAATTAGCCGCACTATCGCTATTCATATCTGTGCCAGTTATAAAATAAACAACATCTGCTTCCTTTCCTTGAAATGTATGAACAGTACCTATAGAATTTTTCAAGAAATTTTTAATTAACGTACGAGAGATGTTCATATCCTTCAATTTACTTTCCAACTCTTGTTTCATACTATCCTTTACTGCAGTAAAAGGAGAAATTATATATACATTTGGCGGTTTTGAAATATTTGTCCATAGGCGCACAATATGCTCTATTACTAATTTTCCTTGTTGCTCTACAAATTGGCGATCTGTGGTCAAACCTTTACAGTCAAACCACACACTCTTTCCTCGCTCTTTTTGAGCTAATACCATTTTATTTTCGTAAGCTATTTCATTAGCTATTGTAAACATTGGATCTAAACACCTTCTATGAACCCATAATGGTGTTCCAATCCATTGTCCAGAATTATTAAATGTACCATATGGATTTGCTAAATCTGCCAATGTTTGAACAGAACTTCCCATATCAATATATTTATTATCTATACTAAAATATTTTCTAATATCCCCTAAAATTGTTTGGTCGATTGTGACAACTGGCTCAATTTGAATAGGGTCCCCAACTACTATTACATTCTTTGCTCTCCATATAGCACCAGCTGCCTGTTGCGGACTTGCCTGTCCTGCTTCATCTATAAATAAATAATTAATGCTATCCTTTCCTATACCTTTATACATAGAACTAAAACTTGCAAAAGTCGTACTAATTAAAGGTGTAATTAAATGAATTGTTTCCCAAATATTTTTTAAATACCTTCTATTCTCCGCATCATTCAAATCTAACTTTGTGCGATTATTAAGTAAACGTATAGTGGATTTAATCGCTTTAAAATTGAACGCCAGTAGTAACTTATGAATTTTCATAGCCTTTAAAAACAGCAAGCCTCTTTCAAAGTTCAATTCATCGGTAAGCCAAATTGTATTTAGTTGACGATATTCATATGCGTCTTTTGAATTTGACCAATACTCTTCACTCGGTAGTACTACACCCTGTTCTTTATAATAATTTTGTTGCTCTATAAAAATAGAATTCTCTACCTTTATTTTCTCTATTATCTTCTTATTATCTTTTATTTGTTCCCCTTTTAAATAAGCTTCTTCCTGTTTTCCCTTTAATTCACAAATAATATCATTTAATTCCTTTTCTAACTCCAGTTTTTTAACATTTTTCTTGCCCAAGAGCCTTTTAAAAAAAGATAGCTTAGGTACCATTTGAATTTGTTGCTCTGTCAGCTTTCTTTGCACTTCTAAATACTCGCTTCTGTCATCTATCTTTGTTTTCTCTTCTTCAAATATAAGGATTTGTTCTTTATTTTTTTCTAATGAGTCATTCAAAGATAAATTCACCTTATAATTATTAGAGAATTTTTGAAGTTCTTCTTTTTTCTTAAGTATCGATTCAAAAACATTTTGAAAATCTTCAACCGCATTTTCCCAGTTTTCTAATGTTATTATTTTGCTCTCTTCTTCTAGTTGCTGTATAAATCCTTTACCATTCTCCTTTGATTTATACAAGGCTTGACCAAAGTTATAAATATTTTCTGACTTCCCAAGAACCCCTGAAAATAGGCCCCATGTTTTTATCTCATCTCCTAAAAGATCTTGCGCTACCGATGAATACATTTCTAGTTCGCTTGCCTCTTCAGCATACAAAGCATCATAATGATTCGGCTCCTTTTCATTAGACGTACGTATTACTTCTTTTTCTTTTGGTAAATCCTTTGAAATATTTTCAACAGCCCCGTTATTACTTGATGCAACTACCATTGAATATTTTCTTAAATTAGGAGCCAATATGTATATTGGATAATGATAATCGTCTACTTTAATTGTTTTCTCTTTTTGAAATGCTTGGGTAGGATCTTTAAACTTTATTATTTCCTTTGCCCTTTCAACTACAATATTTGCAAAAATATCTTTTAACAATGTAGTTTTACCTGTTCCAGGTGGCCCATTAACAGAACTAATTTGTTGATTACTATTTAAAATCTGGTTAACAGCTACTTGCTGCATCAATGATAATCTATGTTCTACAGGTGATGGCCAACGTCCATCGGGTATACGGCTAGGTTGTAAAATCGTTTCGATATATTCCCGATTCTCATTTATATCTATACGTTGTTCAGTATTCACTCCCTCAATAAACTGACGAAGCGCTTCATTTTCCCCTTTTTCCAGTATATTAACCAAATCTCTTAAATAAAAACTATTAAAGTTTTGAATAGGAACCTTCTTATCCGCTTTAACTACTTTCAATTCCAAATAATTTATATTACTATCTTCTACTTGATAAAAATAACGTTGGTAAATTTGCTGAACTTTGATTAAGGCCTCGCTTGTTACTCCATTAATAAAAGTATTTTTTATCTCTTCCTCAAACAACTTTAATTGACCTTCAAATTGAACAAGAAGATTACTATAATAATTTTCCGTATTCTGTATCATCCTTTTCATTACATACATAAGCAAAGGAACAAATATTGAACCTGTAATATAGTTCCCTTCATCATCTACAGAAAAAGAAAAGCCAAATAATGTTTTATAATCTTTATTAATAACCTCGTCACTATTTTTTAAAATTCCCCTTATAAAATCAACTAGTTTATAATGTTCAAAACAAGACATATAGTACTGATATTGCACTTTATAATTCTCATCATCTTTCAATTGATTTTCTTCCCAAGGATATTCCTCAAGTTGTATTAACTGTGTTCTATTTCTATCTTGATTATCTTTAAAATAACTCTTTTTTATTCTTTCTTCCTTACCAGGAACTTCACTTGGATTTAATGACTCTATCAAACGCCACGCTTCAAGGACTGATTTCACATTATTTGTTTGCACTTTCTCACTCCCCCCACAATAATATTCCATTTTAATCCATTTATATTCTTGATAATATCACAATGCACTGAAAATTAATAACTCTATATGATTCAAATAATAATATTCATTTACACAATACCTCGGGTTGGGAACTCCTACTAAACCGTCATCTTCCAACTAGATAACGCTAACCAATTCTCCATTTCCTTATAATCGGGCATTATTTTCCCGGCAAGACGCCAAAAAGATCGATCATGATTTAAATGAACCATATGGCACATTTCATGAACAACTACGTAATCAATTACTTGCTGTGGTGCCATCGCTAGCTTCCAATTGAATGTTAGTTGTAGATTTGAATCACAAGTTCCCCACGTACGACTACTATCTGTAATACGAATAGAACGCGGTTTTGTTTTGAAGTTACTTTGATGCACTTTAATACTCTTCTCTACTAATGACTTACACTGCTTATAGTAAAATCGTTTTAACGCTTGTTGTATTTTCTCATCCTTAAGCTCTTTCACATAAATATGTAGCTTATTCCCTTCAAACACTGCATTGTCTTGCGTAATACTTGTATCTTGAGAAATCTGTATCGGATACGTACTTCCTAAATACAGAAATCCCTCTCCTTGATCATAATCCTTTTCCTGTGGTCCAAGCGCTCGCTCTTGCATTTCCTTACGTGTTTTCTGAATCCAATCCCACTTCTCCTCTAGCAACTGGACTAAGTATTCAACAGGTGTTCCCTTTGGAGCCTGCACTTCCACATTTCCGTACGAATCTACAAAAAGACGCACCGACTTTTTCTTTTTATAAGTTATATGAAAATTAATTGTCTCACCTAAATATGTATGTACCATTTCATCACCTAGTGTATTATTTTACAAATAAAAAAGAATAGGACACAAAAGCCCTACTCTACCTATTATATCATTTACCAATTCATCGGACTCATTACCCTCTATACTTTACACCTAATCCCTTAATGAAATTCCTTGCATATCTATCGCCGCACTCTTTGTAATTTTTATGGCCTTTTTTTCTTAATAGGGCGCCTAGTTCTCCCTTTGTTACTATAACGCCTACGCTATCTAATATATCAAGTACATCCTCACTCGTTAAAGATAGTGCGATTTTCATTTTCTTTAGCAGAAGGTTATTCGCACTCTCTTTGCTTTGTACAGGTGCCGGTTGTCCTGGTTTCGAATCTTGCTTCCCTCTTTTTAAAGTAATAAATCCATTGAAAAATGCCTCTAACATCATCATATCGCATGTTTTTACGTACTCATCTTCGATTACATCATCATTTTCAGATTCATGCTGAGGTGCTCTCTTTATTTTTGTAAGCATATCAACTACGTCTTCTTTCGTTACTTCCATACCACCAAGTTTAAAGATTTCTACCATATCTATATCTCTTATATCTAAAGCGTACCTTACTCTTTTTAATATATCGTTGTTGCTCATTGCCATTATTTTGCCTCCTGAAATGTTGATTATAGTAATGCTTTTAGCATGTATAAATTAATGTCGTCAAGTTACTACTTTAACATTTTAATGGGAGGTTTTGTAGTCTTAGGTGGATTAATGCTTATGGGGGTGATTTTATTTATTATTAAGAGATATTTCTAATAACGAATTTATTGTATTAGAAATTAAGAAAGATCCTATCGATAGAAACGCCTTTAATCAAATACTGTAAAAGGTATTTTAGTTGGTAGTGGGATAGCTCCTTCATTTAAGGATGATATTAATAAAGCAAAAAAGGATGGGGATTTACTATTAATTAACACACTTAAAAATGGACTAATCTGATATAGGTTAGTCCATTTCTTTTTATGCAACTCTAATTTAGTGGGCGACTCCAACGTGAATGTTACGTAAAATTCAGGTGAAATATATTGATTATATTTACTTAAGTTTTACTTTTTATTTGTGGTACAGTTCACCTTAATTAAAGTGAAACAGTGTAACTTTCAAAAGTTACACTGTTTCACTACCTTCTACCACATTAACACTCGCCTCAAACTTATCAAGTAATGCGCGTACTTCATTCGTTGATTTCGTGCTCATCAATTGATTTCTCAATTCAGCAGCTCCAGGGAAGCCTTTTACATAAATTTTGAAGAAGCGATGAAGCCCTGTGATGGAGCGTGGCAGTACTTCTGCATATTGATCTTGAAGATCAAGTTGTAGTCTTAAAAGATCTAAGTGTTCTTTACTGCTATGCTCTCTTGGCTCTTTTTCGAAAGCAAACGGATTTTTAAAGATACCTCGTCCGATCATTACGCCATCAATACCGTATTTTTCAGCAAGTTCCAGTCCAGTTTTACGGTCAGGAATGTCTCCGTTGATTGTTATTAGCGTATTTGGTGCAATGCGATCACGTAATTTTTTAATTTCCGGAATTAGTTCCCAATGCGCATCTACTTGGCTCATTTCTTCTCTTGTACGTAAGTGAATAGAAAGGTTTGCAATATCTTGTTTGAAAATATGCGTTAACCAATCTTTCCATTCGCTTAACTCTTTAAAGCCCAGTCGTGTTTTTACGCTGACAGGTAGTCCGCCCGCTTTTGCTGCTTGAATAAGTTCTGCCGCAACGTCTGGACGTAGAATAAGACCACTACCTTTTCCTCTTGATGCTACGTTCGGTACAGGGCAACCCATGTTAATATCAATACCTTTAAATCCTAACTCTGCCATACCAATACTCATTTGACGGAAATATTCAGGATTATCTCCCCAAATATGCGCCACGATTGGTTGTTCATCTTCTGTAAAAATTAAACGGCCACGTACACTTTTCATACCTTCTGGATGACAATAGCTATCCGAGTTTGTGAACTCTGTGAAGAATACGTCCGGGCTACCAGCTTCACTTACTACGTGACGGAAAACAACGTCCGTTACATCTTCCATTGGTGCAAGTACGAAAAATGGTCGTGGTAAATCACGCCAAAAATTATCTATCATTTCAAATTCAAATCCTCTCACTATGAATACAATTTCAAACTCTCAATAAACCAAAAAGCAGATGGTATAGATTTTCCTATATCAACTGCTTTCCTATTATACCAACTTAAGCCAAGCCACACACTCCACATGAGTCGTATGCGGGAACATATCAACAGGTTGTACTTCCTGCGTTTTATATCCGCCTTCTTCTAGTACTTTTAAGTCACGTGCTAATGTTGCTGGGTTACATGATACGTATACGACGCGTTTTGGTTTCATGTCGATGATTGTGTTTAGTAGTGCATCATCACAACCTTTACGCGGTGGATCTACGACCATTGTGTCGGCGATTATGCCTTCTTTGTACCATTTTGGAATAACTACTTCTGCTTCTCCTACGCCAAACTCAGCGTTTGTCATGTTGTTTAGTGCTGCGTTTCGGTTTGCGTCTTCGATTGCTTCTGGGACGATTTCAACGCCGTACACTTTTTTCGCTTTTTGCGCTAGGAATAAGGAAATTGATCCAATTCCGCAATAGGCATCAATTACTGTTTCGTTGCCATCTAGTTTTGCATATTCTAACGTTTTATCGTATAACACTTTCGTTTGTTCTGGGTTTACTTGATAGAATGAACGTGCTGAAATTGCAAATTTAATGTCACCGATAAAGTCATAAATGTATTCTGATCCGTACAGTACTGTCGTTGTGTCTCCAAAGATTACGTTTGTACGTTTCGTGTTTACGTTTTGAACAATCGATTTTACTTCTGGGAATTTCGCTGCAATTTCTTCAATGATTGCTTTTTTGTTTGGTAATTCTGCTGTACGAGTAATGAAGACAAGCATGATTTCCCCTGTTACTTGTCCGTAACGAGCCATTACGTGGCGAAGTGTTCCTTTGTTACGCTCTTCGTTGTATGCCGAAATACCGTGTTTTTCACAAATACGTTTTACTTCCTGGATTAATGTATCGTTTTCTTCTGCCTGAATTAAACATGATTCCATATTAATAATGTCATGTGTTCCTTGACGATAGAAACCAGCGACAAGTCCACCTTCACGTTCTCCAATTGGTACTTGTGCTTTGTTACGGTATACCCATGGGTTCTTCATACCAAGTACAGGGTGCACAGGAACATCGCTTAATCCGCCAATGCGCTGCATAACGTCACGTACTTGTTTTTCTTTCGCTTGTAATTGTCCTTCATATGTTAAGTGCTGAAGCTGACAACCGCCGCACTGATTGTACACTGGGCATTCTGCATCTTTACGATATGGGCTCTCTGTATGAAGCTTCATTAAACGACCGAATGCGAAGTTTTTCTTCACTTTAATAATTTTAATTTGTGCTTCTTCACCTGGTAATCCGTTTTTAACGAAAATAGGATAGCCCTTTACTTTCGCAACACCGGCACCATCATGGGTTAAATCTTCAAATACTACATCTATAAAATCATTTTTTTCAACTGGTGGCGTCATTTTTGTACTCATTTTCCGACCTCTCTTTTTCATAACACTGCGTTACATTTTATCATACTTATATGGTCTATTTCTATCGGAAGAAAAAAAGCTATTGACGATAGTTCTCTGTTAATGTTACGCTACTACTAATTTAATACGGACGATGTTACCTCATATATATTCGATAATATGGATCGAGAGTTTCTACCCGGCAACCTTAAATTGCTGGACTATGGGGAAAACTAATGAATATTAGCCTATGTGCAAAAAAGGACTCATATTGATTAGCTTTCTCTCATAGATGAAAGTGAATCCATATGGGTCTTTTTTTATTTTTATTTTTCTAAAAGGTCAGACATCTTACGTATGACATAAAACCTCTTTGTTTTATTTTTAGTAATATAACGAGCGTTTTATGTACAAACTTTATACGAACTTCTGAAAGGGGCAACTACATGCAATATGTAATGAGCATTATCGGTATTCTTGTCGTTTTAGGTTTATGCTTTGCTTTGTCAAACAATAGAAGTAAAATCAACTTCCGTGCAATTGCTATTATGATTGGTTTCCAAATTTTAATCGGTTGGTTTATGTTTGGCACAAAAATTGGTCAACAAATTATCATCTTCATTAGTAAAGTTTTCAACAAACTAATTAAACTTGGTACGACAGGTGTCGATTTTCTCTTTAATGGAATTCAAAGAGATTTTGTCTTTTTCTTAAATGTATTATTAATTATCGTATTTTTCTCAGCACTACTTTCTATCTTTAGTTATTTAGGTGTTTTACCATTCATCGTTCGCGTTGTCGGCGGTGCAATTTCAAAAATTACTGGTTTACCACGCGTCGAGTCATTCCACGCAGTAAACTCTGTATTCTTCGGTTCAAGTGAAGCGTTAATCGTTATTAAAAACGATTTACAGCATTTTAATAAAAACCGTATGTTTATTATTTGTTGTTCTGCAATGAGTTCCGTTTCTGCTTCTGTTACAGCATCATACGTAATGATGTTAGATGCGAAATATGTACTAGCAGCTCTTCCACTAAACTTATTCTCAAGCTTAATCGTTTGTTCGCTATTAACACCAGTTGATACGAAAAAAGAAGATGAAGTGATTCAAAAATTTGATAGAACTTTATTCGGAGACAGCTTTATCGGCGCAATGATTAACGGTGCGCTTGATGGTTTAAAAGTAGCTGGTATCGTTGCCGCATTAATGATTGCCTTCATCGGTGTGATGGAAGTTGTAAACTACGTAATTAGCGCAGCTTCAGGTGCAATGGGATATGCTGTTACTTTACAACAAATCTTCGGTTATATACTTGCTCCATTCGCATTCTTAATGGGTATTCCAACTCAAGATATTATCCCAGCTGGTGGAATTATGGGTACGAAGATTGTATTAAACGAGTTTGTAGCAATCCT
This sequence comes from Bacillus sp. DE0042, assembly GCF_007680225.1. Classification (NCBI taxonomy): domain Bacteria; kingdom Bacillati; phylum Bacillota; class Bacilli; order Caryophanales; family Bacillaceae; genus Bacillus; species Bacillus sp. DE0042. The sequence goes on along the minus strand of NZ_VEJP01000009.1, from coordinate 47,172 downwards.
TGATTTAAAAGGTGTTGCATCAACATTATCTCCACGCACAGTTGGAATCGTTACAGTATTCTTAATTAGCTTCGCAAGTATTAGCCAAATTGGTGCGATCGTTGGGACAATCCGTGCTCTTTCTGAAAAACAGGGAAGTGTCGTATCTAGATTCGGTTGGAAAATGTTATTTGCATCAACACTTGCTTCTATCTTATCTGCAACAATCGCTGGATTGTTTATATAATAAAAAACTCCACCTTACTTCTCCTTTTTCAAAAGGAAATTTAGGTGGAGTTTTTTTACTTTCTTCTTTATGTATTTTTATGTAAACTCCATCAGAAAAATATAAGGTTTTTTCCGAATTATTCCAAAAATGTATTCCCCTCTATATTCTATAGTGATATGATGTACAAGGGTATAATTCAAATTTTTAAAATCGAAAATTTGAGTTAGTGTCACTTATACGAATGATAATTTCAAGACATAAGTGATGATAATTAAAACACAATAGAAGGATGATAGAATGAAAAAATATACATATATCGCTTTACTTTCTTCTGCTATTCTCGTAGGTTGTACCACTAGTGGCACTAGTGGTACACAAATAAAAGAAGCAACGGCGAAACAAACAGTTGAACAAAAAAAAGCGAAAGCGGTTGAACTGCCTTTAACACAAGGGATTATTACATGGGATCCGTATGAATATAACGCACAAAACACCACGCTTTATACAAAGGATTTAAGAGATTCATTCACACAAGTACGTTACAATATTTGGCGTACTGCTGATGGTCCTGAAAGCAAACAAACTTTTACTTCACAAGAAAAAGAACGTGACTTTGCCCTCCCACTACATTTAAAATCATTTCATTTAAAACGTGGCGAATTTCAAATTGAAACAGTAGGAATCAAAGAAGATCATACTGAAACAAATCTAGTAACATCTAAAATTACATTCCAGCAACATGTACCCGTATTAATGTACCATGCGATTGAAAAATACCCTGGACCAAGTGATGGGGATTACGGCTTATACGTACCACCTGAGCAATTCGAAAAGCATATGCAATATTTGAAAGATAACGGTTATACGATGCTTACGTTTGAACGTTGGAATGATATAAATCGTGTAAATAAACCTGTTTTTGTAACGATGGATGATGGTCGAAAAAATAATATGAATGCTCTTCATATTTTACAAAAATTAAAGGATGATAGATTCCAACCTACGGCTACTGAATTTCTTACTGCAAATGAGATAGACAAACCAAATCGTCTATCAACAGATGAGATAAAACAAATGATGGATTCAGGCATTTTTTCTATTCAATCGCATACTGCTAATCATACGATGATGGCTCATTCAAGTAATTATGATGAGGAATTACGTAGTTCGAAAGAAAAAATCGAAGCCCTTACTGGTAAAAAAGTCATTGCTCTCGCCTATCCAGTAGGTTCTTATAATGACCCAGCTGTTCAAGAAACAAAAAAACATTATGAGTTCGCAGTAACTACTGATCACGGTAATCACATTACAAAAGGGATGCCAAACGAACAATACTTAATTAAACGCCACTTTGTAGGGCCTAATACATCAATGGAAAAATTCATATCTCTTATAAAGTGAAACTTTAATCAGTGGGGGGTTTTGTTCACCCCACTGATTATTAGCCCTCACCAATCGGGCTTTTACGGGCAGTTGATCCCCCACCTAACCTCTTTGCTTTTGCTGAATTCTGAGGTGGGGTCTTACTGCCCACAAATAGCGGGATAAAGTAAACTTTACTAAAAGATGATAGAAATAGCTCTATTAAAAGTCACTAACCTATCTCGTTACTAAAATAATATGATGAACAAGGGTATGTCCCCACCTCTCTTACAGCGGTGGGGATTTTAAATACGTATGCAACAGAATACACAATAGAAGGTGATTTTATGAGAAAATACGCAGCAATCGCTTTATGTACGTCTGCCATTCTAGCAGGTTGTAATACTAGCGATGTAAGTCAAGAGCCTAAAAAAGAGAAAAAGGTTCAAGAAGTTAAGAAACAAGAAGAGACTGTGCAAGAACAAGGTAAAATTTCTTATCATCCGATTACACACGAATCTACAAACACTACTATTCATATGACAGATATAAAGGATACTTTAAGTGAGGTACAATATAAAATTTGGCGCACAGCTGATGGGAAGGAAAGTGCTAAATCTTTTTCTTCTAAAGAAAAGGAGAAACAATTTACACTTCCTTTTGACATAAAAGAATTTGAAGGAAAACGCGGTGAGTTTCAAATTGAAGCAATAGGAATGAAAGAAGATGGGAAAAACATTCCACTCACAAAATCTACTATTACTTTCGAGCAAAAGGTTCCCGTTCTTATGTACCATGCAATCGATGATTATCATGGACAAGGCATTAAAGACTTATTTGTATCACCTGCTAATTTTGAAGCCCAAATGAAATATTTAAAGGACAACGGCTATACATTACTAACTTTTGAACGTTGGGGCAATATTAATAAAGTAAATAAACCTATCTTTGTTACATTTGATGACGGTATGAAAAATAATATGAATGCATTTCATGTTTTACAAAAACTAAAAGACGATACGTTTAAACCTACAGCAACAGAATATATGATTGTTGATAACGTTGATGTAGAAGGATCACTTTCTACATCTGATATAAAAGAAATGGTTGATTCCGGCATTTTCTCTATGCAATCTCATACTGCAACACATGCAGACTTGCCGAAAATTACAAACTATGAAGAAGAATTAAAAGAATCAAAGGAAAAGCTAGAGAAAATAACAGGTAAGCCTGTTATTGCAGTTGCTTATCCATTCGGTCATGTGGATGATAAAGTTGTTGCAGAAACGAAGAAATATTATCAATTTGCGACGACAACAAAACCCGGAAAGTTCATTACGAAAGGTGAACCCGATGAATTACTAAAAATGAAGCGTGTTCGCATACACAATTCGACGACTGTAGAACAATTTGCTTCTTCGATTAAATAACGATGAGAGCTCAATATATTTTGAGCTCTCTTTTCACGCTATATTTATATATATTTTTTGAATTTTCTTGTATTATATATAGTAAGAAATCTTTCAAATTAAAGGAGATTATACATATGTCATTTGAACAAACGTTAGAGAAATATGCTGCCCTTGCAGTCAATGTTGGTGTTAATATTCAACCAGGACAAACATTATCAATTAGTGCACCTCTTGAAGCTGTACAATTTGTACGCCTCGTTACAGAAAAAGCATATAAATCTGGTGCAAAACACGTATATGTGGACTGGAATGATGAGACGTTAACACGCTTAAAGTTCGATCTAGCTCCTGAAGAAGCATTCGCTGAGTTCCCATCTTGGAAAGCACACGCTCGTGAAGAATTAGCAAAAGAAGGTGCTGCATTTATGTCTATTTATGCAGAAAACCCTGATTTATTAAAAGGTGTAGAATCAACGCGTATCGCAACAGCTCATAAAGTAGCTGGTGAAGCAATGAAAGTATACCGTGATTACGTACAAGCTGATAAAGTAAGCTGGTGTGTCATTTCTGTTCCTACGAAAGAATGGGCTGCGAAAGTATTCCCTGACGTTGCACCAGAAGAACAAGAAGCAAAACTATGGGATGCTATTTTCAAAGCTACTCGTGCGGATTTAGAAAATCCTGTGGAAGCATGGAAAGAACACGATGAAACGTTACATACAAAAGTTGATTACTTAAACGAAAAGCATTATAAAGCCCTTCACTATACAGCTCCTGGAACAGATTTAACGATTGAACTTCCAGAAAAGCATGTATGGGCTGGTGCTGGTAGCTTAAATGAAAAGAACGTACCATTTATGGCGAACATTCCAACTGAAGAAGTATTTACAATGCCACTTAAAACAGGTGTAAACGGCCAAGTATCTAGCACAAAACCGTTAGCATTTGCAGGTAACATTATCGATAACTTCACGTTAACATTTGAAAACGGGCGTATCGTAGACTATAAAGCTGAAACTGGTGAAGAGGCTTTAAAACATTTAGTAGAAACAGATGAAGGCTCTCACTTCTTAGGCGAGGTTGCTTTAGTACCTCATGATTCACCAATTTCAAATACAAATATTTTATTCTACAATACACTATTTGACGAAAACGCATCTTGCCACCTTGCAATCGGAAGTGCTTATGCTTTCAACTTAGTTGGCGGAAAAACAATGTCTAAAGAAGAACTTGCCGAAAACGGAGCAAACAATAGTATTACACACAACGACTTCATGATTGGATCAGCTGAGCTTGATATCGATGGTATTACAGATGATGGAAGACATGAACCAATCTTCCGTAAAGGTAACTGGGCATTTTAATAAAAACAAAAGGCTATCTTCCGCACCGGAAGATAGCCTTTTATGATGCCGATGAAACCTTAAGCCCAATTACTCCTAAAACAATAAAAAGAATACAAAATGCTTGGAATAAGTTAATGTGCTCTTTGAAGAAATACACGCTAATAATTGTAATAAGTAATGTTCCTACACCAGACCAAATCGCATAAGCAATACTTAAATGAATTTTTTTGACAACAATAGCAAATACGCTGAAACAAATTCCATAAAATACGAAAATAAGTACACTTGGAACAAGCTTTGTTAAACCATTTGATAGTTTCATCGCAATTGTTCCAGCTACTTCAAAAATAATTGTAACAAGTAATAATAACCAATATACCATACTAGAATCTCCTTCTCTGTTACCTTATAGAGATTCTAGTATACTACTTATAGTCCTAATGAAATATATTTAATTTCTAAATATTCCTCGATACCGAAATGCCCTCCTTCACGGCCAATACCACTTTCTTTAAAGCCACCAAACGGTGCTTGTGCAACTGATGGAAGTCCATCATTTAATCCGATAATACCGTACTCTAATGCCTCGCTAACTTGGAATGCTTGACTAATATCTTTTGTGAAAATATAAGCAGCTAAGCCATATGGTGTATTATTTGCACGTTCGATTACTTCTTCAACCGTTTTAAATTTCGCAACTGGTGCAACTGGACCGAATGTTTCTTCATTCATACAAAGCATCGTATCGTTCGCCAATCCAATTACAGTTGGTTGCATAAAGTGTCCATCTAGCTCTGCAACCTTTTGGCCACCAAATAAAACTTTTCCACCCTTTTGAATAGCATCTTCAATATGTTCCTGTACTTTCGAAACTGCATTCTCGTCAATAAGTGGTCCTACAGTCGTTCCATCACCGAAACCGTCTCCTACTTTTAACTGCCCTACTGCCTTTTGAAACTTCTCTGCAAATACTTCATACACTTCTTCCTGAACAAATACTCGGTTTGTACATATACACGTTTGTCCTGCGTTACGGAATTTCGAACCGATTACCGCCTCTACCGCTTTATCTAAGTCCGCATCATTCATAACAATAAACGGCGCGTGACCACCTAACTCAAGTGAAACCTTTTTCATCGTTTGTGCAGCACTAGCCATTAATTCTTTCCCAATCTCAGTTGATCCTGTAAAGGAAACTTTTCGAACACGTCCATCTTCCATCCACGTATCAGCAATTGCTTTCGCACTGCCTGTTACAATATTTATTACGCCTTTTGGAATGTCCGCTTCATGGGCTAATTCAGCTAATTTCAAAGCAGTTAACGGCGTTTGGCTTGCCGGTTTTACAACTGCCGTACATCCCGCTGCAAGCGCCGGGGCTACCTTTCTCGTAATCATAGCAGCCGGGAAGTTCCAAGGTGTAATAGCGGCCATAACTCCAACCGGTTGTTTCATAACTAAAATACGTTTATTCGGATGAGAAGCAGGAATCATTTCGCCATATACGCGTTTACCTTCTTCTGCATACCATTCAACAAAGCTATTGGCATAATTCACTTCACCAAGTGCTTCTGCAAACGGCTTTCCTTGTTCTCTCGTCATAATCGCTGCAATCTCTTCTTTATTTTCATCGATAAGTGTGAACCATTTTTTTAACTTCACTGCACGGTCTGCTGCTGTTAACTTAGACCATGATTTAAAAGCTTCATGAGCAGCATCAACAGCTTGCTTTGCCTCTGTTACCCCGCCCTTTGGTACCGTCGCAAATATTTCTTTCGTTGCTGGATTATTTACTTCGATTTGTTCTTGCAATGTAATCCACTCACCATTTATATACATCGCCTTTTTCTCTACATTTACAAACGTCGCTTTTTTATCCAATGTGTTCTTCCTCCTCTATAAGTTTCTTTATCTTCCTAGTGGCAGCAGATTGACTTATTTTTAAAAACTCCGCTACTTTATAACTCGATCCATATGTTTTATATGCTTTCAAAATAATATTCCGTTCTACTTCTTCTAACATTTTATAGAGACTTTGGCCGGACTGTTCAACCGTTGATTCTTGCATTGCTATTGGCAAATCTTCTATCGTAACGATATCATCAGCAGTTATAACAATTCGCTCAATCACATTTTCAATCTCTCTATTATTTCCTTCCCATGGGTAACCAACAAACATTTGCAATGTGCTAGGCGCTAATTTTACATTCCGGCCATATTTTTCGTTAAAGTGCTGTAAATAATGATAAATGAGTGGCAAAATGTCTTCGGTTCTTTCCCTGAGTGGTGGAATTACAATTGGAATGACATTCAGACGATAATATAAATCTTTCCGGAATGTTCCTTGTTTCACCATCATATTTAAATCTCTATTTGTAGCCGCTACAATTCTAACGTCCACCTTTTTTAATTCTCTTCCGCCAATAGGACGAAACGTTTTTTCTTGCAACACTTGCAAAAGTTTCGCTTGAATTTCAAGCGGCATTTCGCCAATTTCATCTAAGAAAAGAGTTCCTTTATGAGCTGATTCTAATAGTCCCTTTTTCCCTTCACGATTCGCACCTGTAAAAGATCCACCTGAGTATCCAAAAAGCTCTGATTCAATTAAATTCGTTGGCAATGCCGCACAATTAATTTCATAGAAACTTTCATTCTTCCTGTTACTCACTTCATGTAAATGACGTACTAATCGACTCTTCCCTACTCCTGTCTCACCTAAAACGAGAACTGTACTATCTACCACAGATACTTTCTTGATTGTCTCGACTATTTTTTGCATAGCGATACTTTTAAAAATAAGTCCTTCATGTTCATATGTTTCTCTTAATTCTTTTTTATATGTTTTTAACTGATTATCCATTTCCTCTACCTTTTGACGTAATTGGTAGAGTTCTGTAAGATCACGGGAATAACTAATTACCCTTCTTAAATTTCCCTCATTATCAAAAACAGGCCTTGTACGAACATGTAAATACTCTCCTGATTTTGTCGTTTGAACGAGTTCAATCGGTCTCTTTTTTTCAATTACTTCTAACGTTGCTGATGGATAAAAGATACCATCCTTCTGCAATTCTTTCACATGCTTACCTACTAACTCTTTAGCAGCTAGTTGATAGTGCCTTTCACATGTACTATTTACACGCACAACGATTCCCTTTTCGTCAGTCACAAAAATTTCGTCAAACGCATATTCAAATACATCTTGTAAATCCATTAACACTCGTTCCTTTTCTCCAACCATCCTAGCCACCCCTAACTTCCAATACATCGATTCACTTCACTACCTTTATTATAAAGTGAATTTTCTGCATTTTATATAGAGTCAGCTAGAATGTTTGCGATTTATTATTTAGCTTTTAAACACGAGCAGTATTTGCTTTCTCATAACAGACTTGCAATGATTCTTCAATTATTGTTAATCCTTCTTCAAGTTGCTCATCTGTAATAACTAATGGCATTAACACACGAATAACATTACCGTATGTCCCTGCTGATAGTAGGAGTAATCCGCGTTTATTTGCCTCTGCGCACAAATTAGCTGTTAACGTTTTATCAGGTGCTTTCGTCTTCCGATCTTGAACAAGCTCGAATGCACACATTGCTCCTAAACCACGCACATCACCGATGCAATTATATTTATTTTTCATCTCTTCGAATCGATTCATTACAAATTTCCCCAATTCTATCGCTCTATCATTTAAATTCTCTTTTTCTATTACATCAAGCACTGCTAATGCTGCTGCACATCCTAGTGGGCTTCCTGCATACGTTCCACCAAGCTCTCCTGGCGCAGACTCATTCATAATTTCCTTGCGCCCAATAACGCCACTAATTGGTACACCAGCGCCTAATGATTTAGATACCGTAATTAAATCTGGAACGACATCATAATGATCAATGGCAAAGTATTTTCCTGTACGGCTAAATCCTGTTTGAATTTCATCAGCTACAAATAAGATGCCGTGTTCTGAACAAATATTGCGTACTTCTTGCACAAACTTCTTACTCGGAACGATAAATCCGCCTTCCCCTTGAACAGGTTCCATTACAACGGCTGCAATTGTTTCTGGTGCTACCTCTGATATGAAGAAATTCTTAAACTCTTCAATAATAAAGTCATCGTACTGCTCTTCCGTTAATCCTTCTGGACGGCGATATTCGTACGGAAACGGCGCTTTATATACTTCTGGAGCGAATGGGCCAAATCCAAATTTATATGGCTTTACTTTACTTGTCATCGTCATTGTCATTAATGTACGCCCATGGAATCCTTTAGAAAATGCAATAATACCAGGTCTTTTTGTATATTTACGAGCAATTTTCACTGCGTTTTCAACCGCTTCTGCACCACTATTTAAAAATAGTACTTGCTTATCAAAACTTCCTGGTGCTAATGCCGCAAGTTTTTCTGCTAATTCAATATATGGCTCATACATCATGACATTAAATCCAGTATGAATGTATTGATCTACTTGTTTATGGAGCGCTTCTTTAACAGCTGGATGACAATGTCCTACGTTAATTGTTCCGATTGCTCCCGCGAAATCAATGTACTGATTGCCATCAACATCTGTTACAAGAGAACCATTTGCAGATTGTACAAACGTTGGGATGCCGTTACTTACTCCTTTTGGTACTATATTTTGGCGGCGTTCTAATAAAGACGCTGCTTTCGGTCCAGGAATTTGTTCATTTACTTTAGCAAATTTTTTTGTGTTCATTACGTACCCCATCCTTTTCTTTACATTGTTTTCTCTTTTCATTGCAAAATGTATGCCAACGTTCTTTCCCAGCATTCATCCTGCATACCTTCTATGTCGACATAAAAAATAAGTCTATAAAGACTCATTAAGAGTCCTTATAGACTTATTTTTCTTACACATTAGACTTTCCTTGTTCCCAAATCAACTCACCCGAATGAGAAATAAACTCCCCTACAGATTGTACTACTAAATCCGCAAGTGGTTCTAAAGTTTGACGATCTCCTGTGCCAGACAGTACTCCAATGGCATAGCAATCGCCGCCATTTCTCGCTAAATATAAATCAGTCGGTGTATCTCCAACGATGGCTACTTCACATGCTTCTAAATGAAACTTCTCACAAAAAGACTCTACAATTCTTTTATCTGGTTTTTGTGCCGGAAACGTATCTGAAGCTACAACATAATCAAAAAAAGACTCTAATTGATACTGTTTTAAAAACAATTCTGTCGGTGCAAAATCATCAGCTGTAACAACACCTAAAATAAATCCTCTATCCTTTAAACCTTGTAAAATTCTCGGTAAATCCGCCGTCATTTTCATATAGGAACGATGCTCATACATAAGAGAAAATAACTTTTCACTTACCCACTCATGCATCTCCTCTTCCTTAGATGACGTAATATACTTACAAAGCCCCTTTGCAACATCAAGGCTCGTTCCAGCAGCTATTGCGCTACGAGGATGAACAAATGCCCCATCCACACCGATTTCTTTTAATAAAGCCTGCTGCATTGACTGTGGGAGTTGATATAATTTTATACATTCAGCGACAAGCTCTTCAGCTACTTTTATCCAAATTGAATGAAAATCCATTAATGTCCCGTCTTTATCAAATAATATTGCTTTTACCTTCTCCATAGCACCCTACCTCTCGTTTCTTATCTCCTCCAGTGTATCAATAAAGTATGGATATAAAATAAACGAATTGTAAAAATACCATAAAAATCAAACTAACTTCCAATTTACAATTCCTCTATATAATAAAAAGGATGCCTTTACAGGGCATCCTCTTGTTGTTCAGGAACAAATAGTTCAAGACAATGATATATATTTTCGAATTCCATCGGTGCATCTCCACCGTATTCACCATCTAAATTAATCATTAGTTTATCTGGTGAATGCACTTTAATTCGGTTTGCTTGCGTGTATAGCACTTTTGGATTGTTAATATGTTCACCACGCTGCGCTTGTGTTGCTGCTTTAATTAAGTCAGCGATAGAACCTTTTTTCAGTACTAATAAATCAAATAAGCCATCATTAATCGATGCATATGGTGCTACTTTTTCGAATCCACCAACTGAACGAGTATTCGTAATTAAAAACATCGTAATTTCTTCTTGTAGCAACTTTCCATCATACTCGATTTCAACATATGTTGGATGTAATGATGGTAGCATTTCGATTCCTTTTAAATAATAAGCAAGTTGGCCTAATACCGTTTTTAGCTTGCTTGGCACTTCATATGTTAATTCTGTAATACGGCCGCCACCTGCGATATTAATGAAATATGTATCATTCGCTCTACCAAGATCTAACGGAACTGTTTTCCCTTCACAAATAATATCCGCAGCCTCTTCAATAGCACGAGGTACACCGATCGCACGCGCAAAATCATTTGTCGTTCCAACTGGAATAATTCCAAACTTTGGACGATGTTCATGTCCTACTAAACCGTTCACCACTTCATTTAATGTACCATCACCACCAGCTGCGATAACAACATCAAACTTACGATCCGCAGCTTGCCTCGCTGCCACAGTCGCATCTCCAGGACCAGTTGTCGCATGACAAGACGCTTCATATCCAGCTTGTTCTAATTTTTGTAATACTTCCGGTAAGCTCTTCTTAAATAGCTCGCGCCCAGAAGTAGGATTATAAATAATTCTTGCTCGCTTCATCATTTATTAGCACAGGAAATTTCTTTATATATTGAAAAAGAACATACCGAACTTCTATTCAGTATTCCCATGCCTACCTCCTCTCATCTTCCTATCCTTCTTTTATCTCGCTCAAACAGGCAGTAAGAACCCGATTCGTGTAGTCCATCAAAAGTAAATATTCATTTCAATGGTTTTGTTTTATTTTACAAAAATTTATGTCCATCTATTTCCTCACAACAATTTACATGTAACGAATAATAATTATCTATTATTTCATGAGATAAAAAAAACCTCTATGTCTAGATTTATCATTATTCCCACCTTTTTGCAACTATCATACCATAGTTGCTATACAAACATTTTTCCACTTTTGACAGTTAATCAAACGTTTGTTTAAACGATCTTCTCTCATTTAAACAAACGTTTGATTAACCTAGAAAAACACCCATGTACGGGTGTTTTTCTGCTTAATCTTTACAAGTTACTATTATTATCGCTTATTAATCTCTTCAAGTAAGATTTTGTTAACAAGCGGCGGATTTGCTTGTCCTTTTGTAGCTTTCATAATTTGACCAACTAAGAAGCCAATTGCACGGTCTTTACCGTTTTTAAAGTCTTCGATAGATTGCTCATTATTATCAAGAATTTCTGTTACAACTTTACGAAGTGTATCCTCGTCAGAAATTTGAACAAGACCTTTTGCTTTAACGATTTCCTCTGGGTCTCCACCTTTTTCAATTAATTCGTTAAATACTTTCTTCGCGATTTTAGAAGAAATTGTACCTTTTTCAATTAATTGAACCATTTTAGATAAACCAGCAGGCGTTAATGCAACGTCTTTTAATTCTTTTTGTTGTTTGTTTAAGTATGCAAGCACTTCACCCATTAACCAGTTTGATGTTAGTTTCGCATCTGCTCCATCTTCAATTGCTGCTTCAAAGAAATCAGACATCTCTTTCGTTAATGTTAATACGTGTGCATCATAAGCTGGTAAGCCAATTTCTGCAACGTAGCGAGCTTTACGTGCATCTGGAAGTTCTGGAATCGAAGCACGAATTTCTTCTTTCCACTCATCATCGATGTAAAGTTCAACTAAGTCTGGCTCTGGGAAGTAACGGTAATCGTCAGATCCCTCTTTCACACGCATTAAGATTGTTTTCTTCGTTGCTTCATCATAACGACGTGTTTCTTGTTGGATGATACCACCAGATAACAATTCTTTCTCTTGACGCACTTGCTCGTGCTCAAGACCTTTTTGTACGTAAGTGAATGAGTTTAAGTTTTTCAGTTCCGCTTTTGTACCGAACTTCTCTTGTCCAACTGGACGAAGAGAAATGTTCGCATCACAACGTAGAGAACCTTCTTCCATCTTACAATCAGATACGCCAGTGTATTGAATGATTGATTTTAACTTCTCTAAGTATGCATATGCTTCTTCTGGCGTACGCATATCTGGCTCAGATACGATCTCGATTAAAGGCATACCTTGACGGTTATAGTCTACTAATGAACCATCAGCTGTATGCGTTGATTTACCAGCATCTTCTTCTAAATGAAGACGTGTAATACCGATACGTTTCTTTTTACCGTCTACTTCAATTTCAATCCAACCATTTTCACCAATTGGCTTATCGAATTGAGAAATTTGGTAAGCTTTCGGATTATCTGGGTAGAAATAGTTTTTACGGTCGAACTTCGTTTCCGTTGCGATTTCACAGTTTAATGCCATTGCAGCTTTCATTGCAAAGTTAACTGCTTCTTTATTTAAAGTAGGAAGTACCCCTGGGTATCCTAAGTCAATTACACTTGTTTGTGTATTTGGCTCCGCTCCGAATTCTGTTGGACTCGCAGAGAAAATTTTCGAATTTGTTTTTAACTCAACGTGAACCTCTAAACCAATAATTGTTTCTAAATTCATCTATGCTCGCCTCCTTACAGACTTGCTTTTTTTGTATGATAGTCTGTTGCTTGCTCAAACGCATGTGCAACGCGGTAAATTGTCGCTTCATCGAAGTGTTTACCAATGATTTGTAGACCAAGTGGCATGTTGTTAGCACCGAATCCACATGGAACAGAAATCGCTGGAACACCCGCTAAGTTTACTGGGATTGTTAAAATGTCATTTGCATACATTGTCATTGGATCATCAACTTTTTCGCCCACTTTAAATGCCGGAGTTGGCGTTGTTGGTCCAATAATAACATCGTAGTTAGCAAATACATTTTCAAAGTCGTTTTTAATTAATGTACGTACCTGTTGTGCTTTCTTGTAGTATGCATCATAGTAACCAGAGCTAAGTGCAAATGTACCAAGCATAATACGACGTTTTACTTCATCACCAAAACCTTCGCTACGTGTGTTTTTGTAAAGGTCTAATAAATTATTTACATTATCAGAACGAACACCGTAACGTACGCCATCAAAGCGTGAAAGGTTAGCAGATGCTTCAGAAGAAGATAATAAGTAATACGTTGCTAGAGCGTATTTAGAGTGTGGAAGAGATACTTCCTCCCAAGTTGCGCCCATACCTTCTAATACTTTTAAAGCAGCTAGTACTGACTCACGAGCTTCTTCGCCAACACCTTCTCCTAAGTATTCTTTCGGTACAGCAATGCGTAAACCTTTAACGTCGCCTGTTAAACCAGCTAAATAGTTTCCTACTTCAACGTTAGCAGAAGTTGCATCCATACGGTCAATACCTGAAATAGCTTGTAATAAGTATGCATTATCTTCTACTGTACGTGTAATCGGTCCGATTTGGTCAAGTGAAGATGCGAATGCTACTAATCCGTAACGAGATACGCGTCCGTAAGTTGGTTTTAAACCTACAACGCCGCAATATGCAGCTGGCTGACGGATAGAACCACCCGTATCAGAACCTAGAGAGAATAATACTTCTCCTGCTGCTACAGCTGCTGCAGAACCACCACTAGATCCGCCTGGAACGTAATCTAAGTTCCATGGATTTTTCGTAGCGTAGAAACCTGAGTTTTCATTTGAAGAACCCATTGCGAACTCGTCCATATTTAACTTACCGATTGTAACTGTGTCAGCAGCTTTTAGCTTTTGCACAACTGTTGCATCATAAATTGGATCAAAGTTTGCTAACATTTTGCTCGCACAAGTTGTACGAAGACCGTTAGTTACAATGTTATCTTTTACACCAATTGGCATACCGAATAATAAACCATTATCTTCAGCACCAATTTTCGCGTCTAATTCTTTCGCTTTCGCGCGTGCGTTTTCTTCATCTAATGTAAGAAAAGCTTTTACGTTATCTTCAACATCCGCAATACGTTTGTAAGATTCTTCTACTAAATCCGTAACGGAAATTTCTTTGTTGTTTAACTTCTTATGTAACTCTGATACGGAATGATCAAATAATGACATCGAAATTCCCCTCCTCTATTCTAATACTGCTGGAACACGGATTTGATTATCTTTGTGATCCGGTGCATTTTTTAATACTTCTTCGACTGGTAAACCTTTTTCTGGTACATCTTCACGCATAACATTTTTCATAGTTAATACATGAGTTGTTGGTTTTACATCAGTTGTATCTAATTCATTTAACTGTTCTGCAAATGTAACAATTGCATCTAGTTGTTTTTGAAATTTTTCAGCTTCTTGATCAGTAATTGCAAGACGTGCTAAATGTGCTACGTGCTTTACATTCTCAACGGAAATTCTTGACACGGCTAGGCCACCTCCATAATATATCGTTCAATCTACAATACTATTGATGATACCAAATTTTCAGTACTTCAAGCAAGTCAACACACGGCACTTACTGCATTTTTACATAAAAAAAGAAAGGCAAACGCCTTTCTTTACGATTTACTCTTTATCTAACGGTTTATTTTTCGGAAATCTCTCGTTATCTTCTTCATTATCACGAATTGTTTTTTGTAATACAAAACAAGACATCGTCAAAAATAATGTTCCAATTAAATAATATCCTTTTACACTAAGCGTTTCATCTAACGTATAAATCCCAATTAGCATACCTGAAAGTGCACAAACAAATGAAGTCCATGCTAAAAACGTGAACGCTTGCGTATTACGTCTTCTCATCGTTCTCCCCCTCGTTAGCTATACATCCATTATAGATAAGTATATTTACCATGATGGATTTTTATGTAAGTTCTAGTTTTATATTTATACATCCATCATAAAAGAATACTATTTTAAAGTTAGTTTTCTGTCTAATCTGAAAAAACAGTTAAAATTATTGACATTTATTTCAATTCTGCATAAAATAAAAACAAATATTACGAACCTCGAAATATACGGGAGTGGAAATAATTGTTGCAATATGAACATTTTTTAGACTTACTGCTAGATAACGCCAAGAAACTTTTTTATCCTGAAGAATGGGTAAGCCTAGATTTAACACTTTCTAAAACAGAAGTATTTTGTTTACTTTGGATGGAGCGAAATACAGATATTACAATGACAAAAATTGCTGACCTTCTTGATATACCGATGAGTACAACGACAGGTGTTGTAAATCGCCTCGTAAAAAAGGGATATATTGAAAGGTACCGTGATGAAAACGACCGACGCATTGTATTAATTCGTTTAACAGAAAACGGCGTAATGCTCGTCCAAGAAGTAAAACAAAATGCAGCCCATTACTTTAACCTAGTGACAGAAGCATTATCAGAAGAAGAAAAAGCATTCTTACTACAAATCTTCCAAAAGATCATGAATCACATCGCTACGTCACAGCAAAAAACAGAAGAAAAGGTTTCTACACCTAAAATGAAAAACATTCCGATTGAATAAAACCCTAGTTGGGTTTTTATTCAATATTTTATTTCGGCACTCGTAATATTCGACACTCGAAACAAAGGGGATAGAATAATGAGAATTATTTTGTATACAGGTAAAGGCGGCGTAGGAAAAACTAGCATTTCAGCAGCAACAGCACTTCAAAGCGCAAAACAAGGATTAAAAACATTAGTAATGAGTACAGATCCTGCTCATAGTTTAGGAGATTCATTTGGTATAAAGCTATCTTCTGAGCCATTAGAAATTCGTGAAAATTTGTGGGCACAAGAAATTAATACGATTTATGAGATGGAAAAAGGCTGGGGGAAATTACAGAAATATATTACACTACTCTTCACTTCCAAAGCAGCTGATGATATTACAACAGAAGAATTAACAATGTTTCCTGGTATGGAAGATTTAATTAGCTTACTTCGCGTACTCGATTATTATAAACAAAACACATATGATGTTATCATCATTGATTGCGCTCCAACAGGAGAAACATTAGCAATGCTCAGTTTTCCAGACATGCTCGGCTGGTGGATGGAAAAACTCTTTCCTATTAAAAGAAAAGTTTTAAAAGTTGTTCGTCCTGTAGCTCAACCACTTCTTGGTGTCCCCCTTCCAACCGATGATATTATGGACGAATTAACGAATACACTTGAACAGCTCGGAGAAATGAGAGATATTTTATCAAATCGAGAAATAACAAGTATCCGCATCGTTGTAAATCCCGAAAAAATGGTCATTAAAGAAGCTCAGCGTAGCTTTACGTATTTAAATTTATACGATTATAACGTAGATGCCATTATGATTAACCGCGTCATCCCTAATACTGTCATCGATCCTTATTTTCAAGCATGGAAAGATACTCAAAAAAAATATAAAACATTAATTCAAGATAGTTTTCAGCCGCTTCCTATTTACGAAGCTCCTATGTTTGAACAAGAAGTTGTCGGTTTGTCCATGTTAGAGCGTGTAGGAGACGCTTTATTTAAATCAGATTCTTCTCCTACGGAAGTGAAATTTAACGGTCGCACTCAATATGTAAAAAAAGATGGCGATGAATATATTTTTGTACTTTCCATTCCCTTCTCTAACAAAAGTGAACTTGCATTAAATCAAAAAGGTGATGAGCTTATCATTCGTGCTGGTTCTGTGAAACGGAACATCACATTACCAAAAACATTAACACACCTTTCTATTCAAGGAGCAAAATTCGAAGATGATGTACTAAACATTCGATTTGGAGGTGTAGTGCATGCGTGAGGAACTACTACGGAAGGTAATTCGTACAAAAATAAAAGTCGGTATGAATATATTAGAAGAGTTACCTCCCCCAATCCAGCAATCAGCTAAGCAAATACTAAATATTTTGCAAGAGGAGCTATCTTCTTATGTTGCCGAACAACCACAACCTGAGAGTAATTTAAAAAGTATTGTAATTGAATAATCATATCCTTATAGAAGGCCTTTTCCTATAGGCTTTCTATCCCTTTATTGGAGCTGATGTAAATTGATAAAAACTTCTTCTGCAAGACACTTTACTACTCTTACAATCTGGCTAATTCCCTTTTTATTTTTCATTCATAACCTTGAAGAATCTTTCCAGATGCCACGATATCTTGCTAATCAATTTTCGATTACTTTTATAACTAGTCAACAATTTTTCATTGCGATTTCTGTATTAACTCTCTTTGTTTTACTTATCGTCTTTCTATATCAACTGAACTTCTTGTCTTCTATATACTGGATTATTTTTATACAAGGGGCTATCTTCTTCAACTCTGTTCAACATATTATTTTGTTTTTTATTTATCGTTCCTATAATCCTGGCGTAATATCAGCTGTTTTCATTGCTATTTTTTCTATTTTCTTTTTTTTATCCCAAAAATACTTAATTCATAAAAAGCAATTCGTAATTACACTTATTTTCAGCTTATTTTCTTACCCCATTATAATTTGGATTATCTTATTACTCGCTAGCTACTTTCAGTAATAAAAAAAGACCAGGAAAACTCCTGGTCCATCACTCTACTTAACAAACATTGGATTCTACGTTATACAGAATTGGAAGGTACAGAATTAGGGTTTTGTTTGTTAAGTAGATTATATGTTGAACGAGCTAACAGCGGAGGGGTTCCTACTGTTAATCGTTAAACCCGATAATTATTTTACGATTTTTTCAAGCTCCTCAAGTGAAAGATCTACTGAAATGGAACCATCATTTGTTTCTTTCTTAATTGCATCTGTTACTTCTTTTGAATGATATAGTTCAATTACTTTTTTCAGTGTTGGATCATCTTTATCTTTTGTACGAGCTGCGAAAATATTAATATATGGCTTCGCATTTTCATTCTTTGGATCTTCTAAGAAAATTGGATCCTTCGCTGGATCTAATCCAGCTTGACCAGCAACACCGTTATTAATAACTGAAGCTGCAACATCTTTTAATACACGAGGTGTTTGCTGTGCGATAACCGGTGTAATTTTTAACTTCTTCGGATTTTCAGCAATGCCGCTTGGATCTCCGAATAAGCCAAAGTCTTTCTTAAGCTTTAATAATCCAGCTGCATCAAGAAGTTTTAATGCACGAGCTTGGTTCGTTGGATCATTTGGAATCGCAATTTCTGAACCATCTGGAATTTCATTTGCCTTCTTATATTTTTCAGAGTATAAGCCCATTGGTGCAATTTGCGTTGTACCAACAGCTGTAATATCTAACTTATGCTCTTTTTTAAATTGCTCTAAGAAAGCAACGTGCTGGAATGAGTTTAGTTCAATATCTCCATCAGCTAACGCTTTATTTGGCGTTGTGTAATCAGAGAACTCAACCAGTTTAATTTTAATTCCCTCTTTTTCAGCTTTTTTCTTTAAAATTTCCCAAGCGTCTCCATCTGTTCCGGTTACGCCAACGCGAACTACTTTCTCTTTTGCTCCTGCCCCCGTGTCTCCACTTGAGCAGCCGCTTAACGCTGAAATTCCTACAATCGCTGATAATGCAAATGCTAAAATTTTCTTCATTTTCTTTTCCCCTCTTCCTTTTTATGTTCTGCGTAAAAAGACTTTCGCAAAGTAGTTTCCTAAATTTTGAGCTACCTGTACAAGAATAATAAGTAAAACGACCGTTACGAACATAACTGATGTATCAAAACGTTGATAACCATATGTCATCGCTAAGTCACCAAGACCGCCACCACCGACAAGCCCAGCAACTGCAGAAAATTCAATTAAACCAACTGTCATAAACGTAACACCTAAAATCAATGGCGCTAACGCTTCTGGCACAAGGATTTCAAAAACAATTCTAATTGGTGAAGCCCCCATCGCTTGAGCTGCTTCAATGACTCCCTTTGGAACTGAAACAAGGTTTGTTTCAACCATTCTAGCAATACCGATTGATGCAACTAACGTCATCGGAAAGATTGCTGCTGCTGTTCCAATCGTCGTTCCGATAACACTTCTTGTTAGTGGGCTTAAAGCTACTAAGAAGATAATGAATGGAACCGGACGAATTGTGTTAATAATGATATTAAGAATAGAAAAGACCCATTTATTTTCTAAAAAGTTCCCTTTTCTCGTTACATATAATAGTAAACCTAGAGGTATACCAAGAATTGTAGCAAATATAAGGGTTACAATTACCATTAAGAGGGTATCCCCCGTCGCATCTACTATGCGGGGCCAAAATATACTCCAATCAACTCGCATGAGCTTCTACCTCCTTCAGCTGCACTTGTAGTCGTAGATGTTGTAATGCTTTTTGAATTTCTTTCTGCTCACCTTGCAGTTCTACAAGTAGATTTCCAAATAGCACATTTTGAAGTTCAATAATATTTCCGTACAGTACGTTTACATCGACGTTATAGTTTTTCGCGATATATGATAGTACCGGCTGCCCTGTCTCTTCACCAGTAAATGTTAAGCGATAAATTTGTCCACCATTTTGAATTTTCCCTAGAACACTTTCCGGTAAATGATCATTAATAATGGAGCGTACAAAGTTTTGAGTTGTCTTTGTTTTTGGTTGTGTGAAAACGTCAAACAGTTTTCCTTCTTCAATAACCTTTCCCTTCTCCATTACAGCTACACGGTGACAAATTTCTTTCACAACATGCATTTCATGTGTAATGAGTAGAATCGTTACATTGTATTCTCGATTTACTTTCTTTAATAAGTTCAGAATCTCTGTCGTTGTTTCTGGATCTAAAGCTGATGTTGCCTCATCACATATAAGAATGTCTGGCGATGTTGCAAGTGCTCTAGCAATGCCAACACGTTGCTTTTGACCACCTGATAGTTGCTCTGGATAATAGTTTGCTTTATCTTCTAATCCTACAAACTTCAGCAGTTCATTTACTCTTTCTTTTATCTCATTCTTTGGTACTTTCGCTAACTTTAATGGGTATGCAATATTCCCAAACACTGTTCTTGAATTAAATAAATTAAAACTTTGAAAAATCATCCCGATTCTTTGTCTTAGCTTTCGTAATTCTTTCGTCGATAGTGATGTAATATCTTTATCATCTATTGAAATCGTTCCTGCCGTTGGTTTCTCTAACATATTTACTAGGCGTAATAACGTACTCTTTCCAGCGCCACTAAAACCGATGATACCGAAAATTTCGCCCTTCTCAACTGATAACGTTACATCCTCCACCGCATGAACAGATTGCCCACCTGATTCATATACTTTACTTACATTGTTAAAAGAAATCATTTTCTTCCCTCCTATATGCTGTAAAAACTTGAAGTAGAGCTTTCGAGGTAAAATAAAAAGTGCTCTCCTTCTTATCAACCGTAAAGATAAGAAGGAGAGCACTTATATGTACTCGTTCACATCTTCTCATCTTCCAAGCCTTTCATAGGCTTGCTGGAGTTAGCACGGTATTAAAAAACCCGTTGCTGAGGTATCGTAGGGCCAGTCCCTCCACCTCTCTGGATAAGAATGTATCGATTTAATTGTCGTTTAATTAATTCTCATTATAGAACTCAGAATAATAAGAGTCAATACATTTTTTAGAAAAATATTAATTATCCCTCTATTAAAATTTTCAAATAAAAAACCACATACAATAATGATTTTTAAAGTTATGTTAAATTCTCCTCCTTCATATTTTTTAAAAGGAGAATCCTTTCTATAAATTGAATACCATTATTTGAATATGAAATCGGAGGAAGATAAATATATGAAAACAGCTCTTTTACTCGTTGATATTCAAAATGATTATTTTCCACATGGAAAGATGGAATTGCGTAATCCAGTAGAAGCAAGCCAATATGCTAGTCAGCTGCTACAACTCTTTAGAACGAAAAACGAACCTATTTTTCATATCCAACATGTAGCAATAAAAGATGACGCTACTTTTTTCCTACCCAATACAGAAGGTGTACATATTCATGAAAGCGTACGTCCACTTAGAGAAGAAACCGTTATACTCAAACATTATCCAAATAGTTTTCGCGAAACTGATCTTCTAGAACAATTACAACGTTTAGACATTGAGCACGTCATCATATGCGGGATGATGACTCATATGTGTATTGATGCTACCGTAAGGGCTGCTTTTGATTTCGGCTTTCCATGTACCGTTATACATGATGCTTGTGCTACAAAAGATCTTTCTTTTAAGAATGCTACTATACCGGCCGTTTATATTCATAACACAATTTTGGCTAGTTTAAATGGAGTATATGCAACTGTAATGAGTACAGAGGAGTTTTTGGCTACAAAAAAACACTCCCTTCAGTGAGCAAAACCGAAAAGAGTGTTTCTTGTCAAACCATAGATTTTCTTTCAAATTGTATTATACAGGAAATTCTTAAAATGAATACTAAAAAATATGACTAATAAGTCAACTTTTCTCGTTGTTTTGTTTCTATTTACATGTTTATCCCGATATTAATAGGGTTTAGCTAGTTCTAAGTACCGAATAGTAATATATGGTACTTAGAACTGGTTTCTCCTATCAAAAACGTAACATATTATTTATCTGTTTATTTTTGCTTCTTTTTCAAATACTCCGCACGCAATTTTTCAATTTGCTGCTTTTTATCAAATTTGGCAGGCGTCTGTTTTTCATGAAACTTTGCCACGGCTACCTGACTTTTGTAATCCAATTGATATTTTCCCACTTTGTTCACCTACTTTTCTTGTCTTTAAAGAGAATCTATTCAACAAATATAGTATACCTTATTTACTGAAGTAAACCTTATTACTTTATTAGTTTTTCTACTCATATCTATCTTGATCCAAATATAGAAACTTTTTCAAAAAAAAAAAAAAAAGAGATCTTCGCAGACTGCGAAGATCTCTTCTACTATTTCTTATAAAGTTTCAGAAGTAGTTTTTGCTTGCATGTGAAGTGCTAAGTAGTCAGGGCCACCAGCTTTAGAGTCTGTACCAGACATGTTAAAGCCACCGAATGGTTGGTAACCTACGATTGCACCAGTACATCCACGGTTGAAGTATAAGTTACCCACGTGGAATTCTTCACGTGCTTTTTCAATATGGTCACGGTTGTTAGTAACAACAGCACCTGTTAAACCGTATTCTGTATTGTTTGCAATTGCAAGTGCATGATCAAAGTCTTTTGCTTTACAGAATGCTACTACTGGTCCGAAGATTTCTTCTTTCATTAAGCGAGCATCTTCTGCAACGTCAGCAACGATTGTTGGTTGGATGAACCAGCCTTTAGAATCGTCTCCTTCGCCACCTGTTAAGATTCTACCTTCTTCTTTACCAATTGCAACATAGCTCATTACTTTATCGAATGCAGCTTGGTCATTAACAGGACCCATGTTTGTACCTAATACAGCTGGGTTAGCAACTGTTAATTCTTTCGTTAATTCAACAGCACGATTTAATACGTGATCGTATACATCTTCATGGATTACTGCACGAGAACATGCAGAACATTTTTGTCCTGAGAATCCGAATGCTGATGCAACGATAGATTTAGCTGCTAATTCAAGATCTGCTTCTTTATCAACAACGATTGTATCTTTACCACCCATTTCAGCGATAACGCGTTTTAACCAAATTTGGCCTGGGTTTACTTTCGCTGCGCGCTCATAAATACGGATACCTACATCACGAGATCCAGTGAAGCTCACGAAACGTGTACGAGGGTGATCTACTAAGTAGTCACCAACTTCAGAACCATTACCTGGAACGAAGTTTACTACGCCAGCCGGTAAGCCAGCTTCTTCTAATACTTCCATGAATTTCGCTGCTACTACAGGAGTTGTACTAGCTGGTTTTAGTAATACTGTGTTACCAGAAACTAAAGCAGCTGTTGTCATACCTGCCATAATTGCGAATGGGAAGTTCCAAGGAGAAATGATAACACCTACTCCTAATGGAATGTAAGAGAAACGATTATATTCAATTGGACGGCTTTCTACTGGAATACCGTCTTTTAATTTTAACATTTGACGACCATAATATTCCATAAAGTCGATTGCTTCTGCTGTATCAGCATCTGCCTCATTCCATGGTTTACCTGCTTCTTTTACAAGAATAGCAGAGAATTCATGTTTTCTGCGACGAACGATTGCTGCAGCACGGAATAAAATGTCTGCACGCATTTCTGGCTTTGATTTTCTCCAAGTTTGGAATGTTTCATCCGCTACTTGCATTGCTTTTTCAGCTAACTCACGGCTTGCTTTTGAAACGCGACCAACAAGTTCCTCTTTATTTGCAGGGTTTACAGAAACAATTTTGTCTTCTGTAGTGATTTTTTCTCCCCCAATAATTAATGGATAGTCTTGTCCAAGATAAGATTCTACTTTCTTTAAACCTTCTTCAAACGCTAATTTGTTAGCCTCCACTGAAAAATCTGTAAATGGCTCATGTTTGTATGCTACTACCATTTTTTTAGCCTCCCCTTAGAAAAACGTTTACATTTTACAACATTATTCTACACGATAATTTAGATTTATTCAAATATTCCTAGACTTATATTTTAAAAATTAATAAATTTTTAAAATATAATAAAAAAATAGAGTTATACAAAAGTATAACTCTACAAAATATGAGTATATTCCAAAACATTTTTTCCGATTAATAAAATAGTTACTAATAAAAATAAAGTCCTAACATATCCAACACCTTTTTGAACTGCAAACTTTGATCCAAAATAAGCACCTAAGATCATTGATAATCCCATAATAATACCGTATTCAAAATGAATTACGTCTAAAAATAAAAAAGTAATTAAAGATACGATATTACTAACAAAGTTCAAAAGTTTTCCAGATGCTGCCGCTTGAATAAAATCCAAACCAATTAATAAAAATGCAAAAATTAAAAAAGATCCTGTCCCTGGGCCAAAAAATCCATCGTAAAACCCTATCATTAAAATAACAAAGAAAAATATTAATGTTTTTCTTTTCGTCATCTTCTTATAGGTGGATACACTTCCCCAATCCTTTTTCGCAATAATATAAATGGCAATAAACACCAACATCACAAGCACTAACGGACGTAAAATATCCGGCGGAATAAACTTTACTACTAAAGCACCTGCGACCGCTCCTATAACAGTTAACGGGATTAACTTTCCTACAATTTTAAAATCGACCTTTCCTGATCGAATAAAATAAATTGCACTCGTAAACGTCCCCATCGTTGCCGCTAATTTATTTGTTGCAATTGCCGAAGCTGGTGGTAAACCAACAAACATAAGTGCCGGAAGCGAAATTAATCCACCACCACCAACAACTGAATCAATAAAAGCTGCTAAAAAGCCGAATGCAATTAATAAAATAATGACTTGAAAACTTAATTCGTCCATGTGCCTTACCCCTTAGCCCCATTATTTATAACATTTTAAATTATAACAAAATTCCCCAAGAAAAAAAGCCGTTCCATAAAAGGAACAGCCTTTCTATTTAATCTAAAATTTTCACAAATGGTTCATCTTGCTTCGCTTCACGTATAATAATCGCTTCTGGGCGTTCTACAGATTTAATCGTTACTTGTACTTTCATATAATTCGGGAAGTATTCCATAACAAGCCCGGCTACATATTGTGTAAAACCAATTATTTCTGCTTTCCCATTAAACTGGACAGGAATATCAAGCTTTATTTCTCTTAATTCATCGTCTCTATACATACCAGTACCGATAACAGCTGTATAGTCGCCTTGGAAATAATCGCTTAGTTTTGCTTTAAAGTTCGATACTCTCGCAAGGTCTTCACGTTTATTATCTGTTTTCGCTTGTTCAGATGGGAACAAATAATATTTCTCATTAATTTGTTTCCAATCCTCAACCGTTTCACTGCCTTTTTCAACATTCACATAAGAAACAAAGTTACCTGGCACGAGTGAAGCCTTTGGAGCCTGACGATAAATTGCAAATGTTATCGGAACATTTTTTGTGTCAGGTTTTTTTTCATGCATAAATTTCAAGACTTCTTGCGCCATTTTTTTCCCTTCAGCTAACATTTTTTCTTGCTCGATTTTAGCTTCACGCGGATAACCATGCTCTTCCTCGTAATAATGAACCGAATTCATTGCTAAACCAACTACAATGCCTTGGAGTTCATCTGTTCCGCCTTTTTTCACATAATAATCATGCTCTAAAATATTTGAAATATATATTGGATTTTTTTTATTTTTTGCCTCTAATGATTCAGATCCTCCACTTAACGCTGGGTTTAAACCAATGTTTGGAAATTTAACTGCATCTTTTTTTAATTTGTCCTCTAGTTCCTTTTGTTCAGCATCTGTACGCTTTCTTTTAACAAGCATCTGTAAATTTTGAGTATCTAGAGCACTTCCACCTTTAAAGAAATGATCTTTCGTACTAAAGGATTCTTTTGCAATACGCATTAATCCTGTTTCAAATTCATCTATATCAAGACGATTACTTACTCCTTGTACAACTAAACCACGTGCTGCTCCTGCTTCAAATGGAATAGTCGTCTTATAATATTCATCCGAAATAGAGTACTTCGGAACGATTGCTTGTCCTTTTGCTTTCCCCGATTTCTCAACCACTTTGTCATCTTTGTCGGCACCTGCACTACACCCACTTACAAGTAGACCAAGGCTTAATACCGCTAATGCTATTTTTTTCATGGTAAGTTTGCACCTCTTACTTATTTAGCTCTTGTAAGAACCTCTCTTCATTCCAAACCTCAACATTATGCTTCTCCGCTTGTGCTAATTTCGAACCTGCCGCTTCTCCTGCAACAACTAAATCCGTACTTTTACTAACACTTCCTGTTACTTTTCCACCTAATGCCTCAATCTTCTTCTTCGCTTCACTACGTCCCATAACTTCTAATTTACCTGTTAAAACGACAGTTTTTCCTGTGAAGTACGACTCAACGTTTTGTAAATCAGCAATTTTTATACCTTTGTATGCCATATTCACGCCATACTCTTTAAATTGTTGTAATAACTCTAATACGTCTTCATTATCAAAATACGTCACGACGGATTGAGCCATTTTTTCACCAATCTCATTAATTGCTTTTAGTTCTTCTTCCGTTGCTTTCACAAGCGCATCCATCGTTTCGAAATGCTCTGCAAATGTACGTGCTGCTTTTGCTCCGACATGGCGAATACCAAGACCAAATAATAATCGCTCTAATGAGTTTTCTTTAGAATTCTCAATTGCTTGCACTAAATTCGTTGCTGATTTTTCACCGAATCGTTCTAGCTGCAATAATTGCTCTTTCGTCAACGAATATAAATCAGCAAATGTACGAATATAATCCGCATCAAAGAGTTGTGTAATGACACGTTCTCCAAGTCCATCAATATTCATTGCGTTTCTTGAAACGAAATGAATTAATCCTTCTCGAATTTGAGCTGGACAAGTTGGATTTATACAACGAAGTGCTACTTCTTCTTCTAAACGAACTAGTTCACTCTCACATGCTGGGCAATGCGTTGGCATATGATATTCTTCTTCCTCACCAGTACGCTTATCGAAAATAACGTTCACAACTTCAGGAATAATATCTCCAGCCTTCTTCACTACAACATAGTCACCAATTCGAATGTCCTTTTCACGAATTAAATCTTCGTTATGTAAAGAAGCACGACGAACGATAGTACCAGCCACTCGCACTGGCTCTAGCTCTGCTGTCGGTGTTACAACCCCTGTGCGACCAACACTTAATTCAATGCCTGTTAATCTTGTTACAACTTCTTCAGCCGGGAATTTATAAGCAATCGCCCATCTTGGACTCTTTGCTGTAGTTCCTAAACTTTCTTGAAGAGCAACATCATCTACTTTTATAACGATTCCATCAATCTCATAATCAAGATGCGGACGTTTTTCTTGCCATTCTTCTACATAAGCTATAACTTCTTCAATTGTCTCACATGTACGTCGATTTGGATTTGTTTTGAATCCAAGTTCACCTAAGAAATCAAGCGATTTACTATGTGATGGAATTGTTTTTTCTTCTACATTCGCAAGACCGTACACAAACATAGATAAGTTACGCTTCGCTGCGATTTTTGGATCAAGTTGGCGTATTGAACCTGCTGCCGCATTACGCGGATTCGCAAATACATCTTCACCATTTTGTTCTTTTTCTTCATTTAACTTAACGAATGAACGCTTCGGCATATAAGCTTCGCCTCGTGCTTCTAATGTTACTTCTTCATTTAGACGGAGCGGGATCGCTTTAATCGTTTTTAAATTTTGGGTAATATCTTCACCTGTTACACCATCACCACGTGTTGCCCCTTGAATGAAGCGTCCTTTTTCATAATGAAGTGAAACAGCAAGTCCGTCAATTTTTAATTCGCATATATATCTTACATTCGCATCATCAATTCCTTGGCGTACTCGTCGGTCGAAATCACGTAAATCTCCTTCGTTAAATGCATTTCCTAAACTTAACATCGGTGACTTATGTGTTACTTTTTCAAATATATCAAGAACAGTTCCCCCAACGCGAATGGAGGGAGAGTCTTCACTCATAAACTCTGGATTCTCTGCTTCTAATTTTATAAGCTCCTGCATATTACGGTCATACTCCGCATCAGAAACAGAAGGATTGTCTAATACGTGATACTGATAGTTAAATGTATTTAACAAATCACGCAGTTCTTCTATACGTTGTTTTGCTATCTCTTTTGACATATCCTCATTCCTTTCCTATTGTTTCGTCACAGGTGCAAATTTTGCTAACAAACGTTTAACACCAATTGGGCTTGGAAACGCAATATCTAATTCTTTTGCATCACCTTCACCTTTTACACTGACAACTGTACCGACTCCCCATTTTTGGTGGGAAGCTTTATCGCCTACTGCCCAGCCGATTTGCTCGCCACCTGTCGTCTTAGCTGCAGGACGCGCGAAAGCTGAACGAGAACGTGTTGTAGTTGTCGTTGTTGTTCTACTGCTACTCGCCGTTCTTCCTTTTGCACCAAACGATGTTTCGCGCTTCGGCGCTGTTTCATTTAACGACTCCACTAGCTCTGCCGGGATTTCTGTAATAAATCGCGATGCGGCATTCATACTTGTTCTACCAAATAAAGTACGCATTTGTGCATTGGATAAATATAACTCTTCTTCTGCACGAGTAATACCTACATAAGCAAGGCGACGCTCTTCTTGCATTTCATCTTCTTCCATTAGAGAACGAGTATGCGGGAATATTCCTTCCTCTAGCCCAACAATAAAGACAACTGGGAACTCTAGCCCTTTCGCTGAATGCATCGTCATTAAAATAACTTCCTCACCAGCAGTTGGATCTTCATCGACACGATCAATATCAGCAACAAGCGCTAAGTCTGTTAAGAATGCAACGAGGCTCTTATCTTCGCTTTGAGATTCAAATGTTTGCGTAACAGATAAAAACTCATCTAAGTTCTCTAGACGACCTTCCGCTTCTAAAGTACGCTCGTTTTTCAACATATCGCGATAGCCTGTTTTTTCAATAACTTCTTCTACCAACTCTGTAACAGATAAATACTCTTGCATATTTACCCAGTTGTGTAATAAACCTGCGAATTCTTTTACTGCCTTTGTTATTTTTGCACTTACACCAACATGCTCAATCTCATCGAATACAGCAGTTAATGAAATTCCATTTTGTACACCGTAATTAATAATTTTATCGATAGAAGTCGCACCAATTCCGCGCTTTGGCATGTTAATAATACGTGCGAAACTAATCTCATCATCTGGATTCCCAATTAAACGTAAATACGCCAAAATGTCTTTAATCTCTTTACGATCGTAGAACTTCGTACCGCCGACAATTTTGTAAGGAATATTAGATTTTAGGAAAATCTCCTCGACCATACGAGACTGCGCATTTGTACGATATAACACTGCAAAATCAGTATATTTTCGTTTTCCCATTTGAATATCGTCACGAATTTTTTTCGCAACAAAATATGCTTCGTCTTTTTCCGTCGCAGCACGGTAATATGAGATTTTGCTTCCAACTTGATTGTCTGTCCATAATTTTTTCGGTTTACGGTTTGAATTTTTTTCAATAACAGCATTCGCTGCATTTAAAATATTTTGTGACGAACGATAGTTTTGTTCTAACAGAATAACTTGCGCATTCTCATAGTCTTTTTCGAATGACAAAATGTTAGAAATGTCAGCCCCGCGCCAGCGGTAAATAGACTGATCTGAGTCACCTACAACACATAAATTTTTAAAACGTGCTGCTAAATGTTTTACAAGAAGGTACTGCGCTTTGTTCGTATCTTGATACTCATCCACGTGAATGTATTGGAACTTACGCTGATAAAACTCTAGTACTTCTGGAACACGTTCAAATAGCTGAATCGTTGTCATAATTAAATCATCAAAGTCTAATGAATTATTTTTCAGAAGACGTTTTTGATATTCTGTATATACATCGCTCGTTAATTTTTCATATGGATCAGCAATTGTAATTTTTTTCGCATATTTATCTGCAGATAACAATTCATTTTTTGCATTACTAATACCAGCTAAAATAGAACGAGGCTCAAATTTCTTCGGATCAATATTGCGCTCTTTCATAATTTTTTTGACTACAGTTAATTGATCGCCTGAATCTAAGATTGTAAAGTTGCGATTAATACCAATACGATCGATATCACGTCGTAAAATACGTACACACATAGAGTGGAACGTAGAAATCCAAATATCTTCTGCCTCTGGTCCAACAAGTGTATCAATACGCTCGCGCATTTCACGAGCCGCTTTATTTGTAAAGGTAATAGCTAGTACATTCCATGGCGCTACACCTTTTTCACCAAGTAAAAACGCAATACGATGTGTTAACACACGTGTTTTACCACTACCTGCACCTGCCATTAATAGAAGTGGTCCGTTCGTTGTTTGTACTGCTTTTTGTTGCTGCGGATTTAAACCATTTAATAACCTATCTGTCTTACTCATATACGCCTGCACCTACTCTCCTTTTACTGCTTTAACTGTTTTTAACGCTGCTTTTATATCATCATAAATAATATTTCCAACAACTACTGTATCAGCGTATTGTGCCATTTCCTTCGCTTGTTCAGCATTAGAAATACCGCCGCCATAATATAACTTCGCTTGTTTTAATTCTGCTTTTACATTTTTAACAAGTTCACTGTCTCCATACGTACCGCTATATTCTAAGTAAAATATTGGTAAGCGCAATAACTTGTCTGCTAAACGCGCGTATGCAATCACATCATCTTCTGTTACATCACATTTCGCATCTGTAAGTTGGGCTACTTTCGCTTCAGGATTTAAAACACAATACCCTTCCATGAAAATTTCGTCCCAATCCATAATATCCCCAAATTCTTTCAAAGCCTCATGATGAACGCCTGTTACCCATTCTACTTTTCGGCTATTTAAAACGCTTGGGATATAATAAAAATCAAATCCTGGTGTAATTGCTTCCACATCAGAAACCTCTAACACACAAGGAACCGCATATCTACGAATGCTAACTAGCATGTGTAGTACATTATCAATTGTCACTCCATCACTTCCGCCTACAATAACAGCATCTGTTCCAGACTCACAAATCATTTCTAAATGTTCGTCACTTAACTCCTTATTCGGATCAAGCTTAAATACATGTTTCCACCCGGAAATATCGTACATGAAAACACCCTTTCTTTTCTCTAGTTATATATTTCTGGTCAAAATAACAGTTTATTTTCATCAGGATTTTTTTAACTTCATCTTAAATATTTGTTTAAAACGGAGAATTAAGTTTGGAATTCCCTCTTCCATAGTTTTTCAAACGAGAGGATTTAATTTTGAATTTCCTTTTGTGCATTCTTTCATTATAACAAAAAAAGCTACTTACACACACGCACATTCCAACATCTTTTTCAACGTCAAATGTTGGATTACATATCCCCAAAATCACACGGGATACTAATAAGAGAAATAGTATTATCTATTTCAACTTTCATAAAAAGGAGTGTTTTTCTAATGAAGCAAAACATCGGTACAATAAATGCCCTAATTCGAATTACACTCGGACTTATCCTCTTCGGCTGTAGTAGTGCTAAACTTGTACGCAAGCCGTGGTGCACTTGGTCTAACGTCTTGCTATGGATTGGTGCAATGAAAATCGCAGAGGGAATTGTTCGTTTCTGCCCCGTTGTTGAAATGTGGAAATTCGGAAAATACATGAATATGGGGGCATTTAAAATGCCTAGCATGAATTTTACTGAAAAGGGACATGCTAAAGAAGAAGTGAATCAAACTTCCAATCACGACAAACCACAGTCAAATGGAAGTTTTGACGCTTCTGACAAAGAGATTGAGTCAGCGATTGAAGATATAATCCTGGCAAAACCGCTTTGAATCATTTGTCACGATGCAAGATGCTCTCAAAGGGACTTAGCTGCTGCAGTGGGCGGTTAAGTCTTCTTTATTTTACCATAAAACAGAACGTACATTCTTGTTTCAAACCTCAAAATATACATAAGAGATACCTAATCAATAATTTCAGAAAATTAAGTGTAAAGCCCTTGCATAAAATGATATAAAAGTGATATCATTTATATATCAGGAGGCGATCATATGAAAGAAAAACAAGTTTTTTATGTAAATGGTTTTCTCGGTATTATCGGGATTTTAATTTTAGCCGCTATCGGTGTATTTTTCCTTGTACAAGAAATTTTCATAGGAGCGGCATTAACTATTATTTTAGCCGCCGTTCTTGCTACAGGTATTGGTATTGTTCAACCAAACCAAGCAAAAGTTATTACGTTTTTCGGTAATTATTTAGGAACAATTCGTCAAAACGGTTTATTTTTAACAATTCCATTCGCATTCCGTCAAACTGTATCGTTACGTGTTGAAAACTTTAATAGTAAGAAGTTAAAAGTAAACGATATTGAGGGAAATCCAATTGAAATTGCAGCCGTTATCGTATATAAAGTAGTTGATTCTGCAAAAGCAATGTTCGGTGTTGAACATTACGATCGATTTGTAGAAATTCAAAGTGAAACAGCAATCCGCCACGTCGCAACAAAATATCCTTATGACAATTTCCAAGATGAAACTTGCATCACGTTACGCGGAAATACTGAAGAAATCTCTGAAGAATTAAAACGTGAGTTAGAAGCGCGCCTTGAAATCGCTGGCGTAGAAGTATTAGAAACTCGTTTAACACATTTAGCTTACGCAACAGAAATTGCCCATGCAATGCTACAACGTCAACAAGCAAAAGCAGTATTAGCTGCTAGAAAAGAGATTGTTGAAGGTGCTGTGAAGATGGCGAAAGATTCAATCCATATGTTAGATGAGGAAGGCGTACTTGAATTAGATGACGAGCGTAAAGCAAATATGGTGAACAACTTATTAGTTGCCATCGTTTCAGATAAAGGTGCGCAACCAGTTATTAATACAGGAAGCCTATACTAAAGGGTTGTAAATCATTATGGCTAAAAAGAAAAGCTTTCCATTACGTATTGATCCTGAATTACACGCAGTCATCGAAAAATGGGCGAATGATGAGTTTCGTAGCGTCAATGCACACATCGAGTATTTACTTCGAGAAATGGCAAAGCAAAAAGGAAAATTGAAAAAAGATAAAGATGCATAAAAAATCCCGCTGAGAAATCAGCGGGATTTTTACATATTAGCTTCTCGTCATCTCATAACCAATTGCACGATATCCTATATCACTTCGGTAAAATAGACCATCACTCTCAATTTTGCCGATTTCTTTATACACCTTATCTTTCGCTGCTTGTAAACTGTCCGCCTTACAAGCGACAAATAGTACACGGCCGCCATTTGTTACAAAGTCACCATGCTTCATCGCTGTACCTGAATGGAAAACAATTACATCTTTCAGTGCATCTAATCCTTTAATAATATCACCTTTTTTATATGCTTCCGGATATCCTTTTGAAGCAAGTACAACACCAATTACCGCTTCCTCTGACCACTGTAACGTTAATTCACTTTCATCTAATACAGCGTTACATACATCAACTAAATCATTTTCTAAGCGAGGTAATACTACTTCCGTTTCAGGATCACCAAAGCGTGCATTAAATTCAATTACCTTTGGGCCATCATTTGTTAAAATAAGTCCCGCATATAAAATTCCTGTAAACGAACGGTTTTCTGCAATCATTGCCTTGGCAGTTGGATGTAATACCATTTTTATTGCCTCTTGAACTGCTGATTCTGGAATTTGTGGTACTGGAGAATACGCACCCATTCCGCCTGTATTTGGACCTTTATCACCATCAAAAGCTCGTTTATGATCTTGCGCAATTACCATCGGATGCACAGTTGTTCCATTTACAAATGCCATTAATGAAAATTCTTGTCCATCTAAAAACTCTTCAATAACGACCTTCTTGCTCGCTTCGCCAAACTTCACATCTTGTAGCATCTCTTTCACAGCTTGTAATGCCTCTTCAAGCGTCATTGCTACCGTTACACCTTTACCAGCAGCTAGGCCGTCAGCTTTAATAACGATTGGCGCACCAACTTTTTGAATATACTGTACTGCTTCTTCATAGTCTGTAAAAGTTTCATATGCTGCAGTTGGAATATCATATTTTTTCATCAATTCTTTCGTGAAAGCCTTACTACCTTCAATAACAGCAGCCGCTTTATTTGGGCCAAACACACGAAGTCCCTCTTCTTTAAAGCGATCAACAATTCCATTCATAAGCGGAATTTCTGGTCCAACGAAAGTTAATTCAACCTTATTCTCTTTAGCAAATAAAACTAATGCGTCAAAATCATTTTCATCAATATCAACTGGTGTTGCAACATCGCGCATACCTTCATTACCCGGTGCTACATATACATTTTCCACCTTTTCAGATTGCGCAAACTTCCAAGCTAAAGCATGCTCACGCCCACCGCGGCCAATTACTAAAACATTCATATTTCATCCCCCAATACTTAAATAAGTACAAACTAGAAGCTCTGCTCCTAGTTTGTTTTCATATCAATAAAGGTTTAAAAAGGAGGATCAAGGGAACCGAGCAGGTCGAGGCGCATTTGACAGGAGGACACGGAATGTAGCTTTCCTACATGAGTACCGCACTGGCAATGCAACGACGACATGCGACAGTTATCTTGACCGGACCTTTTAAACATCCATATCAATAGAAGTTTAAAAGGAAGGATCGAGAGAACCGAGCAGGTCGAGGCACATTTGACAGGAGGACACGGAATGTAGCTTTCCTACATGAGTACCGCACTGGCAATGCAACGACGACATGCGACAGTTATCTTGACCGGACCTTTTAAACATCCATATCAATAGAAGTTTAAAAGGGAGGATCGAGAGAACCGAGCAGGTCGAGGCACATTTGACAGGAGGACACGGAATGTAGCTTTCCTACATGAGTACCGCACTGGCAATGCAACGACGACATGCGACAGTTATCTTGACCGGACCTTTTAAACATCCTCTACTAGTGTTTGAAATGACGTACGCCAGTGAACACCATCGTAATCCCATACTTATCCGCCACTTTGATAGAATCTTCGTCACGGATTGATCCGCCTGGTTGAATGATTGCTGTAATCCCTGCTTTTGCTGCTTCTTCTACTGTATCTGGCATTGGGAAGAAAGCATCAGATGCAAGTGCGCTACCTTGTGCTTTTTCGCCAGCTTGTGTAATTGCGATTTTTGCAGAACCTACACGGTTCATCTGTCCCGCGCCTACACCAACTGTCATGTTATCATTCGCTAAAACAATTGCGTTTGATTTCACATGTTTTACAACTTTCCAAGCTAGTTTTAAATCTTTCCACTCTTGCTCTGATGGTTCACGTTTTGTCGGAATTGAAATTGTACTTTCATCTAATGATAACGTATCTTCCTCTTGAACGAGAAGACCACCTTGTACAGAAGTTAGTTTTTTGCTTGCACTTGTCGCTTTTTCAATATTTACAGTTAGTAGACGTAAGTTTTTCTTACTTTGCAATACTTCTAAAGCTTCTTTTGAGAAAGAAGGTGCAATAATGATTTCTAAGAAAATTTCGTGTAACTTTTCTGCTGTAGCTTTATCAATTTCACGATTTGCTGCAATAATACCACCAAAGATTGATACTGGATCTGCTTCATAAGCGCGTGTGTATGCTTCATGAATATCAGTACCCACTCCAACACCACATGGATTCATATGTTTTACTGCTACTACTGCTGGCTCTGTAAATTCTTTTACAATACTAAGTGCTGCATCTGCATCGTTAATATTGTTGTAAGATAATTCTTTACCGTGTAATTGTTCTGCGTATGCAACAGAAGAAGTTACAGCGAATGGTGCTTTATAGAATGTTGCTTTTTGATGTGGATTTTCTCCATAGCGTAAATCTTGTTTTTTCTCAAATGTCACTGTTAATGTTTCTGGGCTTTCTTCACCCATTTGCTCTGTTAAGTAGTTAGAGATTAACGCATCATATGCCGCTGTATGACGGAATACTTTCGCTGCTAATTTACGTTTCGTTTCTTCTTTTACTTCACCGTTCTCTTTCAGTTCTGCTAATACAACATCGTAATCTACTGGATCTACAATTACCGATACAAATTTATGATTTTTCGCAGCAGAGCGAATCATTGTTGGACCACCGATATCAATATTTTCAATTGCATCAGCAAATGTTACATCAGGCTTAGCGATTGTTTCTTTGAATGGGTATAAGTTAACAACAACAAAATCAATTGGCTGCATACCTAACTCATTCATTTGCGCTACATGCGTTTCATTATCGCGAACTGCTAATAGACCACCATGAATATTTGGATGTAATGTTTTTACACGACCATCCATAATTTCCGGGAACCCAGTTACTTCAGAAATACCGATTACTTGTAAGCCGTTTTCTTCTAGTAATTTTTTCGTACCACCTGTTGAGATAACTTCGATCCCTTGTTCTAGTAAACCTTTAACAAATTCCACTACTCCTGTTTTATCTGAAACGCTTACTAATGCACGCTTTTTCATCTATCCTTCACCCCTGGTTGTATGTTAGTTAACAGTTGGTTCTTTCACAGATTGAACAATTTGATTCACTGTATTTACGTATAATTTATGTTCAACTTGTTGAATTTTCTTTTGTAAGCTTTCTCTCGTATCCCCTTCAGAAACAACTACTGCTTCTTGCGCAATAATTGGTCCTGTATCCATACCTGCATCTACATAATGAATCGTTACTCCAGTTACTTTCACACCTGCTTCTAACGCTTGACCAACAGCATCTTTCCCTGGAAAACTCGGTAATAGTGATGGATGAATATTAATAATCCTTCCGCCGTAAGCTTCTAGTAATGTCGGCCCAATTAAACGCATATATCCAGCTAAAATAACATAATCAATTTCATACTCTTCTAGCTTCTTTAATATTTCTTTTTCAAACGCTTCTTTTGATCCATATGCTTTCGCTGAAAAAGCGAAACATGGAATATGATGATAATGTGCCCGTCCAACAGCGCGTGCTTCTGGTTTATCACATACTAATAAACTAATATCTGCATCTAATCTTTTTTCTTCTACCGCATTGATGAGAGATTGAAAGTTAGAGCCGCTTCCAGAAGCAAAAACTGCTAATCTACTCATAGTGCTGTGCCCCCATTGAAGGTAACGCCAGTCCCTTGTACAGTACGTCCAATAATACGAGCTGTTTCTCCTTGCTCTTCAAGAAGACGAACAATATCTTTTGCCTCTTCTTCCTTCACTGCTACTACCATACCAATACCCATGTTAAAAATATTGAACATTTCTTTCTCTTCTAGTTTTCCCACTTCTTGAAGTAAACTGAAGATTGGTTGAATTTCCCAAGATCCTAATTCAATTTCTGCACCGATTCCTTCTGGTAACATACGTGGAATATTTTCAATGAATCCGCCACCTGTAATATGCGCCATACCGTATACTTCATATTTCTCCAATAGTTCTAAAATAGGTTTGACATAAATTTTCGTTGGTTTTAATAATTCTTCACCAAGAGGTAGTTCTAAGCGTCCGTAAATGCGAGCTAAAGATAGTTCTCCATCTTCTAGTAATACTTTTCGTACTAAAGAATAACCATTACTATGAATACCGCTAGATGCTAAGCCAATTAACACTTGACCAGCTTCAATTTTTTCACCTGTTACAATTTTCTTTTTATCAACAATTCCAACTGTAAAACCAGCTAAATCGTATTCTTCCGTAGAATACATTCCTGGCATTTCAGCTGTTTCTCCACCAATTAATGCACAACCAGCTTGGCGACAGCCCTCTGATATACCTTTGACGATGTTTTCAATTTTACTAGGTTCAGCTTTACCACAAGCAATATAATCAAGGAAGAAAAGCGGCTCTGCTCCTTGGACAACAATATCATTTACACACATTGCTACTGCATCAATACCAATTGTGTCATGTTTATCTGCCATAAAAGCGAGCATCAATTTTGTCCCCACGCCATCTGTTCCAGATACTAATACAGGTTCTTCTAATGCAAATTTTGATAAATCAAACATACCTCCAAAACCGCCTAGACCGCCTAGTACTTCTTTTCTCATTGTTGTTTGTACGTGTTTTTTCATGCGAGATACCGCTTCATATCCAGCTTCAATATCTACTCCTGCTTGCTTATATGCATTCGCCATCGTTATCTACACCTCGTCTTTTAATTTCTCCCTATTCAGGGCGGGCTGTTTTAAGAAAGAAGCTAGCTTCTACATCAAAAGAAGTAGAAGCTTTTTTCTTCTTATTTCATACTTTCTAAAAGCTCTTGCTCATAATCATAAAGAGCTGTTGGATAATCTCCATTGAAGTACGCCATACATAGACCGCCGTATTTCCCTTCATATGGACGTCCAATTGCATCTACTAATCCATCTTCACTTAAAAATGTTAAAGAATCTGCTCCGATGATTTGACGGATTTCTTCTATTGAATTATTTGCTGCGATTAATTCTTTTCTCGTTTGAATATCAATGCCATAGAAACATGGATACTTAAGAGGTGGTGAAGCAATTCTTACATGGACTTCTGTCGCTCCAGCCTCGCGAAGCATACGAACAATTCGTTTACTCGTCGTTCCTCTTACGATAGAATCATCAATCATCACAACTCGTTTTCCTTCAACTACGCCTCTTACTGCTGAAAGCTTCATCTTAACCCCTTGCTCACGCAGTTCTTGAGAAGGTTGAATGAACGTACGTCCAACGTAACGATTTTTAATTAATCCTAACTCATACGGAATTCCTGTCGCCTCCGCATAACCAATTGCCGCTGAAATACTAGAGTCTGGTACACCAGTAACAACATCAGCTTCAATAGGAGCTTCTGCCGCCAAACGTTTTCCCATGTTTTTACGTGCTGCATGGACGTTAATACCTGCAATATTAGAATCCGGACGTGCAAAGTAAATGTACTCCATACTACAAATTGCATGATCTACTTCATTTGTAAAACGATCTACGTGAATTCCTTCATCATTGATGATCAGTAATTCACCTGGTTCTACATCACGAATGTATGTTGCACCTACTACATCGAAAGCACATGTTTCTGATGCTACAACGTAAGCATCTCCCATCTTTCCAATTGAAAGAGGACGGAATCCATTCGGATCTAGCGCAACAATCATTTCATTTCCAGTTAGTAAAAGATATGCAAACGCACCTTTCACTTTATTTAGGGCCTCTTTTACACTTTCAATTAAAGTATCTTTCGTACTACGTTTAATGAGATGTAAAAGTACCTCTGTATCTGAACTTGTTTGGAAAATACTTCCCTCTGCCTCTAATTCACGACGAAGCATCTTTGCGTTAATTAAATTTCCGTTATGAGCTAACGCCATACTATGATCAGAAAAACGGAATAATAATGGTTGAACGTTAGCAACTTCACTTCCACCAGCTGTCGCATATCGTACGTGTCCAATTGCTGATTTTCCGTTTAAGCCTTCTAGTTCACCTCTTGAAAATACTTCCGATATTAAACCTAACCCCTTGTGACCGACGATTTTCTCACCATTATTTACGACGATGCCTGCGCCTTCTTGTCCACGGTGCTGTAAACTATGCAATCCGTAGTACGAAACTTGTGCTGCATTTTCATGCCCCCAAATTCCGAAAACGCCACATTCTTCATTTAACCCCTTTATTTCAGCAAGCATGGGATTGCCCCTTTCCAAGCCTTTCTCATTTCATCTACATTTGCTGTAAGTAATACTTCATTTTCTTCATTATGAATTGTTACTTCATTTGTATTTGTCACTTCTCCAACTTGAATTGCTTCTACCGCCGTCTCGAACGCTTCTTTATTTTCACGTTTTACAGTTATAACGAAGCGAGATTGTGATTCAGCAAATAATGCCGCTGTTGCTTCTCCGTCTAGTTTCACAGTAGCACCTAAACCATTTGCACCAATTGCACTCTCAGTAATTGCAACTGCTAAACCACCTTCTGCAACATCATGAGCAGATTGAACAAGGCCAGCTTGAATTGCTGCTAATACTTGTTTTTGGCGCTTTAATTCTACATCTAGATCGATGCTTGGTGATTGACCGAAAATTTTGCCGTGAATCATTTTCTGTAATTCACTTCCACCAAACTCAGCTTTCGTCTCTCCAATTACATAAACTAAATCGCCAGCTTGTTTAAACTCTTGTGTTGTTACATGTTTTAAATCGTGTACAAGTCCAACCATCCCAACTGTCGGTGTTGGATATACAGCTTCACCACTACGTTCGTTATACATTGATACGTTTCCGCCGATAACTGGCGTTTGTAATGTGCGACAAGCTTCACTCATACCATCTACTGATTTCTCAATTTGCCAGAAGATTTCTGGTTTTTCTGGATTACCGAAGTTTAAGCAATCTGTAATTGCAAGTGGCTCTCCCCCAGAACATACGATATTACGTGCTGCCTCTGCTACTGCAATTTTACCGCCCACTTCTGGATCTAAATAAATGTAGCGAGAGTTACAATCTGTCGTCATTGCTAATCCTTTTTCTGTACCACGTACACGTACAACTGCTGCATCTGAACCTGGTGTAACAACTGTGCTTGTGCGAACTTGATAATCATATTGATCATAAACCCACTCTTTACTTGCAATCGTCGGTTGTTGTAATAGAGCGAATAACGTTTCTTTATAATTTTCTACTTTTGGTGTTTCCATTTTCATTGCCTGGAATTCAGCAAAGTATGCTGCTTCTTTTGATGGCTTATGATAAATTGGTGCTTCTTCTGCAAGAGCATCTGCTGGTACTTCAGCTACCTTTTCACCTTTATGGAATAAGCGAAGCATTTTGTCTTCCGTTACTTTCCCCATCGTAACGGCTGCAAGACCATACTTCTCAAATAAATCTACTATTTCTTGCTCTCTACCCTTTTTCACAACGATTAGCATACGTTCTTGTGATTCAGATAGCATCATTTCATATGGTGTCATTCCTGTTTCGCGCTGTGGCACATCATCTAAGTACATTTCAATACCCATACCTGCTTTACTTGCCATTTCTGCAGAAGATGATGTTAAACCAGCTGCACCCATATCTTGAATTCCAACAAGTGCATCCGACTGAATAAGTTCTAAGCAAGCTTCAATAAGAAGTTTCTCCATAAATGGATCTCCTACTTGAACTGCTGGACGCTTCGCTTCTGAGCTTTCAGATAACTCTTCAGATGCGAATGTTGCACCGTGAATACCGTCACGACCAGTTGATGCTCCTACGTACATTACTGTATTTCCAGCGCCGTGTGCTTGCCCCTTTTTAATATCTTCATGATTAATTAAGCCTACGCACATTGCATTTACAAGTGGATTTCCTTCATAACATGGATCAAACTGTACTTCGCCGCCAACAGTCGGAATACCGATACAGTTACCGTATCCTGCAATCCCTGCTACTACTTCTTCGAATAAATATTTCACACGTGGTGACTGTAATTCACCGAAGCGAAGTGAATTTAATAGAGCTACCGGGCGTGCTCCCATAGAGAATACGTCACGGATAATACCACCAACGCCTGTTGCTGCTCCTTGATATGGTTCAATAGCAGAAGGATGGTTATGACTTTCCATTTTAAATACAACCGCTTGATTACCACCGATATCTACAATTCCAGCACCTTCTCCAGGTCCTTGCAGAACGCGCTCACCTGTTGTTGGGAATTTTCGAAGTACTGGTTTTGAATTTTTATAACTGCAATGTTCAGACCACATAACAGAGAATAATCCTGTTTCTGTATAATTTGGCAGACGGCCTAAAATCTTTTCAACCATGGCAAACTCTTCGTCTGTTAGCCCCATTTCCGCATATATGCGCTCTTCTTTAATTTGTGTTGGATTTGGTTCAAGCATTAACGACATATGTTTCCCTCCACTGTTTTAAGATAGATTGAAAGACCTTTAACCCTTCAGCACCGCCAAGTAATTCATCTACAGCACGCTCTGGGTGTGGCATCATACCAAGTACATTTCCTTTTTCATTTACAATACCAGCAATATCTGAAACGCTTCCATTCGGATTTTCTACGTAACGGAATGCGATTTGATTATTCTCTTCTAATTGTTTAAGAGTCTCTTCATCACAATAGTAATTCCCCTCACCATGCGCGATTGGAATATTGATTACTTCATCTTTTTCATATTGTGATGTAAACATCGTTTCATTGTTTTCAACACGCAGCTGAACTGTTCGGCACATAAATTTTAAGTTTTCGTTTCTCATTAACGCTCCTGGTAGTAATCCTGATTCAACAAGAATCTGGAATCCATTACATACACCTAAAATCGGCTTTCCTTGCTCAGCAGCTTTTTGCACTGCTTTCATTGCATTCGCGAAGCGAGAAATAGCACCACAACGTAAATAGTCACCGTAAGAGAATCCACCAGGTAGTAAAATTGCATCATATTCATCTAAATTCTCTCTATCGTGCCAAACGTAATCTACTTCTTCACCAAGCTCATCTTTAATTGCATGGAACATATCGACATCACAGTTCGAACCTGGGAATACTATGACTGCAAATTTCACTGTGCGACAACCTCCTCAACTTCATAACGGAAGTCTTCCATTACAACGTTTGTTAATAGTTTTTCACACATTTCTTTTACCTTTGCGTCAAGGTCAGATACTGATTTATCAATTGTTAATTCCATATATTTTCCGATTCGAACGTCTTGTACTTCTGTGAACGAAAGACTATGAAGTGCCCCTTTTACTGCTGTTCCTTGTGGATCTAATACGCTTTCTCTTAACGTTACATATACCTTAACTTTATACATGTGAAATTCCCCCTAAACGTTTTAAAATCTCTTCATAAGCTTCTGTTAAATTTCCAAGGTCACGACGGAATACGTCTTTATCAAATTTTTCATTGCTCGTTTCATCCCATAAACGGCAAGTATCTGGTGAAATTTCATCTGCTAAAATGATTTCTCCTTCATCTGTTACACCAAACTCTAATTTGAAATCTACTAGTCTTACACGACAGCTTGCGAAATGATCAATCAACACTTGATTGATTTGTAGAGCCATATCTCGTAATACGCTTACTTGCTCTGGTGATGCAACGTTTAATACACGAATATGATCTTCCGTTACAAGCGGATCTCCTAAATCATCATCTTTGAAGTAAAATTCTACGATTGGTTCTGCAAGTACAGTTCCCTCTTCCATTCCTAATCGTTTTGAAAGACTTCCTGCAATTACATTTCTTGTGACAACTTCTAGAGGAATAATACTCACTTTTTTAACAAGTTGCTCTGTTTCAGATAAC
The DNA here is from genome assembly GCF_007680225.1 of Bacillus sp. DE0042. Lineage (NCBI taxonomy): Bacteria > Bacillati > Bacillota > Bacilli > Caryophanales > Bacillaceae > Bacillus > Bacillus sp. DE0042. The sequence continues at coordinate 4,221 of NZ_VEJP01000009.1, read as the reverse complement.
TTCTCTACAAAATGTGTTTTTATTCCTACTTCTTGTAACTTTCTGAACAATAAAGTTGTAATCTCATTGTTCAAACGACCTTTTCCTGTAATCGTCTCTTTTTTCTCCCCATTGAAAGCAGTCGCACTATCTTTGTACTCTACCCAAACCATATCTGCTGATTCTGTACGATAAATTCTTTTTGCCTTACCTTCATACAGCAATTCTAGCTTTTGCATTTCGCAAGCCCCCTGTAGTTTGAAAAATGTGAATAATGTTTTTATAAAGAATGGCACAGAATGACTCTATTCTGTGCCATATGAAATTTTACGCTTCGTTTAACCCAAGGCGTTCAAAGATTGTATCAACGTGTTGCATATGATGCTCATAGTTGAAGCATTCATTAATTTCTTCTTGTGATAACTTGCTCGTAATACGCTCATCAGCTTCTACAAGCTCTTTAAATTGTACTTGTGTTTCCCAAGCTTCCATCGCTTTAGGCTGTACGATATCATAAGCTTCTTCACGTACCATACCTTTATCGATTAATGTAAGCATTACACGTTGAGAATAAATTAAGCCGTATGTTCTTGTCATATTGCGTTTCATATTCTCTGGGTATACAGTTAAGTTTTTAACGATATTACCAAAGCGATTTAACATGTAATTTAATGCGATTGTAGCATCTGGTAAAATTACGCGTTCTGCCGAAGAGTGAGAAATATCACGCTCATGCCATAATGGAACATTCTCATAAGCTGTCATCATATAACCACGGATAACACGAGCTAAACCAGTCATATTTTCTGATCCAATTGGATTACGTTTATGTGGCATTGCAGAAGAACCTTTTTGGCCTTTTGCGAAAGCTTCTTCAACTTCACGTGTTTCACTCTTTTGTAAACCACGAATCTCAACTGCCATCTTTTCGATAGATGTTGCGATTAGTGCAAGTGTTGACATGTAATGAGCATGGCGATCACGTTGCAATGTTTGTGTTGAAATCGGTGCTGCTTCTAATCCTAAGTTTTCACAAACATACTTTTCTACGAATGGATCGATATTTGCGTATGTACCAACCGCACCAGATAATTTACCAACGCGAACTGTATCAGCAGCTTGTTTGAAACGCTCTACGTTACGTTTCATTTCTTCATACCAAAGACCAATTTTTAAACCAAATGTTGTTGGTTCTGCATGAACACCGTGTGTTCTTCCCATCATGATCGTGTATTTATGCTCTTTCGCTTTGTTAGCTAAAATGCTTACAAAGTTTTCTAAGTCTTTTAATATGATTTCATTCGCTTGTTTTAAGATGTAAGATAACGCTGTATCTACTACGTCTGTAGATGTTAAACCGTAATGAACCCATTTACGTTCCTCACCTAATGTTGGTGTTTCTGATACAGCACGAGTGAATGCAACTACGTCATGACGTGTCTCTTTTTCAATTTCATAAATACGATCAATATCAAATGATGCATGCTCACGAATTTTTTTAACATCTTCTTTTGGAATATCGCCAAGCTCAGCCCATGCTTCACAAGCTAAAATCTCAACTTCTAACCACGCTTTAAATTTGTTCTCTTCCGTCCAAATTGCACCCATTTCTGGGCGTGTATAACGACTAATCATCTTTTTCCCTCCAACAGTTGTTCTTGATGGTCCCAAATATGCAAACTCTTCGCTTTTTCTAGAGCGACTTCAATATTATCATTTAAAATATTAACATGCCCCATTTTTCGCTGCGCTTTTGCTTCTTCTTTTCCATACAAGTGTAAATAGCACCCGGTTAATCTATTCACTTGTCTTAGGACCCCTTCTATATGTTCGCCTAAAATGTTTACCATGACAACTGGTTTTAACAAATTTGTTTCTCCAAGAGGTAAATTACAGATTGCTCGAATATGTTGACCGAATTGACTCGTTTCACATGCATCCTGTGTATAGTGTCCTGAATTGTGAGGTCTTGGTGCTAATTCATTAATATAAATCTCACCATCAGCTGTAGCAAACATCTCTACCGCTAGTGTTCCCACAAGTTCTAGTTCATCCGCGAGCACTTTTGCATAAGCAATTGCTTTTTGAGAAAGTTCTTCTGTAATGCGAGCTGGAACGATAGATTCATGCAAAATGTTATTTACATGAATATTTTCCGCTACCGGAAATACTTTCGTTTCACCACTTACACTACGACTCACAATAACTGATACTTCTTTTTCAAAAGGCACCCATTTCTCTAAAATACACTCTGCTGCATTCGCAAGCTCTCGTGCTTTATCAACGTCAGCCTCACTTCTTAAAACAACTTGACCTTTCCCATCATATCCGCCTGTCGTCGTTTTCAAGACGGAAGGATATGATAACTCAGTGATTGCTTCAGTAAGCTGATCTTGATTTTGAACTAATCTATACGTTGCTACTGGTAGCCCAGCTTTCTCAATCGCATTCTTTTCTGTAAAACGATTTTGTGTTTTACTTAACAACTGACTGCCTTGCGGTAAGTAAGCATGTTTTTCAAGCCATTGTAAACATCTATAATCAATATTCTCAAATTCATATGTGACAACATCACTAATCTCCGCTAAATGCTGAATTGCTTTTAAATCGTCATATGGTGCAACAATTTCAATATCAGCAACTTGTGCACATGGTGAATTTTTTGTAGGATCTAAAACAGCAATTTTATATCCCATCTCCTTAGCTGCCAATGCCATCATTCTTCCTAGCTGGCCGCCTCCAATAATGCCGATTGTTTTTCCAGGTAAAATGATTCTCGTCATACTAGCTCACTACCTTCGCGCACATCTTTTTTAATTGCTTCTCTTCTCAATTCTAATGCATCATGTATATCATCATGGAATGATCCAAGTATTTGTGCAGCAAGTAAACCAGCATTTGTTGAACCAGCCTTACCAATTGCAACAGTTGCAACTGGAACCCCTCCTGGCATTTGGACGATGGATAATAATGAATCTAAGCCGTTTAACGCTTTTGATTGAACTGGAACTCCGATTACAGGAAGATTCGTCTTCGCTGCAACCATCCCTGGTAAATGCGCTGCTCCACCAGCTCCAGCAATAATAACTTTCAACCCACGTTCACGAGCCGTCTCTGCATATTCAAACATATAATCCGGAGTCCGATGAGCAGATACAACTTTTTTCTCATACGGTATATTTAATTCATCTAAAATGTCACAAGCATATTTCATTGTTTCCCAGTCTGACGTGCTTCCCATTATGACTCCAACTAGTGATTTCATATTAGAATCCCCCCGATTCAAATAAAAAAAGCCTGAAATAGAACAGTTTCTCTTTTACTATGAGAGAAAGCGCTCTACTCAGGCATACGTATCCCTTGTGAATAGAAAAATACCGAGTGACTTTCCCTCATAGTCTAACGAATAACGGTCGTTAGGTAGAGACTTGCAGGCCATATCCCCGCGATTATATGAGGTCTTATATATTATTGTTTCTATGGCTATATTAACAATATTTCATAAACAATGTCAATAAATAATCGAATGTTTTTTTATTACTCACCAATAACGTTCGTGTTTTAGTTATATTCAAAAGAATAATTGTAACTATATGCAAGGAGGATAAGAAATTAGAATATATATTTCTAGAGATCTATTGTACACATAACAGTTTGTATACTTATTCCGTATGCTTTAATATAAAGCATATCATTTATATTCATTTTATTTATAAGGAAGACAATAATGAAAAAACGAACTACACTTTTTTCGTATTTATTCCTTTTTATCGCAGTCATTGCTGTAATTATTTAAAATATATACTTGTGGTAGAAATAACGTTTCCTATCATAGAGATTACTTTAGGAGTACTCGGAAAACCTGAAAAACAAAAAATCATTACTATTACTTTAAATTGCTTCATTTTCATTCTTTTTTCTTCTTTAGGGTTATTAAATTTATGGATTATGACATTTGGTACATAAAAATAAACAAAAAAAACCTAAGTCGAATCGACTTAGGTTTTTGCTTGGCGACGTCCTACTCTCACAGGGACAAGGTCCCAACTACCATCGGCGCTAGAGAGCTTAACTTCCGTGTTCGGTATGGGAACGGGTGTGACCTCTCTGCCATCATCACCAAACTATGAAGGCATATTCCTTCAAAACTAGATAACATTTGCTTCATATTATATGGTTAAGTCCTCGATCTATTAGTATTCGTCAGCTCCACATGTCACCATGCTTCCACCTCGAACCTAT
>NZ_VEJP01000008.1:112184-259772 GCF_007680225.1 Bacillus sp. DE0042 | reverse complement strand
TGAGTCCATATAAATATAGAACTCAGGTTGCTTAGTTGCGCTTTTTTAATACTGTCTACTTGACAGGGGTCACTGCACTATAATAAGCTTCTTTTTCATTCATATCACCCATCTTTACAAATTAAAATTCTACCTACCATTCACGCTTTTTATTTATCATCATTTTTTCTTCAAACGCCTTCTCTAAATCAATTTCTAACTTGTTTGCTAAATCACATACATTCCAAATTACATCAAACATTTCTAAACCGATTTCTCTTTTTGCATTTTGTATTTTATTACGCTTTAATATAACTTCCGCTAATTCACCTAATTCCGCCATTGCATACATCGTACGCTCTTCAATTGTCGTATCTTGAAATCCTTTTTCTTCACTGAAATTTGATACATATCTCTGGAATTCCACAATATTCATACTTAATCTCCCTTCATCACAAATACTCCGTTTTTCTATTACACTTAAAATCAAAAATGTATTTTGTTAAATTATAACATTCATATTATAATTTATTTATAACTCTTTAACGGAGGTGTTTTCAATGACTCTCTTCGCTTCCCCATCATTATTCATACTTGCAATCATTTCATTTGCACTAGCCTATTTCATCGGAGTAAAACAATACACTTGGCTCTTATCAGGATTCAATGAACGCCGTGTACCAAATAAAGTAAAGTTATCAAAAATAGTTGGTCTTTATAATTTAACTGCCGGTGTTATCGCCACAATTGGTAGTGTCTTCCTTACTCCTAATGCAAAAATCGTATTTCCTATCATTATAATTGGGCACGTTATAATCGCTGCTTATGTAAATACACGCATGGTGCAATGAAAAAAGACCACCCAATCGGATGATCTTTTTTATAATTTATCAACATATTGCTTCGCTTCTAATAAGGAAAACCCGAAAGCCTCTCTTACTCTCTTAACTGCTGTAACTGTTTTTCCTTCTTCCATAAGCTGGCGCAACTCTTTATTAATTTCAGGTTCTCTATCTATAATTCCCATTTCTTTCGTAATTAGCTGTAATCTATCTTCCATCCGCTTTAAACGGGCATCTGTTTTCTTTTCGATTTTATTTAATTTTTCAACGATATAAATAAATCCAAAGACCGCTATCGGTATGATCATCCAAAATTCCATGACTATCCCTCCTATTAGCTTTCATTTGTTTTATTTCACTAACTTATGTAAATTTTACCATAAAACACATTTAATGTATAACAGTAATGTGCAACATTGTTGATACAACCTTTTATTTTAGGTGGACACTTTATGAAAAGATTTTTAAATACGCTACTACAATTTGTAGTTCTTTCAATTGCACTACATTTATTATTTGATATCGTTGGCTGGCTTGTTTTCAATGCGCCATTTAAAAATAAACAAATCATTATTTCCTACTAACAACCTCATGGCTTATGTACATGTACCGAGACAAATTTTTTAAAACATTCACTTCGAATTAACTAAAAGAACTTCATCGATAAAAGATGAAGTTTTTTCTTTTTCTCTCATTCTCTCTATTAACTACTGTATAATAGAACTAACATTCTGTCTTTTCGAAGAAAGGAGTCACTATGAACTTAAAAAGTAACACTATATACGAGAAAATGAACCAATATTCCGTTGCAGGTTTAAGCCTTGCCGTTATACGTGAAGGCAAACTAGACGAAGCGATTGCTTTTGGAACACTTGAATCTGGAACAACTAAAACTATCACTACGAATTCCATATTCAATTCTTGTTCTATTAGTAAATTCTTCACTACAATGCTCGTACTAACGTTATCAGATCAAAAGATCGTGCATTTAGATAAAGACGTAAATGATAGACTCACATCTTGGAACATACCTACCAATCTATTTACCTCACAGAAAAAAGTCACATTGCGAAATTTATTAAGCCACCAATCTGGAATCATTGATCCTCCTAATAGTTTTGAGCATTATACACTTGCACAAGGGCGACCAAATATGTCTGAAATCCTTGCCGGTAAAACATCATATTGTCCAGTACCGATAGAAATAACTTATAAACCAGAAAGCGAATTTCACTACTCTGATGCAAACTTTTGTATTATTGAACTACTACTTGAAGATATAACTGGAAAACCATTCAATCTTTTACTTGAAGAATATATCTTTCAGCCACTACAACTGAAAAATAGCATGCTATTCTCTACTAAAGATATAAATAAAATGGAGGCCTTTGCTTGTGGGCATAATAAAGATGGCACCGTTACAAATGAGAAATATCCATTTTATCCATTCGCAGCTGCTTCAGGTATTTGGACAACACCAACAGACTTATCAACTTTAGTAATTGAAATCATTCATTCTTTACAAGGAAAGGACAAACTAAAACTTTCTCAAAAATTAGTACAAGATATGATTTCTCCTCAAGGTTGCTCAAAATGGACTGGGTTAGGTGTGTTTCTAGATGATTCGAATAAAGACTTACAAATATATTCACTTGGATGGGGCGTTGGATTTCAATGTATGATGATATGCTATCCATACCGAGGTAATGGTGCTGTTATAATGACGAACGCTGACTTAGGCGTTCATCAAATGGAAGGGATTATTGGTGACGTGTTAAAAACGTTATCCTTATAACGAAAAGAAAGAAGCTGTTCCTTCTAGCTTCTTTCTTTATATAACATTTTTCGCAACAATTTTTATATGTTCTGGTGCGATAATCTCCGTTATACTTTCTTGAAAATCTTCCTGCAACATTTCTTCAATATGTTCTAGCTGCACTTCAACATGTGTGCATTCTAAATTATGTATATTTAAAAGTGCATAATGATCTTTTTTCTTAACTACTAAATATTGATTTTCCTCTGTTACAAGTATAGAACCTAACCGTACTCCTAATAGGCGTTGATCATCAAACTTCACAACAATTTCCCCCTTCATCACTATGTAATAAAATAACATTTTATGTAATCTATTCTTCATAAACTATATCACAATTTATTAAAATATAAATATCATATCTCTTTTACTAAAAGCCCTATTCTTTTATATATTTCGATACAAAAAACTTTCTCAACATAAAATTAGAATTTTCAGTTTTTATTCTTATGAAAATCTATTATAATAAAGTTAATAAATGTTTGACCTCTCCTAATTCATGTACATATGGATGATCAGTAGTTGTTGCTACTGATCTATTTTTTTGATTTCAGAAAGTAAATACGCTGCATCCTTTCCTACACCACAAATAAGTGCAGATCCCCTTTGAGATTGCCACGGCAAACCGATATAATATAATCCTTTTACTGGACTTATCCCTCTTACATGATTAGGAAATCCATTCTCATTTACTGCCTTTTCTATTTCAATCCATTTATAGTTCTGAATAAAACCAGTTGACCATATAATGCTTTCTGCACTATACGTGCCACCATTTTGAAACATAATATTATTTTCTGATGCACTAACCACTTTTTTCTCTAGTTTAATTACTCCATTACGAATAAGTTCCTTGCCTTCAAAACCAAAAATAGGATCCTTTCTCTTCTGAAACCATTTTCCCCTCTTAGTATTTACTTCGGCGTACAATAAACCCAATTTTTCTAGCCAATTAAAAATGCTTTTTCTAAAAAGATGTAACGGTAAAAATGTTAAAGGATGACCGATAGACATTGTAACTTCATGAGTTTTTGCAAGTTCTACTGCGATTTGCATTCCTGAATTCCCGCCACCTACTACTAGTACTTTTCCTTTAGGAATTTTTGATGGTGATTTATATTGTGATGAATGTATTTGAAAGATATGTGATGAAAGATGTTGTGAAAATGAGGGGATGTACGGTTGCTGAAAACCACCTGTTGCGATAACAACCTTTTTTGCTTGTAAAATTTCTGTAGGAATATGTAATTCGAATATCTCTTTTTCTTTCTTTATTTTTAAAACTTCGGTTTGCAATTGGATCGGTAATGTAAAGTACCTTGCATATTCTTCTAAATACGTTGCCATTTCATCTTTACATGGAAATCCCTTTCCTTCTCCTTTTACTATCATACCTGGTAAACTACTATATTCCCTCGGTGTGAAGAGCTGTAAAGAATCATATCTGTTTCTCCATGAATCCCCAATTCGGTTTCCTGCCTCAAGTAATAAAAAATTATATCCTTCTTGCTTCAAGTAATATCCCATTGTTAATCCAGCTTGACCAGCTCCGACGATAATTGCATCTAACATCCTTTTCCTCCTTCTCATTTCACATGAATATATGCTCATTTGTTCATATTTTTTATCATACGATTTATTTTTCAATAATTCAATCTGTTTAACAAAATGAAAAAGAGCAGTTCACTGCTTTATGAGCTACTCTTCATTACATTTATTTAATACGCAATTACACTGCACTCTCTCTAAAAAATTTATATATTAATCCCTTCCGGCTCTATCATCTCTCCTCATAAAATACGATTCTATTTGAAAACGGATCAATTACAGTTAATTCGATTGTATCCCAAGGTGTTTTTTCTATATTTGGCTTCGAATAAGCATATTCTTTACTTAATAATATAGAATGATAATCCTTTACATTATCTATTTTGACCCGAATCGCACCGCCTGGCGAAGCATCCCCATGATGTTCTGATAAATGTATTACAGCATCATGTAACGAAATTTGTATATATAATGGCATATGTTCCTCATACCGATGTTCCCAATCCATTTTAAACCCTAAAAAATCTATGTAAAATAGCTTTGCTTTTTCAACATCAAAAATTCTAAATATAGGTGTAATCATTTATTATCTCCTCCTATTTATAAACATCTGCCGCCAATTCCCTCAAAACTTCAACATTCACTACTTCAAAGCAACCATTGTTCTTTTTTATAATCTCTTTATCACAAAAAACATTTAATGTACGTAATAGGTGTCGATAACTCGTTCCTAACAATTCAGCTGTCTCTGTTAAATTCCCACTAAATACAATTCGATTTCCGTGCTGCACCGCTCGTTCCCCTGCTGCTAACATGTAACTCGCAAGTCTATTTTCAAGTGGATATAGTAAATTAATTGTACTATTTTTTGAAAGTCGATTTAACTTATGTGCTAACGATCCACAAATACATCGTAAAAATTTCGCATCATGAAATAGTTGATTTCTCACTTTTCCTAAAGGTAAACCAACACAATATGAATCTGCCATTACTTGTACGTTTGAAGCAGTCTTTTGAGAATGAATTAACTCCACATCTCCTAACAGCTGCAAACTATCATAAAAGCATAATAATACAGATTTCCCGTTACTTAATGTATTAAACGCTTTCGCTTTTCCTTCAACGAAGAAAAATAAATAATCTATCTCTTCATTTTCTCTACAAATAAACTCATTCTTTTTAAAAAATATGAGTTCCATATACGGTTTCATATCATTACTAAAAAATGAATCAATATTATTTTGTTTCATATAATTTGCTAATTTAATTGAATTACATACTTTCTTCATAGTTCCCCCGCCTTTACAACTACTCCCCATTGTAATCAAAATTTTCTCCTTCCACTATGACATATGTCATAGTAATACACAATTTCAGCATGATACAGTCATTACAAATATGAAATACAAAGGGGATATTACATTGTATAACTTTCTTTCTGTCTTTATTGGTGTGCTCATCGCCGTTATGCTGCCATTGAATGGGATTTTATCTGAGTTAATTGGCAAGTACACAGCAAGCGTTGTCATTCACCTTGTCGGTTTAATTGCAGTTATCTTCATTTTAATCATAAACAAAAATAAAATTCGTTTCGATAAAGGCATTCCACTTTTTCTATATAGCGCTGGAGCGATTGGAGTATTCACTGTTCTTTTTAATAATATAAGTTTCTCCGTCCTTGGTGCCTCTATTACGATCGCATTAAGTTTACTCGGTCAATCCATCGCTTCCATCGTTATTGATCATTTCGGCTTATTAGGAATGCAAGTTGCAAAGTTTGAAAAGAAAAAACTAATTGGATTATGTTTCATCTCTTCCGGAATTATAATCATGACAATTTATTAATGGGGGCAAGAAAATGTTATATGTTACGATCGCTACTTTAGCTGGTGTTTCTATCGTTGTTGCTAGAATTATTAACGCGAATTTAGCAGCGAAAATTGGAAATTGGGAAGGCACGTTTTTTAATTATATTACTGGATTATTTTTCTCTATGTTATTTTTAATTTTCAGTTCAGATTCAATATACATTCCTAGTCATACGTTGCAATCTATTCCTATCGCTGTTTACTTAGGCGGATTAGTAGGCGTTATCGTCATCTCGTTATCGAACTATATTACGCCTAAAATATCAGCATTTTATTTAACGTTACTCATCTTTATTGGACAATTATTTGCGGGGACTATCATTGATTTCATCTTGTCACACGAACTCTCTACGGGAAAGGTTGTTGGTGGCATTTTCGTACTAATCGGACTCACTTACAATTTACTCGTAGATCGCCCTGTTAAAACTGTGCAGAATAACCAAGTTCAACTATAATACTTTACGCTTACCTATCATATATTAATAGAAAAGCTCTTCATATGAAGTAATAGAGAGGAGAATATTCTATTAAGAAAATCATTTTACTGCTAGGTAGTGCATTGATTATTTTTGGAATCGCATGGTTTTTCAACTCTGGGAAATCTATTCAAGATTTCTATACAGCAAATAAACCAAAGAAAAAAGCTACTATCATTTCAACTCAAAGAGACCCAAATGAGCCCCTTGTCTTTTTAGGAAAGCAGGAAATAAAAGATATACATGTCGAGTCAATTAAAACAAAAAAGGATATCTTTCTCACAAAAACAGATGAATTAAAAACTTTCATTAACAGTATGGATACCGCCAAAAAAGGAAAATTAACATTAGATGAAGAAGGATCAGATTTAATAGATTGTGATATGTGGATTACTTTCGAGGATGGAACTTATAAAAAATATTTCATATGGGTAGTTGACCATCACAATAACGAAGTGATGATTGCTCAGCAAGATACTCCTGATGATGTAAACCTTACGTACTATCAATTAAATGAAGATAGTTCTAAAAAAGTTTATAACTTATTCAAAAAAATTATTTAAACGAAAAAGGTCATGAGCACGTAAGCTCATGACCTTTTTGCACTATATATATTCCGGGAACACTTTACATCCCTTTTCCTGTTCTATATCATGTCCAAAGAAAAGAATCGGCTTCTCTTTCATCACAACTTCTTTTAAACGTTTAATTGAAGATAAGGCTAATTCCGAATCAAACCCCGCAAACGGCACTTCATCTTCAAAGTTTTCTTTCGTATAAGATGCATCAATCGTTAATAATACAGGACCGGATTTTTCTGTCTCAATTAATAGCGATTGATGCCCTGGAGTATGGCCTGGTGTATGCAATAATTGAACTCCTGGTACGACTTCATAATCACCTTCAATGATTTTGTAGTTTAAATTCGGCAATATACATTCTTTCAAATATTCTTCGCTATGCTGCGCCGCCTCATATTCAGCACGCTGTACAATGATTGGTGTATTTATAAAAGCGCCATTTCCTCCTGCATGATCAAAATGCAAGTGAGAACTAATAATATAAAGAAGGTCTTCCGGCTCATAACCAACCCGTTTTAAAATATTCACGATTCTATCTTCTTCAGTCATTTTCGGTAAAACCTGCCCTTCGACAAATGTACCGTTAAAAAGACCTTCATTATTAACTGCACTTTCTGGCATACCTGTATCTACTAAAATAGGCCCCTCTTCTGTCTCCAAAAGATAACACCATACAGGTAAGTTCAATAAATTTCCCGGTGTGAGCGTACTATTAACAGAAGAATGATCTAACATACAACGACCTGCTGGGATGAAATAAAGCTTTTTTACTGACATTATGTATCCACCTTTACATTTAATTTAAGATAAAATAACACAGTAAATAATTCTGCTTTTTAGAAATAAACTCCTTCCACACTTTCATACCAGCATAAATAAAAAAGAGTGTACTTTTTTACATAATGGCATTTCACCATCTATAATAAAAGAGTAAATGACTCTTACTTTAATGGAGGGAATAGAAATGAAAGCAATCGGTTTACATGAATACTTACCTATTGAAGAAGAAAACAGTTTAATTGATATTGAAGTTGAAAGACCTGTTGCTACAGGAAGAGACATACTTGTTAAAATTAACGCTATTTCCGTTAACCCAGTTGATACTAAAGTTCGCTCTCCGAAAGATAAAAAAGAAGATGTAGCGAAAATACTTGGCTGGGATGCTAGTGGTGTAGTCGTACAAACTGGTGAAGGTTGTACGTTATTTAAAGAAGGCGACGAAGTGTTTTACGCTGGAAGCATTACGAGACAAGGTACATATAGTGAATACCATTTAGTTGATGAAAGAATTGTTGGTAAGAAACCAAAAACGTTAAGTGACGCTGAATCTGCAGCACTTCCTTTAACAGCTATTACAGCATGGGAAGGTTTATTTGAACGTTTAAGTATTGATTATAATAAAAGAGATGAGAATACATTCAAAAACATTTTAATCATTGGCGGTGCTGGTGGTGTTGGCTCGATTGCAATTCAACTTGCGAAATGGGCTGGATTAAATGTAATCACAACTGCATCCCGCAATGAAACGATACACTGGGTTGAAAAATTCGGTGCCGATTATATCATTAACCATCATCAACCTTTACAAGATCAAATATTAGAATTCGGGATAAAAGATGTAGATTATATTTTCTGCTTAAACAATACAGATCAACATTGGCAAGTAATATGTGACCTCATTAAACCACAAGGAAAAATTTGCTCTATCGTAGAAAATGAACACCCTCTTGAAATGGGTATTTTAAAAAGTAAAAGTGCTACACTCGTTTGGGAGTTTATGTTCACAAAAGCAATGTATGAAACTGGCGATATGATTACGCAGCACGAACTATTAAATAAAGTAAGCGAACTATTAGATGAAGGCATTTTAAAGACTACTTTAAATGAAACATTCACACCAATTAATGCTGAAAATGTAAAGAAAGTACATGCACTACTTGAAAGCGGAAGTACCATTGGGAAAATCGTTTTAGAGAAATTTTAATAACAAAAAGTCCGATTTCCATATGAGAAATCGGACTTTTTACTATCTTTATTTACTTGAAATCTCTTGATCATTTTGAACATCTAACGGAGGTCGTTTCCCTATTCCGAAAGCATAGAAATTAATTGTTACGATAGCTAAGAAAACAATACCTACAACTAGTGAAATGCGCGTATCATCGTTAAACCACATTCCGATTAATACCATAATTAAAAAGGCAATTGTTAAATAGTTTGTAACAGGAGCAAATGGCATTTTGAACGGATGATCTTTCATCTCTGCCCCTTTTGCTTTTCTAAAATTAATTTGACTAATTAAAATGACGAACCATGGTACCATACCAGGAAGTACACTCGCACTATATACATATACGAATAAGTTTTTCGGTGCAATATAACTTAATACAACACCAACCGCTAAACCGATAATTACGCCAACTGTACCGAATAAAGGTACACCATTTCCAGAAAGTTTCGTGAAATATTTCGGTGCTTGTCCATTTACACCTAACGTATAAAGCATACGACCCGCACTATAAATACCACTATTACAACCAGACATTGCCGCTGTAATAACAACGAAGTTAATAAGTCCAGCTGCTGCCGTAATACCAACCTTCGCAAAAGTTGCTACGAACGGACTACCAATTGTACTTAATTGATCCCATGGATACACAGTTACAATAACGAAAATAGCACCGATATAGAATATTAAAATACGCCAAATTGTACTTTGAATCGCTCTTGTAAGTGTCTTCTTCGGATTTTTCGCTTCACCAGCAGTAATACCGATTAATTCCACACCTTGGTATGCACCAACTACAAGTGATAATGCAAAGAAGAATCCTGAAAAACCACCTGTAAAGAAACCGCCATTTGACCAAAGATTAGATATTCCAATCGCTTCTCCGCCGTTACCAATTCCAAAGAAAATAAGTCCAAATCCCGCAATAATCATTAATAGAATCGTAACGATTTTAATCATCGCAAACCAAAATTCAAATTCACCAAATGACTTAACAGAAATTAAGTTAGCTGCGCCAAGAATAACCATTGCGATTACACCTGGTATCCAAGCTGGTAATTCCGGGAACCAATATTTCATATACGCTCCAACTGCAATAATCTCTGACATCCCAACAATAACCCACTGGAACCAGTTACTCCACGCTGTCATATAGCCAGCTAGCGGATGAATATACTTATGACCGAACGTCGCAAATGAACCTGTACTCGGCTCCATATACAACATTTCACCCATCGCACGCATAATGAAGAAGATAAAAATACCTGCAATTGCATAGGCAAGCATTACTGACGGACCTGTCCATTTAATCGTGCTGGCCGACCCCATAAACAAACCAACACCAATTGTTCCGCCTAAAGCGATCATTTGAATATGACGTGCTTCTAAGCCCCTTTTCAATTCCTTGTTTGCCACTTCACTTCCCCCTCTTAGATGATTCATAGCCGCATTTTAAAACAAGATGCTTTACCTAATTCCTTTCGGCCCTGAAAATGATGAAGCAAACATCATTTTAGACTAACTTTAAAGCTATCCTAAAATCGTTTTTTGCCTCTTACAAAATTCTCAAAACCTTTCATCTTCCAATATTCTATAAATCTTAAAATTACTTACCTTATATTAATTCATTTATCTGAAAAGTTCAATTATTTTTTCGGTAAATCATTATACATAAGTCTGATTAATTTTTAACTAAATTAACAATAAAATACATCTATTCAATATGATTCCGGCATGAATATTATTACAGTATAAATAACCGAGGAGATTCTATCCTCCTCGGTTATTACACTAATTATAGTTTGTACTGCAATTGTTTACACATGCAATTAACGCACCACGCAGAAATTTAATATATTAATAAAACTACAAAGTCACTGGCTTCTACATCTCTTATTTATTCCATTACCACAGCTAAAAATTTTCTATCCCATCTCCTACTTTAAGAAAAATATAACTACACTTAAAACAATCAACAATACACCGGAAAGTGGAAAACTTTTCTCTTCAGCTTTTATCTTTTCCTTAATAATATCTTTCATTTTTGTCTTTATATCCTCTGGGCATTTTCTAAATAAAATATTAGTTGTATGTAATGGTCTATTCAATATTCGAATTTTAACAGGAGAACCTGATAAATATATATTATTTTTATCCAATGTGAATTCTATGTTCGCTTCAGTTAACCCTTTTTTCACTAATATATTCACCCGGCTAGAAGGTAGATTGAATACTGTGTAATCGTTAAAAGCTAATCCTCTAATATCAAAATGTGAGTATACAAAAATAAAAGTTATAAGCAACAAACATAATATCAATATAGTTTTCGTTAATGAAAGTTGCTCTAATACGTAGGAAGATGTTGTCATATAAGCGCAAAAGAATGCCATTAAATTACAAAGAGAGTGGTTTACAATGAAAGTTTTTCGTATAACTATTATAAATCCGGAAATGATTAGTAGAATGCATACTAGATTCATTAACATATTTTCACCCTCCCAAAAACTATAACTATACAACTTTGTTATATTTTAACATTAATTACATATTCATAACTATAATTATTTTCATAAAATATAAAAGAGTCTCATTAAAAAATGAGACTCTTTTATAAATAAACTTACGGTTGTTGTAAAAGCAAACTATTTTTTCTATACTCAAGTGCCAAATCATGTACCCTTTCCATATTTTTAAAGTAGAATACATCTTCTTCATTAAGTCCTACTAATGTGTATGCAATTTTCAGTGAGTATGGTGCAATTTTTCTATTTAATTTACTCCCTACATATACTCCAGCTACTACACCTATCACTGTACCGATACCAGGTATTGCTATTGTACCTAGTGACGATCCCACAACACCTAAAATTGTATTGATGCCAAACCTTGAAAACAGAATTAAAGCTTTCACTGCTCCTAGACGTGCTTTGTCAGTAGCTTGTACTTGTTTAAAATCTCTATTCACCGAGGCTAAATCAAAGAGTAGTCTTATCCCTAAAACTATTTCTGTTGAATATGGTGCTAGTGCAAAAACTTCATCTGGTAAATCAATCCCTAAGTTTTCCCTCAATGTTTCCAATCCATCTTGTACATCTTGTGTAAATTCATAACTTGAGATATCGATTGGAATAAATTGTTCCTGTAATTCCGGTTTTGCAGCAAGAATTTTTTCTCGTATTTCTGAACTAGTAGCATAATAAACATCTGGATTAGCTTGCATAATATTAGACAAATGGTTTGCTTGCGCAGTATCCATCATTTTCACCTGAATTAACATTTCTTCCCCGTTTTCTTGGCTAATACCTTTTATATCCCATATAGGTTGGTTGGCACTCTCTGCAATAGTAAAATCATAGTCCGGATATCTTTCTGATAAATTATTTTGGACATAATATTCAAATTGCTTTCCTTTAACCCCATTTACAAAACCAGCAATAGAGCTTTCTCCCTTTTCATAAACTTCTACATACTTTTCATAAAGAGACATACCACTACTAGAAAGTTGTGGGTACTGGGAAGCATATGCATCAAACAACTCATCCGGAACATTCCTTGTTTCAAGTATTTGATAACCTATTATTGATGAATAAATGCCTGCTTGTAGTACAACATCCCTATCTTTTAACGCTTCTAACCGAGAAAACATTTTTTCTTTTGATACATTATTCGATGCTGATTTCGGTATTTTTTTTAACGACTCCAACATTTTATAGGATTCCATACGTACACCTCATAGAATAATTGCAATAATAGATAGTATCATTGCAATTAAAACACCTATATTGACAGCTAAATTCCGGTTATTATTCCCTGTAACTCCTAAATTTTTATTCACTTTTTCCAGAACTTTTTTTACTTCTCTTATCTCTTCCTCTTGATTCATCAACATACTTTTCATTTCACTAATATGTATGTCTTGTTCTTCTACTTTAGCAGTTAATTTACTTATTTGTTCCATCCGTTTAGATGATTCGCTTTTTAACTTCTCATGTAAACTACTAATCTCCTCATCATTTTCATCTATGTTTTCTTGGAACAAAGACATAGATATTAAATTTTTATCAAATTGAGCTGCCAAGTCTGTAATCATTTCATGACTTTTCACAACTCTCGGTATTAATTCTTTATTTATTTGATCTTGTTCTTCCCAAAATTTTAATTTCTCTGCTATTTTAATTTCTTTAGATACTTCACTCAAAAAACGTTCGCTCCCTCTAACATATAATAATTCTAATATATTAGTAATTATAATAAAAGAATATCCTCATCACAACTACATTATCCAAAAAATGTTAAACATAGGGATTTATTTGAATGAAAGAAATATTTTAGATGAAACAAAACAAAAATGCTCTCCAAAAAAATTTTGAGAGAGCATTTTTATCTTTATACTTAAGGGTTAATACATTTACACAAAATAATGATTTGTTCCTATTTTATTTTCAAATCATTTTTGAAGTTTGTTTACCTAAAATAAACACTTTAGTAAACACCATCATGATAACTACAATAGCCAGAAAATAAAGTGGCATCACCATCAACGAGCCCGTATGGAGTTGACTCATTCCCCAAACTGTCATCGTTACAATTACATAATAGCCTAAGCTAAACAATGCTCCTGCTGTACCAATAACATCTTGAAAATCTACTAATGCTAAACTTAAACAGTTAGGCAACGCTACTCCAATTCCTAATAGCAATATAAACATCGCTATTAAAAATCCAATCATATATATTATGTTTGGATTTGAGCCCAGTGAGGTAATAACAGATAAAAGAATAGCTCCTCCTGTCATTACGAGACAACCGATATATATAATCTTCTCTGGTTTATACGTGGCAAGCAATCGTTTCGAAACTTTCGCTCCAATAATAGAAGCGGAAGCAACAACAATTCCTAGAAGTCCATACATACTAGGCGATAACTGAAAGTATTCAATAAAGATAAACGGCGCTTCTGCATAATAGCTAAATAAAACACCATTCGCTCCTCCAATTAATAACCCATATGTTACTACTTTTGGATTTGTAATTAACCTCTTCAAGACTGAAAACACATTTATTTTATTCGTTACTGAGTCCGTTTTTGTTTCCGGAAGAGAAACAAACGTATACAGAAAAATTCCGACACTCATAACTACTAAACTTAAAAATACGATTTTAAATCCAAACATTTGATCTAGAAAGCCACCAATTAACGGTCCTATCGCTGGTGTAAAAGCAATGACTGCCGAAATTTGAGCAAACATAACATGCCTCTTATGCCCTTCTACACTTTCACGAAGAATCGTTTGTGTAACAACAGAGCCAGCACTTGCTCCAAACGCTTGAATAAAACGACTTAGCAATAAAACTTCAATGGAATTTGCAATAAAGCATAAGAAACTACCTACACCATATATTACAATTCCAAATAACATTGCCGGGCGACGGCCAACTATATCCGATAACCATCCAATAAAAAATACACCTAAAGCAAATCCAGCGAAATACACACTAAGAGTTAACTGTACCTCATTATTACTTACATGTAGCGCCTTTGAAATGTCAGGTAAAGACGGTGTGTAAATCGTTTCACTAATTTGCGGAAATGCCACAAGAATAATCATTAACAAAAGTGATGGTACTGAGACTTTTTTCATTTTTCATACCCTCCTATAACTTTGAAAATCTCAGAAATAAAAAGACTTTCCTAAGCTACGGAACAGGAGGGGCCATTATAGAAATTCGATCATAAAACAACAAAGAAAACACCTCAATTACGTATGTTAATACTTATAGGAGGGTAATATTAACATTGATTTTAATATATACTTTTTCAATTATATTACATATTGCGTTTCTTTTTCTAGTGTTGGGCCTTAGAGTATTTGTTAAAAAGATAACTTGATGCTGCCACCTTTTTATGGAATAATTAGGAATAGTTTGAATTGATAGTTCTAATTATTAAACCACAGACTAGCATATTTTAATGTCGTAAAGCTTACAAACAGGAGGCCTTTCGTAATGATTGAAATTTTAAAGACAGTAATAAATTTCCTGATTGCTCTATTCTCAGGAGAATTACCAATTGTCTATTATGTGTGGATTATCGCTCTTTTTATCATGCAAATAATCCAGGCTACACTAAGCTATAAGCTCTTTAAAAAGAAAGTCAATTTTAGCACTTATATGTCAACAGAGTTACTCGCTTTTATCATTCTATTATTTGGTGGTATGTTAATATCTAAGTTACTTGCCTACATAATAGACGATCCTACTATTAGTATGACAAATGTAACACATTATTTTATTTCCCTTATCATACTAACTATATTTGTCTCTATTGGCTTTATTAAAGACTTTTTACAATCATCTATT
Source organism: Bacillus sp. DE0042 (assembly GCF_007680225.1). Classification (NCBI taxonomy): domain Bacteria; kingdom Bacillati; phylum Bacillota; class Bacilli; order Caryophanales; family Bacillaceae; genus Bacillus; species Bacillus sp. DE0042. Next base: position 244,294 of record NZ_VEJP01000008.1, on the reverse strand, counting down.
AGTAATAAAAATGTAGCTCTTTTTACCATTTTAGTAGTGTCCTTACTAGCTAGTATACTTTCATTCAAGTTTTTATCACCTTTCATTGCAGGTTCTTTTTCTCTTTCTAAATCTTTTATAACCACTTTAATTATTATAGTACTCGGATTCATTGCTGTATTAATTTCTTTAGAGGAAAAGTATGCAGATGAAGAGTAATTCTTGCATTTATAGTTTGAAATTGAGTGTCTATTCTTTTTTAGCCTTGTAACTAAAAAAATAACAGTCATTGAATCGAAAATTAAGCAGAAATGAGGAAATACAATTGAGCATTGAACAACAATTATATGATGCAGTGAAAAATTTAATTGGCCAAAGATATCCGCATAATTGGGGCGGAGCTGCAGCAATCCGTGTAGAAGATGGATCCATTTATACAAGCGTGGGCCCTGACGTAATAAACGCTTCAACAGAACTTTGTATGGAAACAGGTGCAATTTTAGAAGCTCATAAATTTCATAAGAAAGTTACACATTCGATTTGTCTTGCAAGAGAAAATGAGCATTCTGAATTAAAAGTATTATCACCTTGTGGTGTATGCCAAGAACGTTTATTTTATTGGGGACCAGAAGTACTATGCGCCATTACAAATTCGAAACAAGATATCATTTTCAAACCGTTAAAAGAGTTGCAGCCATACCATTGGAGCGAAGCATATCATGATGAATTTACAAAAGAATGGAGTACACGGTAAAGTGGAGGTTACTCTCAAATAGCGGAGAATAAAGATTATTCACTAAAAAAGCACCGTCACAAATGACGGTGCTTTTTCTATGTAAGAGCTACTAGAAGTTTCCTTCTAGCCTACTCCCATTTATAAGTCCAAAATTGTTCAAGTTGCAGCCATTTTAAAGTTGCTGCATCTTTATTTTTGATTTTTGCATGTGTTTCTTCTAACATCGCTTCTGTTTGTGAACGATGCGCACCTAGTGCAGCTAATTTATGCTCGAATACTTCACTAATATTATTTACAACATCCGGCTCACCTAATACAGCTTCACGATTTCTCGTAATCGCAACTGCATGAATGACTGGACGTTCTTCTTTTTGCATACGTGATACAGCACGAACGACTGCGCGGCCAAATGCATCATGATCTGGATGTACACCGTGCTCTGGATAAAATGTAATAATTCGAGATGGATTTACTTCTTGAATGATTGCTTCAATTTTATCTGCAACGAAATCAACATCTTCAAATTCTAACGTTTTATCATGGAAACCAAGCATTCTTAAATCTTGAATTCCCATCGCTTCACATGCATCTTTTAATTCTTTTTCACGGATATTTGGAATCGTTTCACGGTTAGCGAATACGTTTTTCCCCATGTTACGTCCCATTTGTCCTAAAGTACCACACGCATATGTTACAGGTACTCCTTGATCTGTTAATAAGCGAATTGTTCCTCCCGCCGCAAATGCTTCATCATCTGGATGCGGAAATACAACAAGTACATGTCTCTCCATAAGTTTCCCTCCTTCTTACTTAAATGGTGTTAAGCTTAACTCAAGTGCAACTGCTAAGCGACCTTGATTATCATGCCCTGCAAGTAATAAACGCTCTTTATCGTCTACTTCCCAGTGCGTAATACCTTCTGCATATACCCAACCATGATCCATTTTCAAACCAACTCGGTATGGATTCGTTCCAGTAATCTTCCCGCGCTCAAAGCGAATAATTGCATTTCGAATGAATGCTCCAACTGTCATCATCTTTTCGTTAAAGTGTGACGCATACGCTCCGTTCGTTGTTTCTAAATGAATATATACATCTTTATTTACAAAACGTTCAATTTCATTTTGAATAAGAGAACTATCTTTTACTATTTCCATCGGAATTCACCTCTTTAAACCATTTTACGCAAAAATAATGTAAATTGCTATCTCTATATTAGAGGACAATGCTCACTTTTCCTAATAATTTGCACTGTGTTTTTTATATTTTTTATATGATATGTAAAAATCATATTTTTTCCTTCACTTTGTTAAATAGTTTTCTTTCTTTTTTGAATTTGCTACAATATATTTTATCCCGTATTAATATAGCGAGATACATTTCGACAATTGAATACATACTTTAAAGAAGGTGACATGATTGGAACAATCAGCACATGAAGTAGCAAATTGGCAATATTATTTTGCAATTGCCGTATTTTTAATCACGTACGGATTTATTATTTCTGAGAAATTGAATCGTGCTGTAATCGCACTATTCGGCGCTGCTATTATGATTATTTTTGGAGTTGTAGATTTACATACCGCTTTCACATCACATATTCAATGGGAAACGATCACCCTTTTAATTGGGATGATGATTCTCGTACATATTACGAGTCAATCAGGCGTATTTGAATTTGTGGCCATTAAAGCAGCAAAAGCAGCTGGCGGAAAACCAATCCGCATTTTATTATTACTATCCTTATTAACTGCTGTCGGTTCTGCCTTTTTGGACAACGTAACGACCGTTTTACTAATCGTACCTGTTACACTATCCATTACACGTATTTTAAAAGTAAACCCTGTTCCTTATTTGATTTCAGAAGTGCTATTTTCAAATATAGGCGGAACAGCAACATTAATCGGTGACCCACCGAACATTATGATTGGGTCAGCAAATAAGCATTTAGACTTTAATGCCTTTTTACTAAACTTAGCTCCAATCGTAATTATTATTTCTATCGTTACACTTGGCATTATTTACTTTATGTATCGTAACAAACTAAAAACAACAACTGAGCAAATTAAAATATTAATGGCATTGAACGAAAAAGATTATATTAAAGATCAAAGCCTCCTTTTAAAATCCATTTCAATTTTAGGACTAACTATTTTAGGCTTTGTACTTCATTCGATTATTCATGTAGACGCTGCGGTTATCGCGATGACAGGCGCTACACTTCTTATGCTAATTGGCGTAAAAGAACATGATATTGAAGATGTATTTGCCCACGTTGAATGGGTAACCATTTTCTTCTTCGCTGGACTATTTGTTCTCGTTGGCGGTTTAATTGATATCGGACTTATTTCTTCACTCGCAAAAGAAGTGCTCGACGTAACGAACGGTGATATCGGTTTCGCTGCGATACTTATCTTATGGGTATCAGGCATTGCATCTGCAACAATTGACAATATCCCCTTTGTCGCAACGATGATCCCACTTATTCAAGACTTAGCTACAGGACTCGGATTATCTGTTGATTCTCCGCAAATCGAAGTACTATGGTGGGCGTTATCACTTGGGGCTTGCTTAGGAGGAAACGGAACATTAATCGGAGCATCCGCAAACGTAGTCGTTGCTGGTATTGCAAAACGTGAAGGACATGCTTTCTCTTATATGGACTTCTTAAAAATTGGTTTACCGTTAACTATTATTGCATTATTACTATCACATGTTTATATATATTTACGTTATTTAATGTAATAGTTGTAGTGCGTGAAATTATATCGACGATTCGACAGAGAATATCGACTTACCGACAAATAACGAAAATGAAAAAGGTATGCAGCTAAATTGCATACCTTTTTTTCGTTCACCAAAATATACCGATAATTGCTAATCCACCTAAAATCATACCGCCAATTTGTCCAACGATTGCTGGCGATAATTGAACACCTTTTCTCACTTCAACAACTGGTCTTTCGTGCCTTAGTTGCTGCACTTCACTTTGAAGTTGATGTACACTTCCGTGTAATTCTTTAATTAGTTCCTTTAATTCAGCGACTTCTTCATTTACTGGTTTTGCTTTTTCTAAATTCATTTTGCATAACTCCTTATAAAATCAATCAGTGCACTGTAAAATTTCGCCAATTACTGGTATATCTCCTGCATACTACATATATAATATGGAATGTATTTTTAATCTTGCAGCTCTATCCATTCCTCCCGCAATATCCCCATAATGATACGATCAAAACATTTCCCATCTCTTTGCACCGCTTCTCTCATACAGCCTTCCATCTGAAAACCCATCTTTTTATATAACTTAATAGCAGCTTTGTTATAAGAAATAACATCAAGACCGACGCGGTGTAAATTCAATTCATAAAATGCATAATTTAATATAAGATTGATTGCTTCTCTTCCATATCCCTTCCCTCTATCATTTTCCTCTCCTATACCAATGGCTAATAAACCCATTCTGTTATTCCACTCTATGCCATGAATCGCCACAAAACCAATTAAGCGATCATCTTGAACTGTCCTTACCATGAAAGAAACACTATTCGATCTTCGTCCTTTTAATAGCCCATTACTTGCTATTTCTTGTATCGATTGCAGGAATGCTACATCTGTATCTACATTTCTTAAATACTCACTATCTTCTTGCCACATAGCCATTACTTCAGCATCCGCTTCTCTAATAGCTGATAATTTAATCGTTTTATTTTGAAAAAGATTCATTGTCATTTCAAACTCCCCCTTTATTAAATAACGGGGATACTTATTTCAGCCTATTTATCCCCTCGTTCTATAAACTGCTTTATACACGAGATACTTACAATAAGCGCTGACATTGGCACATCTCCTCTACATTAAATTACATTCATTGTATAATTTTTCATTTATTCTAACAATAAAAAAGACCCCCAAATTTAGAGGATCTTCCTAACAACGAATCGATATTATTTCGTAAACATTTTCTCCGCTTCATTCATTGCCATTTTGTTACCTAAAGCAGAATAGTCAAGCCATGGTTGGTCATTAATAATGTATACGTGCTTACCTTTAACTGCTTTTAAGTCTTTCCAAATTGGTGTTTCTTGAAGTTGTTTAAATGCAGTTTTTGCCTTATCGTCTCTATTTACAACAACGAAAATAGCATCTGCATCAAAGTCAGGTAATACTTCTTGTGAAATGACCTCGAAAGGACGGTTTCCATCAATTTTCTCTACACCGTTTGCAGGTTGCAATCCTAAGTCTTGGAATAAAATTGGCCCCATCGGTCTTTTCGTACTAAATACACGTAATTCTTTTGCAGTAACACGAATTGCCATTACTTTTTCGTTATTACCTAGGTCTTTATCTATTAAATTTTTTACTCGTTTTGATTGCTCTTCGTAATCTTGAATATATGTATCCGCTTCTTTCTCACGGTTTACAAGTTTACCAACTTGTTTTAAATGATCTCTCCACGTACCTTCATCTAAATTGAAAGTATGCGTTTTTGCAATTTTTTCGTATTTCGCTACATCTTTGCCAGCGTATTTTTCATCAACATAAATTTCAGATGGCTTTAATTGAAGTAATGCTTCCATATTTGGATCAGTTACAACACCAAGTTTCTTCGTATCTTTCAGTTGTTCTTTTGCATGCGGTAAGAAATCTTTTAAATCTCCACCAATTACAGAACCTACTGGTGTAATTCCTAATGCAAGTAAATCATTTGTTAAGTGAATAGACATTGAAGCAATTTTTGGGTCATTACTTTTTTCCGTTTTTTTCGTTGCCTCTTCATTAGCTTTCGTTTGACCACATGCTGCTAATACTAAAATACACATCATGCTAAATAAAATAGTAAGTTTCTTTTTCATATGTTCTCCTCTTTGAAGTATTTATTTTGTTTTTGTAAGTAAATAAAGAAAATACGGTGCTCCTAAAGCTGCCACTACTACACCAGCTGGAATAGAGTTTGGCTCGAATATAGAACGACCTATCGTATCTGCTAGCACTAAAATAATCATCCCGATAATGCCAGCAAGCGGAAGGAAGTGTTGATAGGTAGTACCTACTAACTTTCTTGCAATATGCGGAGCAACTAAACCGATAAAACCAATCCCTCCAGCCATCGATACACTTGCGCAAGATAATCCAACCGCTGTAGCTAAAAATAATAACCGTTCTTTTTGAACAGAAACACCAAGTCCTGCTGCCACACTATCACCTAGTGACAATGCATTTAACGTTTTAGATTTTAGCCATGCATATGGAGTTAGTATGAAAATCCAAGGTAATAATGCAAGGACATGAATCCAATCCCTTCCCCACACATTACCAACTAACCATCTAGAAGCGAATGTATACGTTTCATCATTTAACTTAAGAGAGAAAAATAACGAAATCGCACTAAATCCAGCTGAAACAGCAATACCAACGAGAATAAGTCTAATAGGAAGTAAACCTTTTGACCGATCACTCGCAAGTATAATAATTAAAAATGCAGCTAGCACTCCCCCGCCAAATGTAAATAACGGTATTAAAATCGATGCATTCTCATTAATAGAATGAAAGAAAGTAACAAATATAATTAGCCCGAAAGATGCACCTGAATGTAATCCGAGGATACCAGGATCGGCCAGCGCATTGCGAGATAACCCTTGCAAAATCGCACCAGAAATCCCAAGACCAATACCTGCTAACATTGTGATTATAATTCTTGGCATACGATAATCGTATAGCACTGTTGCGCTCTCAAAATCACCATAACCGAAAAGCGTTTGAATTACTTTGAGCGGCGCTATGCTCAATGTCCCTGTATTTAAACTAATTAAAATTACAGCGATACTAATACAACCGAAAATTGTAGTTACAGTAATAGCTCTCTTTTTATCCGTGTTTAAAATCTTCTTCACTTACAACTCCCTCCCAACTTTACGTGCTATATAGAGGAAGAACGGAACTCCAACAAGAGCTACCATAATTCCTATCGCAAGTTCTTTAGGAGGGTTTACTGTTCTTGCCCCTAAGTCAGCTAAAACTAGTAACATAGCTCCTAATAAAGCTGACATAGGAATAATGAGTCGATAATTCACACCAACTAATTTTCTAGCAATATGTGGGATAACTAGTCCTACAAATCCGATAGAACCAACAGCTGAAACAGATACACCTGCAAGAATGACTACTATAATCATCCCTAGTATTCTCGTTCGGTTCGTTTTTACTCCTAAATTTGTAGCAACATCATCCCCGATTGATATGAGTGAAATCGATCGTCCTAACACTGTCGCAAAAACAATCGTTATAAGAATAATAGGAACTAAAAATTTCAAGTGTTCCCACTTAACACCTGCAACACCACCAGCGTACCAAAACGCTAAATCTTGACTTAAATCATAATAAATCGCGACACCTGAACTTAACGAATGCAATAGCGCAGCCATAACTGCTCCAGCAATCGTTAACCTCATCGGTGTTAATCCGCCTGATGTTGCCGATCCGATAATAAAAATGAGTACTGTACTTAAGACAGCTCCAATAAAGGAAATAATCATCAAATAGGAATATGGAATATGCGGAAAAAAGGCAAAACTAAGTGCTACTACAAACATCGCACCTGCATTTATGCCAAGCACACCTGCATCCGCTAAAGGATTTCTTGTTACCCCTTGCATTACAGCCCCAGCCACTGCAAATGCGGCTCCTACAACTGCCGCGCCAATTACCCTCGGGAGTCTTAATTCATAAATAATTTGGTGCTGCGTTAATTTCGGATTATAATCAAAAACCGCTGTCCATACGGTTTGCAAATGGATATCCTTTGCACCGAATGCAATAGCTAAAAATATAGAGCCTATTAAAGATAAAATTGTTAAACTCATGAAATATATGAACTTAATATGTAGCCAGCGATTATTGCCAGCATATACAGCAGGCTTATGTAACATGTTTCATTTCATCCTTTATATTCAGTTGTTTTTTATAATTATTTTTTATTTATAATTATTGTTGATAATAATTATCATTTTCATTTAGATATTATATCCTCACTTTTTTTAAATAGCAAACTATTTTTTCACTTTGTTAAATATTAAAACACTTATTACAATTCCTTTCCAAAACTTACAAATACATGCAAAATAGACTACTGGCTTATTTTTAAAATTGTAGTATACTTAGTCATTATTTCGAGTTTTCTAACAAAAATATCGAAGGTGACACAATGTTCTATATAAAACAACTACTACACTTCACTTACGAGCAAGCATTATCTTGCTTATTCCCAGTCGTTATTTTCTTAACACTAGCCCTTTCAAAAATAGTTTCTATCCCAGGGTTATACCTCTACGATTTCATACTCATCGTATGTCTTCTTATGCAGTGGATTATGTACAAAACTGGACTTGAAACGAAAGATGAATTAAAAGTAATTACTGTCTTCCACCTCATCGGCCTTCTACTAGAAATATATAAAGTACATTTCGGTTCATGGAGTTATCCTGAAGAGGCATATTCAAAAGTTTTTGGAGTTCCGCTTTACAGTGGCTTTATGTATGCAAGTGTTGCAAGTTACATATGCCAGGCGTGGAGAAGATTGCATTTACAAATGCATCATTGGCCAAAAGCTATTTTTGCCGTGCCCTTAGGAGCAATGATTTACTTTAATTTTTTTACACATCATTTTCTATATGACTTTAGATGGGTATTAACTGTACTTTTATTCATCGTTTTCTTTCGGACATTTGTAGAATTTTCATTACGAGGCGTTACATATAAAATGCCACTCGTTCTCTCCTTTTTCCTTATCGGGTTCTTTATTTGGATCGCAGAGAACATCGCAACATTTTTCGGAGCATGGCAATATCCAAATCAACGGGAAGCGTGGAATCTCGTTCACTTAAGCAAAATTAGCTCCTGGTTTTTACTCGTTGTTATTAGCATTATGATTGTTACACAACTCAAACATTTGAAGGAGTCGAAAAGATAATGCTGATTATGTAAAAACAGTTAGCCCATCACTCATTAGAAAGTGATGGGCCCCTTTAATAATATTTTTTAAACTGTTCGTTATAGATTCCTCACAATTTACAAAAGCATACACAATCGTACATTATGAACTAGTACTAGCAGAAGAAGTTGCTGCAGATGAAGCGGCAATTGTTGCCATCATAGCTGCCTGTTGTGCCTGTATGAGGACTTCTATCATAGTTTGTAAACCTGTGTTAGTAGCTTTACTTTCCTCACCCTTCTGACTTACGAACAGCTGAATAGCAATAAGAATATTCGTATCTGTATGCCAACGGAGTAATTTCTCCCCCTGCAATTTTTCAATCAACGCTTTAATAGAATGAATCTCTTTTTCTCCATCCTCAAGTAACGCTAGTAGCCCGATAGCTGGATAATGCATCTGTTTCACTTTTACCTTTTCTTGTTTTAACAAATTCCATATGTTTGTACATGTTGCAACTAACATTTCTTCACTGACATCCTTCTTTAATGAAAGTATATGACTTAAAAATTGAAGATCGTTCCCTTTACGCAAGCCAGCTATCGCTAGTTTCTGATAAAGACGTTCCACTCGGTCCATAAGTACTTCTACATTCTCTGATTGTCCTGCTAGTAAAACCGCGAGCGGATAATCATTTGTACCTGTAAGAAAAAGATGATCCTCTTTCATCCGTTTGTATACTTGCATCGAACGCTGAATGTGTGTGCCATGCTGTTCATTTTCTTCTGTTAAAAGCACAGCTGCTGCGAGATAAGTAAATATACTTCGGCTAAAACCACCAACGACCAATTGTTCATATAAATCTAAAAACTTCCGAAAAGCTTCCTTGTAATCTGTAAAGTGAATATCTAAAGTTGCGGCCACTACAAAGCGATGATAAGACTTTAAGTATGAAAACATCCCTACCTGATTCTTAATATAACTACTAATTTCTAAAAAACGTCCGAGATCAAACAATTTATCACTACCTGCATACATAGCAGCAATCATCATTCCTGTTCGAGAATCACTCGTTTTCCATTTTAGTTCTCCCTTTAACTGTCCATATGTATGTGTATATTGTTCCAACTTCTGTTCTAATGTAATCATAGTATTCACCCCTATTTCTAGTTCTTCTCTATTATTATACTTATATTTCATACAGATTTTGCAACCTTATTTTTGTATTATCTTCAATATTTTTCTATTATGTAAAACAAAAATAATAACTATTCCTACTTTATCAGTATCACGATGCCAAGCGCTCATAATCCTTCAAGAAGTTCAACAACAAAAAAAGATAGATAATAAATTATCTATCTTTTTTTGTCTTTATATTATTTAACATTACACCTGTATTGTGAAAAATAAGATTGTAACTACTTACACCTCAATTTTCACAAAATATCTGTGATTTCGTTTTTCATATGCAATTCAAACTAAAGAGCCTTAATAATACGTTCCATTGCCTTCATTTGTCCAATATGATCTGCTTCATGATAAAGCATCATACCGTATAGCTCCCCTACTGTTTCCAATCCTAGAAATGGCTCTGGAAGTTTATTTTCAAATGCTTCTGCTGGAATTTCGTTAATACGTTTAGCTTGTTCTTTTAATTGAGCCGTTAACACTTCTAATGATGGTCCTTCTGTTTTCCATTTAGACGGTTTTGATCCATATCCAAACATACCTGGATATTCAGTTGGTAATTGTTTGAATTCTTTTCCAAACATGAAAACTTCTGCCGCTGTTAACACGTGACCAATATGCCAGCGAATTGTATTATTAAAACCCTCCGGCTGTGTATCTGCAGTTTTATCATCTAACGTTTCCATAAATTTAAGTAATGCCCCACGCGTTATTTCAAATTGTTTTAAACCAATTATTCTATTCATTTGATCGTTCCCCTTCTTCATGTACCATTTATTATGAACTAAGAATGTTCAACTTATTAAAGTTTCACCTTGTTTAATCTATCAGAAACAATGAAGAAATACATCTAATATGCTCAGTAAAAATAATAAAAAGGTTCGCCCCTCGTACATATAGAATTACTCACTACACAAATAGTTTAGTAAATAAAAGAGGAGTGTTCTTGCATGTTACATATTTTAAAACAACAATATAATCTTATTAGTTCTACAAGAGAAACTCTATTTTCGTTTTTGGAAGAAATCCCACTAGAAAAATTACATAGCACTGTTCCAAATTTCGGGAGCGGTAGCCTCATAAAGACACATATTCATGTAGCCGATTGCTATCGATACTGGCTTGGATCGTTCGCATTCAAGCAAAAACGGGCAGATTTTTCATTTGCTAGCGATTACGAAATTGAACATGCAGATATCGTAAAAGTCCGTGCTAGATTTAAGTTAGTAGATGAGACTGTACAACACTTTTTAGATGAATACAATGACCGTTGGCTCGAAAATATAGCAAATGAAGTGAAATGGCAAAAAGAACCTTGGAGTACAACACCGATATGGCTTTTAACTCATACAGAGACACATGAGTTTCATCATAAAGGACAAATTGTATCTATGGCTCGTCACCTTGGGTACACTCCTCCTGATACAGACCTTAGTTAATTCGATTATAAAAAAACTTGTTGATACATTTTGTTGTGTATAAAACTTTTATCATTTGTTTTAGGTATACCATATCATTATAAAATTCATGTAACATCAAAGTAAGACACATACTTTTCAAACAATACACAAAATAAAACTCTTCTTCCATGTAGAGCAAAAATATTTATATACTCTATCACCAAACTTAAGGAGAAATTTATAATGAGATTAGAGAGTGAAAGAATTTATTTAAGACCTCTTTGCGAACTAGATGCCCCAATTATATTAGAAAGTACGATGGATACAGAGATACGTTATATGACTGGAACCAAACCTACTTTTTCATTGGAACAAATAAAGACACATATAGCTCATATAAATAATGATTCGAGTCGCTATGATTTCGCTATTTGTTTACAAAGCAATGACGAAATGATTGGAGAGTTGTCGATTTTAGATATCGATGAGGAGAACAAAAGAGCAGGATTCAGAATATCAATGCTTTCAATAGCACTAACAGGACAAGGATATGGAACTGAAGCTATTACAATTGTTTTAAAATTTGTTTTTGAACAACTATATTTAAATCGGTTACAGTTAGAAGTATTTAGCCATAATTTACGCGGAATTAGAGCTTATGAAAAGATTGGGTTTGTAAAAGAAGGAACCTTACGTCAATCTTTATTTTATAACGATACATTCTCAGATGAAATTATTATGGCGATACTTAAAAGTGATTATAAAGATATGTCATTGTAAATAACTGTTCTTAAACTATTAACAACTTGAAAGAACCTTACCACACTAAAATGCAATAAGGCTCTTTCATTTTTATATCAAATAACAACTCTTAACTCATGTATTATATTAATACCAAATTGTCTCCGCATAATTATATGCATCACTATTCGGAATGGCATGTTTCCCTTGTGCTTGTGCCTTTCTTGGATCTAAATCATATACCATTGGCGTATAACATGATGTTTGCCCTTTATTCACAACACCATTTCCTCCAGCACTTCCGCAAGTATATGCCTTTCCATCGGTTTTTCTGACTATCCTTGCATCAGCTTCGTTATTATAAACCGCTGCACGAGTTACAGTAACCTTTGCCCACGCTGTTTTACACGTCGTGCTAAATTTTAATTCCACATATGAATTAGAATCAATCCACTTCTTTTCTTTCGTTACTACTGATTGATCACAGCTATTGTAGTAAGGGCTTTTCCCATCATATGAATGGTCTTCTGCAAATGCTTTATCATTATTCGTCGTACTAAAAACACTAGTTATGACGAGCAATGCCAGACAAAGACATGCGCTTACCTTTTTAAAAAGCTTCATAGAATTCCACTCCTTTATTAATAACGTCCAGTTTTCCCGTAACCATTATTAATCGTCACCGCTTCGGCATCAGCCGTATAACCAAAATCAGCAGTTAAATCAAATACCATTCCTGTATACGTGCTCGTTTGACCTGTTTTTATTGCTCCATTACCACTATTAGAGTCTACTGATTTTTGAAATACACCGTTTTTATATTTATTAATAACAGCGTAAGCATATATCCCTCCAGAAACGGAAGGTGCTGGTTGATCTAAAACAAGCTTAGACCATGCTGCGTGACATTTATTACTGTAACGTAAATACACTGTCCCTACTTTTTTACTACCCTCATACACCGCTGTAGACTTTGCATTAAATCCATCTGCATCACACGTTGTACTGCCTCCGTATACTTTCGTTGTAGCCGGATTTTTCCCGTCATAGTAACTACTTAAATCAGTAGCTGCAAATGTACTTCCTTGAAAACTAAATAATACACCTACACTCGCTACACTTAACACACATACTTTCATTAACTTTTTAAACATTGCAAATCTCCTCCCCAAAAATAAGTACGTATCATAAAAACAAGCTATACCGCTATGTAAGCCCTCCTTTCATGCTTCCTAGAGGCATCTTACAGAAACGGATAAACGTTGTAAATTTCCTTATGATTATTGGAATATACGAAGAATTTTACTTATCTGTCTAAGAAAAAAAGTTGAGAAATACACATTTTATAGCATTCTTTATTTAAAACATAAAAGAACCGATACTTGTTACATGCAAGCATCGGTTCTTTATACAAAATTGCCATTTTTTCTTTTATATAAAATAAATATTTCTCCACTTAATCTGTTGTAAAAAACTCCCTCGTCACATCAATAAATTGCTGCAGTGGCGCTGTCATCCATTTATCTTTATGCCAAGCAATTTGTGTATAAATCGGTGAAATTGCATTTTCTAAATGTAACTCTTTTATCGTTCCCTCTCGTATATCTTTTTCTACTACTATCGCGGGTAAAACTGCTATACCTAAATCTGCAATAACACATTGTTTAATTGCCTCGACACTAACGAACTCAATTTTATTTGCTGGATACACATCTTCTGTACGAAATAGCTCTTCAAATAAAGTTCTATACGAGCAACCGAGTTCTGTTAACAAAAGTGTTTCCTTCTCTAAATCTTTTGTAGAAACGGAAGTTTGCTCGAGTAAATAATGCCCTGAAGCAGCTACTACTTTTAATTCTTCTTTCATAAGCGGCTCCACATGTAAAGCATCTTCTGTTTTACATTCGTCCAAAATAAAGGCAAGATCGACTTTTCCCTCCATCAATTGTTCCCTCGCATCTTTATTGGAATGTGCTGGTTTAAATATAAGCTTTATTTGAGGAAATTGTGCTTTAAACCTCTTTAATATAGAAGGAAGTCTATATGTACATTGGCTTTCTTGCGCACCGATTATTAACGTACCTGCTATTTCCTCATCATCTTTCACAGCCATTTTTGCTTCGTTACTGAGTGCAATCATCTTGTCGGCATATAGTTGAAACTTTCTGCCTGCTTCAGTTAAAAAAAGACGTTTTCCTAATCTTTCAAATAACGGCGTACCTAACTCTGCTTCTAACGTTTTAATTTGCGCCGTTACACTCGATTGAGCAAAGTTTAATTTCTTCGCAGTTTGCGTAAAATTCAAAGTGTCCGCTGCTACTTTAAATGTAATTAATTGTTTTATCTCCATTTATCGTCCCTCTTTTCAATCGATATTCCCGATTGATTTCATCGAAATAATCCTCTTTGTCTATTGATATTTGTATTGTATGATAAAGAGCATCGACAAACAATACAAATGGAGGGATTCCATATGAAAGCACTTTGTTTCGAACAGTTCGGAAATCCGGATGTACTACAATATAAAGAAATACATGATCCAATCATAAATCCAAATGAAATTCTTGTCCGCACGAAAGCAATCGGTTTAAATTTCGCTGATATTTATAGACGCCGCGGTGATTATCATCTCGCTGGCAACCCACCATATGTATTAGGTTATGAAGGAGCTGGCGTTGTTGAAAAAGTAGGAGCTGACGTTACGAATATTAATCCTGGAGACCGTATTGCATTTGCTGATGTCCCATTTGCAAATGCAGACCTAGTTGCTGTTCCATCGGAGAAAGCAATTAAGCTTCCAGATTCTATCTCTTTTGAAACAGCCGCTTCTGTCTTATTGCAAGGTCTAACAGCACATTACTTAACGAAAGATAGCTATGAAATAAAACAAGGTGATATAGCTTTAGTACATGCCGCAGCTGGTGGTGTTGGGCAACTTCTTATTCAAATAATTAAACTACTAGGCGGAAAAGTAATCGGCCTAACTTCATCAAAAGAAAAAGCACAGATAGCTACGTTAGCTGGTGCTGATCACGTATTTTTATATACTGAAGCATGGCCTGCGAAAGTACTTGAAACAACAAACGGTGATGGAGTAAATGTTGTATATGAATCAGTAGGTTCTACATTAGAGGAAAGTTTTAGCGCAACTAAAACTGGTGGTACTGTCGTATTTTACGGAATGGCTGGTGGTAATCCTGCGCCCGTTGATCCGCGTATGCTTATGGATACTTCGAAAACTTTAACTGGCGGAGACCTTTGGAACGTGCTTACATCTTATGAAGAGAGAAAAGAACGCTCCTCTCAATTATTCGAATGGATTGCGACCGAAAAAGTAAAAATCACAAGTCCTACTACATTCTCTTTACGAGACGGTGCCCGTGCTCATGAATTATTAGAGAGCCGAAAAAGTACAGGGAAGATTTTATTAATTCCATAATCGTACTAATAAAAAAAGGAAGCTAGAATATATTTCTTCACTTCCTTTTTTAACGTTATTTATGTTCGATTTCGCTTCTTTTCAATTACCCAGTTATTTATATTTTTTCTGTCTATGCTTCTCTTTCTAGGCCCCTCATTTTTAAGTTTATATAATAAACAAATCTAAATATTAAAGGAAAAAACAAACCTCCAAATATCAACGATCCAATAAATACAGTATCAATAAAAGAAAAAACCAAAAATAATAGCATTCCAAAAAAATAAAATACAACTGCACTCCAATAAATAAAACGTGGAAACTTAGTTTGGAACGAATCACCTTTTTCACACGGTTTTCCAAATAACAAATGAACGAATTTAATCAACATAATCACTTCTCCATATAATTGTTAATATTCTTTTCTTCTTAGAACTGAACATAAATCACATACTATGTATCATTTTCTTTTAATTTTCCGACACCAAAGTTATTAACTATGTCGAATACGGTAGCCTTTTACTCATACATTTCATAAATGCAATAATATATTTTTATTTCAATACAAATCGTCTATCCCCTTTATCATGTTGCAATTCAAACAATACTGGATTACTAACAAATCTTTTTAGCAAAACATACGCCTCATAATCAGATATTTCATTAGGAATATTAATTCCACTAAATGATGTTGAGGTAATTAGTGTATGAAAATCATATTTAAATTCATAATCACCAATATACGCTAGTGCCAATTTCCCTTTCCATTCAATTTGATATGTCTGCCCTTCTAATCTAGTAAACTTAATATTATGAAAGGCTGACGCATCATGTCCAAGTAAATAAACGTCAAATGCAGTTAACTCTAAATCTAAGTCCTGCTGCTCATCTTCCGATAAACAATCAATTGCAAATCTCTTCCCATTTAGCGTATCCAAATTAAAAGGCGCCTCATCACTGCCTACACGAAACCCTTTAAAATCCCATTCTTCTGATGACAAAGTGCATCTATGGAAGTTGTTCCATACAATCTTAGCCTGCCAATCATCTTCTTCCTCATTCTCTTCATCTTCTTCATCCAAATCTTCCTCATCATAATCCGCGGTCTCTAAATGCAAATCAAAATACAAACCAGCCATACCATTTAACTCTTCTTCCTCAGCATATTTAAAATGTGCACTCCACTTAAAATTAACAATTCGATGACCATTAGGCCACGGGTTGTCCACAAAATATATTCGATCCATATTCACACATTCCTTACTTTGTTTTATTTCTCGTATACTTATTTTAGATTCCGAGATGAGATGAAATGTAAAGCTAGACTAATGTCCCTCCAATACACTACAAACTAATTTGTTGTTCCTACTCCCTAATTATACCATTACAATAATTTTCACAGTTCTTTTTTAACAGAATATTCCGATTATAGTTAATAAATGATATATTTAAAAATAAAAAGGAAGCTAGATTTCTCTACCTTCCTTTTCTTATTTTTATATTTCCACACTTTCTTTCCCTTTTGCAACGTAACTCATATCTCCAACAGACTCGACTGTGTATGTTCCGTCTTTATATACAACCTGGGTCACACTAGCATTTTCTACTCCAAGTTTTGTTTTGCTACTGTCTAACATTTCGATTAAGGTAGTAATCAAGAGCCCATGAACGACAACTAAAACATTACCGCCACCATTTGCAGCAGCTTCTTCACTAATTTTATCAATCTCTTCTTTTATACGAGTAGAAAATAATTCCCAATCTTCCGCCTGTTTCGTAGGGTCTGCTGCTCTAATAAGATTAATCACTTCTTGAATAGAAAACTTCATAAGTTCTTCTGGTGATGCAACGCCTGCAGCTTTTCCAACCACATCCCACATATTTTCAAGTTTTTCACCTTCAAAAATACCAAAATTTAATTCTCGTAATTTTTTTCTTTTCTCAAGTTTTAACTTTGATTGCTCACTATATTTTAATACTAAATTAGCAGTTTCAATCGCTCGGCCGCTATCACTACTATACGCATTCGTAAAATGAACATCTTTTAATCCTGTTCCTAAATTAGAGGCAACTTCAACACCTTTTTCTACTAACGGGGAGTCTGCCCAACCTTGCGCGCGATGATTCGTATTTAATATTGTTTTTCCGTGTCTTGTAACATATAACGTAACTACATTCTCATTGCTATCTGTTTCTCGATTCTTCATTCTATTCTCTCCCTTTACATTTCTATATCAATTTTACCACCTTAATTATTCATTGAGCAAAATATACGTAAGTGAATTTGCTAAATAAAAAAAGCTATCTTTCTGTATATCTCTACAAAAAGATAGCATCTTTTATGATTACATTTCTTAACTGATACTCCTACTCAGCAAAAGCACTCGAATATTGTACAATTCCTTCTACACCTTGCAGAGCGTTCTCACTTAACTCAATCACCATAAACACTTCATCTGGCACTTCAAATGGTGCTTTTATATTCCACTTACTCGCTTTCTTAAAACCAAATTTCGGATAGTACTCTGGATGTCCTAATACTACAACTGACCCGTATCCAAGTTCTTTCGCTTTTTCTAACGCAGCTCCAATAAGTTTTCCACCAATTCCTTTTTTCTGATGGCCCCTAGCAACTGATACAGGTGCAAGCGCTAATGATTCTACAGAAGTTCCATCCTGTTCTATCGTAATTTTGGATAACAGAATGTGACCAACGATTTCCTCATCTACTGCAACGATTGATAACTCTGGAATAAATGCGTCACATTCTCTAATACGTTTTACAAGTTCATGCTCTTTTTTATCACTAAATTCTTCATGTAAAAATGCTTGTTGTACAACTTCTTCTGTTTTTCTATAATCGTTTTTTTGTTCTTGTCTAATCGTTACCATTCTATATTATCCTCTATTCTTTCTTATTTCTTTTTGAATTTTACGAAGCGCTTTTTTCGATCCGCGCTCTATATCATGCTGTATTTTTCTTTCTTTATAATCGACAAATAGTGTATTTAAATCATATCCCTCTGGGTATAATTCCTTCGCCGCTACCTCTAACGTAATACGTTTTACATTCACTTCAACAAATTCACCGTTATAATATACAACGACGTTATAGAAATTATCTATTTCCTTATAGATGATACCAAAATCATCATAATCTAATAAATTTACACGATCGCCGATTTTGTACTCGTAATGATTTCCTCTTTTTTCTTGCACAAATTTCGGTTTTCTAATTTTGCTTTCATTCAGTTTTTCAAAACAATATTCTTTATTTTCCATGTACTCTTTCGCTCTTTTCAGTACATGTTCTCTTACGTTCATTTTATTCGCAATCCAAAGTGCATTACTTTCACCTGATTTTCCAATTACTAATTTATAAAGTGGCTCTAGTGTTTCACTATTGAATTGCATTGCTGCATTCATAAAATCATCGTGCATTTCTGAGAAGCGCTTAATTTCACCGTAATGCGTACTCGCAACTGTAATACATCCTGCAAGATAAAACTCCTCTAAAATAGAAATTGCAAGTGCTGCCCCTTCATTCGGTTCAGTCCCGCTTCCTATCTCATCAAATAATAGTAGCGTATTATTATTTGACATCCTCATAATTTCAGATAGATTTTTCATATGAGATGAAAATGTACTTAGTGCATTTTCGATACTTTGATTATCACCAATGTCTACAAATACATTTTCGAAAATCGCAATTTCTGTTTCTTTATCTCCAGCAATATGCAAGCCTGACATTGTCGCTAAAGTTAATAATCCGATTGTTTTTAATACAATTGTTTTCCCGCCCGCATTTGGTCCTGTAATAATTAAACTACGGTAGTTTTGACCAATTTCAAAGTGTAACGGTACTACTTTTCCACTTAAAAGCGGATGCTTACAATTTACTAAATGAATGTAGCCATGATCATTTAACTTCGGCTCTATTCCATCAATTGATTTACTAAATTTCGCTTTCGCAAACACCATATCATATTGGCTAATCAATTCCATATTAATTTTTATATGATAAATACTTTCTACTACCATTCCTGATAAAGTCGCTAAAATTTGATACTCTTCCATCGCTTCTTCTGCTTTCAAACTAGCGAGTTCCGCATTTAACTTTGTAACCGTGTGTGGTTCTATAAATACAGTAGAGCCTTTAGCGGACGCTTCAACTATACTTCCCGCAACTTGATTTTTATAAGAAGATTTAATTGGAATCGTATACCGATCATCCTTCTTACTAATAAAGAACTCTTGAATATACTTCTTATTTGCACTACTATTTAAAAACTTCGTTAAACGTTCTTTTATTTTCCCATCTACTGAATCTATGTTATTTCGAATTCGTTTTAACTCTTTACTCGCAGCTGCATCAATACTATTGCCTTTAATGGAAAAGTTAATTTCCTCTTCAATACTTTTAAATTCAGTCATTGAATTTGCATAAGAAGCTAATACTGGCGCAAAAAATTCTTTATCTAACATAAATTTTTTAATCTTTCTACAGCCGCGTAAAAAGTCTGAAACACTTACTAACTCTTCAGGGTCTAAAATCATCCCTTTTTCTAATTTTTGAATTGTACTAGCAATATTTGAAATGCCAAAGAAAGGAACATGCCCTTCTGCATCTACTATAGCTCGTGCTTCTGTCGTTTCATTCAAGCGATTCCTCACTACTTTTATACTCGTACTCGGTTCTAATTTATTTAATAATTCTTTACCTAATCCACTTACACAATAAGATTTCACTATATCCTTTAATTCGTTATATTGTAACTTTTCAAAAGTCATCGTATTCATTTTGTTTCTCCTCACTATGATTGATTTATATCATAAATGAAGATACCTACTCATTAGATTCCAATGAGTTCTACATTATTCAATTACCATTTTTACACATTAAAAACGTATACAAAAAAGCTGCGGGGATACCGCAGCTTTTACATTTACAAGGCAAGTGTAATAATATATGAGGAAATAAGCCATAAAAAACAGATGGCAATCCCCTTATTACACGCTTTATAAAGTATTGTAGGTATCTTCATAGGTTTCGAAATAAATCCATGACAAAATTAGGGGTATGATGTACATAAAAATCCCCTGGTCTTATCCGATTTATTTCATTAAATTTTTCCTATTTAGTACCTACCGCACTCACAAAAAGCACCTCTCATTAATTTATATTATAGTCATTGAAATCTAATTTATTGAAATCATCATACTATATGTTTTGTGAGAAGTAAAGGTGTCAAACTATTCCCTTGCAGATTGTAAAGCTTTCATATAATCAACCTTTTTCTCAAGGGTCTTTTTCGCATCTTCAACCGTTACTATATAATCTACTGCAATATGTTGTAATATTTCCTTATTAGCATTTGGCAACTGAATTGTAATATCATCCACACTACTCTTACTATTTTCAATCGTTTTATTAAATTCCTGAATACTTCTCGCAAGCTCCGCTAACGTTTCCATATGTGCACGGTTGTTTACGTCCAAAAAGATATTACTTTTGAAAACTGCCGTAACATAATGCTTCGGATGTTTCTTCGCTATTTTTTTCTCTTCATTCTTACCGAAAACGGTATCCCCTGTTTGCATTTGCTCGAAAGTAAGTATAGTATCATTTCCTTTTTCTTCATAATATGTATTGAATCTTTCTCGTAAATCATTCGCTTCTTTTTTTATTTTATAGTTATCATTATTTACCTTTGGCGAGGTTCGTCCATCGAAATACATTTGAAATTGTAAATATGGTTCATCTACTTGCTGTACATAAGCTATTCGTATATCTGGTCCTAAAAAATCCTTACCTTGTTCGGGTATTTCAATTCGATCTAGTTTTACAGTAATACCATGCTCCGATTTTGTATAACTTTGTGCTTTTCGTTCAATTTCTTCATCCGATATATCACATGATGTTAATAGTAATAAACTAAGCATTATGCTATATTTCATTATTGTTCTTTTCATATTGCCTCTCCTTTTGCTACTACTGCCTATACAGAAATGTCCTTATGGATTTTAAATTACGATTTATATAAAGAACTTCTTCTCATAACCACAAGTGTAAAAACACCCTTTTATTATCACTTTACACTTTTAGTGTAATTTTACACTAAATTTATTTTATCGTAAAACAAATATAAAAACTATTAAAATCACGTTAAAAACATACTAATATTTAGTTCTATAGCAATCACAATACTGTTTTTTATTGTATCGAACTTTAAAGTAATAACTTTAATTTCGCTGCAAAAAAAATTAAATTAGCGCCTCCGCTATTGCGAATGTCATTTACTTTCCCTAATACATTTAATAATTATGACAAGCAATCATAGGAGGTTACTATATGAGCGAACAATACATCATTTTACATGGGCCTGCTCTTGAACCAAATTTAATTGGCCCCACACTACCACCAATTCCACCATTTACATTCCCGACCGGACCTACTGGAATGACAGGACCTACCGGTGCGACAGGTTTTACTGGAATTGGAATAACTGGTCCTACTGGAGTTACAGGACCTACCGGAATTGGAATAACTAGTCCTACTGGGGTTACAGGACCCACTGGAATTGGAATAACTGGTCCCACTGGAATTACAGGACCTACCGGAATTGGAATAACTGGTCCTACTGGTGCAACCGGTTTAGGGATTCTCCCCGTATTTGGAACAATAACTTCTGAAATAGGTATCGGTTTTTCAGCAGTAGTTAATACAAATGTTAATTTTACCGTTCCAGGACCTGTTAGTGGAACTACTCTAAACCCAGTAGACAACTCCATTACAATTAATACCACTGGTGTATACTCTGTATCCTTTTCAATCGTATTTGCGATACAAGCTATCTCATCTAATATATTAAATCTTACAATAAACGATTCTATTCAATTCGCAATTGAAACACGAGTTGGTGGTGGTTCTGGGGTAAGAGCTACATCCGCCAGAACTGATTTATTACCTTTAAACCAAGGGGATGTTCTTCGAGTACGAATAAGAGAAGCCACGGGTGACATTATTTATTCCAACGCATCTCTCGTTGTTTTAAAAGTCGACTAGTTAATTTATGAAAATAAAAATTTAGGAATGATAACAATATAAAAAAAAGAGGAAGACTTATATTTCAGTCTTCCTCTTCTTTTTATCACCAATTCACTGCTGAACATATATGGAAACTGATCCTCCACTTACATGGAACTGCCCCCATCCGTCCTTATTAATTGTTACAGTATTTTTTTGATTACCCGTCATATCGTACCATACTTCCCCTGCGTTATCCTTTCCAACTTCCATCCACTTTGATCCTCCTGGCCCATCTGAGATTAATGTCGCTAGACCAGCATCCGCATGTACACCATCACCTTCTCTTGTCCAGCCAATTACATCTGGATGGTCTAAATAATCACGCTGCGTACCATATGCAAAGTTTTTTCGTGCCGTCAAAATCGGATCAATTTTATCTTTCAACGCTGGAATTTCATAACTACTATTTCCGTTCGTCCCATAGTAATCACCATAGAAAACTGAAGGATACCCCTCTGCACGAGTTAAAATAAATGCATATGCCAACGGTTTAAACCACGGACTTACTACAGATTCCAATGACTGCCCAGGCTGAGAATCATGATTCTCAACGAGAGTGACTGCAAGTGCAGGGTGATTTTGCATTACTGTTCCATTTAAAATATTTCTCATATCATAATTCCCATTTCCTTTTGAAGCATAATGAAAATTGTAATGCAGTGGTGCATCAAATACAGATTGATTATAATTGACTTTCGCTAAATAATTATTTAAAGTCTGGATATCATTTTGCCAATATTCAGCCACTGTAAACATTTCTTTCCCCGTTTGTTGTCTGACATGATTTACCCAATCGCGTAAATATTCATGATCAATATGTTTAACAGCATCTAAACGAAATCCATCTAAATTTAATTCATTCGCATACCACGTCCCCCAATTTTTCATCTCATTCGCAACATCTGGATGATCAAAATCAAGATCTGCATACATCAAATAATCATAATTTCCATTCTCGCTAGACACTTCCCAGTCCCATGCTTTACCTATACCTCTAAATTTATAAATTCGATTTAATTTCCTCCCTTCATCCCAATCCGTTCCGTCAAAATGATACCATTTCCATTTAAAATTAGAATAAGTATCTCCGCGCCCAGGAAAGTTAAATCCTGTCCATGCATTAATTTCATAATCACCTGATACCTCAATATTTCGATTGTTACGGTCTACCTCAACAGCTGTTACAGTTTCAGTATAATCTGCTCCACCTTTATGATTCATAACTACATCGCCGTATACATCGATGTTTTGCTTATGTAAAGCTTCAATTGCAGATTTCAATTGTGCTTTCGTCCCATATTTTGTTCGTACCGTTTCTTTTTGATTGAATTCCCCTAAGTCATATAAATCATATGCTCCATATCCTACGTCATTTTGCGTAGTTCCTTTATATGCAGGCGGTATCCAGACAGATGTAATTCCTTTCTGAGCTAAATTTCCAGCATCCGAATGCAAGCGATTCCAAAGATTCCCATCATTCGGAGCATACCACTCAAAATACTGCATTAACGTTCCATTGTTAACCGTATCTGCATACGCTTTACTCCTCTCATATATACTAGGTAAAAACAAAACAACCGACAAGCCGACTACTGTTATTTTTTTTAACATATTTACAACATCCCCTTTCAAGAAAACGTTTGCATAGTTTATCGAAATTATTATAATATTCGTTCTACAATTAGTAAAGTAGCAATCTCTCACTCTCCCACATTATTTTTTAGTCTAACTTCACATATTCAACAAATACTTCAAAGTAGTTTTCATTTCACATCTTATTCAAGATTGTTTACAATTTATCTATAAAAGCATGATGGAGGGATTTCTATGACCGACTTTCAAAAACAATTTTTTTCAAGATTACATATAGAAGAAAAACACAATGTTTCATTTGAAGATTTACCTAACATTATGTACGCGATGGCACAAACTGTCCCTTTTGAAAACTTAAATATACTCGAAAACAACTTTACAGAAATATCAAAAGAAAATCTAAAAGAAAAAATTTTAGTAAACAACCGTGGCGGTCTTTGTTATGAACTTAATCCTACTATGTACTACTTCCTTAAAGACGCTGGATTTGATGTTCATCTCGTTTCAGGAACAGTGTACAATGCAGCAAATTCTACATGGGCTGTTGATTCTGGACATATCGTAACCGTTTTAACACATCATAATGAACTTTATTTAATTGAAGTAGGATTCGGATCATACTTACCTCTTGCACCTGTCCCTTTCTCAGGTGAAGTCATTCACTCCGGTACAGGAGATTATCGTATTCGTAAAGAAATGACCGAAAAGGGAAACTACATGTTAGAGATGCGTAAAAATAATGAGTTTTTGGATCAATCTTCTGCTGATGATTGGACGTTAGGCTATGCATTTTATTTAGAAGAAGTCACTGAAGAAAAAGCAAATGCAGCACAAAATATTATCGTTGAACATGAAGGCTCACCATTTAACAAAGTACCTCTTATTGTAAAACTAACTGAAGATGGGCATGCATCTTTAACAAAGGATAGTCTGACAATAGCGAAAAACGGTAAAAAAACGAAAGAAAACGTTACAAATGGGCAATATAAAAATCTTTTACATTCAAAATTCGGAATTACATTATAATTTTTCAAACCTTGCCATTTTAGCAAGGCTTTTCAATTTTCAGCAGGGATTTTTTGCAATTTGTTGTATTTCATAGTTATATAGGAATATAACTACATATTTAGAAAGGAAATGATTATGACTGAACTTAAAGATCGACTACAAGTAGATGAGAAAGAGAAATGGGATTTAACGGATATCTACCATACAATTGAAGATTGGGAAAACGATTTTCATAAAATTGAAGTGTTAACGAAAGAATTACACGAATTTAATGGCAATATTCACGACGGTAATAGCTTATTAACTTATTTAACAAAGAGCGAAGAAATATCTAGCATAATATCTTTAATGTTTGCTTATGCACGATTACAATCTGATCTTGATACGCGCGATACTGACGCCCAATCGCTTGTCGATAAAGTGTCACAATTACACGTGAAAGTAAGTGCAGCTAAATCTTTCTTTTCTCCATTCTTACTTAGCGTAGATGAAGACACATTACATTCTTACATAGAAGAAGCAGAAGGTTTACAATACTATAAAGAAGACTTATTTGAATTGTACCGTTATAAAAAACACGTATTAAATAAGGACCAAGAAGAGATTTTATCACAAATGGGCGAAGCACTTTCCTCCCCACAACATACATACGGCATGTTAAATAATGCAGATATACTATTTGGTGAAGTGACGACTGATGAAGGAGAAAAAGTTACTCTAACGCGTGGAATGTATGCAAAGTTAATAGAAGATGAAAATCGCGAGAAACGTAAAGAAGCCTATAAAGCTTATTACAAACCATACGTTCAATTAAAGAATTCTATCGCTTCTACTTTATCTGCTGCAATTAAAAATAATGTTACTGTTTCAAAGCTAAGAAACTATCCATCAGCTTTAGAAAAGTCATTATTTGGCGACATGGTTCCGAAAGAAGTATATGAAAATTTAATTGAGACGACGAAAAAAAATATTCAATCACTACATACTTATAATGAACTTCGAAAAGAAAAATTAAATGTAGATGAACTACGTCAATACGACTTGGGCGTTGATTTAGTAGCGGGTGTAAAACAAGACATTCCATATAACAAAGCGTTTGACATCATGATCGAATCACTAGCTCCATTAGGTGAAGAATATATTGAAACATTAAAAAGCTTTAAAGATAAACGCTATATCGACGTAAGAGAAACACCAGGAAAACGTTCCGGCGCTTATAACTTTGGTGTATACGGTGTTCATCCTTTCATTCTTTTAAATCATCACGATGATTTAAATAGCCTTTTCACTCTTACTCATGAATGTGGACACGGCATGCATACACATTACTCACACGGATACCAACCAAGAATTTCTGCACACTATACTATTTTTGTCGCAGAAGTCGCTTCTACAGTAAATGAAGTGCTATTAATTCATCATTTATTAAAAGAAGCCAAAGATGCTGATGTACGTAATCATTTAGTAAACCATTTCATCGATAAATTTAAAGGCACTTTCTTTACACAAATCATGTTCGCTGAGTTTGAAAAAATCACACATTCAATGGCTGAGCAAGGTAAACCATTAAATGCCCAAGTCTTTAGCGAAGTTTACGAAAACTTGTTTAGAGAGTATAATGGCGACTCTCTCGTATTTGACGAAGAAGTAAAATACGGCTGGGCTAGAATACCGCATTTCTATCGTCCATTTTACGTGTACAAATATGCAACTGGATTCGCTTCTGCAATCCAAATTGCCGATAAGTTATTGAGTGGCGATCCAAATGCTCAAAAACATTATATTGAATTCCTTAAAGGTGGAAGTTCGGACTATCCATTAAATTTACTGAAAAAAGCTGGTGTTGATTTAACTACACCAGAACCAATTGAAAGTGCACTAAATCGTTTCAGCTCACTTGTTGAAGAATTTTCAGCATTATAAAAAGCATGCAGAGTATATACTCTGCATGCTTTTTTCATTTCGGTTACTTTATACTAAATGTTGCTGCGTCACACAGTGAATCATGCCACCATACGCAAACAGTTCATTTACATAAATACCAACAATTCTTCTTCCCGGAAACTGCCCTTCCATGATTTGAAGCGCTAACTTGTCATGCTCATCGCCATATATAGGAACTAATACAACTTCATTTCCAATATAAAAGTTCAAATATGAGCCCTTACAGTCTGCTTCTTTTACCATTTTTCTTGTCACCGGTACTGGTATGAGCTGAAACGGTTTTCCATCTATATTTCTTGCTTGTCTCAATTCTTGATAATGCTTTTCGTACGCCTCCAAAAGATAGGATTCACTCTCCCCGAAAGGATCATATTCATAAAGAATTGTATTTTCATTTACAAAACGTGCTGCCCCATCAATATGGTAATCCGTATCTTCATCATAATTATCCTCACCGCGAATGCCCGTTATCCATATAAAATTCGTTACTCCCAGATACTTCGTTAACTCTATTTCAATCTCTTCCTGACTTAGTGTAGGATTTCGATTTTCATTTATAATAGAAGTTTTTGCCGCCATTAAGGTTCCATTTCCGTTTATCTCTATTCCTCCACCTTCTAGACAGACACTAGAATTAACTTTTGGAATGCTATACATTTCACTTATTTCCGCCGGAATACCCGCATCATTTTCATACGGATATTTCTCACCCCACCCATTAAAAATCCAGTGTGTTAAGCAGAGATTGCCTTCCTTATCTTTTACAAAGATCGGTCCATTATCTCTTATCCACACATCATCCGTCTCTTGAACTAAGAAATCAATTTTATCCATATCCACTTTCGCTTCCATTAACTTCGATTGGACATGTACTTTTTCTTCTTCATCATATACAACAATATGCACAATTTCTCCGTAATGAAGCTCCTTTGCCATCGTTACCCAAATATCATCTAGCTTAGCTCTGTAACCTTCACCTCTATGAGCTTTATCATGAGGCCATTGGAGCCATGTCCCCTCATGATTTTCCCACTCAGCTGGCATATAAAACAAACTATTTTCTATATTTCTCATACGTGTTCACCCCTTCTTCAAATGTAAGTTCAGTCTAAACTTTGACATCGTGTTAAGGTCAACAGAAATATATTAACTACTTCATAAACTGATTCTTTATTTTCCCTTGTGATACACTACTTCTCCTTGTAAAACCGTCACTAAAACTTTCGCATTCAGAATCTTATCGGCACTCATTTTAGTAATATCTTCATTTAGTAATACCATATCGGCTGATTTACCTACTTCAATTGAACCAGTAATAGTATCAAGACCTAATGCTTTGGCGGGCTTAATCGTATATGCATCAATAGCTGCGTATACATCAGATAAGCCTTTCTCTTCAATACTTAGTGCATTCGAAATCGTCACAAGTGGATTTAGTTCATTTACATCCCAATCACTACTAAGCGATACATTTGCTCCTGTTTTCCAAATGCGTCCTAACGGCATAATTCGTTTCATCTGTTGATCTGAAAAATACGCACTTGCCCAGCTTTGTTTAGGATCTTCTGCAAAATCATGGCCTACTTGGAAATCAGCACTAATACCTAACTTAGCAAAACGATTTATATCACTATCTTCTACCATTTCAACATGCGTAAGCGTATAAGGCTGATTCGCCCCTTCTTTTTTCGCTGCTTCAATTGCATTTAAACTCTCTCTTACCCCGCCATCTCCAATTGTGTGGATGAGTGCACCGTAACCAATTTTATTGAGTTCACTCAACCACCACTTCATTTTTTCTTCTGGAATATAGTTCAAACCGTACGGTGTTCCTTTAAACCACTCAAATTTATATTTTTCTAGTATTTTAGCTGTGCTGTTAATGCTAATTCCATCACTATACATTTTCACTTGATTAATAAGCATTCTAGATGATACATCATCACGCTTAATTTTTTTGAAATACTCCATTTGTTCTGCTTCATTTAAGTTCGGATATACCCACGGACGAAGTACTACTCGCGACGTTTACTTTTTCTCATCATTAACTTTATTCCAAACATCTAACCAGCCTCGTTTCCAATAAAGACGTCCATCGCCGATTGTAGTAATACCATTCTTCGCAACCTCATCTAAACCGTCTAACAAACCGTCATAATTTTTTTCAAAGAGTTTAGGCTGAGAATTCCATGCTTTTTCCATTACGATATCCCCTGCTGTATCATACAGAATCCCGAAAGGTTCTCCTGTTTCTGGATCCCGGATGATTCTTCCGCCTTGCGGATCTTTCGTCTCTTTATTTATTCCCGCTACTTTCAATGCTTTTGAGTTAACCCATACAGAATGAGAAGTTCTTTCCATAATTAATACAGGGTTATTAGGAAATAACTCATCAAGAACTTGTAATGGCGTTTGTTGTTCTGATTTTTCGTCCATATCTTTTAACAGCTCTTCCAAACTAAATCCTGTTCCACTTATCCATTCGCCATCTTTCACACCTTTTTTACAAGCTTTTAAATACGATCGTTGTTCTTGCAGCGCAGCATCCGGTGAAACACTACAATTCCCTGCTGCTGGTGATTTCGCCTCAAATATATGATTGTGATTGTCCACAAAACCAGAAAGAATAAAACGTCCTTGTAAATCCACCACTTTCGTATCTTCATTTATAAATCCTTCTACATCTTTGTTTGAACCAACAAATGTAATTTTCCCTTCTTTAACGGCTACAGCCTCTACAATGTCTTGCTTGTCATTTGAAGTATAGATTGTACCATTTTTAAACACTACATTTTTTGGCAACTGATTAGGTAGAACGAAGCTACCATTCTCACCTTCTCCTACTCCAGGAGTACACGCTGAAACCCATGTCATACTTAGAATCAGACAAATAATCATGATTGTTCTTTTCATATTCTTTCTCCTTTTTATTATGATGAATTACTTACATAAATAGAATAAGGATTGACATAATGTTAATGTCAATCCTTATTCTCAGTCTATTTTCATAACTAAAAAACAAATTTGTGTCACATACTCCTCTACTAAACAATCACATTCAGGTCCCTTTATGTAGACCTCATATGGTGAACCATCTATTACATAACCATTTCTTTCAATCCATTTTTCTAACGCAATATAAGCGTAGCCTATATAGTCATAACTTCCATAATGCATAGTAGTAACGATTTGATGTGGATTTAATTTTTTCATTTCATATTCTTGTACTACATCTTTATTGTTCCCATGCATGACCGGAATCCTTAATTCAACATCACTTTCATTTGGAATATACTCTTCATCATAAAAGACCGTAGAGGGCGAACCAACTATTTGTAAGTTATGCTTTTGTACTTTTTCATATAATTCATAAAAATAATCATCCATATCATCTATATTTATTTGCAGTCTTTGAGCAATTACTGTTATTTCATTTCTCATTCCAATAAATATATCGTACTTTCTATGACAAGCAGTATTTAAAGCATGATTCATATTTACCATTTCATTCATTTCTGAAATAACCTGTAAATTTTGTTTTACCTCATGAGATAACTCTATAATTTGTGCTTGCATATGTTTAATAAATGAATCTTGATCTGACGACTGAAGAATGATTTTAATTTTCGGTAGAGGGAACTTATACTCCCTCAACTTTTTTATTTTCAACGCTATTTCTAACTGCCCTTGCTCATAATATCTATACCCATTTTCAGGGTTCACATATGCTGGTTTTAATATATCCTCTTTGTCATAATGCCTTAGCATCCGTGTACTCATTTTACAAATCCGCGAAAACTCAGTAATTGTATACATATACTTACCCCTTGAATACATTTTTTTATACACTTATTTTAAAACCAATCAAAAATCTTCCTAACTGAAAATTCTTCATTCTGATTGTGCAATCTTTTCATTTTTGAAGGTAACAAATGATCAGGACAATACCACGTTAAACAATTTATTACGCCTCCCATTGTTGATATTTCTCCTACATGAATTTGAATAGCTTGTTTCTCCGTATGTTGTTGAATATATCGTAAAACTTCCCGATCTTTAGGTAGTCCAAACTTAGGAACGTAAATCACATCACATGTTTCTAACATATTTATATACAACCCTTTTGCCGATGCTATTTCTTGATCATATTGTCCTTTTTCTGTATATAATGATGGAACAACTATAAATTCAGCTTCTGGCATTTGCTCTTGAATAATTTCTTGAACATTATATCTAAATTCATGATCCCCTAAAAAATCACTAATAAACATCGTATGTTCATCAATAAATTTAACCATTCCGTCTGCATGTGCAAGTACGTCCCCTTCTTCAGCAGGAATAATAATAACGCGGCTCACATCCAAATCCCATTCCAGTTGCTCTATAATTTCTTCTTCCGTCCAATCATAATTATCATCAAATATGCGTTCCGTTAATATAACAGTATCTTTTTTATTCCAAATAAGATTTCCACCGTCTAATATCAATGGAGACTTCACATACTCAAAATCGTTCTTTTTCAACCATTTATTAAATTGTTGATCTAAATATCTCCATTGATCTTTCGGTAAGTAATTTGGTTGATATTTAAATTTAACTAAATGATTTGTGACAACTGGTGCAACATCTCTTAGCCAAATATCATCATACTCAAAAAAGCTTGTATGAAAGTCTTGCTCTTCAACGGATAAAGAAACAAGTTGATCAGTCAAAGATTTATTTTCATTTAAATATTCATTAAAATAAATCAGGTCTTCATAAAATGGTCGATAATATTCATTTGATTTATCTGGTATTGCAGTAAAAATAATTCCATTATGTTTTTGTTCCATAATATTTACCTCGCTTTTTAATAATGGTTGAATAACTAATTTCACTATGCCAGCTATTTCCCTTTTCATAACAATTTTCGAAACGTGCACATTTCATGAATGGATTATAGCACGGAGAAATATTATATATTTATATAAAAAATATATAGCCGTGGTTGAGCGGGAAATTGACTCTTGACAGTATTTTAAATAGGAAAGTATGAAATTGAATAATAGAATCATAAGCACTATCATTATGAAACTAGTTAATATTATTCCTTTCAATGCCCTTGCTCCTTTTTGCGAAAAATAAAACATGACAAAATAGATAAAGGTAACAATGTACCTATTTTGTCGGAAGGTTGCTGAATTTCAATCGATTATTTCAATTGAATCGGTTGTTGCTGTGTAACACAATGAATCATGCCACCATTTTTATACAGCTCTCTCACATCAATACCAACTACTTTACGATCTGGGTATAACTTCTGAATCGTATCGTTTGCGATTTTATCATTCGGATCATTATAATTAGGCACTAACACCACTGTATTCCCAATATAATAATTGATATACGACCCCTTATAATCGAGAACTTTTCCATTTTCTAAAGTAACTTTATCTTTACTAAGAGGTAAGTATTCATACTTATATTTCTGTCCTAACGCATTTTTTGCATCTAACAATGTATCCATATCTTTGTTTGATAAACCCCATTCAGCTAGGTCATCTTCTTTCATCGTTACAATGGTGGATTTATTATGAAATTTAGCAAATCCATCTATATGAAAATCAGTAATATCTAAATTAGGAACTCCGTCTAACCAAATAAAGTTTGTTACCCCAAGGTCACTTATATATTTTTCAATTTCCTTTTCTGATAAATCTGGATTTCTATTCTTATTCGTTACAGCACTCCGGGTTAATAACGCCGTACCATTGCTGTCTAATTCAATTGCGCCGCCTTCAAGAACAAATTTTCCCCAATCAATTCTTTCGATCCCTACTTGTTTACTAACCTTCTCACGAATACGAGCATCATTTTTATAAGGTGTTTTCTTCCCCCAACCATTAAATGCTGGATCTAATATTTTAAGACTTTTATTACTGTCATAAACAAAAATTGGTCCACTATCCCTTGCCCATACATCATCAGTAGGAGCGATAAAGAAATCAATTTTATCCATATTCAGTCCTTTATCTATTAAAAGATTATTGATGCGCTCTTTCTCTTCCTCATCGTATGCAACAATATGAACTTTTTCACCCTCAGTTAAAGCGCTTGCTATCTTAACCCAAATTTGTTCAACTTCCTGCTTATATTCTTGACCATATGTGTATTCATGAGGCCATTGCAACCATGTACCTTCATGCTTATCTTTTTCATCTGGCATCGTATATTTCCCAACTTTTTTCTGTACCTCTACTTTTCCATTCTCTTTCCCTTTTACATTTTCTTTACCACCTTCAAAAGAACAACCACTAATAATCGTTGTGGATAATACACTTATTAAACAAAACTTTACTACTTTTTTCATTTTTTCAACCTCCTGTTCCTATCTCCAATACTGTAAAGTTTCACATAGTGTGAAGCTCAAGCTTTTTCAGCAATGTAAAAATTACCAATTATCCTTTACATTCATATCATTTAACTACCTATATAGATTTATTCAAATATCAACCACCTTTCTCACCTACTTAGTCAGCAAATAGAACATGACTAAATAAAAAAAGTCGGTATTGATAATTACATATCAATACCGACTTTTAAAATTATTATTTTCCTTCTATTAAATCATTCGCCATTTTCCTAAACTCCTGATTAAACGTATCATTCATACCATTTTGTACGTTAGAGAATAATATGACAAACGTTCGTTTATCCCGGTTAAAATTATTAAATGTATTCCAACCAGCTAATACACCATGATTATGATAATAATCTGGATTAGTATAGAAACTAAATCCATATTTTCTTACAGATGATGCAGTAAACATATCTGATACACTTTGTTTAGAAATCAACTTTCCATCCATAATAGCCTCATCTAATCTTTTCATATCTTCAACAGTCGTATACATTTCACCACACCCATACAGCCAATTCATTTTTAACCGAGGCGCAGCTATTAACTCGTTATCTTTTTTCGTATAACCTTCTGCTAAAAAAATATCTTCAGGGAGAGTTGCACCCATTCCAGATTCATGCATTTCAACAGGCGTAAAAATATTTTCTTTCACATATTCAGCGAGCGGTTTATTCGATATCTTTTCTACAATATACGCAAGCACCATATAATTATAATCTGTATATTTCCACCCAGTCCCTGCAGGAAATTGCAATTTTTGTGCACCAATCCACGTTACTAACTTTAATCGTGACGCCGCATCAACCCTACCTTGTCCCTGATCTGGCAACCCAGACGTATGTGTTAACAAATTTCGTAACGTAATGTTTTTATCTGCCGGAAATGATGGAATATACTTATTTACATTGTCTTCAATATTTAATTTCCCTTTTTCTTTTAGCTGCATAATAGATATTGCAACGACTGTTTTCGTAATAGAACCAATGCGATATTTCGTTCTTGGCGTTGTTACTACTTTATCTTTCACATTCGCATATCCATAACCTTTTCGTAAAATTACATGATCTTTACTAGCTACAAGAACACTCCCATTAAATCCTTTATCTTTTAAATATTGATCTAGTTTTCCAGCTGCAACTTCATAGCGCTTTTTCTCATTCGCATCAACTTCTTGCATATCGCCCTTTTTCTTACTATTTAAATTAGAAAATGCCTTTATATCATATTTCTTACCTTTATTTGCATGTATTAGTGTAACGACACTCCCACAAAAAATAGCAAAAATAAAGAAAACGATTAACCATTTCTTTAACATAATAGGAACCCTCTTTTATCTAGTTTCACTTAACATGCATCCATTCTATTCTATATCTTTTAATTTTCAAATATTTTATAATATTATCTATCTGTTATTCACCCAAGTCAACTAGATTCCTTTTTCTCATATTCAGTTTTTGGCTACTCTTTATTGTATTTCTTTCTTGCAAAATTTCCACCTTACAATCGTATACACCCTACTATAATTTCAACATCTTATGTAACATTTGTTACATATCATATAGAACGGAGTTGTAAACATGAAAAATACTGATAGACGCAATCGTTTAGATGACATGATGTTTCATTACAGGGTAACAAAAAATAACATAGTTTTAATTGAATATTACGGAAAACAGATTTCGGTATTAAAAGGAAATGATGCTGAAAAATTTTTAAACAAAATAAATCATGCACATAACGATACAGAAAAACAACTCATTATGGCTAAAGTTACAGGAAATTTCAAAAGAGGCAATGAACGTCATTGAAAACGAATATCATTTATATTTTGATTATACAACATATAAAAAAAGAAATGTCGCTCATTCGGCATTTCTTTAGACTTTCTTCATAAAAAATTTACATTGCTAACTTTCTTTTATTTTTTGCTTTTACTATATAAACTCACTGCCGAAATACTTAATAATACCACTATACACAACCACGCACACGTATACCCTTTCTCATCGACAATATAACCAAATAAAACAGGTGCAACAATAATAGCAATTTGATTTAATGTCAGCGCCAAACTAACTGTTATTCCAACACATTCTTCACTTGCCAATTCAGCAACTTCGACGATAAAAAGACTAAACCAACCAATTGAAAAGAAACCTAACAATACACTTACACCATACAATACTCCACTTGTTACTGTATGTATGCTCATTACTAACAATAGAATCAAACCGATAGAAGCACAGACAGCTATAAATAATGGAGTACTCCGATTTCCCTTATAAAACACATCACTAATAGCTGCTAATGCAACACGGCCAATCATTCCAGAAAAGAACATAACTGAAAATACTGTTCCAGCTACAATAGATGTAATGGATTGTTCCCTTACTAAAAATTTCATGAAGTGTCCAACTAGCACCATTTGTAATGAAATCATGCAAATACCCGTAATATAAATTGGATATAACTCTTTTTTGCATATCACTACTTTTAGCTGCGTCCAAAAAGAAATCTTAAAATGCCCTTTCCTTGCTTCCTCCTGAACATATGGCTCGTTATAAAACACAAAAAATAATAATCCCCCAATTATACAAATGCATGCCATACTATTTATCGCATAAGTCACATTATATTGTATTGTAAGAAATGGGATTAACACTCCCGCTAACGCACCACCAATCGGTATACCAGCTTGCCGTATTCCCATCGCTAACCCACGATTTTCTTTTGGAAACCATTTCAAAATCACTTTACTTCCTCCTGGCTGGGAAACACTATAAAACATTCCTACTAATAAAAGTATATATAACAGCCCATTAAATCCATTTACTATATTAGTTAGTAAAAGCGAACCTCCTAGCAAAAATGAACTTATAGAAATTAACAACTTTTCATTATATTGATCAAGTAGCCGCCCAACAAATAGCATACAAAATAACGGTCCAACATTTACAACACTTATTAACAAACCACTCTCCATATTCGTAAGCGCATATTCTTCTTTCCAAAATAATGCCAAAACTCCAACACCATACGCTATAAGCGTCGCTGTTGTTTGAGCAATCGTCGCAACAATTAACATCATCCACTTATAAGTATTTTTCATCCTTTCTTCGATTAACACAATCATCCCTCCACCCCCTTCCATTGTATGAAAGTTCTGATATCATATAAAATAAAGATTCATCATATAATCCATCAAAAAAATTGATACCTTTTCGGAGGGATAATACGTGGACATAAAAGATTTAACTGTATTTTACGAAGTTGCGAAGGAAAATAATATTTCTCACGCAGCTAAAAATTTAAACTATGTACAATCAGGCGTAACAATGCGTATGAAACAACTAGAAAATGAATTAGGTATGCCTTTATTTTACCGTAACGGAAAAGGTGTAACTTTAACTTCTAACGGTGAGATTTTATTAACATACGCCAAACAAATTATCCACTTAATGGATCAATCTATAAAAGCGGTTCAAAGTAATGGCACTGAGCCAAAAGGCACGTTGAAAATTGGATGTACAGAATCTACAACTGCGGTAAGGCTTCCCTCTATATTAACGGCCTACTATGAGAAATACCCAAAAGTCGAATTGATTTTAGAAACAAATACGACCGAACAACTAATTAGGCTAGTATTAGAACGAAAACTAGACGGAGCGTTTATAGCTGGAGCTACTCAGCATGCTGAACTTCATACAAGTGTATTTCGTGAAGAAGAATTAGTTCTTATTAGTAAAACACCTTTATCCTCTCTTACAGACATAGAAGATATGAATTTACTCGCTTTTAGTCGCGGTTGCTATTATAGAAGTTTATTAGAAGACTGGCTTCAAGAAGAAGACATCTCGCCTAAACGAGTTTTAGAATTCGGAACAATCGAAGCAATACTCGCCTGTGTAAAGTCAAATATGGGCGTAGCGATTATGATGAAATCAATTTTAAAGGGGCATGAACATAACTTATCATTCAATCCTTTACCAAATAAATTCAAAAAAGTTCCTACTACTTTTATTACTAGGAACGATATATTTCGCTCAGCTGCATTACAAAAATTTATGGAGATGATTTAACAATGCGTGAAAAGAAAATACGTGGGATGAAGCGTAAAACAAACACGATGATACAGCGAATTGAAGAACATACAAAAACGTTCCCTTCTGCTTTCTATAACGATGAATATTGGTATATGCCTTTACCAGTTTCCCAAGCTTTTATCGATTCGTGTAAAACGCCTAGAAAAGTAAAACGATTATGTATACAAACTCTATTAAATCAAGCAAAGCATTTAATAAAAATGAAACCAATCGATACAAATACATATCGAGTTGTTGTTTTGATTTCTATAGAAGGTTTATGGGATTCGCAAATCATTATATTTAAAAATGAGGGGTACTTTCATAATTTCTTTAATAGAAATAGTGAATTTCAAAAATGGATTCCTCTTTCAAATGAATCTGATTTTTGGAAGACATGGGAAATTTCAATTTGGCCTACTGCCCAAATGTTGCACTTTCAAGAAGTCATTTATGATGAGGATGCAATTGATGAAAAAGAGATTTGGTTTATTGGAGAGTTATCTTAAAAGAGGAACTTTCAAATGAAAAGCTTCCCTTTTTTCACCTAACAAAATCGCCATATAATGAATTTATCATTTTACTATATAGGAGGTTTTTACATGGTAATCCCTAAATATCCTGATGTCCCTACTCTTACGAAAAAACAAATTGATCAAATTACAGAAATCACTTTTCTAAAAGAAATAAAACCACAAAAATGTGAGGCAATTTTCGTTTTTGGCGGTTCTCATCCTGGCAATTGGCAAGCTCCTCTAAAAGCTTATCAACAAGGTTTAGGAAACCAAATTATCGTTACAGGCGGTACTAGTTTGCATGGCATGAAACATCCGAGCTGGAATTACGGGGATTTGTCAGAAGCAGAAGTAATTGTACATAAATTAATTGAACATGGTATACCAAAAGACGCTATCCTATTCGAGACAAACTCCCTCCATTCTATCGCTAATGTAATGGAAGCGAAAAAGATTTTTGATTTTACAAAGATTAATCGGTTACTCTTTGTATGTAAAAATTCAGGAACTGGTCGGCAATATAGAGTAGTGAACTACCCACCACTTAGTACCTCTTACGAGCTTACTTGAAGTGAGGGTTTCTCGGTTCATCGCTACTTTTGATAGCTAACGAATTTGTCCTAGGACAGCCGAGCTAACTCCCTTGTTCCAAAGGTTATTTTGTTACTATTTATGCGAACGCTAATAAGCGGATTGCTTCTTTTTTGATATTGACCGCTGCGTTATAGTCACGACTGATTGTGAGTCCACACGAACACGCATACGTGCGTTCACATAATGGCATTTCTTTTTTATTTCCACAATTACTACACATCTTTGTAGAAGGAAACCATTTATCTATTTTTACAAACTGTTTTCCTTGTTCTTGTAGCTTATATGCTAAAAATGTCGTGAACATCCCCCAACCATTATCCGCTACACTCTTACCAAATCTAAATGCTCGTGACATTCCTTTCATATGTAAGTCTTCGATTGCTACAACATCAAAATTCGCAGCTAATTCTTTAGACTTGTGATGAAGAAAATTTTTACGTTGATTGGCGACCTTTTCATGCAATTTCGCTACACGAATGCGTTGTTTATTCCAGCGCTCTGAACCTTTCACACGTCTTGCTAATACTCGTTGTGCCTTCGCTAATTTCTCTAACATCTGACGATAAAAGCGAGGATAATTGGCTTTCTCATCTTCGCTACTCACGTACAATTCAGCCATTGTGAAGTCTAATCCAACTACACTTTGTACTTCTTTTTGTACAATCTCTTTTTCATATTCAGTCAAGATGGACACATAGTATTTACCAGTAGGTGTCATCGAAATCGTACACGATTTGATGATATGTTTTGGCGGGATTTCCCTATGTTGCTTCAGTTTTACCATTTTCAACTTTGGTAATTTGATATAACCATGAAATAACATAATATTTCCGTTTACTCGATTCGTTGTATAGGATTTTCTACTCTTTTTACTTTTGAATGTAGGAAAATCACTTTGACCACTAAAAAAATTCTTATACGCAGTTTGCAAGTTTAATTGCGCGTTGGCCAATGCCAATGAATCAACTTCTTTCAACCATTCATACGCTGTCTTATATTTTGCAGGAGTAGGGAATTTTTCTTTCTTTAGTTCTTCCTTGTCCTCTTTATATTTTTCATATACTTCTATTCGTTCAGCCAGCATTTTGTTATACACAAAACGTACACACCCGAATGTTTTTCGTATGAGATGTGCTTGTTCTTCTGTTGGATACAGACGAAATTTATACGCCTTATTCTGCTTTGGCATATCCATTCACCTCATTTTCCGCTTCATTTTCCATAAGCTATGACGGTGATCACACAACCTGAACACTACATGATTATTATCTACTTTCATTGTTATACCAAAATTCCCCTCTTATAAGACTGATTATATCAGAGGCGAAATAAATAGGAAAACCAAATGTTTGGCTACGCCAAACCGAAATTCATCTCCCACCTGCCGCTAGACTATCGTCTTTCACACGCCTGAGGAAGGAGACTTCTTTCGGATAATATGTTAAAAAAACACCTACCTAATACTATTACTTATATCCCATATACATTTGATACAAGTTTCGATGGTGAGTTTATCATTAATAGATATAATTGGATGGAAAATAAAAAGAGTCGCTCTATAATTTTTGGAGAATACTTGAGAAATATTTGCTACGGTAGAAAAGGAGGTATTGAGCCACCTGAAAAAGAGGTTGAAGGTTTAGAAGAATATGTATCCTACTACTATAATCTAGCATAATAGAAAAAGGTATACCAAAACGTCGGTATACCTTTTCTCCTATTTATTTTTCTTTTAACACACTATGTAATCGATCAGGATAATTTGTAAACATGCCTGTAGCCCCCCATTTAATTAACAATCTCATATCTGGTTTCTCATTAATTGTATACGGGTGAATTAACAGCCCATTTTTCCTAGCCATTTTCATATATGACTCATCGATAATTAGTTCTCCGTTATCATTACGTAAGTTTGGCCCAATACCAACTGCATACTTTTTAATTTCTTGAAAATCATCATTCGTTACACTTTTCGGTTCATGTGTAATATCAGACCACTCAATAATCTCATTGTTTTCATTTGGATAATACCAAAGCAGTTGAACTAACGGAATATTTTTATTCATACTATGAATCTTTGTTAAACTATCTTTACTAAATGATTGAATCATAACACGGCTAGAAGACATGTTTTGACCTACTAAATTATATTTATTTAACAACGCTAACAATTTTTCTTCCATTCCTGGATACACATCTGGTGATTTTGT
The DNA here is from genome assembly GCF_007680225.1 of Bacillus sp. DE0042. Lineage (NCBI taxonomy): Bacteria > Bacillati > Bacillota > Bacilli > Caryophanales > Bacillaceae > Bacillus > Bacillus sp. DE0042. Next base: position 203,466 of record NZ_VEJP01000008.1, on the reverse strand, counting down.
TTCAATGTAATACTTCATGCTTCTTCCGTACTTTTGGAAGATTTCTTCAAGAGTCGGAACTTTCTGCCCAGCATACTCTTGCTTAGCCTTTTCTGGATAAGCTTTATTGAACCAAGATCCTGCATCTAAGCTCTTTATTTCACTTAATGTTTTATCTCGTACTTCACCTGTACCATTTGTAGTGCGGTCAACTGCTGTATCATGCATTGCAATCAACTGGCCATCCTTAGTTAACTGAATATCTAACTCCAAATAATCCGCTTTCATTTTTTTCACAAGATCATAAGAAGCAAAAGTATGCTCAGGTGCATGTCCACTTGCTCCGCGATGTGCAATGTTTAAAAACTTATTCGTATTCCATTCATGCTTCCCTTCTGCTTTTGCATGAACAGCTCCCCCAGCATAGATACTTCCCGTCATAAAGAAAATAACTAACACGCTAATAATTTTTCTCATCCTTCTAACCCTTCCTACGTTGCAAATTTCAACAAGTTAATGAGATTTACACGAAATAGAAGATATACTTTCATTATTTTTATAAGCTTATATGAAAATTCCAATCTTACAAATACAATTCCCCTATGTTATTACTATACTATTTATTTTCTATATCCCTCCTATTCACATGGAACTTCCTATTGATTACAGTTCACCAATAAAAAAAAGCCATAATTTATTTAGAGGACACTTCTGTATCCCTAAATAAATCTATGGCTTATCTCAAATATCTCCGGCCTCGATTAACTTGTCGAAATTAATCATACCAAACCTATTAAAATTTGTGAATATTATTTTTTCAGTGCAGTGGAGCATATAAGACAATGCTCCCATAGTTACTTAAAAATCACATAATAAATTACTCATTACCTCCTCCAGCATTACAGCTGAATCTACCACCGCTTTTTTGGAACGCCATCCAATAAATCCATCTGGTCTAATTAGTACAACTCCTTCATTCTCTATCCCATATAATTCACGAAAAACATTTTCTTGAGCAATAAAGTCTCCGGTTAAACCTACTCGATACACTTTTATATTTATTCCTAATTCAGATGAAACATCTTGTGCACACTCGGCCCAAGCGTGATTTTCTGCTCCAATAAGTAACACAAAATCATTTCCTAATAAATCAAGTATAGAAATTTCTTTTCCATCATACGTTCCACAAAAGTGTGGTGCTCGTGTTCCAGGTCTTCCGTTCAACTCTACGATATCCATTCTATGTGGAGTAGCTGAGTCATCTACTATCGCCTCTGAACAATAGTGATACCCAACAGTTACAGCTAATCCATCCATATTATTCAAACTGCCTTCCTCTCTACTTGCAGCACGGAACAATAAACTACTCGCATACTCCGTCGTTAATTTTGCAACAGGATATCTCTCTTCATAATATGTTTCTAACAATTTTGGATTTGCTTTCCCTTTTATAACAGCCGCTAATTTCCAAGCTAAATTATGTGCATCTTGTATGCCTGTATTTGAACCAAATCCTCCTGTTGGCGGCATAATATGTGCTGAATCACCAACTAAAAAGATTCGATTATCTTGAAATTTCACGGCTGTACTTTCAGTCGCTTCCCACGGTAAAACACTTACTATTTCTGACTCGATTTTTGTACTTCCAATTGCTGTTTGAATGATTTGTTTACAACGTTCTATAGTGAAATCCTCTGGTCGCTCTCCTTTTAACGGATCATAGGATACATGGTAAATCCATCTTCTTTCGTTATCAACCGGTATAAGTGCACCAAGAACTTCCGAATGAAGTACCATAGTAAAACCAAATGCATCTCCTTGTATAAACTCACTTAAATCCGCTTCAAAATAAATATTTATATAATAGCCACCGATTGTACCTCGTCCCTCAGTACTTATCCCTAGCTGCTCACGTATTTTACTTTTTGCTCCATCCGCTGCAATTACATAGTCACAATGAATAATACTTTCTTCTTCCGTTTCACGATTCCGAATCGTCGCTATTACTCCGTGCTCATTTTGTTCATAAGAAACCAATTCATGATAAAAAGATAAGTCTCCGCCTAATGTTCTCGCTTTTTGTAACATCATCTCTTCTAAAATAATTTGATAACAAGCCGTTTGTTTTGATGGACTAATCTCTTCTATTTTTTGAAGTAGTTTTTCATCGTTTCTATACTGAGTCGCCCTCATTTGTGCCAATTCTTCCTTATTCGCCTCAGCTATTGTATGAACTGCTATTCTTCCTCGGCAATTTTCTAATGCTTTACCGGCCAATCTAATTCTTTGTTCTAAACCTAATTCTCGAAATAACTCCATCGTACGAAAAGTGATTCCACCTGCTTTTGGATGATTTGCAGTAGACGGGTGCCTTTCAACTAGTAAATAATCAACGTTATGTTTTGCAAGAAATAACGCAGACGCTAACCCTGATAATCCTCCTCCAACAATTAAAACTGGTACGTAATTCGATTTCATAAATTTACCCTCCACATCATTGTTCTGAGCTCAGTGATATAAATATAATCAAAAAAACAACAAAGATATAGACTTATATTTCATTTTAAATTATCATATAGATAGATTACGCCCCAAATTACTTTTACTTTTTCATACATCTATAATCTGCTTAAATTATGCATGTATGAAAGAGTAAAACGAAACACCTCACTTTAGTAAACACCAAAATAATAAAAACATGATAAGCGGTCGTAACCCTGTAAAGTTATAAGGGGTTACGACCGCTTATTTTTTAAAAACCCTTACCCTCTATCATTTATAAACAACGTATTATTAAATCATTTTTTATTTTTAAAACTTCATCCATTTTAATATGCTATCCTTTTCTACCCCCTACCATTTTCAACTCATAAAATTTCATTCGTCTCGATTTTCTTTCCCAATATTGCAGCTCATACAACAATCATGTAGCATTACCTTATCGATGTAATGGTCCATCATCTTAAACCTTTCGACTAATTACCAGGAGGTAAAGTGATTGAAATGAATAAACAAGAACAATTAAATGTTATAAAAAAAGATTTTGTTGATTCTCAAAAAGTATTATTGGCAATTGGCGATGAAACACGTCAAGCTATTTTGTTCGTTCTCATGGAAACGGAATGTCAAACCGGATTACGTGTAGGAGAAATTACGAAAAAAACACACCTTTCTCGACCAGCGGTATCACATCACCTAAGGATTTTACGAGAAGCCGGTATTATTTTAATGCGAAAAGAAGGTACAAAAAACTTTTATTATATTGATATACGTACAAAATTAAGTTTATTAAAAAATCTTGTATTAGATATTGAAAAGCTATTGCACAACTTTTATTGAAATTTGGAGGCATAAGAAATGAAAGCAATGATAATTGATAAATATGGGAAATTTCCAATGCTTATGGCAGAGGTACCTACTCCTGAAATAAATGAGTATGAAGTGCTCGCAGAAATTCATGCAGCTAGTATTAACCCGATTGATTTTAAAATACGCGATGGAAAAGTGAAGATGTTACTTAAATATGAAATGCCCCTAATCCTTGGGAATGACTTTTCCGGTGTCATCGTGCAGGTTGGATCAAAAGTAACTCACTTTAAAGTCGGTGATGAAATATATGCACGCCCAAGAAAAAATAAAATCGGTACTTTCGCGGAATATATAGCCATTCATGAGGATGATATAGCTTTAAAACCTAAAAATTTAAGTTTTGAAGAAGCAGCATCGATCCCTCTCGTTGGCTTAACATCCTATCAAGCACTACATGACATCATGCACTTACAAAAAGGACAAAAGATTTTAATTCACGCTGGATCTGGTGGTGTTGGTACTTTCGCAATTCAGTTAGCAAAAATAATGGGCGCTACCGTTACAACGACTGCAAGTGAAGCTGGTGCGAATTTAGTAAAGTCTCTTGGCGCAGATGAGATTATTAATTATAAAACAGAAAAATTTGAAGAAATACTAAAAGATTATGATGCAGTATTTGATACAATCGGCGGGACAACACTCGAAAAATCATTCAATATTATAAAAAGCGGCGGCAACATCGTTTCCGTTTCAGGAATGCCAAATGCTCGTTTCGGTAAAGAATTTGGTTCCGGATTTTTTAAAACATTCTTATTTTCATTAGCAAGTAGAAAACTTACTGCACTTGAAAAGAATCATAATGCGCAATATTCATTTTTATTTATGAAGCCAAGCGGCGATCAATTACGTACTATCGCAAACTATATTGAAGCTGGTGAAATCAAACCGGTAATCGATCGAGTTTTCCCTTTTGAAGATGCTCAAAAAGCAATGGAATATTCAGAGGCCGGGAGAGCAAAAGGAAAAATAATCGTAAAAATTAAGTAATCATAAAAACTCCATTTTAAAAAATGGAGTTTTTATATTTGCTGTTAAATAGACATAGTGCAATGAAGTGCTTACAATAGATTGCAAGGGGAAATATCATATTATACTTTTAGCTAACTTTACAAAGAATACATACGTACAAATACATAATAACAAAATAAACAAGGAGGAGATAAAATGACTAAAAATAATGAAGCTGGTTGGAATTTAGATAATAGTTATACGACTTTACCACAATCATTTTATACAGAAATCCCCCCTACTCCCGTAAGTTCACCGGAGCTAGTTAAACTAAATCATTCACTCGCAATATCTCTTGGCTTTAATCCTGAAGAATTGAAAAAAGAAGTTGAAATTTCTATTTTCGCTGGTAATGCTCTCCCAAAAGGAGCTCATCCATTAGCACAAGCGTATGCTGGTCATCAGTTCGGACATTTTAATATGTTAGGCGATGGTCGTGCCCTTTTAATTGGCGAACAAATTACTCCTTCAGGTAAACGTTTTGACATTCAGCTAAAAGGTTCTGGCCCTACTCCATATTCACGCCGTGGTGATGGTCGTGCTGCACTCGGTCCGATGCTACGTGAGTATATTATTAGTGAAGCAATGTATGCACTCGATATTCCAACTACCCGCAGTTTAGCAGTTGTTACAACTGGGGAACAAACATATCGTGAAACAAAGTTACCTGGAGCAATTTTAACTAGAGTCGCTAGCAGTCATATACGTGTCGGCACATTTCAATATGCTGCAGCTCGTGGTTCTATCGAGGATCTTCAATCACTAGCTGACTATACGATAAAAAGGCATTATCCAGAAATTGAAGCTCATGAAAACCGATATACTGCATTACTACAAGAAGTTATAAAGAAACAAGCAAATCTCATCGCTAAATGGCAACTTGTTGGATTTATCCATGGCGTAATGAACACTGACAATATAACAATTAGTGGAGAAACAATTGATTACGGCCCTTGTGCATTTATGGATAGTTATAACCAAGAAACAGTATTTAGCTCGATTGATACACAAGGTCGCTACGCATATGGAAATCAGCCATATATGGCCGCATGGGACCTTGCGCGACTAGCTGAATCTTTAATACCGATCCTACATGAAGATGAAGAAGAAGCACTCAAGATTGCTCAAGACGAAATTTCAAAATTTAGCGTACAGTATGAAAACCAATGGTTCCTTGGAATGAAAAAGAAATTAGGACTATTTAGCAATGAGGACCAAGATCAATCACTTATTGAGCAACTTTTAAAAATGATGGAGAAACATAAAGCAGATTACACAAATACATTCCGTTCATTAACTCTTGATACGATCGAAAATACAGCTCTATTTGACAGTCCAGAATTTAAAGAATGGTACAAACTATGGCAATCTCGATTAGAACGACAAGAAGAATCGAAAGAAAACGCCTACGAAATGATGAAAAATAATAACCCATCCATCATCCCAAGGAACCATCGCGTAGAAGAAGCACTAGAAGCAGCTGTCACAAATGGCGACTATAGCGTAATGGAAAAACTTCTTGAAGCTCTATCCAATCCTTATGCGTATGCTACAGAGCAAGAAGAATACTGCATTCCACCTGCACCGACGAATCGTCCTTATCGTACTTTTTGTGGGACTTGATTGTTTAATCTCTTTTAATGTGCTTTCAATTATTGAAGGCACATTTTTTACATAGGCATAAATCGTACTCCAATCAAACCACACATATATCACTATTCCAATCATATTAATTGATTATCTTCGTGAAAAATGTTGAGAAATATAAGTTTTGCTTTTTAGTATTATTATTTTTGTTATTATTATTTATAAGAATATTCTAAAAAAGGAGGAATCTTCATGTTTACATCCACTAAAAGTGAACAAATCACACAACTATTAAATGAATGGTACATAGAAATCCGTTTAAGACGCATTGATAGCGCAAACCGTTTTAAAGAACAAATAGATAATAAAATCAACATTTTAAAAAACGACTATCCAAAAGGTATACCTGATCAAAACTTATTGCTCTATTATTCTTTACTAAATTTCCGATATAATTATTTAATTGATAACTTAGGCGTCTCTAAAGACAGTTTTAATAAAATTGAGTCGTTTGAAATTCCAACAAATAATTTCTTATCATATTACTATCATTTCTTTAAAGCTATTCACTCAGATGCAATTGGAAACTATATACTAGCGAGAGAACATTATGATAAAGCTGAAGCTTTGCTTCAATACATTCCAGATGAAATTGAAAAAGCAGAGTTCTACTATAAACTAGGATATTCCTACTATGATAATCAGCAAGCACTTCAAGCCATCAAAGAAGTAACAAAAGCTAAAGATATGTTTTCTAATCATCTAGGATATGAAGTGAATGTAGCTTTTTGTGATAACATTTTAGGTTTAGCATGTATAAACTTAAAAGAATGGGAACTTGCTGAAGAACACTTTACAGCTGCAATGAATCAATTCCAAAAAACAGGAGAAGAAAAATTCATTTTAATGGTTCGACATAACTTAGGATGGATGTATTCAAATCAAAATCTTAATGCATTAGCTATTCGTTATCTCTCTGAAGTTATCGAGAAATCCCCAAATCATTATAAAGCTATCTTTGCTAGCGCTTTAGAATACTACAAATTAAAGGAACTTAGCGTCGCAGACGAGCTAATAAAAAGGGGATTAAGTATTAGTAACGAACTAAAACAAGAGGAGTTCCAACATCGCTTTATGATTTTACAAGAACTAAATAACAGTTCACCTGCTAAAACATTTGAAAAAATAGCATTAGCAGGAATTAAATATTTCGAACGCGAAGAATTATATGAAGATGTTCAGGAACAATATGAAACATTGGCAATTAAATTCTATGATGAAAACGAACATTCTGAAGCAAGTAAATATTTTTATATGGCATTACAAGCAAAGAAAAAAGCAAATGCTAAAGGAGGATTAAAATGAAAAAATTACTCTTAAGTTTTATGGGGATCGTTACAATTCTAGCATTTAGTACTGGTATAACAAGTCCAACAAAGTTGGATCATTCTAATACTAAGATACAAAGCCTTTCTGTAGGTGATGGAGGCGGTTGATCTATACATTTTTTCACGCGAAAAAAATGAAGTCATGCATTATCGTATGACTTCATTTTTATTCGTTGAAACTTTTGCTTCTTTTTCTTAGCTCTCTTATTTCATTTACATGACCAAAATCAATAATATATAACTTGTTTTTTCTATCACAACGAATTCCACGTCATCATTCTAGCAATCCCCCTACTCCCCTCACTACCAACTTCCTCAAGTTTCTCTACAACTAATTTTCTTCTTTCTACAGAATGATTTTGACTTAACTTCGCTTTCCCTTCTATTTTATTTATCTTTACTTTAAACCCAACTATTCCCTTACTTAATCCTCCCATATAATTCGGATCTACATCATCAAGTGAATAGGTACTCTTTGGATTTTCATATGTATGTACTAAATCTTGAAGAGAATCTATTAATTCCTGTTCATCCTCAACAATTTCTAATTCACCATATACATGCACTGCAACGTAATTCCATGTTGGTACTGCATTGTTTGTTTCATACCACGACGGCGATATATAGCTGTGGGGTCCTTGGAATATAGCAAGTACGTGTTGATTCCCACTATCTTTCCACTGTTCATTCGGACGCGCTAAATGGCCATGTAAAGTTAGAGTCTCCCTATTTAATAACAACGGCAAATGCGTTGCATATGGTTCCCCGTTATGTTGAGAAAATAATGTCGCAAAGCTATTTTGTTCTATTATTTCGTACTTCATCTCTTCATCTTGTATTGCGAAATGTTTTGGTATGTACATAAACTCCCTCTTTTCCGCTCTTTTCTATTTTATTTCCTATTATATTTAGTAATTTCATCAATCAACAGGGCCAGTTTGTATTTGTTTTACAATGGCAGCTTTCTAAAAAGAATAGACAGCATGTATTCCATGCCGCCTTAGTTTATTTTCCCTAATATATTTGTAATAAATGCCGTCTTACCTTCACTATAGCTCGCTCTATTTTTCGATTCTCTTGCTAATTCTTTCTTTAATCGTCCATATTCAACAGCAACATCTTCATGTTCACGAAGGTAATCTCGAAACGCTATATGTCTTCTTAACTCTTCGCTATTTTTGTCACACACATACAAATGATGTTCCATCCAAACTGTACTTTCCCCGTTCCATGGAACGAAAGCATCCTTTCTACCAAACGCCTCTCTCCCTTTGAAGCTCCAGTCACCTTGATGATAATACCCTATCGTTTCAAGGCTTTTTACTACTTCAGGAAAAATTTCGTACTCTTCTATTACTATAGCAATATCTAATATTGGTTTTGATACAAGTCCTTTAACAGCTGTACTTCCCACATGTTCAACGGATAAAACAAGTTCTTCCATTGCATCGTTAATAATAGTTTGTAATTTATTAAATTCACTTTCCCATTTGATGTTATATTCTTCGATTGTAATTCTCTGTTTCAATGTATCTCTCTCCCCAAAATAATTTATAACCTTTGAATATGAGTATCCTTAAAATCCGTCTCATATTTCAATCCGTATCCACACATTCGATCCATTCCAATATGCGCTGTCCAAATTAAGCCAATCATTATAATGGTATCTACCTTAAAATATACACCTATTATAGCTATTACTATCGATATAATATATGTGTGAAAAATATTATAAATTTTAGCACCTACATGATTATTTATCCCATACGCCAACATTGATAAATCCGGAGCTAAAAGAAATACCAAAAATATAATCCAACTAAATTCATATATCGAATACGCATAAATCGTGGCTACGAAAACAACTAACCCTTCAAAATGTAAAATACGCTTTTGCATTCTTTACCATCCCTATTTTTCTATATTTACCGATAAATTTTCATCACTGAAAGTATTCTTTGCATTTTTTGACCAGATGGTTGCTAAAATCGGCCCTGCAATGTTATGCCATACTGCCGCTAATACACTTGGGAGTGCAGCGGCTGGTCCAAAATGTGCTGTTGCCAGCGCAACACCTAATCCTGAATTTTGCATTCCTACTTCTATTGAAATAGCTCTTCTTGTCCCTTCGTCTAGTCCAAGTACGAACGCTGTTATATATCCGAGTAAAAAGCCAAATGCATTATGAAGCATAACTGCGATAAAGATAAGAAGACCTGAAGAAGTAATGCTACTTACATTCGCTGAAACCACCGCTGAAACTATAATGATAATTGCTACAACTGATATTAAAGGAATAACAGTCATTCCTTTCGTAACAGTTGTAGGGAAAAACTTCTTCACTACTAATCCTAAAATAATAGGTAGGATAATGACTTGTACGATAGAAAGAAACATAGACATAGCATTCACTGGCATCCATTGTCCTGCAAGTAATAATAAAATAAGAGGTGTAGCAATTGGTGCTAGTAACGTTGATAACGACGTCATTGCAATAGACAACGCTAAGTTCCCTTTTGCTAAATAAACCATAACATTTGATGCAGTGCCACCCGGTACTGAACCGAGTAACACTAATCCAGCTGCTAACTCAGCTGGCAGATTCATAACGTAGGCTAGTACGTATGCGACAAGTGGCATAATAATAAACTGAGCACATACACCGATAATAACTGGCAATGGTTTTGTAGCAATGATTTTAAAATCAACAGCCTTTAATGTTAATCCCATCCCAAACATAACAACCCCAAGTAAAATTGTTATGTAACTAGTTAACCCGAGAAATGGTCCAGGAATGAAATATGCAATAGCAGCAATACAAATAACCCAAAATGCAAAATACTTTCCAGCTATATTACTTATCGCTTCTAGTACTTTCACCCCATCATCCCCTATCCTTCAACTGAAAAACTTTATTTGGATTCAAAATGTTTTGCGGGTCAAGAGCTTTCTTTATTTTTTCCATTACGAGTAATGCCGCCCCATGTTCTTCTTCTTGATACTTCCGTTTTCCGATTCCAACGCCATGTTCTCCCGTACACGTTCCACCTCGTTTAAGAGCATATAAAACGATACTTTCATTTATTTCGTCGCCCTTTTCCACTTCTTCTTTATCGTTTGGATCTATCATTAGGAGCACGTGGAAATTCCCGTCTCCTACATGACCAAGAATACCACCAACAAGACCTACTTTATCTAACGTCTCTTTCGCATATTGGATTGCGCCAGCTAATTCTGAAATTGGTACACATACGTCTGTACTCATAAGCTTTTTACCAGGATAGCTATGAACGTAAGAGTATGCTAGATTATGCCGTGCATCCCATAATTTATTTCTCGCCGCAGTTTCCGTTTCAAAAGCAACTTCTTTACATTTATGATCAAAAACAATTTCCTTAGTAAATTCAATATCTTGCTTTAGCCCTGCTTCATTACCGTGAAACTCTAAAAACAGTGTAGGCTCTTCTCTGTAACTTGTTTCATTATAATGATTTACTTGTTTCATAGATAATTCATCTACAAGTTCAATTCTCGCAATTGGAATGCCCGCTTGTAGTATATTAATAACAGCTTCTACTGCATCATTTATAGTTGGAAACGATGCTCTCGCAGCCATAACATGCTCTGGTATGCCGTATACTTTTAATGTTAACTCTGTAAAGCATCCAAGAGTACCTTCTGAGCCTACGAAAACACCATTTAAATGGTAACCTGATGATGATTTCGCTGCTAAATTTCCAGTATGTATTACTTCCCCATCAGCAAGTACGACTTCTAAATCACGAACTTGATCACGCATTACCCCGTATTTAACTGCTGTCGTTCCGCTCGCATTTGTGGCAGCCATTCCACCTAACGTTGCATCTGCTCCTGGATCTACACTAAAAAACAATCCATACTTTTTCAATTCTTTATTAAGCTGAGAGCGAGTCACTCCTGGCTGTACTCTCACAAGGAAATCTTTCTCTCTGATTTCGAGTATTTTATTCATAAGTGAGAAGTCCATTGTAATTCCTTTTTCATACGGAATGACATGTCCCTCTAAACTAGAACCTACCCCAAAAGGAACGACAGGTTTTTTATGCTCACTTGCTACTTTCATTAATTTACTAACCTCTTCAGTCGTTTTCGGAAAAACTACTACATCAGGTAAACTACTAGTATGATAAGATTCATCTTTACTATGTAACTCTCTTACTGTCGTATTTACAACTACTCGATCTTCGGGAAGTACACCCTTTAATTTATTTACTAAACGCTCTACCGTTATTTCCATCGTACGCCCTCCTACTTTCTATACATTTGAATTACAAAATATGTTAACTATTTTATACATAATAATCCGAAAAATTAAATAATTCAAGTTTTATACATATGAAATTCGTTTCCTACTGTCGAATAAACAAAAAGAACTTGCAATAACTATTGCAAGTTCTTTTCTACAAAACTATATTTTAAATGACTTCTTTATTAACAACATAAACCAAACTAAAGTAACTGCCATTAACGAATGGGAAAATCCTACAATATAAGTTAACCCTTTAAAGTCCGCTCCATTTAGCTGAAGTAGCCCTCTCGCCGCTAGCGAACCTAACATTAAAGTCAATGCAATATTATGTAAAACAAACCACTTATTAAAACTTTTCGCTTCATGAAACGCGAATACTTTTGCTAATCCTAAAGCAATTAAAAAGAAGAAAAAGCCGAGTACAAGTGTATGTGTATGCAAAAGATTTAACAAAGTAGATCCTACAATCCCCTTATACTTTCCATACTCCCTAGCGAAAATCCCTGATAATAAGCCGATAATCAAATACGTAAAAGATGCATTATATAATTTTTTCATTATGTACCTCCTTGAGTAGAATGTGTAGTGTGTCATATTTAGTAATAATGATAGTTATATAGTAAAAACTCCTAGTTACCTAGGAGTCATTGTATAAGTATCTCACTCTTTACAATCAATCCTAATTATAAAATATCCCTTTATACAAAACAAACGAACTTTATGTGAACAAGTAGATCATAATGAAAATATGTTGCACTTTTGTATTTCTCAACCCATACTAATTGTTATAACTATTAAAGGTGGTGCAATAGATTGATAGTTCTTGAAACTGAACGACTCGTTCTTCGCTGGTTTGATATAAAAGACGCTCCATTTATTCTAGAATTAGTAAACGATCCTGCATGGATTCAGTTTATTGGTGATAAAAGGATTAAAAACTTAGACGATGCAAAAAAATACATTTTAAACGGACCAGTTGATATGTATAACAAAATGGGCTTTGGTCTTTACTTAGTAGAGCGAAAAGAAGATCTCACTCCACTTGGTATGTGCGGTCTTATTAAAAGAGATTCATTAGAAGATGTTGATATCGGCTTTGCCTTTTTAGAGAAATTCCGTTCAAAGGGGTATGGCTTTGAATCCGCTTCTGCTGTAATAGACTACGGTGTACAAAAGCTCGGTCTGAAACGAATTGTAGCAATTACTACTATTGATAACATCAATTCAGGAAAGCTTTTAGAAAAAGTAGGATTGCAGTTCGAAAAGATAATTTCAGACTCAGGTGAAGATTTAAAATTATTTGGGTATAACATATAATAAATTATCAGATTTCTCTTTCAATCTAATCAAAAAACATTTCTTACATATACATTCCTAAAAGTTATTATAATTAAAATACTCATCTATTTTTTAACGTTATAACCACAATAATTTAAATCACAACTCTGATTTTCAGTACTGTATTTATTCTTAAAAATCCTCTATCTTGTTCTTAAAGTTGTCAAAACTCTTATGTAGTTAAATGAAAAGTTTATGCTAATATGTTACTAAGAAACTATGCGTTCCCTTAACCCTGTATCCGGCCCTGGACTTTTTACAGGGCCTTTGTTTATTTAATTTACTTATCACGTGCTTATACACATTAAAAGTCATTTCAAATGTAATAAACGATAAATAATAAAATAATTTAAGAATGAAGTGTCGAAAAAAGCCTAATTTCTCTACATTACATTGAGAAATTAGGCTTTTTAATAGGAAAATTAAGATTCATAAACAATGAGTAATTTATATATTAGGCTTATCTGTTAAAGCGGAAATAATCCTGTTCACTAAGTCTTCTGGCATCCATTCATGATTCGTATCATTCGTTTCATTTGGTCCTAAAGAATCAATGAACTTTTTGAACTTTGGAAATAAAACAATTGAAGTGATCCAATGTATCGTATGATTTATAGAGAAGAAATGAAAAACTCCTTGTTTTTCGCCCTCCTGTAATATTTCTTTTAACTGTTCAAAATTACCTATGAAATATGGTTTAATCTTTTCTAATCTTGCACTTTCCTTAATAATCTCCTCATATGCCAATGCTCCAATTTCAGGATTTTCTTTTATATGTGTAGCAAAGACTGTTAAATATTCTTTAAGAGCATTGATAGGATTAAATTGATTCTTCTCAAGAAAATTAGGTAACTCATTAGCAAGGCCATATTTCTTAAACACTTCATAATACAGGTTTTCTTTCCCATTAAAATAGTATGAAGCCATAGCAACATTTACTTTCGCTTCTTTTGCAATTTCTTGTATGCTTGTACCTTCGTAACCACGCTCTCCAAATTTTTTCTTAGCAGCCTTCAAAATATTTTCCATCGTCTGCTCTCGAGATTTCCCCATTTCACACACCTCAAATAATATATATTTCACTTCAAAAATCCAATAAGGACTTTGAATAGAGTATCTTTTTAATGAAATTTAATTATATATTTAAAGTAGTAACTTAACAACCGATGAAGTCTTGATTACTTTAAACAATTCGCCACACAACGTACACCTCAAAAAGAAACATCTCCTGAATCTCTCCTACCCTATGTCACCATACAAAGAATTCTTTTAAAAATGAAATAAAAATAAACACCATACTTAAAAACAATACCCCCTGTGTAGCATGAATAGCTTTCAAATACTTCATGCTCTTTTCTAATTGAGTATAAAAGTGAACAAAAAAATAATAAGGACCCGAGTTTATCTATTTTTACAGATAAACTTGGATCCTTTCATTACATTATACAAATTTTCAAAAACCTTTATACTCATATCTTGATGAAATAATTCTCCATCAATTGTACCTCATTTACTGATTAGATTTGTTTAATCTCAATATAAGGTCCTTTGATGTTTAATTTGTTAATGTCATTTGAGATATTACCTACAGTTGTTTTTTCATTAAACGTGTAGACCTTTTCACCATTTACAAAGATACCCCAATTTCTATCTTCGTAACTGATACCATAACCAGCATTGCTAGATGTCGCTTTGAGTTGGTTTCCATTCATTGAAAAAGATAATTTCCCTTTTCCTTTGTTAAGTTGGTTATTCACATTGTTGATACTACTCATTTGTTCTTCAAGGGCTTTATGGTTATCAAGAGTAACTTGATGGTTTTTCCAGTCTAATTTATAGTTGTTTGTAAAGAACTCATTATATGTATCTTTATTATTTGTTCCCCACCATTTTGAACTTACCCATTCGATATTGTACTGATCTGAAATTCTACGATTTGTTATTTTTAAATCAGATGTAGATTCTGTTTTATCAGCAGTAATAACTGCTACTACATTAGGAGAAAAACCGTATCCTGTTAAAGCTGGTACTGTATCTTTTGAAACAAAATTATTCGTTCCTTCATTATAACTACGTGATTTCATAAATAGTTGATTACCATAGAAAGTATTAAATGTATCACGATTATAAATTCCCCACTCTGGGAAATTAAACGATTGGAATCCTACTTTCCAATTTAATTTTTTATCTGTGTGAGTCTCTAATACCGTTTTATAGTCTACTTGATCATAAGATACACTTTCTTTCCAAGCGAAGCTACCTGTAATACTTGCATCGGCATTTGGCCCTTTATCATTTACCCCAACTTTAACACTTCCACCAAGTGTATACCCTACTTCAGAAGTAACCTTTGCTGAAGTCATTGTATTAACTGGGGCAGCTTTATGAAATTGAGCGCTATCAACACTTGTTATTTCTGCTTCAGTATGATATGCTGATGGCCATTTTAAACCTGCGTTATAGTATCCGCCATTAATTGTATATTTAGCATCTATATTACTACCATCTGTTGTAACAATTGCGATTTTTTTATCTGCATAAGGATCCTCAATAAAAGAAACCTTTATTGAATTTTTGATATTCTGCTTCATGTCATAAGTAGTTTTAAAACTATTATAGACTTTTCCACCATTTTGAAGATTTTCTACAGTTCCTTTAGAATCTGCAAATGCAGATGTTGCTTGTACACCAAGTGATCCAGACATAATAACGGACGCTACCGCAACACTTTTAACTATTCCCTTTGCTTTTTTCATACAGACATCCACTCCTTCTTAAACATTTAAAAGGTATAAACATATTATTTTTAGCTCTCAATACTAGAGATAGGTTCATAACTTTACAATGTAGAAATTTATTAATCTTTATGACAATAACTATCAACACTTGTTTTTCTAATTTCCATCTCTTTTTTACTGATAACTATTATCAATATTATTAAAACACATAATAACGATTTAAACAACAATTTTAAATATGTATTTAAAATTGTTGTTTAAAAAAAGTGTAAAAAAATTATAGAATTCTTTATTTCGAGAATTACTATATTTTCATTTACTTATTGCAACCTATATTCAGATACATTATTCCCTTTCCATTCATAATAATCTAAAATCCCCTCATAAATTGCTTCTGCTGCGACCTGCCTTCCGTTTTCTGTAGATAACTTACTATAATCGATACCATTATCTATAAAAGCAAGTTCCGTTAACACAGCTGGCATTTCATTTTCTCTTATAACATGAAGATCTCCATGTTTAACGCCTCTATCACGTGTTTGAAGAGCGTCTACTAATCGAGTTTGAATTTTTTCAGCTAAAACACGACTTTCTTCCACATGAGGATTTGTTTTTTCAGATTTAGAAGATTTATAGTAGTATGTTTCTGTCCCTTTTGCATTACCATTATAAGCATTTGCATGAACACTTATAAAGATATCCCCCTGATTTTGTTTAGCAAATTTAACACGTTCCTGTAAAGAGCTTTTTTGATCATGTCCAGGTCTATTATCAGATTCACGAGTTAGTAAAACTGTAAATGGTGTATGTTTTTCAAGCAATTGTTGTAGACGTAAAGAAGTGTCAAGTACAATCTTACTTTCAGGTAATCCCTTTGTGTCTTTTCCAGGATCTGCGCCACCATGTCCGGGATCAATAATTATTGTCTTATTTTCTAAAGGATTACTTTGACTATATTGAAGCATATCTGTTTTTGCGGTTAGTTGTGCAGCTTCAGCGCGTGTTATGAACCTATTTGGTTGCCAACCATTATCTGTACCAACTGAAATTTTTAAATCAATTAAAGTATTTGCGAACTTTTCACCCCAATGTCCCTTTAAATCTTCAAATTTACTTTGTCCATTGCTAGTGTTTTTATTTTGTAGTTTATATGCATTCACTAGCATAGTAGCCATAGCAGCACGAGTAACTTTTCCAGAAGGATTAAATATTCCATTTCCTTCACCTTTAATTATTCCTGCCTTTTCAGCTGCGGCGATATAAGGGGTTCCCCAGTGGTTTTGTGAATCTTTAAAAGATGGTTTTGCATTTAAATCAATGTTTATACCAAGAGCCCTTGTCATAATGGTTGCTGCAGAAGCTCTATCTAGTGTATCACTTGAACCAAAAGTTCCATCTGGATAACCACTCAATACTTGTTTATCAACTAAATAATTAACGGATTTGTCAGCCCATGCAGGAACATCTGGGAATTTGTGAGTATCTGCAAAAATACTAGTAGAATAAGATAGTAAACTTCCAGCAAGAATTCCTGTAGCAATTAATTTGTTCTTCAAAATTTAGCACCTCTAAAAAATTATTACAAGTTGGTAAATTATGTGTACTATAGTTAATCTTTAAATAATATGAATTCGAATAAAGTATAGATTAAGTTGGCGTCATCACTATATTATAAGATAAAGAATCTAGTATAGAATTATCATTCCGAAAAGAATCCTTCGACATACACTTATAGATTGAGACTATTACATTTATTCACCAACATTGTGTAACCAGTATAGTTACTTATATATATGAGTGTCAATTAAAACAACCTTACATTTTTGTAAGGTAACCAAATTAATAATATATCAAGTAATTATTAAATAATGTAAATAATTATCTTTTATTTTAAGAACAGATTAATTTAAGCACACTCCTTCTAAATTATCATTGATGCCTCTTTCAATTCCTAATGTCCCTCTTAAAAAGGGCACTTTTGAAAAGTGCTCTTTTTAAGAATTATGAAGCTACAAACCTAGAATTCCTACAATCTGGCGAGCCTTAACATTATCAATATAATAATGCATCTCTAATCCTCGTCTTTGTACACGGAGCACAGTTCCCCTTAATTTTGATAGATGCTGTGAAACAGTGGATTGTGGGATTCCTAATATTTCTGTCAACTGTGTAACATTACACAGTTTATGGTGCATTAATTCATTTACAATTTTTAATCGAACGGGATGTGCCATTACCTTTAATACATATACATCTTCCTCTCGGATTTTAGCTAGATCTCTATTAGATATTAATGTTGTCATTTCGCATTCCCCTTTATTATTAATTTCTATTTTCCAATTATCCTTATAAGTAGTACTTATAGATATTTGCCATTTGTCCTGTTGAGAAAATGTATTCTCGTTCTTAAACAAAAAAAGACACCAATCCAATAAACAGCTTTTACTGTTCCAATGAATTGATGCCCTCTAATTTTTAGCCAAACTATATTTTGTTTTAAAAGGATTATTTTATAGTCTATTATATGATTTTAAATGAGACTTAACATTCTTTGTTACATAAAAAGTAATACTTTTCTCCCTAGTTTAAGTACAAATTTAAATTCTGATTTTTCTTTCTCACATTGTAAAATTCAGATGAAATGTTTCTTCATTTCATCTTATACAGCATATATTATGTATTTCTCAACACCAATAAACGTAGCTAAATCCCCTATAATGGTACCTCCAGATGGTAGCTGTCATTCCTTTTTAAAAGACCCTTTTCTTTAATTACAGGGCTTTTTAACTTTCCTCAATTAAAATATCCTTTTTATTTCATTATCTTGTTAACCCCAATGATATGTAAACCTCTTTTAATCTATTAATCCCCTATTACGCTCCTTCATGTAGAGATAAGGGAGACTTCTCGTTCAAATAATAAATTATGCAACATTGCATTTGATAACTATTTTAGTTGTAACTATAATGATTACAGGAATACTATTAATCCAAATACTCTACGTGGAGGTTTTATTATGTTTAAAAAAATTATTGTATCTTCTATGGCGCTTACTATGTTGGGTGGGGCTGCAACTATACTAGAAACACCTACTGCTCAAGCAGCTTCTTATAACTCAACATCATCTTCTTACTTTGATGTCACTCCCGAAGAAGCAGCTGCTTTTTATCAATCTCAGGACTATAAAAAATTCAAAGCCTTTATGGATGACTTTGAAGCTAGAAATCCTTATGTTCCTGGTGGAGGCTATGCTCAAGGTAGTGTCCGTATGCAAAAATTCAATGATGCCCTTAGAGCTGCTAAATTAACAAATGTATACCAAGAATTTATTAGAATTTCGTACTACAATCATTATCCAGAACCAAATAATCAAAACAAATAAAATGCTTATTACTTTAACTTAGCCTAATTTAAAATGTATAGCCTAAAACTAGAAAAAACCACTTATATAAGGGGATTTTTCTAGCTTCCTATGTAATTCAGCTGAATACTGAGTTATTTTTATTTTAAGATTACTTACAACCGACATCCTCTTTTTTTACACAAACTAGTAAATTAGCTATAAAAATATCAAAATGTATTTATAAATTGTTGAAAACAATTCCCTTCTGTTTAATAGTAAAAAGCGAGCACCTTCTCGTAATTACATAAGGTGCTCGTTTTTATTTTCATGTGTAATTCTCGATTTAATATAGTTACTTTCTAGTAAGTAAAAACTAAATTAACTTATAAACAAGGCTTTTTAAATTTAATTTATAGATTTTACTGCAACTTGGAATTGTCCCTTAGAACCATCATCATTTGAAACGTAAATTTTATACGTTCCAATTGGTAATGGAGATAGAGCATTCCGTACATTTGTAACATTAATTTTTTGTTCTCCAGGTTTTATATAACCACCAACAATTAGCTCCATATTTGGACCTTTCACACTATATCCCATTGTATTTTGGCCATTATTTTTCATAAAGAAGCTTAAATTTTCACTCCCATTATATACAAAAGAAGTTACAGCCTCTCCACTATAATCCATTGTTTGAGTTAATAATAAGTCTACAGGAACATGTTCGACTATATGAATTGTATCATTCGTTTTGTGTATTTCTTCAGCATAAGTATTATTTCCTAACACACCAAGTGTTAATGCTGAAATTACTCCACAACTAAGCACTAGTTTATTTAACTTCATTTTAAGTTCCCCCTTGATGTTTGTAATCTATTACCATCATACCTTTTTTTTCAAGTGCGTTTTTATGTAATAATTCATATCTTTAAACCTATATATTTTAACTTTATACCTTAATAGTTATTGAAAAACTCACATTGATAAAGCTACAGTATTATGATACTAAAAAAGAACATGCAAATTTCAAAGTCCTTTTTAACAAGAATTCATACAACTAAGTACCAAAGCACTCAAATAAATAGCATTTCCATTTTAGATAAAATATACTAATGAAAAATTTTGAAATTTCCACTTTATAATTTGATATATTCCATGTTAATATAACGTAGGCTACAAAATATGATTCACAAGATATATTTTTTCACAGAATATCCATACTTAAAAACCCATTATTTTATTAGTAACTCAATCCCAGTTTTACCTATACAAAAGTCAATTACTAGTTTCATATGTATAAATATCTAAGTAGGTTTTTTATCTATTATTTTTCCTAACTTCCTTATCAATTCTAATACGATTAATATAATAGTACTTTTCAAGTGCCCTTCCTTTTTTAGATAAAAAGTCTACTGATACTAAACATCTAAGTTTAACTCATACATAATCCAATATACAAACTATCGGAGATGCAAAACTATGGGAATATCTACTCTTTTATTAAATACCTTTATAATAATAATTTGTATCCTTAGCTACCACGTATTTTGGCTAGAATTTAAAGAAAAAATAACATGTAATAATATATTGATTTCTATCCTTTCCTCCATTGCTATTATTTTTTGCATGACTTTTCCTTTTCATCTACATGCTGGATTTATTTATGATTTACGTTTTATTCCTATCATATTAGTTTTTCTATATGGAAATACAAAAAACATTGTTTTTATAGGAATTTTATATCTTTCTTATCGATTTTTCTTAGGCGGAAATGGAGTTCTTCCATCATTTATTATCTTTACTATTATTTCTGTTATAACAATGCTCTTTCGTTACTTATTACCAATGTATGTTAAAGAAAAAAAGATATTATTAAGCTTGCTTCTTATTTTAGTATGTACAACTTCACTTTCTATCTGCGGTATTGTAACTCAAATAAATACAGGTGGTAAAATTGACTCTACTCTCATAGAATTTTTATTAAATTATATAATCATTAATATATTTACAGTATTATTATCAGTGTATTTAATTGAGGGAATGATCGAGAAATATAAAATGAAAGAAAAGCTGCAACGGGCTGAAAAATTTTATATAGCTAGCGAACTAGCCGCGTCCATTGCACACGAAATCCACAATCCACTAACCACAGTACACGGATTCACTCAATTGTTAAATGAAAAACATGCCTCTAAGCTACCTCAGGATCAGTACTTAGAAATCATGTTAATTGAAATGCAACATATACAATCTACTATTAATAACTATTTATCTTTAACAAAACCACAGAACACCCTAAAAGAGAAAATAGATATTAATCATATTTTAAATCAAGTGAAAGACACTATTTCACCACTCGCTCTATCGTACAAAGTTGAAATAATACAAAATAGTACAAATTCCTTTTATATAAATGGAGACCCCGAAAAATTCAGGATCTGTCTAAACAACATCATACAAAACGGAATTGAGGCCATGATAAATGGTGGAGTATTACAAATAAATATACAGAAAATTAAAGGTAATATTATAATCGATATTATTGATTCAGGGGTTGGAATGTCCTCTCAACAAATAAAGCGGATTGCTTTACCATTCTATTCAACAACAGAAAAAGGAACTGGGCTTGGTACTATGATTGCCTATAGTATTATTAAAGAATTAAACGGTGATATAGAAATAGAGAGTAAATTAGGTCAAGGTACACGATTTTCCATTAGTATCCCCTGCTAATATGACGTAATAAGTTAAACGTAATAAGGACCAGAGTATATCTGTTTTTACGGATAAACTCTAGTCCTTTAATTAAATCAAACATACTTAAATTTTATTACTTTGCTCACATCTCTATGAAATCATAATTCATCGATTGTATCTCATTTACTGACTAGGTCTACTTAACTTCAAGATAAGGTCTCTTAATACTTGATTTCTTAATATCATTAGATACATTACCTATAGTTATTTTTTATTTTAAATATTAAATTTTTAACATTCGTAAAGATACAATATCTTCATAACTGATATTGTAACCTGTATTACTTGATATAGACTTAAATTGATTTCCATTCATTGAAAGACAATTTCTCTTTTGCTATTTCACTTCTACCGTATAACCCCCTGTTCCTCCGCCATACTGATACACATGTAAATAATATTTTCCTGGATATGTGTAGTAACTTCCTACTAACTTATTCCCGTCTTGCTGGGCATACGTAACATAATTATTTAAATCCGCTTCTGAATAAAGAACCCAGTTTACTCCGATATTATTTTCCTTCGTTACATTAATTTGTAGGTTTTTCGCAGTTTCCACATTTATTTCAAAGTAATCACTCGTATCACCATTTCCTAAACTAGCACGTAAAACTTGATTTAATTGCAGTTTATTCGCTGTCTGGAATGAGTTATTTGGCTCTTTTTCGACACTGTTATCTTCTTTCTTTTGAACCGTTACATTCGTTGTAACCGTATTCGTTAATCCTTTGTCATCTGTTACTGTTAATTTTGCCGTATATGTTCCTTCTTTTGTGTATACATGGGTCGGATTTTGTTCATTACTTACAGTACCATCACCAAACTCCCATTTATAAGCAACAATTTTCCCATCTTCATCTCTTGATCCATCGCTTTTAAACGAAATTGCTTCATTTACATTTCCGTTATATGGACCATTTATAACCGCAACTGGTGCTTTATTCACAGCACCTTCTTCTGTATTCATACCATGGAATACAACATCATATTCAAATTGTCCTGATGCATTCACACGATAATTCACAAAATAAGCTGTTACTGTTTTATAACCTGTCCATTCTTTTGCACTTAAACGTTTTAACGTATCATTTACGTTTTGTGTAATTGTTTTCCAGTCTTCATATTCCCCTTTTGCAGTAGTACCTGTATACGTTCCTTGCAGTGTAAATGTATTAAAGAACTGTGATTTATTTTTCTTAACTGACACATTACTTAATTTTGCTTCTGCTGTAATTTCTGCCGCAATATCTGAAACTGGTTTTGGTGCGTGAGTTGCTAAATAATCATCTGATACTAATGGAACATTATATTTCTCTCGGTTATCGACTAACATTTGCATATAGTCTTGATACTCTTTATTTAAATTCGCATCTTTACTTAATGCAGAGCGGTATGCATCATATGCTGTTACATCATTTTTTCTAATAAGATCATGAACTTTGTCAAACATATCATATCTCTTATTGTACATATACGATTGTAAAGCGAAGGAATAATTATAGAAATCCCACGTTCCATACTTTGCATTTAACGTTCGCTCTGCCGTATAACGTTCTGCTGGATTTGAAGATATCCCTCCTATAATACTCTTTCTCGGTACAACATTATCTGTTCTCGTTGCCCCTGCAAAAAACTCCGCATTCCCTTCTTCAAACCAGGATAATCTCTCGTTCTCATACATCTTACCTTGTCCCCAAAGCCCTGGTACTTCATATCTACCTTGCAAGTAATGCGTGAACTCGTGTCGGAACAATTCTTCTAAACTATAAATACTTTCTTCTGGCGTACGTTCATAAGTAAAGAACGTACCTGTTCCTTCTATATAAAGACCTCCGTTATTCGTTTCATACCCGTACAATTGACGGTTAAATTGATACTCAGCTGGACTATTATAAATAACCATCGTTAATACATCATCAGGATTTCCTTTTTCTAAAGGTTGATCACTTTCAACCGTACGATGGAATTGTGCCTTCACTTCTTTTGCCGCCCAATATAGACGTTTTACCTTTTCTTCTGTCACTTTATCTCCAGCTTTTAAAACAATTGCACCATCATCAAACGTATACGTTTTCGGCAAATACTTTTTCTTCCCATCTTCTCGTATTTGATCTAAATTAACAACATTTCCATTTGCATCTTTCCCGCCATAATTCGTCGCGATTTGCTCAGCCGCTACGAAATATTGCTCTCCTAAATACGGATACATTTTCATCGCGTCTGTTACAACTTGCAATCCTTTCGTTCCTGTACTATGGAACGTACCAACTCTACCTGTATAATAAATACCATTATTAATTAACCAACCATTCTTCTCTGTCACCGTTCCAATTAAAGCAAAACGACTTAATTCATTAATATAGCTATCAATTTTTTGGTACCATACTGTATCTTTCGGTGCTTTTCTCGTATCGTACAAATACGATTGAATGTCGTAATCAACACCTTGCATAATATCGTAAATCGCATTTCCAGCTGATAGATTGTCTACCAATATAGAAAAATTATCGTTATATTGTTTGAAAATCTTTGCGGCTGATGTTATCGTTTCCACATCACTCGAAGCATTTCCTATTAATTTTCCGTATGATGATACAACTCTATTTTGTTCTAACGTACCAAGTTTAAAATTCGGGTTATTCGCAATCGTTTTTAATGCAGGTAAGCATTTATCATGATAGCTCCGCTCATTTAGTTTACTTAATTCTGTATGATAAAATCCTAAATAAAACCCTGAACGTAATACCTCTACTAAAGTCTCAATCCCTTTGGAATCATCTTTCGTATAAGCTTGTCCTTGCTGCTTCAATTTATCAATAATTGCCTGCATCCTACTATCATTTTGATAGAATGCAAGACTATCCTTATTAAACTGAAATAGACCCGTAATTTGCTCCCAATTGATTGTTACAAGTAAATCTACTAACTGCTGATTGCTTAATTGATTTAATTCAGCAATTGTATAAGTTTTCGCCGCAGCTAATTGCTTACTTTCCTTTTTCACTTCAGGCGGTCTTTGCGACAAATCAGCAAATTGTAGCCTTTTCTCAAAAGACTTGCTTTCAAGCACTTTTGATGAATGAGCTAATTCTTGCACTGGTAGTTGTACACCAACTGGCTCCATTTTGAGCACATTCCGATAAGAAACTTGCTCTCCCTTTGTACTTTCTGCCAATGTGCTCCCTTGAAAACTTCCTAACATTAAACTAGCAAAACTTACCCCTACTAACATTTTTTTTGAATAGCCTTTCATACTCTCCCCTACCTTACATTTTTTAGTGTCCCACTCCATTATTTTACTATTCTGACTATTTATTATGTATTGAGAAAAAAATAAGGTAACGTTCACACATGTATCCATGCCGCGTAAAATTAACACTTGACTTTACGTGCGTTTTATATCAAAAAAAGATAGATAATAGCGAAATTCCTGCTATATCTATCCTCGTTTTCAACACTATGATTTTAACTGTATGAATGTAACTTCCGGTAATGTTTGCATATGCTGAATAAATTCATTCTTTTCTTTTGACGATATATTTTTCAGTTGCATCCCCACCTTATAAATAGTTTCTGTACCTTGCTGTAAAGCTTCCACTTCATATGAAAGTATTGGAATACCTTTCACTTGTAGCGTTTCTAATATTTGTTGTACCGCTTCATGCTTATTTATACACATTTGTACCGTTATATTTTGCGGAAATAAAAGTTGCACCTTAAAAATACGACTTACAATCTCTAAACCAATTAAAACGAGAATCGTCGCTCCAATTCCTACCACATACATACCAGCACCAATTGCTAATCCAATTCCTGCTGTAGCCCATAAACCAGCCGCTGTCGTTAAACCTTTTACCGCCTGTTTTTGAATAATAATTGTACCTGCACCTAAAAAACCTACTCCACTAACAACTTGTGCTGCAATACGGCTCGGATCAAGAGCCATATGTTCTTCATTCATAATATCTGAAAAGGCATATTTTGAAACGACCATTATTAAAGCACTCCCTACCGCTACGAGGAAATGAGTCTTTAATCCAGCTTCTTTTGATCGAATTTCCCTTTCAATACCGATTATTGCTCCTAACAAACCGGCAACACCGATTCGTATAATCAAATCAAAATTTACACTCACGAGCCCTTCCCCCTTTCATTCATTATAGATAGATAAAACAAAAATTATCACACACATCCTTTTATCAATATGAAGGAATCTCATCAAAATACTCTTAATATTCCGACCGTTTTATGTTAATATTTTTAATATTAACATAAAATGAATAGCTTTTAATTTTAAACTTCCACTAATTTTCTAAAAAAAACAAAGGTCGATTACATGAAATGAGGTTGAGAAAATTTAGAAAACGCTTTCATTTAGTGTCGTAATTTTTTATACATACTACATAAATAAAGGAGCTTACCAACAATGAACGTCTCTTTACTTACACCTACTACCGATTTACAAGACGAATACTTAGATTTTTATAACGAATGGAAAGATAGTGGTGAAACGATGATTCCCTGGGTTATTTCAAAAGACCCTTCTAACTTCCCCGCTATGATTCAAGAATTACTCGATGCACATAACGGAGTAAACCTTCCTAAATCTTGGGTACCAGACTCTACGTATTGGCTCGTTACAGATGAAAATAAAATTGTAGGTGCTGTTAATATACGCCATAGTTTAACCGAACATTTATTTAACGCTGGCGGTCATATCGGTTATGGCATTCGCCCTTCCGAAAGAAGAAAAGGTTATGCTACGAAGTTATTAGAGTTATCACTGGAAAAAGCGAAGGAATTAAACATTACGAAAGCACTTGTCGTTTGCGATGAAGTGAATACAGCTTCAGAAAAAACAATTTTACATAACGGCGGGCTTCGTGATGATGATTTCACTGAGGAAGATGGAAATGTAGTAAGACGGTTTTGGATTGAGCTATGAAGAAGCCATCCAATGAAAACAATCTTGTTCTAGAGAAATATAGTAGAAGTAATGAGCTACAAGTAAAACAACTTATTGATTTATACAATGAAGATTCTTATCTATTTAACTTATTAAGAGGTAATAAAACAAAATGTGCATATATTGCCTACTATAAAAAAGATGTAGTAGGCATCTTTTTCGCCTGGAGCAATAACTTCCATCCATACTGCACATACTTCCGAATATATACGAATCCTTTCTATTCAGGGCTACACATTGAACAATTTTTATTAAACGAAATTCAAAAACGAGAAAACTTCAAACTACCATTGCAAACCTCTATATGGGAAACATCAGCTCATTTAAAAGCCTATTATGAAGAAGATAATTTTATGGAAATTCGAAGAACATTTTTGCCGATATTAGACGTACAAAAAATCATACCTATCGATACAATGCTTCCTTCAAATTATCATGTACAAACGTTATCAAATATCGTATCCAATAATAGCTTCTTTGAAAAACTAGCTCACTTAGTAAAAACGAATTACGAGTATACTCACTTAGCAAATCCGGTTGCCTCATTCTCTCTCGAAATTTGGCAAGAGATGATTTTGGCTGATGATGTACTACTAGATGGGAGCTTTCTCATTATAGATGAAGAGCATCAAATTATGGCATACTCTTTCCTCCATACATCAGAAAAGGATAATACGGTAGAACTAGGATGGTGTGGGACTCACACTATAGAAGATTTATCCTTACTGAAACTGCTCGTTTTCAAACAAGCTATGTATGCAAATAAACACGGCTACTCTTTCATTCAAGGTGAATTTGATTCAACAAGTATATACGCAATGGAAATATTAAAATCCTTTCTTTTTAATCCTTGTGCTACTTGGATTACGTATCAAAAAGAAGCCGGAAAGTGATTATACACTTCCCGGCTTCTTTTATGCTGTTTCTATTTCAAACTTTACAGTAATACCACTAGGATCTACTACTGTAAATCCGTTTGTACTTTCGTTTACTTTATGTTGTTTTTCTATTAATCTTTCTTTCACTCCATCTAACGCTTCTTTATGCGGTAATACAATTGTATATACCTTAAGTCCAGTTGCATACGCTGGTGGATGAGGATTATTTACTCCGTTCCACGTATTTGCACCGATATGGTGATGATATCCTCCTGCAGAAATGAATAAGCAGTCATCTTCACGCTGTTGCACTTCAAATCCTACTGTCTCTACATAAAACTCGTGTGACTTCTCTACATCCGCTATTCGTAAATGTACGTGCCCAACGACAGTATTAGCAGGCAACCCATCAACCTCATAATCAACGATTGTTGCCAGTTCTTTTAAATCAAGCGGCGTACTGCCTCCTGGTCCTTCTCCCCATTGATCGCGCGGACGGTCTGCATAAATTTCAATACCATTTCCCTCTAAGTCTTGTAAATAAAACGCGTATCTATCTTTCTTTAAAAGACAATATTCTGCAACAAATATACATTTCTTAAAATAACCTTTATCTACAAAAAATAAATTTTTAAAATTTTCAAAAAAATATTGACCAACATCCCTCAGTAATATATATTTACTTTAGATAGTTTGTAAAATTCTATCAATTTTAACAAAAAGGGGGATTTCCAATGAAGATTAAAGCTAAAAAAGTTGAGAAAGTGCGTACAACTAATATTACTTACCCACCTTGCTGATTAACTTAATACCAAAACACAAGAATTGTCTGTAAAGACAATTCTTGTGTTTTAATAACTACTAGAAAGAAGTGATTTGTATGGATTTTTTACCAAAATATAAAGAGATACATCCTTGTTATGAGTTTGATTCTGGAACAATTAGATTAGGAGATTCCTTCGGTATTGCCGTTGAAGTTGATGACAAAAATAAATCTATCCGAACTTTAATAAAACTTATGGACGGTACTAAAACAATTAATGAATTATACCAAGAAATAATAAAATCCTATCCTAAAATACAACTTGCTGAAGTTATTGAAGCAATAGAGGAGTTAAATGATTTAGGATTTCTAATTAATAATTCACTAGAAATAAATGCTGAACTTTCACAAGAACAGCAAGAGCGATACAAAGCTAACCTTTACTATTATTCTTTGTTCTGTGATATACATACTAGCCCAAGCGCTATTCAAAAAAAGTTGAATGAAACTCAAGTAACAATAATCGGGATGGGGGGATTTGGGAATCATGTACTAGTAAACTTAGCTGGGATGGGTATTCATAATATTCGTTTTATAGATTTCGATACGGTAGAACTTAGTAATCTCAATCGACAATTTTTATTTCATGAAAATTGTATCGGAAAATTAAAAATACACGAGGCTCAAAATTTTATACAGCATTTCAATAGTAATATTAAAACGGAAGCAATCAATAAAGAAATAAAATCTCAAGAAGATGTCGAAAAAATAATTTCAAATAGTGATATTGTAATACTTGCCGCTGATCAACCACAAATGAAAATCCAACGTTGGGTAAATACCGTATGCTTAGAAAAAAATATTCCGTTTATTAGTGGCGGAGTAGATTTAACATATGGAATGTTCTATACAATTATCCCAAACGAAACAGGTTGCTTAGATTGCTTACACTTGCACCGTATGGAACTTGCTAAAGATTATCTTTTATTTATACAAAGCATACTAGAAAATGAAAAAAAATCTCCCACTGCTACAGTTTTCTCCAACCCTCAAATTATTACCGCTATGATGTGCACTGAATTAATGAAGCTTGTAACAAAAATAGGAGACCTAGAATCCAAAGGTCGATTAATCAATATAGATTTTCATACATTCGAAAAATCTATACCTTTCGAATGGACTAAAAATGACAATTGCTTAACTTGTAATCATAAGGCTCAAACAAACCCTATGTTTAATGCACTACAAAATACTTTTGATAACCACCAAAAAATTCGCTTAAAATAACAGGAGGTTTTCTCTTTGCAACTAACACCTTCTTCCCAACTAAAAATGCATAATCTTAAACATAGAATTGAAAATGACTCTGAAACTCTTATTGGTCGCACTGATATAAGTGACTTTATAATATTACCAAATATCGCAATAGAAATTATCAACCTTTTAGACAAAGATTATTCCATCCAAGAGGTTCAAGAAATAATTTATAAAGATACAGGCGAACATATAGATATAATGGATTTCGCCCACGACCTTATTCATGAATATAAATTTGTTTATACAGTAGATGGAATTATTATTAATGATATTGTACATAAAGCAGATCATTTTTCTTGGATTCCAGAGAAAACGGGAGATATTCTGTTCAATCGCTTTGCATATATTTTATATTTTTCTATCTTTTTTTCTGGTCTAATTCTTGCTATTACTCATACAGAATTTTTCCCTAAACCATATGATTTTTTCATTGTAAATTCACATGTTATGTCTTTAGGGATTATTACCTTCTCTATTTGGATACTTATTTTTTTTCATGAGCTCGCACACCTTATATCTGCACGTTCTTTAAAAATAGGAAGTCGCATTGGATTAAGCCATCGTTTAGTCTTTATGGTTGCTGAAACAGATATGTCTAATATTGTATTAATCCCACCACAAAAAAGATTTCGGGCTTATTTAGCTGGAATGGCTTGGGATGGAGCACTGTTAGGAATTGGTATTTGGGTACAATTTATAAATCAACTTGATATTATTCCTATTCATGCAACAATTATTTCACTTATTAAAATGCTCAACATTTCTCTTTTGATTTCTTTAGTTTTTCAATTCATGTTCTTTATGAAAACTGATATTTATTATGTTTTCGTTACAATTTTCAAGTGTAATAATTTACTAGAAAATACAAATTTATATTTAAGGTCCTTCTTTAAAAAACAAAAAAATATTGAAAATGATAATGAACTAGAAAATATTAGCCCTCATGAGCGAAATGTTATTAAATGGTATAGCGTATTTTATATAATTGGTATTTGTTGGGCTCTATACTTCTTCTTTTTTATTACTTTACCCCTTTCTATACAATTTATAAAAAATATCTTTTACCAATTAAACAATACCCCTATTTTATCATGGCAATTTATAGACGGTATTATCATGATTATTATTACACTAATACCAATTCTATTTGTTATCATTTCATGGTTTGTAGGTTATTTACGTAATAATAAAATAAAGCAAATTTCTCAATAATAGCTAATTTTTTATATGCTTCTTTATCTTTAAGTTAAAAATATATAAAGTGCTCTTTAACCCAAGGAAGTAGTATGAAATTTCATACTACTTCCTTGGGTATTTATTCTTCAATCACATTATGTTACCTATCTTTAAAATTTTTACGGGAAATAAAACCTAACATTTTAGTTCTAATCTATTAAATTATAAAACCTACTGTAATACCACTAGGGTCTACTACTGTAAATCCATTTGTACTTTCGTTTACTTTATGTTGTTTTTCTATTAATCTTTCTTTCACTTCATCTAACGCTTTTTTATGCGGCAGTACTATCGTATACACTTTTAATCCAGTTGCATGTGCCGGAGGGTGCGGATTATTTACTCCGTTCCACGTATTTGCACCTATATGATGATGATATCCTCCCGCAGAAATGAATAAGCAGTCATCTTCGCGTTGTTGCACTTCAAAGCCTACTGTATCTACATAAAATTCATATGACTCCTCTACATCAGCTATTCGTAAATGTACATGTCCAACGACAGTATTAGCAGGCAACCCATCAACCTCATAATCAACGATTGTTGCCAGTTCTTTTAAATCAAGCGGCGTACTGCCTCCTGGTCCTTCTCCCCATTGATCGCGCGGACGGTCTGCATAAATTTCAATACCATTTCCCTCTAAGTCTTGTAAATAAAAAGCTTCGCTATACGTATGATCACTTGCACTATTAAACCTTGAGATCGGTAAAATTTCATTTGAATATGTATAACGTCCTTCTTGCTCAGCCGGACTATCAATTACATTCTTATTACGAATCACACCAAATAATGCCGAAGCAAAAGCCTCACGAGTTGGAACTAAAAAGGCTACATGATATATACCAGTCGTACGCGGCTCTTGCAGTACCCCGTCCTCTAACTTTTCAAGAACAAGTAACGTGTTCTTTCCACCTTTTCCTGATAAATATGCTTTATTCGCCTCTTGCTTAATTACTTCTAAGCCTACTACATTCTCATAAAATGCAATTTGGCGCTCTAAATTTTGCACTTTAAATTCAACATGACCAATACGTGTTTTCGGATGAATTTGTACCATGAATAACTCCATCTCCTTATCCTGATATTTTCCTATTTCATATAACCGTTACTATGAAGGATACAACTAAAATCATCCTATGTAAATAAGAAAAGTCAGAATTTACACTCATTTTTTATTTTCATAATAAAAAAGTCACCTCTTCTAACTTTCAGAAAAGGTGACTTTATAACTATTATTTCATTTTATGTACTTCAGCAACTAACTTTCCACCCTGAATGCCCATATAAAGTTTCACAGGTGCATCATTCGTGTTTTCAAACACTAAGTCTAAGTATGGATATGCAATTGTAGCATCTCTTCCTTGTGGAACATAACCTACCGTTTTAGAATGTGTCGTTCTCTCTACCATTTTCAAACCAGCTTGATCTGCTGCATTGTATAATGTTGATGATGTTTGACAAACACCACCGCCATATCCATCTACTAATTTACCATCTACAATTTCTTTTCCTAATTGATACCCTTTATCTGGCGTTGTATCACCAATTAATGCATTGAAAGAGAAACTGTCTCCTTTTGCTAATACAACTCCATTTATGCTCGCTGCTGACAAACGGATATTCTCAATACGGCCACCTGCTGAGCCACCTAAATTCGTTTCATATCTACCAATTACCGTACCACTTCCTTGCGCATCACTTAATGTTGCGATAGGCTTTTTCTCAACAATAGGTAATTGATATGAAGAATCCCACATGCCAACGTTTAATAATTTATCTACTAATTCTTTTTCCATTAATTCATAAGAAGGTTTTCCTTCTTGCCAACTTCCATCAGGTGCTACACGTGAAGGGACCATCTTTTTGTCCACGCTTTTTCCAACCTCGCTAGCAACCTTCGTTACCGATTTTTTAAATTTTGCTTCGTCTTCAAAATAACCTAGACTCGATAAATCTAGCTTTTTCACTTCCGTACCAGTACGACCGTCTACTAAACTAATAGAATCCTGTACCTCTGCTTTAGCCTCTACCGTGTGGCCACCAATATCACTTACTAATGCAACATCACTTACTTTTGCACCACAACCACTCACTATAGCTACACATAACACCCCAACTAATATACCCTTTACTTTACGGAACAATATACTCTCCCCTTTTTCCCAATATTACTTTTATGTATTATTTCATTTTTATGTATGTTTTGTTACAATCATTTTACAATATATTTATAAAATGTTACAAGTTATTTTTTACTCTATATAAATTACTCTTTTCTTTTCCAAATGTCTATACATATTTACATAAAAGTTTGAGTTCGATAGAATTGTAACCTTTATGTAACCCCACCTTTTTATCCAGTATATACCATAAATCAAAAGAAATACAAATGTAAAACTCCATATTCTTATTTATAAAGGAACATCCTGTGAACATAAATAGGTATTTGCCGTGCCACACTCCGCTTTTACACATACATTATGGTGAATTAACCTATTTTAAAGAAATGGAGGATGTTTTTATGTACCCCTACAATCCATACGATCCATATAACCAAAATGGTTATCAGCCTCAATATGATTTACAAGCACAATACCAACAATATATAGATCCAGCAGAACAAGTTAATCCATATGATCAAAATCGACAATTCCAACTTCCAATCTCTTTTCCTGGTACTGGAAACCGTCAACTAGAAAGACGAGTAAATGAACTTGAACAAAGAGTACGTCAATTAGAAAACACGGTTGAGCGTCATACACGTAGATTAAACCGATTAAACCAACGTTTACGTACAATAGAAAACAGACTAAACATTCCATTTTCAGCATTAGAAGACGGATTTTAATTTCGAAAATAAAAAATATATAAAGGAAGGGGCTCCCCCTTCCTTATATAAATTGACGAAAGTTTTTTCCATCTCTATACTGATAAGAGTTAATGAAATGAAACAAGGTGATAAATATGGATTTTGAAATAAATTATCTTTCCTTTTATGTTGTACAAGTAGAAGGAAAAGGTGAAGCTGTTGATAAACGCTACAAACATTTTCAAACGTTAGACGCTGAAGAGTATGAAGATAGCTCCTTAAAAGAATTTTTGAATGGTGAATTATTAAAAATTTCAAAGCGAAAAGTAGAACGTCATGCGAAAACAGAACAAGCTCCGACAAAGATCGGTCGCTTCATTGTAGAAGAAGGGCACGAACTTGATTCAAACCCTCATTACAACCTCTTTAATCGCATTCGCTTTGCGGAAACAAAAGAAAACTTCAAAGATATGAGTGAACCTCTCGTTTATACATATCTGGACACAAGCGCTGTACGCGGTGGTGTATTTTTAATTGCGCAAGCAAAACTACGCAAATACTTTGATGATCCATTCGTTTTCGTTATGAAATGTGACTTCGAACCGAAAGTCGCTTCTATTTCAGATGAATCCACACTGATTCGTAACGTTGAAATGGCCATCACAACAAAAAACATGAAATCTATCCAATATCCGTACATGCCTGAAGAAGGTATGGTCGAAGTGGGTGAGCTAAAAATTCACCAAGCATCACACGCCCGCTACTTTGAAGACTTCTTAAAATTCGTCGAGTACGAACGCTCTATGCCTGAAATTATGAAAACACAAGTAATGGACATGGTATACGACCAAATTGAAGATGTATTTGAAGAAGGTACGGAAGAACGCGAACAATTCGACCAAGCAATGGAAGTATGGGCTGCCAGTCCGAAACGCGAAATTATGGAACAATTTTCAACCGAAGAAGTAATGGAAGCTACCGCTCAAATCGTCGAGCATGCTCCTGAAGTGGAATTAAAGCTAAAAGCAGATCATATCTCTGTGAAGGCCCTGCTTGCTGATTTCGGGGATCAAATACATATCGCAAAGGTAAATGATCGATACGTATTAATGATTGAGGCTGATACACTTACGTTTGAGAAAGGCTTCTCTCCAATTGAGTTTCTGAAGCCAGATGAATTGCAAGATGTGATTGAGCGGATTGAGAATAAGCAGCAGTATTCTTATGATCCGAACGGGATTGAATAAAGTGAAACTTTAATCAGTGGGGGTTTTGTTCATCCCCACTGATTATTAGTTGAACCAATCGGGCTTTTACGGGCAGTTGATCCCCCATCTAACTTCGTTGCTTCAGCTGAATTTTAAGGTGGGGGGTCTTACTGCCCGTTAATGCGGGATAAATCCTTCCATATATCTATTTTTACTGAGCGCTGTTAATAAGCGCTCTTTTATTTTGAACTTAGTTGACGTTTATATTAAAAACCGATTCTACTAAGAATCGGTTTTTCTGCTTTATAACAAAATATGTTTATTTTTAATCCAAGATAACAATTGTTGCAGAATCCAGCAGATTCCTTCCTTGTTGTACAAGCGTATTTCCATTAGAGTATTCACTATGTATGTTGGTAAAATGAAAATTTCACTTCACTACCTCAAATTTATTGTACTCGTAAAAAGATAATTGAAAACGATATTCTGGATGCTCTCTCACCCAATCATAGGCTTCTTCTAAAATATCCATTTTGTTTTGCAAGTCATTAAGTTCACTACATTCGTCCCTTTTCTGTTTGCACAGAGGGCAGAATCCATTCACTATTTCGGCACTCGTCGCCCTAATAGTTTTACTTTCTAAGTCAACTACTAGACGAAGAATAAAAGAATGCTCAGCTTTTGTAGTCACCATCATTTCAGCAAGCCCATCCTCATTCCAAAAGACTCCGTTTAATTCCATCTGTACGGTGACGTCTTTAATATCCAAGTCTATCACTATCACACCTCCCTTGTATAAAACTCATATTTACTCTTCGATTTTAATCTTTAATACACCACGCTTTAAAGATATATTAAGCTTTTTCCAATTCTTCTTCTTTGCTATGAAAGGAAGTGTAATTACTGCTAATAGCGTGGTAAATATTATCCCAAAAACTAAAACTGTTACAATGTTAAAGATTGCTTCCATTTAACTCTACCCTCTTTCATTTCTATGGGCTCTAATTTTATGAATGTATTTAAAAATTCTTACCACACCTTAATTTTCAAAGCAATTATAATGGCCTAATCACAACAAATCAATTCCTATTTAATATGAATACTTTATTCATCCATCAGTACAATGACGTTAAATTTATGTAGCTAGAAATAGAGGAGAATGTCATTTAACCTCTACATTCTCCTCCATCTCAGTCAAATACCTAATCTGCCTTTCCGCTTTTCTAACCGCCGTACGAAAATGCTTTTTCAGAAGTTCTATTGTAGCTTCACTTATATAATATCTTTCCGTTATACTTTCCCACGTGTCACTACTTTCAAATGCACTCCAAACGAAAGGACGCTCTGTATTTTTTCTCATTTCTTTAAATACCCATTTTCGCATCTTTTTTTTCGCTTTTTCTGTTAGTTTTCCGTTCTCTACAAGTTCAAGCTCACCATGTCTTTTGTACCGTTTATGAATGTCTCTCTCGCTATATACTTTAAGAAGTATATTCGCTGTATTCTCAGCATCCGCTAAAGCTCGGTGCTGCTTCCCTTCCCACGTTAAACCGAGCTGTTCTACTGCAAATTGTAAACTTGGTGTATGCTCAAATAACTCTTCATACGCTTGGAAAACAAACTTCTGCAAATCAAATTTGCTCTCTTTTTCCATACATGGGCATTCTACACCGTATAACGTACAATCATGAGATAGAAAACGATAATCTTCTCTACCCCATGAAACAAATACAGAGTCTTCTCCGATAAATTGAATAAATTTCTCTATAATTTGTGGGAATTTCTCCACACCAATTAAATCTTTCTTTGTAATTCCCGTTAATTTTGTCGTATGACGAGTGAGTCGTGCACTCGGCTTTACTAACTCCGAAAATTCTCCAATTACCTTCATTGTACTTGCTTCTATTTTTACAGCTCCGATATCAACTATCTCTGACGGATCTTCTGATTTATACGGCCTGAAATTTCTCTCTATATCGAACACAATAAAATGTGTAGCGTTTTCCAATTTATTTACCTCTTTCTAAATTCCTTTTCACACACATACTCTATTTTCAGTATTTATTTATTCATTCATGCACTTTATGCATGAAATACTTCGTCTAATAAACGAAAATTTAATCTCATTATTATATGTACATAGGAGGTTATTCAATAAAAATGCAAAAAAAAGAAGGGCAAGCCCTTCTTTTTTCCGTAATTACTTCTTGTTTACGTTTGTAGCTTGAGGTCCACGGTTACCTTGTTCTACTTCGAAAGTAACTTCTTGACCTTCTTCTAAAGATTTGAAGCCGTCGCCTTGGATAGCTGAGAAATGAACGAATACGTCTTCTCCGCCTTCAACTTCGATGAAACCGAAACCTTTTTCTGCGTTAAACCATTTTACTTTACCGTTTTGCATTTAAAAAATCCTCCTACAATGTACCTATATGTACATATTCATTTTCAACCACTTTACAATAATACTTCAAACATTAAAAAACTGCAACCCCAGAGGAGATTTAACATTGCTATCCTCCTCGGAAGTTACAGCTCATTTAAATCTCTATATTATTAAAAGTAAAATGGTTTAAAGTAACTATATCATATCAATATAATAAAAGTAAAGTTTTTTTTGCTATATAATTTTTTTCTTCCATTGCATCGCTTTTGATTCACCTGATCCAGCTACAACATAACCCTCTTTTTGGTTAACGATGCGCCAGCCATGCCCTTTAACTGAGTCACATACTGTAACAAGTCCTTCTTCTAGAAGTACACGACAAACCGTACTAATCCCCGCCTTATTTTGCGTTGACGTTGTATATAGCACATGTTGATCTACACTCAAGGCTAAATAGCTACTTGCTTTCTGCTCACTTTGACATGTATGCCAATATGTTTTTTCACTCTCAATACTTTCATCTATTTTACAAAAAGAAATATTCCCGCTAATACCCTTGCATGATCCACTCGCTGCTACTATATAAGAATTGTGTACAGTCAACGCTGAGATCATCTGATTCATCACGATTTTAATCCTCTTTAATTTACGTGTCTCCAAATTAAAGAGCCAAACACCACCATATTTAGCATGTATTTTCGTACCGATAAATAAGTAATGTTTATATAAAAATAACGATCGAATAGATGGTGCCCCGCCACCATACTCAAGAAATGGATGAATGGTTTCCCATGTCGAACCAAAATCATTAGAATGATACAACGTTTTATCTCCATGAGCAATGACTGTTCCTTGTACATTACTACAAACATTCCAACTCGTTGCTTTTGTTGGAAAACGCTGAACCGTCCAGTTCTCTCCACCATTCATACTACGAATAAAAATCCCTTCGTCACCTACACCATACACTACATTATCTTCGCTATGTAAATCCCTAATTCGTTTTTGAAAACCATTTAATATTTGTTTCCATTCTCCGTCTCGTTCAATAAATAAGCCATTATATGTAGTAGCTAACATAAGTTTTCCATCTCTTAACTTTGTAATAGCGGTCGCACTTAACATTGTCTCCACGTTGACACTCCCATTCTTAGAACTTCTCAGCAAATGCAATTGCAAAATTACTGCATTTTTCAACATCCTCTTCATCTTCTGGAGCTAGTTCGATTTTCAATCCTTCTTGCACAAGCTCTGCACCGCGTTCTACAAGTCTTTCTTCAAATATCGTTACCGCTTCACAAAATAGTTCATACGCCGTATCACCTGATCCGAATACCGCTACTTTCTTCCCTGATAAATCTATATTTTCTAAGTCCTCATGGAAATCTTCCGCCTCAAACGGTAATTCACCATCGCCCCACGTATAAGATCCTAAAATGATTCCATCATAGGCTAATAATTCTTCAGCATCCATGCCTTCCATTTCTTGCAATACTACTTCATGATCAAAAGCATCTAAACTAACTTTTATTAAATCAGCAATACTCTCTGTATTTCCTGACATACTTGCATAAGCTATTAAAATTTTTGCCACTTCGGCATCCCCCTCTTACAATAAATGATTCTCATTCTCATTATATTAATAATGAGAATCAATTTCAATTATATTTTTCATTTTTATTTATTCCATACAAAAAAGCACAGATGACTATACAATCACCTGTGCTTTTTTATTACTTTTTAAAAATACCAAACGGCTTTCCAACTGGTAATACAACTTTACCGAAGTGTGTATTTAACACTGCTGCTGCTGAACCATAGAAAGATAATAATGAAATACATAGTTCAGAATACGCTGCTAAATTATGCATTGCATGCGGCATAACACCTAAAGTACTTAATGAAAGACCAATAAATAAGAAATCAATAAGGACGAAAATCATAAATAATACTTTATGTGTTTCCATTGCACCAATTGTCATAAAGATTGTGAAAATCAAATATCCAATAAAGGCTACACCCAGCTGTTTTGAATCTGCAGCTTGTGCTAATTTTTCGCCAAATACTCCAAGTTGAATTAACCAAGTCATTCCAACACCTAACCAAAATAGGCCGTATGCACCGAATGCTGTTGTACCGAACGTATTGTTATGCTTTGCATCGTGAATGCACGCAAAGATTTGTGCAAATCCTCCTAAAAAGATTGCCCACGGTAATACAAGTGAAACGCCATCTGTTAAGCCTAACTTTTGAGATGATGCTACAAGTGTTACCATCGCTAATCCAAATAGACCAATTCCAGATGGATCTGCTGTTGTCATTTTCACATGATGTGTAGTAGATTGATTGCTCATATAAACCTCCTGATTATAAACATACTCGAATACAATACTTAAATCAGAAGACTATGTCAATGGTTTTTTTTGTATGTTGTCAGACCTTACTTTTTATAATGATTGAATATACTTCCGACCACTTCATACGGTTTTATATTCACTTTTTCCAACTCGTGTATCGGCAACCACAACGGAATATAACTCCCTCTATCTTTCAGCTTGAATTCTTCAGCTTTACCACTTCCGAAAACTCCATCTATAATATGGGCATTAAAATAATACTCCGTACCTTTATACTCCACCTTTGCAATCAGATGCTCCACTTTTATATGTACCCCTAATTCTTCATAAATTTCTCGCTTCGTTGCTTCTTCAGCTGTTTCTTCTTCTTCAATTCCTCCGCCTGGAAAAACATAATATGTTTCCCCTTCTCGAATACGTTTTATAAGAGCAATTTTCCCTTCCTGCACAATGATAGCCCCGCCGCGATTTCTTATCATTTTATTACCTCAATACGAATCGCAACTGTTCCCCACTTTTTTTCTTGTTCTTTCGTATATATTTTGTATGTACTTTCTAGCATTTCCTCTAAACTATCATTTTCACAATCCAATAATTTTTTATCAATTTGTTCGTACATTGCTTTAAAGCTTTCGTATCGTTTTATTTCCGTCACTTTGACAGTCATCGTTGCTGCTGTCGTAAGGTTCGTAAATACAATATGATCGCCTTGTTTTATAAGTTGACGTTTTGCATCGTATAAACGTACTTCATATACTTTTTTTCCTGATTTAATTGACTGAAAAGGTTTATTATATAATCCCATTTTGTATATCATTCATTCCACCCCCTTTTTATTCGTTGCACCTACTAATTGTATATTACCAATTCATACAACACAGTTCGACTTATTCCAAGTTGCATATAATGTTCCATATCCATTACTTGCTTTAGAGAGGATGCTAAATTTGTTATGTTATTTTTAAATCAAAAACCTGAATATAATAAATATGATATTGGTGATTATACTTATAGTAAAGTAGGTCCAACCATTTTTTCTTGGAATGATGAAACGAAATTAAAAATAGGTAAGTTTTGTTCATTAGGAGAAGAAGTCGTTTTCATACTTGGCGGTGAACATCGCGCAGACTGGATAACAACTTACCCATTTAATGCATTTTTTAATGAAGGAGCACATATTACTGGTCATCCTTCTTCAAAAGGTGACATCGTAGTCGGCAACGATGTATGGATTGGTTATCAATCCTGCATTTTATCTGGTGTTACAATTGGTAACGGAGCCATTATTGGGGCAAAGAGTGTTGTCACAAAAGACGTACCTCCATATGCAATTGTAGCTGGTAATCCTGCAAAATTTATTCGATATCGTTTCCCGCAAGAAACGATTGACAAACTAGAGAATCTTGCATGGTGGGATTGGGATATTTCTGTAATAAAAGGAGCCATTCCATTTCTACTTTCCAACAAAATCAACGAGTTTTTTACCTCGCCCGAAAATGAATCTATGTGATTAATACAAAAAGAGCATCCTGAAAGAATAGGATGCTCTTTTTTGTTTTATTTTTTATGTTCGTGCAACTGATTACACGGAGAACATTGAAATGGAATTTTATCTAAGCAATTAAAGTTTGTTTCACAAATTTGTTCGATCGTTGGGACGAACGGTATGACCACAATATTACTTTCTATTATTTGTGTAACAGGTGGTAACACTGTACCTACTTGATGTTCGAAGCGAATACTCGCTTGATTTATATAATTTCCTGAACCACTTGGCGCACTCTGAACTACTACTTGGAACGAGACTGTGCGTGCTTCACCTGGATTTAAACTTCCTATCAGAAATCCTGATACTGGATTTACATTTGGCACTGGCGTATTATCAACCGTTACACTTCCAAGGACAAATTGAACACTACTATCTAACATATCTTGAAAACGAATATTTTGTATCGCTGTATCTCCCATATTTGTAATAACTGTCGTAAACGTAATAACATCTCCAATTGTTGCTGTTTGATGATCCGCTGTTTTTACGACTGTCGTTGAGACATTTTGAGGAATAAACGGGATAACAACTGTATTGCTATCGCCTTCAACTACTACAGGCGGTTCATTTGGATTCACAGTTGCAAACCCACTCGCTGTCGCTGTATTTGTAACTAAGTTATTTATTTGCCCTCCTGTTATTACAACTTGAAAATTAATAATAGCTGCATCATTTGGCTGAAAATCACCTAACGGAATACCCGTATTCGGGTTGGCAAATGGAAAAGGTACATCATTTACCGTTACCGTGCCATTTATAAATAGCGTATTCGGATCAATGATATCCGTTAAAACAATATTCGTCACAGGAACTGTACTATCATTTATAACAGCAATTCCGTAAGTGACAACATCTCCTACCATTGCTACTTCAAAGTTTGCTCCTTTTGCAACAAATAAGATTGCAGTATTTACCGTTACAATAACTGTATTACTCGTGTCCATCACTGTAACTGGCGGCTCTCCTGGTACTAAAATATATTCTGCTGATGCCCCAGCAACGTTCACTACTGTACCACCATCTGGAAAACTCGTAATCGTAGCTTCATATGTTACAATCGCCGTCTCACCGACTGGAATGTCTAAAATCGTAAATCCAACCTGCGGATTTACTCCCGGACGCGCTACTCCATTTATCGTTACACTATTTGGTACAAAAACAGCTTCCGGAGATAGTACATCAATAAATTTAACATTCATTGCATCAGCCGTACCAGTATTTAATATGCGAACACGGTACGTTACCGTTTCTCCTACTCCAACAATTGAATGATCTACTTCTTTCAGCATATCTAAACTGCCTCTATTTACTGGTGTGACTGTCGTATTACTTGAATTCGTAATTGTAAACGGTGGTTCTCCTGGAATCAATTCGAAATCACCAGTTACTCTCGCTGTATTCATAATGCTACTAGAAGGCGGAATTGCGATTACGTTTACTTCAAATGTGATTAATAAGCTATCCCCTACTGCAAGATCCGGTAATGAAAAGCCTACAAAAGGATCTAAACCTACTTGTGGAATCCCATTTATTTGCACACTTCCTGCAACGAATTCTAAACTAGGCGATGGGACATCAATAAACTGAACATTTATCGCAGTTACCGTTCCCGTATTTGTAACTTGCACACTATACGTTAACGTATCTCCTAATCGCGTTGCTTGCTTATTCACGGTTTTTATAACATTAAAGCGCCCTCTATTTACCCTTGTTATCGTCGTATTACTCGGTTCAGTTACTACAACAGGTGGCTCTCCTGGCACTAAAGTAAAGTTTCCTGTTATATTTGCAACGTTCGTAATTGTTCCTGATGACGGGATGGTTGTAACTATCGCTTGAAACGTCACTATAACGGTTTCACCAACGAGTATATCTCCAACTCCAAATCCAGTAATCGGATTTAAGTTTGGTTGCGAAACTCCATTTACCGTTACACTACTCGATACAAATGACGCTCCTGCTGAAATTGTATCAATAAACTGAACATCATTTGCTGTTACTGTTCCTGTATTCGTTATTTGAACCGTATACGTTAATACATCTCCAGCGAGAGTAGCTGCTCTATTTACTTGTTTAATAACATTAAATCGTCCTCTATTTACAGTTGTGAGCGTTGTGTTACTTGGCTGATTTACTATAACTGGTGGTTCTCCTGGTACTAATATAAAGCTTCCAGTAACATTTGCCGTATTGGCAATTGTTCCGTTTGATGGAACACTAACAACGGTTACTTGGAATGTGACTTCTACACTTCCCCCTGGATTTATATCTGGCAGCGGGAATCCATTATTAGGATTGAACCCAGGTTGTATCACACCACCTATCGTTACACTATTCGGCACGAATGCTATAGAGGAAGGTAATACATCACTATATTGAACATTCGTCGCCGTCACTGTTCCCGTATTTTGAACTACTGTCGTATATGTGATTGTATCGCCTACTGCAACAATCGGCTCACTTACTGATTTTAAAACATTCAAACCAGATTCATTTATTTCGGTTAATGTCGTGTTACTTGTCGTCGTCTCAGTAATAGGCGGTTCTGTTTCACTTACAGCAAATGTAGCGGTAACGTCTACAAAGTTAACAACTGTACCACCTTCTGGTATGCTCGTTACCATCTCTTGATATGTGACAAGCACAAAATCATCTACAGGTATATCTGGAACTGTAAAGCCGATGAACGGATCTAATCCCGGTGCTGGTACCCCGTTTATGCTCACACTTCCCGGTACAAATGCTACACCCGCGGAAGTAGTATCTATAAATTGAACATTCGTCGCTGCCACTGTTCCAAAATTAAAAATCAATACATCATACGTTAAAATTTCTCCTACAATCGCTACTTCTTTATCTACTAGTTTTAACGGAAAAATAAACGCTATATTAATTGTCGTAACGACTAAATTTGTTAATATCGTTTCCGTAATCGGTGGTTCCTGCGGATTTGGTTGTGAAGTAAATGTAACGTCTGCATCATTTAATATGACTTCATTATCTGGAATTTCTGTAATCGTCACTCGGAACGTTACCTCAATACTTCCACCATTAATTAATAATGGAGTAACTGTAAATCCTATTTCTGGATTTACACCAAGTTGCTGCACC
The DNA here is from genome assembly GCF_007680225.1 of Bacillus sp. DE0042. NCBI lineage: Bacteria > Bacillati > Bacillota > Bacilli > Caryophanales > Bacillaceae > Bacillus > Bacillus sp. DE0042. Next base: position 159,094 of record NZ_VEJP01000008.1, on the reverse strand, counting down.
CCACCTATCGTTACACTATCTTCTACAAATGTCGTTCCTTCTGGTATGACATCTTGGAAGAACACATCTGTAACAGGTATAATTCCTACGTTTGAAATTAGCACGGTATACGTTAATACATCCCCAACCGCTCCAGTTGCAACGTCAACTGTTTTTGTTGCTGTTACTTCACCAGGAGGAGGTAACGGTATCGTAACTACTGTCGTATTACTTGAATTTGTTGTTGTTACAGGGGGCTGTAAAGGATTTAATAAGAAAGTAGCTGTTGCAGATGCGGTGTTTAGTACGGCTCCACGCGTGGATGGTGCAACTACTGTTACTTGGAACGTTACAGTCAATGATGTGCCAGCAGCTATATTAGGAAGCGTAAAACCTATATTTGGATCAAATCCAGGTTGAGGAGTTCCATTTATCGTTACACTATTTGCTACAAATGTTGTTTCTGAAGCAATTGGATCAATGAAAGAGACATTCGTCGCTGTTACCGTTCCATTATTTCTAATGACAACAGAATACGTGTAAATTTCTCCAAGTGCCGCTTGTTGTACAGATGAAGATTTTTGTATATTTAACTGCGCTGTGTTTACTTGCGTCACGACGAAATTGCTATTCGTAACAGTTGTTATTGGAGGATTGGCTGGATTTATAAGAAAACTTGCAGTAACGTTCGATTGGTTTCTTATATTTCCACCACTCGGAACGCTCGTCACTGTAACTTGAAACGTAATCGTAGCCGTTTGCCCGACAGGAATATTTGGTACTGGGAAACCTGCCATAGGATCCGCGCCTTGCTGAACGACTCCATTTATCGTCACACTATTTACTACAAACGCAGTACCAGACGGAATTGGATCTTGAAAAATAATATTCGTTGCAGGAACAGTTCCTGTATTTTGAATACGAATCGTATACGTTAACGTATCTCCTACACCTGCTTGTGGTGTAGTTACACTCTTTATTACATTAATTGATCCTACATTCACTCGTGTCACAACAATATTACTAATTGTTACAATTGTAATTGGCGGCTGCAAAGGACTTACTTGAAAATCAGCTGTTACATTCGCATTATTCGGAAGAACTCTATTTGGTGGTACACTCGTGATCGTCACTTGAAAAGCAACTGTTACCGTTCCTCCTACTGGAATATTAGCAAGTGGAAATCCAGTTGTTGGGTTTAAAACTGGTTGAGACGTTCCGTTTATTGTTACACTATTCGCTACAAACGTTGTTCCAGATGGAATTGGATCAAGGAATGATACATTTGTTGCTGCTACTGTTCCACTATTTTGTATACGAACTGTATACGTTAACGTATCCCCTACACCTGCTTCACTAGCACTTACGCTCTTCATTACATTTAACCCTGAAGAATTCACCACTGTCATAACAGTATTACTTGGCACTGTTACAGTAATTGGTGGCTCTGTTGGATTTACAAGGAAATCTCCAGTGACATTCGCATTATTGACGACATTATTTCCTTGGGGAATTTCATCAATTAATACTTCAAACGTAACAATTACACTCGTGCCAGTAGGCAAATTATTTATTGGGAATCCAAGTTCTGGATCTGCCCCTTCTTGTAAAACACCATTAACCAATACACTATTTTCAATAAATAAAGTCCCTTGCGGAATTGAATCTTGGAAAAACACATTTGTAGCTGTTACACTACCTGCATTAATTATTTCGATTGTATATACTAAAACATCCCCTACCGTTGCAACATCCGTATTCACTGCCTTCACAACTTCAAAGTTCCCTGATTGTACTGTTGTATTCACAACATTACTCGGAACATTGATTGTTACTGGTGGTTCACTCGGATTCACTTGAAAACTCGCTGTTACATTTGCTTGATTTAAAATATCTTCATTTTCTGGATCCTGTACAATTAATACGTCAAATGTGACTACAACTGTTTGAGCCGCAGGAATATTTGGAAGAGAAAATCCTGTATTTGGATTCAATCCACTTTGTGGTACTCCATTAATTGTTACAGAATTTGCAACGAATGAAACAGCGGAAGGAATAGGGTCTTGGAAAAATACATTTGTTAACAGTACGTTTCCTGTATTTTGGACGGCAATTGTGTATGTTAAAGTATCCCCTACCGCCGCTTGCATTGTATTCACTTCTTTTATTACATTTAAACCGCCTGTATTAACTTGTGTCACAACTGTATTCGTTTGTCTATTAATCGTTATCGGTGGCTGATTCGGAATAACGACGAAATTAGCAGACACATTTCCACGATTTGCAATCGTACCTCCTGATGGTGTAGATGTCACTCGTACTTGAAAAGTCACTGTCCTACTTCCGCCAGGAGATATATTCGCTACGGTAAACCCAGTCGCAGGATTTGCCCCAGGTTGTGAAACCCCATCTACAGTCACACTATTTAGGATAAAAGTCGTTCCAATTGGGATTGGATCTTGAAAAATAACATTCGTCGCAAGTACATTCCCGGTATTCTCAATTGTAACGGTGTACGTAAGAACGTCATTAACTGTCGCAAAAGCTCTATCTACTGTTTTTCTCGTTCTTATATCAGCTATATTAATTGTAGTAAATACAGTATTACTTGTCGCTTGGCCTGAAATTGGTTGCTGACCAGGCACTGGAATAAAGTTAAATGTTACACTCGCACGGTTTGGAATTGGATTTACAAGAGGATTAGATGTTACTCGAACTTGAAAGCGCACTACAGTCGTTTGCGAAGCATTAATACTTCCAAGATTAATACTACTTGCCGGATTTGCTCCTGGACGCGCTACTCCATTTACCGTAACACTATTTGTTATAAACGTTGTTCCAGCAGGTATACTATCAACAAAAATAACATTATTTGCAGCGACATTCCCATCGTTGGTGACATTCACTGTGTACGTTAATACATCATTAATTGTTGCCGTCTGTAGATCTACAGATTTTTGTAAACTTACATTTGCGCGATTTACCGTCGTCTGTACTGTATTTGAAGAAGCTGTACTTGTGATAGGAGGACTTCCAACAAAAGGACGGAATTGGTATGACACCATCGCACGATTTGAAATTGGATTCGGATTCGGGAATGACGTAACTCTCACTTGAAACGTGACAACTCTTTGAGCATTATTCGGTATCGTTCCTAAATTAATTCCACTAGCTGGATTGGCGCTCGGCTGAGTTACTCCACCTACTGTAACACTGCCTGCTATAAACGTAGTTCCATTCGGAATACTGTCTTGTAATACAACGTTTTCTGCACTTCCTGTCCCTGTATTCGGAACAGTAATCGTATAGGTGAGAATATCACCTACTGCTGCAACGGTTTTATCAACAGATTTAACAGGGTTTATAATTGGCCCTGTCGCATCAATTTGAACACCAAAACCAGCTGCAGCATATCCATCTCCATTTGTAACGAAGCGAACAGTCGCTGACGTTTGATTATTTACTAATGATGACGAGGCATCTACATTCGTAATATCCCATCCTTGTCTTCGGACGGCTAAAGCTATCCCTAACGGCTGATTCAAATTTCCAAAGGTGCCAGTTGTATCTAAATTCCCACTATCATTACAAATTTGTGACTGAAAGAAATTATTTGCGGGATTTCTCGGTCCGAATAAAGCAACTGTAGCATTCGCATTCGGTCCAAAGCGAAGTTGATCTCCAACAATGTTAGAATCACCTTCTTGAGCAGTTACAAGTACTCTTCCTGTAACAGAACCTGTAGATGGAGTTGCGAAACCTGAAATAGTAGCATCAACTGGTGGTGATGAAGCATCAATAATTTCTTGGCCTGCATACACTGACAAATTCCGAAGTGGTAAACTTGTATTTTGATAAACTACCTCAAGCGTCCAACCAGCTGAACGACTGACCGTTGGATCAGCAGAAGTTCTTGTAGCCGGTACAGCACCCGTTGTATATGTTCCCGCTCCCCCTGTATTAACAAGATTCGTTACGTTAGCTGAACGTACGTAATAAAACTGGTTCCCTACTGAACCTTGCTGCGCAGTTGCAGGATCTGGTGTAACAGAAAACGTTCCTGCCGGTGTTGTAAATGTAATGTTATCATTTAAAAAAGCTGAAACATCCTCTGTATCGGTCCGGTATGTGCCGGCCCATACTAGTTCTGCGTATAAAATACTACTCCCTGCCGGAAGATTCAAAATTGCACTTGAAGAATTTAATGGCCAGTCATTCGTCGTTCCTGCTGGGAATCCAGGTACTTGGATTGATGTATTTACCGTTGTAAATACATCAATCGTACCGAAGTTATTATTTGGTGCAGGCGATGTAGGACTTAGTCCTAACGTGTTCCCAGTGAACGTGACGGCACCAGTTACTGTTGTTGTAAAGCGATTCATAAAAGGCACACAATCATCTCATTTCAATTATAGTAAAAAGTGCTCTATACTATAAAATGTAGACAAACTATACAATGTACGTTGTCCAACAAAATTCCACATATATGGAGAGGAGTTTACTACACTATGCGCTACGTTATCATAACAGGAACTTCACAAGGTTTAGGTGAGGCAATCGCCACACAATTATTAGAAGAAAATACAACCGTCATCTCTATTTCTAGAAGAGAAAATAAAGAGCTTACTAAACTCGCAGAGCAAAATAACAGTCATTGCATTTTTCATTCCTTAGATCTTCAAGATGTACATAAATTAGAAACTAACTTTAACGAGATCCTTTCATCTATGAAGGAAGACAATATATCATCTATTCATTTAATTAATAATGCAGGCACGGTTGCACCAATGAAGCCAATTGAAAAGGCAGAAAGCGAGCTTTTCATTACAAACGTTCAAATTAATTTACTTGCACCGATGATTCTTACCTCTACTTTCATGAGATATACGAAAGACTGGAAAGTAGATAAACGTGTTATCAACATTTCATCTGGTGCAGGAAAAAATCCTTATTTTGGATGGGGCGCTTATTGTACAACGAAAGCTGGTGTAAATATGTTTACACAGTGCGTAGCAACCGAAGAAGCAGAAAAAGAATATCCAGTAAAAATCGTCGCTTTTGCACCTGGTGTTGTTGATACAAGTATGCAAGCACAAATTCGTGAAACAAATAAAGAAGACTTCATAAATTTAGACCGCTTCATCGCACTAAAAGAAGAAGGAAAACTACTGTCACCTGAATACGTTGCGAAAGCAATTCGTAGCTTACTAGAAACTGAGAATTTCCCGCAAGGTGAAGTCATTCGAATTGATGAATAACAAAAAGGCACGCTCTAATAGCGTGCCTTTTCATTTTATTTCTCTAAAAATATAAGTACAGACTCCGCAATTTTTTCATAACCAATTTCTTGATAAATTTTATTAGACGTAGGGTTTGCTAGATCAGTATATAACGTAGTCGTCTTATATCCTTCATCTAACATACGTTGACTAAGTGCAGCGACACAACTAGATGCGTACCCTTTTTTCCGCGCTTCTTTCGGTGTATATACGAAATTAACTGTTATATTGTTTGTAGTTGGTCTCGTTTTTGCAGCTACAGAAACAAGCTTCCCATCTACTTCTAAACCAAATAGACGACGGTTCGTAATTAATGTATGAGCGGTTTGTTTCGCTTCTTCTTTCGTAGTAGGAAGCCTTACATCTTCGCAAAATTGATAAATCCACTGTTCTATTAATGGTAGCTCATCACTACCTATTTCTCGAAAATCCCCATCCTCGGTCCACTTCTTCTTAACTTGTTGTAATGCATACACACCTTGCTCCATTACAACATTCGTTTTCTTATTTTCTAACACGGCAATCTCTTCCGCTAATTTCTGTACAATTTTCTTATTACCAATCAATCCAGGAACATTTGAATATACTTTCGTTAATTTTTTTGCAAGTTCCACGATATCCTCTTCCGCAATTTCAGACGTAGCAACAATGATTTGTTTCTTTTCTTCTGTTTGAAGAAATACAACTACAATTTCTTCCTCTTGTTTGGCTACCCCCATAAATATCGGTTGTTGGACCATTTGTAATACACCTAATATGAGATTATTTTCCTGCTCATTCTTTTCTAAAAATGGTGTAACCTCTTCTTTAAAATTAAGAATCTCTTCGTATACATGTAATTGAATCATCGACAATCTCTTCCCTCTATTTATAGTTTCATTAAGTATTGGCGATTAATTCATTAAATCCCTCTTTTACGATTCAATATTATGCGAAGTTAACATATTCAAATCAGTTTCAGCTTGTAAAATTCTCTGTTTTTCTTTTTCAAATACCTCTTCTTCTTTTTGAAATGACTCTTTTCGATTTTTAATCATACGCTCCATTTCTTTTTTACTCGGTCCACCGTATACATTTCTTTTTTGAATAAATGCTTCTGGCGATATAATTTCATTCCAATCTTTTTCTAATAAATGTATTTTGAATTTTTCTTGTAAGTATATATTTACATCTTTTAAATGTAATTCATGCAGCTCCTTTTGCTGCTCCAATGACATATTCGCAATAATACTCGCTGCATGATGCGCATGCCGAAATGGAATGCTATAGTTTTTTGTTAAAACATCTGCGAAATCAGTTATCGTAATTGCATGTTTATAAGAACGACTTTTCAACGTTTCTTCTTCTACTTTCATCGTTCGAATCACTGCATTCATAATACAAAAAACACGAATGGTCTTTTCAATTCCTTTATATAAATACGGCTGCAAATCATCTTCTGTATCGACAATATCACCAAATGGTGTATTATGAATCATTTGAAATACTGTAAATGCTTCTCCTAAAGCGCTACTCGTAATCGCACGGGCATGTTCAATGGAAACTGGATTTCGCTTTTGCGGCATAATGCTACTTATTTGTACATATGGCTTTGCAACAGTAATACCATCATATTCTTTCGTCGCTAATAATAAAAAGTCATGAATCCATCTACTCGTATTCGTCATAATTACCATAAGTAACGAGCTAACTTCTAATAAATAATCCGCTCCAGCAACAGCATCATATGAGTTCTCAATTACATTTGTAAACCCAAGTAAATTGGCAACTCGCTCTCGTTTAATTGGGAAACTTGTTGTGGAAAGAGCGGCAGCTCCCATTGGAGACTGATTTATAAGTTTGTACGTTCGTTTCATTCGTTCTAAGTCTCTCTGCATCGTATCATAAATAGCTAACGTATAATGACCAAATGTTGTGGGCTGCGCTGGTTGTGTATGTGTATAAGCTGGCATAATCGTTTCCTTATGATCAGCAGCAAGTTGTAGTATACTTTCTTGCAATAACAAATGATGCTCCATTAGTCGTAGTACATATCGCCTTAAACTCATACGATACATCGTTACACCCATATCATTTCTACTTCTACCAATATGCATATTACTTACAAAATCGCATTTCGCTTCTTGAGAAATTAAATGTTCGACTAGAAAAAAGAGATCTTCATGCTGCTCTGTATATAGCAATTGATCTTTTGGAATTCCCTCTATCTTTTTTAGTGCGTGTAATATAACTTTAGCTTCTTCCTTTTTCATTAAATTTTCTTCAGTCAGCATTGTAATATGTGCTTTATGCACTTGAAACATATCTTTTAATAAGTAATTTCGTTGAAAATGAAATACATGTTGTAATACACAATCCACATATGTTTTCCCAGGGAAATCAGCGCCTTCACTCTTTATAAACTCTTCTTTACTTTGTTTCATCACCTTTTCCCCTCTCACTTAAGTATTACTACCCATCATACCCACAGAGAGTAAAAAAGTGCTTGTACATAAAAATAAACTCGGTGCTCTCTGCACCGAGTTTACTTAATAAAAGTCGCATCATACTTATCACTTTGCAACACTTGGAAATGTAAGTTTGCTAAATGTTTCCGTATTTCTGCACTGTCGTCCTCATTTAAATTATTGGCTAAAAACACTATTTCTGTACAGTTCCCGCGTTTATCCATCGCATAAACTGCTTTTGTAACTGTCCATGGCGTATAACCATTCTTTTGCCCTGCATGTCTAAATGTTTTACGGTATTTTTTAGCACTCATATCCGTTTCAACGATATTAGCCCACACTTTTTCTTCGGCCTCTGTTAGGCCACCTTTATGATTTGCCTTTTGAAGCAGTACCATATAATCGTTTGCAGAAGCTGCTGGTAATCGATCTGACCAAATTTTATCGTAACGTTCCTCTAAATAAAGAGGTATTTCCTTCTGTAATAATGGCCCCTTCTTTTTTAAGCGTTCATGAATAATCATGGCATATTCACGATATTGCTCTTGAGACATTTCTTTTAACTTTTTCTCTATTTTATATTTCGGAACATGTAGTTCTTTATGCAAATATCCAGGGATGTATAAAGATGAAACAATCGGAAATAGCGGCTGATGTGCTGGAAGGGATAAACTTTGTAAATTTCGATTAATATTATCTAACCCTAACACTTCCATTAAATATTCAGCATTCGCATTCGAACTAAACTTAACCATTCCTTTTGCCACTTCTTCTAAAGAAACTGCCTCTTCTGTTATCTTGTCTGTCTTTTGCAAATACCTTTGCCATCTATCTTGTGCACCGCCATCTGTATTCGGCACATAATAACGATTTATATCATTAATGGAAACGAAACTAGACGGATCAATTTTTCCTTCCGTAACTTGTTTCGTATATTCAAGCGCCACAATTAACTTCATCGTACTAGCAACTGGCAATACAACATTTGGATTTACAGAATAAACAACTTTATCATTTCTCTTCACGAGAAGCGCACTATTTTTTTCATCTTTATGTTCTTCAATAAAGGATGCGATATACTCTGCATCATCATTATTTGAACTCCACACTTTTTTCACTAAAAAATTACCCGATATTAGCAAAACGAAAATACCCACAATCACTGCGCATACTATAGTTTTTTTCAAGTAAAATTCCTCTCCTATTGTATAACTCTTCTCTATCTATCTCTTACAAACAAAATAATGGAGATGATTATTTTAGTAATCATCTCCATTATTTTAACTTGTATTCTCCTATTATGTCTACGTCATAATTTTCACGAAGTCTTCGAGAAATTTTTTATAATGTAATGACCAACCGATTCGCACCCAATTCTTTAAAGATTTTGCATCAGGTTGTGGACGGAAATCAGCAATACTTTCTCCCTTTGCAATCCCTACTGTATCCACATCGACACGACGGTACACATAATCCAAAATAGACGGATTCGCCGCAACCATCATTGTAACAACGTCATGTACTGGGCTACCTGTTATTTTCGGATTTAACTTTTTATACGCTTTATAATAATACGTAAATATCGGTTCAATTAATTTATTAAAATTCGTTTTAGAGTGTTTCGTAATATATTTCACCATTTCTGGCGTAATAATTGCTTCAGATGTAACGTTAAGTGGCACTAATGTCAAATTCTTGGCATTTTGCATAACTAATTGTGACGCAATCGGATCACCATGAAAATTCGCCTCTGCGACTGGTGTCACATTGCCGGGCATTAAAAAAGCACCACCCATTATATAATATTCTTTCACATACTTCATCATCGGCTTTTCTAAAATAAATGCTGTCGCTAGTGTCGTTGACCTACCAGCATCAACAATGATTAATTCTCCTTTATACTTTTCAAGAATATCAAAAAAAGCACAAAAAGGTTTTATATTTGGCGAAAAAGCTTTTGGAGGTTTAATTGGCCCTAAACCGTCTGCCCCATGAATTTCTGGATAATACGTTGTAACATCTCCGGATAAAGGAATTTTCGCACCATTAATAACAGGTATATCCTCCCGCCCTGCCATTTGCAGCAAATATGCTGCATTACTTGTCGCCTTTTCTTGTGTTACATTTCCATATCCGGTTACAACACCAACAATATCAATATCAGGATGCATAATTCCATACATGATGGCTAAAGAGTCATCAATTCCTGGGTCTCCCAAAAATAACACTTTTTTCATCGACCTCAACTCCATCCCCTCAATTGTTATTAATTTATGAATAACCTTACATATACAGAATAAAAAAGAATAAATTCACACAAAAAAACGTAATCCTCTATAAGGACTACGTTCTTCCTCTAACCTATACTGTTTTTCTTCACAGCACTCATACTTCCAATGATATAAGCGATAAACGCAAAACAAATTGGGAAGACAACTGTATGTATACCGAACGGATTTGGATAGAAAAGATGAATACACATATATGAGCCTACCCCAACTAAAATAGAGGCAAGCGCTCCTGTTGCATTTCCTTTTCTCCAATATAACCCTAATACAATTGGCCAAATGAATGCTGCTTCTAATCCACCGAAAGAAAATAAATTTAACCATATTAAAAAATCTGGTGGTTTAATTGCTGCTGCATAAACGAGCAGCCCTACGATACCAGTAATCCACAAACTTCCTTTTCTGATCGTACTGTCTGCTGCATCTTTATTTATGTAATTTACGTATATGTCTTTAATAATTGATGAACTTACAAGTAACAATAACGAGTTTACTGTAGACATAATTGCTGCCATTGGCGCGGCTAAAAAAACTCCGGCTAACCAAGGTGGCAACACTTCCATCGCGAGTAGCGGCATTACTTTATCTGGTACCGTTATACCCGGAAGTACGACTCGTGCAAATACACCTGTTAAATGCATACCAATCATAATTGTACCTACAACAACCGTTCCAATTATTAACGCTTGATGCATAGCTTTTGAATTTTTATAAGACATGGCACGCACGCTAATTTGCGGTAAACCAACAACACCAATTCCAATTAAAATCCAAAATGATGTCACATATGACTTCGTTAAACTACCATCCGCTCCGAATGGTGTAATTAAATTTGGATTGATTTGAATAAGCTCCTGCATAATCTTTTCAATTCCACCACCAGCAATGACAGTAGCAATTAAAATGATTGTCGTTCCAACTAACATAATGATTCCTAATAACGTATCTGATAAAGCAACTGCACGAAACCCACCAATTAATACGTACACAAGTACAGAAAAAGTAAATAAAAATAGTGCTGTTGTATAAGATAGACCCGTTAGCGATTCAATTAATCGTCCACCGCCGACCCACTGAGCTACTGTTGCTGAAAATAAGAAGATAATTATACATAACGCAGAAAGTATAACAACTGCTTTATTATTGTATCTTCCCTTTAAATAATCGATAAGAGTAATGGCTTCCATCTTCCTAGCGATAATTGCAAACTTTTTACCGATAACCGTTAAAACGATATACCCTGTTACAACTTGAATCGCAGATAATAATACCCATCCGAGGCCCATATTGTACGCAATACCTGGACCACCAATAAAGCTACTAGCACTACCGTACGTAGCAATCATTGTCATCGCTAATAATAAACCGCCAAGTTCACGCCCACCAAGAAAATATTCTTGTAAAAATTTATTATTAGCAGTCGCTTGTACGCGTCTTGAAGCATATACACCAATTAAAAACACAACGATAAATGAAATTATCATTGGAATGATTACATACCAATTCATCTATTATTCCTCACTTTTTTCTTCCTCATCGAGTGAAATATCTTGAAATACAAAACGAACAACTAAACTAAGTAAAATAACCATAACGACAAATCCAACGATACAGCTATAAAAAAACCATGCTGGAAAACCGAATACATATGTATATTCACTTGGATTTTTACTACCAAGCCCATAAGCAAATCCGTACCATATAATAAAATTAATAATAGCAAGTCCAAGACCAATTAACGCTTCTCTATGGGCAATTCGAAAGCGTGGATCATCATGATAATCCTTCATTTTTCTCCCTCCTCTCACGATGTATTATTGTACCATTGTTCTTCTAGTTTTTCCTACTAGAAAGCAAAAACAAGCAGGATTTTTTATAATCATATAGAAGACCCTCTTACATTACATATTTTTTACAATTGTAACACAAATGAAATTTGAATTTTCAGCATTTGTTAATTATGATTTAAATTAGAGGCTTTCCATCTAGTTCCCACATCCTTGATTTCGGAATAAACGCCGTCTCGTACTGCGTTTACATTATACTTTCAAGGGGGTTATACAATGAGTCAACTAGCTGTAAATCTTCATGAAAAGGTAGAAAAGTTTCTTCAAGGTACAAAAAAGTTATATGTGAATGGATCTTTCATTGAAAGCGCTTCCGGAAAAACATTTAAAACACCTAACCCAGCAACCGGCGAAACACTTGCCGTTGTTTCTGAAGCTGGTCGCGAAGATATTCATAAAGCTGTCGTTGCAGCTCGCATGGCTTTCGACGAAGGTCCTTGGTCTCGCATGAGCACTGCTGAGCGAAGCCGTCTTATGTACAAGTTAGCTGATTTAATGGAAGAACATAAAGAAGAGCTTGCACAGCTCGAAACGTTAGATAACGGAAAGCCAATCCGTGAAACAATGGCAGCAGACATACCACTTGCAATTGAGCATATGCGCTATTATGCTGGCTGGGCTACGAAAATCGTTGGTCAAACAATTCCTGTTTCCGGTGATTATTTTAACTATACACGCCATGAAGCTGTTGGTGTCGTTGGTCAAATTATTCCTTGGAACTTCCCACTTCTTATGGCAATGTGGAAAATGGGAGCGGCGCTGGCTACAGGATGTACAATCGTTTTAAAACCTGCAGAGCAAACTCCACTATCCGCTCTATACTTAGCTGAATTAATTGAAGAAGCTGGGTTCCCGAAAGGTGTTATTAATATCGTTCCTGGATTCGGTGAATCAGCTGGACAAGCTCTTGTTAATCATCCACTCGTTGATAAAATTGCATTTACTGGTTCTACTCCAGTTGGTAAACAAATTATGCGACAAGCATCTGAATCATTAAAACGCGTTACACTTGAGTTAGGCGGTAAATCACCAAATATCATCTTGCCAGATGCTGATTTATCTCGCGCGATTCCTGGTGCACTTTCTGGTGTTATGTTTAACCAAGGACAAGTATGCTCTGCTGGATCACGCTTATTTGTTCCGAAGAAAATGTATGATAATGTCATGGCTGACCTTGTCCTTTACTCTAAAAAATTAAATCAAGGTGCTGGCTTAAGTCCAGAAACTACAATCGGTCCTCTCGTTTCTGAAGAACAACAAAAACGTGTAATGGGCTACATTGAAAAAGGAATTGAAGAAGGTGCTGAAGTACTTTGCGGAGGAAGTAATCCATTCGATCAAGGCTACTTCGTTTCTCCTACAGTATTCGCTGACGTAAATGACGAAATGACGATCGCAAAAGAAGAAATTTTCGGTCCAGTTATTTCTGCAATACCTTTTAACGATATTGATGAAGTAATTGAACGTGCAAATAAATCACAATTCGGCTTAGCGGCTGGTGTGTGGACAGAAAATGTTAAAACAGCACACTATGTTGCAAGTAAAGTACGTGCTGGTACTGTATGGGTAAACTGTTATAACGTCTTTGATGCAGCATCTCCATTTGGAGGATTTAAACAATCCGGTCTTGGCCGTGAAATGGGATCTTACGCATTAAATAACTATACAGAAGTGAAGAGCGTTTGGCTCAACTTAAATTAACGAAAAAAGAACCTGGCCTATCCGGTCAGGTTCTTTTCATTATGTATTCCTTTAAACTTGTAGTCCTCCGCTCACATTCAATACTTCTCCTGTAATATAGGATGCGTATTCTGATGCTAAAAAGGCTGCTGCGTTCGCAATATCTTCTGGCGTTCCAATTCTACCAACTGGAATCGCGCCAACCATCTTTTCTTTCACTTTATCTGGTATCGTTTTTGTCATATCTGTATCCATAAACCCTGGACAAATCGCATTGCACGTAATGCCGAAGCTTCCAACTTCTTTCGCCGCTGTTTTCGTTAAACCTACAACTCCTGCCTTTGTAGCAGCATAATTCGCTTGACCTATGTTTCCTTCTCTACTAATTGAAGATATATTAATAATGCGTCCATACCCTTGTTGTCTCATGTAAAGAAGCGCTGGCTGCATACAATAAAAAACACCTGTTAAATTTACTTGCAGTACTTGCTCCCATGCAGGTTTCTCCATTTTATGTAACATTGCATCTCGCGTAATGCCTGCATTATTTACTAAAATGTGCAGTGTACCAAATGTTTGGACAGCGTATTCAATTAAGGACTTCGCATCATTTTGATTACTCACATCACAACGATACTGCTTCACTTCATATCCTTCATCTGCTAATTCACGTGTCGTTTTTTGTAGCTTCTCTTCATTTACATCGCTAATTAATACTTTCGCCCCTAGTTTTGCATAAACCCTTGCAATCTCTTTTCCAATTCCCTGTGCAGCTCCTGTTACTACAGCTGTTTTCCCATTTAAAAACTCCATCCCTATCCCTCATTTCTATTACTTATACTGTATATTTCGGCTCTTTGCTTCCCAATTCCTCTTTGTATAAAAAAGTCTATTTGTGTCAAACTAACTTTGCAACGTCGCATAAAACACAAGGAGATTGTGTCGAATGAACAAAAAAAATTTCAAGCAAAACAAAGCTGCTGATGGCATTGATGTTGAGTTCTCTCGCGAACTCGCTGACCACAATGACTTAGAAGCAAACGCACGTGCAAATGCCGCTGATGCACGTCAAAAACGCCAGTCAACAGAAAAATAAGGAACGCACAACCTTATTCTTTTCAACAGGGACCTACTACCCAACAAAATAAACCGAGAGATATCCTCTCGGTTTATTTTCTATATTTTTTTATATAATGTGCCAAAGTAAGTAGCGGATATATATAGGCATAGCTATGATAACGAATATAAAACCCACCTGGCAAACCTGTTCCGGTAGGATATTTTTCATTCACATAAGGATTCGCAAGCAAATATGAAATACCTTTTCGAATAGCTGGTGTTTCTTCATCATGGTAAGAAATGAGAGCATCTAACGCCCAAGCTGTTTGGGATGGTGTACTAAATGGTAAAGTAACGAACCTTTTTTCCACGCTACTGTGGCACGATTCCCCCCACCCACCATCTTCATGCTGTATATGTTCTAACCATAAAGCTGCTCTTTTCATTGATGGATTGCTAGATGGAATTCCGAGTGACCGTAAACCAGTCATAACAGCCCACGTACCATATATATAACAAATCCCCCATTTCCCATACCATGATCCATTTTCCTCTTGCACATTCATTAACCAATTTATCGCACTTTGTTTTTGTTTCTCAGGCAATTCATTTTGCGCGTATGTCCCGAAAAGCTCTAACACTCTTCCTGTAATATCTGGTGTAGAGGGATCTGTAATCATATCGCTTGCATTTTCGATTGGTAAATTTGCTAATAAATTACTCGTCACACCTTTTTCAAACGCTCCCCAACCACCATCATTATTTTGTAATCCTTTAACCCAATTAACCCCTTTCTTCCAAGCATTATCTACATTTTCGTTCCCTCTACTTCTTGCCAACGCTCTTAGCACAGCTGTTGTATCATCGACATCTGGAATTGTCGTATTCACATCCGAAAAACCCCAACCGCCTGGAGTCAGCGCCGGAGCATGTACGCTCCAATCAGCTTTTTTTGTATGCTGTTTTTTTAATACATACGCTGTTGCATGTTGAATCATCTTATTATCTTTCGAAGCGTGGGCCTCTTGTAACGTATAGCTGAGTAAAGCCGTATCCCATACAGTTGAAGGAGAGTTTTGCAAATGATTCCCTCTTTCCATCTTCCATATATAAGATGTTATCCCTGCTATAGCTTTTTGAATCATCGATGATTGAAGAGAATGTCCTAACGCGAGTAAAGCATAAATCATATAAAATGAGGCAGTTGCGTAACTATATAACGTTCCATTTTCATCAATACGCTCTTTCATAAAACGTTCGACTTCCTCATATCCTTTATGGTGTAAAGAAAGTGGATACGATATAATTTGTTTTACATCACTTAATAACGTTTGAAACAACGGAGACCGCTCCTCCCGAAACCATTCCCCGCCCCCGCCTGCGATATGATTTAAATTTGGCAGTAACTTTTTTCCTACTCGAAATCTTTTATTTAAACAAACCATCATCGGAATTAAATGGATACGTGCTGAGCTACTCAATTCAAATATACTGAGGGCTGAATCATTTTGCAGAAACATAATCGGTGTTGGCAAATGAAAAAGCGAAGGGTATTCATATTCTCCATGAATTGCTAATAAAAACTTCGTCATAAAATGAGCACGCGCCACGCCTCCACGTTCCTTAATAAACATTTCGGCTCGCCTCATATTCGCATCTTCTTTTGTATATTTTTTTGAAGCTAGTAAGGCAGTATAAGATTGAATTGTAGCAGATAAATTGCCACCCACTTCATCTTCATACAATTTCCATGTTCCTTCATTTGTTTGAAGTGATGCTAATCTTTTTACAAACGGTTCTATCTCTTTATCTCTACCTAATAATTTTAATAAAAAAATCATATGGCAATCTGTTAATGGTGCTCCTTCAAAACAAAACTGCCACGTACCCTCTTGCCGTTGCATCGTTTGAAGTGCAGTTGTTCTTCTCGCTATTTCTTCATGCACTTTTTCATATAATAACAAGTTACTCACCCACCCTTTCGAAATCCGTATAACGATATTCAAAAAGGTAGCTAAATATGTATGAAAACAAAGAAAAACAGAACATATAAAATGTTCTGCTCATAAGCAATATCCCACTCCGACAATAATCCCTACTAAAGCACCGACTACTACTTCATACGGTGTATGCCCGACAAGTTCATTTAACTTCTTATATTCTGTTTGTCTACCGTGAAAGAACTCATTCAATATTTTCGCTTGTTTACTAACTGCAAGTCTTACTCCTGAAGCATCATACATAACAATTATTGCAAAGATAGCAGCAATAGCAAATAAGGTACTTTCCACACCTTCCACAACGCCAACACCTGTCGCAAGTGCTGTAACAGTTGAAGCATGAGAACTCGGCATCCCACCTGAAGCGAAAAACTTTGCAAAATCAAATTCACCCGTTTTGAATAATTTAAAGACTACTTTCGTTAATTGTGCTAGAAACCATGAAATTACAGCGGCCATAAGCGGATCATTATGTAAAATTGTTTCCACGTTCTCAGCTCCCTACTGACTATAATGGAAATCTATATAGTATCAGTATAAAGAAAAATGCGTAGAAAATACTACGCATTATGATACTTTTGCTGATTTATTTTTTATAAATTTCGGTTGTTTCTGCACTAAAAACCTTGTTTTCGCTATTGAAAACACAAATAATGCAACCCATATACAGAAAAATGCCATCATATGAGTAGATGTGAAATGTTCACCAAATACGAATACACCTAAAATTAAACTAATCGTTGGTGCAATATATTGTAAAAATCCTACCATATAAAGCGGAATAAGTTGTGCTCCTTTTGCAAAATAAAAAAGTGGTAAAGCTGTAACAATGCCTGCTCCTATTAATAGTAACGTCGATGACATGGAAATAGATCCAAATGAACCGAATCCATGCGCTCCTGTCATAACGAGATAGATAATCGCAAACGGCGTCACTAACATTGTTTCCATCGTAAGACCAATTGTCGCATCATAGTTTAACAATTTTTTTGTTAATCCGTATAATCCAAATGAAAAGGCAAGTGATAAAGAAACCCACGGAATAGATCCGAAACGGACTGTTAAAATGATAACCCCTATTCCAGCTAAACCAACTGCAACATATTGCCAAAAGTTTAACTTTTCCTTTAAAACGACTGTACCAAGTAAAATACTAATAAGCGGATTAATATAATATCCAAGACTTGCTTCAATGACATGATTATGATTAACGGCCCATATGTAGACAAACCAGTTTCCGCTAATCAAGACTGAAGCTATTGTTAATGACGTTAATAATTTAGGTCGTTTAAAAAGATTCACGAACTCCCCAATAAACTGACGAAACCTCTTCGTAACACCTAACACAAGTAACATAAAAACGAACGCCCAAACGATGCGGTGTGCTAATATTTCATCTGCTGGAACTTCCTCAACCCATTTCCAATAGATTGGTAGGATTCCCCACATCGTATAAGCACCAGCCGCATATATAATCCCTTTTTTTTGCTGTGCTGATTGACTCCCCATCTTCCCTTTTCTCCTCTTCTCATTTTTCTCCATTATACGGTCCCGCATGCTCACTTTACCAATAATCAATCTGCAATTCTTTCGACATTTCTCATACAGCAAAAAGTAAACATACTGTTATAACGACAAGTAACGGTATACCGAAAACAAATTTCTTTTTATGTGTTTTATGGTGAAACATATACATACCAATCCAAGCACCAACTGCGCCTCCAGCTACCGCTGATAAAAACAACGTACTTTCTGGCGTTCTCCACTGTTTCTTCTTCGCTTTTCGTTTATCAAGCCCCATAAGGCTAAAAGCTATAACGTTAATAATAATAAAATAAATCCATTTCATCGCTTTCTCTCCCTATGAAAAATTCGCTTAATGGTAACATGAAAAAACGATGGAAACAACTGAAGATCACTTTTTATTAATTAGTTACCTTTATATTTAAATAACCAACTAAAATCACAGTTAAAGCAATTAAATAGAAAGATGTTATGAGCAGAATCTTATATTGCATTCCCTTCATCCACTACCATATCATCGAAAAAACTTCTCTCAATCTCTTTTTCATCAAAATGCAGAACTACAATTAGTCCTACATATAAAGAAACGAAATTTAGAAACCATTCCCCATTATCATCTTTCTTAGCTAAACATTTAAATATCTCTTGAAATTGCATACGTTCATCTGCTGCAACAACCGGGCGCACACCAAAATATTTCAATACGAAATGTAGGTTTAGCTGCACGGATAATGATAAAATATATTTTAATATCTCCGTATACTCCGCACTATCTTTTTGACTATACAACTTCACAAGCTTTTGATGTAAAGTAGAAATCGATAATTCTTCGTCAGTCACTTTAGTTGCTTCTATCGTTTCAATCATCTTTTTCATATCCATTACATTCACCCCTTCTGCAAAAAAACAAAAGCCAAAGCGTATTTATTTTATAATCAGCAATAATTGAGTATTTCTCATCTCTCTTTCTTCTTCACTAACTAAGTCATACTTTTTTAAAAGATGAAAGATATCATTTAATATTTCCTGTGAATGATTACCTTGCAAAAATCCCTTCAATCCTGTAAAAATCTCTTTAGGCAAAAAACTCTTCTGACTTTCAAGCTTATTCATTACATCTTCCATAGAATGATCGATATTACACGCCATACTAAACTCCCCCCCTCTATCCTTTATAAATAATATCCTCCGCTAACGATGTAAACACTTCTCCTACAAGAGAGTCTTCATCATATACAGATGAACCGTTATTTTCTTCTCGTTTTGCAAAAGGTATTTGTGCAATCACTTCTGTTTGCAATTGTTCTGCAAGCATTTCGCCGCCACCTTTTCCGAAGAGATAATTTTTCGATCCATCTTGTTCTTCATAATAAGCCATATTTTCTACAATCCCTAAAATCTCGTGTTTCGTATGTTTTGCCATAACACCTACTCTAGATGCTACGAATGAAGCTACGTTGTGTGGTGTTGTAACGATAATTTCTTGCGCCTGCGGGATCATTGCTGCAACATCAATAGCTACATCTCCTGTGCCAGGTGGTAAATCAAGAAGTAAATAATCTAATTCCCCCCAGTGCGTATTCGCAAGGAAATTTTGAATCCATTTATTTAACATCGGTCCGCGCCACATAACTGGGTTATTTCCTTCCGTAAAAAATCCCATCGACATAATTTTAACACCGTGACTAACAACTGGAATTGCTGTTTGATCAATCATCGTCGGTTTTTGATTCGTTTCCATCATAGCTGGAATGCTAAAACCATATATATCTGCATCTAATATCCCCACTTTTTTGCCCATACGAGCTAAAGCAGTGGCAAGGTTAATTGTCACCGTTGATTTTCCAACTCCACCTTTACCGCTCGTTACAGTAATAAATCGTATCCCTGAATCAAGGCGAAGCATGCTCGGCATTCCAGTTTCTGTTCTACTATTTTTCTTTAACTTCTCTGTTAGCGCAGCTCGTTCTTCTTGTGTCATAGAACCAAATGTCAAATCTACTTTAGATGCACCAATTGCCTGAAGAGACTCTTCCACATCTTGTTGAATTTTTGCCTTTAATGGACAACCTTGAATCGTTAGCACTACTTCAAGTTTAACCTCTGTTCCATTCATTTGTATATTTCTAACCATATTTAATTCTACAATACTTTTGTGTAACTCCGGATCCTCTACATGTTTTAATGCGTTCATTATTTGTTCTTGAGTAATCATAGAACTCATCCCTTCTCGTATTCGAATTTATATACAACATCTTCTTGGCGAAAAAGCTTATTATCCCCCACTAACGGGCGGGATTAATGCGACTATATCTCCAGCTTTTATCATCTCTTCATCCGTTACAAACTCTTCATTAACAGCCGCCATCACTCTATCAAGCGATTGTAAGCAATAACTTGCTTTGAGCCATTCTTTTAATTGCTGAACTGTCATTTCTTGCTTTTCTAAAATTACTAGTCGATCCGATCCGACTTCCTCACGTAAATTTGCGAACAATAAAATTGTAATCATCTTCTCATTCTTCCTTCTTCGGTTTTCCATCCGGATATGCCGTATTTTCAAGTTGATCTCCAATCCACATCGTTCCATCTTCCCAAAATTCTTTTTTCCAAATTGGGACGATTCGTTTTATACGTTCAATCGCGTATTCATTCGCTTCATACGCTACTTTACGATGCGGTGATGAAACTGCAATAACGACCGCAATGTCCATGATTTCTAACCGCCCTACTCGGTGCGTAATTGCTACTTTTGCGTCCGGCCATTTTCCATTAATTTCTTCACCAATTTTCGTAAGTTGTTTTACTGCCATCGGTTTATATGCTTCATACTCTAAATGTAATGTTCGTTTTCCTTTTGTTAACTCTCTCACCGTACCAATAAAAGTTGTAATTGCACCTGCTTCTCTTCTTGCGACTTTATTCGTTACTTCTTCAACTACAATCGGTATATCTACAATCTCAAATAGCGCTTGTCCCATTAGAAACACCTCTCACTTTATAAAATGCCCAAGGCCATTCACTACCTTCGTTATCTTCCAGCAAGAGAACATCTACGAACATATCTTTTTTATAACCTCTCGTACCACCTGGAAGTACAATAAATATATTTGTCTCTGCTAGAGAAGAAACCGAGCTAGATTTATCAAACCCTGACGGATAAGCAATTAATTGCCCTTCGTTATATGTCAGTTTTGCTCGCACAAATCTTGTAAATGGATTTGGTTTTAAAAAATCTTCTCCTAATAACGCTTTTTCTCTTTTTACATGTGCTTTTTCACTAAACATATACGTCCGAATACACGGCCTTACAAATAATTCAAATCCTACGTAACAAGCAGATGGATTTCCTGATAAACCAAATAATAACTTGCCATTTAATTGCGCTACAGTCGTAACACTTCCTGGCCGCATTGCAACTTTATTGAAAAGAACCGATGCACCTAACTTTTCGTAAATAGCTGGTAAATAATCGTAATCCCCTACTGATACACCGCCTGTTGTAATGAGCATATCCACTTGGCTTAACGCTTCTTTTACAGCTGTGAAACATGTTTGAAAATCATCGCTAAACTTCCCAAAATATTTTACTCTTCCGCCTGCTCTTCGAATTTGAGACAATATCATATACGTATTACTAATTCGGATTTTCCCTGGCTGTAATGAATCATTTACATCCAGTAATTCACTACCAGTCGCTAACAATCCAATTACAGGCTTTCTCGCCACTGGTACCTCACTATATCCGAACGTAGCAAGAAGAGCTAAAATCCCTGGATGAATGTATGATCCTTTTTTTGCAAGAACCGTTCCTTTACGAGCATCTTCACCTTGAAAAGAAATATTGTCGCCCATTTTGAATGATCGCTTCACTTCCATATAATTGTTGCCAGCTTCCTCATATTGACGAGTCAGCTCTAACATAACAACCGCATCACACCCATTCGGAATTTGTGCTCCCGTCATAATTCGAACCGCTTGAAACGGACCTACTTTCTCATCGAATAGCGATCCTGCGCCAATTTCACCAACTACTTTAAATACAATTGGCGTTTCATAACCCGCTAAATTCGTATCTTCTGCTCTAATAGCAAACCCATCATACGGTGAACGATTGAATGAAGGTACATCATGGTCAGCTACTAAATCCTCCGCTAATATACGTCCGTAAGCTAATTCAATAGGTAGTAGTTCCTTTAATCCCTCATTAGCAAATCCCATTACTTTACGAACAGCTTCTTCAACCGTAATTGGCACTCTTCTTTCCATTATTGACAACCCTTTCTATTAACCGAATACACGATAATATAATTGTTTCGCTTTCGAAATATCATTTGTACCATGAATGAAAACACGACCATCCCGAAAAATAACGACGCGGTAATCATCTAGTTGGCAAGATAGTAAATACAGATTCCGCTCTACTTTCCCTAGTTTGTTTAATACTTTTTCTATATCGTCAAAATCGTACTTTCTATTTTCTACTGGCCTAATTTGCACTGTATTTCTTCCGCATAAAGCAGCTACCTTCGTTTGGTTTTCGTATGATAAATAAGGATAAGTTCGATTCGAACCGCACGAAGGGCAATCGTCTGTTTTGCTTTTCCCTAGTTTTATAAAATGGTTTTGATTACTCCATATATCAAACATGAAAAATGTTTTTCTAATTGCTGAGAAATCTCCTACTAAAATTTTGAATGCTTCCGCCACTTGATATGCTGCGACAACTTGAACAGTCGGGCTAATAATTCCAGCTGTATCACATGTCACACCTGTAACAGGAACGTTCTTCAGCACACAATGTAAACATGGTGTCTCTTGCGGAATAACCGTATAACTCATACCGTACGATCCAACGCAAGAACCATATACCCAAGGAATATTATGTTTTTGTGATAAATCATTTATTACAAATCGAATATCAAAATTATCTGTTGCATCAATTATTACATCTACATTTTTTAATAGGTCTTCCATATTTTCTGCAACTGCATCCATTACGAAAGCATGTATTTGTACTTCCGAATTAATTTGTTCTAGCCGATTTTTAGCAGCGATTGCTTTCGGTATTTTCTCTCTCACATCTTGTTCAGAGTACAATTGTTGCCTTTGTAAATTACTCCATTCAACGTAGTCACGATCAATAATCGTCAACTTGCCAATACCTGCACGTACGAAACTTTCGGCACTTGCACTTCCTAATGCGCCTGCTCCTACAATTAACACATGTTTATTTCGAATTTTTTCTTGCCCTCTACTCCCAATCGGTTTGAACAACTGTTGTCGTGAATACCGCTCAGCCATTACATACCCTTCCTCTCAAGAACTCTATTTCATATTAGAATGTTGTTTTTGATAACAAGCAAAGTAAGCAAATCCAACAAATCCAGCTCCTCCAATTACATTTCCGATAAAAACAGGAACAAAATTTTTAGCAAGATCCATCCACGTCAGATGACCTGCAAAAATAACTGCCGAGATGACAAACATATTTGCTACTACTTGCTGAAATCCAATCACTACAAATGCCATAATTGGAATCCAGATTCCGATTATTTTCCCGACAAAATCACTCGTTCCATAAGCGAGCCAAAGCGCAAGACAAACGAGCCAATTACAACCAATTGCTAATATTAAAGTTCTCCCAAATGATTCATGTAATTTCCCTTCCGCTATCGCTACCGTTTTATTTAAATAATCTCCCTCTGTTAATCCGCCAAGATGACCGAAACAATACGCAACAAAAATAGCTCCCACGAAATTCATGAAAGTAATCCAAACCCAATTATTTAGTACACTTACCAATGTAATTTTCTTTGCATAAAGCGCCATAGAAAGTGACATCATATTTCCGGTAATTAATTCTCCTCCTGCTAATACGACGAGCATTAATCCAACAGGAAAAACCGCTCCTCCTAAAATATTGACTAAACTACCCCAGCGCTCAGGTAAATTACCTAAAACGCGAATGTTAAGTAAAAAACCGAGCGAAATAAACGCTCCTCCTAAAAAACCGAGAATAAGCATTGCTGGCAACGTCTGACTTACTTTTTGAACACCGGCCTCAATTACAAGCTCAGCAATTTGTTCCGGTTTATGAAATGCCATTACCAATTCCTCCATTTTCTCCAAATAAAAAAGCAGCTTCAAAAAACCTCCTCAAAATAAAGGTTTTTGAATGCTGCTTAATTTCTCTGCACATCTTTTACAGAGATATCAATCATCACTTTTACTATAAAATAGAAAATCTACAAACGTTGCATACTTTCCATTTTGTATATACTTCCTCAAAGCGTCACTCTTATATATCAACCACCAATATGTGACATTTCAATTTTAGGCGATCTTTTTTTACTTGTATGACTTAAGCGTTCATCTGAATAACGATCTTCTCGGTTGTTCCATATATCACGTACGATATATGTTATTTCCTCGTCACTGTATCCAGATCGAAGTAGTTCTCTCAAGTCATTTCCTTTAGAAGCGAACAAACAAGTATATAATTTTCCTTCTGCAGAAATACGTGCTCTCGTACATGATGAACAGAAGGAATCTGTTACTGATGAAATAATACCTATCTCTTCATCACTTCCAATATAACGATAGCGAGTCGCAACTTCACCTGCATAATTTGCTTCTATCCGTTCTAATGGCATAACTTGATGAATAACATCTACTATCTCTTGTTTCGAGACGACCTCTCTTAATTCCCAACCGTTATAATTCCCAACGTCCATATACTCAATAAAACGAAGAATATGCTTATTTTCCTTAAAGTATTGCGCCATCTGCAAAATATCTTGTTCATTTTTCCCTTTTTGAACGACCATGTTAATTTTAATTTTCATACCAACTTCAGCTGCAGCCTGTATTCCTTCCAGGACCCTTTGCACTTTGCTTCTATTACCATTCAAATAGAAAAACCGATCTTCTTCTAAGGAATCTAAACTAACTGTCACACGTGATAAACCCGCCTTATATAAATCAGGAGCAAACTTTTTCAGTAGTGATCCATTGGTTGTTAAACCGATATCCTCCACACCATCTATTTTATTAAGACGCTCAATAAGCTGCGGAAGACCTCTTCGAAGTAACGGTTCTCCGCCCGTAATTCGTAACTTTCTTACACCTAAAGAAACAAAAATACGTGTTATCCTTTCAATCTCATCAAAAGATAAAATTTTATCATTAGACAAAAACGAATAATCCGGACCAAATATTTCTTCTGGCATACAATAGCGACAGCGAAAATTACAGCGATCAGTAACAGAAATACGTAAATCCTTTAAAGGGCGTTGTAGTTTGTCTAATGTGACAGATTTCATCTTTATTGCCTCGCTTTTACTTATTTTATATTTATAACACGCTCTGGATGCGTATATACATTTAAGGATTGATTCCGAATAAACCCTATCGTAGTAATACCTAATTCTTCTGCTAGCTGCAAAGCCAACTCGGTTGGAGCTGATTTTGACAATATAATTTCACAACCGATCTTTGCAACTTTCAATAATATTTCCGAAGAAATACGACCACTAAAAACAATAATTTTATCTTTTATAGAAATATTATTTTTTAAACAATAACCGTAAATTTTATCTAACGCATTATGCCTACCGATATCCATTCGGCTTAAAATAATGCCATTCACATCGCACAAAGATGCATTATGAACGCCGCCTGTATGACGAAATGTCTCCGCAGATTGCTGCATTTCTTTCATTAACCGAAAACAGTCCTCTACATCAACCTTTACATGGATACCATTCATTTTTTTAGCGCTTAGTGCATCATTTGCAAAAACAAACCCTTGTCTACTCATACCACAACAGGAAGTAATATATCGTTTATTTTGCATTTGTTCATAATACGGATTTACTTTTGTCGTTGTTACATGTACAAATCCTTCTTTTTCCTGTACCCATATGTCATCAATATCTTCATACTTCCGAATGATTCCTTCAGATGCCAAGAACCCGATTACCATGTCTTCTATATATTCTGGAGTACTAACCATTGTAACAAACTCCTGTCCGTTCATTTTGATCGTGACTGGAAACTCTGTTACAATGCTGTCCTCTATATGCTTAAACGCCCCTTGTTCATAACGGAAGATTTCTCTTTCTACCTGTATCGGTTTCACGATCAGTATCCTTCTCTCACGTTATATTTTTATCAAAAACAAATACCGAAACTGCAATATCCTCTTCTACTTTCATATCTGAAAATAAATTCACTAATTTCGCTCCAACAAGTTCCTCCAAATGTTCACGGGAATTCGCAGCATACACTTCTTGAATCATTTTCGTTCTAGCCATATGAACCATTTCCGCACCGTCCATCGTACTTGAAATGAATTTTTCAGTAGGTGTTAAGTTTCCATAAAGGGTTGCAATCGCCATATTTTCAGCAAATACAGTATGAATTCTTTCTGGCCCTTTTCCGAAAAGTTCTTTTCGAAGTTTTCGTATCATATCATTAAATTCATGTACTTTTTTTGACATACAATTATACCTCCCAAAAGCCTCATTTTACTTTATTATATATTTTACCAAAATGATCCTTCCGCCCAAACTATTTCGTACAAACATTTGGGCGAAAAGGTTCACTTCATGAAGTTTATTCGTCTTTTAACCCTTTCCCCATACCTTTTAAGAAATGAAGTCCAAACCCGATAGCACGGTTAATGTCTGGGTCTTTCAATACTTTCATAAGATCGAATACCCCTACTTTTTTGTTACTCTCTAGATGTTCATTACCTTCTTCTAATCCTACTAATAAGCTACCTATAAGCTTTTTCGTAAGCCCCGGATCAAGTTCTGTTAAAGCACCCGCAGCACCCATCATATTATTAATTAAATTTGTAACAGGCTCACGAGTCACTTGGCCAAGAACAATCTTTGCGATTGGTTCTTTCGCCTTTAACATAGAATTTGCAGCTTCTAGCATTCCGATGTCATTTAATTCCCCAACAATATTAAACATTTGATTTAAAGCTTCTTCATTATTAGCTAGGAGCTCTTTTAAATCATCTAATTTTTGCTGTTTTATTTCTTCCTCAGTTAATTCTTGTTTTTGAATCATTTTTATAGGTGCAGCCATATTTTTCTCCTCCTACTTATCCGTTAAATGCACATACCCTGGACGTGCCCACTTACGATTCACCTCAATACCAGCTTGAGGATGACGTTTTTTGTTACGCGGGTTCGCTTTTGGCATCGGATTTGCGCCATCAACTTCTAGCACTTCCATACGCACTTTCGTTTGTTTATAAGCAGGTGTGTTGGTACGTACGTCCACAGCAGGACCTGTTAAGAAATTAATTGCTGTTTCATTATCTGTAGAGTTCATCGGTAAATATAACTCATTCGCTTTTACACGGTCTGTTACAAGTGCACGTAATTTTAATGCTCCAAAAGGAGAGACAAGGCGAACTAATGAACCTGTTTTCACTCCACGTTCTTTTGCAAGTGCTGGAGAAACTTCAACAAACACACCAGGTACTTTCGTTTGAATACCTGTTGATTTATTTGTCATATTCCCTTCATGGAAATGTTCAAGCATACGACCGTTATTAATGTGAAGATCGAACTCCGCTGGGAATTCAGCTGGACGTACCCAGTCAGCAATTGCAAAACGAGCTTTTTTATCTGGGAAGTTAAATCCATCTTGGAACAGAAGTGGTGTATTCGTTCCATCAAAACTTCCCCAATGGAAACTATTCCATCCTTCAAGTACTTCATAATTTGCTTGTGAGAATAGTGGTGATAAACTTGCCATTTCAGCAAAAATTTCACTTGGATGGCTATAATTCCAGTTTGCACCTAATTTATTCGCAATCTCCTGCACAATCCACCAATCTGGCTTCGCATCTCCAAGCGTAGGAAGAACTTGATACAATCTTTGTACACGACGCTCTGTATTTGTGAAAGTACCTTCTTTCTCAAGAGACGGTGCTGCCGGTAATACAACATCTGCATATTGAGCAGTTTTAGATAAGAAAACGTCTTGCACAACGAAGAAATCAAGGCTTGATAACACTTCATGTACGTGGTTCGCATTAGAGTCTACAAGAGCCATATCCTCTCCGACAAGATACATAGCTTTCATTTTCCCTTCATCAATTGCGTGAAGCATTTCAATATTATTAAGACCTGGTTCACTATTAATTTTCACTCCGTAAGCCATTTCAAATTTCGCACGTTCCATATCGTTAGTAACGTGCTGATATCCAGGAAGCCATCCTGGTAAAGTACCCATATCACAAGCACCTTGTACGTTATTATGGCCTCGAAGTGGATATGCACCAGCACCTGGACGACGATAATTACCTGTTGCAAGCAGTAAGTTTGAAATCGCAGCGGAAGTATCCGACCCACCTGTATTTTGCGTTACTCCCATACCCCAAAGGATACATGTACCATCTGCATCACGAATCATTTCAGCCATTTGAATAAGTGCTTCTTTTGAAATACCAGTCATTTCTTCTGCATATTCAAGTGTATATTCTTTCAGACTCTCTTTGAAATCTTCAAAGAAGTTTACATTCTCATCAATAAATCGTTGATTGTGCCAGCCTTGGTCAATCATATATTTCGTAACAGCCATTAACCATACTTGATCTGTTCCTTGCTTTGGACTAATAAAGATGTCTGAACGCTCTGCCATTTCTGTTTTACGAAGATCAGCCACAATTAATTTTTGTCCGTGTAATTTATGCGCACGTTTAATACGTGTAGCTAAAACAGGATGACCTTCTGTCGGATTACAACCTACAATAATAACAAGACCGGATTTTGCGATATCTTTAATCGTTCCAGCATCTCCACCCATACCAATTGTACGGAATAATCCGTCCGTCGCTGGTGATTGACAATAACGTGAGCAGTTATCAATATTATTCGTTTCAAATACTTGTCGAGCTAATTTTTGAATAACATAATTGTCTTCATTCGTAATTTTAGATGAAGAAATAAAACCGATAGCATCTTTACCGTATTCTTCTTTAATAAATCCTAATTTACTTGCAACTACATTTAGTGCTTCTTCCCATGTAGATTCAACAAACGCTCCATTTTTACGAATTAAAGGTTTCGTAATCCGTTCCTTAGAATTTACGAAATCCCAACCAAATTTTCCTTTTACACAAGTAGAAATTGCGTTAACTGGCGCATCAGAAGAAGGCTGTACTTTAAGAATTTTACGCCCTTTCGTCCACACTTCAAATGAACAACCTACACCACAAAATGTACATACTGTTTTCGTTTTCTTCGTACGAGTATCACGCATGGCCGCTTCCACTTCTGATACCGCAAAAATTCCGCTATATCCAGGCTCAACTTCTTTAATTAAATCTACCATCGGTTCAAGAATATCTGGTTTTAATCCCGTCATAAATCCAGCTTCACCGAGCATCGTTTTCTCCATTAAAGCATTACAAGGGCAAATGGTTACACATTGACCACAGCTCACGCATGAAGAATCATTAATATTTACTCCTTCATCCCAAATAACTCGTGGGCGTTCCGCTTCCCAGTCTATTGATAACGTTTCATTTACTTGTAAGTTTTGACATACCTCAACACATTGACCGCATGCAATACATTGATTAGGATCGTAGCGATAAAACGGATGCGTCATATCAACTTCACTTGCATCTACTTTTGGTTCATAAGGATATTTTTGATGTTCAATCTCCATTAATTCTGCTGTATTATGCAGTTTACAGTTCCCATTGTTGTTGTCACATACTGTACAGTATAATAAATGATTTTCTAGTAACCGATCCATTGCCTCTGTTTGTGCTTCTTTGGCATGAGCAGAATTACGTTCAATGTTCATACCTTCTGTCACTACTGCCGAACAAGAGCGCACTAACTTTCCGTCAACCTCTACAATACAAGTGTCACATGTTTGAATAGGATCTACTTCTGGCACGTAACAAATTTGCGGATGTTCAATCCCGTTCTCATTAATAACACCCAATATCGTTGAACCAGGCTCCGCTGTATACTTTTTTCCGTCAATTGTAATATGAACCATGTTGTTATTCATGGTCTTTCCCCCTTTTTGAGAATAAAAAAACTCCACCACGAAAATATACGCACCACATTTCGGCACGTTATTATCATGGTGGAGTAGTTTATTAGCACATCTTGCTAAAATACCAATCCATTTATTCATAAATAAAACGATAGATTCATAACAGGTCATATCACGATTCCATCTTTAACACTATAATTATAGCGTTAAAGCTAAAAATATACAATATAAAATTTAAACTACGCATATGTCAGCACGGAACTATCCATAATAACCCATATAAAACATAACAAGGAGTAAGCGAACAAATGGGGTCTTTTAATAAATGGATACGTGGTGAAAAATCTTTCTCTGCACAAGAACAAGCTGATCACCTTTTAAATAAATTTATCTCTTCCTCTCTTTCCCTTAATCTAAAGCACTTGTCCAAACTTTTTAGCGGTATTCCAGAATTAATTACACGTACTTTTCCGTTAAAAAACGGAAAAGAAGCTGCAATTATATATATGGAAGGACTTGTAGACAAAACTGTTATTAACATTGATATTCTTCGCCCTCTCCTATTTAAAGAGTGGAATGAAGATGATTGTTGGGAATCCTCAGTTACAGTCGGGAATATAAAGAAAGTTCAGCAGTGGTCAGACATTGAACAGTCCCTTTTACATGGTAAAAGCATTTTATTTATAAACGGACAACTTACAGCATTAGAACTAGATACACAATCGGCGCCAAAAAGAAGTATTGAAGAACCTACAACAGAAACTGCCATAAAAAGCTCCCACGAAGGATTTAATGAAGTAGCGAGCGACAGTCTTGCACTTATTCGTCGATATATTCCAAATCGCGAATTGAAAGTGAAGGAATTCACTGTTGGTGAACGAGCTACTTCAAAGGTTTTTTTGCTGTACTTAGCAGACGTTGCAAACGAAGGCGTTGTACAAGAAATGGCATGCCGCATCGAATCAATCAAAGTGGATGCCATTATTACTACCGGAGAATTAGAAGGGTTTGTTGAAGATAATTCCTATACTCTCTTTCCGCAATTATCAATAACCGAACGCCCTGATACAACGGCCCATCACATTTTGGATGGACGAATTGCTGTTGTTGTAGACCGCTCACCCGGCGTATTAATTGGACCTATGACCTTTTCATCTTTTTTTCAGACGATAGATGATTACAGCTTCCGCCCAATGATTCCATCTTTCATACGACTACTTCGTTTTACCGGACTATTTATTGCAATATTTGCTCCAGCTCTTTATATTGCTATGATTTCCTTTCATTATGAAGTGATTCCACTTAAATTATTGTTAACAATTGGAGAATCTCGAGCTAAAATTCCTTTCCCCCCTATATTAGAAGCACTTTTGATGGAATTAGTACTTGAAATGCTCCGCGAAGCTGCGGTTCGGCTTCCTGGTCCCGTTGGACAAACGATTGGAGTCGTAGGAGGGATTGTCATTGGACAAGCTGCTGTTCAAGCAGGAATAGTAAGTAATGTTATGGTTATCGTCGTATCTATTACTGCAGTCGCTTCTTTTATCATCCCTAACATGGAAATGTCAGCAGGAATTCGGCTTCTTCGCTTTCCAATGATGATAACCGCTTCTTTGTTTGGGGTCATTGGAATTATGGTCGGGATGGCAGTTATCATCATCCATATTCTTTCTATGGAATCACTTGGTGTTCCTTATGGTAGTCCTTTTTCTCCGTCATTTGCTTCGGATTTAAAAGACATTCTTGTACGGTTACCATGGAAACTAATGAAAAAACGACCACTATCCCTTAACTTAAAACAAGAGAATCGACAACGCGATATAGAAGAAACGGAGGAAGATAAGTGACAAAGCGTGCAAAGAGGGAGATTAGTTTATTTCAATACATTTTAACAATTAGTGGTGTTCAAGTAGGGTTCGGTGTCCTTACACTGCCACGTGAAGTTGCGCAAGGGGCGAATACAGATGGCTGGATGTCTATTATAATAGGATGCGCTATCACTACTTTAGTCAGTCTATGTATTGTAAAAATTATGGAAAAACATCCCGGGTATACTTTACTTGATGTGCTAACTCGTTATCTTGGGAAGTGGCTAGGAAGAGTAGGAATGATTTTTTGGATTTTATATGCTGTTCTTGCAGCTGTATCCTTAATTTTTTCCCTCTTATACGTTATTCACATTTGGATTTTACCTAGATCTCCAATGTTTTTAATCATGATGTTATTATCTATCCCAATGGTTATGCTCGCATGTAAAGGTGTTCTTATTATTAGCCGCTATGCTGTTTTTACTGTCTTATTTACACTCTGGATGCCATTGCTATTATTTATCCCACTTAAAGACGGGCATTGGGTTTATCTTCTTCCTCTCCTTAAAGAGGGATGGCTACCAGTTTTCAACACAGTAAAATCAACTATTATTGCCTTTCTCGGATTTGAGTTTGCATTTGTCCTTTATCCTTATCTCAGTAATAAATCATCTGCAAAAAAAGGAATCGTTATTGCAAATATGATTACTTTATTCGTTTACCTGCAAGTTACGTTCGTTTCTTTCGTTTATTTTAGCCCAGATGGTATAACTAAGTTTTTATGGCCCACTCTTTCTCTCGTTACACCATTTCACTTTTCATTTCTGGAACGGTTTGAAATTATCTTTTTGTCATTTTATCTCTTCATTATTTTTGATTCTTGCATTCCTTATATTTTCACTGCTTCAGATGGAATCAATCAGTTACTTAACAAAAAAGGGAGTTCATTACCTGTTTGGTTTTTATTATTCGGGTGTGTTTTCGTTTTATTTTTTTATATCCCATCCTCGTATCAAATAAGTGCATTGCGGGAATTTTGGGGAACTGCAAGTTATTTTATCGTTTTTCTATTCCCAGTCGTATTTCTCTTATACATGACACTTTATCAGCATTGGAAAAGGAGAAAAATTTAAATGAGACGCTTTATTTTCACTATATTTTGCTTTCTCATAACCTTTTTAACAGGATGTGGGGGAGATCGGCTCGACCTAGAAAAACAATCCATTTCATTAATTTACGGGTTTGACGCAAAAGCAAAAGGAAAATTAATTGTATACCACGTAAACCCTATTTTTAATGAAGATGTGGAGAAAAAATACGAAACTCATGAAGCGATAGTACATACCCCTCGAGAAGCAAAAGCAACATTTAATAGTTCAAGTAACGGTTTAGTATCTACAGAAAAGTTACAACTCATTTTATTTAGCACGAAATTTTTAAAACAAGAAGGAGCTATGCCTTACCTTGATGTTTGGTATCGCGACCCTAAAAATACTGGAAATATGCGCATGGTTGCAGTAGACGGTCCAATCTCCTCAGTTATATATAATAATTTTAAAGATAAGCCTGCACTTCCTGAATATTTAACAGATTTAATTAATACGAACAAACTATACAATCGAACCGCGTTTACGACATTCCATGAATTCCATAGGCAAACTTTTAATAAGGGTATAACACCTGCTATCTCAGAAATAAAAAAAGGTAAAAAAGATATTCTCGTTACCGGCTCTGCATTATTAACTTCTCGCGGAATCTATAAAATGTCTTTAAATCGATATGAAAGTGCCCTTCTTCTTCTATTACAAAAGAAAGCGAATATCCCCGTTTCACTTACACTGAAAATCCCGTCTAATTCAGTTGAAAGTAATAGTCATCTAAAAGATACAGACGGCGACGATTTCGTAACAATAAATGTTCTTAGCATGAATCGTGACATTCACACAGGCTATAACGATAACCACTTCAAATTTAATATTGCAATGAATTTTAAAGTTTCCGTATCTGAACTTACATTCAACATGGATATAGACAAAGGTAGAAAGAAATTAACTTCACTTATTACAAAACAACTAAACAAAGATTTAAACAATTTAATCCACAAAATTCAAAAACAGCAACTTGATCCATTCGGGTTTGGTGATTATGCGAGAGCATTTCAATATAAAGAATGGAAAACGGTTGAAGACGATTGGCCGAGTGCCTTTTCAAAGGCTAATGTGAAAGTAGCACCTACTATTAAAATTTTAGAGAACGGGATTATTAAATAATAAAAACACGCTACCTGTTCTTATAAGTAGCGTGTTTTCATTTACATTACAATTATTATTTCAATGGACTATACTCTATTTCCATTTCTAACATTACTGTGTTTTTTAGCATATACAAAATATATAAATACACCTATTATTACCCATGCTACAAAACTAATTAACGTAAGCTGAGAGAGGTTCAAAGCTAAATATATACAACTTACTATTGAAACGATTGGTAAAAAAGGTACTAGCGGCGCACGGAATGGCCTTTTCATATTAGGATGTGTCTTTCTTAATACAATAACGGCTATAGATACAAAAACAAATGCTGTTATCGTTCCCATATTCACTAAATTAGCTAATAAATTCAAATCCACTAATCCTGCTAATAAAGCTGCAATAATACCTGTAACCCACGTATTAAAAAATGGGGTTTGTAAACGTTTATGTACACTTGAAAGTCTTTTTGGTAACAACCCATCTCGACTCATCGAATAAGATACACGAACAAATGCAAACATAGCTACTAACAGAACTGTCGTTAGCCCCGCTATCGCCCCCACCGATAACAATCCAGCAATTCTATCTTCTCCCACAATACGCAATGCATATGCAACTGGATCAGCGACATTCAACTCCGTAAACGGAACCATTCCAGTTAATACGAATGAAACACCTACGTATAGAATGGTACAAATGAACAATGAAACAAGTAGCCCAATTGGCACATTACGTTGTGGACGCTTCACTTCCTCTGCAGCTGTTGCAACTGCATCAAATCCTAAAAAAGCAAAAAATACAGTAGCAGCACCTCCTACTACACCATGAAAACCAAAAGGTAGAAATGGTTGCCAGTTCTCTGGTTTTACATATTGTGTCCCTACAACAATAAACCCTACAATAACAGCCAGTTTAATAATAACCATTATATTATTTATTCGTGCACTTTCTTTTGCACCACGACTTAATAAAAATGTAACAACTAAAATAATAAGAACTGCTGGTAAATCAATAATTCCACCCTTTCCCATACCAGGTGCCGAAGCAAATATTGTAGGGATATGAATATTAAATCCTAGTAACAATGACTGAAAATACGCTGACCATCCTGCAGCTACCGCAGAAGTCGCTAATAAGTACTCCAACATAACGCACCAACCGACTATAAATGCAAAAATCTCACCTAGTGTCATATATGTATATGAATATACACTTCCCGAAACTGGAACTGTAGAAGCAAATTCAGCATAACAGAAAGCTACACACGCACATACAATCGCCGCTAATATAAACGATAATACAATCGCTGGGCCAGCATGTTTCGCTGCTACAATACCTGTTAATACGAAAATCCCTGTACCAATAATTGCTCCAATCCCTAAAAGAGTTAAGTCAATTGCACCTAAAGTTTGATTCAATACTTTTTTCTTTTCTTCATCCATTGTTTTCTTTATTAAAAGACTCATTCATTGAAACCTCTTTTTCAATTTTATCTCTTACTTATTGCAATCTTTATTACTGTTCTGTTTAAAAAATAAAAATATACATAATTCACTCTCCATAAACTTAATAATTTGATAAAAGACTGAAAAATGAATCTTTTTAAACTGTAGTAAATTGTAAAACAATTAATTCAGCAACACATCACTAAGAATGCTGATTGAATTTATCATACAATTAATTATATTGTCAACAATAAAATTAATTAAACAATAACGGTTAATTATGTATCAAATGTTATTTTTAAACATAATTATTTTCTTGAAAACATTGTTCCTTCTCATCTTTATATTTATATTCATTTTTTTATATTGATTTTTATACATTTTTCATTATATGAAATTTAAGAAACATCATCGTACCCTTAACTGAACTGTTATCTTCAAATAACAATCCAGTTAAGGATATGGAACCATTTTAAAGTAAATAAAAAGTGCAGATTTTCATCTGCACTTTTTTTATTCTTCTACTTCAGCTTCTGCACTATTATTTTCAAGATGTTCCTTCTGAGCCTTTTCTTGTAGCTCAGCTGAAATCATTCCATAATAAATTTCTGGATACAATCCAAATATTTGATATACACTTCCTAAAAACGGCATCGGAATCCCTCTTTTCTAAAGTTGTATTGCCACTTTTAAGGATTCCCTTTTCATTCATTATACATTCGTTTTTGGCGTTTCTTCTTCATCATGAACGCTTAATAAATTTTGCCACTTTTTATAAGGAGCACTATTTGGATCTACATAACCTTTCGCATACGAACGATCCCACAATTGTTTAATAAACATTTCTTTCTCTTTCTTTGCAACCATATCAGCACCTGTACCGTAATAATTTTGGAAATACAACTCAATTTCATCAAGGAATAGCCTTAATAATTCATCAGAAGTTTCTTCTAGCGTTGGGTCATATTTTGCTTCACGGTCATACATTAAAATCATATCTAAAATATTATGGACATGCTCTTTACGAAGCCATCTAATATCTTGAGCACCTAATACAAACGGATGTGTATATAAATGTCCGCCCTGTATCATAGCTTTTTCTTGTTCTTCTTCAAATCTGGATAAGATGTTTTCATAAATAAACGGATTATGAAGCAATGCTCTGTGTAATTTGTAACTTTCACTTGAAATATTTTTTCCCATCGACTGAATTAAGAAGCTACGTCCAACGCCGTTATATTGATACACGAACTGACCATCAACAGCAACTAAACTAATCCAGCGATACATATACGCGTATAGAAGAGCTCGATTACATTTATCATAATCCAACTTCGTTTGCGTTGCATTTAAGTCCGGCATGAATGCTGGTAAGTGCCAATACTTATCTAAATGCGGCGTTAAACTAGATTTTTTACTATTCAACTTGTTCACACGGCGATAGTATGACTGAAAATAATCACCTTTATCATTCATAAATCCATTTGCAATGTGTCCAGACGAAAGCTTAGGGAAGTCTTGCAACGATAAACCGTAATGCGCACGATAACAAATGACTTCAAATGGAGAAAAAGCTTCATGTACTGTATCTTTTTCTTTAAACATTTCTTGAATTAATTCCTCTTGTAGTTCTTTCTTTAAAGATGGATGTATACCCCAATATTGTAATTCCCTATGATGGGAAACTTTCGGCACAAATGGACTAGCTAAATGGAACAAGTCTTCAATTTTTTCACGGACGTATTCATCACGATCACGCTTCTTATAATCCGCTTCTTTTCGTAACGCCTCAACGATATTCAGTTCTAATTTATCGCGATAGCGTATTTGTAATTCATCGTAGCAATAACTTAGTATGTGCTCACGATAAAAGTCTTCTACCTTTTTCGATTGAATCTCTTCTGTTTTCGCATCCCGGCAGTATTCCCCGTATAAACTCATATAAATTTCTGCAGATATATCTTTCGGTAATACACCTAAATTTAAATGTTGCTGCATATCTTGCCATATTTTTTCTTGCAACTTCTCTTCAGCTAATACGTATACATTCGTTGGATTTGTTTTCCCTTCAAATTCCTTGCTGCGTTTTTGGATTTCGAACAATAAATTTTCACGTGTTTCGTGTAAATTATCAAAAAATCTTTCCCAATATTGAATCATTTTATTAACTGCTTGATATAGTGATTGATAAACGAGTTCTAATAGCATTTCTTTACGATACTCGTTTAATTTGTGTACGTACTGCGTTACAATATCTTCAAATTCTTTTTTAAACAAACGCTGCTGATTATTCATCATTTTTCCAAACCAGCCTTGTTGCTGTGCGATTTCTACTCGGCGAACAGCTGTTACCGTTCCATCAATATTACTCACATTAAATTTCTTATCGTAGTTTTGAATTAAATTACGCTTTTGTTCATTATTTTCATGTAAACGATTCATTTTCTCTACTAACTGCTTTCGAATTTCATACAACATAAAACGAGCTGATACTGGATGAACAGGATCTGTTTTCTTTAAAAACCATGTATTTAGTTGATATGACTGGCCTTCAGAACCACTTGGTGAAAAACGGTCTGATTCAATCATGTCATATAAAAGTGTCGTTACATGTTCATGTACGCGGCTCGGAATCGCATACGCATATAAACGAACCGCATGGTCCACCCTTGCTACTTCACCTTTCATTTGTTCCATCATTTTCAGTTTCGCAGCCGAAATTTTACACTCGTGCTGCAGACGGTTTAATTCCTCATCTTTTTGCACGGTACGCTGTACATAGCTTTCTACAGCCTCTAAAAACAGTTTAGATTTTGCAACACCAACCTTACCGCCTTCTGCTCCTTCACGCGTTTCATTGTACATTTGTCTATAGAAAATATGAGCCTGTTCCGGACGAGTAGCAAGATGTTCTAGGTCTTCTAAATAACTTTTCCCACGCTCTGGCTTTTCACGCTGCATCCCACGTTTTACATCTTGATCATATCTTTGCTTCTTCTCTTGAAACAATTGATCTAAATGAAGCCACGATTCATCCAAACCTTGCACAGCCCATTTTAAAGCACAATATTTTAACACGTGCTCATACGGATAAATAATCTTTGCCGTTCCTGCCCCGCAATATCGTCCTTTCCCGCTTGATTCTGCTAATTGCTGAATTTGATTATCTTCCTGTGCAAAATGATTTGCAGACATCGGACTAAATAACTGTAAATAAATCGTATTTGCCATTTGCTCCATATAATCTGATAAATTGTGCAGATGGTGTCCATGTAGATTTTCGTAATCGTATAGGAAACAATAATTGTACGGTAAATGATGTTGTTTAATCGTATGATTCGTTCTTCCGTCTTCATCTACTTGATCAGGTCGATATTCTAATTCAATCGTCACACCGCCGCGTTTTGATAATTCTCCAGTGGAACCGAGTGTAATGGCATGTAATTCTTTTAACGAGGCATAACCGTTTGCTTGCACCGTTTCAAACTCTTTCGCACTAACCGTTCTCGTCTTAACTAAAACGTCAGGCATTAGAAACGCACCACGTATTAAAATGTTGTGATGCTGCAGTTTTTTACGAAGCATTTCACGTAAATATAATGCAATTTGTAGAAACATCCCTGAACCTGTTCCGCCCGCTAGTGATGTTACGATAATGACACGCACTCCATATTCCGTTTGATCGCTTGTAACCGGAAAAATCTTCTCGATTTCTTGCCAAAAGGATGTCAATTTATCTTCTTTCATCGCAGCAAGTAACGCTAAACGGGAAATGACGCGTAACTGTCCTGCCCCTTCTGTCAGTGGTTTATCAAGTATAGTCGGGTCCATTGGAAACCACTCTGGAATCGTTGGATCTCCCGCAATATACTCTCTTGGCGTTTTACTAGAACTCGTTTGCGTCTTAAACTTTCGAATGTGATCAAATTTACTCAATGTATTCACATCTGTATCAAATACGTGCATTGCTACCTTTTTTCGGCGCTCCTCAGGTAGCCTTTCATATATTTGATGTGTCACAGTACTACCGATTCCACCTAAACCAATTAATATCGTTGGAACTTGTAACGTCATGTGAACCACCTTCCTATTCTTGCTTGTTTGAAAAGAAGGGGAGAAAGATGAGACTCCCTCCTTTTCCCTACCTACTATTCACACTCATATTTGTAAATTTCTTTACCATACCCTCTATCAATTACTAAAAGTTCATTTGGATATAGCGTCTTATGTTCCATTCCAATCTCATCTTCTGTTATAAACATCCCATCAATAATCATTCCTACTACTTGTGACTCTTTCGCTACAAATATTGATTTCGACCCTTTCTTTGCTATAAACGTAACGGATTGCACAGTCTTTCTTTCTGCTCGGAATGGAATACCAAAATAGTGCTTCCACCATTTATTTTTAAGTAATTCTGGCTCAGATTGATATAACCAATCTTTCGCTACTTCTTGATCCCATTCGTAATACAATAGTGCTTTTCGGTGAAATCTTGGGCGAACAATCCATCCTAAAACGATTATTCCTACTACTAACAATAATAAAGTGATAGGAATAACAAACTTAAAAATAAGCGCATATTTTTCATAGAACGGTGCATTTTGAATATGAAGTGATATATTTTTCTTTACTTCTTGTAATTTTGAATCTTGTATAGTGATGGTAGCTTCTACGGTGCCGGTATCTGTAAAATTGAATGTGTCGGAGTAATGAGGGCGAGGATAAATATAAATTTGATTATCCTGTTGTTTTATTTCATAGTTGATTGATTGTTTAGATGTGACACCAGTAGATTTTAATAGTTTCTTTACAGCTTCTTCTGTCATCGGCTTACCATCTAACTGTGGTTGTATAATAAACGGTTTACTATTCTCTAAATTCGTTACTTTTTCCTCATAATCTTTCGTAATAGTTTGCAATGATAATTTTGGTTTTTCAGTTACTTCGATTTTAAATTCCTTCGTCTGTCTGTAAAACCCCTTTATGTTCATATGAACTTTCCCGCGCACTAACCCTTTATCAATCTTCGTTTCGTAGTAAAATACATGTTTTTTATCGTCCCACTTCATCGGGTACTGTTTTCCGTCTATTTCTACTTCTGACTGAAAATATGAAGACTGAATTGGTAATTCCGTAGGCTTCGCTTCAATAACAGCAGTAACACCTTCGTACATTTTCTCCACATTTTTTTGACTACTATCGTCTTTGTCATAAGTAGAAACAGTATAGTTAAGCGCCGGTTCAACTAGTACTTGTAATCCTTCTTTCTCAATATCTCGATCCACTTCTATCTTATAAGTTCCTGGTTTAATAACTTCCTGATTTTCCGTACTTATATGAACTATATTTCCGAATAATTTCGCTTCTCCTGGTGCATGTATGGAATAAGAAGATTGTAATTGTAATGGTTTAGAAATTTGTGTGACCTGATAATTAGACAAAGAAGGCGATTGTCGTACAAGCGTCATACGCTTTAACGGAAATGGCGTTGTAATCTCTACTTTCTTCCCTACTACTTTCGTTTTTACAATCGATTCAACAGAGGAGAACGGATCACGATTTGCAACTAACGCTGCCACTTGATTGACGCTTTTTACAATACCGTCCTCTCCACTAGATGGCATCGTAACTCCATTTATCTCTTTCTTCCATATTTCTTTAAACGTATTTAGTTGTGCCTTTTCTTGCTGCCCTAAATCCTCTTCCATCGTAATTAAAATTGGATGTAACGATATCTTTTTTGCATCCATTTCTTTCTTAAACTGTGCTAACTTCTGTGTAATTTGTTCTTTTCCGCCAACCTTATCTTTCTCTAAATCATTAAATGCCCCGTCAGTTAAGACAATAAGCCAAAATTCACGTTTTCCATCTATATCTGCTTCCTTTTTTATAGATTGCATCGCCGTTTCTACTGCGCTAAACGGGGTATTTAAATACGTTTTCCATGCTCCAATTCCCTCAATTTCTGTTTGTCTCTTATCCTTCGTTAACGAAATGTTTAATGGATCATTCGGCTTGCTCATTGGAACATAAAAGAATTTATCTTTTTCATCTAATAGCGCAACTAAACTTTGCAAAGCATAATTGGCATATTTCCAGCGATCGTTATTTCTCATGCTGCCCGAATCATCATATACAAGTGAAACGACCCTTTCCTTTGCCTCCTCTCCTTTTGCAAAAGTCCAAAAAGGATGTAACCATATAAATAGAAACAACATGAATGTGGCACAAATTCGAATTTTCATGATGAGGCTTCGCCACCTTTGTAGACAAATTCCTATGTTTAAATTTATGAGAGGAAACAAGATATATGACTTGTATTTTAGGACAACTAACACACCATAACTTTATTATGTAAATAGTTATATAAGCTGAATATGATTCCTTCTAGCGTTTTCCATCCAATACTATAAGTAAAAAAGCCTGTTTAAGCTCTACACTTAAAACAGACTTTTCCTACTTTTCATATTGAAAACACTTAACAAAAAGTTTGATTTTAAATTAACACATCACTTCAATTGCAAATCCACCAGGTGCTTCCACATAAAACGTATACGCATGTGCACGTTTAGGAGCCTCAACCAAAAATCCATCTTCCTTTAATCTTTGATTTATCTTATCTACTTGTTCTTCACTTTCTTGTGGAAATCCTACATGAAATGTTTTTGGATAATGTACGTCTTTCCCTTTCATTAACGTTAATATAAACCCATCATTATCACGCATAACTGCAAAGCCATTTCCCCTTGTTCCGCTACAAGTTAAACCAAAATACTTTGCTAAAAACTCTCTCGCAGCTTCTACATCTGCAACTGTTAAATTAAGATGTTTAATTCCCAACCCTTCACCTTCTTTCTCAATTTTCTAATATTTTATCATACAAATAAAAAACACGCCTTTCACAGCGTGTTTCATTGCTTCACATACACTTCAACAATCGGATTATCTTTATGATCCGCATGCAAGCGTATATTCTCCTCACTCGCGCTATAAATACTAGCTAATAACATAATTGTTAACAAATTAGGAGTCTTTGCATCACTCCCGTATTTCCTTTCAAGCGCTTCCTTATATTCATAATCCAAATCCCCCTGCACATATGTATACACTTCAAAACCATCTTCTAAATTACAAACTACTGTATCAATAATATCTGCCCCTACTTGCTTCTTCATTTCCTCTCGCAACGCTTCAATAAATTCTTCCCACGGTACTTCGTATGTCTGAAACTGATCTGTAGATTTCATTGCCTTTTCCTCCTTGCTATATCCTCTTCCTATATTTCCCCTTTCCTATAACAATTATGATAGATAGGGCATTCGTACAAGCCGCACTTGTCCCCTTTACATATCGTATTACTGTAATGGGGAAGGAGGAAAGAACATGCATAGACAAAAATGTTATGATACATGCCAACGTTATTTCGGTAAAGTCGTTCGCATTGAAGATCGTGATGGTCGCATTCATTTAGGGAAAATAATTGATGTGACAAAAAGCTCTGTATGGATTGAACCAGTGCAACAGCGCTCATCTTTTGACACTGGATTCGGATACTACGACGCATATGCAAACGGTGGTTGTGATCTTTGCGGCGGCCTTAGCAGATGTGATAGTTGCGGATTTGGTTGCGGTGGTGGTTGCGGCGGTGGTTTTAGTAGCTGTGGATGTGGCGGTCGTGGTTGTGGTGGTTGCGGCGGCGGTTGGGGTGTTGAACTCGGATTTGGTTTCATTTTCGGAATTACTTTAGCTGCATTATTTTTCATTTAACATAGTAAAGAGTTGACTACCTTTAGCCAACTCTTTTGCTTTATTTTTCACATATAAATATGCGGTGTCCTAAAAC
The DNA here is from genome assembly GCF_007680225.1 of Bacillus sp. DE0042. Lineage (NCBI taxonomy): Bacteria > Bacillati > Bacillota > Bacilli > Caryophanales > Bacillaceae > Bacillus > Bacillus sp. DE0042. The sequence goes on along the minus strand of NZ_VEJP01000008.1, from coordinate 115,595 downwards.
ATGTTGATACATAAGCCTTACACTTTCATGCTGTACCCACGCATCATATAATTCATTTGGAATATATGATGATACATTCCATTCCGGCTCTTCTATATAGCCAGAGATCGTTTCCGCAATTGTACCACCACCAGCAATTGTAACCCGCTTAAAGTTTGCTTTCTGAAATAATTGTACCCACTCAATCTCAGTTAATAATTCTTTCATCCCATATAACCTGGAAATCTTTTCTTCTTTACTCTTCTCAATGTGTCTATCAATAATCATTTCAATCACAACAAGCTTTCCGTCCTTCTGTAATACACGATAGCACTCCGAGATAACCCTTTCTTTCTCTGTAAAAGCGAGTATCGATTCTCCGAGTACGAGCTCAAATGAATCATTTGAACAAGGTAATTGTTCTACATGCCCTTGAATCAATTGTATATTCAATCCTTCAAATGACCATCTATCTTTCGCCTTTTGAATCATAATTTCATTCTTTTCAACTGCTGTTACTTTATAACCACATTCTTTTGTCATATACGCCGCTGTTTTCCCCGTGCCGCAACCTATCTCAAGGACATTCGCTCCATCTCTAAAAGGCAGTTGTGCTAACAATTGTTTTGTTAACGTAAAACCGCCAGGATGAGCACTCCCTATTCCGTAATAAGCTAAGAAATCGATGTATGTGTTTCGTTTCATGGAATTCTCCTTTTAATTTTCTATATTACTTATATTCCAATCTACAAAAATGGTGCATTCCCCCACTAAAGCTCTTTTCAAAATAAAAGCAATCCAACAATGAATTAATCACGTTGAATTGCTTTTATTAAAAATCATCATATTAATATCAAACAAACGAAAATTTAGAATACTGCATCTTATAAGATGTTATACCAAATTTAATATAATTTTTACACTTCTAACTGAGAATTTGTATTTCTAATACGACTTTTCCATGCTCCAATACACCAAAGAGCTATCTCAAATAGAGTTAGACTTAATAAAATTAAACCATCCCAAAAATTAATTGAATTTATTTGATAGCTACTAATTTGTTGCACCGCTCCATTAATAGCTGTATATCCTGCTGGAACTGTATAAAATATAAATAATAAACTCGCTGCTATACCCCCAAGCACATAAAAATAGCTGTAATACTTCGCCAGTTTCTTTTCTTTTTCTGGTAAATTAACATATATGTTCTTTTTAGAAGCCACAATACTTTTCAATAAGTATGCTGTAGCACTTTGAGTAAGGTTAGAACTATTAAAATATGTTATTAAAATATAGTAAAAGTCTGTCCTTAAAAAGATTGCAAATTGAGATACAATCCTATACATTTGAATAAGTATAATCATTCTAGCAAAGTGATAGATAAATTCTTGGTTTTGCATAAAAAACTGTATCAATACAGCGATAAAGAGAACCACCATATCCCAACAAAGACCAGCTAAAAAAGGGATATACCTTTTTTGTTTTTCCTGTGACCATAGTTTATTCATATCAGCTTCTATAACAATCCAAAACCATCTAATACTTAACTGAAACCGAACTGGGACATTTTCTTTTGCAGCTGCAAAATAATGTCCAATTTCATGTAAAAATGTTAGAAGCCACGATACAATAAAGAATATGAACAAGCTGATACCAACTGATTCAAAAAGAAACATGTCTTTATAATTTGGTAAAAGACTAGGCTCATAGCAAAACATTCCAACAGTTAATATACTTAATATTGTATACATAATTACCGTTTCTTTTCGAAAAAACAAATTACCTATTTTTTGTTTCCATCCTAAATTCATATCCGTTTTTATTATTTCCATCAATACTTTGCCATCTAATTTATGTATAAGATTTAATTCTAATAATAATTCGACAAAATCTAAAACATCGATTTCAATTTTATATTTATTCTCAATTTCTTTTTGAGCTTCCTCAATACTCAAACCTTTATTTAACAGTTCTATTACTAAGACACCCTCGTATGGAATTCTAATAAATATATCATTATACAAATCTCCTACCGTATATTCCTCATCATCTTCTTTTTGAATTGATAAATGACTTAAATCCACTATAGAGTCTAATGTTAATTGATTACTCATTTAACTGCCATCCCTTGTTTCGCTATTGAAATTAATTCTTCAAGACTAACTGGCTCAATATTCTCATTCCCTTTTCCACATGTAGGGCAGTCAGGCAGCTTGTCCCACTTGAAATTCTTTTTAATCTCTATATTTATTTTATCATAAATCATTGTAGTAGAAGCAGGCATAGCCTCTGTATAGCCTGAAAGCAACTTAGCTACTTCAGAAGTCATAAAGCCATTTAATAATGCAACATGAGGACCGGTTGTAACATTTCTACCTGGAAAATGATTATTATAAATTGCTTTTAATTGATGTTCAAAGAAAGGATCTAGGCGAAGGGCATGAATTAAATAGCAATCATAACAACCACTTTGATTAGGTACTATTCTCTCCCAAATTATTTGTGTGTTACTTACTCCCCCTTGAATAAAAGGAATATTTTGCTTCACACAAGCTGCATTTACCCATCTATTACAAAGAATCGCTGGTGAATCTATAGCATTTATTACAATATCTGCTTCTTTTATAATTGAGTTCAAATCATTTGAACTTTTAATTTTCTTATTAATAAATTTAAAATTCACATCACTATTAAGCTCTTTCAGACGGTTCAATGTTGCTTCTGTTTTTAATTCCCCTATATTTTTCTCTGAATATAAAAATTGTCGATTTAAATTACTCGTTTCTACTAGATCATAATCCACACCAATAATATTTTCCACACCTAGCCCTGTTAAACACGCCACACCTAAGCTAGCACCACCAAGACCTAATATCGCTACTGTTGAATCTTTTATATTTTTTTGAAATTCAAATTTATTTTTTTCTAACGAAGTAAAATTCGTATAAAATGTTAAATTAGCTCTGTACCTCTCTAAATCTTTTTCATTTATGTATTGATATGGATCAATACTATCATCCTCAATACAACCAATTTCATTGAGAGCATGAATACATTCTTCAATCAGATCAACTGGTATTGAGCTTACTTCAGAAATTTCAAGTATATCTCTCTTGCCATCCAACAACTCAATTATTTCGTTTATCACGCCATCTGAATCATCAATTTCATAGCTATCCGTTTCTAATCCTATCCGTATTACATTTTGATGTACTACTACGGGTTTCATTATTTCTTTAAATTTCGGTCTCATACAAATACCTCCATCAATTTTGATAGACCGTACATAAAATAATGCACGGCCATTTTTTCTAACTTGGTATTAACTATGGTGTACTACTAACGGTACTAACTTCTCTACTTTACGTACTTGGATTTTTACTTTTTTCATACTAGAACCTCCCTTACTTATTTAGTCTATTTTTCAATGAT
>NZ_VEJP01000008.1:0-112087 GCF_007680225.1 Bacillus sp. DE0042 | reverse complement strand
ATTTAGTCTATTTTTCAATGATTAAGATGCATGTACTGCTAATGGTACTAACTTCTCCACTTTACGTACTTGGATTTTTACTTTTTTCATACTAAAACCTCCCTTACTTATTTAGTCTATTTTTCAATGATTAAGCTGTATGTACCAATGCTAATGGTACTAACTTCTCTACTTTACGTACTTGAATTTTAACTTTTTTCACTATTTCCACTCCCCTCCATATAATACATAAAATGTCTATCTGAGCTGTTGATACTATCTTAACACACTAATTAGAATTTTCTAACTATTTTTTCCGAAAATCCACCTATATTTTACAAATTTTTTTCGACATTCTACATGTGGATTTGTATTCACACCAATTATAAATCAAATAATTCCATCACTACTTAGTTTTATATCCCCTCCACACTTCTATAATCCAACTTTTTATACTCACATAAAAAGTCCAAACTTGAAACACACAAAAAATCAATCCCTATAAAAAAGTATTTCCCGCAATCAATACTCAATTGCAGAAAATACTTTTCGGATTAATAGGACTATTGGAATTTTATTTACTATCTTTTTCTGTTATATAAGCCCACTTAAAGCTATATTCTGGACTAATGTTATGTTTCACAATGCCTTTTACATTAGGTTTCATTACATATGCTCTACCAGTTTGATATAAAGGTACCATTCCTGCATCTTCAAGTAATAATTTTTCTGCTTTCCCTAATGTTTCCCAACGTTTCTTCGTATCACTCAATAATTCATTACCTGCTTTTTCTACCATTTCATCATATTTTGGGTTTGAATAACTCATCTGATTATTCGGACTCTTCGACTCAAACATGTCGATAAATGTCATTGGATCCGCATAGTCTGGACTCCATCCACCATATGAAATTTCATAGTCTTGCGCTGATTCTAATTTTAGTTTTTGTTTGAACGGCTGAATTTTCGTATTAATTGTTACACCTTTTAAGTTTTTCTCAATTTGATCTTTAAAGTAATCGGCAATCTTCTTCGCAGTTCCATCATCATAGCTTAGTAACTCAATCGTAACTTGATCTTTTCCAAGCTCTTTTTTCGCTTCTTCCCAAGCTGCTGCTCCTTTTTTCGGATTATACTTCAGGCCATTTTTAAATGTATCTTGAAAGTCTTTACCATCCGGTCCTGTCGCCAGCCCTTTTGGAACCAATTGATCTGTAGCTTTTGAACCATTGTTTAAAATAACGTTTGCCAAACCTTTTTTATCAATGGATAATGCGATTGCTTCACGAAGTTTTTTACTTTTCAATGGTGTGTCTTGTCCATTACGTTTTTGATTTAAGCGTAAGAAGAATGTGCTTGCTTCTGAATACTCACCGTATTCACCTTTATTCGATTTATATTTATCTACAAATTCTCCAGAGAGTAGTGCAAAATCAAGAGAATCCGTATCATATAAATTCACTCGTGTAGCAACTTCTTTTACTACACTATAATTAATTTCTTCTAATTTCACAGTCTTTTTATCCCAATACTTATCATTTTTCTTCAATTGCCAGCCTTGTTCATGTTTCCATGAAGACATCACAAACGGTCCGTTATACAACGTTGTATCTGCTTCTAAACCGAACTTAGCTCCTTTTTCTTTTACGAACTTTTCATTTAACGGATAGTAGGATGGGAATGCTGTTAAATTTAAAAAATACGGTACTGGCTTTTCTAATTCTACTTCTAGCGTATAATCATCTATAGCTTTCACTCCTAGGTCAGTTACAGGCTTTTCTCCTTTATTAATTACTTCTGCATTTTTAATATAATAAGCTATAAATGCATATTCAGAAGCTGTATTTTTATCTAATAATCTCTGCCATGCATATACAAAGTCTTTTGCTGTCACAGGATCGCCATTTGACCACGTTGCATCTTTCCTTAGCTTAAATGTATATTTCTTACCATCCTCACTTTTTGTGCTAGATTCCGCAGCAGCTGGAATCGGCTTATTATCTTTATCAAGACGATATAAACCTTCCATTGTATTTCCTAAAATTTGCGCGCCAACAACATCAGTTGACTTTGAAGTATCCATCGTCGGAATTTCTTGAGTTTCTGTACGATTTAATACTTGCTTTGCTGCATATTTAATATCAGATTTCTTCTCTTCTCCACCATTACTAGACGTCGTAGTCGTTTTTTTCTCTCCACCAGAACCAGAACATGCTGTTAAAGCCATACTCATTGCTAGCACTGGTGCCACAACCGCCGTGAACTTCTTCATCTTTTTCTTCATTATTGTACCCTCCCCAATTATATGTACGAAAATAACTTTGAGAGATTTTCCACTAACATAGTTATCAGAAAATTCTTATTAATTAATATTCTACTGTTTTTTTCGGTTTTGTAAAGTTATTTTTAAAATATTTATAATATTTTGTGGTAATGATATATTTTTTATTACTACTATGTGGATTATCCCCCCACCTACTATATGTTAGTACCATTTTCCTTATTCCTCTCTTTTTGTATTTCATTTCATAATAAAAAGCACTTCAAAGTGGCTACTTTGAAGTGCTTTTTCAACTCTATTATTTCTCAGTTACATACGCCCACTTATAGCTATATTGCGGGCTAATATTATGTTTAACAACACCTTTAATATTTGGTTTCATAGCATAAGATCTAGCAAGTTGATATACAGGTACAATTGCTACATCCTCTTCAAGAAGTAACTTTTCTGCTTTTCCTAGCTCTTCCCAACGTTTTTTCGCGTCACCCATTAATTCGCCGCCAGCTTTTTTAATCATATCATCATATTTTGAATTAGAGAAACTCATTTGGTTATGAGAATGATTCGATTCAAACATATCTAAGAATGTCATTGGATCTAAATAATCTGGGCTCCATCCGCCATATGAAATATCATAATCTTGCTCTGATTCCAATTTTAGTTTTTGTTTAAACGGTTGAAGTTTAATATTTACTGTTACACCTTTTAAGTTTTTCTCAATTTGATCTTTTACATATTCCCCAACTTTTTTCGCATTACCAGTATCATAGTTCAAGAGTTCAATTGTCACTTGGTCTTTTCCAAGTTCTTTTTTCGCTTCTTCCCATGCAGCAGCTGCTTTTTTCGCATCTGGTTTGAGACCGTTTTTAAACGTTTCTTGGAAGTCTTTCCCATCAGGTCCAATTGCTAAACCTTTCGGTACTACATAATCAGCCGCTTTAGATCCATCATTTAAAATAACATTTGCTAAATTCTTTTTATCAATTGATAACGCAATTGCTTCGCGTAATTTCTTGCTCTTTAATGGTGTATCTTGTCCACCACGTTTTTGATTTAAGCGTATAAAGAACGTACTTGGTTCATTATATACCCCATATTCCTCTTTATTATTTCTAAATTTGTCAACAAATTCTCCTGTTAATAAAGCGAAATCAATTTGACCACTATCATATAAATTCACAATAGTTGCTGGCTCTTTTACAACACTATAGTTAATTTCATCTAATTTTACAGTCTTTTTATCCCAATATTGATCATTCTTCTTCAGTTTCCAACCTTGTTCATGCTTCCAATCAGAAAGAACGAACGGCCCATTATATACTGTTGTATCAGATTCTAAACCGTATTTATCCCCTTTTTCTGTTACGAACTTCTCATTTAATGGATAGTACGATGGGAATGCTACTAAGTTTAAGAAGTATGGTACTGCTTGTTCTAATTCAACTTCTAAAGTAAGGTCGTCTATTGCCTTTACTCCTAGTTCAGTTACAGGTTTTTCCCCTTTATTAACCGCTTCTGCATTTTTAATCGGGAATGCGATAAATGCATACTCAGCAGCTGTTTTTGGATCTAATAGACGTTTCCATGCAAATACGAAATCTTTCGCTGTTACAGGATCACCATTTGACCATTTTGCATCTTTACGTAATTTGAATGTATATTTTTTACCATCCTCACTCTTCGTGCTTGACTCTGCCGCAGCTGGGATTGGTTTATTATCTTTATCTAAACGGTATAGTCCTTCCATTGTATTACCTAAAATTTGAGAACCTACAACGTCTGTATTTTTCGAAGTATCCATTGTTGGAATTTCTTGGTTTTCTGTTTTATTGAACACTTGTTTCGCTGCTAATTTTTCTTCTGATTTGCTATCTCCACCAGAGCTAGAATTTGTATTTGTCTTCTTATCTCCACCTGATGTAGAACATGCTGTCAATGCCATACTCATTGCTAAAACTGGTGCTACAACTGCTGTTAGTTTTTTCATTTTTTTCTTTTTCACTTTCTGTACCCTCCCTAATTCTTAACGCTCTCATTTAAGAATTTTCTGATAATTCTGTTTTTCTTTATATATTTATCAGAAGATTCTTATTAACTATTATTCTACTAATTTTTCGAGTTTTGTAAAGCGTTATTATTGAAAATTTTTAAAAAATTATTTTTTTACAGTAATATTCATAAAAATTCCATACTCTTTCGAAACACTATATCTCATTGAATTCTATGTATTGATTTAATAGTCTTTATCTCCCTACACTACAAAACACTTGTAAATTATTGTTAATAAATAATGTATATCGTAACAAACCTCTTTTCTACAAAAATAAAAAAGCAGACATTATGCCTGCTTTAATTCTCCTCAATCTGCTTTTCACTTAATCCTAGATGTGTTCTAAGCGTATTACTTAAACTCTGCAAATCTTTTTTATTAGGATTATAATAATATACACGTTTCCCATTTGGACCATTAGGTAAATATAAATCATCACCAGCTAATTGAATCTTTTCAACTGAACCATTTAAACCGTATTTATAAAAAGATAAAATATCATCCATTACTAAATTTGTTTTAAAATCACCGTCAACTGCCTCAACTATTTTTTCTAGCTTCGTAATCGAGCCTACACTTTTTAATTTACTTAACATCGCTTCAATAACAAGTTGTTGGCGCTGACCTCTCATTGCATCACTATCAATATGACGCGTTCTTGCCAGTGCAAGTGCTTCTTCCCCTGTTAATTTTTGTAGTCCTTTTTTCAAATGGATTGCGTCGGGTTCATCTTTACTATTTTGCTCTGTAAATTCAACTGGGACATTTACTTCAATCCCATCTAATCCATCAACAATTTTAGTAAATGCATTAAAATTAAACTTCACAAAATAATCAACAGGCACTTGTAACAATTTTTCTACCGCTTCCACTGAAGCTTGCGGTCCTCCATCTTTACCATTTTTAACGAAACCACTTCCATATGCATGTGTTATTTTATCTTTTTTCTTTTCAACTGGAACATATGTATATGTATCACGTGGTATGCTCGTTAATTTCACTGTCTTATCATCTTTATTAAAAGTAGCTAGCAGTAGTGCATCTGTATGAAAAGCACCATTATACTCCTTTTGTCGTTCTTGATTTTCATCAATTCCCATAATTAAAAGTGAAACATTATTTGTAATTGGTTTTACGGCGTTCTCACGTAAGTTTGATTTTTCACCACGCGCTAAATTCAGACTAGACTTTTGTACGAGATTAGAAGTTTTCATATACACATAAGCACTGTATCCAACTCCGCCAAATAGTAATACTACTAACAAGACACTTATTACCGTTGTCTTCTTATATTTTCTTTTATTTTTCTTTTCTCTTGAAGAAGAGGTATTCTCCATATATTTCCCTCCGTTTTCTATTCACCTAATATGTTTTTCAATTTTTCATAATTAGCGCTATCCTTTTGAAATACATTCTCTTTCAATCCTTTGTTTATTTGTATCCATTCAGTCGTAATCGAATATTGAATCATACCTTCGTGGAAACTAAGGAATTTTAGCATAATCCCCGTATTTTTCTCTACAACCATTTCAAATTTCCCTCTTAAATCTTCAGATGTACTTACAGGCATTTCTATGTTTATTGTCCCTTCTATTTTGTAGCAATCCAGTCCAAGATACTTCGTTTCTTTATAATTCCAATCTTTATATCGAATTAATAGATCAGCAAATTCTGATTGAATACTATACTTAGAGAATCCCACATATTCATCATCATATCTTTTTTTCTCGCCTGATTTTCTCAATAATCTTTCCGTAGGATTTAATTTTAATAGTTCATAGTTTCTTTCTTTCGGGCTCCATTTCGTCTCTTTGTACGTATACTTCTCATCATCAAATTCTTTTTTCTTGCCCTCGTTATATATAATTGTTCGTTTTTTCGTTAGCTTATCTTCTTTCGAAGAGATACCTCTTTGTTGCTCCGTATCAATCGCATATTTGTATGTTGTAGCGATTCTTGACGAACTAGAATATTCCTCAAATTGTCCTGAAATATTTTTAAAATGATCAATGGAATCCAACATCTTTTCATGAATCTTTTCTTTATCTGGATAATTTACGTTCGATTTTATTTCTTCTTCATTTTCATAATCAGAAAACGCCTTTTTCTTTACGTATTCAAATACTCCACCATTTTGAGCAAAAATTTGATCAGAAAACTCCGACATAGACACAATTGAAAGTGTTAGAACCGCTGCACTTATAACCATCATATAAACTCTGTAACCTTTCTTTTTTACAGGGAGATTATGTAGTGTACGATTAATCTTTTCATTTAACTCTGGCGGTACTATAACATTCTCGTCTTTTATTCTCTTTTTTAATTTCTCATCAAATAATTTTTCATTATCCACTCTTTACACCTCCTATTCCATCTTTAATCGTTTTTGCAGTTGTTCCCTCGCACGTGACAATCTCGATTTCACTGTTCCTTTTGGTATTTCTAAAAGCTTTGCTATACTCTCTTGATTCATATCTTCATAATAATAAAGAACCGTAACAGCTCTTAATTCTTCATGTAACGATTGAATCGCATTACACAAATCTATATCTTCATACTGATCACACGCACTCATATTGTAATCATTCTCTTCTGTCACAATTACCTTTTTATACGCTCTAATAATATTGTTACACTCATTCATTAAAATTCGAATTAACCAAGTTTGAAAAAACTCTTCTTTTTTTAATTTTTTTATATTTTCATAGGCTTTTAAAATTGTTGCCTGTATCGCATCCTCTATATTTGTCTCATCACGTAACATAGCCTTTGCAATACGATACATCTTCATTTTTTCTGTATGTATAAGCGCCATAAAAGCTTCATGATCACCTTTTTTCGCTAAGGAAACATCGGTTTCTTCTTTTACAATCATTTTATATAAAGGGATTACTTTCACAATTGCTCCTCCTGTTTCATCCTCACTTCAAATTTAACTTTACATGTATTAGACGGATGAGCCTAGAAAAAGGTTCATTTTTTTGAATATTTCCATAAAAAAAGGTAAACATTCTTCATGTTTACCTTTACTCAGATGTAATTCTAAGGAAATATCCATCTGGATCGACAACTTTAAATCCCCGCATCTCCCACGGATAAGTTTGAATTTCTTCTTGTATTGTGCATCGCTTCTCTTTGCAACGTTCATATACTTCTTCAATCCGATTGACAACAATAATTAGTTCAAAGCCATTCCCCTTCATGTCTTTCCGATTGTAAAAATAGTGATTTTCACTCAATGTTGAATCAGTAGCTAGTAACAGAGAAAACTGATCGTGATTAAAGCGTGCTGCATGCATACTTCTTTTATACAACTGTAAACCAATTACTTCTTCATAAAACAATAATGACTTCTCAATATCATTTACATATAGCTTAACCCGGAACAAATGATTCATTCGTTTCCTCCTCATCAAAAAAAGCCCACTTTCTCAGTGGACTTTCTACTTTACAACGGTAAATCCCTTTTCCTAAACACTACAATTGCTACTATGAAAATACAAAGTGCTCCAGCAGTTAAACCTATACTCACTGGCCATATATTATACGTTCCCTCAGCAATTTCTTTCGGACGAAATAGCGTAAATAATGATATATTTCTCATCCACTCTAACTTATCGCTTAATTTACCTACCATATCCGTTACGAAAAATAAAATAGTTAAACTTGCTGAGTAGCTAAGTGCCTTTCTTTCGTCATTACATATACAAGAAAAGAAAAATGAATACGCACTAACGACTAAAAATATTAACCCACCGACTATATTTATCTTCAGGAATAATTCTTTATTTAAGTTATTATCTTGTAGAAACCACTCTGCACCTACTATACCCGCTACATACGTAACAGTTACTATGATTAGTAGCCCTAATACGAGAATAGCCGCTTGCGTGATTGCAATTTGCACTCTAGATACAGGTGTTGCTAGCAAGTATGCCATCGCTCCTTTATCTACATGACGAGCAATTAAATGCGTTGCAACTGTTACACAAAAAATTGTTAATATGATAATAAACAATAGACTATAATATTCGCCAGCTAAAAAATCCATTACGTTTTGAATCGGACTTTCCATTCCAACAATTTTTTTCACACTATCAGGCATAGCACTTATTAATTCATTTAACCCTTTCGCTGATACCATTGAAGGGAAGATCCAAATTAACAACCATAAATATAGAGCTGCACCAGTTGCATAACTCAAAATACTTTTTTGTGTTTCTTTCAAACTAGCTAAAAACAATTGCTTATTCATGCTTTATCCCTTCTTTCTTATCATAATAATGCATAAATAAATGTTCTAAATCCATTGCTCTCGTTTGAAGCGCCGTTACATTATAGTTTGAAAGTGTTTGTAAAACAGTTTGATAGTTTCCTTGCACAATAATCGATGCTTCTCTACCTTTCACCGCTTCAAATTGCAAATTACATTGTGTAAGAGATTCAATCTCTTCTTGCGATGATACGGTTACATCTATTACCTGTCGTCTCAAGCTTTGTAAATCATGAATATTTTCAACCGTTACAAGGCGACCATCTTTAATTATAGCCACTCTGTCACAAGTTCTCTCAATCTCAGTAAAAATGTGCGATGACATAAGGATTGTTTTCCCTCTTTGCTTTTCTTCTAATATTAAATCTATAAACACTTGCTGCATAAGTGGATCGAGTCCTGAAGTCGGTTCATCTAAAATTAACACTTCCGGATCATGCATAAAAGCAGCAACAATTCCTACTTTTTGCTTCATTCCTTTAGACATTTTTCGAATCGGTGTTTTCACATCAAATTGTAGACGTTCTATTAATTCATCTCGTCTTTTCGTATCCTTTAAGCCGCGCATTCCTTGCATTAACTTTAAAAACTCTAATCCGTTCATTCCTTCAATAAAAGAAATTTCTCCTGGTAAATAACCAACTTCCCTTTGAATCTTCGCGGCATCATTCCAACAATCTAATCCGAAAATTGAAGATTTTCCAGCTGTCGGTTTTATAAATCCCATTAAAGTACGAATCGTTGTGGATTTCCCGGCACCATTTGGTCCTAAGTAACCGAATACTTCTCCTTCTTTCACTTCAAATGTAATATGAAACAAGCCTTTCCCATTTGAAAACTGCTTTGTAACATTTTGAACTGAAATCATAAGCCCACCTCATTTTTTGAAATATTTATTGCGTGATATTTCAAAATTATTGTACTCCTCATCTTTCATGTTCGCAACAATTTTTTGAAATATTTATATGTCCATATTTCAAAATTATTGTTTTCCATTATTTTTTCTTGTATATTTTAATTGAGGTGATTGCATTGAACGGCTTTGAAAGAGTGAAAGAAAAGAAAAAACGTGCCATTAAAGAAGCAGCTTTCGTATTATTTTCAGAACGTGGATTTAATGAAGTGAAAATAGAGCATATTGCAAAAGAAGCAAACGTTTCTCAAGTTACCATTTATAATCATTTCGGCAGTAAAGAAGCATTATTTAGAGAACTGATACAAGAATTTATAACATCTGAATTTCAATATTATAAAAAACTTGCAGCGGAAAAATTCCCTTTTCATGATATGATGCAAAAAATGATTGTAAGAAAAATGAATACTGGTGGGTTATTTCAGCCAGATATGTTACTACAAATGATGCAAAGAGATGAAGAGCTCCGAGAGTTTATTTTTAGTTATCAAAACGAAAAAATCCTACCTTGGTATTTAGAAATATTAGAACAAGCACAGCAAAAAAATGAAATTAACCCTCACCTTACTAAAGAAATGATGTTGCTATACATTCAAATGTTCACTAAATTAGGTGATGATTTCGGAGCACAGCTTCTTGAAGGAGATCGCGAAAAACATATACAAGATATCGTTACGATGTTCTTTTATGGACTGTCCGTCCCAAAAAAATAATTTTTTCTAAAGAATAAATAAAATCACAAAAAAGCCCTTTGGATATTTAAATCTCAAGGGCTTTTTCATCTCAATAAAATCATTAAAACTAACTTTACCTTAAAGCAGTTAAATGCTGCTTTATAGATAATACCTTATTATAGATTAACTCTTTTAGCATAACTGGCTGAATTGAGATAATCGTTTCACCGAAATTCAGAAAATAACTTGAAATAAATTCAACTTCTTGCTTGTTAAAATAGCCTGTTATACTATAATTTTCATTTCCTTTTTGTATCTTCATAGAAGGATAATTCTCTTTATCAAAAATGTCTTTTCCTTTTTGATTAACAATGACACGAAAATCAATTGCATCCGGCTTTCTGTGAAAAGTAGTAAGATAACTTAATAATTCTTCAAGATTTTTTGGATTCGTATTGCTTGTTTCCACAATAGAAAGAATTTTATCACATCTAATTATTTGAACATGATTTGTCTCAAAATTAAAGATTTTAGCATACCACTGGCCAAATTTAGATTCTATTCGAATAAATTGGGCGACCAATACTTTCTCCTCATCTTTTTTTAAATATGTTAAATGATAAACTCGCTCAGCAAAAATTCCCTGTAAAATTTCTTTTAAGAACGGACTAAAATTACTATGATTTGTTACTTCAAAAGAAAGCGTTCGTTCCATAATTGAAATATTTTTACTCACATTATCAGGTAATACATGTTTAAATTTATTTTCAAGTGCAATACTTTCTATATTAAATGGTTTCGTCTTGTATCCATTTAATGTAAGAATCGAAAAGTATAACGCATACATTTCATCCACACTAAAATAAATTGGCGATAACACGCTATTTTCTATAATTTTATAACTTCCATTTCTACCTAGTTCAGAATATAATGGTACACCTATTTCTTCCAATGATTGAATATCTCGTAAAGCTGTACTTTTAGAAATAGCATATCTAACCATTAAATCCTTTAAATTAAAATGCCTTTTATTATTTAAGAAAATAAGCATATCATTAATTCGTTCCGTTTTTTTCATATTTCCCTCCCGAAAGGTGTCATGTATTGAAACCTTTTTAGTCTATATTATAATTATTAACTAATAAAGGAGTTATATATTTATGACATTAGAAATAGCTATTTTTCTTTCAATGAATGGGCATGCAGAGGAGGCAATTAATTTTTATACACGCAATTTAGAAGCTAAGCAGTTAGTGATTGTTACGTATGAAGAACTGGCGAAAAGAGATCGTTCTTTTAAAATTACAAGTGAAAATAAGGATCATATTGCTCACTCTGTTTTAAAAATTGGGAATACAAAGCTAATGATAGCAGAAGATACAATGAATCCTAAGGAACGTTATAACGTTGGAAATAACATGTCACTTTGCATTCAAAGCGCTAATTTAGAAGAAATACAAAGATTTTATAATAATTTAGTTTCCGATAAGAACGTGAAGGTAATCTCTCAGCTAGAAAAAAATATCTTTAGTGAAGCATATGGTATTATTGAAGATCCATACGGCATACAAATCCAGTTAATGTATGACAAACGATTAGGCTAAATAATTAGCCCTATTCACATATTCTCAATAAAAAAAGACACGAAATTCGTGTCTTTTTTATTTTACAGTGATAACTCTACCCGTTTCACTACTTTCAATCGCTAATTGAATAAGTCGAATAACTTCTAAGCCTTCTTGTGCTGTTACAGGTGGTTTCTCACCATTTATAATACTATCTCTTACACCTTTATAATACATATCATAACAGCCAACTTCTGTCGAAATACGCTCTAGCTTTTCTTCCGTGTCTAAAGTAGCGAAATTCTCTTCAGCATCTACTCCATAACCGTTATCGCCTGGCTTCATTCCATTTTTTAATTGTTCTTCCTGTGAATCCATACCGTATTTCACGATAGAACCTTTATCTCCATGCAGTGTAAAGTGTGGACCTGCTTGCTTTACGTAACTGCTACTATGTAAAGTGACACGTTTAACACCGTAGTGAAGTATAACATGGAAGTAGTCATCAATTTCTGCACCTGGTCGTTGTTTGATCACATCTGCACTTATCGCATCTGGTTTCCCAAATAATGATAATGCTTGGTCAATTAAATGCGACCCTAAATCATATAATATCCCTGATCCTGGTAAATTCTTTTCTCTCCAGCGATCACGTACATTCGGACGAAAACGATCGAAATGCGCTTCATATGCGTATAAATTCCCTATTCTGTTTTCTTCTAACAATTTCTTTATCGTTAAGAAATCATTATCAAAACGACGATTATGATATACACTTACTACCACATTATGTTGCTCTGCTAACGAAATAAGCTCTTCCCCTTCTTCAATTGAAACAACGAATGGTTTCTCCACAACTACATGCTTACCATGTAAAATTACCTCTTTTACATATGGAAAATGAGTCGTATTCGGTGAAGTAATGACCACTAAGTCAATATCAGCACGATTTACTAATTCCTCAATTGTGCCAACAACTTCAGCGTTTGGTAATGCTTGTTTCACGAGTTCTTCTTTTGATGATAAAATAGCACGAATATCATATTCTTCTATCGTTTGTAATAATGGAATGTGAAATGTTGTACTAGAAAATCCAAATCCTACAATTCCTACACCTATTTTTTTCATGTTGCCCCTCCATTTATCCCGCTTTAACGGACAGTAAGACCCCTACCTCAAAATTCAGCGAAAGTAAAGAAGTTAGTTGAGGAATCAACTGCTCGTAAAAGTCCGATTGATTAAAGTTTCACTTTATGAGAACGATTTCATTCAGTTATTATAACAAGATTATTATTATTTACATAATAATTTGCCTAGAAAAAAGCATCTTGCCATTATTCATAGCAAGATGCCTTTTTTACTCCGGTCGTTTTTTCGTCCACGTTTCAATAACTTCACCTGTATCGTTAACATCTAGCACTAAACTACCGTTACTATACCGGTCTTTATTTCGATACGCTTTCGGATCAATTTCTTCTACAATGTGTTTCTCTGTCTTCATGTAAACTAGTTCATCGTCTCTAACAATTTCAATACCGACAATACGGTATGGATTACGTTTTAACTCCTTGAAAATAACAAGACCTCGCTTCGCCCTCGTTGATTTCTCAATTTCTGATGCTTTTAGACGTTTTACAGCACCGCGCTGCGTTACGAGAATAAGTTGATCTTTGTCACCATTTAACGGTTTACCAGAAGCGACATAATCATCTTCTTTTAAGTTAATTGCTTTCACACCAGCGGCCCTTACACCGACTGGACTTACTTCATCTTCATGGAAAATAAGTGCATATGCACCATAGGTTGCAAGAACAATATCACTCGTTCCATCTGTTGCAAATATATCTACAACATAATCATCTTTTTTCAAATTCACAGCGACGAACGCTCTTGAATAACGCTGAACTTTATATTGGTTTAATTCTGTTTTCTTAATCATACCATTTCGTGTAACAAATACGATAAATCGTTTTTCTTCTTCAAAGTTCGGTACGACGGTCGCCCAAATAATCATTTCATCCCGCTCGAGCGAAACGAGATTCGCAACGTGTTGACCTAAATCTTTCCAACGAATTTCTGGCATTTCATATACTGGCAGATATATATAGTTTCCTTTATTCGTAAATAAGAGGACTGTCTCTGTCGTATTCGTATCGAATCGCTCCAGTAAGATGTCACCCTCTTTCATACCGAAGTCTTTCCCGTTCGATGCATTATGTGAACGCCAACCTGTTCGTTTCACATATCCTTCTTTCGTTACAGTAACGATGACATCTTCCTGCGGAATCATAACTTCCACATCGATTTTAATTTCCTCAATTTGTTCTTCAATAATAGCACGGCGATCATCACTATATGTTTTCTTTACTCTCTTCAAATCTGTTTTAATAACTTGAAGAAGTCTTTTTTCACTTTGTAAAATTGCCTGTAATTCTGCAATTTTTGTACTTAATTCATCCGCTTCTTTTTCTAGTGCTGTAATATCTGTATTTGTTAAACGATATAATTGCAACGAAACGATTGCTTCTGATTGTGCTTCTGTAAAGCCGAATTTAGCACTTAAGTTATCTTTCGCATTACGCTTATCTTTAGAAGATCTAATCGTTTCGATTACTTGATCTAAAATTGATAATGCTTTCATTAAACCTTCAACAATATGTTGACGATTTTCCGCTTTTCGTAATTCATACCGAGAACGCTTTGTTACAACTTCTTTTTGGTGTCCAATATATGCATCCAAAATTTTTGGTAACGTCATAAGTGTAGGACGACGATTATTTATCGCAACCATATTAAAGTTATATGGAATTTGTAAATCTGTATTCTTATATAAATAATTTAAAATACCTTCAGCATTTACTTCTTTTTTTAACTCTACAACGATACGAAGACCTGTACGATCTGTCTCATCACGTACTTCAGCAATTCCATCTAGTTTTTTATCTAGACGTAATTCATCCATTTTTTTAACAAGGTTCGCTTTATTTACTTCATACGGAATTTCTGTAATAACGATTTGTTGCTTACCACCACGAATCGTTTCAACTTCCGCTTTTCCGCGAATAATAATTTTACCTTTTCCTGTTTCATACGCTTTTTTAATACCATCAATCCCTTGAATAATACCACCGGTCGGGAAATCTGGCCCTTTCATAACTGTTAATAAATCATCAACAGTACTATTCGGCTTATCAATACGCATCATCGTCGCATCAATTACTTCCCCAAGGTGATGCGGAGGAATTTCTGTTGCATAACCAGCTGAAATCCCTGTAGATCCGTTCACTAATAAGTTCGGGAACATTGCTGGTAATACAACAGGTTCTTCACTCGTATCATCGAAGTTTGACACAAATTCCACTGTTTCTTTATCAAGATCACGTAATAACTCAGATGCAATTGGTGATAATCGAGCTTCCGTATAACGCATTGCCGCTGCTGGATCGCCATCAACACTACCATTATTACCATGCATTTCAACTAAAACATTACGTACTTTCCAAGTTTGACTTAAACGTACCATCGCCTCATATACAGAGGAATCACCGTGCGGATGGTAATTACCAATAACGTTACCGACTGTTTTAGCTGATTTACGAAACGCTTTATCATGTACATTTCCTTCTACATACATGGAATATAAAATACGTCTTTGTACCGGTTTTAAACCGTCACGCGCATCTGGAAGCGCGCGATCTTGAATAATATATTTACTATAACGTGCAAAGCGGTCACCTAACACGTCTTCAAGCGGGAGGTCATGAAACTTCTCTGCCTGCATGTTATTCCACCTCCGTCTCCATAATCATTTCATTTTCTAAAATATTTCCTTCTTCTTGCATACCAAATTGTACATTTCGTTCGATCCATTTACGGCGAGGTTCTACTTTATCACCCATCAATGTCGTAACTCGGCGCTCCGCTCTTGATGCATCGTCAATTTTCACACGAATCAATGTACGTGTTTCAGGATTCATAGTTGTTTCCCATAATTGATCGGCATTCATTTCGCCAAGTCCTTTATAGCGCTGCAGCATGTAGCCTTTACCGACTTTTTTTGTTACACCATCTAATTCTTCATCAGACCATGCATACTCAATCACTTCACTCTTACCTTTTCCTTTACTTACTTTGTATAAAGGAGGAAGTGCAATAAATACTTTGCCAGCTTCGATAAGTGGTTTCATATATCTGTAGAAGAACGTTAGTAACAATACTTGAATGTGCGCACCATCTGTATCAGCATCGGTCATAATTACAACTTTATCGTAGTTAATATCTTCAACAGCGAATTCATTCCCTACACCACCGCCAATAGCGTAAATGATTGTATTAATCTCTTCATTTTTAAAGATATCAGCAAGTTTTGCTTTTTCTGTATTGATTACTTTACCACGTAACGGTAATACCGCTTGGAAACGTCGATCTCGACCTTGTTTCGCGGAACCGCCGGCAGAGTCACCCTCTACTAGGTACAGTTCATTTTTTTGCGGGTTACGTGATTGTGCTGGTGTTAACTTACCACTTAATGTACCTTCTGATTTCTTTTTCTTTTTACCAGTACGCGCTTCTTCTCTCGCTTTACGAGCAGCTTCACGTGCTTGCGCTGCTTTAACTGCCTTTCTCACAAGAAGTGTAGCAACATCCGGGTTTTCTTCTAAAAAGTAAGCTAAATGCTCAGATACAATTGCATCAATTGAAGAACGAGCTTCACTTGTACCAAGTTTCCCTTTCGTTTGCCCTTCAAACTGAAGTACTTCTTCTGGTACACGTACAGAAACGATAGCCGCTACACCTTCACGAATATCTGTACCTTCTAAGTTTTTATCTTTTTCTTTTAATAACGATACTTTACGAGCATACTCATTGAACACACGCGTCATTGCTGTTTTAAATCCAGCTTCGTGTGTTCCCCCATCTTTTGTACGTACGTTATTTACAAACGAAAGAATGTTTTCTGAATAGCCATCGTTAAACTGGAATGCTAACTCTGCTTCAATTCCGTTTTGTTCACCAGTGAAGTATACAACCGGATGAATCGAATCTTTCTCTTCGTTTAAGTATGAAACGAAAGCTTCAATTCCTGTTTCATAATGAAAGACATCCTCTAAATCATTACGTTCATCTTTTATCGAGATTTTCATTCCTTTTAATAAGAATGCAGATTCACGTAATCTCTCACATAATGTTTCATAATTGTAATTTGTTGTACTGAAAATCGTTGTATCTGGTTTAAAATGTATTGTCGTACCAGACTCTTTCGTCTTCCCGATCTTCTCCAGTGTCGTTGCAGGAATACCACCATTTTCAAAGCGTTGTTCATAAATATTTCCGTCACGTTTAATCGTTACTACTAACCATTCTGACAAGGCATTTACAACTGATGCCCCAACACCGTGTAAACCACCACTCGTTTTGTAACCACCTTGACCAAACTTACCACCGGCATGAAGTACAGTTAAAATGACTTCAGGTGTAGGTTTCCCAAGTTTATGCATTCCCGTAGGCATCCCTCGCCCTTTATCTATAACGCTAATACTATTATCTTTATGTATTACGACAGAAATTTCGTCGCCAAATCCCGCTAACGCTTCATCAACGGAGTTATCTACTATTTCATATACTAAATGATGCAATCCACGGCTATCCGTACTCCCGATATACATACCCGGGCGTTTTCGAACGGCTTCAAGTCCTTCTAGCACTTGAATTGCATCTTCATTATATTGGAACTGATGCTTCGCCAAACTCCTTGCCCCTTTCCTAATTAAATCAGAACATATGTTTCTATTATAGAATAACGCCTCGACTATAGTTTTGGCAAGTTATCTTATCTCTTTTATATACCATTTTCAATAGAAAAATCCTTGTTTTTTCACAAGGATTCCTCTAGGCTACTATTTCAGAAAAATAATCGTTTGTCAACGAGAAATGGATATGTATGCCAAGATTATACATTCCAAACCTTTATCATGATCCAAATGATCAATATCCAAAATGGGATAACAAGTAACAATCCCCAAAAACAGCCTTTAAAAAATCTCATGATGAACACCTCGTTCATCGGCCCTACTTATTTATAACGAGGGCTGAATCAATCTTTCTCTCTTTAAAACCTATACTATTTTGTCATCGCATGTTCTACTTTAATGCAACGATCCATTATTACAGTATAGCCTGTTTCTTGCAAAAGTTTATATGTATCTTCATCTTGTACTCCTAATTGTGCCCAAAAAACATCTGCATCAATCTCTACAAACTCTTTCGCAACATCCATTAAAAATTCTGAACGGCGGAATACATTTACAATGTCCACATGTTCCTTAATATCCTTTAGTGAAGAAACTGCTTTTTCTCCAAGCACCTCATTTACTGTTGGGTTTACTGGAATAATGCGATACCCAGCATCTTGCATTGCTTTTGAAACCATATACGATGTACGTTCTGGCTTATCCGATAATCCAACAACTGCAATCGTTTTGCTTTTCTTTAATACTTCACCAATTTCCGTACGAGTTGGGTTTTCAATTGTCATAATCTATCCCTCCTATTCCTTTAGTATAGCCGATAAAGAAAGTCTCTTTCAATATGAAAGAGACTTTCTTTTATTTCAATTATTGATTCTTTGTAGCTGAATTATCTGCTAAAGTAGCTGTTTTCGTCATTTTTTGACCGTTACGATAGAATGTAACTTCTACTTTCTCGCCTACTTTTTTCTTTTCATATAAATATTTACGGAATTGAAGTGAATTTTCTACTTTTTGATCATCTAATGATACTACAATATCATATTGCTCTAAACCAGCTTTTTCTGCAGGTGATATTGGGTAAATTTTACCTAATACAACGCCGTTTGTTACTTCTTTCGGTACTTTCAATTGATTTACTGCATAAGCTTGCACATCTTCTAATGAAACGACACCTACTCCAAGAGCTGGACGTTTCACCACTCCGTCTTTTTCAAGTGATTCAATAACTGGCTTTGCAATATTAATTGGAATAGCAAATCCAATTCCTTCAACTTCTTGTTGTGCAATTTTACTTGAATTAATCCCAATTATTTCACCATTTTGGTTAAACAACGCACCACCACTATTACCTGGGTTAATTGCTGCATCTGTTTGAATAACTTGAGCATTCCAATCTGCACGCTTATCGCCATCGATATCTACTGGAATTTCACGTTCTTTGCTACTAATAATACCTTCCGTTACACTTCCATCAAACCCTAGTGGGTTACCAATTGCAATCGCTTTTTCACCCGCACGAAGTTTACTTGAATCACCTAAAGTGGCAACTTTATTTACATTAGATCCATCAATTTCTACAACCGCTAAATCTAACCAAGGGTCTTTCCCTACAAGTTTTGCATCTACCTTTTTACCATCACTTAGTTTTACAGCAAGTTTATTTGCTCCATCTACTACATGATTGTTCGTTACAATATACGCTTTATTTCCTGCTTTTTTATAAATAACACCTGATCCTGAGCCAGCTTGTTGTTCTTGGCCTGTCGGTTGCATTGCAAATGGATCAACACTTTGTTGCATATTAATAACACCTACAACAACATCTTTCGCGCCTTCAATCATGCCAGGTAAATCAGTTTCATTTTTTGCTTTATTGACCACAGGAACTACAGTACCTTCAACTTTTGAATCCGAACTGAATGATGATACAACCGCTCCATTATTTTGAGCCCATGGCATATATGGTGCCGCAAAACTAATTGTGACAGCCCCGACTACTGCTCCAACTAAACCTGTGAAAAAATATCCTTTTTTACTACCTGTTTTTTTCATTTCTCTCGTTTCACTATGCTCTTCATTCAAATTCGGTCCGTCGTAATATCCCATGTTTTATTTCCCCTCTCTGGTGAATTCGTACTTTCAGTATAATCACAGTTTGTGTCCTTCTTGTGAACTCATCGTGAAATCCAATTAAAAAAATACTCTTATCTATCATTGTAGACAAGAAAAGTATTTTTTGTACATTCCACCTACAAAAGAGAGTATAAATTTGCTATATCCCAAAGCCAAAGCGCATAGTAATTTAACGGTTATTCTTCAAATTTGTAACCCACTCGAATAACAGTACCGATATGCTTCGCTTTATCTCCTAGCTTATTTCGTAGTTTTTTAATATGAGTATCAACCGTTCGGTCATCACCGTAGTAATCATATCCCCATAACTGATCTAATAAATGTTGACGTGACAACACAATTCCTTTGTTCTCCATTAAATAAACAAGAAGTTCAAATTCCTTATGTGTCAATATAATTTCTTCTCCATCTACTAAAACGGTTCTAGATAGACGATTCACTTCTATTCCAGCTAAAGACATAGCATTTTCTTCCGCTACTCCTACCACACCATCCGCACGTTTCAATAACGTCTTCGCACGAGCTACTAACACTTTCGGGCTGAAAGGTTTCGTTACATACTCATCCGCACCTAATTCGAATCCTAGTAATGTATCATCCTCATCCGAACGTGCTGTCAACATAATGATTGGTACTGCTGATTCTTTTCTAATTCGTCTACAAACAGACCATCCATCTATTTCTGGTAACATTATATCTAACATAATTAAATCAATTTCATGCTCTGCAAATAATTCTAACGCTATTTTTCCGTCTTCTGCTTCGATTACTTCAAAGCCTTCATTACGAAAATAATCACTAACGATTTCACGTAATCTTCTTTCATCTTCAACAAGTAATACTGTTTTATTCATATAATCTATCCCGCCTTTTTACTCTTTCAATCGAATAATACGTTGATTGGAGCTTCCGCGAAATGGAAGTGTTAAATCTTTTTTCTCGATTTCAAATCTTCCATCGACTAAAACATCCCCATAATGTAACAACTCTATCATATCATTATTTTGAGAACTCTGTATCTCTTCTAACGTATAACCTGTATACATCCAAAGATTTTTTTTCAAGTCTTTCACAGCTTTTGCTACTTTTTTCACTTCAGCAGCTTGAAAAAATGGATCTCCACCTGAAAATGTTACATCAGTTAATGAATTACTTGCAATCTCGTTCACA
This sequence comes from Bacillus sp. DE0042, assembly GCF_007680225.1. Taxonomy (NCBI): domain Bacteria; kingdom Bacillati; phylum Bacillota; class Bacilli; order Caryophanales; family Bacillaceae; genus Bacillus; species Bacillus sp. DE0042. The sequence goes on along the minus strand of NZ_VEJP01000008.1, from coordinate 91,299 downwards.
ATTTCTTCTACTGTCATTTCAGTTCCATTACAAATATTCCACGATTTCGGATTATGGCAACCGAAACAACGATGCGGACAGCCCGCAAAAAACACGACTGTCCGCAACCCTTCCCCATCTACTACACTATCATGAATGATGTTCATTACTTTCATTTATGCTTCACCCGATCCATCTCTTCACTACGTTTCGCACTATTCCACTTCGACATATCTCCTACAAGATAACCTGTTATACGGCGAATTCTTTCTATATTAGCCTCGTCTCCATTTCCGCAACTTGGACATTCATTACCAATAACTCCGTGATAACTGCAGCATTTACAACGATCAACAGGATGATTAATTGAACCGTACCCAACGCCATGTTCTGCCATCGCTCGTACAATTTGTTTTAACGCCTGTTTGTTATGCATAGCTGCTCCGTCTAGTTCAATGTACGTAATATGTCCCCCGTTACATAGGGCATGGAAAGGTCCTTCTAAACGAATTTTATTTATCGCTTGCATGTTATAATAAACTGGAATATGGAATGAATTCGTATAATAATTATGGTTCGTTATACCGCTAATCACACCAAATTCTTCCCTATCTTTTTTCACAAACTTCCCTGATAACCCTTCCGCAGGAGTTGCAATTACTGAGAAATTCAGTTCATGTTCTTCCGTTGCTTTATCCATTCTATCTCTCATAAAGGAAATGATTTCATACCCGAGTTTCCATGATTCTTCATCTTCTCCATGATGCTTTCCTGTTAAAGCTACTAAGCACTCCGCAAGACCGATAAAACCAAGACTTAACGTCCCTTGCTTTAAAATGGATGCTACAGAATCTTCAGGCTGTAATTTCTCTCCACCGCGCCATACACCTTGTGAATATAAAAATCGAAAATCTCTTGCTCGCTTCGTACATTGATACTCAAATCTCTCTAATAATTGCTTAATTCCTAAATCTAAGTAATAATTTAACGCTTCAAAAAATGCTTCTTTTGAACCACTAATTAACGCTAATTTCACTAAGTTGATAGACGTAAATGATAAATTGCCTCTTCCAATCGCTGTTTCTTCTCCATGTATGTTAGACATAACACGGGTACGACATCCCATATAACATACTTCACTTTCCGGTCGTCCGTCATAATGTACTGCATTAAATGGCGCATCTAAAAATGAAAAGTTAGGGAATAATCGTTCAGCCGTTGTCTCTAACGCTAATTCAAATAAATCATAGTTCGGATCACATTCTTCAAAGTTCACACCTTTTTTCATTTTAAAAATTTGAATTGGAAAAATTGGTGTTTCCCCCTTACCAAGACCAGCTTGTGTCGCTTTTAAAAGCTGTCTAACTAATAACCGTCCCTCTTTTGATGTGTCTGTTCCATAATTAATAGAAATAAACGGTACTTGTCCCCCGCCCCTACTATGCATACTATTTGAATTATGAACGAAAGCTTCACACGCCTGATACGTATCATTTTCGGTTTCTTTCCATGCAAATTCTTCTATTTGTTCTTTCGTAAGCGGATATGACTCTAATCGTTTCTTATGTCTCGCTACTGTTTTTCTCACATATGGAGCTAAATCAATATCAAAGAGTGCAAATGATTGACCACCGTGCTGCATATTTTGATTCGCCTGAAAAATAATAGACGAAAGAGCCAATGCACTTTTAATATCCTGCGGTTGTCTCATATGCCCATGTCCGGTATGAAAACCGTTCGCAAGCATTTGCGCTAACGGAATTTGCGAACAAGTCGTCGTTCCTGTCGCATAAAAATCTAAGTCATGTGGATATAATATATTTTGATTTATCGCTTTTTTCACTTGATCTGACAATAAATTTTCAACTGCATAATATTTCGCACTCTCTGATGCGAACGTTCCCATTACTCCCATCGGAGAGCGACCATCTACATTTGCATTTTCTTGCATTAAATCTTGCTCACTACCGTGGACAATCGTCTCAAACACTCTCATTAATTCTTCTCCACGTACATTTCGTTGTAACATTTATAACCCTCCACCAATATGTTGTTGTCTTTTGATTAAAATGTTACTACATATAGTCTTGGTGTTTCTGTGAGAAATGTAACATTCCTGTGAAATTTTTTTCACGAAATAATGAATTTTTCATTTACAAAAAAGAAATGTGCTCTTTACAAATGTATGGTACAATATACGGGAAAAACTCTTTTTACCCTTTATCAACACATTTGAATAAAGGAGACTGAACTTATGGTTACTACATATCTTTTATTTATCGTTGCCTACTTACTTGGCTCGATTCCATTCGCACTAGTCGTTGGAAAAATCGGCTACGGAATCGATATTCGTGAGCACGGAAGCGGTAATCTAGGCGGAACAAATACATTCCGCACACTAGGGAAAAAAGCAGGTTTTATCGTTACAATTGCTGACATTTTAAAAGGTACATTAGCAACAAGTCTACCGATTATTTTCGGATTAGATGTTCACCCATTATGGTTCGGGTTAGCAGCTGTTCTTGGACATGTGTATCCGATTTTCGCGAAATTCCGTGGTGGTAAAGCTGTTGCAACTTCTGCTGGCGTGCTATTATGCTACTCTCCAGTTGTTTTTGCAATATTAGCTGTTGTCTTTTTTAGCCTTTTATTTACAACAAGATACGTATCACTTTCTTCTATGGTAACAGCCGTCGTTGCTGTTATTGCATCCATTGTTAGCGGGGATAAAATCTTCATTATTGCGATGTGTTTATTAGCAGGTATGGTTATTTATAAACACCGTGCAAATATCGGACGAATTATAAATAAAACTGAACCGAAAGCAAACTTTTCAAAAAAGCAAAAATAAGATCGTAACCCACATAACGCAAAAAGAAAACGTGAAGCATATTAATAGCGTCTTTTTGCGTTATTTTTTATACTAAAGAAAAAGCAACATAATTTGGAGGAACTATACATGAATCTTTCCGTAACAAAAGAAGCAGCACAATGGTATAAAAACGAATTAAACTTACAATCGGGTGAAACACTACGCCTTTTCGTACAATACGGCGGTTGCAGTACTGTGCAAAAAGGACTTTCTTTAGGTATTCGTAAAGATGATCCTGCACATCCTGCTGTTCAAACTCAAGAAGAAGGTATTAACTTCTTTATTGAAGGCGACGATGAGTGGTTCTTCGATGGACATAATTTAGCTGTTACATTTAACGACGGTGATGATTTCCCGCAATTTAATTATGAAAAATAAAAAAGCGTGGCTTCTGCCACGCTTTTTTATTTTTTCTTAATTTCCTCATATTTCGCATACCACTCTGGATATAACTTTTTAAATGATACGGGCCTGAACCCTTCTTTTTTCGCGCAAATATTCGTCGTACTTGCAGTAATACAAAGTTCACCTTCACCGTTATATATTTCATAACCATATACAACGCGAAGCGGACTAACAGTATCAATCCACGTTTTCACAATTGCTTTTTCTCCGTAACGCATCGCTTTACGATATGAAATTTGCAAGTCTAACACAGGAGAAATAATTCCCTCTTTCTCCATTTCAACATATGAAAATCCTAAATCTTGTATAAGTTTCGTGCGACCTAGTTCAAGCCACACCAAATAGTTTGAATGGTAAACAACACCCATTTGATCTGTTTCCGCATAACGGATTTCAACTTCATGTTCTGCTACAAACATATGTATTCGCCTTCTTTCACTTCTGCTGCCTTGCATACATTTAATCATAATACAGTGACATCAAAAATAAAATAAAAACAGTGAATCTTTTACTGAAAGGAGCAAGCATATGATTCAAATTGTAACTGTTCGTAGCGGTGATAGCGTATATAGCTTGGCATCAAAGTATGGATCAACACCTGACGAAATAGTAAAGGACAATGGACTAAATCCAGCTGAAACACTCGTTGTAGGTCAGGCACTGATCGTTAATACGAAAGGGAATAATTATTATGTACAGCCTGGCGATAGCCTATATCGAATCTCTCAAACATATAACGTACCTCTCGCTAGTTTAGCTAAGGTTAATAACTTATCTTTAAAATCCATTCTCCATGTTGGACAGCAATTATATATACCAAAAGGGACAAAACGCGCAGTAGAATCCATCGCTTATTTACAACCTTCAACAATACCAATAAAAGAAAGTTTGGTTAACGCTACGCGTGCCATTAATCCATTTTTAACATATTTGGCTTACTTCAGTTTCGAGGCAAAAAGAGATGGTACATTAAAAGAACCAACTGAAACAGCTAAAATCGCTAATATTGCAACGCAAGGTAATACCATCCCTATGCTCGTTATTACAAATATTGAAAATGGAAATTTCAGTGCCGATCTGACATCGGTTATTTTACGCGATGCAACGATTCAAAACAAATTTATTACTAACATTTTGCAAACAGCTGAAAAATATGGCATGCGAGACATTCATTTTGATTTCGAGAGTGTGGCACCTGAAGATCGTGAAGCGTATAATCGTTTTTTACGAACTGTAAAAACACGCTTACCTAGCGGGTACACATTGAGTACAACGCTTGTACCGAAAACAAGTTCAAATCAAAAGGGCAAATTTTTCGAAGCTCACGATTATAAGGCACAAGGACAAATTGTTGATTTCGTCGTCATTATGACATACGACTGGGGTTGGCAAGGTGGTCCACCGATGGCTATTTCTCCTATCGGTCCTGTAAAAGAAGTACTTCAATACGCAAAATCTCAAATGCCTCCACAAAAAATTATGATGGGGCAAAACTTATACGGATTCGATTGGAAACTTCCGTTCAAACAAGGTAACCCGCCTGCAAAAGCAATTAGCTCTGTCGCAGCTGTTGCACTAGCTCGTAAATACAATGTTCCTATCCGCTATGATTTCACAGCTCAAGCTCCTCATTTTAATTACTTTGACGAAAACGGCGTACAACACGAAGTTTGGTTTGAAGATTCACGGTCTGTTCAAAGCAAATTCAATTTAATGAAAGAACAAGGTATAGGCGGTATTAGTTACTGGAAGATTGGCTTACCATTCCCGCAAAATTGGCGTTTACTCGTTGAAAATTTTACGATTACGAAAAAGGGCTGACATAAGTCAGCCCTTTTTGACTATTAAAAATCCGTCACAAAAAGAAGAATGACAACATTCTCCCTTTTTAACCGTTATCAACAATCGGTTGTTTGCCTGTTTGGTCTTGCATTTGCTTTCCTTTATTGCCACCAGCTTTTTTTGATTGTGTTCCAATATGATTCGGTGCAAAGTCTTTTGAATTCTTTTTCGGATTACCCATTACTATCGCCTCCTTAACACTAGTATCGTACTAGTGTTAAGAATTATTCAGCTTGCTTAAAAAGTTGCATTTCATAACGTTTTTCAATACGCTCTTCAATGCGATCGATTGCATCACGATCACTTAATAATTGTTGTTTATTTTCTTTCACAAGTTCGTCAAATGATTTACGGCGACTTCTTCTCATGCTGTTCACCCTCTCTCCTTCACATTCTTACTATACATAGTATGAGCAAATGAAAAACTCTTTAATCAGATTTGCAAGAAAATTTTATGTTTTAGTACTCCTAAAAAAACTCCGTGTACAACTTCTTGTACACGGAGTTTTTTATACCATTATATTTAAATATTCTTTTAACTTTTCATCTGCATTCATTTCACTTTGTTTATACTCACTTAGCGCTTGCAGTACGAAATCATACTGTCCTAAAATATAACTTTCTAATTTCAGGACATCCTCTAAGCTATTAAGCATAATTCTCGTATTACCAACTTCACTTTTTAACGCCGGTTCACAATTTAAACTCGTACATATTTCTTTCACATCATCTTCTAATATCTCTGTTAATACGTATTTCTTTCGCCCTTTTACTTTTACTCTCATAACTGGATAAAAAGCTTTTATATCTAAATAGCTTCCTACATTCATACAACGAATCCATTCGATATCACGTTTATTTCGTACAAGTATCTTTTTTACTGCTTCATATACTGCTGTTTCATCAAGTACTTCTGTATTCGATTTCCTGTTTGTTTCTTCTTCAATAGATGCACATTTTTGATAAACAGCTGCACAAGTAATACAATCATCAAATGCATTATGAGAACTTAAACGAATGCCAAGCATTCGCTTTAACGTTTCAAGTTTATGATTAGGTGCGCGCTTCATATATTTCTTCGCTAAAAACACAGTATCAATCACTTTATTTTGAGGTTCAGGCAGCCCAAGCATATTTACATTACTTTTTAAAAAACGCATATCAAAAGATGCATTATGAGCGACAATAACATTTGTATGTAAAAATGCTAAAAATAAAGGTAATACTTCTTCAATCGTCGGTGCATCTGAAACACGATAATTTGTAATACCTGTTAAACTCGTTATTCGGTCCGGAATTGAACGCTCTGGATTCACATAGGAAACAAATTGATCTACTAGTTCATGATTACGATATTTCACTGCTGCTACTTGAATAATTTTATCATTATAAGGGTTAAATCCTGTTGTTTCAAAATCAATTACAACATAATCTAACGGTAAGGATATATTCCCCACTCCAAACACTCCTTTACCTCTAAACGTTTATATTTCTTTTATCATAACATGCTGCTATCACTACGTGAAAAAGAAAAGGCAGAAATGGTAACTTTCCACCTCTACCTTTTCACCGTTATTTTAATTTAGCAATCCGTTTCTCCATCTCTTTTTGCGTCATCGGTCCAATAAACTTATCTTGAATGACACCTTTCGTATCTATAAAATACGAAGTTGGAATCGTAATTACTTTATACGCTGTTGTCACATCAATGTTCTTGTCCAATAAAATAGGAAAAGTAATTCCTTTTTCTTTCGCAAAATTGCTTACCTTTTCTACTCCCCCACCCTTTTCTGAAGGCGTATAATTTATTGCTAAAATTTCTACATTTTCTTTATGTTCTTTATAGAAAGCCTCCATATCCGGCATTTCTTGCTGGCAAGGTCCACACCACGTTGCCCAAAAGTTTAAAATCACTTTCTTTCCTTTCAAATCTGATAACTTTACATTCGTTCCATCTAACTTCGTTAATTCAAAGTTTGGCGCACTCTTCCCTATTTCGATACCATTACTTGCAATCATCTCTTTCATAGCAGCTTCACTTTTTTCTTGCTCCCCTTGTACCGCCTGATCTTTTTTACCAAACTGTTCATAAGCTGCATATCCCGCTAAACAAAGTAACACTACAATAATCGTAAGCTTCCGCCACATTTTATATCACCCTAACGTATTTATCTTCTTATTAACCTAATTACCCAAATACTATATACCTTATTTTAGCTTATACGGACAAGCTTGGAAATATTCACAGTCAAAATAATTAGAATATTCTTATTTAAAGTGAAATTTTTTCCTTTTTATCATATAATTAGAAAAACAGATGACGTGTTTCCTATCTCCTTATGGACCCATTCACCTTTTTACTTTCTTATATAACCTTCAACAAAAGGGGGATTGTTTATGAATTCATTCGAAAAAATAACATTATATATTCTTAGTTTTCTTTTATACCCAATCGGCATTATTACATGGATCATTTCACTCTTTAGTAAAGACCTTGAAAAAAAGAAAGTAGGGCGTATTTGTCTCTACGTCTCTCTAGTCTCATTCGTCCTTTTCTTAATTCTCGGAATTGCAACTTTCCTTATGACTGCTACTTTTAACGTTGATCTGAATCACTCCGAATCGATCGAGTATCAAATAAATGACGCTGAATAAAGATAAGAACAGTGCTCTTATCTTTATTCATATCTCTGTAAAAACGAATGACTATTTATTAATTTTTCAGGACTTCCACATGCCACAATACTGCCTTCTCTCATTATGACAACAAGATCTGCTAGTATCGCTTTCTCTACATCATGTGTTGCCACAATTCGCGTTACATCTCTTCCTAATCCTTCTATCATATTCCAAACAGTTTCTTGATTGCTCGGATCTAATCCTGCAGTTGGTTCATCTAAAATAATAAGATTCGGATTTGAACCAATTGCTCGCAATAATGCAAAACGTTTTCTTTCTCCTCCCGAAAATTCTTCACCACTTTTATGTAGTACAGTTTGAATCCCTTCCGATAAATCTCTAATTATCGGCTTCACATTTACAAGTTCAATATTTTTTTCTAACTGGTTTTCTAAGCACTTTTCCTCGAAATACATATTCTCTTTTACTGTCGTCCGAAAGAAACGAGGTTCTTGCCACACTGTAGTCATACGAGCCTCATCACCATAATAAACAATGTTACCATTAGATGGTTTATACAACCCTGTCATTAATTTTAAAAGCGTTGTTTTTCCTGCGCCACTTTCCCCTACAATAATAACGAGTTCACCTGGATTAATTTGCAAATCAATATTATGAATTCTGCATTTCTCTTCATCATTCTCCTGAAATGAAACATTTGTTACTGTCATCCCCATCGCTCTTTCTAGATTACTATTTGCCACTCGTTTATCTAAAAAGGAAAAAACTCTATTTGCCGAAGCAACTGCAACTTGTGTCATCATTAATAAATCGCCCACGTAGCGGACTGGAAAAAAGAGCATTTCAATTGTGGCTAATACTGCAACAATCGAGCCAACTTCCATTTCCCCTTTCATTATTTTCTGCGCGCCTATAATGAGAACAACGATATATGCTCCTGTTTCAATCACTGTTCCAACTACTCCAATGCAGTGTTGCATCATCGTCTTCTTTACTTCCGATTTATAAGACTGTGCCGTTACTCCCTTAAATAAGCGAATGGCCCATTTTTCTTTTTGCAAACTCCGTAAATCTTGTGCTCCTTTTACAAACTGTGACACCATCTCTACAACACTTGATTGATTGTTTTGAGCAATGCTTGCAATATTTCTTACCTTTTTCCCCATCACCATCGGAACCGTTGCACTAAAAAATAAAAACGGAGTTACCCACAATATGAACTGTATATCTATATGTTGTAGTGCTATGAACGCACCTATAAATTGTGCAATGGCGTGTATATATTCTATTAATATGGACCCATATAATCTGATCCAGTTTGGAATATCAGACACAACTAACGTCTCTAACTCACCTTGTTTAATTTTCTCACTCTCTTCAAACGGTAATGAGAAGAAATGACGCAATACATCTATACGCTTCTCTCTTAATATTCGCTGACTCGCTTTTGAACTTACATAATCAAATGAAAGATTGTTCACCCACATCAACAAGCGGCTAGCTGCAAACAAAGTAATGTAAAGATACGCCTCCTTTAACTCTCGTTGAATAAGGTTATCTACAATTAATCCCATGAATAGTGGACGAGATAAATTTAAAATAGCAGCAAAGCATCCACTACATACAGCTGCTATTACTAATAATTTTTCTTTCTGTAACGGTAACAATATTCTTTTATATTCTTTCATGATGTTCCCTCCATTTTTATAGTAAAAAGAAAGGGATGAAACCAAATGGTTTCATCCCTTTCCATAAAATAAGGAAGCTAACAGTTGTTAGCTTCCTTATCGTTCATTTCAATTATTTAGTTCGACACTTTTGACTCTTCAATTTTCTCACGAAGAACCATTTGTAAGATACCACCGTGACGGTAGTAGTCAATTTCTACTTCACTATCGAAACGAGCTACTACTTCAAATTGTTTTTCGTTGCCATCTGCATCAGTTGCAACTACTTTTACAAGATCGCGTGGTCTAACTGTTTTGTCAATTTGAATTTCAAATGACTCATTACCAACAAGGCCTAACGTTTCAGCGCTTTCGCCATCTTTAAATTGAAGTGGTAATACACCCATTAATACTAAGTTACTACGGTGAATACGCTCGAAGCTTTCTGCGATTACTGCTTTAATACCTAATAAGTTTGTACCTTTCGCAGCCCAGTCACGAGAACTTCCCATACCGTAATCTTTACCAGCAACAACTAGAAGACCTGTGCCATCTTCTTTATATTTCATAGCAGCATCATAGATTGATGTTACTTCACCAGTTGGCCAATATGTTGTGTATCCGCCTTCTGTTCCTGGTGCGATTTGGTTTTTAATACGGATGTTCGCGAATGTACCACGCATCATAACTTCGTGGTTACCACGACGAGAACCGTAAGAGTTAAAGTCAACAGGTTGTACGCCGTTTTCTAATAAGTAGCGTCCTGCTGGTGTATGCTTACCGATTGAACCTGCTGGTGAAATATGGTCTGTCGTTACAGAGTCTCCAAATTTACCAACTATGCGTAAATCTGATAACGTTTCAACTTCACCTGGCTCTTTAGATAATCCTTCAAAGAACGGTGGGTTTTGAATATATGTTGAATCATTATCCCAAGTATATAAAGCTTCATTTGAAGTTTGGATTTCATTCCAGCGCTCATTGCTGTTAAATACTTGTGCATATTCTTTCTTGAACAGTTCAGATGTAACAACGTTTTGAACTACATCTTCAATTTCTTTAGCTGATGGCCAAATGTCGTTGAAGTAAACAGCATTGCCATTTGCATCTTTACCGATTGCATCATTTTTCAAGTCAATATCAACAGTACCTGCAAGTGCATATGCCACAACAAGTGGTGGTGATGCTAAGTAGTTTGCTTTTACAAGTGGATGAATACGACCTTCGAAGTTACGGTTACCAGATAAAACAGATGTTACTAATAAATCGTTTGCTGCGATTGCTTCTTCTAATTCCTCTGCTAACGGACCAGAGTTACCGATACAAGTCGTACAGCCGTAACCAACTGTTTGGAAACCTAATTGATCTAAATATGTTGTTAAACCTGATTTATCTAAGTATTCAGTAACAACTTTAGATCCTGGTGCTAATGATGTTTTTACGTACTCAGGTACTACAAGCCCTTTTTCAATTGCTTTCTTCGCAACTAGACCTGCCCCAATTAATACGTATGGGTTTGATGTATTTGTACAGCTTGTAATTGCAGCGATTGCAATTGCACCTGTTTTCATCGTTACTTCTTTATCTTCTAATGTAACCTTCACTTCTTTATCGAACTCTTGCTCATTAAATCCAAGTCCTTGTGTTCCAACTGGTGCTACAACAGCTTTATGGAACGCATCTTTCATATCTGAAAGTGGAATTAAATCTTGTGGGCGTTTCGGTCCAGAAAGGTTAGATTCGATTGTATTTAAATCAATTTCAACAAGATCAGTGTAAATTGGATCTTTGCTGTCTGCTGTATAGAATAAACCATTTGCTTTACAGTATTCTTCAACAATGCGAATTTGCTCTTCATCTCTACCTGTTAAACGTAAGTATTCTAATGAAATATCGTCAATTGGGAAGAATCCACAAGTTGCACCGTATTCTGGTGCCATGTTTGAAATTGTTGCACGGTCAGCTAAAGGCATGCTTTTTAGTCCATTACCGAAGAACTCAACGAATTTACCAACTACACCTTTTTGACGTAATACTTGTGTTACTTTTAATGCAACGTCAGTTGCTGTAGTACCACTTGGAAGTGTACCAGTTAATTTCACACCGATTACTTCAGGTACTGGGAAGTATGAAGGCTGTCCAAGCATTCCCGCTTCTGCTTCAATACCACCAACGCCCCATCCAAGAACGCCGATACCGTTAATCATTGTTGTATGTGAGTCTGTTCCAACTAATGAATCTGGGTATGCAACTAAGTCACCTTCAGCATTTTTCACAGCATGAACAACTGGTGCTAAATATTCAAGGTTTACTTGGTGTACAATACCTGTAGCTGGTGGCACTGCGCGATAGTTATCAAATGATTTTTGTGCCCAGCTTAAAAATTTATAACGTTCTTCATTACGTTTAAACTCTAAGTCCATGTTGAATGCAAGCGCGTCTGCCGTACCCGCTCTATCAACCTGTACAGAGTGATCAATTACAAGGTCTACAGTAATTTCCGGATTAATTTTATCAGGATCCCCGCCCATATCTGCCATTGCTTTACGAAGCGAAGCCAAATCTACAACAGCTGGAACACCAGTGAAATCTTGTAAAATTACACGAGATGGTTTAAATGGAACATCGATATCTTGCACATCTTTCGTTCCCCATTTCGCTAAATTTGTAACATGTTCTTCTGTAATTACACGTCCGTCTACTTGACGAAGTACTGATTCAAGTAAAACTTTCACGGAATATGGTAATTGAGATACGTTGCCAACCCCTGTATTTTCAAGCGCTTTCAAATCATAATAATGATACGTTTTTCCATCTACTTCAAAAGTTGCACGTGATTGAAATGGATTATGTTTGACCATTATGTTTCCCCCCTGTTAAACGTGGCTAAGTTGTCTGAATATAAAATGTAGACAAACTTTTCAATACCTTACGATAATATCTTATTACAACTTTCTAAATAAGTAAATAATAAGAAACTTATAGATTATCATAAGTTTTCTTTATGTTTCTAAATTTGAATAGTGTTCACGCTCCTTATGAATACTATTACCATAAAGTAAAGTGCTCTATTAGTGCTTTACTTACAGTTCATACATACTATGAACTGCTCATCATTCAACATACAAAAAATATTATAGAGGTGAAATAAAATGGGTAAAAGAAAAGCAAATCATACTATTTCAGGAATGAATGCTGCATCTGCACAAGGACAAGGAACTGGTTACAATGAAGAATTTGCAAACGAACCTTTAACTCCAGCAGAGCGACAAAATAATAAAAAACGTAAAAAGAACCAGTAACGAAAAATCCCAAAAGGCATATTTTCCTTTTGGGATTTTTTCTAATGTTTATAACGTAGTAATTCCGAAACCGTTACAAATCGATATCCTTGTTTTTTCAGCTCAGGTAAAATTTTTGCTAGCGCTGCTACTGTTTGACTACGATCATTTCCTCCATCATGCAATAATACGATATCTCCACTTTTAGCATTTTTCACTACATGATTTACAATGGATTCAACCCCTGGATTCGCCCAATCACGTGGATCTTGATGCCACGACCATAGAACAGTTTGATAACCTGCTTCTTTCGCTGTTTTAAATACAGCATCGTTAATATATCCGCCAGGAGGACGGAATAGTAAAGGTTCTTTCACCCATTTTTTAAAACATTTCTTTCCATCTAAAATATCATTTTCTAATTTTTCATCTGATGAATTACTCGCATACAAATGGTTCATCGTATGATTTCCAATTTCATGTCCCTCTTTTAACACTTGTTTCACTAAATATGGATTACGCTGAACTCGAAATCCAATCATAAAAAAAGTCGCTTCTGCTTTATATTGACGTAATAAATGTAAAATTTGTGTTGTATAAGTCGGATCTGGTCCATCATCAAATGTAATGGCAATAATCTTTTCATTATTAGGTACTTCCCATGTTACATAGCCAGTTGGTTCTAGCTCTTTTCTGAGCAACATTTTCGCTTCCACTTTTTCCACTTGAAATATATGTACTGCGCATAATAAAGAAAAAACCACTAAAAAAATTTTCTGTTTTAGCATAATGTTCATTAAAGTAGGAGGTTGTCGAATACACAACAACCTCATTTACTTTTCTAACTGATCTACATTTCGCATAATGTTTTGGAGATTATTTTCGTATTGCTCAAGTTGTGGACGTTGTGTTTCTGAAGCTACTTCTAACGCATTTTGAATCTGTTCATACGCTTCCTGAACCTCTTGGCGTAATTCTTTTAGATCATGACCGTAGTTTGGATCATTTTTTACAATGTTGTTAAATGCATGTTCTGCTTGTGTAACTCCTTGCTGCGCTGCTTGAAAAGCTTGTTGTTTATCTTTATGATATGGCATTATATAATCCCCTTTCCATAATAGTTAGTCCCATTTATCTTTACCTTTTTTTCTAAAAACATTCTCGTATAAATTTGCAAACTTCTCTCATTCTAAAGAGAAAGAGGAGGTGTCACATACAATGGGAAAAAACAATCGTGAAGCGAAAGAAAAAAAGGGACAACCTGAACCATTAAGCGGATCGCATAAAGTAAAAAACCGTAACCATTCACGCCAAAAAAATCATGCACATCATGATATGTAAAACAAAAGGTTCACACTAGCTACCTTTGTCACATACAATGTTTATATTTTTCCATTTATTCTTCACCCCCACTTCATTCATGCATAACATAGTATGAATTGAGATTTTACGGAGGGTGTCTTACATGGGCAAGAAAAAGAAGGATTGTCTTTTTCATGTTGATGGTTTCGAAGAATGGATGGATCAATTTTGTTCTGATTCTTGTAGTAACTTTAGTTTCCCAAATCAAATTCATATTGACCTTTGCGAAACTGAACAAGAGTACATTTTGGAAACAGATGTACCAAATGTATCCGAACAAAATGTAGTCATTAAAAAGATGGAGACAGGCCTAAACATTTGCATACTTCATGAAAACATTTCTTTGCAGCGGATCATTCCTTTACCCGCTACTATTATTTACAAGAAGATGCTAGCCTGCTTAGAGAATGGATATTTAGCCATTCATATTTCCAAAAATGAAGTTGCTAATAAACATGAAGAAAAAGTTCTTTTTCAAAGTGAGAAGTAAAATAAAGTAAAACTGTAATCAATAGGAGTTTTACTGTCCGCAAATAGCGGGATAAAGTGAAACTTTCATCAGTGGGGCTTCATCCCCCACTGATATTAGTTGAACCAATCGGGCTTTTACGGGCAGTTGATCCCCCACCTAACTTCTTTGCTTTCGCTGAATTTTTAGGTGGGGGTTCTTACTGCCCGTTAATGCGGGATAAATACAAAAATAAGCCCCAGTCATCTGCTGGGGCTTATTTTATTTCGCATCTAATTCTAAATTACAATTTCTATCATATCTTTTTTTCAATAAACCTTTTGTAACTACAAGTACAGGAAATGCTACAGTTGAAAATATAGCTAGTGCTGAAAATACTACAAACCCATTTTGATACCCGTAGTAATCGAGAAGCACTCCCCCAAACCATGGACCAATTACTGCTCCAATCCCTGAAAATCCCATTGCTCCAAAATATGTTCCTTTTAAATGTGAAACAGCTATATCATCAATAAATACATCCGTCATGGAAAACATTAAAACTTCTCCAACTGTAAAAATAATTGTACAAATAGCAGCACCTAGCATAGATTCTGCTATTCCAAATCCAAACAACCCCCCGCTCACAAATAAAGTTCCAACCATAATTGATGTTAACGGTGTATACTTTTTACATATTTGAATAACAGGGTATTGAATTACGACTACAACAATCGCATTTAAAGCTAACATATACGAAAACAATGTCACTCCATCCTGAAATATATGTGAATTTGCAAAATATTGAGATACTGTTGTCGTTAAGTGTGAAAAGCCACAATTACTCAAAATAATACCGACTAAAGCAACTAAAAATACGACATCCTTTCGCAATATACGAACTGCATTTAACATTGTGACAGGCTTTTCTGTATTTACTTTCTTTTTTTCAATTGGATACTTCTTAAATTGGAATGCTAATATAGCTGTATATAGAATATATACTCCAGCTGCTACTAAAAAAGGAATTGTAGATTTTGCACTTCCAATCTGTAATCCGACAAGTGGGCCAATCGCTACTCCAACATTTATTGCACCGTAACGCAAATTATATACGAGTAAACGATACTCTGGTTTCGTTAAATCTGATAATAATGCTCTTGATGTCGGCTCAAAAAAAGACCGACATAATCCATTCAAAGCATTTAATAAAAAGAAACTTAAAACATGATTTGCAAGTGAAAAACCTATAAATACAAACACCCAAGCAACCATGGACCATATTATAATCATGTTTCGGCCGAATCGATCCGATAAATTCCCTCCAATAAAACTAGCAAACACTCCAACAAGTGCACTCGTTCCTATAATAGCACCCGTCATTCCAGCTGATACGCCTTTAACAGTCGTTAAATAAATTGCTAAAAAAGGAATACTCATTGACGTGGCGAATCTCGCAAATAAAGTCCCTATTATAATTGTCATTCCTAATGGATGAATATTTTGTAACTTCCCCTTCATCGTTAAACCTACTCTCCCTGTTCTTACATAAAAAAAGAAAGCAAAGGATCTGCTTTCTTTTCCTTTTTTATACTTGAGCTGTTGATACCCGAGCTGTTCTCGTTATGTCCATATCTATGCCATATGTAAACTGTAATTCTTTACAAACATCTTTAATTAAAATTGCGACATTATATTTCTCATTAAATTGTAAAACGATGTTTTCTACTTCTTCATATGTATACTTATATTCCCCTGTAATGACACTTTTTAAATCAAAGCATTCATTTATACAAAGTTGCACAAGCAGCTGGTCATATTTCTCTATTACATCTTCTTTTTTCCACAGTAACTCTTTTACATATAACCGATCAAACTTCACACTTTCTCGATTACAGTCCGTTAAAATCCGGGTCATTTCATTTAATTCTCGATACAATTCAGAAATATTTTTACTTAAACTAAGCAGTTTATCTACGCCGTTTTCATATAACATATTCATTCCACCCCCGCATTTTCTTCTTATTATAGCAAGAAAATTCTAAAAATAGTTTCTTTCTTCTGAAATATTAGGAAACTAATTTCAATTGCTTTACAATGAAACTAGTGAAAACGAAAGGGGAAAGAAAATTGGAGCAAAAATTATATTACACTGACGCTTATAAGCAAGACTTTACTACAAAAGTTATAAAACAAGATTATGATAAAGACGGTAACTTATACGTTATTTTAAACGAAACGGCATTTTATCCAACAGGGGGCGGACAACCATATGATACTGGTACATTAAATGATATCGATGTAATCAATGTAGAAGAGATAAATGGAGAAATTCATCACTTCATTGTAGAACAATTACATACTGAAGAAGTAGAAGGTAAAATTAATTGGGAGCGCCGTTTTGATCATATGCAGCAACATGCGGCTCAGCACATTTTATCTGCTGCTTTTTGGGACCATTTTAACATACCTACGATTGGATTCCACCTTGGAAAAGAAACGGTAACAATTGATTTAGAAACAGAAAATCTTCATACAGAAACGGTTGAAAAAGCAGTACAAATTGCAAACAAAATTGTTTTTGAAAACCATCCCATCCGCATCGAGTGGATGAACTTAGAAAAAGCGAAAACATTCCCCCTTCGTAAAGAACCGACTATAACAGAAAATATACGTGTTGTTATAATTGAAAACTTCGACTACAACGGCTGTGGCGGAACGCATCCGAAACGTACAGGTGAAGTAGGTCCTATTCAAGTACTAGGGTGGGAGCGCAATAAAGGTGGCATACGATTAACGTTTATCGCTGGTTGGCGCACACTAAATTTAATGGGCCAACAACAACAAATTATGAAAGATGTTTCTAAACAATTAAACAGTAGCGAGAGTGATATCCCAGCAAAAGTAGCACAACTTCTTACTTCTCAAAAAGAAAATGAAAAAGCAATACAAACAATGAATGAAAAATTATTATTTGCAGAGGCAAACGAACTACTTCAACAGCCTTCAGAAAAACATACCGGCATACTTATTTCTAAAGTATTTACAAATCGTTCTATGCAAGAAATCGCAAAGCTTTCTGCCATTATTACAGAACAACAAGAGCATGCCATTACATATTTCGTTATTGAAAATGAGGACAAACTACAATGCATCCTCGCTTGTGGAAAAACAGTCACGCTCGATATGAATGCTCTTTTAAAAGAGGCACTTCCTACAATTGAAGGAAAAGGTGGCGGAAATAAAAAGAGTGCTCGCGGTGGCGGAAAAGCGGTTATGACCGGGGACGAATTTTTAAATCAACTTGTTTCTTCTTTACAGTCAGAAGTGTAAAACATGTTTATGAAGGATAGCTAACTGCTATCCTTCAACTATATTTACAAACCTATATTTTGTTTCAAGCCTTGATAACTCCATGCACTTGCAAAACCTTCACTTATAAGAGTTATAAAAGTTTCCGAAAAACCATATTGACTTAAATCTTTAATCGGTACCATTTGCACATCTTGAATTGGATTATAATCAAACTCATTAGAAGGTAGCGTAATTTCACCTTCAATCCTTTCAAGCAGAAACGTAATATGTAATAAAGATGGACTAGCATCTGGTTTATCACAAACATAGAGTAGATTCTTAATTTTAACTTCTAATCCTGTTTCTTCTCTCATTTCTCAAATCATCGCTTCTTCTAACGTTTCACCATTCTCTACCCTTCCCCCAGGTAAAGACCAATTGCGATTAGCAACTTTTTGCTTTACTAGCAATACTTTTTCATCTTCAATTAAAATTCCCGTAACACGAACTTGCATTACACTTTCCATATGTAATCTCCTCTTCCCGTTATATTTACAAATTAACCCTTCCACAAAAAGAACATACGTTTTATAATTAAAGAAAATTATGGAAGAAAGAAGTTGTTACATCTATGCGTCCACCTTTAACAAAGTCTATATCACTTGAAGATTTCCAAAACTTTTATTGGTTAAAAGCAGAACTCCAAACATTTTGTCGTGAGCATGGTTTGCCAGCTAGTGGCTCTAAGATTGAAATAACCGAGCGTATCTCACATTATTTACATACTGGTAAAATATTAAAAAACAGCTCTAGTCAAAAGGTGAGTAAAGCTTCCCTCTCTTATAAAGAACTTTCTCTTCAAACGATTATTACTAACAATCACCGCTGCAGCGAAGATGTTCGTGCTTTTTTCAAAGAAAAAATCGGAGCAAACTTCCGATTTACAGTAGCTCTTCAAAAGTTTTTTAAAGAGAATGTCGGAAAAACATATGAAGACGCGCTAACGTTTTGGTATGAAGAAAACGAACGAAAAAAAGATCCTACATACAAAACAACTATTAGCGCGCAGTTTGAATACAATCGTTTCACTCGCGACTTTTTCGAAGATCCAAATAACAAAGGGAAATCAAAAGCTGATGCTATCGCTGCTTGGAATGAAATAAAAGCAAAACCTGGTAGCAATGCTTATGTTCCTCAAAAAGTAGAAAACTAGTCCCTTTCTAGTTTTCCACTTTCTCAAATAATAGCGCAAGCCCTATTCCACCACCAATTCCTAACGTCGCAATTCCATATTTCATATGCTCTCTTTTCGCTTGATAAAACAAATGTGTCACAAGCATAGCTCCAGATGCACCGTACGGATGACCTAGCGCAATTGCACCACCATTTACATTTAATTTTTCGAAAGGAATTTGTAACTCCTTTGCACAAGCAACAACCTTTGAAGCAAATGCTTCATTTATTTCAAAATAATCGATGTCCTCTACTTTCATATTCATTTCATTTAATAATTTGTTCACCGCAAATATCGGACCAGTCCCCGGAAGATTTGGATCCACTCCAACTACAGCACTACGAACGAAACGAAGTACAGGCTTATATCCTAATTTTCGGGCTTGCCCCTCTTCCATTACAAGAACGGCACATGCCCCATCATTTACACCGCACGAATTACCTGCCGTTACTGTACCATTTTGTAAAAATGCGGGCTTAGTTCTTTTAATCATTCTTTCATACTTCATTTCTCGTTTTATAGACTCATCTAAAGATCCATTAAAAGAAAGTATTTCATCTTGTAAATATCCATTTTCTACTGCTTGCAGTGTCCGTTTATAACTAAGGCAAGCATACTCGTCTTGCATTTCTCGCGTTATATTATAACGCTCTGCAACATATTCAGCTGCCACTCCCATATTAGGATCACCAATTGTTTCTGGTGAAAATCGCGCTCTATTTTGAAAAGGTGATGTACTTGTACTCTCTACTCCTCCTGCAATATAACAATTACCTGCGCCGCCTTGAATGAAATGACATGCAGTACGAATCGCTTCCAATCCGGCACCACATTGCCGGTCAATCGTTACACCAGGAATATGATAGCCAAGTCCTGCTTCTAAAGCAGATAATCTCGCAACATTCCCTCCCGGCCCCACAATATTCCCTAATATGACATCGTCTATTTCTCTCTCAATTCCTTTACTTAAAAACGTAAGAAGCGGCGTTACTAATTGCTGAACTTCATAATCTTTCAACATCCCATTCTTCTTACCAATAGGTGTCCTTTTTGCTTCTACAATAACCGCTCTATTCATATATTTTCTCCAGGTTTTCAATCATATTTTTTGCTGCAATACGAGCGATTTTCCCGCTATTTGTATACGGTATTTCATCTACAAAATGCCATTCTTTCGGTATTTTAAACGAGGATAATCGTTGTAAGCAAAAACTTTTTAATTGTTGCTTCGTAGCACTTCCTTTTACGATGGCGACAGGTTTTTCACCCCAATAACTATCTTTCACGCCAACTACAACTATTTCATCAACAGCTGTATGTTCATGTAATACACTTTCTATTTCTTCTGGGAAAATATTAATTCCTCCAAATAAAATCATATTCTTCTCTCTACCTACTATATATATAAAGCCTTCTTCATCTTCATAACCTACATCTCGCACTGTCATCCAGCCATCCGCAGTCAACTCTGGAACTAAAACCTTATCCAATATGTAGCCCATAAAAAACTGATCACTTTTCACATAAACAGTTCCTATCTCGCCTTTCTGTACTTCTTCTCCTGCTTCGTTACATATTCGAACTTGCACATTGTGACAAGGTTTTCCTACTGAATTTGGCCTTCTATCACTCTCTTCATCAACTAGTGCTGTTACAAAACTTAGTTCCGATGCACCGTAAAATTCATATTTTTGCGCATAAGGAAATATAATCTTTATTTTTTCTTTCGCTTCAGCTTCCCATTTCGCTCCTGACGAAATAATTTTCATTCCATTTTCTATTACTCTATTTTCTTTATATAAAGATTCTAGCATTGTCGGAACTGTATACATGACCGAAACGTGTTCCGTTTCTAACTTATCCAGCACTTGATCTGGAATAAACTTTTTCATAATATGCACCGTTTGCCCTACATATAATGCACTTATTGCACCGTATAAAAAAAGAGAATGAACGAGCGTCCCAGCTATTAAAATAGAATCTTCTTTTTTCATATGGAAGTCATGTATATTGCAATCAAAACTATGAACCCACGATTGTTGTGCACGTAAAAATGCTTTTGCCTTTCCAGTCGATCCTGATGTAAATCCCATATAAAACGGAGCATTTTGTACACTTTCTACAGGATTATATGTAGGAAGATAGTTCTCTATCATTCTTTTCCACTCATCAATTTCAATTACTCTTCCTTCTTCATCCGGTAGATCATTTACCTTATATCGCTCTGTCACAATCATAGCCGGGTTACTGATCGCAATTCTTTCTTTGAGCTCATCCTCTTTCCACTTTATATCTAACGGCACACAAACCCATCCGGCCATAGCAGCACCAGCAAATAGTTGTAAAAACTCCATACTATTTTCTAATACAATTGCTATCGTTTTATTCTGCGATTCTTTTTCATTCAACCAGTTTGCTACTTTACATACTGACTCAAACCATTCTTTAAATGTTAATACTCGATCATTTTCCTTTATTGCTATTTTATTTGTTTGTAAAGAGGCATACTTTTTATATTCTTTTGTAATCCCCATTTGAGACGTCCTTTCTTTACAAAATAATAAAAAGAAACACGCAATGAACGTGTTTCTTCTCTTTCTTATCCCGCATTTGTATATTTCCCACTCTTGAGAGCAGGCGTAATAATATGTTTCAATGAACGATGTAATTTCGTTACAAGAATTGCTGCTATAATCGCTTTTATGCAATCACCTGGTAAAAATACAGCACTTACTTTCATCGTCTGCCATATAGAAACATCCATAAAGAAAGCTTGTACAATAATACCAAATACATAAACTACGAAAATACCACCAATTATATTAATACATAATACCTTTATTATAGAAACTTCACGTAAACGCTCAATTAAATAACCAATGACAAACGCTCCAACGATATAACCAAGTAAATATCCTGCACTTGGCCCAACAAATACGCCTGGACCACCGCGTCCACCAGCAAGTAATGGTGCTCCAACTCCAACTATAAGTAAGAAAATAAGCTGACTTAACGCACCAAGACGTGATCCTAACAATCCACCAGCAAGCATAACACCGAGTGATTGTAATGTAATCGGAACTGGTGTAATAGCAAGAGCAATTGGAGGTATTAACCCTAACACTCCCATAATAGAACTAAATAAAGCGACGAAAACTAAGTTTTTTGTATTCATATTTGCTTCTCCTATTTGTAAACTTAAAATGATTTTTAGATAACATATTATAGGAGTTATATTATCTTTCTATTTAGTCTTTGTCAACTTATTTTAAATATAGGTTTACAAATATTTTTTCAATTATTTCTCTTTATGCAAATGCTCAAGTTCTTTCCGAAGCGCCTGTTTTAAAAACTTCCCAACAGATGTTTTCGGTATTTCTTCCATAAATACAATATCGTCTGGTAACCACCACTTCGCAAACTGTGGTTTTAAAAACTCATATATTTCTTCTTTTGTTACTGTACTATTTTTCTTTTGAACGACGCAGGCAATTGGTCGCTCTTGCCACTGCGGATGAGGAACGGCAACGACAGCTGCTTCAAATATAGCATCATGTGCCATTAATGCATTTTCAAGGTCAACTGAAGAAATCCACTCACCTCCGCTTTTAATAACATCTTTCGTACGGTCAACAATTTTCACGCAGCCTTCCTCGTCAACCGTAACGACATCTCCTGTATATAACCAACCATCACGAAAACCTTCGACAGTACGTTCATCGTTATAATAACTTTCAGCGATCCAAGGTGCTCGTAAACATAACTCTCCCATCTCAGTACCATCCCACTTCACTTCACCATTTGTACCGACTACTTTCATCTCTACACCAGGGACAAGATATCCTTGTTTTGAGCGAATTTCTAATTGCTCTTCATATGATAATTCTGTTTCATAACTTTTTAAACGTGCAAGTGTTACGAGTGGGCTTGTTTCAGTCATACCATATGCATGTACGAAAGGAACATTATATTTTTGCTCAAATGCTTTAATAACACTTTTCGGTGCAGCAGCACCACCGCATAATATTCTCGTTATACTAGATAAATCGTAACTATTATTTTCTAATTCTTGTAATACACCGAGCCAAATTGTCGGCACACCTGCTGCTATCGTTACTTTTTCAGCTTGAATCATCTCTAATAAAATTTTTGGAGTAAACATTGGTCCTGGCAGAACTTGTTTAGTTCCAAACCAAGTAGCTGCAAAAGGAAGCCCCCAAGCGTTCACATGGAACATCGGTACAATTGCCATCGCCGCATCACTTTCCGATAAAGCAGCTGTATCCGCTAAACCGAGTGCCATACAATGCAATACAGTACTACGATGCGTATATACAACACCTTTTGGGTTTCCGGTAGTCGCTGACGTATAACACATACCAGCAGGTGTATTTTCATCAATATCTTTTACAAATTGGAAAGTTGGATCGCCTTCTTCTAATAGCTTTTCATAATGATATACAGGTTCTAGCGTAGTATTGGGAAGTTCATCTTTATCAGTCATAATAATGTAGGCTTGTACAGTTGATAATTGTGATTGAATATTTTCAACAAGTGGTACAAGATCTTCATCTATAAGTAGAATTCGATCTTCTGCGTGCTGAATAATGTATGAAATATGTTGAGGAGATAAACGAATATTAATTGTGTGTAAAACGGAAGCAATACCAGGAATAGCAAAATACGCTTCCACATGTCGATGATGATTCCACGCTAACGTTCCTATACGCTCGCCTTCTTTAATTCCTAATTTTTTTAGCGCACTTGAAAGTCTTCTCGTCCTTTCACCTAACTGCTTATACGTTAACGTCGTAACTGTATCATGTGTCCGTGAAACAATTTCTTTCTTCGAAAACAGTTTCTCTGCTCTTTCCATCATAGAACTAATTGTTAGCGGTACATTCATCATCATATTGGTTACATCCCCCTTTAAAGCGTTTTCATTTTTTGTTTATTATAACAGACTTCTACAAATGATTACGACATTTTTCTGTATTTTCTGAATTATTTCTTTGGAAATAATTCAGAAAATACTAAGAGAAAATATATTAAAATTCCTTCTTACGATATATAAATACCGAAATGAAATAAGAAAAGATATATATGATAACGCCAAATATTGTATATAGAATTGAAACGTATACAGATGAATTTAAATTTGATATTGGAAATTGTTCTATTAGATATCCAATTACACTTTGTAATCCAAAATAAGTAACAAGTCCCCCACATGCGCCTCCAATTGTAATAGCATCAGATTTTTCTGCTCCAAAAACATAGAGAAGCGGATAAGCTATTGCTCCGGCATTAAGAATGATGAACGTCCCTAAAGAAACACTCTTAAATATACCATCATCAATTGGTGTATCTGAAACTAAACCATGAACATAAAATATGCCATACGATAATAAAGTACCAATAATTACAACTAAAAAATAGAAAAGATAGTGACTTTGTACAATATTATTTCTAGTAACCGGTAAAGTAAGTACATATTTTTCATACCCCGACTTACTCTCATATTTAATAACTTCAAGTGCAGGAATCGCAGCAAATAAGATAATGAACGTAGCAATTAAACGGTACATTGAAGCATTACCAAAATAAAAAACAAATCCCGCTCCTAATATCGCTATTCCCATGAACATAAAGAAAGTTCGATACACTAGATAATAGTTTGTCAATAATAAACCTTTCATTTATTTTTCACTCCTCGTTAATAAAACACTTATTTCTTCTATCGAAATGGTTCTATGAGCAATCCCACTTGGTAATTTATGCACATCTGATACAAGTACATTGAAATAAGAACCATTATTCCTTTTCACCACAACTATATCTTTGTTGATTAAAGTTAGTTGTTCCTCATCAACATCTACAATGGCATAATTGTCCAAAACCTTATCCTTTTCTTCATTCAATAAAATTTCTCCATCTTTTATCACAATAAGGTGACTAGCTATTTTTTCTACATCACTCATAATATGTGAAGAAAGTAATATACCACCATTACTTTTATTCACAAAACTTTTTAATTCCTCTAATACTTCCTCCCTAGATGAAGGATCAAGACCTCCCGTCGCTTCATCTAGGATTAATAATTTTGCATTATGCGATAATGCAACAGCTATAGATAGTTTCATCGACATTCCACGGGAAAATCTACCTACTTTTTCATTAGTAGGTAAAGAGAAAGAATGAACTAATCGGTAAAAATTTTCTCTATCCCAAGATTCAAACATCTTTTCAAAAACCTTATTTAGTTGTTTTATTGTAAGATGAGCCGGTAGATTCATAGCATCAAATACGACTCCAATCTTCCCCTTATTCTTGGCATCTTTATTTATATTTTCTTCACCAAATATTTTTACTGTACCGCTATCTTTAGAAATTAATTCTAGTACTGTTTTAAATGTTGTTGATTTACCTGCCCCATTGTCACCAATGAATCCAACAATTGCCCCTGATGGCACATTGAATGTAACATCTTTTAAAACAACTTTGCTTCCAAATGATTTACTTAAATTTTTAATTTCTAGAATGTTTGACATCATTTCACTCCCATCTTAACTTTTAATAAAATTGATTTTCTCCTATTAAAAATTATCCACTTTATCTCTCACTTTCTTTTTTAGTTTAAAAATAATACGATTGCTATATTCTTTATTTTCTACTAAAATTCGATACATCTCCCACACTCCTACAACACGAACAAAAAGATAGACTCCAATCGCAATAAGTACAACACAGTACGGATAATACTGCACTAATTCTCCTGAAGTGATATGCTTTTTCTCAAACAAAAACGGGATTGCGCCTGCTGCTATAAAACAAAATCCAACAATCATCACTGCAGCATACTTCTTCTTAATAATCGCATATCTTTTTGTCAATTCTTTTAGAAAGTTTTGATCAAATAGTAGTTCTTCCTTTTTCAATACATTGTATCGACTCTCTTCTATCGTTACAGGTACCATCATTGCTCCAATTCCAAGGACAGCAATGATAATGACAAGGAATGTCGACATTGTTGCATTTTCTTTAAATAATAAATACGGTATTGTCGATAAAATGAGCAAACTAAATCCTAACGCAATATATTTAGAAATTTTTTGCCCATACACTATATATCCTTCTGCCATTTCCTGACTTACGTAATAGCCATCCACATTTTCATTACTTTGCTCAGCAGTTTCTTTTAATAAATAGTCGAGTGATACTTCAAATACATTTCCAATCATTATTAACTTTTCAGTTTCAGGAAATCCTTGACCGTTTTCCCATTTACTAACTGCTTGCCTTGTTGTGTTTAATTTTTCAGCTAACGCTTCTTGAGAAAGGCCCTTTTCCTTTCTTAATTTAAAAAGTTTTTCACCAAATCCCATATCTGTGTCCCCCTTTGTTTTCTTACCTAAATTGTATGTAAACATTGCCCTTATCTCTATCTTCCTGTGGTTGCACTTTGTCAACTTACGGTTGCGATTGTGTTATATAGCGGTTTTCTATACG
Organism: Bacillus sp. DE0042; assembly: GCF_007680225.1. Classification (NCBI taxonomy): domain Bacteria; kingdom Bacillati; phylum Bacillota; class Bacilli; order Caryophanales; family Bacillaceae; genus Bacillus; species Bacillus sp. DE0042. The sequence continues at coordinate 64,766 of NZ_VEJP01000008.1, read as the reverse complement.
ATTTAGCTAGTTTCTTCTATGATTATCGCGTTAACAAAACACCCTCTCCCAATAACCAATTATAACAATTAAAGGTAAATATTGTTACAAAAAACCAAAAAACTCCCTTATTCATTTAAAGGAGCTTTCGATATGAAATATTCCAATAAGGACTAATTTTTCTTCCTCACATTGATTCACAATTTCTTCTATACATATTTGTATGTCATATAACGACAGTATATGTTGTCATCTCCTTATATAAGGCATACTCACATATATGTAAAATATTACTCCTATTAACTTCCCTAATAAAAACACTTCTCCATAATCATAACGGCTTCTGCTTAAACTTTTCATAATGTCGTACTTTTAATAAAAGGATATTCCCGCAATCTGTACAAATATAAGCATCTACTGGTGAAGATGTGAACATCGTCTCCTTTTTCCGTATTTGTGCATAACCGACAAACTCCCCTTCTCCTATGTTATGAGAACCACAATTAGAGCATGTCTGCACGTCTTTCTGTTTCATGAGAGCACCACCTTTAATCTGTTTCCACTCCCTTCGACAGTTCACTTCCATTTCCCTTCCAAAAACCCTCTTATTCTCTTACATTTCAACAGGAATCTCCGAACAAACATCGTATATGTACTATGAAATATATTTATTAACGGAGGAATTTTATGAGTACTATTATGACGCTCAATACAGCACAAGAAATTGAAAGCGCAGAAATACATATGCTTTCTTCTAGATTAAAGGCACTACAAGCAATAAACGGAAATCCAATGCAAGTACAAATGAAAAAGTTCGGGAGTGCCACTGCCTTTTCATCAAAAATAATTGCTGGTCCAGCTTTTAATACGGTAAAAGGGATTACATTTACAAATACAGATGAGATAGATGAAATTATCTCTTATTATCAATCGCTACAAATCCCTTATCGTTTTGAAATTACACCCGCTCAAGGTACAGCTGAATTATTTCAATACTTATCTCAAAGAGGATTTTACCAATCCAGCTTCCATACCGCTTTATATAGTATACCGAGAGAAGACCCATCCCTTCTTCCTTCTACCATTTCAGTACGCCAACTAAAAGAAAATGAATTTCATATTTTTGCAGACATATATGTACGTGGATTTAACATGCCAGCCTTTACAAAAGATGGCGTGCGCCAAAATAACGAAATTCTCTACAATAAACCCGGCTGGCATTTTTTCATAGCCGAAGTTCAAAACACTCCTGCAGGCATTGGTGTCCTGTATATAAATAATGGGATTGCTTCATTAGCTGCTTCTGCTACTTTGCCAGAATTTCAGCGTAAAGGCTGTCATACTGCCTTAATTCAAAAACGAATAGAAAAAGCTCTAGCGAAAAACTGTCATTTAATAGTCGGACAAGCAAGGTTCGGTAGCGGCAGTCAAAATAATATGGAACGTGCCCATATGAAAATTGCTTATACAAAATCAATATGGACTGCAAAAGACATATAATTAACATTCTTTCTCCTTCCATTACAATCTTATACATTCTATGACAATTCCTTTTCTATCCTATTAATCATTTGAATATTCAAACTAGATTTGTTACGCTATTACTAGATACATCATTCAACTTGCAACATGAAAAGAGAATTCTAATCAAACTACAAGGAGGAGAAATGTATGACTAAGAATGATCATGGTTTAAAGGAAAAAGTAGAAGGTGCCATTGATAAAGTAAAAGGTGAAGTAAAAGAAGTTGTCGGGAAAGTAACTGACAATAAGAAATTACAAGCTGAAGGAAAATGGGATAAAGTGAAAGGCACTGCTAAAGATACGGTTGGTAATGTAAAAGAGAAAGTACATGAATATAAAGAACATAAAGAGAATAAATAAAAAAGAACAAAGATGTATGGTGGTGCAAGTAGGGAGTTACTAGATCCGAGAAAAAAGAATTTGTATTTTATATTTACCTGTAAAATCATTTTAAAACGACAAATAGATGCCTTCAGGCATCTATTTGTCTATAAACAGCTATTTTTCTTCTACTATATAACTTCCTAATCACTGAGGCTTCTCCTTACCAACATTCCCCAACATAATACCTTTGCTAGAGTAAAAGATCACTTTGTGAAATTTGGTTTTAGGTCGCCTGTATACGGTTCGTGCTCAACAAAGATTTTTATATCTTTTCCATTCGCATCTTTCCCGATTCTTGTATACGTAAATTTCTCTTTATTTAACTCTGTAAGTTCAAGGACCGCACCATATTTATTATTTCCTAACGAAGCGTGAGCTCTTATTTTATTACCATGTACAACATCGAAGAAACCATAATCCCCACGACTTACCCCTGTGTTCACATTAAAAAACTCATATTTATTTGTATTTTTATCATATTTTGCTAGACTGATTAAGTTTGAGTTGTATTTTGTTACATTATTACCCTGTTCGTCTAATACCACCGTTCCGTTCCATAGTGTACTAGATAAAATTTCATCTCCATCAACGTCTGTAACTATTTTCCCTGTCGAGCTTTCTAAATTTTTATCAGGTTGCGTGAAAGAAAGTTCTTTTTCATGGTAAGGAACATGTTCAACAAACACTTCTACATCGTTCCCTTTTGCATCTTTCCCCATTCTTTTATATGTAAATTTCTCCTTGTCTAATTGCGTTAATTCAACAACTGCCTGATAATTTTGCGTTTCAGAAATTAACACTCTTTTCTTTCCATCATTCGTTATAAAAAAGATACCGCTATCATTACGACTTTCTCCTGTACTTGCATTAAAAAATTCATACCTTGCAGTTTTAGCATCATATTTTGCAAGCCCGATGAAATTTTGATTTTCTTTCGTTACATCATTATGATCTTTGTCATAGACTTTTGTCCCTTTCCAATTTGTTTCACCAAGTATGCTAGCTAGTAGTTGCCCTTTCGTTTGTTGAGTTTGTTTAGTTTCTTGTATTGCATTGTATAAAAATTGTGCGTACTGTTCACGCGTCACATCCATACTTGGAGCAAATTTCCCTCCTCCTACTCCTTTTGCAATATTATTTGTTTGAACAGCACTAATTGCATTTCTTGCCCATGAGTTCGTTGAAACGTCATTAAAAGTATGATCACTCTTTGCCTTTAAATGAAAAGCATTTGTAAGAACTTGTGCCATTTCTGCACGTGTTAAGGATGCCTTCGGTCTAAAGTTCCCATGCTCGTCACCCGTAAAAACGCCCATTTCTGTTAAAGATAAAATTTCCTTTATATAGCTTGTCGAATCTTCGCTTACGTCCCCATATGGGTTCTCATAATTTTTGTTTTCTGCCATATTAAAATAACGATACATTAATGCTGCAACTTGTTCGCGTGTTACGTTATCTCCAAAACCAAATCTTCCATCATCATAGCCAAAAATAATTTTCTCACCTGTTAATTGATGAATCGCCTCATATGCCCAGTGCCCCTTTGGAACATCTTTGAATACACCAGTATGATTCGTTTGTGGTGTAACCTCTTCTGCTTTCACCTCTCCATTTTTTTCACTTAATAGACTTCCACCTAAAACTGCTGATATGATACATGTTTTTAAAATTGTTTTATTCATAACTTCCCAATCCCTTCCTTCATTTAACAAAGAATTACACCACTTATCTTCCAAAAGAAGATTCTATGTGAGCAATTCATGTTTTACATTTTGATTACAGCTAATTGGTTACACCTCCAAAGTTCTTTTTCGTAGTATCCATAGCTGTTATATATAGGAATTATAAATAGCAACTATAAATTGCCCATAAATAAATTATTAAAAAAAGATAAAATTAAGATAATATATTTTTAATCTCAATCTAAAAAAACGTTATTCTTTCTCATCTAGCTTGTTAAGAAAGAATAACGTTTTTAGTTCTAGGGTTCTTTTTGACAAAAAAAAGAGAAACTTTATTTTATATGCCAAAAAACAACTTCACGGCCTTTTCCAAACAGAACATCGGAAAAAGCCGTGGCATAATACTTATTTTATAATTGACGGAATACGGCCAAAATGGCTCTTTTTACTTCCCTTCACTCTTCTCTAACACATACAAATCTTCTTCAATATTAGATAGTTTCTCTGTTACAAGCTTTCTAGCATCTCCAATCGCTTGATTGTATGCAAATGGCCCTACTAATTTAATCATTTCTTCTATTAAACGCTCTGCTTGGAAACGCCCAATTTCATCTAAATCTTCTTCAACGAAAAATTGCTGAATTTGTGCTACTAGCTCTTCTTTTTTATCATTTGGTATTTTTATATTCATCATCATTTCTTACTCCTCTATATTTAAGATAGTACGTTTCTTAACTCTACCATAGAAAAGCGATTGCCAGGACAACTTTTTGTAACTCCTTCTAGCTCCCTATGACCGAGTATATTTTCTTTCTTTATAACAAACTGCTTCATAAACATTTTACATAAAGAATACAATGCATTCATTTGTGCGGTAGTTGGATCATATTTATCAAAATTACCCGTCATACATATTCCAATTGTATCTCTATTATTATCTTTCGCATGTGCTCCAATATGTAAACCTCGCCCTTCGACTACAGTTCCATCTTCTTCAATAAAATAATTGTAACCAATCCCGCTCCATCCTCTTACTTTTTGATGAAATTCATGTGTTTTATACACATCCCATCCATCTTCGGATGTATGGTGGATAATCAGTTTATTAACTTTCTCTAAAGGAACTAATTCATCTTGAAATGTTAAATTAACACATTTGATTTCCATTTGAACGTCCTCCCTTAAAAATCAATCATCATAATTGTTTTATCATCTGGTCTTATTCTCTTTTCCTCTTCTAGCTCTTCAATAATTGCTACATATTCATTTATACTATTCCTTCTTATATATGCAACAGTTTGTTCAAGTGGCCAATCTGGGTGGAATAATCCGTCTGAACAAATAAAAATCCCGCTCACTTCATCTATATGTAGTTCACCATGTTGTAAATAATGTATCGCTTCTTTCATTCCATTCGCAACAGAATACCCGCCCTGCATATTTGCAAGATAACGATTATATTTTAACTGTTCTCGCACATCTTGAAAAACATGTTCTTCTGGTACAGATAACCCTTTTTTACGATCCTCTTCTCTCTTCTTTTTTGCTCGTTTACTAATTCCTTCAACCGTGTCTTGCGTTAATACTTGCATCGTTCCATTTTGAAGTATTGCGACAATCATACAGTCCCCTAACTGTGCGTATTCAATTTTCTCACCATCTATTTGAACTGCCGCAATACATGTACACCACAAATGCTCTTTCTTTCTCGTATCTACTTCATACTCTAACATTTTGCTTTGCAATGCTTCATTTGCTTTTGCAACGGCAACTTGCAAACTATGATTTTCACGTAATGAAGTAAAATAACTTGCAAATAAATGCGAAGCGATGTATGCTCCATTATGTCCCTTTTCATCACGAAACGGGACGAGCGGTGTTGCACCATCACATACACCATACATCTTTTTTTCTTCATTACAAAAATAAGAATCCTCACATTCTTGCTTCAACGGGCTTTTCTGTTGATATGTTTTTACCTTCATATCTGTATCCCCTTTCAAATGATAAAATACTCGAATTCTTTTGATTAATCTAATTTCCCGAAATAAACTGTTTTTACGCAAAACTTTCAATATCATATATAATCTTGAAATAATATGAATTTTTTAGTGAAGGACGGGAAAGAGATGGTCAGATTTCTTGGTGTTATTATCGGTTCTATTATTATTGCGATTGCATTTAATCTTTTCCTTATCCCCCACAAAATTTTAAGTAGTGGAATTGGCGGAATTGCTATTATTTTAGGGATTGTAACGCCTGTAAACACAGGTATTATTAACTTTGTATTAAACTTACCTATCCTTATTTTAGGATACATAGGTCTTGGAAAAAAAGTGATTTTTAACACTGTTATCTCTGTTATTGTATTATCTGTTGCATTATACTACGTTCCAGTAAAAGTCGTAGCAACAGACCCACTTTTATCATCTATCTTTGGTGGTGTCATTGCTGGAGCTGGTATCGGCCTTGTTTTTAACTGTAATGGATCAACTGGTGGATTTGATATTATCGGTATGCTATTGTCTCGAAAAAGAGACATTAAACTTGGTGGATTCCTTATTATTTTAAATGCAGTCGTTGTAATAATTGCAGGATTCTTCTTCACTTGGGATGTTGCTCTTACAAGCTTACTATCAATTTATGTAACTGGTAAAGTCATCGATGCTATTCATACGAAACATCGAAAGGTTACACTTATGATTGTAACAAATGAAGCAGAAAAAATGAAAAAACAACTTCTTTCAACTGTTGTACGTGGAATTACATTACTTGATGGTGAAGGTGCTTATTCCAGCGAAAAAAAACGTGTACTTATGACCGTCATTTCTCGTGAAGAATTAGCAAGTATGAAATTAACAATTTCCGAAATTGACCCTCATGCATTCGTTAACATTACCGAAACGGTTGAAGTATTAGGATTGTTTAGAAAAGGTTAAAAAACTAGGTGGATTTCCACCTAGTTTTTATTTTCCATAAATTCAATTCGATTTCCGAACGGATCTGACACATAAAATCTAATTACATCTGGCCGTGCATGATCATCTATTACTTCAATGCCTTGCTTTATTAACTCCTGTTTAAATTCATCAATTTTTAAAACATAAAAAGCTGGATGCGCCTTTTTAGCTGGATTGAAGTTTTTCTCAACTCCGATATGAATCTCTTGATTTCCACACTTAAACCAGCACCCACCACGCTTCTTTAATTCCTCTGGCTTCGTTATTTCCTCCATACCAATTTTATTACCGTAAAACTCTCGTGCTTCTTCTTCACACCCTACAGGCGCAGCTACTTGCACATGATCGATACCTTGAATATAATTTCTCATTTTCTCTCCCCCTCTTCTACCCTAATGTTATAAAGAAAACCTACTCCTGTAACTTACAAAAGATTTATAAAACAATATAAGCTCCCCTTATTACGACCTTACACTCACTTTTCCAAAATAAAGAAAACAAAATTTATTATATAACTTCCATTTTTTATAGAAATACACATTACATCTATATTATAGTTATGGATAGACAAATCTTTTTAGATGCTATTTGTACGGAGGAACTATTATGAGTCGTAAAAAATATTCATCAACTCAAAGAAAACGTCATCCGAACATTTCTAGACGTTTGCGAAACCATATACAAGATCGTTCATTAACAGAAATGTACGCATCTCTGTTCGAACACAATCCTGATAGTATTATTTCATTAAATTTAGAGGGAGTTATACTACATATAAATCCTTCTGCCGAAAGAATATTAGGTTACAATTCTTTAGAATTAGAACAGAAAAATATTACCTCTATTTTAGAAGCTCATATTTCTGAGCAAGTATTACAAAATATAAAGAATACTGAAGCAGATAATCAACAAGAGTATATCTTATCTATTTATCATAAAAGTGGATTCTTATTAGACGTCGTGACAAAACTAGTTCCTATTTTTGTCCAAAATCGTCTAACTGGCGTATATACTATTATGAAGCCTCTTGAAAAATCAGAAAGAATTGAGAATATGCTAAAAGAAAGTGAGAAGAGGTTACGTACATTAGTGAACTCCATGCCTGCGTTTGTTATATTTAAAGATCATGAGGGGCGCTGGCTTGAGGCAAATGACTACGCACTTTCTTGTTTCAATTTCCATCATGTACCTTACCATGGGAAAAAAGATAGTGAACTCATTCAATATAACGAAGCGTACCGAGAGGCTTTTTTACATTGTGAAGAAGTCGACGAACTAGCATGGCAACAAAGACAAATTCTTCATGGCGAGGAATTTATTATTCATAGAGATGATTTCGATCTAATCTTAAGTATATCGAAAGTTCCACTTTATCATCCTGACGGCTCCCGTAAAGGTCTTATCGTAATGGGAAGAGATGTTACCGAGCTAAAAGAAACGGAAAAGTTATTACGAAAATCAGAAAAGCTCGCAGTAGTCGGACAACTGACAGCTGGAATTGCCCATGAAATTCGAAATCCACTCACTTCTCTAAAAGGTTTTCTAACATTGCTACTCCCTGAAATAAATGAGGAGCAGAAATGGTATATCGATGTTATGTTAAGTGAGATTTCACAAATGGAATCTATCACGAGTCAATTTATGGCGATGTCTAAACCACAAGTATTATCTATCCAAACTTGTAACATACAAGCTTTAATTGAAGAGGTAGTTACATTTATTTTACCAACAGCTATTATGCATAGTGTTCATATCATTATGGATCATTTTGATTACAAACATGATATTCAATGTGATGGTAATCAATTAAAACAAGTTTTTATAAATATATTAAAAAATGCGATAGAAGCAATGCCAAATGGCGGAAATATTTACATCCAAACAAAACCATTAGATGATACCTTTATTTTAATAAGGATTATCGATGAAGGTTGTGGTATCCCAGAAGATCGTATCTCTCGTCTAGGCGAACCATTTTATAGTTTAAAAGAAAAGGGAACAGGACTAGGATTAATGATGTGTTACAAAATAATTGAAGAACATCATGGTAAATTACACATTTCAAGCGAGTTAGATAAAGGTACGATCGTTGATATTCAACTTCCGCTTTCTTCATCTCATCTTGCAATTCAGTCGTAAAAAAAGAAGCATCTGCTAATTGTTAGCAGATGCTTCTTTTTTTACTTTTATAATACTGTATTGACATACCATTCTTTTGCTTTTTCTACTTCACCCATCGTTAATTGATGTCCTCTATTTTCCCAATGCATTGTAACAGTAGCGTTTGCATTCTCTAATAGTACCTTCAATTCCTCTGACTCCGCTGATGAACAAATCGGGTCATTTGTCCCAGCAGCGATAAATACGGATTTCCCTGCTAAATTAGGCAATTGTGTTCCTCTTCTAGGTACCATTGGGTGATGAAGGACAGCACCTTTTAATGCATTTTCGTAATGGAATAATAAGCTTGCAGCAATGTTTGCTCCATTTGAATAACCGATAGCTACAATATTATTTCTATCAAATTCATATGTTTTTGCAGCTTCATCTAAAAACTCATTTAATTCCTTCGTGCGGAAAATCAAATCCTCTTCATCAAAAATGCCTTCTGCTAATCGGCGGAAAAAACGTGGCATGCCTTGTTCTAGTACATTTCCCCTAACACTTAATACAGATGCTTCTGGATCAATTATTTCTGCAAGTGGTAATAAATCTAATTCATTACCTCCTGTACCATGAAGTAATAACAACACTGGTTTTGACGTATCTTTTCCTTTTTGAAAAACATGTTTCATCATAATCCTTTTCCCCTTTCAATCACTTTAATCTAAATTTCTCACTTCAAATGGTAAAAGTGTTTGTTCAATTTGTTTTCTATGTGGTTCATATTGCTCTGGTAACTTTAATTCCTCACCCATCGTCTCTAACGATTCGTCATGAGCGAAACCAGGAGGGTCTGTTGCAATTTCAAATAAAATTTCCCCGTGTTCTCTAAAATAAATTGCGTTAAAATAATTGCGATCTTGTACAGGAGTTACGTGGTATCCAAAACGAGACACATGTTCTTTCCAGTCGAGTTGATCATCATCGTTAGTCGCTCTCCAAGCAATATGGTGGACTGTACCAACACCCATTTGGCCACGCCCGATTGTCGATAGCCTCAAGTCGATAATATTCCCAATATCAGCAGAAGAACGGAATCGAACGAATTCACCTTCTTCTCCAATTTTCTCAAGACCCATAACATGCTCTAACAATTCAGCTGTTTTTTGAGGTTGTGCAGATAAAAGAACAGCACCGCCAAATCCTTTAATTGCTACTTCTGGCGTAACTTCTCCAAAAGTCCAATTATTTAATTCGCCTTCTTCTCTTTCTACTAATTCTATATGCAAACCATGTGGATCATCAAATTCTAAATACTGCTCTCCAAATCGAGTCATTTTTGTATACGAAATATCGAATTTTTCTAATCTATTTTCCCAAAACTCCATTGCGCCCTTTGGTACGACATAAGACGTAATGCCTACTTGACCGTCACCAATAATTCCTTCCCGAGCACCTGCCCATGGGAAAAACGTAATAATTGTTCCAGGCTTTCCTCCTTCGTTACCAAAATAAAGATGGTACGTGCCTGGATCATCAAAATTCACTGTTTGTTTCACTAAACGTAAACCTAACACACCAGCATAAAAATCTACATTTTCTTGTGGGTGTCCTACGATTGCTGTAATGTGATGAATTCCCATTGTTTTCTTTTCCATTTTCTCCGCCCCTTTTTATTTCATTTTAAAAACTTTTATACATTAAAATTCATTATTCATTTTGTCCATGCTGCAAAGTAAAATCCATCGTTATGATTTTATCTTCAATTCGAGATATAAGTTGTGAAATTACGCATTATCTTCTATATCACTAAATTTATCTCGAATTCGAGATAAATTCCAAAAAATATTTACTCCATCTGAAATCTTTATTCGGAAATAAATTATCTTGAATTCAATATTTATTATAAGTTACTTACTTTTAGTTGTCAATAAGCACTTATTTTCATTTTAAATCAAAAGAGAGTAAATGCTAGTTAGCATTTACTCTCTTCGCTAATTATTTCGTATGACTTTTAATCTACTAAACGTAGCTTATCTTCTATTTACTACTAGGAAACAATTCTGAAAGAGGAACTACCCGCCCCACCTCATCTTTAAACACAATATGCTCTCTCGTTAAATGACGCGGGCTCTTTACTCCCGCTGCTGCCGCAAGTGAGAACAAACTATATCTCATACTAACAACATAATTCATTACTCGCCATTTCTTCTCATACGGATCTAGCGCTTTTTGATAGTGCGGATTCGTCGTGGCAACTCCAGATGGACATTGTCCGGAATTACATTGAAGTGCCATTATACAGCCACTTGCCATCATAAATCCGCGTGCTGAATTTACAGCATCTGCACCAATAGCTAAAGCAATTGCCACTTTATCTGGTGTAATTAATTTCCCTGAGGCAAACACTTTGAATTTGTCCCGAACACCGTAATGATTCGCTGTATCAATACATGTCAGTAATGCTGGAATAAGCGGTATTCCCATACTATCTGCCATTGATTTATACGTAGCACCTGATCCACCTTCTGAACCATCAATTGTAATGAAATCTGGATAAATATTTAACTCTTTCATCGTTTTGAATAAATCGTCCAACGGTTCCTGCTGTCCAATTACAATCTTCATCCCAACTGGTTTACCGCCGTTTTCTTGCAAACGTTGAATAAAATAAAGTGTATCTACTGCATTCTTTAAAAATGGAAATCGATTCGGTGAATTAATCGTTTCTCCTTCTCGCACATTCCGAACAGAAGCAATTTTCTCATTTACTTTTTGTCCTTCTAGATGGCCACCACGTATTTTCGCACCTTGCCCAAATTTCAATTCGAATGCTTTAATATTACTTTCTTTTGCTTTCTCCATAAATTTCTCCATTGAAAAATTACCATCCTCATCACGATATCCAAATAACCCTGGACCAATTTGCGCAACGATATTCGCACCTGTATGTAAATGTTCTGGAATAACGCCACCTTCGCCAGTATTAATCCACGATCCGCCAGCCATCTTCGCACCAAACCCGCTCGCTAAAATATAATTTTCGCCAATCGCACCGTAAGAAGTCGCAGATGCCCCAAACATGCCATGTAGCTTCCACGGATATTTGCGGTTTTCACCGACGATAATTGCATCGTCTTCTTCATATAACCAAAGATTCGTTGTATCCGCTGTCAATTTTTCTCTTCGTGAAAATAACCCTTCTTTATGAATCACATACTTTTTCCCTTCACGTTCTTGCGTTACATTCACACTTAATTCATCTGTTAATTTCGGAAATAATGTATTAGCGATATAATATCCAGATGCATCAAAATCTCGTTTTGATCCAAAACCGAGTATTTCTGAACGGTATTTTGCTAGAAACATTACACTTTGAAAATCATAACGTGAAAAGGGCTTTCCATCCGTATCATGATCAAACCAATATTGCCTAAATTCCGGTCCTATCTTTTCAAGTAAATAACGCATCCTTCCTAAGTATGGATGTAACTTTAATATAGAATGATGCGTCCGTTTTTTAATAAAAAATGTAATAATAAAAAAAATGATTAATAGTAACATCAATAAGAGCAATATACTAATAATAACGAGTAGCGTTTCACTCATCCCGCTTCCTCCTATGAAAATCCATAATAAAAGGAGAACACCTGATGTGTTCTCCTTTTATCTTTATTCAAATTAATGTAGCAAGATGCTCTTTCGCATCATATTCAACTAAACTTTCAGCATTTTTAATTCGATGAACAAAATCTGGATTAGCTATTAAAGGTCTTCCGAATGCCACTACATCAATTGTTCCTTCTTGCAATGCTTCTTCAGCCTCTTTCGGATTTAAATTCCCTACTCCTACAATCGTACCCTCCCAATATTTTCTTACTAATTGATGAAAATTCTTTCCGTCAGCAATAACTGCCGTATAATTCATCGTTGAAGGGTGAATCATCGTTAATCCAACTTCGTTGAACATATTTACAAACATTTCAATTGCAAGTTCAGGGTTTTCCCACATATAAGTTGGATTATCACCTTTGAAAGCAGAGAAACGAAGAAGTGTTTTATCAGCCCCAACAGCTTCTATTACAGCCTCCGTTACTTCTTTCATAAACGTTAGCCTTTGCTTTAAATCTCCGCCGTATTTATCAGTACGCTTATTTGCGAACTCATAAGTAAATTGATCGATTAAATATCCGTGTGCCCCATGAATTTCTACTCCATCAAATCCAGCTTCGATCGCGTTTTTCGCAGCTTGTGAGTATTGACCAATCACCTCTTGTATTTCTTCTAACGTCATTGCTTCTGGCGTGTCGAACGGTTTACGAAAACGCGGAACATTTCCCTCTGCAGCGATAGCAGACGGTGCTTGTGGCATTTGCCCACCAATTATCTCGTGATGACTCATACGGCCAACATGCCATATTTGAGCAATAATCGTTCCGCCTTCTTTATGTACTGCCTCTGTAACAGGCTTCCACGAATCGATTTGTTCTTGCGTATAAATTCCTGGCACTCCCGGATTCCCTTTTGCTCTTGGGCTAATGACGATTCCCTCTGTAATAATTAATCCAACTTCATCAGCTGCACGCTTTCTATAGTACTCGACTACATCAGTACCAACGACTCCCGTTTCATGATTCGCGAAACATCTCGTCATCGGTGCCATTGCTATGCGATTACGAAGAGACCAAGATCCAATTTGAATCGAGTCAAATAACTTCGTTTCTTCAATATTTTCAAAAGATCCCCAAGCGTTTATATTTGTTCCTTCATAAATACTTGCTGCTTTATTATTTGAACTTGTCATTTTTCTTCCCCCTAAAAAATTCTTACTATAATCGCATCATACTTACTTTTAGATAGTAACGTCAATTTATACGCTCTTATGTAGAAATATTCGCATAATAAAACTAACTGTTTTTTAACTTTAAGGGTTCTGGTATTCAAGACTCTTACTGTCTATTTTTATATTCAGTAAGTGGATGAGAAAAATACTTGTTAAGTGGATGTTTTCTTTTCTTCTAGTTTTATTACTATAGAATATATTGGTAATTGTTTTTCAAACTATTTACTAAAAAAAACGATTTCCACTGTACTATATTCAAACTTACAGTTACGAGGTTTCAATCATTCATTTGTTTTTTATTATACAAACAAAAATTTTAGGAACGAATAAAAGACTCCTACATAGTTGAAAGTATTTTTTCTATTTATCCGTTCCTAATCCCCATGAAAAAAGGAGCTGTCATATAGTCGATAATTCGACTATATGACACTCCTTTTTAGTTGACCGTATATGGCTAACAATTCATTTATCTCTTTAATATAAAGAATATAAACAATTATTATCTCTTCACATATAAAAAATTCCTTAGCAGTAGAAGTGAGAGTGGTTCAGTATTCTTCTAAAAATAATAACTTATAAACCTAAAACAATGAAAGCCCTACCTCTCTTTCATCCTTACGGCTCCTCGTCCGTGCCAGTGTGAATCAGGATTGCAAAAATCAAGTAACTATTCTATCGAAGTGTTTAATTAAACTTCGAATATTCGTAAAGAATTTAAAAAATAAAAATGGATTTGATTGTAGTAATAACAAAAGAGGTTAATGCTCTAAAAGTGGTTTGAAAGAATTGAATGTCTTTGAAATGATTAATTCTCTATAATTATGTTCCCAAAAAATTCAAAACCTTTTTTGGGATCTAATACATTATTTGTAATGAATCTTAACAAAAGCTTTTTATTTGACTTTCCGTGATACCTTCAATTAATCCCAGTTCACTAATCAAAAATTCGTGTGCGTTATCTAACATTTTCTTTTCGCTTGCATTAAGTGCTTTTTCTTTCTGCATACGTAATAAATCACGTACAACTTCAGCACCTTCTTGTATTTTACCCGTCTTTATTTTATCAGTGTTCAATTTATACCTTTGTTTCCACGTAAGTAATCTATCAGATTCTCCATGTTGAAAAATATCCAATATGTGTGCTATTGCCGTTATATCCGTGACTGGTCGTATATTTGAGCTCAATATTCTCCCTGCCGGAATCATTACTTCCATATTACTACCCGACATTTTTATAACATAATATTGTTGTTTTTCTCCTGTGATTTCCTTCTCTTCTATGGCTTTAATTATACCTGCTCCCTGCATTGGATAAACAATGTTATCGCCAATTTGAAACAAATAATCCACCTCCATATATGGTAACCTTCTCAATCTTAACACACAATCATTTTTTTAGCAAAATTTTTATTTTATCATAAAATTATTTTTAATGTCAATCCTTTCGAACTAAGAAAATAATTTCGTAAAATATCATTAAAAACCCGCAATCTTATTAACTTTTCCACACATATATACATTCTAATTTCACCTTCTCTTTTTACATAAAAACACATTACTACATATAAGTAGTAATGTGTTTTTCATACTGAATCGTTAAACATTCCCTATTAATTTCACGCCTATATACTAACCTGCTTACGGACTGTCTCTCTCGCTAAAAGAAAACTCATAATCACTTGCGCAGCTACTCGACTCGTCATATCTCTGAAATCAAGGGTTGGATCAATTTCTACTATATCCATCCCTTGAACGAGCGGTTCTTTACCAAGAAATTCAATCGCATCAAGTAAAGTCGTACTATCCATACCGCCAGGACCAATTGCTGGACAACCTGGTGCAAATGCTTGATCTAGTACATCCATATCAAGAGAAATGTAAATAGAAGTCACGCCTTGCTTTCTTAATACTTCAATACTTTCTGTGATAATATCTTTGATTTGTCGCTCTCGTACATCTTTCATTGTATACACTGTCACGCCATGTTCTTTTGCATATTCATGGTACGCTCGTGCATTTGAAAAATTACGAATTCCGATTTGAACGAGTTGTTTTCCTTTAATGACATCATTTTCTAGCAAACTACGGAACGGTGTACCATTTGATGGGCCACCATCATCTAAATTACGTAAATCATGATGGGCATCAAATTGAATAACACCGACCTTCCCTTTACTATTTGCAAACCCTGTTATACTTGGAAAACTAATCGAATGGTCACCACCAAGAACGATTGGTATCATGTTCGGATTTACTTTCGTTACATGACCAACTGTTTTCGCAATGCGCTTATGACTTTCTTTTATATCAGTCACATGCATCGTAATATCGCCGCAATCATATAAGACACTTTCTTTCATATCATGTTCTTCTGTAATTGCGTACGTGCTATATGCATCTAACATTGCACGAATTGTTTTTGGCGCAAAACTTGCTCCTGAATGACTAATAGATGGTTTAGAAAGGGGTGCTCCAATTAAGGCAGCACCGAATATTTCCAAGCCTTCCTCCCAATCTTTAATCATCTCACTCCATTTCGTCACTTCACGATCGATAAACTTTGCATTTTTCTTTAAATAGTGGCCGTGCTCCACGATTGTTCACCTCTTGTATATGCGATATTACCATTCTTCCATACTGTATTTACATGACTCACGCCGTAATGATACGGTACGTAAGCATAATTGTAAGCATCCCATAAAACTAAATCTGCCTTACGACCAACTCTAATCTTTCCAGCTACATCACCTCGATTAATTGCGTAAGAAGAATTAACTGTTACGGCATTCCAAACTTCTTCTGGTGTCATTTTCAGCTTGAGCATTGCAATGCTCATAATAAGCTGAATGTTCTCAGTTGGACAACTACCTGGGTTAAAGTCTGTAGCCAAAGCAACTGCAACACCTTCATCGATCATTTTACGTCCACGAGCAAAGCTTTCTTTATTTAAATAGAAAGTTGTTCCTGGTAATAAAGTAGCTACTGTATTAGAGTTTGCAAGCATTTCAATTCCTTTATCAGAAGCGCCCACTAAATGGTCCGCTGATGCTGCACCAATTTCAGCCGCTGCTTCTGCACCACCAAGAGGGTCAATTTCATCTGCATGAATTTTCACATCAAAGCCAAGCTCTTTCGCTTTTAATAAAAACTCTTTTGATTCTTCGACAGAGAACACACCTGTTTCGCAGAAAATATCAACGAATTCAGCTAATTGCTTCTCTTTCATTTCTGGTAGTAGGTCTAACATCCATTGTAAAAATTCTTTCGATCTACCTTTATACTCTTTCGGAACTGCATGAGCACCTAAAAATGTGGAAACTAAATCGATTGGATGCTCTTTTTGTAATTGTGCAGTTGCCTCTAATTGTTTCCATTCCGTCTCATCATCTAATCCATAACCACTCTTCGCTTCTACAGTTGTAACTCCGAAAGATAACATACGGTCTAAATGGAATTTCGCTTTTTGAACAAGTTCTTCTCTCGACGCCTGTTTCGTTGCATTTACAGTTGAAAGAATACCTCCGCCTTGTTCTAAAATTTCTAAGTACGGAACTCCTTGTAATTTTAGTGCGATTTCATTTTCACGAGATCCACCAAATACAAGGTGAGTATGCGGATCAACAAGACCAGGAGAAACCATTTTCCCTCCGCAATCAATAACTTCTTTCGCTTGTAATCCTTTCGCTTCTTCCGCTGTTCCAACGAAAGTAATTACGCCATTTTCAATTCCAACCGCACCGTTTTCGATAACAGGAAGCGTGTTCATCGCTTCCCGTCTTAACAAGCCATCTTCTTGATCCATTGTTAGTAATTGACCGATATTTATTAGTAAAGTGTCCAGCATGTTTTCTCCTCCTTATTTCATCATCGGAATGTTAACGCCTTTTTCTTTCGCAGTTTCCACAGCTAAGTCATATCCTGCATCAACGTGACGAACAACACCCATACCAGGATCAGAAGTTAATACGCGCTCAATACGTTTTGCTGCTGCTTCTGTTCCATCTGCAACGATAACCATTCCAGCATGAAGTGAATAACCCATACCAACGCCACCACCGTGGTGAACAGACACCCAGCTCGCACCGTTTACACTGTTAATTAATGCATTTAAAATTGGCCAATCGGCTACTGCATCACTACCGTCTTTCATCGCTTCTGTTTCACGGTTTGGAGATGCTACTGATCCGCAATCTAAATGATCACGACCGATAACGATTGGTGCTGATAATTCACCATTTGCCACCATTTCATTAATAATGCGACCAAATTTCGCGCGCTCACCGTAACCTAACCAACAAATACGAGATGGAAGACCTTGGAACTCAACTTGCTGACGAGCCATACGAATCCAGTTACATAAATGCTCATTATCCGCAAACTCACGTAATATTACTTCGTCTGTTTTATAAATATCTTCTGGATCACCAGAAAGTGCTACCCAGCGGAATGGTCCTTTACCTTCGCAGAATAATGGACGGATAAATGCTGGAACGAATCCTGGGAAATCGAATGCATTTTTCAAACCTTCATCGAAAGCAACTTGGCGAATGTTATTTCCGTAATCAAATGTAATTGCGCCTTTTTCTTGCATAGCAAGCATTGCTTCTACATGTTTTGTCATACTTTCTTTTGATAATTGTACGTAACGTTCTGGATCTTCTTCACGAAGTTTCGCTGCTTCTTCTAATGTGTAACCTACTGGAATATAACCGTTTAATGGATCATGAGCAGATGTTTGATCCGTAACTAAATCTGGCGTAATATTGCGCTTCACTAGTTCTGGTAAAATCTCTGCCGCATTTCCTAATAAACCAATTGAAATTGGTTCTTTCTTCTCTTTATACTCGTTCGCAACCGTTAATGCTTCTTCTAATGATTCTGTATACATATCACAGTATCTCTTTTCAATACGACGATCGATGCTGCGCTTATCAACATCAATAGCAATGACAACACCGCCGTTCATCGTTACAGCAAGAGGTTGTGCACCACCCATACCTCCTAAGCCAGCAGTAAGTGTTAATGTACCTTTTAATGAACCATCGAAATGTTGACGTGCCGCTTCGCCAAACGTTTCATATGTTCCTTGTAAAATACCTTGTGTTCCAATGTAAATCCAGCTACCTGCTGTCATTTGTCCGTACATCATAAGACCTTTTTTCTCTAGTTCACGGAAGTGATCCCAGTTCGCCCATTTTGGTACTAAGTTTGAGTTCGCTAAAAGTACGCGAGGTGCATCTTCATGCGATTTAAAGATTGCAACTGGTTTTCCTGATTGAACAAGTAATGTTTCATCGCTTTCTAACGTTTTTAATGAATCTACAATCGCATGGTAGCTTTCCCAGTTACGAGCTGCACGGCCAATTCCGCCATATACAACTAATTCTTCTGGTTTTTCAGCAACTTCAGGATCTAAATTGTTCATTAACATACGAAGTGCAGCTTCTTGAACCCACCCTTTCGTTTGTAATTCAGTACCTCTTGGCGCGCGAATTGTTTGTTTAACTTTTTCCATTTCAATCTCTCCCTTTTCTCATTTTATAGTGCTGCGTTTACATCTAATCTTTCTTTTATCGAATAATTCGTTTTTAACCAGTGCGTAATATTTTCAATATCCGTTGAGAATATGCGATCATTTGTAATAGAAGGTACTTGTTGACGGCCTTGATGGTAGAAGCTCTTCGTCACTGTACTCATGTTTTCAATACCGCGATATTCTGCTGCTTGCATCGCACAAATCATCTCAATTGAAAGAACACGTCTTACATTTTGAATAATTTGATGTGCATGGCGTGAAGCGATTGTTCCCATACTTACGTGATCTTCTTGGTTAGCTGATGACGGGATTGAATCAACACTCGCTGGATGTGCTAACGTTTTATTTTCAGAAACAAGTGACGCTGCAGCGTATTGCATAATCATTGCACCAGACTGAAGTCCTGGTTCTGGACTTAAAAATGGAGGTAAATCATTTAATTGCGGATTTACTAAACGCTCGATACGACGCTCTGAAATATTTGCAAGTTCCGCCATTCCTACTTTTAAGAAGTCCATCGCAAACGCAATCGGTTGACCATGGAAATTACCACCCGAAATTACTTTTTCCCCACCATCAAAGATTAGTGGATTGTCCGTTGCTGCATTCATTTCAATTTCTAATTTTTCTTTCACATAATTTAAAACTTGCCAAGAAGCACCGTGTACTTGCGGGATACAACGAAGTGAATATGCATCCTGTACTCGTAGTTCTCCTTGTTTTGTTGTTAATTTACTATCATGAAGGATGTTACGAATTCTGCTCGCTACTTCCACTTGCTCTTTATAACCACGCGCTTTATGAACATTTTCATCAAATGCATCAATAATGCCTTGTAATCCTTCAATTGTCATCGAAGCAATGAATTCAGCTTGATACGCCATTGCTTCTGCTTCTATATAAGAAAGAACTCCTTGCGCTGTCATCGCCTGCGTACCATTAATTAATGCAAGCCCTTCTTTCGCTTCAAGTTCAATCGGTTCAAGCCCTTCTTCTGTAAGAGCAACCATCGCATGAACGCGTTTCCCCTTATAGAACACTTCACCTTCGCCTAATAATACAAGCGCAAGATGAGATAAAGGTGCTAAATCGCCACTCGCACCAAGTGACCCTTGTTGCGGAACGACTGGGTGAATTTTACGATTTACAAACTCAAGAAGCATATTTACAACAAGTGGTCTAACACCAGATACTCCTTTAAGCATCGTGTTCGCTCGTAAAATTAACATACCGCGTGATACCTCTTCAGGGAATGGATCACCTATACCGCATGCATGTGACTGAATTAAATTGTGTTGAAGTGCCTTTACATCATCTTTTTGAATAAGCACATCACTGAACTTTCCAAATCCAGTTGTAATACCGTAAACGACTTTTCCGTCCTCTACAATTTTCTCAACAACTTCGCGGCACTCCGCCACCTTTTGCATACTATTTGGACAAGCTGTTACACCTTCCCCTTCAAGTAACAACCTCTTCATTTCTTCAATTGTCAATGTGTGTCCTGTTAACGTAATCATTCTTTTTCCTCCTTAAAAAGGCAAAAGGGGACCTTATCTTTTTAAGACAGACTTCTGTCCTAAAAAAGTAAGGCCCCCTTCTAACTAATAGACTATGGGCAAATCATATGTGATTAATTCCTAAACCAATCGCCTCATGCTCAGATCCTTTTACAGGTGCACCAATCGTTCCATATAATGCAACAGCAACCCATTCGCCTTCTTTTTTTCCGTCGTATGGTCTACCGCGCACAATCGCAAAGCGAAGTCCTACTGTACGAAGAACGTCTGCTAACTGAATTTGACCTCTCGTCACTCCGTACAAAGCTTCCATAATTGCATGATAAAGTGCATGTGTTTCTCTGTAAACATCTGTTTCAATAACTTGGGTGCTCTTAGCCGCTGTTTCCATTGCTGCTACAACTTTTTGCGAATTCATCGAACCCACTTTCCCCGTACAATACTTCCAACCTTTTGGAATAGATAATACAGGGCTTTCATTCTCATCCGCAAGTGCCAACAACATGGCCATACGACCAATTCGATGTGTTCCTTGAAGAAGCATGTGACTCTCTCATTTCTTTTAATTATTTGAATATTTCTTAATTTAAGAATATATGAAAACAGTTAAATCGTCAATAGTTTAAACTCACATTCGAACAATTTTTTCATCCCCTCCATTTGTGTACACAAATTATTTACACGAATTTTTCAGGCGTGCTATAGTCTCACTAACAGATGCAAAGGGGCGATATTTCAATGACGAAGCGAAAAGATATTCATTTTCGAATTGAAGAAAAATTACTTGAAAGGTTTGAATCTGCACTCCATTACGAAGGTTTAAAGAAAACCGACGTATTAACACACGCGATTCAGCAATTTTGCACGAAGGTGGAATGTGAAAAAATGAATGATGTAAAACGCCAATATAACGTAAGCAACCATTTACCACGTATCGATACGCATAAACATTACGAAGAAAAACAAGTAAATTTAGATGAACTCGTCATGGAACATTTACAACTTCAAGGAGAAGAAAAAATATTAGAGGTTGGGTGTGCTAATGGAAATTTTCTTTCCCTTTTACAAACTAACGGTCATAAAGGCCAACTAACCGGTTTTGATCAATCAAAAACGATGCTTTCTGAAGCTGCAATAAAGAATAGCATAATTGAATGGAAACTAGGTGATGCTGGTAAACTTCCTTTTGAAGCTAATTGCTATGACTGGGTCATCGCAAGACATATGTTATATCACATGAAAGATGTCGAAAAAACAGTTCAAGGATTCCATAAAGTAATTCGTCCCGGAGGCTCACTTTTAGCTACAACAAATTCTGACGTTACATTACCTCGTATAGTTGAAATGTGTAACCGCATGTTAGACGCATTTGATTTACCGAAAACAACATCATCAGTCACTCCATTTTGTTTAGAAAATGGTAAAGAGATATTACAGTCTTTTTTTCCAACTGTTGAAGAAACAGTTATTCATAATGCTCTCGTTTTTCATCATGCTACTCCGATTGCAAGCTATATTTCTAGCATGTTTCCATCGCTAAATATACCTGATAGTACATATCTTCACGCCGAAATGAAGGAATGGCTAAAAAAAGAAGTAGAAAATGAATTGTCACTTCATAACGGTATATGGCGCGACCCGAAAACGTTAGCCATTTATCGATGTCAAAAAGAAAAAAGCTAGCAAATGCTAGCTTTTATACATTCTCATGTAAAAGTTTGTCCATCATCATATTGCCCTTTCCGCCATAAAAATTTATATTATGTTCGTTAGCTACTCCAAAATAAGAAGCAACTGCTATTCCGAATGGTACGAAAGCATGTCCTTGTGCAGTAATAATATTTGAGTGTTGTACAACTTCTTTATATACAAAATTTTCTACTGGAAAACAATCTAACTTTTGATAATCTATAGTCGCTGTATAAGAAATCCCTTTAAATAAACCTGCTCTTGCTAACGCATACGGTCCAGCACAAATCGCAGCTACTAATTTTTCTTTTTCAGAAAATTGGCGAATGACTGAAAAGAGAATATCTGCGTCTTTCATATGTACTTCGTCTCCCCCTGGAATGATAATCCCCTCATATTCATCTACACGCACTTCACTTAATTCTATATGCGGTTGTACTTGCAAGCCTGTTTCACTTATAATCAACCCTTTTGTTAAGCCCGCAGTAATGATTTCATATTTCTTTTTCAGCAATGCTGTTGCTACTGTAATTTCAAACTCCGCAAATGTTGGGTATACGAATAATAATATTTTTTTCATAGTCCTTTCTCCTTTAACCAGCCCATAAAATATGCTTCTAACTCATCCACTGTTAATGTATTCGTGTCCACATAAGTTACAGGAAATTGTTTATACCATTCTTTTTCAGTTTCTACTAATTTAAATTGTTCTTCGAATGTACTTCGATTTCTTGCCCCGTCATTATTTTTTCTATCATATAAATTTTCTTTCGAAACATCTAAATAAAAAATTGCATCCGAACAGCATTCTCTTAATTTATACAATTCATCTTTTAATTCTGTTTCTATATCCCACTCTTTCCCTATCACTTTCGGATAAAAGAGTGTATAAAATTCAATATCTTCTGGTCCGCGATCAAAAATCACGACTGAATCTTTCACATTTTGAAACTCCTTTATTTTTGCTTCCATAAACATTTTTTGATTTATTATAAATCCTTCTTTTGAATTCATATCCAAATTTAATTGTTTTCGCTTTTCTACAATTGGATGTGGATTTTCATATATAACTGAAAGCCCACATCTCTCTAACCTTTTAGCCAATGTTGTTTTTCCGCCTGCCATCGGTCCTTGAAGCGAAATTACATATGCCATTCCTCTCATTCCCTTGCATTTTAGTATATCTATAATATACAGAATTTTAAAAACCATCAACAGAATATATATCATCTTGTTTCTTATTCTTATCTAACTTATAATAAAAATAGAGATTATGACGGACGCATCAATAATGTAAGCTTGGAAATCCAAGCTTACATTATTTTTTGCTTTCCCTTTTCTAATAAAAAGAGTATACTAGTTTAGAACGTATGTTCTTAATGATTACATACAGTAAGGAGATAGAACAATGGTATACGATACAAAAGCAATTTCTTGGAATGAGTCTTTAAAACAACTTCAACGCCGCTATACAAACAAACAAGTTGATCGAAAAGAATTTGAAGATATTGAACTGATGGAATTCTTCCGCGATAACGACTACATTTCTTTACCTACACATATAAGCGGCCTATCAACAGCACGTTTTACTTCTTACTCTATTTTCACAACTGAAGATAAAGATCGTAAAGTTGGCACATTAATCATTGAATATGTAGAAGATGATAATAATAATTTATGTGTTGAACAACTATACTTTGTTTAAATGATAACGCTTGGTCAAAATGACCAAGCGTTCTTGCTTTCTATGAATCTCACTGTTTATAATATGAATAAAAGAAAACCGCAATCATTAAGGGGGGATAAGCTTGCTCGAAGGATGGTTCAGTTGGTTCATAGTGCTATGGACTGTTATTTTATTAGGACTTATGTCTATCGGTGGATACTTTATGTTCAGAAAATTCCTAAAAAGATTACCTAAAGAAGATGGTATGTCCATTTTAGATTGGGAAGAGCACTATATTAATAAAACTAGACATTTATGGGATGAAGAACAAAAACAATTGTTAGAAGAGCTCGTAAGTCCTGTTCCAGAACTATTTCGCGATGTTGCTAAATCAAAAATTGCTGGCAAAATCGGAGAACTGGCATTACAAGAAAAAGCCTCTCAAATTACACAAGATTTAATTATTAAAGGATATATTATTGCTACACCGAAGCGTGATCATAAATTTTTAGTAAAAAAACTACAAGAAAAAGAGATTGATTATTCTAACTATAAATCTTTACTCGCAAAGTAACTTCACATTATTTTCAATAAAAAGGACAGCGCCTTTGACGCTGTCCTTTTTATTTTATACATATAACGTTTTCAAGTTAGCTTCATATCTTTTTCATTATAAAAACCATCTTCTTTTTCCATTTCCTTCTGTAATTTCGTAAAGGAACGGTACATAGCAATTCTCCATGACACAATCATCGCGAACGCCAGTAAGAAGAACATACCACTAAGTTGTCCTAAATCAAGAGACTGACTTAAGTATGTTTTAAATACAATTCGCACGACAAGTAATCCAATTAATATAAAAACAAAGGCTTTTGAACGCTTCAAATAAATCTCTTGTCCTCTAATTTCAAATTTAGATGTTTTAATAAGGAAAATAGAGAAAAATAAACCGACGCCAATTGCTTCTAACATTTCTGCTGGAGTTAATCGAAATTCAGGAAAAACAAACATCAACGCTCCCGTGCTCATAAAAAATGGGGGAAGTATAATTTTTTTCAATGTTGCAGGTTTCTTAGCTGCTTTTAAACGAATAAACATCGCACCGACAGCCATACAAACAGCAACGATACTTGATAAAACAACTATGTTCATATTTTCTCATCCTTTTTTGTGGCTATATGCAAAATATACTTTCATTATATGCTTTTCCGTTAGTATTTCCAACATTTTCACAGAATAATACTAAAAACCGGTAAAACCACCAAATAAACTTGAGAAATATACGATAATTTTCGTCATCCAGTTGAAATATAGGAAGATACCCATGACAATCATAACGTATCCTCCAATTTTCATGAATTTCATACTATTTCTTTTAATCCAAGACATTTTCGTAATAAAGAATGATAGCACGAAAAATGGGATAGCAAACCCAAGTATGTATGCTATCATATAAATCATTGCTGATTCTGGATTTGTTGCTGCTAATCCAATGACAGACACTAAAATAGGTCCAGTACAAGGCGTCCACCCTGCAGCAAAGGCCAATCCAATTAGAACGGATCCAAAATAGCCACTCGGACGATTTTTAAACGTAAATTTACGGTCTTGCATTAAAAACTTCGGCTTAAACACACCGACAATAATAAGACCGAACACGATGATAAATATACCACCTAACTGTCTAATTAAATCTTTATAATTTGTAAAGATGCCTCCAATAAAACTTGTACCAAACCCAATTGCAATAAATATAATTGAAAATCCAAGTAAGAAAAACGCTGTATGTATCATACTTCTTTTACGAAGCATTGCATTTTCTTCTTTCAACTCAGAAACCGACATACCTGTTATGTACGATAAAAATGCCGGATAAAGCGGTAAGCAACATGGGGAAATAAATGATAAAAATCCAGCGCCAAACGCTAAAAAAATACTAATATCTTGCATGATTCCACTCCTCTCCTTACATATTGTAGCAAAAACACATAAAAATACTATGAACAATTCGTGAACTCACTTTAACAACGTGATAATAAGAAAAACTACCCTTACAAACAGTTTCTAATAAAACGTTTTCATTTCCTTCTATTATATAGAACAATCTCAATTAGACTACGAAACTTCTCTAATTGTTATTAACATAACAAAGGTAACATAGTTTCTCAAATGATTAGCACACTATAATGGACTACCCTTCTATCTCCCTAAAAAATATTTTTTTCAAGTGCTGCCTTTATACAATACGAAGCTGATTTTACAATACTTTTATTATTACTAATTTCAAGATTATGCATAAATATCATACTTTTATTATTATTCTATAAAATGTCACACTTTTCTTTTATTTGACCCTTTATTTTTAATTTTGTATACTTCCCTCTAGTTATATATGTCCGTTAGGAACAATTTCATATAGATGGGAGGAATTTTTCATGCTTCGTTATTCTCTTTTAGTTTTATTAGGAGCGTGTAGTTATGGGATTTTAGCTATTTTCGTTAAACTTGCCTATGCAGACGGATTTTCACTTGGAGAGGTAATTGGCAGCCAATATTTGTTCGGTTGGATTATTTTGCTTGCTATTACTCTTCTATTTTCTAGACATCGTGTTCCATTAAAACAAGCGTTAATTTTATTCGTTGCAGGTACATCTGCAAGTTTTACTGGAATTTTTTATTATGCTTCATTAAAAACTGTACCAGCATCTATTGCAATTATACTTTTATTCCAATTCGTTTGGGTCGGAATTATTATTGAAGCAGTCGTAACAAAAACATTACCTTCAAGAGAAAAGGTTATTTCCGTTATTTTCTTACTTGCAGGTACATTTTTATCAAGTGGTTTACTAGAGAAATCAGCAGGTGATTTCGATATGACTGGAATCATACTAGGTTTATTATCTGCTGTTACATTCGCAACATACATTTTCGTGAGCGGAAAAGTTGCTGTTGAAGTACCTTCATTACCGCGCGGTGTTCTCTTAATGACTGGCGCTTTAACTTTAGTAATGATCGTATTCCCGCCAACATTTATTTTTAGCGGTGCAATTTCTGAAGGACTTTGGAAATACGGTTTAGGATTAGGAACATTTAGTATCGTTATTCCTTCTATCGCCTTTACAATCGGTATTCCAAAGATCGGTTCTGGCTTAGCGACTATTCTTGGTGCAGCAGAACTACCAGTTACAACAATTATGTCTGTATTCGTTTTAAAAGAAGCGGTGCTATCTTCACAATGGATCGGTGTATCACTTATTTTAATCGGTATTGCAATCCCGCAAATTGCCTATGCAATGCGTGGACGTTATCGTAAACATCATACACACAAAAAATTGGCAGCATAAAACGAGAGAGGATTTTCATTTGAGAATCCTCTCTTTTCTTATTGTATACTTAATGTAAATACTTTATTTAAGAAAGAAGGCATTATACGTGGCAGCAAATCTAGAGCAATTAACTGAGATGCTAATTTCTATTCGTCGAAATTTGCATGAGCATCCAGAATTATCATACGAAGAATTTGAAACGACGAAGACTATAAAAAATTGGTTAGAAGAGAAAAACATTACGATTATAAATTCTAATTTAGAAACAGGCGTTATTGCTGAAATTTCAGGGAATAATAGCGGACCAATTATAGCAATCCGTGCTGATATTGATGCCCTTCCTATTCAAGAAGAAACAAATTTACCGTACGCTTCAAAAATTCCCGGTAAAATGCATGCTTGTGGGCATGATTTTCATACAGCTGCTATTATAGGTGCCGCTTATTTATTAAAAGAAAAAGAATCTTCTCTTAGCGGAACTGTACGCTTTATATTCCAACCAGCTGAAGAAAGTAGCAATGGTGCTTGCAAAGTAATTGAAGCCGGGCATTTACATGGCGTGCAAGCTATTTTCGGTATGCATAATAAACCTGATTTACCAGTAGGTACAATCGGTATTAAAGATGGTCCACTGATGGCCGGGGTCGATCGATTTGAAATTGAAATTCACGGAGTTGGTACACATGCAGCTGTACCAGATGCTGGTGTAGACCCTATTGTCGCGTCCTCTCAAATCGTGATGGCACTCCAAACAATTGTAAGCCGAAATATAAGCTCTTCACATAATGCCGTCGTCAGTGTCACAAACATCCATTCAGGAAATACGTGGAACGTAATTCCTGAAAAAGCAACGCTGGAAGGAACTGTACGTACATTCCAAACTGAAACACGTGAAAAGATTCCAGCTCTCATGAAACGTATTATTCAAGGGGTTTCTGATGCATTAGGTGTAAAAACAGAATTTCGTTTTTATGCAGGTCCTCCTGCTGTTCAGAACGATACATCTTTAACAAACTTATCCTCTCAAGTTGCTGAAGAAATGAATTTAAATATCATCTCTCCTACCCCGTCGATGGCCGGAGAAGATTTTTCTTTTTATCAACAAGAAATACCTGGTTCATTCGTTTTTATGGGAACGAGTGGTACACATGAATGGCATCATCCAGCTTTTACAGTAGATGAGCAAGCATTACCTATAAGTGCAGAATACTTCGCTTTGTTAGCTGAAAAAGCACTTAAACAATTTGCATAAAAAAGAGCCGTTAAGAAATACTTAACGGCTCCTTTTTTTAAGTTAAATCGCGTTTTAAAAATACTGTATAGGAAATGCTTAAAAATACAAATAAATATAGTAATAACATACATGAAGCAAATGGGAATGTTACTCCATCAATAAAACTTCCATTCTTTGAAATACTGTATAAATCTGTGTTTGCTGGCAATAAATATTTCGCCCAATCATATCTAGTTGCTGCTAATAATGCAATATTTCCTGATAAAGCAAGAAATAGTGAAATACCAATCGCGCCTCCACTAGATCTTGTTAATACAGAAATCATAAATGCAAACGCTGCGTACACAATGGTCGGCAACCACGATAAAATATAATACTTACTAGCTTCCACAAAAATATTTTGTTTTATAATATTTCCATCTTGGAAAATAAGCTCGCTCCATGCAGGCTGTTGGAATTTATAAATAACAAGTCCACTTAAAGTGGAGAAAATCATATTAAATATAAACAATAACGCTGCAAATATCACAATTGCTAAAAATTTAGCTGTCAAAATTTTAAATCGACTCGCTGGTCGTATCGTTAAAAATTTATATGTTCCCCAGCTATATTCATTCGCAAAAATTGTACTTGCATACACGAGGATAAATGGGAGCAATATTGGAAATACGATAAAACCTGTATCTCTCATGAAAGAAAGCGGAGAACTGCTTGCCGGTGCTGTATCTGTATCTAAATGCTTCATCTTAAGCTGATATTCCTTTACAAGCTCGTCCCCAGATCGTTCCGCTAAAATAGCTTCTTTTTTCATGCCTAGCTTTTTCTCAATTTCTACAGTTCGTTCTGTATAATCGGCTTTCCATCCTTTTGTTTCCGGTTCTAAATACTTTACCGTAACCCATCCTAATCCAATTATTAATACTGCAATAACTGCAAAGGGAATAATCGTTCGCTTTCGCTTAAATATTTTATACAGTTCGTTATACACTAAATTAAACAATATCTTTTCCCCCTGTTAATTCTAAAAATTGCTCTTCTAACGTTTTTCTTTCTTCATATACACGATACACTTGAATATTTTTCTCAAGCAATGTACGAATAACATTTGGGATTTCTTCATCTTTTACAGTAATAAGTAGATCATTACCTTTTATTAAAACATCTTGGTCTAACATTTCTGCTGCTTTATTCGCATCATCTACACGTATACGGATTGTCTCCATCTCTTCGCTTTGATTATGCTGAATATTTTGCGTCGCCACATATTCTCCGTGCTGAATAATGATAACTCTGTCACACATTAATTCAACTTCTGAAAGTAAGTGACTAGATACAAGTACCGCTTTTCCTTGTTCATGTGCAATTTTCTTTATGTACATTCTCATTTCATGTATTCCACTAGGGTCTAATCCATTCGTTGGTTCATCTAATATCAATACATCTGGATCGTGAATAAGCGCTTGAGCAATTCCTAAACGTTGTCTCATGCCGAGTGAATATGCTTTTACTTTACGGTCAATTACTTGTCCCATTCCTAACAATTTCACTACTTCATCGATACGTTCTTCTGTCACATTGCCATTCATCCGTCCAAAATATGTTAAATTTTCATAGCCGCTCAAAAATGGATAAAATTCCGGTGTCTCAATTACTGCTCCAATTTTCGAAGCCGTACTTTCAAATTGCTGTTTTACAGATTGGCCGTCAATCCAAACTTCTCCCTCTGTCATACGAATCATGCCGACCATCATTCTCATTAAAGTCGTTTTTCCAGCACCATTTGGTCCGAGCAAACCAACTACTTCACCCTTTTTAACTTCGAAACTAATATTTTCTACAAGTGTCTTGGAACCGATTCGCTTCGTTAACCGCTCAACCTTTACAATTGATTGTTCATTTGTCATACTATACAACCTTTCCTTCCCATTCTTTGTCAGGTCTTTACACTGTAACATGATTATTTTTATGTGTAAAATAGGAAAAGGCATGATTTCTCATGCCTTTCCCTTGAATTAAAATGAATTTTCATCTTGTAAACTTTGAACAAATCGAAAACATTGCATCATCGATAATAGGACGATAACGATCATAATTATACTAACAACTACTATTGCATATATTGTAATCGGTGCACTATTTATCCCTTGTATTCCTGCTATTTTCATAAAGATAATCGTAAATAATTTCAAAAATAACATCCCATTCACTAATCCAAAAACAAACGCTGCTCCATAAATAAATAATTGCTCCTGACATAATAAACATAGTACGTCATTTCTCTTCCTATTCTCTGCTACATAAGATTTAATTTCCTCTTTCCTCACTTGCAGAAGAGAAAACGTTATTTTATATGTAGTAAAAATACAAATAAAAATGAATACAATAAACAGCATGTAAAAGCTCATTTGAAATAAAAGTGTAGTCTCTAATTTCCCAATAGCTCCTTCATTAAATTGGAGCGATATCATAAAAAATAAAATCATAGTACTCATAGCAACCCACATGAATTGCTTCATCCTTTTGGCAGCAAATGTTCTTATATTTTTTCTCACTAACTGACATAAAGACATATATTCTTCCCCTACCTTACTTCATACCATACTCATTCTATACTACTAGTGTATAAAAATATGACATTTTAAACATCGCACTACAATCTGAATTTTTTCTAAGTCTTTAGTCCTAGAAAACAAAATGGTAAAAAAATCATATTCATAATATAATTGTAAAAAGGAGGGGGTTGCATGCGCATAAAATTGCTATTAATCTTTTCTTTATTATTTCTCACAAGTTGTAGCCCACTTAAAAACAATGCAGATGCCATTGTTGAGCCATATAAATTAACAAAAGAACAAACTTCTATTTTACAAATGACTCCTTTTCAAGAAGGAGACAGCATGTTTTATAACGTTACCCTAAAAAATGAAAAAGATGAAATACATGCTACAATTGATTATTATCAAAATGGTAAAAAAACAAACATAATTGCGAATATAGCTACCTCCCATTTTCAAAAAAAGAAAGTAAAGCTTTCTTTTTTACCACCTCAATCCCAACTCGATAAAGATGTACAAGTGCAAAAACATTGGTATGTTAATATTGAAGGTAGTTCCATGCTCGCTCCTGAAGAAGCACCTCCAATCGTAAATAGCTCTACCTCTACTACTCTTCAATCTGCAATAAACTTAACATACAATCAAAAGACGACTTTAGCGGCTATAATAAAAACGAATAAAGAAACCGTAAGAATTCCAATGCTTGAGGAAAAAACTGCTATTGACCAACTATTACAAGAAAACGAACATGTTTATCTCTTTAGTATAGAACTAAAAAAAGAACACTAAAGCGGAAATGCAATTATATTGCATTTCCGCTTTAGTGTTTAATGAGGTGTACTTTTTAACAAATTAATTAATCTCATCCTCAACTTCTATTCTTTTCTTCTCTCTTGCAATTTTCAAAAACTCTAAAAGTTCTGGATTAGTATTCATTTTTTTGTACGCTACTGACATTTCTGCAACAAAATTCGAATCACATAACTCTTTATATACGACTTCGGTTTTATACAATTTATTCGCCGATACAGGTATTACCGTAATTCCGATTCCTGCCGCTACAAGTCCCATAACTGTTTGATATTCCGTTGCTTCTTGTACAATGTGTGGACTAAATCCTACGTCGCGGCAAAGTGATAAAATTGTATCGTATAACGCTGGCCATACCGGTCTCGTAATAAATACGAACGGTTCGTCTCTTAAATCTTCAATATGTATTTCTTCCTTTTCAGCAAGTGGATGTGCCTTCGGTAAACATAACGTACAAGAAAGCTTTTGAATTGGTTCTAACTCTAGTAATTGCGTTGGAATTGGCGGACGCAAAAAGCCAATATCAATACGGTTATCATGAAGTGCATGCACCTGATCCGGTGTTGACAGTTCATGTAATGCAACAGACACTCTCGGAAATTTCTTTCTATACTCCCTTACGATAGATGGTAAAATATCATATATCGCCGCACCTACAAAACCAATTGAAAGTGAGCCCACTTCTCCCCTTTGGGCACTTTGTGCAACTTCTACTGCTTTATCAATTTGTTCGAACGCTTTTTTTACTTCTTTTAAAAACATTTCTCCAGCTTCTGTTAATTCAACTTTTCTCTTCGTTCTTGAAAATAACATAACTCCCATTTCTTTTTCTAATTGCTGAATTTGTTGACTAAGCGGTGGTTGTGTCATTTGTAAACGAGCAGCTGCTCGTCCAAAGTGTAACTCCTCTGCCACTACAACAAAATATTGCAAATGCCGTAATTCCATTTTGGACACCCTTTTCACTTTCAATTAATACATCTAATATATTAATAACATATAATTTATATATTAGACAAATTTTTCGAATGAACGTATAGTAGAAATTGTTAATTCTTTTTTACAATTTTTATGTAAAAAAAGAAAGAGGTGGGTACTGTATGAAATGGTGGAAATTAAGCGGACAAATTTTATTATTATTTTGTTTCGCTTGGACAGGTGAATGGATTGCAAAACAGGCACACCTCCCAGTTCCAGGAAGTATAATCGGTATTTTTTTATTGTTAATTTCATTAAAATTTAACCTAGTGAAAAAAGAATGGATACAGGACGGAGCAGACTTTTTATTAAAAGAACTTATTTTATTTTTCATTCCTTCTGCAGTCGCTGTCATACGCTACAAAGATACACTATCACAATATGGAATCGATCTCATTTTAATTATTATGATTAGTACACTTTGTGTCACTCTCGCTACAGGACTCCTAACAGAATTGCTAATAAAGCGGAAAGGATCCACACAATGATCGGCTTTCTTTGTTTACTATTAACACTATTCACATATTGGATATCGAAGAAAATGTATCAACGCTGGAATTGGAGCTTACTTTCTCCTCTTCTCGTCTGCCCTATTATTTTAATTGCTTTATTACTCGGACTAGACACACCTTATGAAACATATGAAACAGGTGGTCAATGGTTAACAGAATTATTAAAGCCTGCAACAGTCGCTTTTGCATGGCCAATCTATAAATACTTTGATTTACTCAAGAAACATGGAATAGCTATCTTACTTAATGTCATTGTCGGCTCGTTTTTATCAGTTATTACTTCAGCACTACTAGCAAATTATTTTCAAATTGATTCATCGTTAGAACATAGTTTAGCACCTCATATTGTAACGACACCAATTGCAATGGCCATTTCAGAAATGATCGGTGGTATGTCACAATTAACAGCTGTATTTGTTGTTTTAACTGCGTTAACAGGAGCATTGCTCGGACCTTCTCTCATACGTATATGCCGTATTAAAACAGCGCTCGCAAAAGGCATTATGTTAGGCACGAGCGCAAATGGAACCGGTACATCAAAAGCATTCGAAATCGGCCCTGTAGAAGGAACCATTGCAAGTTTATCTATGCTTTTAACAGCAGGAGCTAGTTTAGTTATCGTTCCGCTTTTCTTATCATGGATACATTAAAAAAGCGAGTGTTTAAACACTTGCTTTTTTTATTATATATTTATTTAAAATCTCATAATCCTCCGGGAAAGATAGCGTTAATTCCTTCACTTCATCTATCCTTTTCCAAGTAATTTCATGTATTAACTCATCAGGATCTTGGATTTTCATACTACCGCCTATTTTTTTAACGACATAATAATGAACGTATACAGGAACCCCGTATGTAATACCCTCTTTTTCGTATATTTTATTTACAACTTCCACATTGTAACCTGTTTCTTCCCAAACTTCTCGAATACAACATTCTTCTAGTGTCTCTCCCTTTTCAAGCCCTCCACTTGGAACAGACCACCTTTTTTCTTCACCCTTTTGCCCTTGCAACACCATTAAAACTTCATTTTTTTCATTTATACATACTGCTGCACAACCTATCCATCTTTCCATATACATCCCTCCCCTACTACTATTCGTCTTCTTCTTTATTTTCCCCTTGAAAAAAGAGGAAAAAAGGAAAACGATGACGAAAACTTACATCAACTTCATAGACAATCCCTTCTTAGAAATTAAAAATGGAAGGATGAAAATATGATTTCTAAATATGTTGTGGAATGTGTCTTTTGTGAAGAAAATCGAAAACCACGCCAAGCTATCGTAACAGTTCCCGCCACTACTCAGCTACTAGCCATTGAAAAAGTGCGTGCGGAATGTAAACGTCGTTTCGGAAAAGCTTTATTATTGCAAACAGAAATTAAAGAAGAAATAACTATTGAACAAAAAGAAAGCCGACCATAAATTGGTCAGCTTTCTTATCCGATCATATTTTCACATGAAGATTAGGGGCATCCTCTTTAAGGATCGGGATTTTCCCATTATGTACGTTCCATAATGGTCATCGAACAATATATTTCTATGCAATTAATTATTGAATAGAATAGGGCAAAACTTGTTCGCATTTTTAGAAAAGGGATAGGGATATAATTCAAGTATTACTTCAAATACTCGAACTTTACACTCATTATATTAAAGCAAATCCTTTTATATGGGAAATATGAATTACTTACATAATTCATTCGTAAAACATATTAGTTTGCTATATTATTTTTATTCCATCAATAACATACATCCAGCTACAACTGGTGTCATAATCATTGAAAACTTCAAAAGCATACGTGGTGCATAATTTGTAAACTTCGCTCCGATATACGCTCCTAACATCGTCCCAATTAATACTTGCAATAACAATATATAATCTAGATACCCTTCTGAACTATATCCTATCCCACCTCCAATCGCAATCGGCAATATAACAAGCATTGTTGTTCCTACAGATTGCTGGATTGTTAAACCTAATAGAACCATTAATCCAAGTTGAATAAATGGTGCAGAACCAATCCCGAATGAACCAGCCATCATTCCAGTGACTAATCCAAGACATATACATTTCATTATATTTTCTTTCGAAAAATCTTTAATTTCTGCTAAAAGTAGTTCTTCCCTATTTTGAAACTTAATTAATTTAACAAACATAAAAATTGCAGATAAAAATAACATCCCAGCTGTAAACCAATGAAGAAGATGCGGTGGTATAAGTGAACCAAGCTTTGCACCAATATAAGAACCAAGTGCTCCACATCCACCAACAATCCCGCCTATAGTAACCACAACATTTCCTTCACGATAATGACTTATAACCCCAGATAATGTCGTAAATGCCATAGCAGTTAAAGACGTTGCAAGCGCAACATGAATAGGAACGCGGAATACTAAAGTGAGTATTGCGATAATAAAACCAGCTCCCCCTGCTCCAACAAATCCTAATAAAACTCCCATTACTAACATCGTTATAATAATTGCCACAGACTTTCCCTCCAGTAAAGCAATTATCCATTATATTCTTCCTTGTATACAAATAAAAAGCATCCTAGATGGATGCTTTTTATTTCAATAATATGTACTTAATCTTGATTAATCAAAATAACTGCAGGACCAGCGACTACTACTCCAGCTACTTCTATCTTTTCAAATTCCTTTACTGTAATAGATATAACTCCTTCTCTTTCCATTAATTCTTTACTCAGGACATCAGTCGGGATTGCTTTCACCGTCTTACCTCCTTTTCATTTATACAATATGATACAGTGAAACTTTAATTAGGCTGCCCGTTTATGTACGATAAAAATAACCCAATGCATCTATATATATGCATCACCTCCGCTTTCATTCCTTATTCCCTTCAAAACCCTTCTCTCCCTTCCGTAACGTATTGAAAAATAAAAAAGAAGCTATAACATATAGCTTCTAAATTTATTTAATCTCTCTGCACCTTATATTTCAAAACTCTACCATCTTTGTCAAATTGTAAAACAAGATGTTCACTATCTATAGGGATAAAGCCACGTTCAGTTCCAAGATAGTACGAAGTGATAACCCCGTTTTCTCCATTTCTCGTTTCAGTAGGCGTTCCTAATAATTGTGTAATTTCTTCATTTGATTTTCCTGTTAATTTATATTTTTGTATTAGATCATCTACCATATGTACCCGTTTATCTTCAGCATGTAACCATCGATCTTGATTAAACTTTGAAGTGTATGTATTCATACTTAATTGTGCAGTACATACTATTAACGGAATAAGTGCTACTATTAACACTCCCGACATTTGCTTCTTTTCTTCATTACGATTTTTAGCAACATATAAGATCGACTTTTGAATCATAACTAATAAAACAAATGGCACGACTATTACAAAAACGCTCGTTACACTTAATGACGTATGAGCCATACCAATAATAAACATAAAAGCAAGATACATTAGTATATACAAACAAATATAAACATACAAAATACCCCTTAATATAGTACTCAGAAAGCCCACCTCTTTTTAATTCATTATATAATTTATTCGATTAATGGTTTCTCGAAGTTTTTCTAACTCTTGCTCAGTATATATTATTTTCCCTGTTAAGATCTCATTTCTGAAGAACGTTACAATTTGCTCTCTATCTTTTAATCTCGGCGTTTTTTCTTCAGAAAGATCTAGCACTTCTTTCCCGCTCTCATTATAAAAATATACAATCGGTTTTACATTTTCCTTTACAATATCTACTTGTACTTCTTTCAAACAATTGTATAGAATATGCGATAGTTTCTTCGCTCTATATACTGGATTCCCTTCATTTTTCACTTGTATCGTTAATGAATCTTCACCTGTAATGTATGCAAACGTCTCTTCTTTCTCTTCCTCTTGTTGATACTTGCCAATTTCATCAATCATAAATGAATATATACTAGCATTGTCTTTCGTTAAGCCATGAATTAATTTCCCTGTCCATTCTTTCGTCTCAAGTACATACATACCCGTTTTACTTAAAACAAGATGATGAATTCGAAAATCATTTCCACCGTGCTGATTTCTAATAAAAACATTCGGCATAATATGAAATTCATTATCTTTTATTATGCCTTGATCTACGAAGCCTCGCTTCATATAATGTAATGTTTCGTGTGTATTCACTTCAGCTCCATTTTTCGTATACTCTCGCAAATTTGCAATTAATTGTTGAAACATATGTATTTCGTTACTATGCTTTTCTTGCACTTCACTGCGTTCTTTACTATGTTGCACAGCTAATTGATTTTTCAACATACGCATATTTTCAAGTTCTCTAGCTGCACTTATTTGTAAATCATTGTATTTCTTCTGTTCCATATTTTTTAATGTATTTTGTTGTTCTTTATGCTCTGTAACTGTAGCTGCAATTTCATTTTCATACGTTTCAATTGCTTGTTTCTTTTCAAATTCTACTTGCTGACTCTCTGATTCTAGCTGCTTATTTTTATAGAACAGCACGAATGCTACAGCTAATAATAATAAAATCACACCTATTAGCACATAATCCATATTTTTACTCCTTTATTTCATTTTCATTTATTTTTATAAACATCCATTATATTATACTATGCTTTCAATATACACTTTGTAAAAATTACATATTTTTAATGAAGAGAGACTTTAATAAGCGATTTTCCCCATTCCCCACTGATTGTTTCAGGTTGCCTGCAAATAGCAGAATAAAAGGCATCTCAGGCGAGATACCTTTTACGTGCATTTTATTGTACACCATACTGAATATAACTTGAATCATAGTATATCCAGCCATTTCCACCTAAACCGAGCCAGCCATCTTGCTTACACCATACTCTATAAGCCTCACCGCGATGTAACTGTCTTATAACATTTCCATTTAATGATGGAGCATCCCGCAGATTCACATTATCACCAGTAATAGTCGCCACATAATGTTTATACTGAATGTAACTTGGATCATAGTATATCCATTCGTTTCCACCTAAAGCAAGCCAACCATCTTGTTCACTCAAAACTTCATACGATTCTCCTCTATTTAGCTGGCGAATTACACTAGATTGTAAAGATGGTCCACTCCGTAAATTTACATTATCGCCTTTAATTACAGCAACGCCGTAGACTGCAGTAGCAGTACTAGGTGGAGAAACATTTCCACCACCATTGGTTCCATTTCCTTGCAAAGCTTCTAATGAAACCGCTGCTGATACGTCACAATTTCCTACTACACCTGAAATTCGACCAGAATCTGTGTATTGCCATGCTGTCCACTCTGTCCATCCACCAGCATCAGCAGGCGGCGTACTAGAGTATTTAGAAATCCAAAGTGGAATATCACTTAATCCGTTAATTCCAAACTCATTAATATACCAAACTCCTGTATATAACATGACATCTTTTCCAGTAGCCTGTTTCACATAATTTATGAAACTTCTTGCCCAATTAGATATAGCAGTACCAGTTAAATTACTATTACTCGGATTTATCGGTGATTCTAAATCTAAAACTGGCATTAAGTCTGTCTGATTGCTTTGTAATATGTTCACAAAATGTTTCGCTTCTGAAATTGCATCATTTAGTTCTGGATGTGCAAAATGGTATGCACCGATTAATACATTCGCATTTCGCGCTGCTTGTACATTTTGAACCAAAGTAGGATCAAGATTATTCACACCTTCTGTCGCTTTTGCATACGCCGCTGAAATACCCGATCCCTTCACTGCATTCCAATCAATGTTCCCTTCCCAATGAGACACATCGATAAACGTAATATTTGAACTAGATCTATCTTGCATATAAAAGCTCCTATCAATTTTTTTCATTTCGTATACATACAATATGTACAACTTTAATAAAGGGTCACGACGTTTATACTATAGACATTGAGAGCAAACATATTTTATAAACAAAGTAAAAAGGCCTTGTAATTACAAGGCCTTTTGTAAGATCCCTTTATTTTGTAGTAAATACATATTATAATACAACCCTTGCTCACTCAGTAATTCTTGATGTGTTCCTCTTTCTACTATTTCTCCATCATGCATAACAAAAATTTGATCTGCATCTTGAATTGTAGATAATCTGTGTGCAATTGCTATAGTCGTTCTCCCTTTTCGCATTTGCTGTAATGCTGTTTGGATCGCATCTTCTGTTTCTGTATCAATATTAGCTGTTGCTTCATCTAATACTAATACTTTCGGATTCGTTGCTATCGTTCTAGCAAAAGCAATTAATTGGCGTTGACCACTAGAAAATGCAGCTCCTCTTTCTACTACTTCTGTTTCATACTGCTCTGGTAATTTTTCAATAAACGTATTCGCTTGCACAAACTGTGCCGCTTCTTTTACTTCTTCATCCGTAATTTCTTCATTGTACATACGAATATTTTGTTTTACATTTCCCGCAAATAAAAATGCATCTTGCAATACGAGTCCTATTTTCTTTCTAATTTCTCGTTCTTCAAATTTCTCTAAATCTACACCATCTATTACAATATTTCCAGACTTAATATTATAAAATCGCATTAACAAATTCATAATAGTACTTTTTCCGCTACCAGTGTGCCCAACGAAAGCAACCGTTTGCCCTTGTTTCACGTGAAAAGATACATTTTTTAAAACATCACGTTTTCCATCATACGAAAAAGTAACATTTTTAAATTCAATTTCTCCATTAACAACTTGAGGATTTCCATCCCCTTTTTGAACTGGAGCTAAATCTTGCTCATCCATTAAATGAAATACACGTGATGATGAAACAAGTGCCTGTTGGAAGAATGATAATTTCATCATCATCTCATTTACAGGCTGGAAGAAACGATGTATATAATTAACAAACGCATATAAGACACCTACTTCAACAGGACTCTTCAAAGCATCAATTCCAAATAAACCAAGTACTAACGCAATAGCCACAATATGAACTAAATCAGTTGCTGGACGTAAAAGTAACGCGTCTAACTTTAACGTCCGCCGCCCTGCACTATAATGTTTATTATTCACTTCTTCAAACTCTTTTCTCATACGCTTTTCTTGTCTGAACACTTGAACAATATTCATTCCTTGAATGGACTCATTTAACTTTGCATTTAACACGCTTAATTGATTACGTACTTCTAAATAAAAGGCTGCACTTTTCCGGCGATATAGCACCATAATTGCAAACATTATCGGAATTAATATGAGAGAAAATAGGGCTAGTTTTACATTTAATAAAAACATTGCTACTAAAATACCTATTAAAAAGACTACATTTTTGACAAATGTGGATAATACACTGACATAAAAATCTTTAATTGCTTCCGTATCATTCGTTATGCGCGATACAAGCGTACCAATCGGCGTACGATCAAAGAAACTTAATGATAACTTTTGAACATGATCATATACTTCAACACGCATATCTTGAACAATTTTAAAAGCGATATTTTGAAAATACAATAAGTCTAAATAAGTAAATAATACTTTTAATAAGTGAGCAATAAGATACACTACAAATAGAGTAACAAGTGCTGATTGATCAAAGTTACGTGGTACTAAATGTTCATCAAGAAATTGTTTAATTAAAAAAGGACCCATCATTTCAGTTACAGTTGCACCAACTAAAAAGATAAATGCTAAAGATAGCAACCTTTTATATGGCTTCATATAAGAAAGTAATCTACTTAAATCACTCCGCTTCTTCCCGGTCATCATACGCCTCCTTTCTCGACTAATGCTTCTAACTGCTGGCTCTCGTACATTTCTTTATACCAACCGTTTTCTTTCATTAATTGTTCATGTGTACCTCGTTGCACAATTCTGCCTTCATCCACAACAAGTATAAGATTGGCATGTTGAATTGCACTTAAACGATGAGCAGTAATAATCGTTGTTTTTCCTTCTCTTTCCCTCTTTAATGCATTTAAAATCGTTTCTTCTGTTTTTGCATCTACCGCTGATAAACAATCATCTAAAATTAAAATTTCCGCATTCGTTAATAAAGCACGTGCAATAGAGATTCTCTGTTTTTGGCCTCCAGATAACGAAACGCCTCTTTCTCCTACTACCGTTTCATATCCTTCTGAAAATTGGAGGATGTCATTATGAATACAAGCAATCTCTGCAGCGCGGGTTATTTCATTATATGTAGCATCCGCCTTTCCGAAGGCAATATTCTCCCCAATACTCGCTGAAAATAAAAAATGATCTTGCGGCACGTATGAAATGGCAGAACGGACACCGTAAAGTGTTACATCGCGAATATCCCGCTCCCCAACTTTTAATTCACCACTAAAATGATCATACTCACGGATTAAACATTTTAATAAAGTCGTTTTCCCTGCTCCTGTACGTCCGACAACGCCTAGTGTTTCACCCTTCTTCAAATCAAAGTGAACATCTATTAGCTGTAACAGTTCATTTTTCTTATATGAAAATGAATCGACCGCAAATGTAACATCACCGCTTGCTACTTTATGTACAGCATCTTCTCTATTTACTACATCTGATTTTTGCGAGAGAATTTTTTCTACACGGTCATACGAAGCACGCCCACGTTCCATAATGTTGAACAACCATCCAAAGGCTAACATTGGCCAAACGAGGGTACCTAAATACGTTGTAAATGTAACGAGATCACCTACAGTTAATTCACCCCTCACAACTAATACTGACCCGTAACACACTGCAATTAAAAAAGAAAATCCAACGATAAGAGAGATTGTTGGATCAAACAACGAATCAATACGTGCGACTAACATATTTTTATGTACAACATCTTCTGATTTTTTTCGAAATGCTTGTAAATCTTCTTTCTCTTGTCCAAGTGATCGAATTACCTTCATCCCACTCATACTCTCTTGCACTTTATCATTGATTTCTGAAAACGATTGCTGCGCTTTATGAAACCTTTTATGTAATAACGTTCCATAATAATTTGTCGAAATCGCTACAATCGGCATTGGAATTAAGCTTAACAATGTTAACTTCCAACTAATTGTAAAACCCATCGCTACGAGTACACATCCCCCAACCGCTAATGAGTCAACAAGTGTTAAAACGCCCGATCCAGCAGTTTGTTGAATCGCCTGAATATCATTAGTCGCATGCGCCATCAAATCACCCGTACGACGTGATTGATAGAAAGATGGGCTCATCTTTGTAAAATGTTCATATAAATTCTTTCGTAATTGACGGGCTAGTTTTAACGAAGATCCAAAAATCATAATACGCCATAAATAACGTAATATATACATAGTAATCCCTACAACTACTAACAGAATAACCCACTTCAACAATTTTTCAGATGTTAATGTTCCATTATTAATTTCATCTACTACAATACCTAGTACTTTCGGAGCTACAAGTTCAAGAAGCGCGACACCAAATAACATAATAATTCCGATTATGTACGCTCGTTTTTCTTGTTTAAAAAACCACGCTAAATTAATAAATACCTTCATTTTTATCCTCCTCTCTTAAAATGAACGATGTTTTTAGTTTACCAAAAATACTGAATTTTTAAAAGTTTTAAACACTTCGAAAAATCCAATAGGAAAGGGCACTCTTATCGAGTGCCCTTTAGCGCTTATTTTGTTTGTTGCTTGCTCATCGCGCTCATCATTTGATTGATTTTCTTTTGGGAAGGTTTTTGTCCCATTTGCATCATCATCATTTTTAACATTTGTTCATTAATTGGTGGATTTTTTTCTAAGTAGTTCATCATGTATTTGCGGGCAATGAAAAATCCTAACGCCACGCCTGCTACTAGTGCTACTACGCCCACTAGAATACCTAACCAAATTGGCATATATTTTCCTCCTTCATGTTGTCTACCTTACAGTGTACTAAAACCTTTTCAATAAGACAAGATACAATTCGACATTTTTTACACATATGTTCGTACTTGTTTTAGAGGATTCAGCCATCCATACTTTGTATTTTCATAATCCATAGCTAAAAATGTTAATTCACACTTTCTTAACACCTCAAAGAAAGTCGTTTCCATAGAGACATTTCCAGAGGTATTCATGCGAATATAGTGTGGTTTCACCATTATTTCGCCGTATTCCGCTCCTGTATAAAGTGTATGTGTATGGTGTGTTCGATCATATTTACCAAGAACCCGCAAAGCTTGTTCTAATTTATGATGAATTTTCATTACTTGTAATGGCCTCGTTATATACATCATTTGTTTATATAACACTTTTTTCTCCGAAAGGGAAACAGATTCTGAAAATCGAGAAAATAAATCAAAAAACAAATATTCACGA
Organism: Bacillus sp. DE0042; assembly: GCF_007680225.1. Lineage (NCBI taxonomy): Bacteria > Bacillati > Bacillota > Bacilli > Caryophanales > Bacillaceae > Bacillus > Bacillus sp. DE0042. The sequence continues at coordinate 21,216 of NZ_VEJP01000008.1, read as the reverse complement.
CCAAAGTAAGCTTTCGCAATATCCTCTTGAATTAAATACAATTCATACGTTTTCATCTTTTGCCTCCCAATCTGGACAACCTTTTCCCTTCATTATATAGAAGAAATTTTGCAATGATTGTCTGACTGCGGAGAGATAAAAAACTTTTTCTGTCGAAAAAACTCATTTACATAGAAAAACCTCTCCATGCTGGAGAGATTTTTCTAAAATCATTAAAGCATTTCTTTTAATTTACGAACAACGTTCTCTACAGTAAATCCATACTCTTCCATAATCTTCTCACCAGGAGCAGAAGCACCGAATGTATCGATACCTAACACATCTCCGTCAAGACCTACGTAACGGTGCCATCCGAATGTAGCACCCATTTCGATTGCGAAACGTTTTGTTACTGCTTTTGGTAATACAGATTCTTTGTACTCAGCAGTTTGAGCTTCAAAGCGATCCATAGATGGCATGCTGACAACAGCTGCGTCAACGCCGTCTACTGCTAGAACTTTTTGTGCTTCAATAGCTAGACTTACTTCAGATCCAGTTGCAAGTAAGATTACATCAGCCGTTTCTTTCTTGCTTGCAGAAACTACATATGCACCTTTTGCTACTTTTTCATACGTATCGTCTTTTGCACCTTCTAATGTTGGAAGGTCTTGACGAGTTAATACTAAAGCAGTTGGTTTGTTTGTAGATTCTAGAGCTAGTCTCCAAGCTGCAACAGATTCGTTACCATCAGCTGGACGAATAACAGATACATTTGGCATTGCACGAAGCGCTGCTAATTGCTCGACTGGTTCATGTGTTGGACCGTCTTCACCAACAGCGATACTGTCGTGTGTGAATACATACGTTACTGGCAATTGCATTAATGCTGCAAGACGAATTGCTGGACGTAAGTAATCAGAGAATACGAAGAACGTACCACCGTAAGTTTTTAAACCGCCATGTAGTGCAATACCGTTCATTGCTGCACCCATTGCAAACTCACGTACACCGTACCAAATGTTTTTACCGCTGTAATCATCTCTTGTAAAGTCTTTTTCGTTATTCATGTATGTTTTGTTAGAACCAGCAAGGTCAGCAGATCCACCGAAGAATGATGGTACAGACTCTGCAATTGCATTAATTACAGCACCTGAAGAATTACGAGTTGCTGCTTTTGATCCTAATTCATAAGTTGGTAAGTTTTGCTCCCAACCTTCTGGAAGAAGACCATTCATTGCCGCTTGCAATTCATTTGCTAATTCTGGGTATGCTTGTGCATATTCACCTAGCATCGTGTTCCACGCTGCTTGCGCAGTTTCACCAACATCTTGTACTGTTTTACGGAAGTTGTCATATACTTCTTCTGCTACATGGAAGTCTTGCTCAGCAGTCCAAGCATATGCTTCTTTCGTTAATTTTGTTTCGTCTACACCAAGTGGAGAACCATGTGAAGCTGATTTTCCTGATTTGTTTGGAGAACCGAAACCAATTGTCGTTCTTACTTCAATTAGCGTTGGGCGTTTTTCGTCAGCTTTCGCTTCTTCGATTGCTTTCGCGATAGCTTCAATATCGTTTCCATCCTCAACACGGATTACTTGCCATCCGTATGCTTTGTAACGATCTTCTACACTTTCAGAGAATGAACGATTTAAATCGCCATCTAATGAAATATCGTTTGAATCATAAAGCACAACTAGACGACCTAATTGTAAATGAGCAGCTAATGAAGATGCTTCAGCAGAAACGCCTTCCATTAAATCTCCATCACCACAAATAGCGTATGTATGATGATCTACTACATTATACGCATCACGGTTATATTTAGCCGCTAAATGTCTTTCAGCCATTGCCATACCTACAGCAGTTGCAATACCTTGTCCAAGTGGACCAGTAGTTGCGTCTACACCTGCTGTATGACCGTACTCAGGATGTCCTGGAGTTTTGCTTCCCCATTGACGGAAGTTCTTTAAGTCATCCATTGTTACATCATAACCAGATAGGTGAAGTAGGCTGTATAATAACATTGAACCATGACCTGCAGATAATACGAAACGATCACGGTTAAACCACGTTGGGTTATTTGGATTGTGTTTCATAAATTGAGTCCATAATGTATAAGCCATTGGTGCTGCACCCATTGGCATTCCTGGGTGACCAGAGTTTGCTTTTTCAATCGCATCGATGGATAATGTGCGAATCGTGTTGATAGAAAGTTGTTCGATTGAATGTGACATGCTATTCTTCCCTTCGCTTATATTAGTAAACGTTTTATACATTTATATGATAGCTTCCCACGCAAGATTATACAACATGTATCGACAAATATGTTGATATTTTTTTGGTTTTTCATAAAAAAATCAATGATTTCGGGAATGTATGGGCATTCAATATGACATACTTTTTCATTATTTTTATTTTAAAAAGAAAGGGAATTATCTGTATATTTATTCATCATTTTCAAATTCCATAATGCAAAATATATCCTTCCCCATTTTTCACTCTGCAAAGCAAACGAATAAAAGAATTTAAATTTTGGCATAATTTATCTCGATCAAATACGTATCTTTCATATTGTCCATCAGTATTATTATCATTTTCCCATTGAAACTGCCCTGTCAGTTCGATTGTTTCTGGCGCTAGAGAAAACATGTTAACTAGCGAACAAAATAACTGTTCTGCTATCACTGCCCCTTGCTGTTCTATTTTCGTAATACCATAATAGTGAATTCCAAATCCTTCTGCTCTTTTCGCTGGATAATAGGTCGGAATCCAATGGGTAAAATCTAATAGATATACGATTAGCTCATCACTTAATACAACACACTCATCTATCGTTGCCTCTTCTTTATATAGAAAACAAAGTTCAATCCAATCTATACCTATAAAATCCAACCCTTTTTTTTCATTCGAAACAAATACAAATTCGTGCTGTAAAGCCAAATTATCCCCCCTATTGCTCACATTTATTATTCTTATTATATAAAAAAGCACCTTTTATAGGTGCTTAAAATAAATTATACAATTTTCTTCCGTATCGAACTTGAAATAAAATCAATGATAATTACCATTAAAATAATACCCAATAAAATAATACCCACACGAGACCAATTGCGTGAACTCAGTGCAAAAATTAGAGGCGTACCAATCCCACCTGCTCCAATAACACCTAAAATAGCAGCGGATCGTACATTAATTTCGAACCTGTATAACGTATACGATAGAAAATCCGGTAATACTTGTGGCAATACTGCATACCAAAGTATTTGAAAGCGATTCGCACCTGTAGCTATTAACGCTTCCGTCGGTCCTTTATCTATATTTTCAATTCCTTCTGAATATAATTTCCCTAACATTCCGATAGAGTGTAATCCTAAAGCTAGAACTCCGGCAAAGGAGCCTGGTCCAACAGCTTTTATAAATAAAAGAGCCATAACTAATTCAGGAAATGTACGAACAAAACTAAGTACAAATTTCCCAGTTCCTGACGTTAATTTTCCACTGCTCATATTCGTTGCCGCCCAAAAAGCGAATGGAACAGATAAAAAGGCAGAAATAAATGTACCTAATATCGCAATTGCCAACGTATCAATTAAGCCATGTAATAAATCTTCACCATCTGGCAAAGATACATACGACCAATCTGGATTCAATACACCTGTCATAATTGCTTTTGTAATTTCTCCTGCCGTATCCTTTATTCCCTCTAGCGGGACTCCTGAAAAAGCCCATACATAAACAAATGCAAGTGCTATAACAATAAACCAGCGATACACACTCGGTTTCTTCGGTTTTGGTACAATTATCGTCGTTTTACTCATTATAATTTCTCCCGCAACAATGTACTTACATAATCAATTAACAATACAACAACAAGAGTATAAATAATAATAGATGCAGTTTGTTGATATTGTAAAAATCCAAGTGTACGGTCATAGTACAACCCAATACCACCCGCTCCTACTAAACCTAAAACAGCTGCTGCACGTACGTTCACCTCAAATGTATAAAGAACATAGGAGACAAAATGTGCTTTCACTTGCGGAATTACCCCATACACAATCCATTGCACTTTATTTGCTCCTACTGCTGTCATCGCCTCTAATGGACCTGGATCAATCGATTCCATTGACTCATACAACAATTTCGCCACAAGCCCAATTGAGAAAAAAGTAAGAGCTAAAATACCTGGAAGTGGTCCTATTCCAAAAATAGCTACGAAAATTGCCGCTAATAATAAATCTGGTATCGTTCGGATAAAATTTAAAACCAATCGAGCTGGACCGTACAAAAATGTACTAGTAAACACATTACTTGCCGCAAATAGTGCCAGTGGAATAGCTAAAATCGCTCCTAAAGTCGTCCCAATAATCGCCATACGTATTGTATCTAACATCGCTGTTGTAATAACTTGAAAATAACTCCAATCAGGCGGCAGCATCTCTTTTAACAAATCAATCATATTAGGAAAACCAACTACTAGCTTTGAAAATGATGCGTCGACCTGTACACTACTTCCCCACAACAGTAAAATGACTAGAATAGCCGTTAACATATGTTTCAACTTACTCGGCGGCTTCGGTATCGATTTCGAATATATCGTCGCGTCATTCATTTAACTGCCACCTCTAATAATTCACTTTTCTGCGCTACGTCTCCATAAATTTCAGCAAATTTTTCATCCGTTGCCTCTTCTACTGAACCATCAAAAACAATTTCGCCTGCATGTAATCCAATAATGCGTGTCGCATATTGCCTAGCTAAATCAATAGAATGTAAGTTTACAATTGTTGTAATCCCAAAATCTTCATTAATTTTTTTCAAATCATCTAATACTTGCTTTGTTGTTAGCGGATCTAACGACGCAACAGGTTCATCTGCCAATATGATTTTTGCTTCTTGCGCCAACGCTCTAGCAATCGATACACGTTGCTGTTGTCCTCCTGATAATTCATCAGCTCGCGCATATGCTTTTTCTAAAATATTCACCCTTTTTAACGATTGAAAGGCAAGCTCCAAATCTTCTTTTGGAAATAGACCTAACGTTGTACGAAAAGTCGAATGGTATCCAACACGCCCAGCTAATACATTCTTCAAAACCGTTGATCGTTTTACAAGGTTAAAACTTTGAAAAATCATACCAATATCCCGGCGCATGCGTCGTAATTCTTTTCCTTTCGCAGCAGTAATAGACTCACCTTCAATCAAGATTTCTCCTTCTGTAATCTCATGAAGGCGATTTACCGATCTAAGAAGTGTAGACTTTCCAGCCCCCGACAGCCCTACCATTACAACAAACTCACCTTTTTGAATGTTCAAGTTTATATTATTCAATCCTTTTGTACCATTCGAATACATTTTGGAAACATTTCGAAATTCTATCACACATCTTACCTACCTTCTATGTATTCAAAATGGCAAACTAACTGGAAACATACACCTTCCAGTTAGCTGCCATTTCCATATGTATTATTGCGTTTTTACTTTCTTTCCATATTCACGAACGATATCAAATTTACTATCATCAGATTTAACATATCCTTCATGTGAATATACTTCTTTAATGATTTTGTGACCTTCCTCATTCTTTCCTATTTCAATGAAAGCGTCCTGTAATTTCTTACTCCACTCTGCATCTAAATCAGAACGTACCGAAATCGTATCGTTTGGAATTTTTTCCGTAAATTTCACTATTTTCGTTTGATCGAATATATTCGGATAATCTTTTTTCACAATATTACGAGCATCTTGGAATACAACAGCTGCATCTACATCACCATTTAAAAGCGCAATAAGCGACTGATCGTGACCTTTTAATGTAACAGGTTTCACATCTTTTAACGGATCAACGCCCTCTTTTAATAGTACAGCCGCAGGCCACACATATCCCGCTGATGACGTTACATCTTGATAACCAATTTTTTTACCTTTTAAATCTTTTACACTATTAATATTTGAATCTTTCTTAACTACAAACTCAGATTTATAAAAGTCTACTAAATCCTTTGTAGGAGCTCCCGTTTCATCATCTACTCCAAAACGTTGTGCTTGTAAAATTACGTTTGCAGCCTTTTTCTCATGCGCTAGCACATACGCTGTTGGGGGTAAAAATCCTACATCTACTTGCTTAGATGCCATCGCTTCTACAATTGTATTGTAATTCGTTGAAATACTAACTTTTACTGGAATATTTAACTTATCACTTAATAGCTTTTCCAATGGTTTTGCCTTCGCCTCTAACGTATCTGCATTTTGAGAAGGAACAAATTGAACATTTAAGGTCTTCGGTACATAACCTTTTTTCGTATCTTCAGTTTTACTTGCACTTGATTCTTTCGTTCCACAACCACTTAATAATCCCGCCGCTAGTACAACTGTCGTACTCATTGCAAAAACTTTTTTCAACATATTAATGCCTCCATTTTTGTTGTTATAAAATCGCCTTCCGTAAACATGAAGAAATATATCACACATTTTCACGTATAATTGCTTATTTACAGAATCTTTACACATTCTATACATTCTCATTAAAATTCTCTTCATATATTTGATATGCTTAATTAGTAGATAACAATGGAAAAGGTGAATGATATTGAATCCAAATCAAATTGTAACTTTAAACATTTTATTAACAAGTGATATACATGGCACTGTTTATCCAATTCACTACCAAGATAACTCTCAAGCTGAAATTGGTTTAGCCAAAATTTCTACTCTTATAAAAAAAGAACGTTCCCAAAATAGAAACGTTCTTTTAATTGATAACGGTGACTTCATACAAGGAACACCCTTTACTTATCATTACGCTACATATGAAGAAGATAAGAAAAATCCAATGTCTTTATTAGCGAACTATTTACGTTATGATGCTGCAGTTATTGGGAATCATGAATTTAATTATGGAATGGACATATTAAATAATGCTATTTCTACTGCAAACTTTCCCTATCTATCAGCAAATATTTTAGATAAATACAGAAAAGAACCTTATTTCGGGAAACCATATATAATAAAACATATTGAATCAAATATAAAAATTGCTATTTTAGGGATGACAACGCATTACATTCCCAATTGGGAACAACCCCATCACATTCAAAATTTACAATTTGAAGATGCATTAGAAACAACAAAAAGATGGGTTTCTTACATTCGCGAACACGAGAAACCCGATTTATTAGTCGTAGCCTACCATGGGGGATTTGAACGCGATTTACAAACTGGGTTACCGACTGAAGTTTTAACAGGTGAAAACCAAGGATATGCAATGTGCCATGAAATTGAAGGCATAGACATTTTACTAACAGGCCACCAACACCGGGAAATCGCTCACACCGTAATGAATGGTGTAACAATTTTACAGACTGGATGTAATGGGCAATCAGTTGGAAAAATAACCGTAACCTTCGAAAGAATGGAACAGAAGTGGCTTAAAAAAGAAAGTTATTCAGAGTTGTTGACGGTGCAAGGAATTGAGGCAGATTCAGATGTTCTTTCCTTAGCATCTGATTATGAAGAGAATACACAAAATTGGCTCGATCAACCTATTGGAATAATCTATGGGGACATGCAAATTTCAGATGCTATGCAAACTCGTTTGCAAGATCATCCTTTTATTGAATTCATAAATAAAATACAAATGGATATAGCTAATGTTTCCATTTCTTGTACAAGCTTATTCCATAATACATCTCCAGGTTTCCCTAATCGCGTAACAATGCGTGACATCGTTTCTAATTATATTTATCCAAATACATTAAAAGTAATTAGAATAACTGGAGCGGATATAAAAGATGCCCTTGAACTCTCTGCTTCTTATTTCATATTAAAAGCAGATGGAACTATCATCGTAAACCCTGCCTACATAGAACCAAAGCCGCAACACTATAATTACGATATGTGGGAAGGAATTTCGTACGTATTAAACATTTCCAAACCAATTGGCGAGAGAGCAGAATCCTTACAGTATAAAGGCGCTCCACTTCATATGAACGAAGAATATGACGTCGTTATGAATAATTATCGCGCAAGCGGCGGAGGGAACTTCTTTATGTTTCAAAATAAGCCCGTAATAAAAGACATACCAACAGATATGTCTGAACTTATCGCTAACTATATATTGAAGCACAAAAAGATAGAAGCAACAGTCAATAACAACTGGAAAGTTATTAAATAACGGATATAATAAATAAAAAAGATGGGCTTCGCCCATCTTTTAGTTTAATTTTGCATTATCTTGCTTTTTTAAAGCTTTTAATTTCGCCGGTGTAACATCAGTACCTTCTTCGTTAACAACTTTAATTCCTTTAAGTTCGTTTAACATATTTTGACGAAATCCTTTTAAATATTGTTCACGTAGCGATTGGCGCTCACGTTGTTCTTCTTCAGTTAAACCTTCAGCTTTTGCTTTTTTCGCTAAGAAGTTAATGCGTTCAATGAGTTCGTGACTTTGCATCTCGAATCCCCCTTTTACTCAAAACTGATTATTATCATACAATAGTTAGTCCTCTTTATCAAGCAATTGCTTTGTATATTCTACATATCTTCGATGTACAGTTGCTTTTGAAACATCATGACCAAAACCACGAAGTGTTGCTGCAATTTCTTCAAAAGTTAATTCATTCCGGCGTAAACGTACAATTTCCTCAATTGGCACTTCTTTTTTCTCACGTCCTATACTTAAATGACGATTTTTCAAATTATTCTCTGGACGAAATCCTTTCTCTACCGCTCTTTGCATGCCACGTTTAATTTTTAAATTGTGGATCTTTCTTTGATACTCTTCAACAATCCCAATTATATCTAGCACCATCGAATCAGAGTCAGAGAGTTCTAATTCTCCATTATGCGTATGCGTATATACTTTTATTCCCTCTTTATGTAAACAGTGCATTAATGCAATCTTTGCATTCCCTCTACCAAGGCGCGTTTCATCTTGTATGAGAAGTACATCAACTTGTTCATCGCGAATTGTATCTAGCACTTCTAATATGCCATCACGTTCAATTGTATAACCACTAGCCTGCTCCTCAATCACCTTTACAACATTCATTTGATAGCGCTCAGCTAAATGCAATAATTCATCTTTTTGACGCAATAATGATGTTTCCTGTTCTTCTTTTGTTGTGCTCACACGTGCATAAATAATTGCATTCATTTTGAACCCTTCTTTCTCACTATATTTTCCTTATAGTGTATCATAAATTCGTCTTTCGTTCGAACTTATGTTTGTAGAATGTTTTTTCGCATGTTATACTTATTAATAAGAAAAATGAAAGAAAACGAGGTGTTAGAAAACATGGAAAAGTTAACGAAACGCCAGCAAGACATTCTCGACTTTATTAAGCTAAAAGTACAAGAAAAAGGATATCCACCTTCCGTACGTGAAATCGGTCAAGCAGTCGGCCTCGCTTCTAGTTCTACAGTGCACGGACATTTATCACGACTAGAAGAAAAAGGATATATTCGACGCGATCCAACAAAACCACGAGCAATTGAAATTTTAGGTGACAACCGAATGGATACAGAAACACAATCTGTTATTCAAGTTCCAATTGTCGGAAAAGTTACTGCTGGATTACCGATTACAGCAGTGGAAAGTGTAGAAGATCACTTCCCACTTCCAGCTAGCATTGTTGCTGGAGCAGACCAAGTATTTATGTTACGTATTTCCGGAGATAGTATGATTGAAGCTGGTATTTTCGATGGGGATTTAGTTGTTGTTCGCCAACAGCAGTCTGCATACAACGGTGAAATTGTAGTCGCTTTAACAGAAGATAACGAAGCAACTGTTAAACGTTTCTATAAAGAAAAAGACCATTTCCGTCTACAACCGGAAAACTCTTCATTAGAACCTATCATTTTAAAACAAGTGTCAGTTATTGGAAAAGTAATTGGCGTATATCGTGATTTACATTAAGAATAATAAAAGAAGATAATTACCTTATCTATATACGGTAATTATCTTCTTTTTTTGTATTTTGATAGATTTTCATACATTTTATTTCTTATGAACGAGTTTCAATCGTCACATCGCCAGCAGCTGTTTTACCGCTAATCTTTTTACTACCATTGCCAATTGTTATATTTTTATTTTCTTCATTAAAAATCATCACGTCGCCAGCAGCGCTTTGCCCAGTTATAACTGCATCTTGTGGTTTTTCTAATAAAGTAATATCTACATCCCCAGCAGTTGAACTTGCCTCTACATCATACTTCGGATCATGATCCACAACATATACATCCCCGCTAGCCGTTTTCGCTGTTACTTTCCCTATTACCTTTTTTAAATTCACCTCACCAGCTTTTGTAGAACCCTCCACACTCTTAGCTGTGACATGTTTCAAATCTACTTCTCCAGCGAGTGTCCCAACACTTACACGATCACTTTTCACATCACTTACTTCTATTTGTCCAGTTGATGAATTTATTTTTATCTCTTGGTAAGAACGTTCTGGTACAAATATAGTCAATGTAGACGTTTGAAACTTGAAATTGTAAAAGGAAAAATCAAATGAAGCACCTTTTTCTCTTTCCCCAATAATTTTTAATGTATCACCATCTTCGGCAATACGAATCTCTTGTTTACGTGCATCTCCTGTGTGCTTTACATAAAAAGAAGAGTCGGGAGATTTTTGGACAACAATATCCCCAGCGTCTAACTTAACTTGTATATTTTTTAATGTTTCGTTTTTAATAACGTCTTCTTTGTTTCCTTTTTCTGCAGTTTGCACTGCTTTTTCATATGTTTGTGAAATCCCTATTACTCCAATAATGATACAAGCGATAGCTACTAACAATATTTTCTTCATCATCTACTCCCCTTTTATCATTTTGAAGTTCCATATTACATAACGTACGCATAACTTTTTAAACCACTTCGTACTATAATAAGCGATAATACATAACAACAAACCTACTCCAACAAACGTTATACTAACGAATACATCCAACCATATAAAAGTACCCATAAATACTTTTGCAATAACAAAAAATGGTGTCACTACACTAGCAATCCCACCGACCCAAAAAGAAAATATAAAAGCGATAATTGCAACTAACGGGCCTAACACAATAATGAAATTAAACAAACTAAGTCCAATCGCAGCCATGACAGCCCTTGTTATATTCGAAGTAGATGGGTCCTTTTTCATTTCATCAAAGCGATACAAAGCAAGTAAGTCTTTCGCAATTACTTTCGGAGAACCAAGGCCTTTTATTATTTCCGATTCAGTTTTCCCCTCTTCTTTCCCAAACTGAAAATGCTCTTCATAATCAAATAAAATATCTTTCCCCTCTTCTTCCGGTAACTTTCTAAGATGACTTGATAATTCTTTAAGGAACTGTTCTTTACTCATCCCATTCCACCCCTTCAATAATTTCTTGTACGCCTTTTGCAAAATCACGCCACTCCGTTACTAACAAATTCAGTTGCGTCTCCCCTTGCTCCGTTAGTTGATAATATTTACGAGGTGGCCCCTCTGTAGATTCTTTTAAATACGTTTGAAAATATCCTTCTTTCGTTAAACGACGTAATAAAGGATACACTGACCCTTCCGATATTAAAAATTTATTTGAGATTTGCTGAACAAGTTCATAGCCGTAACAATCTTTACGTTTCACAAGTGCTAAAACACAAAGTTCTAACACGCCTTTTTTAAACTGAACGTTCAAGGTCAATCCCCCTTTCTCATTTCAGTACTATTCAATACACGGTACCTATTATATCCATAATATAACACTTAGTATTATTCATTGCAAGGTACTATATTTTTCAATACTTAATTTTCGAATTAAATACATCCACACCATATTTCAACTTCCACATTTTCATTCATAGCTAGCACGCATTTTAAATAATCCACATGACTTTTTTCGGGCATTTTGCGGGCACCCATCTAATTCATTTCACAAGCCTTTATATTTGCCCACAAATAAAAAAAGCCCTGATACCGTAGTATCAAGGCTTTTTTCTCTCTTAGTATAGAGACATATATTGATCGCGTTCCCATTGGTGAACTTGCGTGCGGAAGATGTCCCACTCAATCTCTTTCGCTTCGATGAAGTGCTCAAGTAAATGCTCTCCTAGTGCACCGCATACTACTTCATTAGATTGTAATGTAACTAATGCTTGCGCTAATGTTGCTGGTAAGTCAACGATGCCAGCTTCTTCGCGCTCTTCTTTCGTCATTACATAGATGTTACGGTCTACTGCAGCTGGTGGAGTTAATCTGTTTTTAATTCCATCAAGACCTGCTGCTAATAATGTAGCCATTACTAAATATGGGTTTGCAGCTGGGTCAACACTACGTACTTCTACGCGTGTACTAATACCACGAGATGCAGGGATACGTACTAATGGGCTACGGTTTTGTGCAGACCATGCTACGTAACAAGGAGCTTCGTATCCAGGTACTAAACGCTTGTAAGAGTTTACAGTTGGATTTGCTACCGCTGTAAATGCTGGTGCGTGTTTTAAAATACCTGCGATGAAGTGACGAGCATCATCACTTAATTGTAATTCACCGTTTTGATCGAAGAATACGTTCTCACCATTTTTGAATAGTGATAAGTTACAGTGCATACCTGAACCGTTCACACCGTATAATGGTTTTGGCATAAATGTTGCGTGTAAACCGTGTTTACGAGCAATTGTTTTTACAACAAGTTTGAATGTTTGAATGTCATCACATGAGCGAATTGCATTTGCATATTTAAAGTCAATTTCGTGTTGCCCTGGAGCAACCTCATGGTGAGACGCTTCAATTTCAAAGCCCATTTCTTCAAGTTCAAGAACGATATCACGACGACAGTTTTCCCCTAGATCCATCGGCGCAAGGTCGAAGTACCCACCGTTATCGTTTAATTCTAATGTTGGATTTCCTTTTTCATCTACTTTAAATAGGAAGAATTCCGGCTCTGGTCCAAGATTGAAATCTGAGAATCCTAATGCTTCCATTTCTTTTAATACACGCTTTAAGTTGTTACGTGGATCACCATCAAATGGAGTGCCATCTGCATTGTAAATATCACAGATTAATCGAGCTACTTTCCCTTTTTCAGCTGTCCAAGGGAAAATTACCCAAGTATCCAAATCCGGATATAAATACATATCCGATTCTTCAATACGTACGAAACCTTCAATAGAAGATCCATCAAACATCATTTTGTTATCAAGAGCTTTTGTTAATTGGCTCACTGGAATTTCTACGTTTTTAATTACTCCTAAAAGGTCCGTAAATTGTAAGCGGATATACTTTACATTCTCTTCTTTCGCCAAACGGAAAATATCTTCTCTTGTGTACCTAGCCATTATAAATTCCTCCTTAGTCCCTCTAAACACCTTCAGAATCAGTTATCTTTAGTGAAAAAACCTTGAAATGTCACCTTGTCGCAATGAAGTCCGATTAAATCTACCTGTATGTTGTAGTTCATCTCGAAGTATTTTGCGAAGCTCAGTTTTTGAAATTTCTTTCGTTTCTTCTTTTACTTTCACTGTTTCTGTTTGATTTACTTTCATTAGTAACACTTGTTTAATACCAGCCATATTCAAGCCTTGATCTAATAAATCTTTAATCTCTAACAACTTATCTACATCGTTAAATGAAAATAATCTACGATTCCCCTTTGTACGGGTTGGAGAAACAAGATTATGCTCTTCATAGTAGCGAATTTGACGTGCAGATAATTGTGTTAAATCCATAACAATACCAATAGGAAACAGCGGGGCAGAACGTCTATCTTCTTTCATTGTTTCAGTTCCTCCTTCGCCTTAACTGCTTCTCATTTTATACCATGTTATGTTTAGTGTCAATAGATGTTAGCTTTTCTTACATGATTTTTTTTATAAATTTTTTCATTCTTTTTTCTAATGAAATTAATCATTACTTTCATTAGAAAAAAGCTGTCGAAATCGACAGCTTCCCCTTAAGAAATTGTTAATAATTCTTTTTCAATTAACGCATCAATTGCAGAACAAATCGCAATCTTCACATGTGAATAAGTTAACCCACCTTGCACGTAAGCAACATAAGGCGGACGAATTGGACCATCAGCTGACAATTCAATACTTGCACCTTGAATAAACGTTCCCGCAGCCATAATTACATCATCTTCATAACCCGGCATATAGTTGGCATATGGAGTGAAGTGAGAATTAATTGGAGATGCATATTGAATCGCTTGGCAGAATGCAATCATACGATCTTTATCATCAAATTGAACAGACTGAATTAAATCTGTTCTTGGTGCATTCCATGCTGGTGATGTATTCATTCCTAACTTCTCTAAAAATGCAGCTGTAAAAATCGCACCTTTTAGTGCTTGTCCCGCTACATGCGGCGCTAAGAAGAAACCTTGATACATTTCTTGCAGACTGTATAAAGATGCCCCTGCTTCCGCACCGATTCCCGGAGATGTTAAACGATATGCACACGCTTCAACATACTGTTCTTTACCAACAATGTAACCACCAGTTTTAACAATTCCACCACCAGGATTTTTAATAAGCGAACCTGCCATTAAATCTGCACCAACATGACATGGCTCTTGCTCTTCAATAAACTCACCATAACAGTTATCTACAAACACAACAACATCAGGTTTAATTTCTTTAACGAATGCTATCATCTCTTTAATTTGAGAAATAGTAAACGATGGACGAGTAGCATAACCTTTTGAGCGCTGAATCCCAATCATCTTCGTATTACTATGAATTGCAGTCGCAACAGCTCCAAAATCAACAAGCCCCTCTTCAGTAAGCGGAACTGCATTATAACCAATATTATATTCTTTAAATGAACCTACACCTTTTCCGCGTACACCAACGATTTCTTCTAACGTATCATACGGTTTGCCAGTGATGTACAATAACTCATCTCCCGGACGTAAAACACCGAATAACGCTGTAGAAATAGCATGAGTACCTGAAATAATTTGCGGACGAACAAGACCAGCTTCCGCTCCAAATACATCCGCATACACTTTTTCTAACGTATCACGGCCAATATCATCATAACCGTAACCTGTCGTCGGAATAAAATGCGAATCACTAATTTTATGTTTACGGAAACTTTCTAACACTCGAAACTGATTGCTTTCAATTACTTCATCCGCGCGTTTATGTACTTCTGTAATCTGGCTCTCTACTTCTTTTACGATTGGAGCAATTTTTTCTCCATTTTTCAAACGATCAAACATTTTTATTTTCTCCTTCTTCCACTAAAAATCTCTTTAATTGCACATTAAGCGATGAATGAGCAAAAATATACCCCACGCAATCATATACAAATTTATCTTCCAGAAACTCCATCTTTGTTAATAGCGTCTCCGTCTTTAATAGCGTTAACAACTTACCTTCACTCGGTGGAATTTCCACTTGATAACGATTCATTTCTTCCTTCATTTTCGTTTCTATCGCTTCTTTTATATGCAATAAATCACTTTGTTCAAAGGCACTAGTCATTAAGAAGTCACTTTTCGGAAACGGAATAAAGTTTTGATGTAATTCATCTTTTTTATTATATAACGTAATAATAGGAATATGATTAATTTCAAGTTCTGACAATAATTGTTTTACTGTTTTCTCATGCCCTACATAATTAGGATCCGCTGAATCAACTACATGTAAAATAACATCCGCTTCACCAGCTTCTTCTAATGTCGAACGAAAAGCAGCAATTAATGACGTAGGTAAATCTTGTATAAAGCCCACCGTATCAGTCAGTAATACTGTATAACCTGAAGGTAACGGCATCTTCCTTGTCGTCGGGTCTAGCGTTGCAAACAACAAGTTTTCTTCAAACGTATCTACTTCCGTCAATCTATTAAACAGTGTAGATTTTCCCGCATTCGTATACCCTATTAATGAAACTTGAAATACTTTATTATCTTTTCTTCTCTCACGATATCTTTTTCGATGCTCCACAACAACTGCAAGTTGTTTCTTTATTTCATCAACGCGTGATCGAATATGACGACGATCCGTCTCAAGTTTCGTCTCACCCGGCCCTCTCGTTCCAATACCACCACCAAGACGTGATAAAGACAATCCTTGCCCCATAAGACGTGGCATTGTATATTGCAACTGAGCTAATTCTACTTGAAGCTTACCTTCCCTCGACTTCGCACGTTGCGCAAAAATATCTAATATTAGTTGCGTTCGATCAATTACCCTCGCATCTAATACCGAGGATAAATTCCGAATTTGACTCGGCGTTAATTCGTTATTAAATACGATAACATCCGGTTCTAATTCTTCCGTTAACATTGTAAGCTCTTCTAATTTACCTTTACCTATATAAGTCGCCGGATGAAACTTCGGTCGTTTTTGCGTTGTAGACACTAACAATTCTGCTCGTGCAGTCTTCGCTAGCGATGCAAGCTCTTTCATGGAATGCATAAACTTTTCATCATCATCTTGTGGCAATTGACAGCCTACTAATATGACTTTTTCTTTTTCTTCCATCAAATATGTTCACTCATCCTTTTCGAAATTTAAACCTTCTAATATAATAGCAGAGGAAGCACATTTCATCTAGTTAGCGGGGGAGAAAATTCATGGCATGGGAGATTTTTAGCATCATAGGCACAATCGCTTTCGCACTAAGCGGAGCCATTGTTGCAATGGAAGAGGATTATGATATTTTCGGGGTGTATATTTTAGGAATGGCAACCGCATTTGGGGGAGGTGCCCTTCGTAATTTATTAATCGGTTATCCGATTGTCGCGTTTTGGCAACAAGACATGTTATTCCAAATCGCACTACTATCAATGACGATTATTTTTCTTTTTCCTAATAAATTAATTAGACATTGGAAAAAGTGGGAAAATATCACTGATGCTATCGGCTTATCAGCATTCGCCGTACAAGGAGCATTATATGCTCAAAAATTAAATTTACCAATTAGCGCTACAATCGTAGCAGCTGTTTTAACTGGTATTGGCGGTGGTATCATCCGCGATCTTTTAGCCCGCAGAAAACCTCTCGTCCTTCGAGCTGAAGTATATGCCTTTTGGACGATTCTAGCAGGTTTCTTAATCGGCGCTCAAATTATTGTTAGCGATTGGGCTCTATATACCTTATTCATTTTAATTGTTTGCTTCCGCATGGTTTCTATTCATTACAAATGGCATTTACCGCATAGACGTATCGATACAAAAGAACGTTCAATGCATAAATAGCAATCTAACCTCTTTACATATCGTAAAGAGGTTTTTCTTTTCTAATGAGTTTTTCTTTACATAATGTTTATACTAATCCTCAAAGCGAGGTGAATACAAATGACAAACCATGTTAATAAAGGCGCTCAAAAAAGCTCAGTAGGTCAAATTGGACACGATCCTAATTCTGCACACGAAAAAAGCGCTAAAATGGAACACTTCCATAAATCTTATCAAGGAAAAGCAAAAAAAGAGTAAAAGCACTTATACAAAAAACAGACGCACAGTTTACGTACTGTGCGTCTCCTCTTCAAGCATCAAATCACAACTTGATATCCCAATTAAATCATATTTATCATACGTATCCTCTTGCAACAACCGCATAGCCTGTGTACGAATCGATTTTTCAACAATATTCCGTACATATCGTCCATTACTAAACGATGTAATTTGCGACGAGTACTTTACAGCATGTAAATGATCTCTAAATTTCCATTCAGCCTCTTTCGATAACTGGTATTCACGCTCTTCATACATCCTCTTCCCAATTTCCAACAGTTGATTTACTGAGTAATCAGAAAATTCAATTATAAATGGAAAACGTGATTGTAGTCCTGGATTTAATGAAAGAAAATGATTCATCTCTCTTGAATATCCAGCTAAAATCAATACAAAACCGTGTTGTTTATCTTCCATATGTTTTACAAGCGTATCAATTGCTTCTTTCCCAAAATCTTTTTCTCCCCCTCGAGCCAATGAATACGCCTCATCTATAAACAAAATACCTCCCATTGCTTTTTTTATTAAATCTCTTGTTTTTTGAGCTGTATGTCCGATGTACTCTCCTACAAGATCTGCACGTTCAGCTTCAACTAAGTGCCCTTTTGATAAAATATTCATCTCAAACAACAATTTCCCTATCATTCTAGCAACAGTTGTCTTCCCTGTACCTGGATTCCCTTTAAACAACATATGGAGTACTTGCTTCTCAGATTTCAACCCTATTTCTTGTCTTTTTTTATTCACATAAATCCAAGCATATATTTCTTTTATTATCTTTTTTATATCATCCATCCCAACAAGCTTCCCCATCTCTTCTTCAATTCTTTGCAGCATCTCATGTTTCGTAGTAGTTTCATTTGAAATTACTGTTTTATTTTCTGCGGCTGGTAAAGAAATTTTCTTTCGATGATTTAACACAATGTTAATTTGATTATTATTTTTCTTTCGCATCGATTGTTCCATACAATCACCTCATTTTATCCACTCACCAAATATTATTATTCCTGTCTCCCTTGCAAATGACTATTTTCAGAAAAGTTTGCTATAATATAAGAAATAATGAAGGTGGTGGGACTATGGAGACATCGGAATTCCATGATACAATACAAGCCTTTTCTATTTTTTTATTGAATAAAGGCCGAAAAGCTTCAACCATTAAACGTTATGTTTATGACATTGAAGATTTCGGACATTGGTTAGAAAAAAACAAAAAGCTCCCTTCCAGTAATATATGGGCTACACTTTGTACAAAAGACTACGAAGATTACTTTTCCGACCTAAAAAAGAATCGACATTACTCAGAGAAAACGATGCACCGTGTATTTATTGTATTAAATAGAATGCATCATTTTCTAAATATCCCTAACCCATTAAAGAACATGGAAATTTCTATTCAACCAGACCGCACACTTCGTAACGAAGATTTCATTTCATCTGATGAAGAAAAAAGATTAAAACATATAATCACTTCATTAGAAGGACTTTCAGAAAAACAACGTCCTGTGCGCCCTTTATTAATGGATCGTAATGTTGCTATTTTAAACTTATTAATCGACTATGGATTATCCTTACAGGAACTTACAGCGTTAACTATGCATCACGTTCACTTTGAAACTAACACATTTTCTATCCCAGCAACCGCAGGGGTAGAAAGAACAATTACATTAACTAACGAAGACAAAAAACAACTATATACTTATTACAAAAGCATCCCTGAACCCGTTCGTCCAAAATACCATAGTCATGACCCATTATTTATCGCATTTGATTTTAATCGCGGAACATACAGATGGGTATACGAAAATGATGCACCGAAGGGATTAACAGAAATCGCTATCCAAAAAATGATTCGCCTTGAAGTATCTAGAGCTAATTTACGCAAAGGAATCTCAGGACAACACTTTCGTAACACCTATATTTTAAACTTAATAAAAAAAGAAACTCCGGAGTCAGAAATTATAAAACTAGCTGGATTCAAATCAAAAGTTTCACTAAAACGATATTATCAATACGCAGAAAATAGAAAAAACGCCTTATCATAAGGCGTTTTTTCTATTTTTTCTTTAAACAAACGATTTTACTATGACCATTTAACTAATTTTTGCATCTACTATGATGAGTTTCATTCACATTCTCATTAGAAAGGAGAGATTTAATGTCTCGTTATGACGACAGTCAAAACAAATTCTCCAAACCATGCTTTCCAAGTAGCGCTGGACGAATCCCAAATACCCCATCGATCCCAATTACTAAAGCACAACTTAGAACATTTCGCGCAATCATTATCGATTTAACAAAAATAATCCCAAAACTTTTTGC
Organism: Bacillus sp. DE0042; assembly: GCF_007680225.1. Classification (NCBI taxonomy): domain Bacteria; kingdom Bacillati; phylum Bacillota; class Bacilli; order Caryophanales; family Bacillaceae; genus Bacillus; species Bacillus sp. DE0042. Next base: position 1,479 of record NZ_VEJP01000008.1, on the reverse strand, counting down.
AAATCCATCTCCCAAAAATATTGAAGATCTAATTGATACATTGAACCTACTAAGTAAATTTATTTGTTCACTAGAAGCTACTTCCTCCCTGAAAGCGCAAGGATTAGCTATTATTAAAAACTTAATAACTATATTAAAAAATCCAACTTTCGTAGCAAGTGCTGTATTTGTTGAACTCCAAATTTTAATTAATTATTTACTTTACATCACAAAGTTATTCCGAATCGATCATTGTACACTCCAAGAACTCCTTAAATTAATTGCAGAGTTACAAACTACTCTAGTTAATTCAGCTTCGTTCGGCAGAGGTCCTACCGGGCCTACTGGACCTCGAGGTAACACAGGCGCTACCGGTGCTACTGGGCCTCAAGGTAACACGGGCTCTACTGGTGCCACTGGACCTCAGGGTAACACTGGCGCTACCGGTGCTACTGGGCCTCAAGGTAACACGGGCTCTACTGGTGCCACTGGACCTCAAGGTAACACGGGCTCTACTGGTGCCACTGGACCTCAGGGTGTTCAAGGGAACACTGGCGCTACTGGTGCTACTGGACCTCAAGGTAATACAGGTGCTACTGGTGCCACTGGACCTCAAGGTAATACAGGTGCTACTGGTGCCACTGGACCTCAGGGCGTTCAAGGGAACACTGGCGCTACTGGACCTCAGGGTGTTCAAGGGAACACTGGCGCTACTGGTGCTACCGGACCTCAAGGTAATACAGGTGCTACTGGTGCCACTGGACCTCAGGGCGTTCAAGGGAACACTGGCGCTACTGGTGCTACCGGACCTCAAGGTAATACAGGTGCTACTGGTGCCACTGGACCTCAGGGCGTTCAAGGGAACACTGGCGCTACTGGACCTCAAGGTAATACAGGTGCTACTGGCGCTACTGGATCTCAGGGCGTTCAAGGGAACACTGGCGCTACCGGACCTCAAGGTAATACAGGTGCTACTGGCGCTACTGGACCTCAGGGCGTTCAAGGGAACACGGGTGCTACTGGTGCCACTGGACCTCAAGGTAATACAGGTGCTACTGGTGCCACTGGACCTCAGGGTGTTCAAGGGAACACGGGTGCTACCGGACCTCAAGGTAATACAGGTGCTACTGGTGCCACTGGACCTCAGGGTGTTCAAGGGAACACGGGTGCTACCGGACCTCAAGGTAATACAGGTGCTACTGGTGCCACTGGACCTCAGGGCGTTCAAGGGAACACTGGCGCTACCGGACCTCAAGGTAACACAGGTGCTACTGGTGCCACTGGACCTCAGGGCGTTCAAGGGAACACTGGCGCTACCGGACCTCAAGGTAATACAGGTGCTACTGGCGCTACTGGACCTCAGGGTGTTCAAGGGAACACTGGCGCTACTGGTGCTACTGGACCTCAGGGCGTTCAAGGGAACACTGGCGCTACTGGACCTCAGGGTGTTCAAGGGAACACTGGCGCTACTGGTGCTACTGGACCTCAGGGCGTTCAAGG
>NZ_VEJP01000007.1:209305-348014 GCF_007680225.1 Bacillus sp. DE0042 | reverse complement strand
GCCATTAGCTCAGTTGGTAGAGCATCTGACTTTTAATCAGAGGGTCGAAGGTTCGAATCCTTCATGGCTCACCATTTACAATTTAATGCGGGTGTAGTTTAGTGGTAAAACAAGAGCCTTCCAAGCTCTGGTCGAGAGTTCGATTCTCTTCACCCGCTTTTCAATTATGGGCCTATAGCTCAGCTGGTTAGAGCGCACGCCTGATAAGCGTGAGGTCGATGGTTCGAGTCCATTTAGGCCCACCATAATTATTCCGCAGTAGCTCAGTGGTAGAGCTATCGGCTGTTAACCGATCGGTCGTAGGTTCGAGTCCTACCTGCGGAGCCATATTATAGAGAAGTACCCAAGTGGCTCAAGGGGCTCCCCTGCTAAGGGAGTAGATCGCGAACGCGGTGCGAGGGTTCGAATCCCTTCTTCTCTGCCAGAATTGGCCCGTTGGTCAAGTGGTTAAGACACCGCCCTTTCACGGCGGTAACACGGGTTCGAATCCCGTACGGGTCATACTAAAAGAGATAGCATAATCTGCTATCTCTTTTTTGTTGTGTAAAAGTGGACTTTTGATAGTCTGCTTTTTTTTTTGGATTTCTTGTGGCATTAGTGCTTGATAGTAATCATTGCAATAAGTTGTAGGAGATTTATATATACACTTATTTTTGCAACCTTTTTATTCTCTCATTCGACTATATTAGTAAAGGGAGGAAGAAATAAAAATGGACATAGCCTATCTAGTAAAACAAGCGACAAGAGGAAATGATCAAGCATTTGAACAACTTATTACTTTTGTTCGCCCAAAACTATATCGAACAGCTTATTCTTATGTAAGAAATGAACAAGATGCACTGGATATATACCAAGAAACAATTTATGAAGCATATCTTTCATTGAGAAAGTTAAAAAAGCCGGAGAAATTTCAAAGTTGGATTACTAAAATTCTTGTTTTTAAATCCATTGATTTTGTAAGAAAATCCTCTAGACAATTTGTTGCGAATGATGAAATGTTTTCTAATTTATGTGCAGAAGAGAGCATGAATAAATTAGAGCAATCGTTGGATTTAATCGAGGCATTTAATTTCTTAGATCCTACTTACAAAACTATTATTGTATTAAGGTATTATCACGATTTATCTATTAAGGAAATTGCTGAGATTCTTAATTCTCCAGAAGGAACCGTAAAATCTCAATTACATCGAGCAAAGCAAGCCTTACGCCCCATTTTAAAGGAGGGATATAGTTATGAATAAAGAAGAATTTAATCACCATATCAATGATATTCCTATACCAGAAGATAGGTTAATTCAAAGAGAAAAAACAGCCGTGCTTCAAGCTAAGAAAAATCAATACCGTAGAAAAAATACAATGAAGTATTCTAGTCTTGTTGCTTGTGGAATATCTGTTTCTCTCTTAGGTTCTGGATTCATTTCTCCTACTATGGCAAAGACATTATCGAGTGTTCCAGTTATAGGCTCCATTTATGCACAATTTAATGATATTGCTTCTGATAAAATTGAAAAGGATGAGCTTGCTACATCAATTGAGAGACAAGATAACCATAGTGGTTTAACGATGAATGTGAAAGAGGCTGTTTACGATGGTGGACGTTTAGTGGTCACGGTGGAATACAAAGGAGAAAACCCTATTTCCAAAAGTAATGAAGAGAAAGCTGGATTTAGTTATGTAACCATTAATGGGAAAGAAGTCAGAGCTGCAATTGGTTCTACTTCACAGAAGTCAAAAGGACAAAACACTATTATTGAGCAGCATGAATTTACTCTGGCTAATTACGGTGAATTTGGTGATAAAATTGATGTTTCCGTCCAGGGGAAAGATTTATTTGGACAAATAGGAACATGGAACGTAGCATTTCCTCTTACAAAAGTTGAAGATGAGATTCGTAAATTCACTCCTAATATAAAAACATTAACGAAAGATAATCTGTATGCATTAACAGTAGATCAAGTGACCTTTTCTCCACTTTCAACGAGGATTGATTTGACCTTTGATTATCCAAAAGAAATGGAAGCTAATGATAGGTGGCCAGCACTTGATTATACTGTCACTGATGATAAAGGAAAAATCTACGAAGGAGTCAGCTTGCAAGTTGGTAGCACGGGACTATACGGACACCATATTGTTTTAGCTCTTCCACCAATGGATAATCCTCCAAAATCCTTAACAATCGAACCTACGTATCTTAGTGGTCAAAATGATACATTAAAAAATGGAGGTGCTGAAGATTTGAAAACGACTGTGTTGCTACAATAATTGAAGAGCTTTGCTAGGTTTCCATGTCTATTGACTGTTAATAAGTGATGGTATGTTAACTTGACGTGTATGGAAAAAATATCGCTATCCAGCTAAGATAAATTTGTATCCATATAATCAAAAAACGCTATTCTTTTTGTAGAAATATACAGAAAGGATGGCGTTTTTTATGCTGTCATCATTGTCGGGCTTTGTCGGTAAGTCGATATATTGCAAAAATTGCTGATATATTTGGAGTTACGGTCGATATATTTAAAAAATCGCCGATATAATTTCACTTACCGACAAAAAACATAAGAAAATCCCTTTCACAATCTAAAGAAAACACCTAATTTGGTATGGATTCCACACCTATTCCATCAACTTTACACTCTATGTGAAAAAGTTCACAATTAGGTCATAATTTGTGAAGTAATTCACAATAATACGTGCTACAATATGAATGTAAAGAAGTTAAACAACATTAAATTAGTATTTTAATTAATTACTTAAACAATCATAAAAAAATATATGTGAACAATAGAGAGGGGAAATTAACATGAAAAAAGGTATCAATCGTGTAGTATTAGTAGGAACAGGAGCTGTAGGTTGTAGTTACGCTTACTCAATGATCAACCAAGGTGTAGCTGAAGAATTCGTACTTGTAGATGTTAATGAAGCAAAAGCAGAAGGGGAAGCAATGGACTTAAGCCATGCGGTACCATTCTCTCCATCACCAACAAAAGTTTGGAGCGGTAGCTATGCAGATTGTAAAGATGCAGATTTAGTAGTTATCACTGCTGGATTACCACAAAAGCCAGGTGAAACTCGTTTAGATTTAGTTGAGAAAAACACAAAAATCTTTAAACAAATCGTTCGCGGTATTATGGATAGCGGATTCGATGGAATCTTCTTAATCGCAACTAACCCAGTAGATATTTTAACTTACGTAACTTGGAAAGAATCTGGTCTACCAAAAGAGCGCGTAATCGGTTCTGGTACTACTTTAGACTCTGCTCGTTTCCGTTACATGTTAGGTGACTACTTAGATGTAGATCCACGTAACGTTCATGCTTACATCGTTGGTGAACACGGTGACACTGAACTTCCAGTATGGAGCCATGCTACTATCGGTGTACAAAAACTAGAAACAATCTTAGCTAACAACGAACAGTACAAACAAGAAGACTTAGATAAAATCTTCGAAAACGTACGTGATGCAGCTTACCATATCATCGAGCGTAAAGGTGCAACTTACTACGGAATCGGTATGTCACTACTTCGTGTAACTAAAGCAATCTTAAGCAACGAGAACAGCGTATTAACTGTATCTGCATATCTTGAAGGACAATATGGTGAGAAAGATGCTTTCGTAGGTGTTCCAGCTGTTATTAACCGCGAAGGTGTACGTGAGATCGTAGAACTTGAGCTAAATGAAGATGAAAAAGCGAAATTCGCTCATTCTGTAAAAGTATTAAAAGAAACAATGGCACCAGTACTATAATAATTGCTAAATAATTCAGAGGCGGGAAACTGCTTCCTACCTCTGAGTTTTTATATAATTTAAAGGATTTACCGAAAGAATTCTCTTTCCAGAGGCGCGTGAAGGGCGATAGCCCAGTGATAGGTGGGAGATGAATTTCGGTTTGGCATAGCCAAAAACTTTTGATAAACTAGCTATATGAAGTTCTTTGATAACTTGATATAGAAGGTTGCAGGAAGAAAATAGCGTGCGAAAACCAAGCCATTCGGTTCCTGCGTAAAATATCAACCGTATAAAGAGAGCGTCCAATCGTTGGACATCTAGGGGTTGAACGCCCCGAAGTAACGCTCAGGGAGACGAAAGGTTACTTTCGTCGTGGAACTGAGAAGCTCCCACTTCAAGCTTTGCTAAGTGGCGAGTAGTTCACTATAAATTCCTTTTCCGTTTTCCCTTGTATATCCCCAATATACCCCTTTTGCTGGATAAGGGTCGTTTATAGAAAAGAGCACTCTACTTTATATAGAGTGCTCTTTATTATTATTTTTTAGGCGTTAATCCTAATTTCTTTAAAATATCTGCTAGTGTACCGCTTTTTGATTTTTCAACAGGTGTTTGTGATTTAGATGCATCTGGACCTTTTTTCAAGAAGTTCTTTTCAACGAAGCGAATGTCTTTTTCATCGACAATGCCGTCGTTATTAAGATCGCCGCCTTTTACAGATACTCCTTTTTTACCATAGTTGCTAGCGATAATTTCGGTTTGATTTAGTTTTCCTATTTATTTTGCCTCTGATATAATCAGCCTTATAAGAGGAGACTTTTGGTATAACGATGAAATTAAATAATAGTAACTCAGTGTTCATGTTGTGTTATCACCTTTGGTGGCTCGCCGTAGATAAAGTAAAACAGTTTATGGGAAATCAAGGCGAAAAGTGAGATGAATTAATATGACAAAGCATAATAAGGCGTACAAATTTCGTCTGTATCCAACAGAAGAACAAGCAAATCTGATACGTAAAACTTTTGGGTGTGTACGCTTTGTATATAACAAAATGCTAGCTGAACGGAAAAAAGTATACGAAAAATACAAAGAGAACAAGGAAGAACTAAAGAAACAAAAATTCCCTACTCCTGCGAAATACAAGGTGAAGTATGAATGGTTGAAAGAAGTCGATTCATTAGCATGGGCTAACGCTCAATTAAACTTGCAAACTGCGTATAAGAATTTTTTTAGTGGTCAAAGTGATTTTCCTACATTCAAAAGTAAAAAGAGTAGAAAATCCTATACAACAAATAGAGTAAACGGAAATATTATGTTATTTCATGGTTATATCAAACTACCGGAATTGAAATTAGTGCGATTGAAACAACATAGAGAGATACCGCAAAACCATATCATTAAATCATGCACGATTTCGCTGACATCAACTGGTAAGTATTATGTGTCTGTTTTAACTGAATATGAAAAGGAAATTGTTCAGAAAGAAGTAGAAAGTGTAGTTGGATTAGACTTCGCAATGGCCGAATTGTATGTGAGTAGCGAAGATGAGAAAGCCAATTATCCTCGCTTTTATCGTCAGATGCTGAATCGATTAGCAAAGGCACAACGAGTATTAGCAAGACGTGTGAAAGGCTCAGTGCGCTGGAATAAACAGCGCATTTGTGTAGCGAAGTTGCATGAAAAAGTCGCCAATCAACGTAAAAATTTCCTTCATCATAAGTCTAAAGAATTAGCTAAGAACTTTGATGTTGTAGCAATCGAAGACTTACATATGAAAGGAATGTCACGAGCACTTCGCTTTGGTAAGAGTGTAGCAGATAACGGTTGGAGGATGTTCACGACATTTTTAGCATATAAGCTACAAGAACAAGGAAAACAGCTTGTAAAAGTAGATGGGTGGTTTCCTTCTACAAAGATGTGTAGTAATTGTGGAAACAGAAAAGATATGCTACTATCTGAACGCACGTATGAGTGTTCTTGTGGACTAACAATAAGTCGCGACTATAACGCAGCTATTAATATTAAAAGAGAAGCCATACGCCTATTAGCTAGCGATAGCGTAAATACCTTTGGAACAAGGGTGTTAGCTCGGCTGTCCTAGGACAAATTCGTTAGCTATCAAAAGTAGCGACTAACCGAGAAGCCCCCTAATTTAATTTTTTATCAAACTTTCGCCTGGAGCATGGATAGAGTAAACATAGTGTTTCAGTATGAATTATATTTGCGACAGTTCGTAGTTCTTTATTGAGAACAAGTATATGCTTATGAATTTTCCATTTCAAATAAATTGTGACAAAAAATGTTGAGAAACATTTTTTTATGACAGATTATTTTGTTGCGATTTTAAGTGATAAATAGCGAGTAAAATAGGATAAATCTAATGAAATAAAGGTTGAGAAATAAATAATAGGATGAAAGACTTGTAGGAAATGAAGCGTTTACAATGAATATTCGTCAAAATTCGATATTTTACACAGTAAATTTGAATATTTTAAGCGAAATTAAAGAAAAAAACGAATATTTTTTAAAAAATAACAAGGATATTTCAGTTTTTCGCAGAAATGATAAAGAGTAAAAAATTTCTGTCATCTTAGTGAGGTGAACATATTGGATGTAATAAATTGTGAAGAAGTGAAACGAGATGAGTTTCATACAGAAAAGTACTATGACAGTTATAACATCTTTGGGGCACATATTGTGACGGAAGATGGGATGCGAGGTGTACGATTCACAGTATGGGCTCCTCATGCGAAAGCAATGAGTGTTGTTGGAGATTTTAATGAATGGGATTATGAGCAACATAAGATGCTACAAGTGACAGAAGAGGGGATTTGGTCCTTGTTTGTACCGCATATTGAAGAGAATGAGATTTATAAGTATGCGATTGAAACGATGGATGGTGACGTTATTTTAAAAGCAGATCCTTACGCAGTATATGCAGAAGTAAGACCAAATACGGCATCTGTAGTTTTTGATATAGAGGGATATGAATGGAATGATAAAAACTGGATTCGTAAGAGAAAGAAAAAATCGATTTATAAAGAAGCGATGACAGTTTATGAATTACATTTCGGCTCTTGGAAAAAGAAAGAAGATGGCGCTCTATATTCTTATAGAGAAATGGCCGAGGAGCTCATTCCGTATGTGGTGGAACATCAATTTACACATATTGAAATTATGCCGCTTGTTGAGCATCCATATGATCGTTCTTGGGGATATCAAGGGACGGGATATTATGCAACGACAAGTAGATTCGGCACGCCACATGATTTGATGTATTTTGTCGATGAATGTCATAAATATGGAATCGGTGTCATTTTAGATTGGGTGCCGGGGCATTTTTGTAAAGATGCTCACGGTTTATATTTGTTTGATGGGACACCGACTTATGAATATAAAGATATAGATGTACAAGAAAACCTAGTATGGGGAACTGTTAATTTTGATTTAGGGAAGAGGGAAGTACGTAATTTCTTAATTTCAAATGCGTTATTTTGGATGAAGTATTTCCACATTGACGGTTTCAGGGTGGATGCAGTTGCGAATATGCTGTACTGGAATAAAGAAGGACAAGAGCAAAGTAATGAGTACGCTGTTTCATTTTTACGAGAGTTAAATGAAGCGGTGTTTGCAGAAGATGAAGATTTTCTTATGACAGCAGAAGATTCAACAGCTTGGCCACTTGTAACAGCTCCAACGTATGAAGGTGGGCTTGGGTTCAATTACAAATGGAATATGGGCTGGATGAATGATGTGCTGAAATATATGGAGTGTGCGCCTGAGTATAGGAAGTATATTCATGAGAAAATGACGTTCTCTTTAATATATGCTTACTCTGAAAATTTCATATTACCGCTTTCTCATGATGAAGTCGTTCATGGGAAAAAGTCGTTATTAAATAAAATGCCAGGAGATTACTGGGATAAGTTTGCTCAACTTCGTTTATTATATGGATATTTCTTTACTCATCCAGGTAAGAAATTACTCTTTATGGGTGGAGAATTCGGGCAGTTTGATGAGTGGAAAGACCTTGAAGATTTAGATTGGAATTTACATGATTTTGAAATGCATCGTTATATGCATGATTACTTTAAAGAGCTCATAGCATTGTATAAGCGCTCCAAACCACTTTGGCAGCTTGATCATTCACCTGAAGGATTTCAGTGGATAGATGCTAATAATCATGAGCAAAGTATTTTCTCGTTTATCCGCCAAGGGGATAAACAAGAAGATGCGTTAGTTGTTGTATGTAATTTTACGAAAGCTACATATGAAAACTATAAAGTAGGTTTGCCAGATTTCGAGTATTATAACGAGATTTTAAACAGTGACGCTGAGCAATATGGCGGCTCGGGGCAAGTGAATAAGAAACGTCTCAAGACGATTCAAGAACCGTATCATAATCAAGCGGCACATGTAGAAATTACAATTCCACCATTTGGCGTATCCATATTACGACCAGTGAAGACGAGAAAGGGGAGCAAAAAACAAGATGGCTCAAAAGCAAAAGTGCGTAGCAATGTTACTAGCAGGGGGAAAAGGTAGTCGATTAAGTGCATTAACAAAAAATTTAGCCAAGCCAGCTGTTCCATTTGGTGGTAAATATCGCATTATTGATTTTACGCTAAGTAACTGTGCGAATTCTGGTATTGAAACGGTTGGGATTTTGACGCAATATCAACCACTCGAACTTCATAATTATATCGGAATCGGCAATGCTTGGGATTTAGACCGAGTAAGCGGTGGAGTCACAGTGTTACCTCCTTATGCGGAGTCTTCAGGTGTGAAGTGGTATACAGGTACAGCAAGTGCCATTTATCAAAACTTAAACTATTTAAGTCAGTATGAACCAGAGTATGTTCTGATTTTATCAGGCGACCACATTTATAAAATGGATTACAGTAAAATGCTAGATTACCATATTGAGAAAGAAGCGGATGTTTCGATTTCTGTTATTGAAGTGCCGTGGGATGAAGCGAGTCGTTTCGGTATTATGAATACGAACGAAGAGATGGAGATTGTTGAATTTGAAGAGAAACCGCAATTTCCAAGAAGTAATCTTGCATCAATGGGAATTTATATTTTTAACTGGGCAATTTTGAAAGAGTATTTAGAGATGGATGCAAGAAATCCTGAATCTAGTAATGATTTCGGAAAAGATGTACTTCCGCTTTTATTAGATGAAGGGAAAAAGCTGATGGCGTATCCGTTTGAAGGATATTGGAAAGATGTTGGAACGGTGAAAAGCTTATGGGAAGCGAATATGGATTTACTTCGCGATGAAACATCGTTGAATTTAAACGATCGTAATTGGCGTATTTATTCTGTGAATCCAAATGAGCCACCTCAATATATTGCAGAAAAGGCAAAAGTAGAAGAATCACTTATTAACGAAGGATGCGTCATTGAAGGGGACGTGAAGCATTCTGTGTTATTCCAAGGGGTAACGGTGGAAGAAGGTAGTATGGTTATTGATTCTGTCGTTATGCCAGGAGCGAAGATTGGTAAAAATGTTGTGATTGAAAGAGCCATCGTTGGATCGGAAATGGTTATTGAAGATGGAACAATTATTCGTCCAGAAAAAAATGTCGACGATGTAGTACTAATTGCTGAAGGGAAATAGAAAAGGGGGATGGAATGAATGGGAGAAAAAATGTTAGGAATTATTAATGCAACGGGAAGTTTTCCTTCCTTAAAGAAAGTAACAGGGCATCGTTCATTAGCGGCGTTACCGTTTGGGGGCCGTTATCGACTCATTGATTTCATGCTTTCAAATATGGTGAATTCTAATATTCATAGTGTAGCGGTTTTTACAAGTCATAAAAACCGCTCACTAATGGACCATGTTGGTTCAGGAAAACAGTGGGATTTAGATAGAAAAAGAGACGGACTGTTTTTATTCCCACCAAATTGCCAATGTGACCAAGATGAATTTGGATCTTTTGCACATTTTAGAAGACATATTGATTATTTTTTAAGAGCTAGAGAAGAATACGTTGTTATTACGAATAGCCATCTCGTAACGGCATTAAATTTTCAAGCGGTGTTAGAGCGACATATACATACGGCAGCTGATATTACTGAAGTTTGCCATGAAGGGGTTTCGCTTCAAACATACGTGTTAAAGAAACAATTATTGTTAGATTTATTTGAGACATATAAAGATGTGGAGCAATACAGTTTATTTGATGTAGTGAGAGAAAAGCGCGGAAAATCACTGCATATCGCTACGTATGAGCATACAGGATATGTAGCTATTATTGATTCGATTGAAAGCTACTATAAACATAGCTTAGAAATTTTGCAGCCTGCTATTTGGAAGCAATTATTTAAGAAAGAAGCACCGATCTTTACGAAAGTAAAAGATGAACCACCAACTCGTTACCTGAAGGGTGCAGCCGTGAAAAATACAATGATTGCAAACGGCAGTATTATTGAAGGAGAAGTAGAAAATAGTGTTATCTCCCGTTCTGTTAAAATCGGAAAAGGTTCAATTGTTCGTAATAGCATTATTATGCAAAAGAGCAAAATTGGAGATAACTGTATAATAGACGGTGTTATTATTGATAAAGACGTGAAAATTGGTGACGGTGTTGTACTAAAAGGAAACGCCGATGAGCCATATGTTGTAGAAAAAGGAAGTATTCAAAGCAGTACGATTAATAGTTATTCTTAAAAGAATCAGTGGGGGTTTTTCCTCCACTGATTAAAGCATTCATTCAAATGAAAACTCGAAGGGAGGAAGCTGCAAGGGAAGTCGTATAAGCTTTTCGTGCAGTGGGACAACAAGTGAATATTTTATTTGCAGTATCAGAATGTGTACCATTTGTTAAATCGGGAGGATTAGCTGATGTAGCAGGTGCGCTCCCAAAAGAGCTGAAAAAATTAGGTGTGGACGTTCGCATTATACTTCCAAATTATAGTCTTATTCCGCAAAAATTAAGGGATGGATGTACGTTACATAAAGTAATTAACGTCCCGCTTGGGTGGAGAAATCAATATTGCGGAATTTTAAAAGGTGAGCAAGACGGGATTACGTATTACTTAATAGATAATGAATATTATTTTAAGAGAGATTCTCTATATGGTCATTATGATGACGGAGAGCGTTTTTCTTATTTTTCGAAAGCAGTTTTAGAGTGTATTCCGCATCTTGATTTCGAAGTGGATGTTCTTCATAGCCACGATTGGCATACAGCTATGGTGAATTTCTTACTGCGTGAAAAGTATCAAGATAATCCATTATATGAGCATATTAAAACGGTGTATACGATTCATAACTTGCAGTTCCAAGGTGTATTTCCTCCTGAAGTGATGTACGACTTGTTAGAACTTGGTGATGAATATTTTCATAGTGAGCAGCTAGAGTTTTATGGAAATGTGAACTTTATGAAGGGCGGAATTATCGCTTCTGATCAGATTACAGCGGTTAGCCCGACATACAAAGAGGAAATTCAATATGAGTTTTTCGGTGAGAAGTTAGATGGATTGTTACGAAAAAATAATGGTAAGCTTAGCGGCATCGTAAATGGAATTGATACGAGCGTATATAATCCAGAAACGGATTCGTATATTACTGCTCAGTATGATGCAGAGTCATTAGAGGAAAAGAATGAAAATAAACGCGCATTGCAGCGTTATTTTGGTTTGCCAGAAAAAGAAGATACACCAATTATTTCGATGGTAACGAGATTAACAAAGCAAAAAGGTCTTGATTTAGTACGTACTGTATTCCGCGAAATAATGGAGGAAGATGTGCAATGTATTATTTTAGGATCAGGTGATTCTGAATATGAACAATTCTTTGAGTGGATGGCATACGAGTATCCTGAGAAGGTAAAAGTGTATATCGGATTTAATGAAGAACTAGCCCATCAAGTGTATGCGGGAAGTGATTTATTCTTAATGCCATCACTATTTGAACCGTGTGGACTTGGACAACTTATCGCATTAGCGTACGGTACAATTCCGATTGTAAGAGAGACAGGCGGATTAAATGATACTGTACAATCTTATGACGAAGAAACTGGAGAAGGAAATGGTTTCAGTTTCACGAACTTTAATGCGCATGACATGTTGCACACGGTTCTTCGTGCAATTGAATTTTATCATGATAAACCGGTATGGGAGCAGCTTGTAAAACAAGCGATGACTGAAGATTATAGCTGGGAGAAATCAGCTCTTGCCTATAAGAAATTGTATAAAAGTCTCATGGAATAACATGTAGGTGGTGAAGAAATGTTTACTCATGTTGAAAGTTTCAAATCAGCTTTTCTAGAAAAGTTAGAGACGATGTATGGTAAAAGTTTTAAAGACTCTACAGCTCGTGATCAATACAATACGCTTGGGTACATGGTACGTGAGTATATGAATAGTCAATGGATTGCAACGAACGAAAGTTATCGGTCTGGAGAGCAAAAGCAAATGTATTACTTATCCATTGAGTTTTTACTTGGGCGTTTGCTTGGAAGTAACATATTAAATTTAGGCATCAGGGATGTATGTGAGCAAGGACTTTCTGAGCTTGGGATTTCTTTGCAACAGTTAGAAGAGGTGGAAGCAGATGCAGGTCTTGGAAATGGTGGACTTGGACGATTAGCAGCCTGTTTCCTTGATTCACTTGCATCTTTAAACTTACCAGGTCATGGCTGTGGAATTCGTTACAAACACGGCTTATTTGATCAAAAAATTGTTGATGGTTATCAAGTTGAATTTCCAGAACAGTGGCTTCTTCATGAAAACGTATGGGAAGTAAGAAGGCATGATCAAGCTGTAGAAGTAAGTTATTTCGGCAATGTTGAACCGCTATACATTGACGGGCGTTTAGAGTTTAGGCATACGAATGCAGAAGTGATTATGGCAGTACCATATGACGTTCCGGTAGTAGGTTATGAAACGAGTACTGTAAATACACTCAGACTTTGGAATGCTGAACCAGTTCCTTTCCCGCAAAATTGCAAAGATATTTTGAAATATAAGCGTGAAACAGAGGCGGTATCGGAGTTTTTATATCCAGATGATACGCATGATGAGGGGAAAATACTTCGTTTGAAACAACAGTATTTCCTCGTATCAGCAAGTTTGCAAAATATCGTTCGTATGCATAGAGAAAGATATGGTGACCTTCGTCAATTACATGAGAAAATTGCGATTCATATTAATGATACACATCCCGTTTTGGCGATTCCAGAACTGATGCGTATTTTATTAGATGAAGAAAAACTAGCATGGGAAGAAGCTTGGCACATAACAACGCAAACGATTTCTTATACGAATCATACGACGTTATCAGAAGCGCTTGAGAAGTGGCCAATTCACATTTTTAAACCGTTATTACCGAGAATTTATATGATTATTGAAGAGATTAATGAACGTTTCTGTCATGAACTTTGGGAACGTTATCCATATGAATGGCATCGTATTGAAGAGATGGCGATTATTGCGCATGATCTTGTGAAAATGGCTCATTTAGCAATTGTCGGTAGCCATAGCATAAATGGTGTAGCAAAAATTCATACGGAAATTTTAAAGCAACGTGAAATGCGATTGTTTTATGAGTTTTATCCAGATAAGTTTAATAATAAAACGAATGGAATCGCTCATAGACGTTGGTTAATGAAGGCGAATCCGCAGCTGACGAACCTTATTTCAGAGGCGATTGGAACAGAGTGGAAGAAAGAACCGATTAAGCTTCAAGCGCTGCAAACAGTTCAATACGATGCGAGTTTCCAAGAGAAATTTGCAGAGGTAAAACAAGAGCGTAAAGAGATTTTAGCGGAGCGTATTCATAATAAAATGGGGATTACAATTGATCCTAATTCTATTTTTGATGTGCAAGTAAAAAGACTACATGCTTACAAACGACAATTATTAAATGTCCTTCATATTTTATATTTGTATAACCGTTTGAAAGAGGATGCTAGTTTTACATTTTATCCGCGTACTTTTATCTTTGGAGCGAAAGCATCACCTGGCTATTACTATGCGAAAAAAATTATTAAATTAATCAATGAACTCGCAAGGAAAGTGAATAATGATCCGTACGTAAGCCAATATATGAAAGTTATCTTTCTAGAAAACTATCGAGTGTCTTTAGCGGAAGATATATTCCCAGCTGCGGATGTGAGTGAGCAAATTTCAACTGCGAGTAAAGAAGCATCAGGAACAGGGAATATGAAATTTATGATGAATGGTGCGATTACACTCGGAACGTTAGACGGAGCTAATGTTGAAATAAAAGACCGGGTCGGTGATGATAACTGTTTCATTTTTGGCTTAACAGCGGAAGAGGTTCTTCATTACTATCAAAATGGTGGATATCGTGCAAGTGATTATTATCACCACAATATGCATATTAAAAAAGTAGTAGATCAGTTAACGAGTGGTTTCTTTGCACATTCGGGAGCTGAATTTGAAGCGATTTATGATTCTCTCGTAATTCAAAATGATGAATACTTCGTTCTACGAGATTTTGGTCCATATGCGGAAAGGCAAGAAGCTGTTGGTAGAGCGTATGAGAACCGAACGAAGTGGTTAGAAATGTCGATTTTAAATATTGCACAGTCTGGTCATTTTGCGAGTGATCGAACGATTTTACAGTATAGTAATGAGATTTGGAGTATTGGTAATGCGGTTACACAGTATTAAGTGAAAGTCCCTTTTGAAGGGACTTTTACTCATGGAGACAAAGTGTAAAAATGAATTATACGTATAGGGATGCTAAAGTGTATTCACTTTTAAAAGAGGAATATAATCACTTAAAAAACCGAGCTTAATTTCATTAAGCTCGGTTTTCTTTTTTTGCTTAAGAAAGAAATGGGATAGCGGTATATATGATACCTGTTCCACCATATTCTCCCGTCGCAAAGTATGAAAATGTAAAGAAACCTGTAAACGTAAAAATTACAATGAGAAAAAGTGCAAAGATAAATTTTAGCATGTAAGGTCCCCTCATCCAAAAATAACTTCATATATTATTATAGTATAAGGATATAGGGTTTCCAATCATTACCTGGTTAAAAATGAGAAGTCAGACATGTTTTGTATGTTGTCATGGCATGATTATTTGTAATAGATTTTGTGTTTTTTGTAAATGTCATGTTGTGATGAACGTGTGCATATTCCCAGTCTTGGTCATTAAAATGGACATTGCGCGGAGGGAGAAGAGGAACGACATCAAATAGATTAACGAAGCGAAAGCTACTAGCTACTTGTAGTTTATAATAATTGCGAAATGCAATATCTCCGACTTTTGGAGAGGCAAATGTATAAAGACCGTACTGTGCAAAGGCAGTGTTTATACGCGCATCGAGTATATGTAGTGTGGCGAGCGCGCCGCCTAAGCTATGACCTGTTGCAAGAAGTTTTTTATGGGCTGGTAGTGATACGAGCATATCCATAATAGAATCTCGGCAAGATTCATAAATGGAAAGAAAGCCGTTATGGACATTTCCGCTGTTTAAAGCATATGGATATGGTTTTTGGTTAACGAGTGAATCGATAATCCAGTCTGTATCTGTTTGTGTCCCGCGAAAAGCTACAATAATTGTATCCTCAGATTCTAGTATGAATCCGAACCAATCTGTCATGTGAATGGTTTTTCCTTGAAAGCCTTGTACATATTGAAAACCATCCGGTATTTCGAAAATCCCATTTTGTTTATATTGTTCATACGTTAACTCACAACAAGAAGCTAACAATATGGCAGTATCTTTATCGAAGGATAAAGGAGTACGCATTAAGGAAGCCCTCCTTAAGAAAAGGTATAGTTCAATATATGCAGTGAGGGACTTGATTCATTCTTTTGGAGGGGGCAAATAGTTTGTATTGCGTATATAAATTAGTGGATGAAATTATAGCGACTTATGGACGAATCATGCCAAAATAAAACAGCACCCCATAAGGGCACTGTTTACTCTTTTCCATCTAATAAACGTCCAAGTCCGCCTAAAACGCTGCCTTCACCGCTGTTTTGAGCTGCTGGGCTTGTAAGGCGTGCTGCTAAACGGCTAAGTGTTAAGGACTGAATCCAAACCGTTCCAGGACCTTCTAACGTTGCGAAGAATAAACCTTCACCGCCAAATAGAGCTGTTTTTACTTTTCCAACGAATTGAATATCGTAGTTAACGTCTTTTGTCATGGCAACGAGACAACCTGTATCGATGCGAAGTCTTTCGCCAGGTTTTAATTCACGCTTATATACAGTTCCTCCTGCATGCATGAAAGCGAGTCCATCACCTTCAAGTTTCTGCATGATGAAACCTTCACCACCGAAGAAACCAGTTCCAATTTTTTTCGTAAACTCAATTCCGATAGAAACACCCTTTGCTGCACAAAGAAACGCGTCTTTTTGACAAACGACTTTCCCTTGATATTGTGTTAAATCAACAGGGATGATTTTTCCTGGATAAGGAGCGGCGAATGATACGTGGCGCTTGCCATGACCTGTATTTGTAAAGACAGTCATAAACATACTTTCACCTGTAACAAGACGCTTACCAGCGCCCATTAATTTACCGAATAGCCCACTAGATGGACCAGAACCATCACCGAAAATGGTTTCCATTTCGATATGATCTTCCATCATCATCATTGCGCCAGCTTCTGCAATAACGCTTTCTTCTGGATCTAATTCAATTTCAACAAACTGCATATCATCGCCATATAATTTATACTCGATTTCATGTGCTTGCATTTTTTCACCTCATCATATGTAGTAATTATATTGTACAAAAATCAAAGGAATTAGAATACTGTAGATTTGTTAATTTTTGAATAAAAATAGAATGAAAATTTAAGGTTATACTAGGATTATAAAAAACGATGGTTTGAAAGTGTTCTCATTTGACGTTTTTGACATAGCATGATATAGTGAAAACACTATTGAGCTACATAATGTGGTACGGAAATAAAGCACGTTGTATTAAAGGCTGTAAGCTTGTTATACATTCATGTCCTTTATATCCACCTTTTCATGTGGATTCATAGTTTCATTTTTATTTAGGAGGTACATGACATGCAAACAGGTAAAGTTAAATGGTTTAACGGCGAAAAAGGTTTTGGCTTCATCGAAGTTGAAGGCGGAGAAGACGTATTCGTACATTTCTCAGCTATCCAAGGCGACGGCTTCAAAACTTTAGAAGAAGGTCAAGAAGTTTCTTTCGAAATCGTTGATGGAAACCGCGGACCACAAGCAGCTAACGTTACAAAAAACTAATTAGCTAGCGATAAAAAGCATTCCGAATTTCGGAATGCTTTTTTTTATTCTTTGGAACTTGACTCATTTGAAGATAGTTCGCCTTTGAAAGTACGCTCTTCAAAGTCATCGAGCATTTGTTCATATTCTTCATGCTCCTCTGTAGCGAAAACTTGTGGGTTTTTGCCATACATATCCGTACCAATAAAGTTTTCAAAATCCTCAACGAAGCCTACATTCTCTTCACTATTTACGTACATGCCATTATAGTTTTTGGAATCTTGTCTTTCTAAATCAG
This sequence comes from Bacillus sp. DE0042, assembly GCF_007680225.1. NCBI lineage: Bacteria > Bacillati > Bacillota > Bacilli > Caryophanales > Bacillaceae > Bacillus > Bacillus sp. DE0042. Next base: position 330,797 of record NZ_VEJP01000007.1, on the reverse strand, counting down.
ATGGAGTTTCAGACGTTCCGTAATTTGCGACGTCTTGCCATGCATCTTCAGCATCGTACTCTACAGAATGACCTTCATCGTGCTTATGAAACGAAGGAGCCAACACCTCTTCTTCAACTGGTCGCGTGTTCATATCCAATTTATTTGTAGTGTGCTGTATACACGTTGTAGCAGTCGGCATTGCTTCTAATCTTTCGAACGGAATTTCCTCACCAGACACTTCGCAAATACCGTACGTACCAGCCTCAATTTTTTGCAGGGCATGTTTCGTATCTTCTAGTTGTTTATGCCAAAATTCGATGAGTCCGAAATCTTTCTCACGTTCGTACAATTCTGTAGCCATATCACCTGGATGGTTGTCATAGCTAGACAATTCTCCCACTGAATCACGTTCAGAAGCACGATCTGTATTCTCATGAGTTTGTATTGTTTGTTCAACTTCTTGCTGTTGTTTTTCTAAAATAGATTTAAATTGATTTATTTGTTGTGGAGTTAACATAGTCGTCCACCTTCCTACAATTCAGTTTCTTTACATAGTATGAGCGTTGGAGGTGGGAATTATGAGCTGAAATTGGTATATGAAAAAGGAGCCACGTCAGCAGCTCCTTTTTATCCCGCATTAACGGGCAGTTGATTAAAGTTTCACTTTATAGGAAATATCCAAGCAATAATCCGATTCCCATGAGGAGACCGAAGATTGTATTTGTTTTTGCTGTTGCAATCATCGCAGGTACCATTTCCATTGGAATACTTTTACCGATAAAGCCTTTCGTCGCTTTCAATGCTTTCGGTGCACTTAAAAATACGATAAGCATCCATGGTGATACGATGTTCACGATAATTAGAGCGATTGTCCAAATATAAGAAACGATGAACATAGAAGCGAGTACACCAACGGCTCTTTCACGTCCGACGAGAATTGCTAACGTTTTACGACCGTTTTCTTTATCGCCATCTAAGTCACGAATGTTATTAGCTAATAATATGGCACCAATTAAAATGGAGCTTGGAATAGATAATAAAATGACTTCTGATGTTACCGTTCCAGTTTGAATAAAGAATGAAATCCCAATAATAATGACACCCATAAATAATCCGGCTGTTAACTCTCCAAATGGTGTATAGGCAATTGGAAGTGGGCCACCTGTATAAAGGTAGGCAACGGCCATACAAACAAGACCGATTGCAGCAAGCCACCAGCTAGAATTCATACAAATATACACACCTAATAGTATTGCGATCCCGAAAAATCCAAATGCTAAGTTAAGCACTGTTTTCGGCTGAATGCCATCGCGAACGATAGCGCCGCCGATACCAACTGACCCTTCGTGATCGAGTCCTCTTTTATAATCAAAGTATTCATTAAACATGTTTGTTGCTGCTTGAATGAGAAGACAAGCGAGAAGCATCATAAGGAAAAGAGGGAGATGTATTTGATTTATACCTCCGACCTGCATCGCATAGGCTGTTCCGATGAAAACAGGAACGAAAGCTGCTGTTAATGTATGGGGACGTAGTAAACTCCACCAAATGCGCCAGCCGGTTTGCTTACTTGGCTTTGGCGCCGTAGGAGAGGAATTCGTTTCGACGTTCATTTCCATGTTGAATCCTCCTTTGGTCACATATTGTACACAACTAAGTGTAGAAAAAGCATCATTTAGTGTCAACGTTTATTTTCTAGGAAGAGAAGGTGAATTTCTCAGAAATGCTAAACGTTGACAGGCCTTTCGTTTGAGGTGTATCTTAAAATCAAGCGTAATTATGACTATTTTTCGCCCATAGGGGGGAGACAATTGTGATTCAAACGAAACAAATAGGCTTGCAAGAAGTTCTTAGTGCAGCCATTAAGCGTGCAACTGATGAAAAAATATTGGTTAGCTTCGTAAAACAAATAGACTGGATAGATCCGCTTCTGTTTTATGCAGCAGGAAAAAGGATCTCATTCGAAAATAGATGTTATTTTGCAGACCCAGCTCAGCATGTAATATTTGCTGGAATTGGCTCTGTTTTCACTATAGCAACTTCTTCTCACAAACGCTTTCAAACGGCTCGTGACGAGTGGGATAAAGTAAAAGAGAAAGCATTTGTACAAAGAGGAAGATACGAATTTGGAACAGGTCCTCTTTTATTTGGTGGATTTTCATTTGACCAAGAAAAAGAGAAAACCGACTTATGGAAAGAATTTGATGATACGACATTTTCACTACCAGCATTTTTATTAACTGTAAAAAATGAAAACGCATGGTTAACAATGAATACATTCGTTTCAGCAACTGATTGTGCAGAAACTCTTTATAACGAAATTGTTTCTTTAGAAGAGAAAATTTTTGGGGAGAGTAAATGTGCACTAGAAGGATCGAAATTAACAGTTACTTCTAAAGTAGAAGTAGATCCGAAAGGCTGGATGAAGGCCATTGAGACAGTGCAAGATGAGATGAAGCAGGGGAACGTGCAGAAGGTTGTATTAGCGAGGGAGCTAAAAGTAGAAATGGATCATCATATTGATTCTGCTCTTGTTTTAGAAGCGCTTCGCATTGGGCAACCGGATTGTTACGTATTTTCTTTTGATTATAAAGGAGCATGTTTCTTAGGAGCGACGCCAGAGAGATTAATTCGCAAAGAAGATGAGAGGTTTACTTCGATGTGTCTTGCTGGTTCAACTGGTCATGGTCAATCTATAGAAGAAAGTAAACGAAATAGTAATGCGCTTCTTCATGATGAAAAGAATTTAGCTGAACACGGTTATGTTGTGAACATGATTCGAGGAGTACTCAATGAGCACTGCGAATCCGTTAATATTCCGGAAAGACCGGGCTTATTAACAACGAAAAACTTAATTCATTTATATACGCCTGTAGAGGCAAAAGGCGATGCGAGTCTTTTAACAATGGTAGAAGAATTACACCCAACACCAGCTCTTGGCGGGACACCTCGTTTGGAAGCGATGAAACTGATTCGTGATGTTGAATTGTTAGACAGAGGGTTATATGGTGCACCGATTGGCTGGATAGATGATGAAGGAAATGGTGAATTTGCGGTTGCACTTCGCTGCGGATTATTAAATGGTGCGAAAGCATCCTTATTTGCCGGGTGCGGGATTGTAATTGATTCAGTACCGCAACTTGAATATGAAGAAACAAGCTTGAAGTTTAGACCGATGCTTGGTGCTTTGGAGGAATTAATGAAATGAACAATCATATAGAAGCATTATCATATTATTTAGGCGCGTTCGTGGATGAACTGACGCGTCTAAATGTATGTGATGTTGTCATTAGTCCAGGCTCACGGTCAACACCGATTGCTCTACTAATGGAACAACATGAAGGAATGAACACATATTTACATGTAGATGAAAGATCAGCAGGATTTTTTGCGCTCGGCATTGCAAAAGCGAAAAAACGTCCTGTTGCATTATTATGTACGTCAGGAACGGCAGCAGCGAACTACTATCCAGCTGTATGTGAAGCTTTTCATTCACGAGTGCCGCTTATCGTCTTAACGGCAGATAGACCGCATGAATTAAGAGATGTTGGTGCACCACAAGCGATGAATCAATTCAATTTATACGGTACATTTGTGAAGCAATTTACAGAGATGGCACTTCCAGAAGCGAGTGAAGCGATGTATCATTATGCTCGCATGACGACGCAGCGCACGATAGCAAGCGCACTTCTAGCGCCGCAAGGACCTGTTCATCTTAATTTTCCAGTTCGCGAGCCGCTTATCCCAGATTTCTCATTAGAAAGTTTATGGGATCAAGGACGCGGGGAATATACAGGAGTAGTTCAGCAAGGGAACGTGATGATGCCGAGTGAATATGTAGATTCTCTTGTAGGGCGCCTTTCACATATGGAAAAGGGGCTTATTATTTGTGGAGATGATAGTCATTCAGAAATCGCAGCGTTTGCGGCAGAACTAGCTGAAAAAACGGGATATCCAATATTAGCGGATCCACTTTCTAACATTCGTAGCGGACATCACGATAAAACGATGGTAATTGACTGTTACGATACATTTTTACGAAATGAATTGTTAAAAGAAACGTGGAAGCCAGAAGTTATGATTCGCTTTGGTGGTATGCCTGTTTCTAAAGCATTAACGCAGTTCATTAAAAAACAGACGAAAGCTGTTCATATCGTTGTTGAAGAATCTGGCCAATGGAGAGACCCAGCTCTCGTTGCGACAGAAGTTGTACAGGCAAGTGATATTGCATTTTGCAGGGCACTAATAGAAAAAATACCAGCTATGAAAAAGAATGATTGGTTCGGAATGTGGCAACATATAAACGAAAAAACGAAGGAAACGCTTCGTGAAATGGAAACATATGAAACTGCATTTGAAGGGAAAGTTATTACGGATATCGTCCGCGTACTACCAGAAGGGGCAACATTATTTGCGAGTAATAGTATGCCAATTCGTGATACAGATTCATTCTTCTTCACATCGGATAAAAATATTCAAGTGATGGCAAACCGTGGTGTAAACGGGATTGATGGAATCATTTCGACAGCTTTAGGAGCGAGCATTATTTGCGATCCGCTCGTATTAGTTATTGGTGATTTATCATTTTATCACGATTTAAACGGATTATTAGCCGCAAAATTACATGAATTAAATATAACGATTGTCGTTGTAAACAATGATGGTGGCGGTATTTTCTCATTCTTACCACAATATGAGAAAAAGGAACATTTCGAATCATTATTTGGAACGCCAATTGGACTTGATTACGAGCATGTTGTCAAAATGTACGGCGGTTCATTTAGTCGTGTAAATGGTTGGGAGCAATTTCGAGAAGAGGTACAAAAGGGAACGACGACGGAAGGTTTACACGTTGTAGAAATTTGTACGAACCGTGATGAAAACTTAATATTGCACCGTAAATTGTGGGCGAAAACGCAGGACGTAATTACTGCATCGTTGCAAGGTGAATCAAAATGAACGTAACGCTGCAAGGTGTATCGTATGAATATGAAGTAGTCGGAAGCGGGCAACCACTTCTACTTCTTCATGGTTTTACGGGAAGCATGGAAACGTGGCGTTCCTTCGTTCCTTCTTGGAGCGAGCAGTTTCAAGTCATTTTAGTAGACATTGTGGGGCACGGAAAAACGGAAAGTCCTGAAGATGTGACTCATTATGATATTCGAAATGCGGCGCTACAAATGAAAGAACTACTAGATTATCTTCATATTGAAAAAGCACACATACTTGGCTATTCAATGGGCGGTAGACTGGCGATTACGATGGCGTGCCTATATCCAGAGTATGTACATTCTCTTTTATTAGAAAATTGTACAGCTGGGCTTGAAAGTGAAGAGGCTAGAAAAGAACGCTGTGAAAAAGATGAGAGACTTGCCAATAAAATTGAGCGAGAAGGCATCAATAGTTTTGTAACGATGTGGGAAAATATTCCGCTGTTTGAAACGCAAAAATGTTTAGCGCAAAACGTACAAGAAGCAGTGCGAAAAGAACGACTTGCTAACAATCAAAAAGGACTTGCAAATAGCTTGCGCGGCATGGGAACAGGGGCTCAGCCTTCATGGTGGAACGAGCTGCAAAATTTAAAAATACCTGTTCTTTTAATGAACGGGGAGTATGATGAAAAGTTCTTTCGCATATTAAAAAACATCGAAAAATGCGTATCTGACGCGAAATTTGTCAAAATTGATGGTGCTGGCCATGCAATTCATGTGGAACAACCGGAAAAGTTTGATACAATAGTAAAGGGATTTCTAAAAACTATGCAGTGATGCTTTTTCATCTAAGAAGGAAGCTACACTTATAGAGGAGATCAAAAATATACAAGGAGGTAGTTGTAATGGCTATTGAATGGGTAAAAGAAGGCAATTACGAAGATATTATTTATTCAACATACAATGGTATCGCAAAGATTTCGATTAACCGTCCTGAAGTACATAACGCATTCCGTCCTAAAACGGTAATGGAGTTAATCAACGCTTTTGCACACGCTCGTGATGATGCAAATGTTGGCGTTATCATTTTAACAGGTGAAGGTGGACGTGCATTCTGTTCTGGCGGCGACCAAAAAGTTCGCGGTCATGGTGGATATGTAGGTGACGACCAAATCCCTCGTTTAAACGTATTAGACTTACAACGTCTAATTCGCGCAATTCCTAAACCAGTTATTGCAATGGTAGCAGGTTATGCAATCGGTGGTGGACACGTACTTCATATCGTATGTGACTTAACAATCGCTGCAGACAACGCTGTATTCGGACAAACAGGTCCTAAAGTAGGAAGCTTTGACGGTGGATACGGAGCTGGTTACTTAGCTCGTATGGTAGGCCATAAGAAAGCTCGCGAAATTTGGTACCTATGCCGTCAATACAGCGCACAAGAAGCGCTTGATATGGGCTTAGTAAACACAGTAGTACCATTAGAAGAGCTTGAAGCAGAAACAGTACAATGGGCACAAGAAATTTTAGCAAACAGCCCAATGGCACTTCGTTTCCTAAAAGCTGCATTCAACGCAGACACAGACGGTCTAGCTGGTATTCAACAACTAGCTGGAGATGCAACGTTATTGTACTACACAACTGACGAAGCAAAAGAAGGTCGCGACGCGTTTAAAGAAAAACGCAGTCCGGACTTCGGTCAATTCCCTCGTTTCCCGTGATCAAACCAAAAGCGGAGCCGACTGTTTAGCCTCGTAGGCTAAGGTTCTTTCGCACAGAAAGTGTTTTTTACTTTCTCGTGCGGAAGGTTCTTAGACGGAAAGGGCTAGGAGGCGCAGCTAGATGAGATTAAACCGGAAACAAAACAACTAAGAGACTTGATGTCATATCAAGTCTCTTTCTTTCATGAAAGGAGAATGAATGATGACGACGATGCCGAATTGGTTAAAGCAACGTGCATTTTTAACACCAGATCGCACTGCAATTGAAATTGAGGAAGAGAAAGTTACTTTTATGCAGCTGCATGAAAAAGTAGTATCTGTTTGTGAACACCTCACGCATGTAGGAGTGAAGCGTGGGCAAAAGGTGGCTGTTCTGATGAAAAATGGTATGGAGATGATTACAGTTATTCACGCCCTATCTTACGTAGGTGCAGTAGCTGTGCTTTTAAATACGCGTCTTTCAAGAGAAGAGCTACTTTGGCAAATGGATGATGCTGAAGTTGTATGCTTAGTGACGGATCAAGATTTCGAGGCTAAAGATGTTCCTGTATATTCGTTCGCCGAAGTGATGAATGGGCCAAAGGCGGAAGCATTTATACAAGAAGAATTCTCTTTAGAAGAAGCGATGACAATTATTTATACGTCTGGGACGACAGGGAAACCGAAAGGCGTTATTTTAACGTACGGCAATCATTGGGCGAGCGCAGTTGGTTCTTCGTTTAATTTAGGACTTCGTGATGATGATTGCTGGTTAGCTTGTATGCCAATGTTCCACGTTGGCGGGTTATCTCTTCTAATGAAAAATATTATGTACGGCATGCGCATTTTACTCGTTCCGAAATACGATGCTGATTTTATTCATAAATCACTTCAAACGAGAGGTGTTACGATTATTTCTGTCGTTTCAAAAATGTTAACTGATTTATTAGAGAGACTTGGAGAAGAGACATATCCATCTTCTTTACGATGCATGTTACTTGGCGGGGGACCAGCGCCGAAACCGTTACTCGAAACATGTGTAGAAAAAGGAATTCCTGTGTATCAAACGTACGGTATGACAGAAACGTCGTCGCAAATTTGTACGTTATCCGCAGATTACATGTTAACGAAAGTAGGATCTGCCGGGAAACCACTATTTCAGTGCCAACTTCGTATTGAAAAAGATGGCGTAGTAGTGCCGCCATTTGCGGAAGGCGAGATCGTAGTAAAAGGACCAAACGTAACAGGCGGTTATTTTAACCGTGAAGATGCGACGCGCGAAACGATTCAAAACGGCTGGCTTCATACTGGTGACCTCGGTTATTTAGACGAAGAAGGATTTTTATACGTACTAGATCGCCGCAGTGATTTAATCATTTCTGGCGGAGAGAATATATATCCGGCTCAAATTGAAGAAGTGTTGCTTTCTCATCCGATGGTAGCGGAAGCAGGTGTTGTCGGTATGACTGACGATAAATGGGGACAAGTACCAGCTGCTTTTGTTGTAAAAAGTGGAGAGGTAACAGAAGAAGAAATCCTTCATTTTTGCGAGGAGAAATTAGCGAAATATAAAGTGCCGAAGAAAGCGTGTTTCTTAGAGGAATTACCACGAAATGCTTCGAAAAAATTGTTAAGACGAGAGTTAAGACAATTAGTGGAGGAGATGTAAGTGGAAATAAAAAAAGCTACACTTTATATAACGGAAATGCCACTCGTAATCCCGTTTGCTGCGAGCTACGGGACTTACGAAAAGCGTGAGAGTATCGTCATTGAATTAGAAGATACGGACGGATACATTGGATTTGGTGAAGTCGTTGCATTCTCTGAGCCGTGGTATACAGAAGAAACAGTAAAGACAGCGCTACATGTACTTCAAGATTTTTTATTACCTGATTTATTGAAAGCTGAAATTTCTCATCCGAATGAAATACCTGGTTTGTTCCAGCATATAAAGAGAAACAGAATGGCAAAGGCCGGAATTGAAGGGGCTGTTTGGGATTTATATGCAAAGCGTCAAAAGAAGTCATTAGCGACATTACTTGGCGGAACTAGGACTGAAATTGAAGTAGGCGTTGTGATTGGTATCAATACAATTCCGGTTATGTTAAAACAAATCGAGAAGTATGTAGAGGAAGGATACGAGCGTTTTAAAGTGAAAATAAAGCCAGAGCATGATTACGAATTATTGAAAGAAATTCGTAAAGAATTCCCGCATATCCCGTTAATGGCTGATGCAAATTCAGCTTATACATTAGCGGATACGGAGAAGCTGAAACGACTAGATGATTTTCAATTGATGATGATTGAACAACCGCTAGCGGACTACGATTTTCTTGATCATGCAGAGCTGCAAAAGAAAATAGAAACGCCAATTTGTTTAGACGAAAGCATCCATAGTTTAGAAGACACGCGCGTTGCGATTACGCTTGGTAGTTGCCGCATCGTTAATATTAAACCAGGGCGAGTGGGTGGATTAACAGAATCCATTCAAATTCATGATTACTGCATGGAGCATACCATACCAGTTTGGTGCGGTGGTATGGTAGAGATGGGGATTTCACGAGCACAAAATGTTGCGCTTGCTTCATTGCCGAATTTTACGATTCCAGGTGATATATCTGCCTCTAGCCGACATTGGGAGAAGGATATTATTTCGCCGGAAGTGATGCTTGAGGGCGGAAAGGTGATTGTACCGCAAAGTGTTGACACTGAGTATGAAGTAAATCGAGGAAGGCTGGCGCAAATCACGAAGCAGCGGATAGTTTTGGAGCGGTGAATTTAATCAGGATGCCCGCAAATAACGGTAGGATTTTGTTGTTAATGGTCGGTAAGTCGATATATTTCAATAATCGCTGATATAATTTTATTTATTAAGGTTACTCCCGCGAGTAACCTTTTCGTATTGTACAAATTGGATAGACTAGTTTACAATCGATCGTATAAAAAGGGAACGAGAAACAGGGGGAGTAAAATGAAGAACATTTCAATTTTAATAGCGGATGATGAGGCAGAAATTGCTGATTTAATTGAGATACATTTAGAAAAAGAAGGTTACCACGTCGTGAAGGCAGCTGATGGAGAAGAGGCAATTCATGTTATTAAAACGCAGCCAATCGACTTAGTGGTTTTAGATATTATGATGCCAAAAATGGATGGTTATGAAGTGACGCGCCAAATTCGCGCGAAGCATCATATGCCAATCATTTTCTTAAGTGCGAAAACGTCTGATTTTGATAAGGTGACAGGTTTAGTATTAGGTGCAGATGATTATATGACGAAACCTTTTACACCGATTGAATTAGTTGCACGTGTAAATGCACAATTACGCCGATTTCTTACGTTAAATCAGCCGAAAGTAGCGGAGAATAAATCTGCTTTAGAGGTAGGCGGAGTTGTTATTGATCCTGAGCGAAGAACAGTAAATGTGTACGGAGAACAAGTTGAATTAACACCGAAAGAGTTTGATATTTTATATTTATTAGCGAGCCATCCGAAGAAAGTGTACAATGTGGAAAATATTTTTCAGCAAGTATGGGCTGAAGGTTATTATGAAAGTGGAAATACAGTTATGGTACATATTCGTACACTGCGGAAAAAACTTGGAGAAGATAAAAGAAAGAATAAGTTAATAAAAACAGTGTGGGGAGTAGGGTATACTTTCAATGGCTAAAAAGATGAGAAGCTTTCGCTCGAAGATGGTTATGCTATTTGCGTTAAGTATGATATTAGCTGGTGGGGTAACGTATATCATTTATGAAGGCTTACGGATCTACTATAAATTAGTCGTTCGTTTTGAAGATCCATTAGCCCAATTCCGTTCAATGGTAAGACAAATTGGGGATGTTAATTTCTTTTTAATTATTTTTATCCCTCTGTCTATTATGTTTTTCTTCTTCCTTACTAGGCCTTATGTAAAATATTTTGATGAGATTTCAAATGGGATTCACCATTTGGCGAACGGAGATTTTACAAATGAAGTGCACGTTTCATCAAATGATGAGTTTGGATATATCGCACGTGAAATAAATGTAGCGAGTGAAAAATTAAAGGAAGCAGTGGAACGAGGAGACTTTGCGGAAAGTAGTAAAGACCAGCTTATTGTTAACTTAGCTCACGATTTAAGAACGCCGTTAACATCTGTTTTAGGTTATTTAGATTTAATTCTTAAAGATGAAAATTTGACGAAAGAACAAATTAAACATTTTTCCACAATCGCTTTTACGAAATCCGAAAGGCTGGAAAGTTTAATTGATGAATTATTTGAAATTACGAGAATGAATTATGGGATGTTGCAGCTGGACAAAAGACCAATTGATATAAGTGAATTGCTTATACAGTTAGAGGAAGAATTGTATCCGTTATTAGAGAAAAAGGGTTTAGAAGCGAGATTGAACATGGATTCTTATTTACCTATTAGCGGTGATGGAAAATTATTAGCGAGGGTATTTGAAAATCTTTTAACGAACGCGATTCGTTACGGGTATGATGGAAAGTTTGTCGATGTGAACGCATATATTGAGAGTGAAGAGGTAGTCGTACAAATTATTAATTACGGAGATAGCATTCCGGAAGAAGATTTACCGTATCTTTTTGATATGTTTTATACAGGTGATAAAGCAAGGTCAGAGCAACAAGGTAGTACAGGCCTTGGTTTATTTATCGCGAAAAATATTGTTGAACAGCATGATGGGAAGATTTCTGCTGAAAGTAATGTAATTAGAACGATATTTGAAGTAAGATTACCAAAAGAAGAAAGCTAAGCAATTTAATAAAAATTTAAACTTTACCCCACTTTTTATTTTAATAGTTTTTTCTATTCTATACGTAAGTCACGTTAAGGAGGAACTAGAAATGAAAAAGTGGGTATTTATTTCTCTTTTTATATTATGTACAGTCTGTGTAGGCTTTTATATATCACCGTTATTTCAAAAGGAGATCGATGTTAAAATTGCGGGAAAAGATAATAAGGTAAAATCGGCGAATATTGAAAAGGTAGAGGTTACAAAAGAACAAGTTTATAAAGGTAATCTATTATTAGTTAATAAAGATTACCCCGTTAAAAAAGATAGTATTAGATCCGATATTATAAATGTAAATCACAATAGTGAATTAGTAAGAGGCTATGTGATATTTGATAGAAATCTTCGTTTATCAAAGGATGTTGTGAGCAAGTTTTTGAACGTTGTCGATGCAGCTGGGAAAGATGGCGTACAGCATTTTTTAATGAATAGCGGATATCGAGATTTTAATGAGCAAGAAAAGTTATATGAAAAAATGGGCTCTGATTATGCACTTCCAGCAGGATATAGTGAACATAATTTAGGATTATCACTGGATGTTGGATCTACGCAAAAGAAAATGGAGAAAGCGCCTGAAGGAAAATGGATTGAAGAGAACGTGTGGAAACACGGATTTGTTTTACGTTATCCGAAAAATAAAAGTCATATTACAGGCATTCAATATGAGCCGTGGCATATACGTTACGTCGGCTTACCTCATAGTGCCATTATGCAAAAAGAGAAAATTACATTAGAGGAATATTTGGACTTCTTAAAAGAGAAAAAAGAAATCACAACCGATGTGGAAGGTAAGAAATATACGGTTTCTTATTATAAAGTGTCCGGGAATAGGAAAGTGAATGTTCCAGCGGATAAGCAGTATGAAATTTCGGGCAACAATATGGATGGGGTTATTGTGACGGTTCAGGAATAGATCATTTTGATTCTCCCATGCGGGAGAATCAAAATAGAGGAACAGGTACAAATTTTTATATGACTAGGATTGTAATTAACATATTTTCAATGAAGTTTAGTCAGAGTAAAAAAAGTCGGAGCCTCATCAACATTCTTCAGCCATATATACTCCTGACTATGTAAGCTATCCTTCACCCAGACATCGCCTTTATATTCATTTGTTTTCTTGCGAAGCCAAGTAAGATAAGGGCGAATAACTTGAGGGTCTTCATCACGTTCATTCTGTTTTGGGAACGAGATTTGTTTCTGTTCTTCTGTTTTTATATTAATCATATAAAGTGTTGTAAACATCGTCGGAACAAGGCCTTCTTTCCATGCCTTATTTTCTTTTGCACGAGCCACAACCACTTTGTTTGGTGAAAACCATTCTAAATCAAGGTCTACATAACCGACAGGTGTGTAGACCTTTTGTTGTTTTGCTATTACCATGTCTGCAACTGTAAATTTTTTATTTTCTACAAAAAATCTTCCTTCTCCTGAAATATAGGCCAGTTGATTGGCTGATGGAGCCCACTTCATCCAGTCTTTGAACCATAGCATGTTACCAATCGTTCGAAAGTGTTTCCCTTTTGATGAGATAACACATAATGTATTGCTATCCATTGCTAAGGAGGCAGTAGGACTAGCCAAAAAACTAAGCCACTTTCCATCAGAACTCCACTTGAAATAGTTAGTGTTAATCGCAAATAAATCAGTTTCATTTGTTTGAATCGTATAAAAAGGCTTTATTTTATCTTTAGCAAGATTTGCATCGACTGGTATTTTATAAAGTGGAATCTTGCCCCATCCGGTCGGACGCAAGCAGGATTGTGAGGAGACGATAAATTCCTTTCCGTTCGGGAACCATTCGAAATCACTAACCCCAAGTGATACATTTTCAAAATCTTGTGGGCGACCGTTTTTAATTTTTGTAACGTTTAATAAACCTTGATCAGTGTAAGCCAATTGATTTTTGTTTGGTGACCACTTAAAGTCAGATGTTACGACTCTTACATAAGGCTGATAGTTTATTTTATCTTCCGTATCATAAATGAATAAGTTAGATTCTTTACCCGCTTCAACACTATCAATATAGCCAATAAACCTACCGTCATAAGACCATTTTGGAGAATACACATATCGATTTTTTGTGATTTGTATTTCTTGATTTCCTGTCTTTATCCATAGCTGATGGTCCCGGATAAATGCAGCCGTGAGTGATGGAGGGGCTGCGCTAACCGTTGTTGATATAGACAAAGTGATTAAAATTATAAATAATAAAATTCGAAATCCCATGAATATCCCTCCTGCTTATAGGTTGTCCGAATATGTAATGGAAACTCTCATTTTTAATATAAAATCAAACATTATAACGTTATATTTACTTCTTCTTTTTTGTGTGTTACGCTAAACGTGTGAAAGAGACGTAAAAAATGAAACTTTAATGTAAGCGTATTCTTATGGCTTCTTATAGAAAAGGGTGGAAATACAATGACAGAACGATTCGTACTACGTAATGTGAAACGTGTGAACGGGGAAGAGATTGACATTGTAATTGAAAATAATAAAATCGCACAGGTGACGAAAGCTGGTGTTGGTGAAGGTGGAACGGTTCTTGATTACTCTGGTACTTACGTATCGAGTGGCTGGATTGATTTACACGTTCATGCTTTTCCAGAGTTTGATCCGTATGGCGATGAGGTAGATAAAATTGGCGTTAAGCAAGGGGTAACGACAATTGTTGATGCGGGTAGCTGCGGAGCTGATCGTATTGCAGATTTAGTACAAAGTAGAGAGCAGGCGAAAACGAATTTATTTGCCTTTTTAAATATTTCTCGCATCGGTTTGAAACGAATTGATGAATTATCCAATATGGAATGGATAGATAAAGAGAAAGTAATAGAAGCAGTAGAAAAGTATAAAGATGTAATCGTTGGGTTAAAGGCGAGAATGAGTAAAAGTGTCGTTTGTGATAGCGGAATTGAACCGCTTCATGTTGCACGCTCTTTATCTCGTGAAACATCATTACCGATTATGGTACATATCGGTTCAGCGCCTCCTCGCATTGAGGAAGTTGTACCTCTTTTAGAAAAAGATGATGTGATTACACATTACTTAAACGGGAAAGAAAATAATTTATTTGATGAAGAAGGCAAACCGCTACCTGTATTAATAGATGCAGTGAAGCGCGGTGTTCATTTAGATGTTGGTCACGGTAATGCTAGTTTTTCTTTTAAAGTAGCAGAAGCGGCGAAGCGTCACGGTATTGCCTTTAATACAATTAGTACAGACATTTACCGGAAGAATCGTATACACGGTCCAGTGTATAGTATGGCTCACGTTCTTTCGAAATTCCTTTACTTAGGGTATCCGCTAGAAGAAGTAATTGATGCGGTGACGAAACATGCGGTAGAGTGGCTGAAGAAACCAGAGCTTGGCCGTATTCAAGAAGGCGATATTGCAAACTTAACTTTATTTACGGTGAAAGATGAACCGATTACGTTAATTGATTCAGAAGGGGAACAGCGCATTGCTGAAAGAAGAATTGATACGAAAGGGGTTGTAATCAATGGGTCATTCATTGAATGCTAAGTATGGATTAAAAAGAGTAATTAATGCGAGCGGTAGAATGAGTATTTTAGGTGTATCCGCTCCTACAAATACAGTTATGGATGCGATGAAACATGGTGGACAAAATTATGTGGAAATTGCAGATTTAGTAGATAAAGCAGGAGATCATATTGCGAGAATTCTAGATTCAGAGGCAGCAGTCGTTGTGAATTCAGCATCGAGCGGAATTGCGCTTTCTATCGCTGGTATCGTTACAGAAGGAAATCGCCGTAAAAGTGAAAGACTTCATCAAGAGGTCATCGCGAAAAACGAAGTGATTATGTTAAAAGGTCATAACGTTCAATATGGTGCTCCTGTTGAAACGATGATTTATTTAGGCGGCGGTAAGCTTGTTGAAGTGGGTTACGCAAATGAAGGGAAAGCAGAGCATATTGAAGATGCGATTGGTGAAAATACAGCAGCGATTCTATATGTGAAATCCCATCATGCCGTGCAAAAAAATATGATTTCTGTTGAAGAAGCATGGGAAGTTGCGCAGCGAAATAAAGTACCACTTATCGTCGATGCGGCAGCTGAAGAGGATATTCAAAAGTATGTAAAGTATTCAGACCTTGCCATTTATAGCGGTTCAAAGGCAATTGAAGGACCTACTTCTGGTATTGTCGGCGGTAAACGAAAATATATCGAGTGGCTGAAAGTACAATTACATTGCAGTGGTAGAAGTATGAAAGTTGGGAAAGAAACAACTTTCGGCTTACTTCAAGCGCTTGATGAGTACGGAGTAAAAGAAGATAAGAGTGAGCAAGAAAAAGAGTTATTACAAGTACTTATGCCGCTAAAAGAATTAAATGGTGTAAATGTAACGATCGTTCAAGATGAAGCAGGAAGAGCAATCTTTAGAGCGCGTATTCATATTAACGAGAAAGAGTTAAATAAATCAGCAAAAGACGTTGTAACAGCATTACGCGAAGGGGAAATCGCAATTTACACACGTGATTATGGAGTAAGACAAGGATTCTTTGACATTGACCCACGTCCACTTCAAGGTGATGACATACATGTAATTGAAGAAAAAATGAGAGAAATCGTAGGGGGAAACTAAAATGACAAACATTCAAAAACGTTTTTATAAAGGCCGTGTAGCATTAAATGTATTAGCAAACAATATCGAAAATGCAAAAGACATTTTTGAAGCGGCAGAAGGTTATGTAGTAGTGGGAGTGTTATCAAAAGACTATCCAACAGTAGAAGAAGCAGTAACTGCAATGAAAGCATACGGAAAAGAAATTGATGACGCTGTATCAATCGGACTAGGAGCAGGGGATAATCGCCAAGCGGCAGTTGTAGCTGAAATTGCGAAGCATTATCCTGGTAGCCATATTAACCAAGTGTTCCCTTCAGTTGGAGCGACACGTGCAAATCTTGGCGGAAAAGATAGCTGGATTAATAGTTTAGTATCACCAACAGGAAAAGTAGGGTACGTAAACATTTCTACTGGTCCAATTAGTGCAGCTGGAGAAGAAAAAGCAATCGTTCCAATTAAAACAGCAATCGCACTTGTACGTGATATGGGCGGAAATTCATTGAAATACTTCCCAATGAAAGGATTAGCGCATGAAGAAGAATATCGCGCAGTTGCGAAAGCATGTGCGGAAGAAGGCTTTGCATTAGAGCCAACAGGCGGAATTGATAAAGAAAACTTTGAAACAATTGTACGTATCGCATTAGAGGCAAATGTAGAGCAAGTTATCCCGCACGTGTACTCTTCTATTATTGATAAAGAAACTGGTAATACGAAAACAGAAGATGTTCGTGAGTTATTAGCGGTAGTGAAGAAGCTAGTTGATCAATATGCGTAAGAAAATTGCAGCATTTGGCGAAGTAATGATGCGCCTGCAAGTACCAGGATATGAATTGTTGTCACAAGCTAACACATTAAATTACTCATTTTCTGGTACAGGTGTGAACGTTGCAGCGGCGATTTCTCATCTCGGGCATGAAGGTTTTCTTATTTCAACTTTACCGGAAAACTCGGTTGGAGATGCTGCGATATCGCACATTCAAAAGTTAGGGATTCAGGCACCGTTTATTTCAAGAGGTGGTAAATATGTCGGCATGTACTTTTTAGAAAATGGATTTGGAGCACGTGCAAGCCGCGTTACATATTCAAATCGCCTAGAAAGTAGCTTTAATACGGCATATAAAGAGATGTATCAATTTGAAGAAATTTCCAAGGGAATTGATATCGTTCATTTTTGTGGAATTACACTTGCGATGAATGATACGGTGCGCCATCATATGAAATCTTTGGCGAAAGCAGTTAAAGAAAACGGAGGCACTGTCGTTTTTGATTGCAATTATCGTCCATCTCTTTGGGGAGAGGATGGATATGAGCAGGCGAAACCGCATTATGAAGAAATGCTGGCTCTTGCTGATATCGTTATGATGAATGAAAAAGATGCAATGTTCGTTCTTGGAATGAAAACAGAAGAGACTGAGCGAGAGGCGCAACTTGTTGATCTTATTCCGAAAGTGGCTGAAACATATCATATTGCTACAATTGCTGGTACACATCGCTCTATTAATAGCGATAATACACACTCGCTTCGCGGGTTTATATGTAAAGATGGTGCGTTCACTTTTGCAAAAACACTTACGTTTTCTGTATATGATAGAATAGGTGCTGGAGATGCTTATACGAGCGGGATTATTCATGGCGAGATAGAAGAGTTTGCACCAGAGAAAGCTGTTTCATTTGCGTCAGCAGCTGGAATGCTTGCACATACAATCGTCGGTGATACGCCAATGTCATCAGAGAAGGATATACTTCGGGCAATGACGGCATCAGTAGGTGATGTAGAAAGGTAGTGGGTGTAACGGTGAACGTAACGAGGAAAAAAGGACCATTATATTTACAAATAAAAAATATTATTCGTGATCGAATATTGCATGGTGTATATGCGATTCATACGAATATTCCTTCCGAACCGCAGTTAGAAGAAGAGTTCAAAGTGAGTAAAATTACAGTGCGTAATGCGATTAAAGAACTTGCTCAAGAAGGATATTTGGAAAAGAAAAGCGGTAAAGGAACGAAAGTCATCCGTAATACTTCTGCGACAAAGTTGTCAAAGGGAAAGAAATTTACAGAAGTGTTAGTGGAAGAAGGATATAAAGTACAAAAGAAATTACTAAAAGCAGAAGTCGTTCATAATGAAGAAGGAACAGTGCCATTTCGATTATTCGGTAAGGAGAGTTTTCGTATCGAACGTTTATATACGTTAAATGATGCACCGTACATTCATTATACGCACTATTTCTCAGCACACATGGCAAGTACAGATTTATCGGACTTTGATTTACAATCGCTTTATGATTTAGTTGAAGACCGAGGTATACATTTAGAAAACTTCAGAGATGAATTCGCAGTTGGACTCGCGCCTAGTTTCGTTGCAGAAGCGTTAGGTGAAAAAGAGGGGACAGCGCTATTAAAACGTATGCGTTATTCTTACGATGAAGTTGGCGAAGTAATTGAATATAGCGAAGGCTACTACAACACAGAAATGCAGCATTATGTAGTGAATTATGACGTATAAAAAGAGGGTATTCGCCCTCTTTTTTTATAAAGTGAAACTTTAATTGGGTTCATCCCGCACCAATTAGGTGTTTACTGTCCACAAATACGGGGGAAAAGTAAGGGGAATGAGAGATGGATATATACTTATTAATCGTCACGTTACTTGCAATCGCGATTGTTATTTTAGGGGTATCATGGTGGAAATGGCATGCATTTATTAGTTTAACAGTTGCGAGTTTATTTTTAGCCATCATGTCTGGACTGAATTTAACGAAAATAGTGACTGCCTATGAAACTGGTGTTGGTAGTGTACTAGGGCATTTAGTTGGTATTTTAGCTCTCGGAACAATTTTAGGAAAAATGATGTCCGATTCAGGGGCCGGCATGCAAGTGGCAGATTTCTTTATTCGATTTTTCGGTGTGAAGAAACTACCTTGGGCTATGTTATTTGCAGGATTTGTTATAGGGATTCCGGTATTTTTTGAAGTGGGGATTGTCATTTTATTACCACTTGTTATTTCCATTCGAAAAACGACGAAGCAAAATATATTATTAATTGCGGTACCTGTTATTGCTGGATTATCTATTGTGCATGGGCTCGTACCGCCACATCCAGGGGCGATGACAGCAATCGGTATTTATAACGCGAACTTAGGAAAAGTACTTTTATATTCATTAATTATCGCGTTACCAACAGCCATTATCGCAGGACCTATATTTGCAAAGTGGGTACATAAAAGGGTTATACCTGAAAATGAACCAGAGCTTGTTCGAGTTACGACAGTATCAACTGATTTACCAAGTCGTAAAGTTTCATTCTTTATTATTTTATTACCGGTTGTATTAATGATTTTATCAGTAGTTGCACCATATATTTCATTACCGAAAAAAATAACTGAATTTTTTGTTTTTATAGGAAGTCCAGTAATTGCTTTACTTATTTCATGTTTCGCAGCATTCTATTTACTTGGAATAAGACAAGGAATTAATAAAAAGGTCATTAAAAAATTAACGGATGAAAGTTTATTACCGGTCGGTTCCATTATTTTAATTATCGGTGCAGGTGGTGGATTTAAACAAATATTAATTGAAAGCGGCGTTGGAACGGCGATTGCACAAATGGCAGAACATATATCGTTATCACCAATTGTATTAGCGTTCATGGTAGCTGGATTAATTCGAATTGCAACAGGTTCAGCGACAGTAGCATTAACGACAGCAGCTGGAATTGTTTCACCAGTTATTCAGCACATGTCTGGAGTGAATTTAGAATTACTCGTTATTGCAACGGGTGCAGGATCATTAATGTTTTCTCACGTAAATGATGCAGGTTTCTGGCTTGTAAAAGAGTATTTAGGATTAACGGTGAAGGAAACATTTAAGACATGGACGGTACTGGAGACATTGTTATCATTTATCGCATTTGGTTTTGCACTTTTATTGAATATGTTTATTTAGAAGATACCTTAATTGGTATCTTTTTTTTTGATGAAGCCCATTTCCGAAAACAAGCCCTTTTTTAGGTGAGCCAAGCTTCCTATTCGCCCTGAAAACATACTATAAATGGAATCCCCTCATTTAGAACAAGAGGAACTTGTTATGAATGATACTAAAGGAGGAATAGGGTAATGAGCGAAAAGTGTGAACACAGACATGATGATTGCGACCGTAGACGTGGATGCGGAGGCGGTTTTGCGCTTCTAATCGTATTGTTTATTTTATTAATTATCATCGGTGCTAGCTGCTTCGGCGGAGGCGGCGGTTGTGGCTATGGTGGTTATGGCGGTTACGCAGGCGGCTATGGTGGATATTGCTGCTAATTTTTTAAAAACTATTGAAAATGGCCTTGTGCAATACGCACAAGGCCATTTTATTCATATTTTTATATGCTGTGATAATTTATTAATATACAGAGAACGGATTAAGAAGAAGAAAATAATCTCGATAATCCCGAAAAAGGTGAGTACGATACATGTCTCTTTTAGTAAGGAGAAAGAAAACATGCTTTGTAAAAACTTAACCGCAAATAACGTGTGAACACCAGCAACGATATACGGAACAAAAAATAAAATTCCTAATTGAATGGTTGCAGAGCGAAACATTTCTAATTCAGTTAAGCCAAGCTTTGTAATCGTAATATACTTTTGTTTTTCAGTTGTTAAGTCATTATACATACGGAAATATAAGACACTAGCCGCACCGATAAAGAAGATAAAACCAAGAAATGCCCAAATAAAGAATTGAGCAACTGCATTTCCTTTACCGTAAATGAGTTCATCCGTAGCCGTATGTATGAAGAAAGGAACTTGAGCGTTCTCTTCTGTATGCTTTTCGTAGAACGCACGTGCATCACCACTAATAACGCGTAACATATTTCTGGTTGGAACTATTGCATTTTCCCAGTTTTCTACGAAGTAGTTATAGATTACGGTTGTTTCAATATGAGGAATCATATTATCAAATACATAATCTTGTACGACAGCTAAATGTGGGAATGCAAAGGATGGTTCTATTCCCTTATTAATAAACCCTTTAATATGAAATTCTTTTTTATTAGATCCGAGTGTAATCGTATTTTGCTTTGCAAATGGATTAGATACGAGATCGAGAAGTTCTGGTGAGTGGCGAGAAATAATATACACTTCTGTAGAATCGATTGTTATTTCCGGTCTTTTCAATTGTTGAGCGATTGCGTTATAATCGCTCATCTTCATAAGCATAATATCTTCTTTTGAAGCTGTATCTTTTAAGACTGTAAACTTATATTTGTTGTACTGAAAATTACTAGTTGTAAGCTCCGTTTCAATTGTAGAAATATGCTTTTGCTCAAGGGAATTTTCACCTTCTGATGTATAAGTGAAGGGGACGGGATATCGCTCTAGTACTGATGCCTTCGTATTGTTATTAGCGGCGAATAACCCAATAATAATTGTAAATGCAAGTGCAGATAGCATAGAAACGATAAAGAGTACGTTAATATTACTACGGGTACGAGCAACTAAGTCCGAAATCCATAACATATTTATTTGTTTCAAATAAAACTTTCTACGCTTCTTTAAAATATAGATAAAAAGAAGAAATGTTTGTGAAAAGAATAAATATGTCCCGACTACTACGAGTGGTAAAATAGATAACATAATAAAAAAGACAGATCCATTTTGCACATTTTTTTCCGTTACGTAGCCTCGCGGATAACCAGCGATATAATAGCATAGCCCTAAACAAATTAAAGCGAATAAAGAGATGAGTATAGATGGTCTTTTTTCAGCTGGCATTTTCTTGTTCCCTTTAATGAGGTGGGCTGTTTTTCGAGTACGAATAAACATTGGTGTAAACGTAGAAACGATTAAAAATAAAATGATAAACGTTACGGTTGTAACGATAATCGCCTCTGTTGGCCAATATAAATAAAGGCCTTTCGCACTTGTTAATTTCGAAGTGACTAATAAGAAAAAGTTAGAAAACACGAGGCCACCTTGTATACCGATAAAGATGGACAATATCCCGATCATCATGTTTTCAGTAAATAACAGTCTTTTTAATTGTCTCTGTGAGATACCGAGAATTGTGAGTATCCCGAATTGCTGCTTCCGTACATTTAAAAATGTTCCAATTGAATATAAGAGAAAGAAGAACGAGAACATAACAATCACAAGCTGTGCCGTACTAGCTAAGTTCATTAGAGGATCACGTTCTTGAAAGCTTTGTACACTCTGTAACCGCGGGTGATACGCGTATACAGTAAATGAAAAGAAAACCATGATAGAAAACGCACTACTTACAAAGTAGGCGAAATATGCTTTCGAATTACGCGAGACATTTTTAAATGCGAATTGCCAAAATGTCATCCACGTCTCCCTCCTAATAATGCTAAAACATCTAATATTTCTTGATAAAATTTCTCGCGATATAGTCCGCGGTGTAGTTCGTTGTAAAGCTCACCATCTTTAATGAAAATGACGCGGTTACAATAACTTGCTGCAAATGGATCGTGCGTAACCATTAAAATTGTTGCATCTTCTTCTTTATTTAACTTCGTAAATAACTCCATTACATCGATCGCTGCTTTCGAATCTAAGTTTCCTGTTGGTTCATCGGCAAGTAGAAGTGACGGATGATGAATAACAGCACGTGCTACTGCGGTACGCTGTGCTTGGCCCCCAGAAACTTCAAAAATACGTTTGTCTAAAATATGATCAATGCCAAGCTTTTTTGAAATGTTATCAAGCTTTTCGTCCATTTCTTTTAATGGAACATTATCTAATGTTAAAGGTAGTACGATATTTTCACCGATTGTTAGTGTATCTAGTAGGTTAAAGTTTTGGAAAACAAATCCTAACTCTTGTCGGCGGAAAATAGCTAACTTCTCTCTACGAAATGTGTGCGGTTTTTTTCCGTTAATAACGACATCACCAGAAGTAGGTGAATCAATTGTAGAGATAACGTTTAAAAATGTAGATTTACCACTACCAGATGGTCCCATGATAGCGACAAATTCTCCTTTATCTACATGTAAATTTATATTTTTTAAAGCAGTATGAGGGACTTTTCCTTCATACACTTTTGAGACGTTTTTTATGTGTAATACTTCTTCCATAGTAATCACCTTTCTATCCTTTAGAACTTAATGTGTTGTGATAATTTTTGCATATAGAAGGAACGAATTAAAAGGAAAAATATAACTTCAACTGTTCCAAAAATCATCAGTACGACTGTAATCTCAGCGAAGAACGAGAGATGTAATATTTCTTGTAGCATCTTTGTCGCAAACATCGTATGAATCGATGCCATAATGTAAGGAACAAAGAATAAAATAGCAAGTTGAATGGTAGCAGATCGTTTCATTTCGGCTTCTGTTAAACCAATTTTTGTAATCGTTACATACTTTTCTTGCTCATTTGTTAAATCTGTATACATCCGGAAATAAAGAACACTGCCAGCACCGATAAAGAAAATAACACCTAAGAAAGTTCCAATTAAGAAGAATGAAGCGACATTTAGTTTAGTTGTGTATAGAGAATCGCTCGCTTCACTTGCATGGAATGGTGGGTGCTCAGCCTTAATCGCTTCATTATCATTATCAATTTTTGTTATAAATGCCGAACCGATGTTATTAGCTTTTTCCCAATCGTTAACTGTAAAGCTATACACACTCATCTGTTTTGAAACTGATGATAATGCTTCTACATTTTCATCAGATAGTATGAGTAATTGTGAGATTAAGCTGTTTGGGAAAGGATTATAATTTTTATATTCTTTCACTTGGAGCTGTAGACTGTTTTGAGTAAGTGTAAGAATATCTTTCCTTTCTGTATCATAAATTGTGCCAATGAATTGATCATCTATGTCTTTTATAAGGATATAAGATTCATTATTTTTCACGTTGAGATGTTCCCAATTTAACGCCTTAGCAAGTATATTGTAATCACTTTGTTTAATTGCATAATAGAGCTTTGGGTTTTCTTCAGCCGAAGATACTTCATATATATCCGTTTTAAGTTTTTTATAAGTAAAGTGCTCTTCATTAAATTTTTGTTCTAACCAATTTAAATGTTCATCCGCTAACGTATTTTCAGTATGTGATAAATACGTAAAAGGGAAAGGGTTTTGTCTTATTGCATCAAACTTTGTAAATTTCCCAAAACCGTATAAGAATGTAATCATAGTAAAAGCGAGTGTTGATAGCATCGCTACAATAAAGAGCATGTTAATGTTTGTCCGAATGCGCGCTGCTAAATCAGAAATCCAAAGCATATTCGTACGCTTCATATAAAATGTTCTTCGCGTTTTTAATATACGAATGAGTAAAAAACTAATTTGTGAAAAGAAAAAATATGTTCCAGCTGCGACAAGTGAAGGAATAACAAATATGCTAGAGACGGCATATAAGATTCCAATCATATCACCTAGGGACATAAAATATAACGGATTTGCTGCTAATACATATCCAGTTATTAAACATGTCGCACCAAATAGAGAGATGAGCACGGATGCTTTTCTTTCTTTTTGCTTTGTTCCTTCTTTTAAAAGACGTACAGCCTTTCTCGTCCGAATGAGCATCGGCGTAAAAGATGAAACGAGAATGAAGAGTCCAAGAAAGATGATCATAGTTAAAATAATAGCACTCGTTGGCCAATATAAATATAAACCAGGTACATGTGTAATTTTGGCGGTAACTAGTAGAAAGAACTGTGAAAAGACAAGTCCAAGTTGAATGCCGAAAAATATGGAAAGAACACCAATTAACATGTTTTCTAGAAATACAAGTCTTTTTAATTGTTTTTGAGATATACCAAGTACTGTTAAAATCCCAAATTGTTTTTTTCGTACTTTTAAGAAAGTACCGATTGAATATAGTAAAAAGAAAAAAGAAAAGAATACAATGACAACTTCTGAAATTGTCATTAATATGTTCAGAGCAGCATTCACGCCTGTCATATGCAATTTAGGATGAAATAAATAAACCGCAAACGAGAAAAAAATTGCAATGGAAAACGCACTACTTACAAAATAGGCGAAATAAGCTCTGGCGTTCCGGGTTACGTTTTTGAATGCAAACTGCCAAAATGTCATTCACCTGAACCTCCTAATAAAGTGAAGATAAAAAGAGTATGAAAGATACTCTTTTTATCACGTTTGTCTTAAATAATTTGTCCATTCGTATATTGTGATAATTTTTGCATGTAAAGTGAACGAATGAATAAGAAAAATACAATTTCAACGACTCCAAAAATAATAAGAACGGCTGCAACTTCTTTGAACAAAGATAGATCTATTACATCTTGTAGCATTTTCGTTGCAAACATTGTATGAATGGATGCCATAATGTAAGGAACGAAAAATAAAATACTAAGCTGAATGGTTGCAGATCGTTTCATCTCTTTATCTGTCACACCGATCTTAGAGATTGTTATATACTTCTCTTGTTCATTCGTCAAATCTGTATACATTCTAAAGTAAAGAACGCTACCAGCTCCAATGAAGAAAATAACTCCTAAAAATGTTCCGATTAGGAAGAATGCGGCACTACCAGACGTTATTTTATATAACGTTCCTGCTGATTCAAAGGATCGAATAAGAGGCCCTTCATACTGGGAATTATTTCGATCTTTTTGCACCTTTTCTATAAAATCATCCGCAATTTTATATGTCTGTTCCCAGTTTTGAATTTTGTAATTGTATGCTGATATATGTTTTACCGTGTTGGGTAAGTTATTTACGAGAATATCAGGTAAAACTATCGTTTGATATGAAAAGCCAGATGGAATTGCATTAACATGCTCATAGCCTTTTACTTTTAATTTCGTATTTGTACTAGAGAGTGTAATGTAATCTCTTTTGTAGCTTTGCTCAAATTCATTAAATATAGTGATATAAGAGGTCCCCGTTAACACGTATGCTTCGTTATCATCCATAAATAGTTGTTTCATTCGTAAAGAAGCAGCAAGTTTGTTATAGTCACTTTGCTTAATTGCGTATACGTCATTATAAATAGCTACATCTTTATCTTCTCTTAGTGGTGTTTCATATATATCAGTTTTGATTTTCTCATAAGGAAAATGCTCTTTTTGTAACTGTTGTTCAAGCCAATTTAAATGCTCAGTAACAAAAGGATTTGCATCATAAGAAAAATAAGAAATTGGGAAAGGAGAAGTTCTATTAACCTCTAGTTTAATAAACTTCCCAGATCCATATAGGAACGTAATCATTGTGAAAGCAATTGTAGAGAGCATCGCTACAATAAAAAGCATATTAATATTCGTTCGAATACGGTTTGCTAAATCAGAAATCCAAAGCATATTCACCCGCTTCATATAAAACTTTCTTCTTTTCTTTAAAATATAAATGAGTAAGAAACTAATTTGTGAAAAGAAAAAATATGTCCCGATTGTAACAAGCGTTGGGATAACAAAAATACTTGAAACCATATATATAACACCTATTTGCGGGCTTACTGATACGAAATATTTAGGATTTCCAGCTAAAGCATAACCACCTAATAAACAAATCGCACCAAATAAGGAAACAAGTATGGACGGTTTTTTTTCTTTTTGTTTTCCGCCATTTGTTTTTAAAAGGCGTACCGCTTTTTTTGTACGAATAAGCATTGGTGTGAATGTAGATACAATGATAAAAAGACTAAGGAAGACGATAGTCGTTAAAATAAAGGCGTTAATAGGCAAGTATAAATATATGCCTGGGACGTGCGTAATTTTTGCTGTGACTAATAAGAAAAATTGTGAAAATACAAGTCCAAACTGCATACCGAAAAAGATAGATAAAATACCGATTAACATATTTTCCATAAAAACGAGACGATGTAATTGCTTTCTCGATATACCTAAAACGGTCAAAACTCCGAATTGTTTTTTTCTAACTTTTAAAAAAGTACCAATGGAATATAGTAAAAAGAAGAAAGAGAAAAATACAATTACAACTTCTGAAAATATCATTAATCCTGAAATTTCAGCGTTCATGCTAAAGTTTTGTAATTTCGGATGGAATAAGTAAACAGCAAACGAAAAGAAAACAGCAATGGAAAAGGAACTACTTACAAAGTAAGCAAAATAAGCTCTCGAGTTGCGCGTTACATTTTTAAATGCAAATTGCCAAAATGTCATAATATGTACCTCTCGCTAGAAGGCAAATATGTAGTTTTATTGCAAAAAATGTATGAGAGTAAGTTCTCATACATTTTGCTAGCATATGTTCCGATCATGCTTCGGTCACCTTCTCCGTAGTTTCTGCTTGATTATTTGCAGCGTTGTGGAAGATGATTTTAATCGTCGTTCCTTTACCAACTTCAGAATCTAGTTTGACAGAGTGACCTAAATAATCACAAATTTTACTTACAATATAAAGTCCCATACCAGTAGATTCTCCGAATGCGCGACCATTTTTCCCAGTGTAAAACGGTTCAAATACTCTTCGAATATCTTCTTGCGGAATACCAACACCTTCATCGCGAACTTCTAAAATAATATCTTTTCCGTTTCGGTAAGCAGATAGGAATACTTTCTTTCCGCGCTCACCAGAGTAACGAACTGCATTTGTCATTAACTGATAAATGATGAACTTTAGCCATTTCGCATCAGAAGCAACTTTTAAATCGGAATGAACTTCTAAAACAGGGAAGACCCCGTTTCGAATGAATAGTTCTTTTAATCCGTTAATATTTTTTGTTACCGCATCTTTTAATGAAATCGTCTCAACATGGAAATCTTCATGGAAGTTATTTAACCTTGCCATATATAAAGCCATATCGAGCCCTTGATTTAATCGTTCTAATTCTTTTTTGAATTTCGGAATCAAATGTTCATCTTCCATTTCGAGCACCATAAGCTGCATAACAGAAACAGGTGTCTTCATTTGATGCACCCAGTGGTTAATGAATAATTGATGTTCTTGTTGTTTTACTTCATACGATTGTAGTTCTTTTTGGAATAGACGATACTGCGTGCGCACGAGTTCATTTACACCGTGAGGCATCGGAGCAGTTGCTCTTTCAATAAACGCATCTTCCATTTTCTCTGGTTGCTCACTTAATCTATGGTACATTCTACGATTGCGGACGTAACGATAAGCGAGGAAACAAATGAATAAATATAAACTTAAAACGACGAAGTAAAATTTATTATTTTGAAATCCATCTACTGCATCATAAAGAACGAAAATGATGCCGAAGTTTAATACATATAGTAGAAAAAATGCAAAATGATCACGTAAAAATAGCTTCATGCTTATTCACTCCAAGTTGCGTTAAAACGATACCCAAGTCCACGTACTGTTTCAATAGCATTTTCAATACCAAGCTCATTGAACTTTTTACGAAGACGCGTAATGTTTACGTTTAATGTATTTTCCTCAACGAAACTTTCGTCATCCCATAGGGCAGCTAATAAATCTTCACGGCTCGCTGTACGAGGGAATTTAGATAATAACATTTCTGCTAAAATAGCTTCTTTTTTCGTTAAAAGAACTTGCTCAGCACCGAAATGAATTTCTGGACGTTCCGGGAATAATTTTAGTCCTTCTACTTCAACGATACGTTCAGAAATATTTGGGGCATAATCACCGTAAATACGACGTAATTGACCTTTAATTTTCGCCATTACAACGTCGTAGTGGAACGGTTTTGTAATGTAATCATCCGCACCGCTTTCAATTGCCATAATTTGTTCCATCTCACCAGCACGCGCTGAAATGAAAATAATTGGACAAGTAGATTCATGACGAATTTGACGGCACCAGTAGAAACCATCGAATTTCGGTAAGTTTACATCAAGTAAAACAAGATGTGGTTTCACAGCGTTAAACGATTCCATAATATCATCGAAATTCTCCGCTACCACAGCCTCATAACCGTACTTCTGAATGTGAGATTGCAGTAATGATGAAATATTTGGATCGTCTTCAACGATTAAAATTTTATACATATGTATATTCCTCCTCAAAAAAACAATTGTAGCTATAGTGTATCATGTGTTTCAAGTCTTTTCATTATGTTGAAAGATAAGCTAGTAAACAGTATAGGTCAAAAGCGGAAAAATTAAAAAAGGCCTCGTATATAATTGACAATTAACTGAAATCATTTTAACATTTAGATAAATATCTAAATGTCTAATTAGTGAAAGGAAGAAAGACATTGAATCAAGCATTCAAAGCATTAGCAGATCCAACAAGGCGAAAAATTTTAGACTTATTAAAAGAAGGCGATCTAACCGCTGGTGAGATTGCTGAACAATTTAATATGACAAAACCAAGTATTTCACACCACTTAAACGCACTGAAAAATGCTGAACTTATTCAAGATGAAAAGAAAGGTCAATTTGTTGTGTACTCTTTAAACACAACTGTCTTTCAAGATTTATTAACGTGGGTGTTTACATTTACGAATAAGGGGGAAGAGGGGAAATGAGGAAGCATATATTTCCGTTACTATTAATTGCTTTAACGATTATTGCATGGTGTGTCGCGTGGCCGCATTTACCAGGTGAAGTTCCGAGCCATTGGAATGTTGCTGGGGAGGTAGATGGACATATGTCTAAAATGGGAGGGATGATTTTTGATGTAGCAATTATGATTTTTATATATTCTTTATTAACCGTATTGCCTAAGATAGATCCGAAGCATAAAAACTATGATAAGTTTTCTAAAGGATATAATGTAATAAATTATAGCGTATTAATCTTATTATTTTTAGTAAATATCATTGGAATTGGGGCTGGATTAGGTTATGACATTCCAATGAATAGTACACCGCATATTCTTGTTGGTCTTTTATTTATAGTCATCGGCAACTATTTACCACAATGTAAACCAAACTACTTTGTAGGTATAAAAACACCGTGGACGTTAAGTAACGAAGAAGTATGGAGAAAAACGCACCGTTTTAGCGGAAAGGTGTTTGTTGTATTAGGAGTTATTATGATGTTAAGTATTGTTGCACCGGTAGAGTGGAAAGCTTTCCTAATCATTGGCATTATTATCGGTGCAGTAGGATTAACAATGGGATATTCCTACGTCGCTTATAAAAAAGAACTAAAAATATAAATAAAAGCTGCTTTTCCTTTTAAGGAGGAGCAGCTTTATTTTTTATTTCTTCAAAACCGGTATCCAAATCTCACTTTTAAAGTTTGGAGAGGATGTATCTTTCTGTTCATTCCACAATATTTCTGGTCCTTCTGCTAGTTCATAGTTTGAGGAAGGAAACCATTCGGAATAAATGCGTCCCCATACATTTTGTAATGTTTCAGGAAATGGACCGACAGCTTCAAATACGGACCACGTTGAAGCTGCGACTTCAAGTTGTGCGAATTGTTCTGGACAATCTTTCGTTGAGGCTACTCCAATGTAGTGATCGAGTTCTCCCTTTCCCTCCATTCTTCCTTCAGAAAAGTTAGTAGAAGCACTAATGATTCCATTCGGTTCCACATTTGAAAGCATTTTTAATGTTTGAATGGACTCTAGGTTTAAACTTTTCCACATAGAAGCAATTTCTTCATTTACACCGTTAAATACAATCGGTACGCGTTTTGTAATACCAATGATTTGAAATGGCTCTTTTTCTTCAATTCGATAGTTCATTTCATTTCCTCCTTGAATCGATAACTGGAAGGTCATTGGTGAATAAGCTTTCAAAGAATGACTACTATTTCGGGCCTCTGAAGGTGTTATGCCGTGCAAGTTTTGAAAAGCACGTGTAAAAGAATCTGGCGAGTTGTACCCATATTTTATAGCAACATCAATGACTTTCGCATCACTATCTTTTAGCTCAAAAGCAGCGAGAGTAAGACGTCTACAGCGAATATATTCTGACAGTGATATGCCGGCTAGGAAAGAAAACATTCTTTTAAAATGATATTCGGAGCAGAAAGCTATTTTTGCGACTTCTTTAAAATCAATTTCGTTTGTAAGGTTGTTTTCAATATACTGCATTGCCGCATTCATGTTTTTAAGTGAATCCATACGATGACCTCCTTGTTAAATAGAATAGCAGGAAAAAAATAGGTCCATCCGACATTTTATGCACAACTTTGTAGGGTACATTTTTAACCTTACAAAATTGTAATGTTCCTGTAAGGAGAATGAATGGATGGCATGATATCCCAATGTTATAGTAACAAAGTACTTTTGTTCAGTAGGTTAAATTTTGATTTCTCTACTTACCGGCCTTACATAACTGTCATGTTTGTGTAAGAAACATCGATAGTGGCAAGAGTAGAGAGTGTATATAGTTGAAAATAGAGAATAGAAGAAATGAGGGATGTCGAGATGAAAACAGTGTTAGAAGCAAAGAATATTGAAAAAGTGTATGACACGGGTGGTAATAAATTTGCAGCGTTAAAAGGTATTAACTTACAAGTAAAAGAAGGTGAGTTCGTTGGAATTATGGGACCTTCTGGTTCGGGTAAGACTACTTTACTAAACGTTCTTTCTACAATTGATAATGCGACGAACGGTGAAATTTTAATTGATGGAAAAGATATCGTGAAGATGAACGATGATAAGTTAGCTTTATTCCGCCGCGATCATTTAGGGTTCATTTTCCAAGATTATAATTTATTAGATACGTTAACGGTAAAAGAGAACATTGCGTTACCTCTTGCGTTATCAAAGGTGAAAGCAAGTGAGATTGATCGCCGCGTTCTTGAAATCTCAAAGAAATTCGGTATTGATCATATTTTAAGTCAGTTCCCATATCAAGTGTCGGGCGGACAGAAGCAGCGCTGCGCAGCATCGCGTGCGATTGTTACAAGTCCTAGTATGATATTTGGTGACGAGCCGACGGGAGCACTTGATTCTAAATCAGCGACAGATTTATTAGAAAGTATGAAGTCGTTAAATGAATATGATAACTCTACAATTTTAATGGTAACGCACGATGCGTTTGCGGCGAGTTATTGTAAACGAGTTATTTTCATTAAAGATGGTGAGTTATATAAAGAATTGCACCGCGGTGAATCAACACGTAAACAGTTCTTCCAAAAAGTCGTTGACGTAATGTCTTCCATTTCTGGAGGTATGGCTGATGACCTTATCTAGCATTGCCCTCCGCAACATACAGCGGAACTTTAAAGACTACTTTGTATATTTTGCATCTATGATTTTTAGTATTGTAATTTATTTTACATTTAAAGCACTGCAATACAATTCACAAATGGAAAAAGCAGCGGAAGCTTCTAAAAAGATTAGTGGAGCGTTCCAAGTTTCAAGCGTGATGCTTATTATTTTCGTAGCAGTGTTCATTATATATTCGAACGGTTTCTTTACACGAAAGCGAAAAAAGGAAGTTGGGTTATATTCTTTATTAGGTATTCGTAAAAGACAGATTGGTAAAATGCTCTTTTATGAAAATATGTTAATGGGATTAATGTCATTAGTAATCGGTATTGCCATCGGTAGCGTTCTTTCAAAACTATTCCTTGAACTACTAATAAATATGATGGGAATAAACTTAAATGTTCATTTTGAAGTACCGATGGCTGCAGTTATTGATACAGCAATTATTTTCTTTGTAATTATTTTGTATACATCACTTCAAGGATATCGTTTAATTTATCGATTTAAGCTAATTGAACTTTTCCGAGCAGAACGTGAAGGAGAAGCAATGCCAAAAGGCTCTGTCATTATGGCGTTAATTTCAGTTTTCTTAATCGGCTCAGGTTATTTCTTAGCGTTAATGTTTATGAAGGCAGTTATGTATGCAAACTTTATGGTAGTTGCACTTTATATATTACTTGCAACAGTATTAGGTACGTATTTACTATTTATGTTCTTTACAGTATTCGTATTGAAACGTGCAAGAAATAATAAGTCAGCGTTTTATAATGGTATGAATATGATAACGACGTCACAGTTACTATACCGTATTAAAGGAAATGCAAAGTCACTTGCGACAATATCTATTTTAAGTGCAGTGACATTAACAGCGGTTGGTACGTCAGTTACGATGTATTACAACACATTTACGCAATCAAAAACATCCATGCCATACAGTTACTCTTATGAAAAAAAAGATGCAGAATTGGATAAGAAAGTAAATGCAATTCTTGTGGAGGAGAAGCAGGATCACCCTGTTAAAGATCAATTTGAAATTGAAACGGTTCCTGTCAAAGGGAAGTTCGAAGGAGATAAAGTTGATTTCATTCTTAATATGAATTACACGATCTCAGAGAAATATCAGTTTATATCTCAATCTGAATTCAACAAAATTGCGAAAAAAATCGATGCGGAAACAGTGAATGTAGCTACTGGCGAAGCATTTATATATGATAGTTCTTATATGGAAGGGTATGAGTTCAGCCCTGAATATAAAGGAAATAAAGCGGTATTCCAAATTGGAAATGAAACGAAGACATTGACGATCCAAGGTGTAAATAATACTGCAATTACGAACTTAGGTGAATTAGTTGTTGTCGTTCCAGATGAAATGTATGAACAAGCGAAGCAAGCATTTGGAACACGTGTTGTAAAAAATATTGATGTAAAAGATGAAAGAAACAGTAAAGTATTAACAGAAAAATTAACAAAAGTGATGCCAGCTGGTGAATCAGAAATGGCACCACCATTTAGAGACTTCTACACTGGTTTCCATATGGGACTTGAAGCAACTGGACTAATGATGTTCATCGGACTATTCTTAGGCTTAGTCTTCCTATTAGCGACAGGCTCCATTATTTACTTCAAGCAGCTTACAGAAGCAAGTGCTGACCGTGATCGTTACATTGTCCTTCATAAAGTTGGTGTAACGAAACAAGAGATGAAGAAAGCTATTGCAAAACAAGTGAGCTTTATCTTTGCAATTCCACTAGTAATCGGAATTCTACACAGTTTGTTTGCATTAAAAGGTTTAGGAAACATACTACCATTTGAAATTATGGTTCCGCTTCTAATTAGTATCGGAGTATATAGCGTTATTTATATCGGATATTACTTCTTAACAGTTCGTTCTTATTATAAGATTGTGAGTGCGAAGTAATGCAAGAGTTGTTTTTATCTTAGTAAAAAAGCATCCGACTAACATGTTAGTCGAATGCTTTTTTTGTCTATACGTGAGCTTTATTTTCGTCCGAACTATCAAACATGTCCATTACTTTAAAAATACCTTCCAATAGCAAGGTACATAAAATAGCGAAAATTAATACGGCATGAGGTGATAATTCAACTGATGTGAAGTTAAGGTCTGCCAACCAAAAGTAACCTACATAAAAACTTAGAAATGTGCTAACAGCCGAAAGTGTAAATCCTAAAAATCCTAATTCCTTTAATTTTTCCTCAGATAATTTACATAAACGTAAAACAATAGAGAAGAGAATTCCTACTATGAAAAATCCCATACATAATGCGAACAATGATATTATGCTTGGATACTTAACTTCATCGGGCATCCACTTTTTCATTCCCACTATTAAAAAGGTAGGGACAAGAATAGGTAATAAAAGTGGTAGCACTATTTGTATAGCTGCAAATAATGCATTTGATTTATTATCGTTTTGATTATTCATAAAGCCTCCAAAAATGATTTCTATACTAATTCCAAATATCTTAGAGGATTTTAACATAAAAATAGTAACTTCGCTATACAAAATCGGAGTAGGATCATGATCATTCATGGTAAATAAACAAGCTGACTTATTTGTATATGTTTGATGCGCTTATCTTTGGAATTCAATTTTTTATGTTTGTTTATAGTAAAGATGAAGATTTCCTTCATCTTCATAAAATCTTAAGAAATCTCCTCAATATTTGTTAAGAAACGATAGTTATACTTAAACACAAGTTAAAAACTATTGAACGAATGGAGAGGGAGTATATGCAGCTCATAACATTCTTAACTGAATTTATAAAACATCCGAAACATATTGGTGCGGTTGTACCGAGCTCAAAAATATTAGCAAGGAAAATGGTAGATGTAATTGATTTTAATAGAGCGAAATGCATTGTAGAGCTAGGGCCTGGTACAGGAGCTTTTACGAAAGAGATTATGAAGAGAAAGAAGAAGGAGACAATATTTCTCCTTGTTGAAATTAATGAAGTATTTTTTAAAGAGTTAAAGAGAAAATTTAAAGATGAGCAGAACGTGATTGTTATACACGGTTCAGCTGAAAATATAAAGAAGTATATGGAACAATTAAATATAGAATGTATTGATTACGTCTTATCAGGATTGCCTTTTACTTCTTTACGAGAAGAGGTTTCAAAGCGCATTTTAAACAGTGTAATGGAAACGATACATGAGAACGGGGAATTTATTACATTTCAATATTCACTTGTGAAAAAAGGATTTATACAGAATTTCTTTCCTGAAATTACACTAGAAAAGGTGTGGCTTAATTTCCCACCAGCTTACGTCTTTAGTTGTAGAAAAGAGCTAAGGAGAGCATATGCATAATGGAGTTACATGAATTAATGTCATACATTGAGCAGTATGGTTATTGGGCACTATTTTTTTGTTTATGGCTTGGTATTATCGGTATGCCGATTCCAGATGAAATGATTGTCATGAGCGGTGGATTTGTATCATCAATGGGGATATTAAGTATGATTCCAGCCTTTTTATTAACGTATTTAGGTGTTGTATCAGGTCTTTCTTTAGGGTATATACTGGGGAAAATATTTGGCATAAAAGTGCTTAATAAATTGATGAAAAAGAAAAAGGCGAAGTACCTTTTAAAATCACAAGAAATAGTAGGGAAATATGGTCATTATGCATTAGTAATAAGTTATTTTATCCCCGTTGTGAGACATATCGTACCGTATTTGGTTGGAATGAATAATATGTCATTTAAAACGTATGCATTGTATTCCTATATGGCAGGACTTGTTTGGACGCTAGCTTATTTTATGCTGGGCTCTCTATTCGGAAAACAGATAGAAACGATTGTAGCACTTGCGACGAAATATGGGATGTATTTAGGTGGGGGCATTATGATCATTACTATCATTTCTTATGTGTACATTCAAAAGAGGAATGCAGTAGTGAGTGAAGTAAAGCAACATTCATAGTTTGGTAAATGATGCTGGAGGAGATTTTGTGAGTAAAGGAACGATACTTATCGTGGACGATGAGAAGGAAATTAGAAAACTTATCACTATCTATTTGAAGAATGAGGGTTACGAAGTATTACAAGCTGGAGATGGTGAAGAGGGTTTAGAAATAGTAAAGAAAAGAGACGTGCATCTAATCGTCCTTGATATTATGATGCCGAAAATAGATGGTATTCATATGTGTATGAAAGTGAGAGAAATAGCGGAAATGCCTATTATTATGCTTTCGGCAAAAACGCAAGATATGGACAAGATTTTAGGATTAACAACTGGGGCAGATGATTACGTAGCCAAACCATTTAATCCACTGGAACTCATTGCTCGTATTAAATCACAACTTCGGAGATATATGAAAATGAGCGGGACAAGTGTACAGGATGAAAATGAAATAGAAATTGGAGATATGAAAATTAATATAGTAACACGGCAGGTCATTATTGCAAATAAAGAGGCGAAATTGACACCGAGAGAGTTTGAGGTATTAGAATTGCTTGCACGAAATCAAGGAATGGTATTAAATGCAGCACAAATTTATGAAAGAGTATGGAAAGAGCAAGCTTTCCAATCCGATAATACTGTGATGGTACATATTCGGAAAATACGTGAAAAGATAGAGGCGATTCCAAGGAAGCCTCGGTACATTAAAACGGTATGGGGAGTTGGCTATAAGATTGAGAAAGATATTTGAACCGATAATATGGATGAATCAAGTTTTTAAAAAAATGATAGGTAAAATAGTGAGTTATTTGGAAAAGAGCATACGGATACAGCTAATGGCTACATTTACTTTTTGTACGTTACTCGGGGTATTAGTAGGATGGTCTTCATCTTCTTTTTTCGAGGATGCGAATAAAATTTCTATCATTGATTATGCATCAGGTATGGAAGCCATTGATGGACAGACACAAAGGCTTGTTGAAAGTATAACCGAGGAAGGTAAGGAAATTAATATACAAGAATTGCTTGATCAATTGAATCACCAAAATCAACTGAAGATTTTAATAATAGATGAGAATGGGAAAGTCGTTTATAAAACAAAGGGAGCGCCGGAAGAACAAATCAATCTTCATGAGACGATGCGTAATGTGATGGATTTTAAAATGGATCAAGTACGATATGTAGAGGCGCAAAATTTAATTCAAGATGGAACTGAACAAAAGCGTAAGGAGTTTACAACTTTTTATCCGGTTACTGTTAATACGGAAAATATGTATATCATTGCAAGTGGTATACCACAAGGAAATGTGAAGTATATAGTGAATGATAGCAGCCCATTTCCATCTTTACTAGGTTTTATCACTTTTATACTATCTTTCTTTTATATAACGAAAAGGAAGATGAATCAGATTGAAGCGATGGCAGAAGGAGTAAGGGAGTTTTCGAAAGGTAATTTACAATATAAAATCAAACAGGCGGGTCAAGATGAAATAGGTTTATTAACTTCTAATATTAATCAAATGGCAGAAAAGCTTTTGGCTAATATAGAAAAGGAAAAACAAATAGAGAAGCAAAAAAGTGAATTGATTACAAATGTATCACATGATTTAAGAACACCACTTACTTCTATTATGGGGTATTTACGTTTACTAGGTGATGCGAAATATGAAAATAAAGAACAGCATGATGAGTATATAAAAATTGCCTTTTCAAAATCAGAGCAGTTGAAGATGTTAATAGAAGATTTGTTTGAGTATACAAAACTAACAGATGAAAATATGGCGTTAGATTCGCAAGAAGTGTGTATAAATGAACTACTTGATCAATTAATAGAAGAGCTAGTACCACAAGCGGAGGAGCATAATATTTCTTTTGTAAAAGAATTTCAAGAAGATCGTATATATGCTGTTGTGGACTCAGAAAAAATGGTACGTGTGTTTGAAAATCTTTTAATAAATGCAATTAAATACAGTATAGATAAAGCAGAAATTCGGGTTTTACTTCAAAGAGAAGAACAGCATATCAAAATTTCTATAGCGAATCATAGTGAAGAATTTACAAAAATAGAATTAGAGAATTTGTTTGAGCGTTTTTATAAAAAAGATCAATCGAGAAGTAGAGCTGTAGAAGGTTCAGGTTTGGGACTTGCAATTGCAAAAAGCATTGTTGAATTGCACAAAGGAGAAATTCGAGCAGAATATGAAAATGGGGTTATTCAATTTATTATCTTATTGCCAATTTAATTAGAAGAGCACTAGGAAATTTGGTTACATTTTAATACGTAATAGCGCTGCGATGGATTTAGAGGAAGTCCTTTAAGGGGAAGTATCTGAGAAGAGGAGAATAGAAAGTTTCATGAAAAAAATAAGTTCGTTTATCGTATTGATTATAGTTGGAGTTACATTACTTATAGGAAAGGGGGGACCGATTGTAGATCAATTCAATCCATTTATTAAAGAAGATATTTATTATGCTGTTGTTGATAATGATGGTAAATATGGAGCTGAAAACAAAGGTTTTGCTAGATGGGAATATAAATTCAAAGGATATAATGAATCTGGTCAAGAGCAAAAGATTGCGATGACTGCTTCAAAACATTTAAGAATAGGAGCATATTTAAAGATTAGATCTAAAGGAAGTTATGGTATGGAATGGGAAGAAGTACAAATAGATGAAATACCTAAGAAAGTACAAATACAACATAATTAGTTATAGAAATTATAAGTGGTATTCCATGGATAAGGTAACGAGCAAACTTCGAAGATTGTAGCAGTATATGATAAGTTCTAAATTTTTTATGAAGAAGATAAAGTTTATCTTAACTTTATTTAAACTGCATTTCTTCTGTGTACAATGACTAGTATTCTATAGTATGTAGATAAAAAATAGTAGGGAGTAGCAGGATAATTATGCAGGTTTCTAAGAAGAAAATATTATTATTTCTTTCAATTATTCTTTTGGCTTTATTGATGGTGTATGTATGTACAAATAATAAGCATGTCCAAAATATTGTTCATAATATAGAAGACATCTATAAAGTATATAGAGAGAATCAGGTATTGAAAGGGAAAATTGAACATCAAGAATCGTTAAAGAGTAAAGTGCAAATATTAAGTGAGGAGAAAGAAAACCTTACTAAACTTATCAACAAAACGAAAGAATTAAAGGAACAAGGAAAATACAATTTAATTCAAGCTACAGTAGTAACTCGTGTAGCAGAAGAGTGGTATGGAGAAGTCACTATTGATAGAGGAGCACAACATGGTGTAAAGGTTGGTATGGCTGTTATTACAGTGGAAGGTTTTATTGGAAAGGTAGAGAGTGTAGATCAATATACATCTGTTGTGAAATTAATTACGAATGATGAACGAACGAATCGTTTAGCAATCACCCTTCAAAATAATTCATCCATTTTAGGATTTGTTACAGGGTATGATAAGAAAAAACAGGCTCTTCGAATTGATAATATTCCATCAGATAAAGCGAAAGAAATAAAAATAGGTGATAGTATTATTACCTCTGAATTGAGTCAGAAAATACCACCTGGCCTTGAAGTAGCAGAGGTGATAGAGCAAGAACCGGATCAATATGGTCTTGCTTATATTATTTATGCAAAACCAAAGGCGAATTTATATGATTTAGAAGATGTAATTTTAATAGAACCTAAATAATAGTTTTATGTAGTGCCTTTGA
This sequence comes from Bacillus sp. DE0042, assembly GCF_007680225.1. Classification (NCBI taxonomy): domain Bacteria; kingdom Bacillati; phylum Bacillota; class Bacilli; order Caryophanales; family Bacillaceae; genus Bacillus; species Bacillus sp. DE0042. The sequence goes on along the minus strand of NZ_VEJP01000007.1, from coordinate 291,124 downwards.
GAGGTGAATTAGAAACGAAGAGAATGAACGTAAAATAAAGAGTAAGAGGGATAAGGAAAAGTAAAACGGTACTAAATTTAATAATATATGCTTATATATTTATAATGTTTTTATTTTATCTTTATCTTATCTTTATCTCGGACAATTATAATGAAGAGGTAAACTGATGATAAGTGCAAAGTTATTAAGTATTACAGTGGGGCTTTTTTTTGTACATTTTTAATATTAATTATTTATATAACCTCTCAAATAGGCTAGAAAACCTATATAATATCCTTCGACTTTATATGTGTAAATATATTATTTGAGCGTGAGAATATTGATGTCAAAAGGTATATGAATCGGATTATAAAATGTTTGATTTGCATATTGTAATGTTTTTTTCGGAAGTGTACATTACAAAAATGTAAGGATAATGTAAGAGGAATCAATATTGCTGTTTGTAGGGAAAAGATAAAATGATAGCTAGTGGCTATGAAAATAGCATGATCGCAGCACTAGCCAAATGACAGGAGGCAATATGAAAACTTTAATATTTGAAGAGAACATTGTACAAAGAGGTTATAGTAAAAAGATGAATGTAGTACACCACACTGTAGAGAAGCGTGGGTGTAGAGTGTGTTATTAAAACTTTCTATTTCTAGTATGAAAAAAATGATTAAGGATTATATCGTTTTATTAATAGGTCTTGTCATCTCAATTTCTATTTTTTATATGTTTCAAACGCTTGCGTTAAATAAAGAGTTTACAATGAATAACAGTATTATTGGTTCAATCGTATTTGTATTTCAAATAGGATCGATTTTGGTGGCGTTTATTACATTCTTTTATATTTTTTATGCAAACTCATTTCTTCTCTCACTCCGGCGGAAGGAACTCGGCATGTATCTTGTTTTAGGGGCCAAAAAGAGTAAAATCAGCCAACTTTTATTTTTTGAGACATTGTCTATGGGAATGATTTCACTAGCATTAGGGAGTGTGTTCGGAGCTATTCTTTCCAATTTCGTTAGCAAATTTCTAACGAAACAATTGGAAATTTCAGCGGAAGGTTATCAAGCATTTTATGGTCCTGCATTCAAAATAACATTTATATTCTTTAGTGCGTTATTTCTACTTACATCCGTTGTGAATGCCATTCGTATAGCACTTAAAACAGAACTAGATTTAATTCGTACAGAGCAGCAAACGGAGCGCATACGAATGAAAGGACCAGCCACGATATTGTTACTCTTATGTAGTTTGCTAGGACTAGGTGTAGGATATTATTTCGTAATCTTCGTAGGAATAAAAGGTGCTGGCGCCATTATGCTTCCATTATTCACGATTACAATTGGAACATACCTTATATTTATTTCACTCTTACCTATGATTGTTAATAGGCTAAAGAAAACGCACTATTTAAATGAGAAGAAATTAAATGCATTTACATTTGCACAATTGCAGTTCCGTGTAAGTAGTTTGGCGAAAATATTAGGAACGGTAACGATGTTAATTGGTCTTGGCGTGGGGGCAATGGCTGGTGGCATGTCTTTACAGAAAAATGTAATCCTTTCAGCAGAAAGAATGTCAGGGTATGATATTACAATTCATGATCCAGAAGCAGCGGATTATAAAGCTATGGAAAAAATGAAAATTGTAGATAAAAAACAATATAAATATAAAGTTGATAATGAGGCTGTTTACTATTTAAAAGAGGAATTATTAGCGAATCCTCCACTGTTGTTCGGAAAGAAAGAGACAACACATATTTTTGAACAACTTCCATCTTCGAGCTATAGGATGTTTAAGGGGGAGGAAGTTGATCCATCTAGTTCTACGTTACCGCTGAATTGGGATAAGAGTATGGATAGTGATTTTAGATCGAATATTTCTGTATATGATCGAATACCTGTCTATATCGTCGACGAAAACCGGTATGAAGCAATTCAAGGTAATGAGCATACGTTTTTTATTGCTAAAATCGATAATATTTTACGGTATAAGACAGAGTTGAAAGAGATGGATAATCGTCAAATCGAAAAAATAGCCGCTGCTATTAATAAGCCTAAGGAAGACGTATATTTACCAACAAACTATGGTGATTATGAATCTATGCTCGTCTTTTCAAAAGGAACTTCCTTTATGGGATTCTTTTTAGGTCTTGCTTTTTTAGCTATGATGGCAAGTTGTTTAATGTTTAAGATCCTTTCTGGAGCTACGAAAGATATAGGGCGGTATGAGATGCTTCGGAAAATTGGGGTACGTAAAGAATTACTTATACAATCTATGTATAAAGAATTAGGCATTGTATTTTTATTTCCAGCCATATTGGGTCTTATACACGTTTTGGTAGGAATGAATATATTTACATTTGTTAAGTTTTTTGTAAATCCATATGTGAATATTGGACTTCCGATTTGTATATTTTTAATCATTTACGGTGTCTACTATTTGATCACTGTTCAATTATATAAGAGGATTGTGCTTCCAAAGGAAAAATAGAATGGATGCCGGGGGAAGGGGTAAAAAACTAGAGTAATATTTTTAGTATAAGTAAGTAATGGACGTAGAAAGGAATTAATAGAATGGGGAAACTGTTAAAGGTAAAGAATATAGTTGTAATGATGGTAGCTATAGTTGTAGTGGGAGGGGCTTTTTTTGTATTTCAAGCGATAACTTCACCTGCAAAAGCGATAGCAAATCAAGAGAATCCAGTTCAAAATGCAAATGAACAAATAAAAGTGGAGATGAATAAGGTTGCACCAACGCAATTTAATGGTCAAACTAGGAAAATTGCCTATCTTACTTTTGATGACGGACCAGGAAAATATACGGCACAGTTACTAGACATATTAAAGGAAAATGATGCAAAAGCAACATTTTTTCTAATCGGTCAAAATGTAAAATCATACCCTGATTTAGTAAAACGAGAAGAAGCGGAAGGACACTATGTTGGTATGCATAGTATGACGCACAATAATAGAAAATTATATGCCCAAGGTGGCTACGTAGATGAAATGAAAGAGGATCAAGGCTTAATTGCTAGTATTCTCGGACATGCCCCAAAACTAACACGCCCACCATATGGTTCAAAGCCAGGATTACACGAAGAACTTCGTAATAAAGTTGTAGAAAATGGTCTTAGAGTATGGGATTGGACAATTGATTCATTAGATTGGGAATATAATAGTATACCAATTGATACTGCGAAAGCGAAAATTGTTCAAAATGTACTTGCTAGTGCGACAAATCCCAAAGAAGTTATTTTAATGCACGATATTCATCCGCAAACTATCGCTGCAGTACCGGCTATTATTAAAGGTTTAAAAGAAAAAGGGTATGAATTTGAAGCATATCATGAAGATGATCATTTCCCCTTGAACTTTATGCATGATAAACGAATGTAACATAGGAGGAATTGACATTGACTTATAAAGCGTTAACGATTACCGGAATTATATCTATAAGCTTATTGACAGGGTGTTTTGGCGCAAAGCCAGAAGCAGAATTGTACGTCGCATTTGAAAATGCAACGAAGCAAGAAAAGGCGGTTTCTGAAGATGCGAAAAAACTAGAGGGTTTAGAAAAACAAGGTCAAGAGTTATACAATCAAATTATAAATGATGGTAAAGATAGTAACCAAGCAATTATGCCGAAGATAGAGCAAGCTACAAAAAGCATGGACGAACGTGAAAAAGTATGGAACAAAGAAAAAGAAGCTTTTGAAAAAGCACAGGAAGAAATAAAATCAGTTCATAAAACTATAGATAAAATGGAAGATGCTGCTCTTCAAAAACAAGCAAAAAACATACAGGATATTTATAAAAAGCGCTATGCATCTTTTAATAAGATAAATGATTCGTATCAAAAATTAATGGGATTTGAAAGAGAAGTATATAAAAGCTTAGGCGAAAAAGAAACGAACTTAAAAAAGATTAGTGAAAAGATTAAAGGTGTAAATCAAATGAATGAGGACATTCAACGAGAAAAAGAGAAATTTAATGGATATACAAAAGAATATAACAAAGAGAAATTAGATTTTTATAAACAAGCGAAAATTAAAATTAAAGATGAGAAGTAAATACTTTATTCCTATATCATTTAATCTTATTTATTAAGTACAAAAGGAAAAAATCAAAAATAAAAGTTTGTTTCTTACTCAAAAATAGAATATAGAATTCAAGGGTCTCAAACTATTATAGTTTGGGGCTTTTTAATATTCTTAAGGAGAAAAACTACCAAATACAGCATCAAATAGCGTAACAATGATGATGCTAAGTGCATGTCTTGTAGCGTTAGGATCTGTATTTGGATTTACTCGTCTTAAGATTCAAGCATAAAATTTTGTATGAGCCTATAAAAAATTGTCCTTCCGAAAGAGGTGTAGTATGTAATCCTAGATATAAATCTAGTAAAAGTTTATATTAGATTGTTTTGAAACCATATAGAAATGATTGTAGCGAATTGATCTAATGAATATAGGGGTATAAAATATGACATAAGATTTCCTAATATTTCACTTTTTTTGTAAGTGAGGATACACTATGTTATTGATTTTTAGCATCATTTTGATAGGAATTATGATCGGGATGAAAGTAGTAGTTTTTGGGATAGTAGAGAGACAAAGGTTTGTATATGTATTGTCCGAAGTGTAATGGGAGAACTGGAAATGGGAATTCTGCTCCTTTTTATTCAAAATGTAATTTATTTTTTTAGTAAAGAATGATAGTTGGAATGAGTTTGAGATATTGAAAAAGCTTTGCGAGGATACGCAAAACTTTTTGTATAGTTTATTTGCTTTCGATGCACATTGTAAATAAGGAGAAAGAGAATCCTCTATGTTTCAGTTTATAAAAGGTGAAGAAGAGAATTTATTATATCTTTTGTAATAAGCGTTCGCCGCTTTCCATATCGCTTTTGCATAACGGACATTTCGGTTCTGCTTCTAATGCAAAGTTTTTACGCATCCATCCACGGCAGTTTTCTTCTAGGCATTCCCATACAGCAATTGCTTCTGGTTCTACTACAGGTTTATCATTTTTTCTCCAATACATGTGATCGCTCCCTTAAATTGAAAAGTTTTTCAGAAAAACAAAAAAGGTTGTTAACGATTTTGTTAACAACCTTTTTTATATTAGTTCATTATACTTTATTTTTTGAAAAAATGCGAAGGTTAGTAATTGTTAAAGTATAGCAAAATAAGGATTATATAAGCTGAGGATTATAAATCATCGTTGAAAGCTTTGGTAATCATTCAATTTGATACAGTGTATACCGGCAACCTTCTCGGTGTTTTTCTACATCTTCTTCATGCCATTGTTTTGTTAAATTTGGAATTTCTATGTCATCACTTAGGCGTTTCTGCTGTTGTGTCTTCCATAGTATGCTCGTTGCATGGAAGACTTTTTGTTTTGAAAACATTATGAAGTTTAATAAATTTATCCGGCATAAATGGGTAAGTAGGGACCCCACCTCAAAATTTGGTTGGAGCGAAGAAGTTAGGTGGGAGTCGGGCTGCCCGTAAAAGCCCGATTAGTTGAACTTTATTGAGATGTTTTTGCCATTTCCATAAATCGCTTTTCAATTTCATCCAATTCGAATGAATGGCATATTCTGCGGTCTTCTTTATCTAAAATTCTATAATGTTGAGATAAAATATTTTGTTGTATTTGGTAACCATTTAATTCTTTTATTTGTCGCCACCACATTTTTCCTCCTAACGTCTTCGGGAAGGTCGTATTGTAATGTGTAAAAGCGATTGTTTTTATAATTTCATTCACATCATCCCCGAATGTCATCTGGACTGTATCGCTCTGTTCGAAGAGTGTTACGACGCAAACTGCACCTGACCATGTTAGCGTGCGTCTTCCTTTTTCAATTTCTACTAATGTTTTCTTCGATAAACCAATAACTTCTGACATTTTTTCTTGTGACAAATCGTTCTCAACACGAATGAGTTTTAATTTTGAATTAACGAGTTCAATAAATTCTTGTTTATCCATAATGCAGCTCCTTTTTTCTTGTGGTGTAAAATTACACTATGGGTGTGATTTTGTCAATGGTAGTGTGAAAAGTTACTTTTTGCTGTTTGGATCTTTCTAATTAATATTTCACTTTTAGTTTAAGGAGATGTTAAGAAACCGTATGAGTTTTTATTAAGAAATACGCTCTATACTTAGAAACATCTTAAAGAAAACATAATGAAAGGCGGAATATAGATGAAAAGGTTTATTTTTGGAGCATTACTTGTTATCGTCGCAGGAGCGGCATATTTATTAAACGGGAGTGCTGCGATTGATAGAATGAATCCATCCATCCATTCCTTGATTTAGAATATCGTTACGCAATTATTGATACAGATGAAAAAGAGTTAGGTGGAAATAAAGGGTTTGAATATACAGTTACAGCTTATGATGAGAATGGAGATAAGAAAGAAGTAACAATTGATGGAGTAGATAAATTACAAAAAGGCTCATACTGGCATGTCATTACGAGAGGTAAGTTTTTACATGATAAAGTAGAAATAGAGGTAGATAAAATTGCTGATGGCGCGAAGGCGAAGTTAGGATTATAAAGATAAAACCGATTCTCAATAAGGAAATCGGTTTTGTTATTTTATGGTAAAATATAAAGAGGGGAGTGAGGGTTATGCTACTCATCGTTAGCCTTATATTAATTGGGATTATGTGTAGTATGAGAGTCGTATCTTTACAGATGATAGAACGACAAAGGATAGAAGAGCGATATGTATATTGTCCAAAATGTGATGCGAAAATTCGGAGAGGAAATTCTGCTCCTTTTTGTTCGAAATGTAATTTAATATTTTAACTATAGGAAATCCGAAGTCATTTTGTATGGTTTCGGATTTTTTATGTTGAAAATAGAAGAAATAAAGAGCGGAAAAAAATTTGAAAAAGGAATTGAGTATACGAATATTATTGAAGGATATCCCATTATTATGAAGTATTTCGTAGAGATAGATCGAGAAGTTTTGAGGATGTTATTACCTGACGAAAGAGGGATTCTTTCTACTATGCTAGAGTGTAATGAATGTTATAAGACTAAATTGGATAATATTGAGGAAAGTTGATAAAAAAGAGCTTGAAACAACTCAAGCCCTTTTTTATTACTATTTATGTTTTAAAATATGCTCAACCTCATGCACACTTAATTTACTTGCCTTAGCAATTGTTTCAAGTGGTATACCAAGATCATGCATACCTTTAATCATTTGAATTTTTCCTTGTTGAACCCCTTCTTTTCGCCCTTTTTCAATACCTTTTTCAAGCCCTCGTTTCATTCCTTGTTCTATTCCTTGTTCCATTCCTCTTTTTATTCCTTCTGTCTCTGCGTGGGCGAATTTTGCTGCTTCATCCATTAAAACTTTCTCCCTTGCGTCATAGGCTTGTCGGAAAGAAGAATCTTGACTCATACGTTCCCATTTATTTATCGCTTTTTGTAAAATAGGATCTTGGTTCATAGTAATATCCTCCAATGTTTTAGTTAAGTGCTCATCCTCATTTGCTGAAAGCAATAAAAGCCAACGAACAAATGGATTTTTCCACGGATTTACTTTTTCTTCATGCCATTGTTTTGTTAACTTTGGAATTTCTACAATGTGAATTTCTATGTCATCACTCAAGAATTTTTGTTGTTGTGTATTCCATAATGTGCCTGTTGTATGAAATTCTTTGTGATCTAAAAACATTATGAAGTTCAATAAATTAATGGTGATGGTTTTACGAAGAGCGCTGTATGGCATTCCTTTTTGTAATTGAGATGTGTATAATTTTCCCCAATAATATAAACTACGTTTCATCATATCGTGATTATTATTGAGCTGTATTTCTACATTTACTTTTGTACCTGTGTTTAATGTTGCTGAAATGTCTAAAATAGATAACTTATCCTCTTCATATTCCCGATGTAAATGCGGATCTTCTAGTTGAAGAGAAGTAATGGGTGAATCTAAAGACTCTTGTAACATAGCGTTTAAAAATGCAATTAGAATATCTTCACTACCATTCGTACCAAACAATTGTTTAAATGCAAAATCAATGCGTAAATTAACTAACTGTTGGCTGAACACAGCTTTTCCTCTCCCTTGTGTCAGGTTGCTTCTTTCCTTCATTGTATCTAAAAAGAACTAGGGTATGCAAACAGGCCATTTTGCTATTTTATTAGAAGTATTATTAGAAAATGAAAGGCAGTTATGTCTATGCTATACTCTGGTGAAATTGAAAGTTTTATATAGAGGTGAAGATGATACAGATGCAAAAAGATATTTTGAAACTATTAGATAAAAAGCAAAATAACTATGAATTTCCTACCTTTGATAATGAATATATGGATATTTCACAAGTGAAATTCTCTCTTTTCTTTAAAGACAATAAGGATTGGTTAATGGTATTTCAAGTTGTCGGTGTAGGTTCATTAGGTGTATGCAATGATATCCACGTATACGGTGATAGAATAAATCATACAATTGGTGATGATGGTATTTTGCAATTAAATGATGGAGATTATGAATTATTTGATGATGAAGGTGAATTTATACCTAATATACATAGCGGTAGTGTAAAAATTCGCGAACATCATTTTGAATATCAATTTACAGAAGAAGATTATATGAATAATGAAATAGAGGTACAAACGATAGAGTCTTATCCAAGAGATTTCATGCGTATGCTTGCGACTAATGATGAAGCTAGAAATTTATTATGGTGGGAAAAAGAAGAAATTTTAGAAGAGTTCGGCTTAGAAGGTGATTGGGAAGTAGCATATGAAACGGAAAAATGGCAACATGTTGAAGACGAGAAAGTAAGTGAAAATGAATTTTTCCAATCAGTAGCCGCTGCAATAGAGCAGAAAGATCTAACCATTATTGTGAATAAGGATTCTAATACGCACTGGAAAGATTGGGCGGAGTTTGATTACGAAAATTTATATTAAAAATTAAAGAGTAAATCAAAATGAATTGCTAATAAAAAGACGAGCCGAAGTGTTGGAACTTTAGCTCGTCTTTTTATATTATACAATCGCAGGATTATAAATCATCGTAAAGTGTCCTTGTAATAGTTCAATATGACAAGGTGTATGAAGCGAGCTTTCTCCATCTGTATCTACTTCTTTTTCTTCTTCTGTTTCAATATGAATGGATTTCGCCTTTACGTGGAAGATGTCATTTTCATTTGAGTCTTCAAATAGTTTCTTTCCGATATAATCTTTAAACGCTTGAATACCAGTTGATTTAACTACGAAAATATCAAGTGTTCCGTCGTCGCACTTTACGTTCGGAATAAAGGACGGGATACCGCCAAGATATTCACCGTTTCCAACCATAACAAGGACAGCTTCGTCTTCATATACTTGTCCATCGTACGTAATTTTTACTGGAAATGTTTCAGCGTTTTTGACAGTTCGAATGGTACTTAAGTAGTAACCAATTTTCCCAAGCTTTGCTTTTTCTTCTGCATCAATATTGTTTGATACTTCAGAGACAAGTCCAATGCCCCAAAAGTTTAAGAAGTGTTGTCCGTTTGCTTTTGCAACGTCAACTGGTTTTACATGTTCCTTTGTGATAAGTTTTGCTGCTTCTGCAATATTTTGCGGAACACCGAGTGTGCGAGAGAAGTCGTTGCAAGTTCCGCCTGGAATGATTGCAAGTGTAGGTCTAGTTTCAAGAGGTGCTAAGCCGTTTGTGCATTCAAATACAGTGCCGTCACCACCAAAGACGATAATTAAATCTACTTTACTAGCAAACTCCTGACAATATTTTGTTGCATCACCTTGCTTTTTCGTATGAAGGATATGTAAGTCAGGAAAAGCTGCGGCAAGAGGTGGTACGATTTTCGTTAAGTTCGTATGTAAATCGCCTTGCCCTGCTTTTGGATTTACGATGAGGAGTACTTTTTCAAATTTTGTCTTTGTCATTTTTTTCTCTCCCTTTGTCTTTTACGAATCGTGATAGAAAATAAACTTCCACCAATAATTGATGAAAGTTTATTCTATTATATTATTCCGTTACAACTGAAGCGATAAATGGTAAGTTACGATATTTTTCTGCACAGTCGATACCGTAGCCAACGATAAATTCGTCTGGAATTTGGAAGCCAACATATTCAGCTTTTAAGTCTACTTTACGACGCTCAGGTTTATCAAGTAATGTACAGAATTTCAATGCTTTCGGTTTATGCATAAAGAAGTGATCTTTTAAGAAGTGAAGTGTTAAACCAGAATCGATAATGTCTTCTACGACAATTACGTTTTTTCCAGTAATGTTTACATCAATATCTTTTAATAGTTTTACTTTTCCAGTTGTTTCTGTTTGATTTCCGTAGCTAGATGCAGAAATAAAGTCGATTGTTACATCGTTTTTAATGTGACGAATTAAATCGGCAGCGAATACGAAAGATCCTTTTAATACAGCGATTACTACGATTTCTTCTCCTTCAAAGTCACGTTCGATTTGAAGTGCTAGTTCTTTTACTTTTTCTTGTAATTTTTCTTCAGAAATTAAAGTATCTTTTATTTCAATATTCATTGGAGTCCTCCTACAGTGTAAAACTTGTGAACATTTCGACTGTAAAGGAAAGAAAGGGAAAAGTCAAAGAAGATATAAGTTTTTTACAGAAATCCCCACAATATAGTCAGATGATATGATATACTGATTATATAAAGAAAACGCTTCCAAAAGGGTGATTATGATGAGAAAGAAAGAGTATACAAGTGCAACATTTATAAAAGCATTGTTTTTAACAATTGTTCTTGGCAGTTTGGCTTACATAATTGATGTACCAGCGATTCGGATTTCACTAATTGGAATGACTTTAGTATTAGGCGCAATTTCCCACGGTATGATGTCGCAGCTGCAAGAAGCTGGAGTCGATCATATGAAAGATCATATAGATGAGAACTGAGAAACCTTCACGTATAGAGAGTGAAGGTTTTTTGTTTCTTACAAAAATGTAAGGTAGTTGTAAGGCAAATCGATAGTTGCATAGTAGTGTTTTGGATAAACTATAGGTGTAAGGTAAAAGGCAAGCATATTTTAGGTAAATTAAGTTTTAGGCACTCTATATGTGAAAAAGGAGTAGGAGGGCATGGAGAAACGTTGGACGACCTTTTCTTTTTTAGCAACTAGCAACACCGTAATGCTAGCTGGCGAAATGGACTTTTTGCACTTGTTTGATCGAGAAGACGATCATTCTTCTTCTAAATTTACAATGAAATGGAATAAATGGAGCGAAAGTTGTAGGTTTGAAGAAGAGGCCCCTAATGAAGAGCAAAAGATTATTTTGACAAACCCTATTAAAGTGTGGGTTGTTCAACGTCGTAAGTGTAACGTCAAAAATCACTTAAAGAAAACTGAGCCGAGACAATTAGTTATCGCTCCGGCCCGTTCTACTTCTAAATCATGCGAAAGTAACATGTAAATATTGAGACACACACCCGAAAAAACATCGTATATATTGCGATGTTTTTTTATTTTTCTACAATGAAATCTTTAAATGAAATATATTTCATCTGCATTTTATATTTATATCTCTTGTTTATTCTAGTGATACATCCGATGCGAAGTGATGTAAAAAGTATAAAAAGGGAGAAATAAAATGAAAAAGAAACTATTACCAATTTGTGCAATGGCACTTTTAACAGTAGGATATTCTTCAGTAGCAAGCGCGGATACTGGAACAGTAACGAAGGAAGAACAGGCGCAACTGCAGCAAGATAAAGTGAAAAAAGAAGCAGTGATTAAAGAACAGCAAAAAAGTGAAGAAGAGAAAAAGAGAATAGCGCAAGAGCAGTTGAAAAACGATAAAGCGAAAAAAGAAGCAGCGATTAAGGAACAGCAAAAAAGTGAAGAAGAGAAAAAGAGAATAGCACAAGAACAGTTGAAAAATGATATGGCAAAAAAAGAAGCAGCACAAGTACAACAAAAAAATGGTGCAGTAAAAAAAGAAGTAGCAAAGCCAGTTGTACAAGGTGAAAAATTACCAAACACAGCATCCAATAATGTAGCAATGATGGCACTAAGCGCATGTCTTGTAGGGATAGGGACATTATTTGGTTTGAATCGTCGCAATAAAGTTAAGGCGTAAGTAAAATATTGTCCTATAAAGAATGGAATAATTTCATATATTAAAAATGGTAGGTTATTCCTACCATTTTTGGCATGGAGGGATGAACATGAAGTTACTCAATTATATCGGTATCATATTGATGGCCATAGGACTATTTATGGGATCATATTACGCTATGGAATGGTATAAAGGAAAAAGCTCTGCTCAACAATTAACAAAAGAAGAATTAAAGAGCCTTGAAAATATACAAGATAATCAACTTTCTTATGAAACGCCTGTAACTTCCCAAGTACCTTCTTCTCAAACAGAACATAAAGAAGGAGAAAAGGTTGCACTGTTACATATACCGAAAATAAAGAAGAAGTTTTCTATATATTGGGGAGCAGATGAGACAACGTTGAAGAAAGGAGTTGGAATGTTCGTTAGTGATTTAACGACAACGCCATCTGGAGGTGGACATACTGTTTTGAGTGGGCACCGGGATACTGTATTTACCGATTTAGGGGAGTTAAAAGAAAAAGATACTCTTGTTTTAGAGTATGATAATAAAATTTACACATATGAAATTCAAAAGACATGGATTACCCATGCAGATGATCGTACTGTTATTATAAAAAAAGAAGAACCGATATTAACACTGACGACTTGCTATCCATTTGATTATATAGGGGATGCACCAGATAGATATATTATCGAGGCGAAGTTAACGGCTAGTTATTCAAAATGAAGTGATAGTTTCTGAAAACGGAAGGGGGATACACAAGTTATGTCAAAAAACATTTTAATTGTGGAAGATGAAGATATTTTGCGTGAAATTTTAAAAGATTATTTTTTGAGCGAGCAATATGTAGTGTTTGAAGCAAGAGATGGGAAAGAAGCTTTAGTTGTATTTGAGGAAGAAGAGGTTGATTTAGTTATTTTAGATATTATGTTGCCAGAACTTGATGGATGGTCTGTTTGCCGAAGAATTCGTAAAACATCTGAGGTTCCTATTATTATGCTGACGGCACGTGTAGATGAAGATGATACGTTACTTGGATTTGAACTTGGGGCGGATGACTATGTGACGAAGCCGTATAGCCCACCAATTTTATTAGCAAGAGCGAACCGATTATTAGAAAGTAGAAAAGCATCGAAGAAACCTTTAGAGAACGAAGATGATACTTTATCGATTCATGGCATCCACGTCCATTTTCCGTCACGTACTGTTACTGTTGATGAGGCAGATGTTAGTTTAACGCATACGGAGTTTGAAATATTAGTGTATTTCATGAAAAACCAAGGAATTGTACTAACAAGGGAACAATTAATTTCAAGAATTTGGGGATATGAATTTGCTGGTGATGATCGAACGGTTAATAGTCATATTCGTAATTTAAGAAATAAATTAGGAGAGAAAGCAAAGTGTATTACAACTGTAGTACGAACAGGTTATAAATTTGAGGGAAATGTATGAGAAAAGGGATTGTACTAAAATTATTTACCCTCACAACAGCATTATGCATGTTAATTTTAGCGACGATATTTATTGGACAAACGATATTTTTCAAACAATATTATGCGAATCGAAAAGTAGAAGATATTAAAGTGAATTTAAATTCTTTTGAGAAGAATTATTTGAATTATGCAGGAAGTGCAGAAGGAATTCAGAAGCTGGAGCAAGATTTTTTAAGAGAAAATAATACGTGGATTACAACGTTAGATCAGAATGGGAATTTAAAACATGCGGATGATTTTTATTTTGAAGTAACAATAAATCGTATGCAACAAAAGAGCTTTGGACAACAAATATTCAAGATTCCCTTAGGTAATCTCGTCAATATAGAGGAGATTGATAATAAATCATCAGAGCAGTTTTTAGGACAAGAAATTTATTTTTCTGGAGTGAGAAAAGAAGATAGTTTTATTCCATTCTCTTTTTCTTTATCTAAGCAGAATTTAAGCGGATCTAATAAACCGTTAGAAAAAGCATTTAATGAGAAAATGAGTAAATTATATGAGGAGAAAAAGAAAGCAGTCGGGGAACAAGTTGTTAAGGAGAAGAGGCCGGCCGTTCAGGAGCAAGCTGCCCAAGAACCAGATTTTTACATAGGAGGACGTGTTACAAAAGTACAGTTACCAGATGTAAACGGTCCTGTGAATCCAATTTATAAAAATAGCATATTTTTAGATAATATTAAGGTTTTTCAAACTGATTTATTATTAAAAGAAAGCAATAAAATACGATATACAACACAAACAATGGATTATGAAAAGAATGATATAAAATATAAATTATTAATTAAGCCAATAAAAGAAAAAGACGGATCAGTAGCATATATATATGCAATGGCTTCTTTACAGCCTGTAGATGAAGCAGTACAAATGGTGCAAGATTACTACATTTACATCATTGCATTTGTAGTCGTTCTCATTTTTCTAGCTTCGTTTTATTATTCAAAACAAATTGCAAAGCCGTTATTAAAAATAAATGATACCACGAAGAAAATAGCGCATTTAGATTTCACCGAAAAAATTCCGATTACTTCAAAAGATGAAATTGGTGATTTATCGAATAATATTAATGTACTATCTAATAAACTTCATTCGCATATTGGACAGCTAGAACAAGATATTGAAAAGGAAAGAAAGTTAGAAAATACGCGGAAAGAATTTATTTCTGGTGTGTCGCATGAATTGAAAACACCGCTGAGTATTATGAAAAGTTGTATTTCTATTTTAAAAGATGGAGTAGCTGAACATAAAAAAGAGTACTATTTTCAGGCGATGGAACGAGAAGTAGATAAAATGGATACTTTAATTTTGGATATGCTTGAGTTAGCTAAATTTGAGTCAGGTACATATAAAATGAAAAAGGATTTATTTTATATTGATTCAGTAATTGAAGATATATGTGAATACCTTTCTGTGGAGATAGAGAAAAAAGAACTTCGTGTGCATAAAAATATATGTTCAGTTGAAGTGATGGCAAATCAAAGTCGGATTGAACAAGTCATCGTAAACTTCATTACGAATGCCATACGTTATACACCAAATAAAGAGGATATTATGATTTCCACAATAGATGAGCAGGATCGTATAAAAGTGTGTATTGAAAATAAAGGTACTCACATTGAAGAAGAACAATTAGATAAAATTTGGGATCGTTTTTATCGTGTGGATGCAGCTCGTCAGCGTTCACAAGGTGGAACGGGTCTTGGGCTAGCTATTTCTAAAAATATTTTAGAACTACACGATGCTGAATATGGGGTGAAGAATACAGAAGACGGTGTATTATTTTACTTCTACTTACCAAAAAAAGCGTAGATGGTACATGCTACGCTTTTTTAATTTATTTTCATATTATCTTTACCTAATCTTTATTTTTAAGCGATATAATCTGGTTAGAAAATGAGGTTATGTAAGGAGTCGATGAACCGTGCATAGCAAGTGGCTAAGTATAATGGTATTTATTTTCTTTTGTGCATTTATTGTATTTTTAATTGATATTACGATATGAAAAAAAGAGCGCTCATTAAGCGCCCTTTTTTTGTGTATTCATTTGATAAGCACTGATGCTTTTGAATAAGCGTGGTGAAGTAAGGAATAAAAATATAAGTAAAACTGTACATAAAATAAAAGAACCAAGCATTGTGGTACCATTTACGATTAATGAATATAGCACAGCTGATTGACCTTTCGGTGCATATTGCCCAAAGAAAATAATACCGGCAATAAAATGACAGAAATAGCGTGCAAAGCTACCAACAAATGTAGCAAGAATAATGTAACCAATAACTTTCTTTCTTTCGTTATTTTCATTGGAAGTTAAAAGTGCTTTTTGAATTGGTCGATAGAATAAACCAGCAAATCCAATAAAAGCAAAGGCAATGAAGTACTCAATAAATGCTTGAACAGGTGTTAAAATGTAAGCATCACCTACAACAATTTGTAATAATCCCCAAATTAAGCCACCTAAGAAAGCAGATTTAAAGCCCCAGCGATATGCAATAATAAAAATAGGAATCATAGCAAATGAAATGGAACCGCCTGTTGGAAGTTTAAGTGATAGTGGTAAAATGTCGATAGTCATGGCGAAGGCTGCAAGAATAGCAGATTCGATCATCGCTTGTAAATTGGTGTTACGCATGTTGTCTCCCCCTAAATCCAAGTTGTACAAAAAAGAATAGATATCATAGGAGGATACGAAATACGTAAATAAAAAGGAGGTATGTATTTCGGACGTTTGCACAATCCCTGCGTTAGCATTAACTAACAGGTTCGAAGGGTCGGAACGAAGTGTTCCCTCTCAGCGGCATGGCTCCCCCTGTGATAACGAGATTCTTTATTTGCTATTGTTTATTGTAAGCGAAATGGATGAGAATGGCAAATAAATACGGTATGACAATTATTGAAATAGAATTGTAGTGAAATGTTAATAAATATGAAGCAAAAGGGTATAGTACAAGAGAAATAGATTGTGCTATAATTTTTCTGAAAATAATTATCATTCTCTTCTGAGGGGGAAGGTTATGAGCTTAGTAGATATTAAAATCGGTGAGAAAGTGCTAGTAAAAAGTGTTCAGTCTTTAGATTATTTACTAAAGAGAAGATTGGCTGCTTTCGGTCTTTCTGAAGGAAGCGAACTTCGCATGAAGCAAAAAGCGATGTTCAAAGGTCCTTGTACATTGGAGTGTCGTGGACAGTTAATTAGTATTCGTCATTGTGACGCGAAAATGATAAAGGTGGAATTAGCGTGAATAAGGTAGCTTTGCTAGGGAATCCGAATACAGGAAAGACATCATTATTTAATGCACTTACTGGTTCTTATGAGTATGTAGGGAACTGGAGCGGTGTAACAGTAGAAAAGAAGGTTGGTAAATTAAAAGATAAGCAAGGGACATTAATTGATTTACCAGGTGTTTATGATTTGAATCCAGTTTCGCGTGATGAAGGTGTCGTTACAAATTTTCTACTAACAGACGAATTTCATCATATGTTAAATATAGTGGATTCTTCGCAATTCGAGAGAAATATGCATTTAACGTTGCAATTACTTGAATTTGGAAAGCCGGTTTCAATTGGATTAAATATGGTCGATGTGGCAAAGCAACGAGGTATTGTAATTGATGTAAAACGATTATCAGAACTATTAGGTGTAACAGTCGTTCCTGTCGTTGCAAGAAGTGGAAAAGGCTGTGAAGAACTACTTGCTACTCTTAAAGAAAATGACAAAAACGAGAAAAAGCCATTCATTATTTCATATGGTGTACAAATGGATGAAGGAATTGGAGAGGTAATAGCTCTTTTAGAGACAGCGAATTATAAGCATCCAAGATGGTTAGCCCTGCAATTTTTAAGCAATAACGAAGTAGTAGAAAAAGAAATGAAAGCATTACCAATTTATAAGGAACTTGTAGCCATTCGATCTCGCTTAGAAGGAAAACTTGATTGTACGTTGGAAGAGCACATTTACAAAACTCGTGAAGCGTATATTGAAAAGTTAAAAACAAATGTTATGAAGCATGAGAAAGAAGGAAAAATTCCTTTTTCGGAAAAAATTGATAGATTAATTACACATAAAATTTTAGGACTTCCAATCTTTTTAGCAGTTATGTTTTTTATTTTTCAAGTTACGTTTACGTGGATTGGTACACCTTTATCGGATATGTTAGATGGCTTTTTTGGTGGACAGCTTACAGATTGGGTGACGGCTGGTCTCACAAGTGTTGGAGCTTCTGATTTTATTCAAGCACTCGTTACAGAAGGTATTATTGCCGGTGTTGGTGCAGTATTAGTATTCGTTCCACAAATCTTTGCACTATTCTTTTTCATTTCATTATTAGAAGACTCAGGATATATGGCGCGAATTGCAGTTGTTATGGATCGAATTATGGAGTTCTTCGGTTTAAACGGAAAAGCGTTCATTCCGATGATTATCGGTTTTGGATGTAATGTTCCAGGTATTATGGCAGCGAGAACGATTGAACAAGAAAAAGAACGTTTACTTACAGTTCTTGTAACACCATTTATGTCTTGTTCAGCGCGTTTACCTGTATATGCATTATTTGCGGGAGTGTTCTTCCCTAATAGTCAGGCAACTGTTGTATTTTCTTTATATGTTGCAGGTATTGTTCTTGCGTTATTAGTTACAAAAATTATGTCTCTTACTATTTTAAAAGCGGAAAAGTCTATTTTCGTCATTGAACTACCTCCTTACCGCGTGCCACAAGCGAAAACGTTATGGCTAAGCACGTGGGAGAAAGGGAAAGGATTTGTTCGTAAAGCAGGTACATTCATCTTCGGTGGTTCTGTTGTCATTTGGTTATTAAACTATGCAGGTCCATCAGGATTTGGTGTTGATATGGGAGACAGTTACTTAGCGATGATTGGTGGGTTTATCGCACCACTATTTGCACCGCTCGGCTTTGGAACATGGCAAGCTGCAGCATCTCTTTTAACAGGATTTTTAGCGAAAGAAGTTGTCGTTTCTACAATGGCAATTATTTATGCGGTGAAAGAAGATGTGCTAGGAAATGTTATGGGAGCACATTATACTGCGTTATCAGCATATGCATTTATGTTCTTTATTTTATTATATGTTCCGTGTTTAGCGACAGTAGCTGTTATTAAACGTGAAACAGGATCAGCGAAGTGGACGATTTTCTCTGTCGTTTATCCACTCGTTGTTGCTTATGTATTAACGTTCATTATATACCAAGTTGGATCCTTACTCGGATTCTAGAAGGAGATGTATTAGAGTGATGGTCAATATTATAATTGGAGCTATCATTTTTGGTTATGCAGCATACACGTTAGTTAATTTTGTAAAGAGAAGTAAAAAAGGAAAATGCGCAGCATGTTCTTTAAATAAGTCATGTCAGTCTCAAACTTGTAGTCCGGATATGGAGCAAATCGCTCACAAATAGCAAAAAAGCTTTGCGAAATTTCGCAAAGCTTTTTTTGTTTTACTTTTTAATTTTTACAAGTTGAGAAGCTTCTACGCCGTTGTAGCCAGGGAATTCTTTACTAGGGTCTTTATCGAATTTTAATACTCCAACAGATTTTTCATCGCCTTTTACATTTCCGTAAGTTGCATCATCAACGATTGCGAACATGTCGGCATATGCACGGCCACTTCCGATAATTGTGTTGCCTTCGTATTTTAATTTTGCTCCATCAAGTGTAGTATTTTCTACCTTTTCTTTAGCAAATAATACACCTTGCTCTGCTGTTACAGCTGGTAATTTATCAAGTGGTTTCGTGTCGTCTTTTTCATTAACTTTGCTAAGTAACTCTTTCTTCACCAGTTCTTCACCAGTTTTCTTATCCATGACAAGAACTTTTTTACCTTCTAACGTTGTCATTTTCATTTTATAGAAGTCTTTTTCTTTCACTTCTTTTTTGTTTTTATCTGTAATTTGTTGAACTTGCTCATCTGTTCCATATAGTACAAAGCCGTTCGCTTTCTCTCCTAATAAAGAACAACCTGATAATGCTCCAAATGAAATTGCTGCTGCTAATCCGATTCCTACTAATTTTTTCATGATGATTTCTCCCTGTATATGTTTTATAGTAAATACATTTTTGTATTAGTTCTGAAATGATGAGAAGCTTGTTCGTTGCTTCTGGTATTAGTGTATAAGAAATATTGCAACGTAACTATCGAGTTAGCTTACAGTAACATTACAATAATGTAATTTAGTGAAAGTGTATAAAAATAAGTCAATTCTGAAGAGGGTTAATGAGAATATATTAGGAATACAATGTTTTATCTAGAATGTCATATTATATTGGTTGTATTTTGGAAATAACATGTAAGGACATATTAGTTTTGTTATAATAAACACATAGGCTGTAAAAATGAATATTCTTTACTGTTAAGGGAGATTTTTCAGTTTTCCAAGTAGTGAATTTGAAATATGAGGTAAGTCATAGGAGGAATTAGAATGTCTGTATTTAAACGATTAAGAGATTTAACAATGTCGAATGTATATTCATTAATTGAAAAAGCGGAAGATCCAGTTAAGATGACGGATCAATATTTACGTGATATGCAAGCGGATGTACAAGAAGCTGAGAAAAGTGTAGCAGCTCAAATTGCACTTGAGAAGAAATTCAAAATATTATTTGAAGAGCAAGAAGCACTTGTGAAAAAACGTGAAGAGCAAGCTCATATGGCTGTTCAAGCAAGCAATCTTGACCTTGCGCGTCGTGCTCTTGAAGAAAAACAAAATGCAGAGCAAAAGATGAATGAATATAAAGCAAGCTATGAGCAAAATAAAGCTGCTGCTGATAATCTTCGCCTGAAGCTAGAAGAAATGCGTAAGCAATTAACAGAGCTGAAAAATAAACGTGAAACACTTGTAGCACGTGTAAATGCGGCGAAAGCACAAAAGAATATTAATCAGGCGATGTCTGGATTTGATTCAAACTCAGCAAAAGCTGGTTTAAGCCGTATGGAAGAGAAAGCTCTTCAATTAGAGGCTGAAGCAGAAGCAAGTGGCGAAGTTTATAAAAAAGAAAAGTCATTAGATGATGAATTCGCAAGCTTAAATAAAAATTCTGCTGTTGACGATGAATTAGCTCGTATTATGAAGCAGTATGAGAAATAATATAGAATAGACAAAGAAACCGACATGTCTGAAGAGAATTCATGTCGGTTTTCTATTACTTTTTAGAGGAGGTTTTGCAATGACATGGACAAATGTGTTAGCCATGCTTGTATGGACTGGAGCAAGTGCAGTACTTTTATTTGCAATTATGTGGGTTGATTCAATTTTTACTAAATACAATGATTTAAAAGAAATAAAGAATGGGAATACAGCTGTAACAACTCGTTTCGTTATGAAATTATTCGCGCAAGGGTACATTTTATCTCAATCGATAACGAAAGCAAACGACTTATGGCAAGCACTACTTGCATCAGCAGTTTCTTTCGTTATTTTATTAGTAGTAGAAATGTTTATTGAATTTGTGTTAAAGAAAATGTCTGGTTTAGATCTAGAAGAAGGTACGAAAGAAGGCAGTGTTGCGCATGCGATGTTGGCCGGATCATTACATATCGTTGGTGCACTTATTTTAGGTGCTTGTTTATAAAGAGAGAAGGAGGGGTAAATCATGAGTTTATTTAAACGAATTAAAAATATAATGAAGAGCCCAGAACCGCCGAAACCAGAGAAAAGTTTGTTAACGTTAGCTCCTGGCGATATGATTGAAGTTTCATTAGTCATGTATGAATTAACTGGGAAAACGAGTATGCATTCTCGTAAAGAAATTGTTTTAACGCTGCAAGACGGGAAAGATATTCGTTATTTAAAAATTGAAGACCGTGAAAATACGTATTACAAATTATATACACCAATCGATGGTCGTTTAGATTCAATTGATGAAGTTCCGACGACAATTGAAATGGATGATACAGAGTACCATATGGAAGAGCAATATAACGGACGTGTTGTTGTGATGGGGAAAACACCATTCTCTGCTTCAGAGGAACAGTACGTATGGGAATTCCAATCAGATAACCGAAAATTATTACGTATTGAATGGCAAAATGGTCGCACAATGATGTATGAGGGAGAAGCAATTATTCCTGCTGATGTACAAATTATAAGAGCAACGTAAGGGGGCGTAATCATGTCAAACCGATTGTTTACCATGATTAAATCGTTCGTAATCCCTATACTTGCTATCGTTCTATTACTTGTTGTTGCTGGATATGCCTTATCAGGTTGTCAAGGCGGACAGACAAAGTCGATTCAAGATCGTTATCCGCTAGAATCTGTCGCAAAAGAAGGTAAACAAGAATCTTACGTGTATAGGGCCGCCAATCGGTCAGTTCCTGAAGTCGCAAAGGAACTCATTAATGAAAGAGAACCGAAGCAAGCATCTAAAGAAGACGAAAATCAAATGTTCCTCGTTTATTCTGATAAAATATACAATCTTCAAAAGGATAAAGAGAAACCATCTGATACGTTAATTGAAATAAGTAATAAAGAATTTGTCCGTCAAAATTACCAACCATCCTTCCTGCAAGGATATATTATGGGGAGTATTTTAAACGATATATTCGGTTCACGAAAATCATCATACGGTGATTATCGCGGATATAATGACAGACAAAATCATAAACCGATTATTCCAGAGAGACCGCCTACGAAAGAAGAAAAGAAAACCCCTCCTCCAATTACGAAGGAAGGGAAAGGATCTATCATTAAGCGAGGCGATAATGTAGATTCGAAACCTTCCGTAGGAGATACAGGAAGTATTACGAAAAAAGGAAGTAGTACGCCTCCGCCTTCTACTGGAAGCAAAGGAAAAATTACAAAAACACCAGGTGGCTCGAGCGGATCAGATGTGAAGCCGAAATCATCTATTAAAACGCCGCCAAGGAATACATCTCCTCCGAAAACGAGGGTCGGTGGTTCAGGAAAAATTACGAAGAGAAGATAGTTAAAAAGACCGAAAAGTGGAAGTTGCTTTTCGGTCTTTTTATTATGGAAATTAATTCCTTGTAGCTGGTACAATTAAGTTATAAGGAGGAGATTAGTATGACTATATATAAAAGGTTTAGTTTGATTATGTTCCTCGTCTTATTCCTCAGTTTGTTTATTAGCACAACGATGAAATTCCACTTTGTAGTAGGTATTCTATGGATACTATGTACATGTACTCTTTTTCTATATGTTCCGCTTCGTTTTCAACAAGAAGTGCCCGCCTTTCAAAAATACGTAGCATGGATTAAGAGAGGAAGAAGATGGGGAGAGTAAAAATATATGAGCGATTATTAGAATATATCGACCGCAACTTAATAATAAGAAGAGGGTGTGCCAAATTGTTGGCACACCCTCTTTATTCATAATGATTAATGAATATCACGTTTCTTAAAGTTACCGCCTTTTACTTCTGCTACGTCATAAACAGTAATAAAGGCATTTGGATCGATTTCATTAATCAAATCCTTCATTTTACTTTCTTCTAAACGGTTAATTACACAAGAAATTTCTTTAAATTTCTCTCTTGAATAACCACCGTATACTTCGTTATACGTTGCGCTTCGGCCTAAACGATCACGAATTGTTTCTACCATTAATTCAGGTTCTTTCGTGATGATTTTAAATGTTTTCGAACCACTTAAACCAACTTCAACGATATGAATGACTTTCGAAGCTATAAAGTAAGCAATTGCCGAAAGGATAGCTCCTTGAAGACCGAATACTGTTGATACGAAAATAAATACGAACATGTTTAAGAATAAAATAAGGTCACTTGTTCCAAAAGGTAACTTACGAGAAAGTAATACAGCTAGCATATCGATTCCATCTAATGCGCCACCGTTACGTAATGCTAGTCCCATACCGAAACCGATAATAATACCACCAACAACTGTAACGAGTAGTGTATCGCCTTCAATAATAGTAGGTATTCCGTGCATAACAACGGTACCTATTGCTAATGAAGCAATCCCGATAATAGAATAAATTGCAAAGCTTTTACCTATTTGTTTATATCCTAACCAAACGAAAGGAATGTTAATAACTGCGATTAGAGCTCCTAATGGCAATCCAAATAATCTTGAACTAACGATACTTAAACCAGTCACACCACCGTCTGATACGTTATTTGGAATTAATACCGCTTCTAATCCGTATGCTGTGATAAATGCCCCAATAATAATCATCAAAGCTTTTGAAGCGATTTTTAGCTTATTGGGCTTGTTTTTGATAATTTTCTCCATGTAATTTCCTCGTTTCAAACTAGTTTCTTATTTGTTACGTAATTCACACCTAAATTTCATTTTAACATTTAATTTGAAAAATTTCTCCTTTAATGGATGTATGCAGGGAATATTATCACCATATTATCTTTAAAATATTTTTGAAATAAGTATAAGAAATCCCATCCTTATGAAAGGATGGGAGAATGTTAAGAAACAATAAAACTAAGGACTGTTAGGAATAAAGCGAAACCTAAAATAGTCCCGCACACTTTCATATGGCGCTTACGTCCTATTACAACAATTGCGACATATTCACGAATCATTGCGTTAGGCCAGTAATAAAATGCTGTTTTTGATCCAATTCCCTGGCTATTAAGACCAGCTTGTCTTGCATATATACCAGCGCGGAAAAGATGGAAGTTGTTCGTTGTAAAGATACTTCTATACTTACCTTCTGGTTTTAAAGAATCCATAATTTCTTTAGAGAACGACATGTTTTGATATGTGTTGACAGAGCGATTTTCCTGTACTGTATGTTCAAACGGAATTCCTTTTTCAACAGCATATTTTTGCATTGCTTCTGCTTCAGGAAGACCTTCATCTGGACCTTGTCCACCAGAGAAAATGATTGTTGGTGGTGTATTTACAGAGGCTTGTTTCCAATAAAAGTCGATTGCTTTATTAATACGACTTGCAAGTAAAGGTGGTACTTTATCATTAATTAAGCCACTACCAAGAACGATGATGAAATCTTGATTACGTCTTGGTCTATTGAATTGATATAAAAAATATGCGCTTAAGAAGTTAGACAAATGTACAAAGAAATACATAGTTATAAGCGAAATCGCAGTAAAAATAAATTGAAAATGCTCTGAGAATAAATTTGCTGGATTTATGATAGCGAGCATAATAAAGAATAAAATCCCTAAAGCAGCAATTAAAGTTAAAGAGTTTGTGAAGCGTCTTCCTTCACGTTGCATTAAAATTTTTGCATTAAGAAATAGTCCAAACATTAAAGCGACTATAGCAAAAGGTATCATTACAATTAGCGCTAACATGGGAATAATAACGATAAAATGTAAAGAGTTACTACCAGACTCATATGAGGCTATAGCGCAAAATAATAGAAATGAACAGAAAAAGGCATTAAATAAAAAGCCATTTATTATTTTTCGTGGATCTTTTAAATATGAGATAAGAAAAATAATAAACAATATAAGAGGAATAATTCCGAAATACATAAATATAGTACACCTCAATTTGTATAATAATTTGACATACCTTCTATATTACATGATTTTATAATTGAAAATGAAAGGAAAAATGATTCCGAATTTTCTCAATAAAATGTATGGATACATATGTTAAAATGTATGTAAGGTGATTTATTAGAAGTAAAATGGTTGAAAGGGCACTCTATGGAGTGTCTTTTCTTTTTGATATGTAATTATGCATATTATATTTATTTTCAAGTGAAGAGGATTAAAATATAAGTGGTAGGCAGACTATATAAAGCAGAATTTCTTACAAACATTTCCCTCTACTTTTTGTATCTAACAATCGTATAACAATAAATAATTCTGTTTTATAGCGTCTGTTTATGAAAGGTGCCCTCTTTGAAGGCACCTTTTTGTTGTTTCATGTAGATACTTTTCACTGTTGATATAGTGGAAAGTATCTATACTAAACATTAGCAATCTTCCGTATAAATATTATCAATTTACTATATATTCCAGTGGTGTTAACCTACATATGAAAGGCTTTCTTTTTCAAAATATTACCCCTAATAAATTTTTGAAGAAGTCAACTGTCTCCAAAATTGCCATTCATGCTTAGCAAAAAAGAATCCAGCAGGATTCTTTTTTGTGTTCGACATGATATGACAAATTGTATTCTTATAATTTGTTATTATGTTAAATGGTTATTAAGAAAAGTAAAAGGGGATCTTAGAATGAATTTAAAGAAAATATTTTTAACAGGCGCAATTGTCGTAACAACTGCCTTTACATCTATTGGAACGGCACAAGCAAGTATTATCTTCAAAGATGTTCCAACAGGGCATTGGTCTTATAAAGCAATTTTAGATTTAACAAGTAAAAATATCGTTAGTGGGTACGGAAATGGAATTTTTGGGTTTGGTGATGATGTGACTCGTGAGCAAGTTGCTAGACTTATGTATCTTCAGCTAAAGCCGGAATCGAAAGAGAATTACAATAATCCGTATAATGATATTAATGATCATTCAACAAATTTTAAAAAGGAAATTTTAGCATTAACAGAAATGGGGATTTTTGCAGGGGATGAAAAAGGGAACTTTAGACCAAAAGCTTCTTTGACTCGTGAAGAAATGGCTCAAGTGTTAACAAATGCATATAAATTAGTGGCAAAATCAGAGCATACATTTGTAGATGTAGATAGAAAATCATGGTCGAATAAAGCGATTAGCGCTGTACAATCTAATAAAATTGCTGCTGGAACAGGTGATAATATGTTTTCACCTAAGATGAATGTAACTCGTGAACAATATGTACAGTTCTTATATAATGCGACATTACCATATGAGGAAAGACCAGGCGCGAATCAAGAGCCAAAGCGCTTTGCTAATTGTAAAGAAGCAAACGATGCTGGATTTTATGATATTACAAGAGATAGTCCATACTACGGTAAGCATTTAGATCGTGATGGCGATGGAATTGCTTGTGAGAGAGAGAAGAGCGGTAAATAAAAAAAAGCACTCACCCTGAGTGCTTTTTCTTATGGAAACATGCTATTTCTTTAGGCGATTCTCATAAAATAAAAGTAAGGAAATGAAAGTAGGTGACAAAATGCCGTCAGTTGTGGAAGGCGTTATTATTGAAAACTGTAACGGAACGATTAATTTAGGAGATAAATATAACGTGCAGCCGATTGAAAAAACGAAAGCTTATAATGGTTCAGGATCATCGAATACAGGAAAAAAAGTACAAACATTTAGTGGTATTAGTACAGCAGATGTAACGGATAGCGATGTGAACGATCAAGGAATACAGTTTACTTTATAGATAAATATGTAAAATTGCATAAAATGATGAACTTGCCCTGTGCTACAATCTAGCTGTGAGCTGTTAATGATTCTTCTGTATTATAGTTGTTAGATTGGAAATATAACATCTTATCAAAAATCATACGTACAAAAAAGACACTTCAAACGAAGTGTCTTTTTTCATTTTAGTGATACCCTTTAGCAGAGTCTTTATGAATTTTATTTTTAAAGATACTGTAGCTCCAAAGTTGATATCCAATAACAATCGGTACCATAACCATTGCCACGAAGAACATAATTTTTAAATTTAATTGACTACCTGCTGCGTTGTATAACGTTGTGCTATATGCGTCGTTAATACGTGACGGTAACATTCTTGGGAACATACCTGCAAAGCCAGTTGTCATAAACATTGCGATTGTTAAGCAAACGAATGTGAATGCAAGACCGATTTTATGTTTGTACACCATAATAAGTGCGAGTACACTCATTAACATGGCAAGTACCGGAAGAATGAATAGTACCGGATATTCTGTGAAGTTTTGGAATAAATTTGTACGATTTGCAGTTGCTACATAGAAGATAGCTAAAATGATAGCAGCTGCCATTGAAAATGGTCTTGCGATTTTATAAGCACGATCCGATACTTCACCAGTCGTTTTAATCATAACCCAAAGGGCACCAGATACGACGAATATAGCAGTGAAGAACAGACCTCCTAAAATACCATAATGATTTAGTAAGCTAAGTAAATTTCCTTCGTACCCATTTTTTCCGATTTGTAGTCCGTAATAAAGGTTAGCGAATGTAACACCGAATAAGAAGGCGATTAGGAAACTACCAATTGTAAATGCCCATTTACAAGTTTTTTGCCAAATTGGTGAATCGTCTTTATGCATAAATTCAAGTCCGGCAGCACGAGCAAACAGTGCAAGTAATACTAAAAATAGTGGTGTATATAAATAACTAAACATATTTGCATATGTGACTGGAAAGGCAGCAAATGTTGCGCCACCAGCTGTAATTAACCATACTTCATTACCACCCCAGAATGGGCCGATTGCTTCTTGTAATTGATTTCGTTCTTGTCGGTCTTTCGCAACGAATGGGAAAATCATCCCGTTACCGAGTGCGTAGCCATCAAGAATGAAGTAAACTGTCCAAATTACGCCCCATAAACCAAACCAGATGATTGCGAGCATATCATGAGACATGAGCCGCACCTCCTTCAGTAGCAGGCTCTTCTAATGCAGCAGGTCCTTTTTTCGCGAACTTTAGCATTAAGTATACATCTGCGATTAAAAGTAATGTGTAGAACAAGATTAAACTAATTAAGGAGAACCAAATTTGTGGAACAGATATAGGTGATACAGATTCCGCTGTACGCATCAGTTTATATACTGTCCATGGTTGACGACCTACTTCGGCAACAATCCACCCAGCGTTAATTGCGATATATGGTAGTAAAACAGACCACATTGTGATTTTTAAATAACGTTTTGAGTTTTCTAGTTTTCCTTTTCGGTTTAAGTAGAAACCGTACCAAGTTAATGCCATAAAGAACATACCAAGTGCAACCATTAAGCGGAAGCTATAGTACACGAGGTTAACATTTGGACGTTCATCTTTCGGGATATCTTTTAAACCAACAATTTCGCCATCAAATGAGTTTGTGTAGAAGAAGCTTCCTAGTTTCGGAATAGTAAGGAATTCAAAGTTTTTTTCGTTTTTTACATCAGGAATTTGAACAATCGAGAATCCTTGTCCTTTTCCAGTTTCCCAAACAGCTTCCATCGCAGCACCTTTAGCTGGCTGGTATTTAGCTGCTGATACACCAGACTGATGCCCCATAAACGGTGTAACAGTTGCAGCGAATAAACCTAACATTAAACCAAACTTAAATGATTTTTTGAAGAATTCAACTTCGTTTTTACGTAATAAATGATAGGCACTAATTGCCATAACGAAGAAAGCACCAACGATATAACAACTAATTACCGTATGGAAGAACATGTTCCACGCATATGGATTTGTAACAAGTGCCCAGAAATCATTTAATTCAGCGCGGCCGTTACGTACGACGTAGCCAACTGGGTTTTGCATAAAGCCGTTTGCTGTAATAATCCAAAGGGCGGAAATATTTGTTCCAAGTGCAACCATCCACATACAGAAGGCACGGAACTTTGGTGAAATTTTGTCTTTACCGAATAACCATATTCCCATGAAAGTAGATTCTAAGAAGAAGGCAACGAGTGCTTCGATTGCGAGAGGTGATCCAAAAATATCTCCCATATATTTGGAGTACTCAGACCAGTTTGTTCCAAATTGGAACTCCATCGTAATCCCGGTTATAATCCCCATTACGAAGTTAATTGTAAATAATTTACCCCAGAAATTTGCCATTTTGCGGTATGTTGGATTCAATGTGCGGGCGTATTGAGTTTCCATACATGCTACTAAAATAACAAGTCCGATTGTCAAAGGTACAAATAAAAAGTGATAAAAAATAGTAATTGCAAATTGAAAACGACTCAGTAACAGAACGTCGGACATAATGAATATTCACTCCTTTTTTACATTATCTACAATCAGTTT
This sequence comes from Bacillus sp. DE0042, assembly GCF_007680225.1. Lineage (NCBI taxonomy): Bacteria > Bacillati > Bacillota > Bacilli > Caryophanales > Bacillaceae > Bacillus > Bacillus sp. DE0042. The sequence goes on along the minus strand of NZ_VEJP01000007.1, from coordinate 261,744 downwards.
ATAGTGAAAATACGTTTTAAATAGGGGGGACTTGTTACAAAGGTGTGTGTATATTTTGAAAGAATTATGTCGGTTATCTGAAAATATCTTATTTTTACTATAAAGCAATATCCTTTTTGAGTTTTTTAAATTTTGGTACACTATATAAGTAATGTAAATGAGAGAAAAGAGGGTTCTTTACTATGAAGTCATTAGAAGAGATTTTACAATACAATGAAAAATTCGTTGAAGAAAAAAAATACGAAGAGTACGAAACAGGTAAATTTCCAAACAAAAAGATGGTAATTATCTCTTGTATGGATACTCGTCTTGTCGAATTATTACCGAAAGCGATGAATATGCGTAACGGTGATGTGAAAATTATTAAAGTAGCAGGCGCTGTTATTTCACATCCGTTTGGAAGTATTATGCGTAGTATTTTAGTTGCTGTATATGAGCTTGGTGCTGATGAAGTTTGTGTAGTTGGTCACCATGATTGTGGTATGGCAAAAATTCAAGCAAGCAGTACAATTGAGAAGATGAAAGAGCGCGGTATAACAGAAGAGAAATTAGATACACTTCGTTATTCTGGAATCGATTTAGAAAGATTCCTACAAGGATTCTCTAGTGTAGAAGAAAGTGTAGAACATAGCGTATCAATACTTCGCAACCATCCGTTACTTCCTGAAGAAGTACCTGTTCACGGTCTTGTTATAGATCCTGATACAGGAAAGTTAGATTTAGTTGTGAATGGCTACGATAATTAAGAATTTACTTTGTCATCCTTTTTATCTGGGACAGGATCAAATCCTCCCGGGTGGAAAGGGTGACATTTTAATATACGCTTGCATGTAAGCCAAAATCCTTTCAGAGCACCATGTTTTTGAAATGCTTCTAATCCGTAATGAGAACAAGTTGGATAAAAGCGGCATGTTGGTGGTGTCATTGGAGAAATGAATTTTTGATAAAAGCGTATAATCCCAATAAAAATCTGTTTCATAATGGTCTCCTTTTCAGCATAGTCTTAAAGTATTATAGCACGACTGTACATAATACTTTACTAATGTCGATTTCCGTTATATCATATTGGATATAACGGAATTAAATTAAAAGCGGGAGAGATGTTGTATGCCATCAGTAGAAAGCTTTGAATTAGATCATACGATTGTAAAGGCGCCTTATGTAAGACATTGCGGAGTTCACAACGTAGGTAGTGACGGTATTGTAAATAAATTCGATATTCGTTTTTGCCAACCGAATAAACAAGCAATGAAACCAGATGTTATTCATACGTTAGAACATTTATTAGCATTCAATTTACGTAAATATATTGATCGTTATCCGCATTTTGATATTATCGATATTTCACCAATGGGCTGCCAAACAGGATATTATCTTGTAGTAAGCGGAACACCAACAGTTCGAGAAATTATTGATTTATTAGAACTAACATTAAAAGATGCGGTTCAAATTACAGAAATTCCAGCTGCAAATGAAACACAATGTGGCCAAGCGAAGCTTCACGACTTAGAAGGAGCACAACGCTTAATGAACTTCTGGTTAAGCCAAGATAAAGATGAACTTGAGAAAGTATTTGGATAGAAAGAAAAACTGCCTGTGAAAGGGCAGTTTTTTTGTAGCACGATGATAAATGGAATTATATCGACCACAACTTGAAATATATCAACGATTTTTCGAATATATCGACTTACCGATAAAAACTGACAATAGTATGAATCAAATATAAAGAAGAGGCCGTCTAAAATATGTGTTGGACGGCCTCTTTTTTATGAAAGTATACTAGACACCCCAACATATAAAATAAAGGCAGAACCGAGAAAATAAACAAATGCTTTTGCTTTTTGCCGCTCTTTTATTTCATCGATTCCAAAAAGGATAAACATAATACTCAAAAGGATAAAAACGTATGGTAAAAGCATAGAGAGGTTTGCGAAGAAGCTAAATAGGGCGAGAATAAGTGCGATAGTAGCTATTATAATTCGAATGTTTTTAAACATATAATCCTCCTTTAAAAGAACATTATAAATGGAATAATAAAAACAATCGTAAAAAGACTTAAACCGATGCTAATAGCTCCAATTTGTTTTTGTTGTTTTTGAATCGTCTCAATTCCTACTAAAATGCCATATAAACTAAAGAGGAACAAAATGATAGGTGAAAAGGTTTGAAAGTTCATTGTAAATGTGCTGTATAAACATAAGATCAAAGTAATAAAAACGATGGTTAGCTGTAATTTTCTTATATGCATTTTAACCTCCTAGTGGAAAGATAGTTATTGAGAGACAAAAATTATAATAGCAACGATTAAAGTGAATACGCCAGCAAGGAAGGAGAGTGTACTATGTACTTTCTTTTGTTTCTATTTTTCTTCTGCGCTCATGATGAAGGTCATAACAGATAAGGCGATGAGCATATAAGGCATTGTAACAAGTGCGTTTGTAAATATTACGGATAGAGCGAGAACGATGACGATAAGAGCCGATACAATTCGTAATGTTTTTAGCATACAAATCTCCACCTTTTAAATAGATGATTTACCGGAATATCTGTGAGAAGCCAAGCAGTAAAGCACCAGCTCCAGCCATGAAAGCAAGTATGCTGCTAGATTGTTTCTGTTTTTTTATTTCCTCTAAACCTATAGTGAAAGCCATAGCCCCTAAGAAAATGAACATGTAAGGCATAATGTCTCTGTTACCACTAATAAATCCATAGATTGCTATAGATAAGGCGATAAGTGCAAAAGTAATTCGAACGCCTTTTAACATAAAAGCCCTCCTTCTAGTTTATGTAGGTAATGATGAGAACAATCTAAATGAAAGCACCTGCAACAATACAAATAAATCTAGTTCCTGAATCCTTTTTCCTTATTTGTTCAATGGTAATAAGAAGCAGTAAAACTCCTAATAGAGATTGTGAAAGTGGTAGAAAGTTATGTTGACCTGACAGTAAACGAATACTGAATATGATGTGGGCTAAAATAAGTAGTATATGAAGTGTATTATGAATTCTTCTTGCTGTTTTTTGTATAAGGGTTATCTTCTGGTTTATCAACAGAATGTTTATAGGCGTAGCCTTTATTAATCGTCATGACGGAGAGTACTAGTATGACTAGGACGATTATAATACCGATAATTAATATTTTGAACATGGAATCCCTCCTTTTCTTTATTTTACATAATTTTGTAATTGATGAAAACAATAGAAATTAAAAGGATGAAAGAAGGGTGTTACATGGAGACGAAAAAAACATATTATATATCAATAGGAAACGGTCAAATTTCACAAGTGAAGACGGCGGATACGTATAATTTTGAGATTTCCGCAAGTGATGAGGAAATTACGGAGTTAAGAGAGTACTTTGATCAAGCATATGTAGAGGATTTAGGTTCATTTGTACGTTCTCACGTTCCATTTGTTGAGTATCATCACGATTCGAATAATGACCGATATGATGAACAACTACAAAAAGCATATAAAATGATTTACGATTTAGGAAATCATGAGACGAAAGAATTAGTCGCGCAAATGGGAATAATCAATGGATTGTAATTGGATAATATTATGCAGAAAAGCGAGAATATGCTACAATTTGTGGTAGGAAAAACTTGTAACCATCAATAGGGGAGTAATGGCATGTACAAATTTAAAGATTATTACCACAACACTGTACAATTATCGTTTGAACGTTATCCATTTTCTCCTGAGCCAAAGCATGTTTGGGTTGTATGCCGGTACGGGGATCAATGGTTATTAACGCATCATTTACGTCGCGGTCTTGAATTTCCAGGTGGTAAAGTAGAATTAGGGGAAACACCGGAAGAAGCGGCAGTTCGAGAGGTTCATGAAGAAACTGGCGGCATAGTTTCTGATTTAACTTACTTAGGACAATATAAAGTATCTGGAAAAGACAAAATAATCATTAAAAACATTTATTTTGCAACAATTAGTGCGGTAGAAGAACATACGCATTACGAAGAAACGAAAGGATCTGTTTTATTAACAGACATTCCTGACAATATTAAAACGGATAGAAAATTTAGCTTTATAATGCGTGACGATGTATTGGCGCGCACGATGAAACATATAGAAGAAATCGGCTGTTTTACGAAGTAAAGTGGCCGGTTTCTTTTTTTGTGTGCAAGAATAAATGTAAATATATATTTACATCATTTTGGGTATATTATACAATTTTGTAAAGAAATATTTACATTTTAGGAGGGGGAAGATGGATAAAAGTAAAGAAACGACTGTTACTGTTTCGATGGTTAAATTAAATTTCTATTCATGTTGTATAGCATTCGCTCTGGCGATTGGAGTTAGTTTTTTACATTCCCTTCTTTCAGGCGGGTTTCAAATTGAAATTACGTTACCAACCCTGTTTCTTTTTATTATCGCAATGATTGTTCTTGTTTGTATTCATGAAGCGATACATTTAATAGGGTTTCGCTATATCGGTGGTGTGCCGTGGAGTGAACTGAAATGGGGTGTTAATTGGAAATTAGGTGTTGCATATGCTCATTCTAAACAGGCGATTACAGTAAAACAAATGAAGAAAGTGTTAATGCTGCCGTTTTTACCAACTGGAATTTTGCCAATTGTAATTGGGTTAGCTACGAACGTGCAATCCATCTCATTTTTAGGGATTTTACTAACAGCAGGTTGTATAGGTGACATTGCCCTATATCAAAAAGTATCAAAGTTTCCAGAGGATGCGCAAGTTAAAGATCATCCGAGTAAACCGCAGTTTACAGTATATGAATAATAAAGGAAGGGGAGGCGCTAGAGTAGCGACCTCCTCTTGTTGTTGTCACTTTTTTTCGGTAAGTCGATATATTGCAAAAATCGCTGATGTAATTTATTTACTATTATTTTGTTTTCAGCTCTATCTCTACAAACGAAAGCACCTCCAACAAATCATTCACTACACGTGGATGTTCAAAGTCACTCCAAAACAAATCTCTCTTCCACACACCAAGAATCCCTACTCGTTCAGAACCAAGCACATCGTTTTCTGGATGATCTCCAACGTAAAGACACTCTGCGGCCTTAACGTCTAGCTTTTGCAAAGCTCGTTCGAAAATTTCAGGATGTGGTTTTTTAATCCCTTCCGCTTCTGAAACGAGAATTGTATTTGTATACGTATGTATGTTTAGTGCACGAAGATTGTTCATTTGAAAGTCAGTAAAGCCGTTTGTAATAATGCCAATTTTAATATTTTGCTGTGTTAAACGTTGGAGTAATTCATGCATATTTTGGAAAGGGATACAATGATGTTGAAAATTTGTAATGTAGTCGTGCAGCAGTTGCTCTGGTGTTAAAGTGGTAATGTTGTATTCGCAAAGGAGAGTAGCATATACTTTATCCTTCCACGTATAGCCATTATTATCTAGCTCAAGAAATCGAGAATAATACTCTGATTTTTCTATGTTCATTAAGTGAGAGGCAAAGCGATTATATTGATCATGAATAAATTGTTCTAGAGATTGGCGCCGATCTAATAGTGTTCCATCTAAGTCGAATAAGACTGCTCGAATCATGGGAAACCTCCTTACAGTTTGTATAATTAATTATCGCATATTCGTTAAAAAATGATTATGATATTTTTGTAGAATGGAACGACGGAGGTTTATATGAAGGAACTGTATGGCAAGTTAGTAGGGGGTATCGTCGCAATTGGTTTAATAGCAGGATGCGATAGTTCTATGAAGAGTGTGAAGGAAAAAGAAGTTTGTAAAACAGAAGAAGAATGCGTGGAAATAGGAGATAATAAACTTCAAAAAGTATATGAAAAAATAGATGGATTATCTGAGCTTGAAGCAGTAGAAGATTATGATATAGAAGAGCATGAAAATGCGGATATGAAAGGGGCAGAGCAGAAAAAAGAGGATGACGAAAATTATTTCTTTTTAGCTTCTTATTATATTGATGGTGATGAAATTGTAGATCCTTATTTTGAAAAAATAGAACGAAAACGTTTAAATAAAGTATTCGCTGAAGATAAAGAAGCGAAAGAAGAGGTGCTACAACAGCGTCAAGATAGAGGGTATCATGAAGACTTATGGGATATGTACCGTACTCTCATTCCAGCTAAATATCGCGGGAATATAACAGAATTTGATTTAATAACGGACGGTTATGACGGCGTTGTTGCCCACGTTATGCCTAGTATGGAGAATCCGAAAGATTGGATTCTTAGCTTAGATACGCTTGATTCTGCGGTAAATATCGATGAAGTGATGAAAACATTAATTCATGAGACGGCTCACGTGTTGACGCTCGGGCATAAGCAAATACCAGTAGATGAAAAGTATGTAAAGGATTTTGAAGAAGATAAAGATATTTCAACGTACCGAAATAACTGTGAAACACTTTTCTTACAAGAGGGATGTGCGAAGGGAAAATCTTATATTTATCAATTTTATAACTCTTTCTGGAAGGACATTGAGCAGGAGTGGACAGAAAAGAAAGTGGAAGAAAGTGAAGAAACTCAAATTGAATCTTTTAAAGAAAAGCATGAGGAGTTTGTATCACAGTATGGAACGACAAATGTAGCGGAAGATATTGCAGATACGTTTACAGCATTTATGTTGCAAGATTCAAAAAAGGTGAAAGAAGGATCGGAGTTAAAGTATAAAAAAATTGCGTTCTTCTATCAGTTCCCTGAGCTTGTAAAAATGAGAGCGGAAGTGTTGTCGGGATTAGATGATATCTCAAAAACGATAGAACAACAAAGCGGACAATAATGAAAGGTATATATTTTAGCCAAGAAAACGTAAAGAATTTTAGTTCTTTGCGTTTTTTATGTTGATAAAATTGAAAATTCTGTCTTTTTTAAAAAAGAAGAAGGAACTGAAGCTTTAAAAGAGAATTAGTATAAAAATGTCACAAATTAGACACAATTATAATGCGCATATTGTAGGGACTATAAGTTTACTCTCAAGGAGGTAATGAAACGTATGAAAACGATTCTTGCGGTTGCTGGTCTCATTTGGGTAATGTCTCACGGTTTTCCGATTTTTGAAGGAGAGCAAATTCGTAGTGCATTAAATAAAAAGTATGATGATTATCATGTAATAGATCGAAAAGAAAATGTCGTTACAGTACGTGTGAAAGATTGTTTCCATACAGTTACGGTTGCGGATGGAAACGTTACAAATGAAACAAAGATGTGTGATAAAAGGTAAAGAAAGAAGCTGACTATAGTCTATCGTCCTAAGTCAGCTTCTTTTTCGTTTTCCAATTAAAAGTTTTTCAAATGCCTCAACAAACACATACATAAGTGTTGCGAGGACGCAGGTGAGTAGTACGCTCAGTAAGACGAGCGTGAAATTAAACACTTGGAATCCGTAGCTAATTAAGTAGCCAAGACCTTGTTTAGAGACGAGAAGTTCGCCGAATATAACACCGACCCATGATAAACCAACGTTCACTTTTAACGTTGAAATAATTGCTGGGAAGGATGCAGGGAGAACGACTTGCTTATAACATTGCCATTTATTTGCGCCAAAGGTTTCCATCACTTTTATATAGTTAGAATCGACTTCTTGAAATGCGCTGTAAATAACGAGAATGGTAATGATGATGGAAATGATTACCCCCATTGCAATCGACGAAGAAATATTTGGACCGAAGATTACAATAATAATGGGTCCAAGTGCCACTTTTGGCATGGCGTTTAGGACGACGAGATAGGGGTCGAGCACGCGAGCGAGAAGTGGCATCCACCAAAGAAAAGTAGCGATAATAGCGCCGAGCACTGTTCCAAGAATGAAGCCTACTCCTGTTTCAAGTAATGTCGTCCATATGTGAACCCAAAGCGAACCGTCAATCCATTTACTAAGGAAGAGATCCCAAATGCTTGAAGGAGAGCTAAAGAGTAAAGGATCAATCCACTCTTTTTTGCTAGCTATTTCCCATAGTGCAAAGAAAAGAATGAGTAGTAAAAGCTGCAGTGAGCGTGCTAACCATGCGCGCCTACGTTCTTTCTTCCGAAACTGTTCATGCAGTTGCTTTATATTATCCAAGGCGCTCCAGCTCCTTCCATATATCTTGGAAGAGGTTTGGGAAGTCATGGTGGTGGCGTGATTCTAACGGTGATAAGGAACGGATGCTTTCTGGGACGATAAATATTTTTGCGATTTTTCCAGGGTTCGCTTGTAGTAAATAAATACGATCACTCATCGCAATGGCTTCTTCAATATCATGTGTCACGAGTAGTGATGTTTTTTTATAGTTACGTAATAATGTGAAGACGAGATCTTCTAGTTTCAACTTCGTTTGATAATCGAGAGCGGAAAAAGGTTCATCTAGCAATAAAATTTTCGGATCGGTCGCTAACGTCCGAACGAGAGCGGCACGTTGACGCATACCGCCGGACAGTTCACGAGGGTATTGCTCTTCTACATCATGTAGACCGACTTGTTTTAAAAGCTTTAAAGTGTGTTCTTTCGTCTGTTCATCGTAAATCTTTCGCGTATGAAGCCCAAGCATGATGTTTTCTTCGATTGTTTTCCAAGGAAACAAGTAATCTTGCTGCAACATATATCCCATAGATGCAGTTTTCGTTGTAATGGGCTCACCATCTAAAAAGACGATACCTTCAATAGGATCAAGTAACCCGGCAATAATGGAGAGGAGTGTTGTTTTGCCGCAACCACTTGGACCGAGTATAGAAATAAATTCGCCTTCTTCCACTTGTAAACTCATGTCTTCGAGAATCAATTTAGCATTCTCTTTTGCGAAAAAGCAGTGAGAAACGTTACGTATTTGTAAAAAACTCATACACTTCGCCTCTATTTCTTAATAACGCTTTCGGCAATTTTTGTATTGACGAGCGCTTCATGTGGAACTTCTTTTTGTAATTCGCCAGCTTCTTTCATAATCGTTTGGAGCTGTTTCCATTCTTCAGCATCTAATAGCGGATTTGTCGCATAAGAATGTTGTTTTTTATAACGTTCAATTACTTTTACTGTAATGTCCTTTGAAGTGTCTTTAAATAACGGAGAAACGGCATCAGCAATCTCTTCTGGACTATGTGTATCAACCCATTGTTGTGATTTATAGAGCGCGCGTGTGAACTTTTCAGCAGCATCTTTATCTTTCTTTAAGAAGCTTTCTTTTGCCATGAACGTTGTATACGGAACAGTTCCAGATTCATTTCCGAACGAAGCGACGATAAATCCTTTTCCTTCTTTTTCAAATATACTTGCAGTCGGTTCAAAGAGCTGTACAAATTCCCCAGTACCAGATGCAAAGGCACTTGCAATGTTAGCAAATTCGATGTTTTGAATTAAGTTTGTATCTTTGTGAGGATCAATGCCATTTTTCTTTAAAACGTATTCTCCAACCATTTGCGGCATGCCGCCTTTACGCTGTCCTAAAAACGTAACACCTTTTACATCATTCCAATTAAAAGTGTCTAATTTTTTACGCGAAACTAAAAATGTTCCGTCTGTTTGTGTAAGTTGTGCGAAGTTAATGACAGGGTCTTTTGCACCTTGTTGATGAACGTAAATAGACGTTTCAGAACCGACGAGAGCAATATCAATTCCGCCAGATAATAGGGCGGTCATCGTTTTATCTCCGCCAGCTGTTGTTTGGAGGTCAATATTTAATCCTTCATCTTTAAAAAATCCTTTTTCAATCCCGACATATAACGGGGCGTAGAAGAGAGAATGGGTAACTTCGCCGATGCGAATGTTTTGCGTTTGTTCTTTCGTACCTTCCTTTTTACTACTGCAAGCAGCAAATGTGAAAACAGCTAGTAACATGATGCAAAAAACAGCTATTAATTTTTTCACTATATGACACCTCCTAGAAGTCACTCTACAAGCATGATATGTAGGTAAGTGCCCATATGTGAGTGTAGATAGCAGGAATTTTTTGGGTGATAAAGAAGTACAAATATAAGGGGTGATAAAATGGATTACGAATATGATGATAGCGTACATTTACATCTTGATTATTTCGGAACAGAATGTGATATGGAATCGATTGCTTATAAGCGGAGGAATGAAGACGTGTGGGATGTGTATTTTAATTTTGGGGCATATGGTCTTCAGAAAGATGAGATCGAGACAGGTAGATTTATGGACGAATATGCTGGTCATTACGTTTTTTCTGTACATGCTCGTGATCTTAGTTGGGAATTTGGAAGTGCTCAATTTGAAGAGTGGGTTTTGAGAAATCAAATAGTAGAAAAATCGCTGCAAAAATAGGGAGGAATTTTGTGGTCGATTTTCTCATTTTCTTGTTCATTTTCGTAGTCGGATTTTTTATTATGCAAGTACTCGTTTATCGATTTGCAAAGAAAAACATTCAAAAATATACAAAAAGAAAATGGATTCATATGTGGCTAGAGATGAATATGAAGAAGGGCCCAAGATTAGATCTTTTTGATTTTGTAGTTATCGTACTTGTGTGTATTATATGGAAAGTATGGATGTATTCTCTTATATAATACATATGCTCATGTCTGTTAGACTGAAGGAGAACCTGTCAGTGTTGGTAGGTTCTTTTTTTATGGTAACAATTTTGTGAAGCATAGTTCATTTATGCTGTTAGAATATAGAGCGAAGAAGTTTTATCCCGTTCAATCCTGAATGGTTCGGGCTTATTAAAATTTCACTGTATTTTTAAGGGGAAATTAAGGATACATGTGTATATTACAAGCACATAGGGAGACTAGCTGCATACAAATATGGTATTTTGTATAGGACAATATGTTTGTGGATGCGAGACGAAGGGGCAAAGGAAAGAGGGAATAAATTGCGTTTTGATTTTTTAACACGACAACGAAGAAGAGATGAATTTTATCTTAGTTTTTCTCCTCAGCAGTCGAGGAAGAACCTATTAATTTCTATCATTCTTAGTGGAATGTGGGCAATCTGTTTAGAAACGCTGTTTTTTGTTATGTTAAGATCTTTCGGATTCGAGAGAACTAAAGAATTTTTTAATGGGAAAATACAGCTAAGTATACTCATTATTGTTTTGTGGAGTGTACTACTATACATCATTCATTTAAATAAAGGCATCAGTCATAAGCTTAGGCCGGCTATTCGAGTTTATGTCGTATTATTTTTAATTGCTCATACAATGAATTGGATGTATATCATAGTGCAGGAGGATATGAACCTTATAGTAGTAAATACATGGGTGTATTTACAATATGGACAGTATATATTAAGCCTGTTATTTATTTATATGGTATACGTTTTTGCATATAATTTGCTTGGAAGAGTTTTTTTAAGTACAACGATAACTAGCTTAGTCTTACTTATTTTTGTGATGGTGAACCATTTTAAACTCATTTTTAGAGGAGAGCCATTTTACCCGTCTGATTTTACACAGATTGGTCATATGAATTCCGTTATACCGATGGTCATGGAGTATTTTAGTTTTTGGAATATGTTTCTGGCAATAGTGGGCATTGTTTTGATTATATTTGTAGTTATGTATATACGAAAGTATATTCCAGTTATAAAATCACATATTATTATGAGGATTATTTTAATATGCGGCTCTGCGTTTATGTTGTATGGATATAGTAACTACCCTACTACCTTTATGAATAATATATTTATAAAAAGTGGAGTAGACATCCGCGCCTGGAATCAAGCCGCAAATTATAAGGTGAATGGTTTTGTTATAGGATTTTTAAGCAACTTAGATACGACAGTCATTAAAGAGCCGAAAGAATATTCAAAAGAAAATATGCAGCAAATTGCAAAGGATATAGAAAAACAATATGGCGATAAAATAAAAGGACAAAAAAAAGCAGAGAAGCCGAATATTATATTTATTATGAGTGAAGCTTTTTGGGATCCGACAAAATTAACAAATCTGTCATTTAGTGAAGATCCAGTGCCAAATTTACATCATTATATGGAAAATTTTCCAGGGGGACAAACGATAGCTCCTACATTTGGAGGAAATACAGCGAATACAGAATTTGAAGCGTTAACGAGTTACTCGATGAGTCTTTTAATGCCAGGTTCTATACCATATCAACAAGCTGTTCCAAGCCAAAAAGAGATTCCATCGATTGCAAGTGAGTTGAAAAAACAAGGGTATTATGCAAGTGCAATTCATGCGTTTAATCGATCGTTTTATAAACGTGAAGATGTATATAAAACATTGGGATTCGATAATTTTAATGCAGAAGATACGATGAAAAATAAAGAAGTAGTGGGAGACAATATTGGTGATTTATCTATGAGTAAAGAAATCATAGATGAATTAAATAAGAGAAAACAACCTACATTTATTCATGCGGTGACGATGCAAAATCATTTTCCGTATACGCCAAATATGTTTGGAGAAAATAAAATAGAAATTAGTGGATTAACAGAAGAGGAATCGAAGGCGGAATTAGAAGCATATACAGAAGGGGTAAGATTATCGGATGAGGCTCTGCAATATTTAATCGAGCAGCTTGACGATCTAGATAGACCTACTTTAATAGTCTTCTTTGGAGACCATTTACCTATGTTAGGAACTAATAAGTCTATTTATAAAGAAGCAGGATATATAGAAAATGAAGAGACAGTAAGAGAAAGATTAATTATGTCAGAAACACCATTGTTAATGTACGCAAATTTCGATTTGCCAAATGACAATTTAGGTTTAGTAAGTCCGATTTATTTTTCTAATCTTGTTTTTGATTATGCAGGGATAAATAAATCACCGTTTTATCAATTTTTATCGGAAATGCATAAAGAAATACCAGTCCTTAAAGATGAGTTAAAGGTTAATAAAGATGGTGAAGAGATAACAGATTTAACAAAGAAACAAAAAGAAATGTTAGAGCAATATAAAATGATCCAATATGATTTACTTGCTGGAAAGCAGTATAGTAAAGATATACTTTTTAAATAGAACAAACAAAAAGAACTTGTATAACGATACAAGTTCTTTTTTTATAGTATTTAACGGGGTAACCAGACAAGCTGGGTTTAGGGAGTATTACCTGTACATTTAGTATAAATGAAAATGTAACCGTTTTATTGATTGGTTTGTGAGAAATATGTGAATTTTAATCTTTTCAAAAACTGCGTTTCTATCGAAACGATTTGGTATAGATTTTTATGAATGCAAAAACTTTATAAGTTCTTCATTTAATTCATCCGCTTGATCGATTGGCGAGCCGTGACCGCTATTTGTAAGAGGATGTAACTTAGAATTTTTAATCCGCTTTTGTGTGAGTTCAGCGCTTTTGTAAGGGATCAGTTGATCGTGAACACCGTGGAATATTTTTGTTGGGACGTTAATTTTACTTAAATCTTTCGTTACGTCTTCATTTGCGGCTGCTTGCAATATTTTGATGAGAGCGTAGGAAGCAGACTGCATGCCGAGATAAGAAAACCATTCTAAAGTAGCAGATCCTAAGTTTCTATTGAAAAATGATAAAGATACATCATTTAAAAATTTAGGCATATTGGCATACATTTGATTAATGAGGGTATCTGCTTGTTCTTTTGGGACACCATAGGGAGATTCTTGATTTTTAACGAAAGAGGGGGAAACAGCATCGACTAATACAAGTTTAGAAATGCGATGACCATTGTAGCGAGACATGTACCGAATAGAAAGAGCACCACCTACTGAAAAGCCGACTAATGTAGCATTTTCTACTTGAAGTGCTTCTAGAACAATGGCGATATCGTCTGCTAAACGATCGTATGTGTAACCAGTCCACGGTTTATCAGATTGTCCGTTTCCGCGTATATCCATAGCGATACAGCGGAAACCGTGTTGTGGTAACACATTGAGTTGATATTGGTACATTTGATGATTTAAAGGCCAGCCATGGACGAAGAACACGGTTTTACTACCGGGTCCGGGATTAACGTCTTGCACAAAAATATGCACATCTTTCTCGACAGTAACAAACATAAATTATCCCCCTAACCTATTCATATGCTCTATCCCAAAAGCGTTGTTTCGTCATAGCTTTAATAAATTCATTTGCCAGGAGCGTAGGGTTCTGTTCTATTAAGACACCAGGCTTTCCTTTAATATTTAAAGATTGAATAACAGTAGATCCATTTTGGAAGGCACCAATTGGCTTAAAATGATTATATGATTCTACGACAAATGAACTCGCTTTATTAAGAAACTGTTCATCAAGATTTCCTCCAATAAGAAGTAGCCCGTCATAAAGAAGTGAGGATCCTGTTAAAAAAGTATCATTCACGTCCCAACGTACATTTTGCGTTCCTTGTACAATACCTAATCGTTCGGAAACAATTACAGGCTGCAGCCCAACTTGTTTGAATTGATTTAGTATATATTGCGCGTTTTGTCCGTCATATCCATTTGCAACAATGACACCTACTCGTAATGTATTAGGACTAAATGTCGTATTTGTCATACTGAGTGCTGGCGATGATTTCGTAACGCCCGATTCTTGAATATTTGGGACTTTTGCTCCGACCGCTTCAGCGACTAACGTAGCTAATTCACTACTAATATGCCCAATCATATTTACGACTTGTTGACGGACGGATTTACTTTTTACTTTTCCTAATTCAAAGGAGAAGGCTTGCATAATATGAACTTTTTCGACGTTACTCATACTATTCCAAAATAAACGTGCTTGAGAGAAATGATCTTTGAAACTGGCGGCTGTTTCTCTCGTTTTATGCCCTGATACAGTGGAAGGATATGTAACGAACCCACCCTTTGTACCGGGGACAGTGTAAGGAGTGTTATTTGCTAAGGAATTATTATGGTAAGCGATTTTTCCTTTATCAATTATATATTTAGATGCACCATCTCTTTGATTGTTGTGAAATGGACATATTGGACGATTAATCGGTAATTCTTGATAATTTGTACCAACGCGTGCCAATTGAGTGTCTGTATAAGAAAAGAGCCTACCTTGTAAAAGCGGATCATTGGTGAAATCAATACCACGGACGATACTTCCAGGATGAAGTGCGACTTGTTCTGTTTCAGCGAATACATTCTCGACGTTGCGAGTTAATGTCATTTTTCCGATGATTTTAACGGGGAAATCTTCTTCAGGCCAAATTTTCGTCGCATCTAATATATCGAAATCGTATTTAAATTCATCCTCTTCTTCTAAAATTTGAATGCCAAGTTCGTATTCAGGGTAGTTTCCAGCATTAATATTTTCCCATAAATCACGGCGATGGTAATCTGGATCAGCACCACCTAATTTTTGCGCTTCATCCCAAATTAATGAGTGAATGCCGAGCTTCGGCTTCCAGTGAAATTTTACGAATCGTGACTTTCCATTTTTATTCACTAAGCGAAATGTATGAACGCCAAACCCTTGCATCATTCGAAAACTTCTTGGAATGGCACGATCAGACATAATCCACATCATCATCGCAGCCGATTCTTGGTTATTGGCGATGAAGTCCCAAAATGTATCATGTGCTGTTTGTCCCTGTGGAATCTCATTATGCGGCTCAGGTTTAAGGGCATGAATAAGATCAGGGAATTTAATGCCATCCTGAATGAAGAAAATAGGAATATTGTTTCCTACTAAATCAAAATTTCCTTCTTCTGTATAAAATTTAACGGCGAACCCTCGTACATCTCGATTTGTTTCATTCGCACCTTTTGATCCAGCGACTTCAGAGAAGCGAACGAAAAGAGGTGTTTTTTTGGAAGGGTCTTGTAAAAAGTGTGCCATTGTTAGCTCTTCTAAAGATTCATATAGCTCAAAAATACCATGTGCACCGTATCCACGTGCGTGAACGACTCTTTCAGGGATTCGTTCACGGTCAAAATGAGAAAGCTTTTCTCGCATCAGGAAATCTTCTAGAAGGGTAGGGCCACGATCACCAACAGTTAAAGAATTTTCATCATTTGAAATTGTAACACCTGTATTTGTTGTCATTTTCTTTCCTTCATTCTCACGCGTGAAGGATTCCAGTTGTTCTGTTTTTTTATTTTTTTTGCCGTTCATATAAAACACCTCCCATAATAAACGTATTATTGTTTATAGCTTTTATGCTTATATATAGTCTGAAGATACTTTGTTCTATTGGAATGATTTCCCTCAAATGTTCGATTTATCTTTGTTTGTCTATGAAAATCATTTATTATAATAAATGGTATTCTTCGAGATATTATTTTGAAGGGGTGTTGAAGTGAAAGGAAGTTTTCTATCATATAAAGAAGAAGAAAGGAATGCACAAATTTTTTTATGGGTGCTGTATGTCATTGTTGTTTCATACCAAATTTTCTATGCAATCGTATTAGAGAACAAATTGCTAACGGATAAGGGACATAGCATACTATGGCAAGTTATTTGCGGAACTGCAATACTCGGTGTGAATGTATATTTAATAAAAAAAGAGAAAGCTAACCTTGTTAAATATGCATGTGTATTTGCATACATAGGAATAGAAATCGTTAATATACTTTCGTATATGCTTTATAATGAGGCGGCATTTGATGGAGTAAATATAATAGAAATTATTTTCATCTTCTTTGTACCTATATTTTTAAATAAAAAATATTTTGTGTTTGTACTTTCGACTATTGTAGGGAAATATGTGATTTATTTATTTGTATTAAAGGAAGTAAAAGGATTTATGTTCCTCATTATGTATACACTCGTATTAATAGCGGCATACATCATTTTAAATCGATTTATACAATACCTTTCAGCGGTAAAGGAAAGTATTAAGATTGCTAGTGAATCGCAAAAATTAGCAGTAATTGGAAAAATGGCAGCGACAGTGGGACATGAAATTAAAAATCCACTTGCTTCATTAAAAGGGTTTACGCAATTACAACGAGAGAAGCATGGGGAGGACCCTATTTACAAACAGATGATTTTTGAAATAGAAAATATGAATAATATGATAAGTGAGTTAATGGAAGTTGCTACATGTAAACCTTCTGTTTATAAGAAACATAATATAGGTGAAATTGCATTACAAGCAGTAACAATTGTTCGCGAAAAAATGAATGAATCGAGCGTCCAGTTTATTTCTAATGTGGAAGAAAAGACGATAGAAGTTGAATGTGATGAGCGGAAAATAAGAGGAGTCTTTCTATATGTCATAAAAAATGCTCTGGAGGCAATGGAGCAAGGTGGCACATTAGAGTTACGGTTAGAAAACAAAGGACAAGATTATGTAATGCTAAGTGTAATTGATAATGGTTACGGTATTAAGAAAGAAAATTTAGCTCGTGTTAAAGAGGCCTTTTATACAACGAAACAAGATAAAATTGGCTTAGGACTTACTGTAGCAAATCGGCTTGTTACTGAGCAGCATCTTGGTGAATTACATATTTCAAGTGAAAGAGATATTGGAACTAGAATAGATATCATGCTCCCGAAGCAACGTGGAAATAATGAAATCCAAGAGGGAGAAAAGCTAGGAGTTACGATATGAATAAAGACGATATATTTAAAAATGAAGAAATGAAGGCACTGAAAATATTTTTAAGTTTATTTTTCATTATATTTTTTGTATACGATCTTGCCTACGAATTTATTGTACCTTTAATAGGAGGAGAGCAAGAAGGAGTAGGACAATTTGAAGATGGTTTAGGTTTATGGCTTTATTTTCTAATGGTGATCTTATTTTGCACTGGAATATACTTTATGAAATGGAAAAACCCATTTGCAGTAAAGTATATTATTCTAATTGGATATAACCTATTAGATTTTATCCATAATTTTATGATTTACTACGGTAGTGATGCTGAGTTTGATGGTGGGAATATAGTAGAAGGATTTTTTATTTTATTTGCCCCACTCTTTGTGAATAAAAGATATTTTTGGTTAGTTCCGAGCATACTTGTTGGGAAATACGCTCTTATAGGAATCATTATTCACTCGTCACTCGTTTTAATCCCGATGGCGTTATATAGTGTATTTACTATCATATGTTGGATTATGTTTTTAAGGTTTCAATCTTACGTTCGTACGCTTGAGATGATGGATAAAGAAATACAACAAACAGAAAAGCTAGCAACTGTTGGGAAAATGGCTACAGTTATTGGTTACAAAATTAGAAGACCGCTAGCTAACTTAGATAAATTTGTTAATAAGCAAGCGATTAAATATCCAGAGGATAAAATATATAGTGATATTATGAAACAAGAAGTAGAACGAATTCATACAATCGCTACAGAACTTAGTGGATTTGAGAAATCTAAATCACTAGAATCAGAAGTTCATAATATAGAAGAAATTATCGCTTATGTTATCCGAGTTATGGGAAAGCCTGCTTTAAAGCAAGGAGTGCACATACAAGGTATTTATAGTAAAGACATACCGTCGATTACATGCGATGAAAAACGATTAAAGCAAGTATTTTTTAATTTAATTAAAAATGCGATTGAAGCAATGTCAGTTGGCGGAACGATTACGATTAAAGTGACTGTAGAAGATGCAATCATTGTCCAAGTTAAGGATGAGGGTTGCGGTATTCCAAAAGACAAAATTCCGAAGTTAAATGAAGCTTTTTACACAACGAAAGAAACGGGAACAGGTTTAGGTTTAGTAGTTACAGAAAAAATTATTAAAGACCACAACGGTAAAATGAGTTTTGAAAGTGAAGTTGGGGTTGGAACGACGGTGAAGGTTATATTGCCGATATCATGAAAAACTATTTTTAAAAAGGAGATCACTTATTTGAGAGTGATCTCCCTTTTTTATTGTGGATGAGAGTAAGGCATTCTGATAAAGGTAGGTAAGTTAATTATATTAACATAGTGTATATAATTCCAAAACCCAATATATGGATATATTTGCAATGATAGTATATACTGAACTTGTCTGTTATTTGTTTTAATTCATTTATATTTCTATTTGCTGACCCGAATCTCGGGTCTTTTTTTGTTAAATAAATTATTTTTTAGTAAGGGCTATATATCAGTGATTAAAAAAATAGAATATACAGCACTTGCAGTAATGCCAGGGGTAATATGAAGGGAAATAGCATCTCCTCTCGAAACTGAGTTTCCAGTTGTAATGCTAGTCCAAGTTACAGTAGCGGGACCTACTGTTGGATTAGGATTAAACACTTGAATTTGTCCTGATCCAGTATCCGTTGGTTTAATTGAAAATACTATAGTTCCTGTAATTTTGTCAGTGGTAGTTAAAGTAAGAGTAGATAGGATGTAACTAGAGGTAGGGGCAGTGAGGTTTGTTGGGACATTCCTGCAAATATTAATCGTATAAACAGCAGCAGGTAAGTTATTTACATTTATAGATGCAGCAAAGCCAACTATATTACCGGCTCCAGCAGTGACATATGGAATAACATTGGAGTCAATTCCAGGAGAACCTGCTATACGTTGAAAACCAGCATTTGTTCCTTGAAAAACAATACTTTTTGCTGATGCACTGCCGGCAATTCCAGTAGGCCCGGTACTACCAGTAGATCCAGTGTTTCCAAAAGGCCCAGTGTTCCCAGTGGGTCCGGTGATGCCGGAAGGTCCAGTGTTCCCAGTAGATCCAGTACTACCAGAAGGTCCGGTGTTCCCAGTGGGTCCAGTATTACCCGTAGGTCCGGTACTGCCGGTAGACCCAGTGTTCCCAAAAGGCCCAGTACTACCAGTAGATCCAGTATTACCCGTAGGTCCAGTGATGCCGGAAGGTCCAGTGCTACCAGTAGATCCAGTACTACC
This sequence comes from Bacillus sp. DE0042, assembly GCF_007680225.1. Classification (NCBI taxonomy): domain Bacteria; kingdom Bacillati; phylum Bacillota; class Bacilli; order Caryophanales; family Bacillaceae; genus Bacillus; species Bacillus sp. DE0042. The sequence continues at coordinate 242,118 of NZ_VEJP01000007.1, read as the reverse complement.
AGAAGGTCCAGTATTACCCGTAGGTCCGGTATTGCCGGTAGATCCAGTGTTCCCAGTAGGTCCACTATCTACTAATACGATATAATCTGGAGATATATTCGGAAACCCTTGAGGTGCATCTTTTTTTACAACATAGCCGCTGCTCGTATAAGTGACAACTTGTCCTTTTTTATAGGTGGGAGCGGCTGCTAGACTAAAGGCGGTAGTACTTTGGAAACCAGCTCCGGAAGGCCCGGCAGAGCCAGTAGGTCCAGTACTACCAGTGGGTCCGGTGTTCCCGGAAGGTCCAGTAATGCCGGTAGAGCCATTGTTTCCAGTAGGTCCGGTGCTACCAGTGGGCCCAGTGTTTCCGTTAGAGCCACTGTTGCGTCTGCCATCGCAACTAAAACAATTACGTGGGTACATGTATGTTCTCCTTTCTATATTTTGAAAAATTTGTTTTAAAAATAGAACTACTATATACATATTATGAATTCTATATTTTTGTGTGTTCAATCGTATTGTGTATAGATTTCAAAATAGAGAGGAGAGTTGAATCGTTATAGAGCCAACGTTTCTCTTGTGGGCCGAAAGTAACACCCAAGTCAAAATTAAGCTGCAAATAGATTTTAAAGTGATTCTTATTTTTTCATAGCAAAATAAGAAGCGGTTAGGAAACAAATAAAGCCTAAAATCCAACCAATAGAAGGAGAATAGGGAAGTATATGTTGTAATACCATTCCGCTAGAAATAAAAAAGCTACCGAGTAGGCCTAAGAAGATGGGGTATCGCAGTAATTTGAACATGAGTGATACAACCTCCTTTATTACATATATTGTATATTAGTCTTAATTTTCTGTATATAATTTTAGAGAAAAATGATGGTACAATATATGAAGGATATGAGAAGAGAGGATGAAGAGTAGCGTATGTATGTTACTGTAACAGAAGCCGCATATAAAAAGATTATGGATACGATTCCGGATGAAACGAAATATATAAAGTTATTTTACGATAATGAGGGTTGTGGTTGTGTCATGAGCGGAATTATCGATTTAGTAGCTGTAGCAGAAAAAGATGAGCGCGATGTGGATATCGAATCTAGCGTAATGAATTTTATCGCAGATCGCACAAAGCTTGTATTTATGGATGATAAGTTAACAGTTGATTGGCATGAAGTTGGAGGAACTTTTCAGCTGAAGAGCCCAAGCCAATTTTATAATCCAAATATGAAGTTACACGTTCGAGTGTAAGAAAGAAAAGGTGGTTCCAAAATATTTTTGGACCATCTTTTTTTATTGTCTAAGTCGCTATATTTAAAAAATCGCTGATATAATTTCATGTACTAAACAAAGAAAACCTCTCCATACAACACAAAGATTTTTTCACATAATGAAATGTACATATGATTGAATTTTCTGTATAATCGTATTTGCGGAGGGGATACGCATGAGAAGATGGGGGATTGAGTTATTAATTTTAGCAGTCGTTATTATTTGGGGGATTAATTTTACGATTGCTAAATATGGACTTTTAGAATTTACAGCAATTGAGTTTACTGCACTTCGGATGATATCAGCGGCACCGCTTATGTTACTCCTTACATTTTTTATTGAAAAGTCGGTTTATATGGAACGAAAGGATATACCTAGATTAATCATCGTTAGCGTTGTAGGTATTGTACTGTATCAAACGTTATTTATGGAAACTGTCAAATATACATCCGCTACAAATGCCTCTTTACTCATTTCTATTTCACCTATTTTTACAACTGTATTTGCGATTTTCTTGAAACAAGAAAAGTTTTCTTCTCGAAAGCTCATCGGTTCTATAATTGCCTTTGGTGGTGCTGCATTAGTTTTAGTAGCAGGGCATTCGCTTGCTAGTTCTTTTTATGGTAACGGAATTGGACTTATTACATCAATATGCTGGGGGCTTTATCCTGTTTTAGCAGGTCCATTAATTAAAAAATATTCAGCACTACGTGTTACCGCATGGTCAGCGTTAGTTGGCGCGATTCCGCTTTTATTGTTAAGTGGACCACATGTATTTATAATGCCATTTCACATTACACACGGAATGACACTATTCGCTTTACTATATTCCATTTTCTTTGTAACAGTATTTGGTTTAGTGATGTGGTATGTTGGTATTCAAAAAATTGGCGCGTCACATACGATGGTATATATGTATATAACGCCGCTTGTAGCTGTTTTATTTGCAGCTGTATGGGCAAATGAATATGTATCATTTCAACAAATAATCGGTGGAATTATTATTTTCTTCGGTCTATGGTTTGTGAAATTAGAGAAAGTAAAAATTCATTCTAATGCGGGGGAACCTATATCAAAATAGGAAAACAGATCACCTATGATCTGCTTTCCTATTTTTTTATTTTTGGTAAGAAGATGAGAAATAAGATAGCAGTAATAAGTGGAATTAAGTTTAAAAATGGAATACGGAAGAGTGTGATAAGAATAATACCTGGAAGAAGAACACCGAGGACAGCGTAGAAAATACTATGATTCTTCGTGTACCAATACAATGAAAGTCCAATAAGTGCAGGGATAATGAGGTGAATGAGAGCCATTAGAAAATAAATCATTAGACGCCCCCTTTATTTGTGTACTTATTACATCATATCCGTATGTTCATAGATTGATATCACTTTTTTCATAAATGGACGAAAAATGTTTGGAAAAACGTCACAAATTATGAGAATATGATGTTTAAAATCTTGTATAATATTATTTCCTGAAAATATTCAAACAACATAAACATACTGTTTATGTTGTTTTTAATTTGAGTGAAATGAATTTTAAGTAGTATGAACTCGAAAGAAATGAGTTATACAGCTTTTGTTGGATAGATAAAAATTACTGAAGAGGAGAACAGCATGATTAGTATGTCATTAAGATCGTTTAAAATTCAATCGTATTATTTACTAGGTTTTCTTTTACTAGGATGGATGTTAACGCCGTTTTCAGCTCATTTTCTAGGTGCTGGAATTGGACTGATTGTAAGTATGTATTGTGTTTGGCTTTTAGGGAGAAGAATTGAGAAGCTTGGAGATAGTATCGTAAAGAAAACGAAAGCACCGACGCTCGGTATGTTTAATCGGTTTGCAGCTGCTATTTTAGGTGCTGTTATTATGTACGAAATTGAACATCATATGGTTATGTGGGCATTTGCAGTAGGGATTCTGGGTGGCTATTTCTTAATCGTTGTGAATTTAGGCTACTATAGTATGAAAGATGAGGAAGAATTAACAAAGAGCTAAAAAGATAAAAAGCCTCTTTTTAGATGAAATAGAGGATCCGGCGGGGGATAGTACAATAGGAAGCGTAACTTTGCATAAAATATAGGTTTCCGCTTCCAATAAGTTAACATGAAATCACTTAGTAGTATGACTCTCAGGTTCTTTAAAAAAGTTAGATACAATACAACAAAATATTCCGGTAATTAGAATAATGTATTTTATCGTTTCACTTGTATGCTCAAATAAATTAACGTTAAGCATCACAAGTCCCCAAAACATTTGAATGGCTCCATAACTGAATAATATTTTTCCTGTACGAGAAAAATTTTTCATAGCCCTCTTCCTTTCCTGTATATGTAAATTTTATCATAAAAAACTATAAAACGAATGATTATAAAATGAATTTTCAGTAAGTTTATAGATGTTGGTATGCAATTTTATGAGCTAAGTCACAGATGAAGAGATTAAAGTTGTACTTTATATAAGATATAGAAAGAAGCTTACGTCAAAAACGTAAGCTTCTTTTTTATGTAAGTGTGTGTAACCGTTAAGCCGCATTGGGTTTTGTCGGTGAGTACGCGAAACTTTACGGTTACACGACACTTATTCATATGAGTAAAAGGGTTATTCCAACAGAAAGTTTGTACTTAAGCGATTGGACCGCCTAAGTTAATAATATCTTCAGAAACGCTGTCGAACTTTTTGAAGTTCTCTTTGAATTCGCTTGCAAGTTCGATTGCTTTCTCTTTATAAGCAGCTTTATCAGCCCAAGTTTGTTCAGGCATTAACACTTCGTCAGGTACACCTGGTACGTGAAGTGGAACTTCAAGACCGAAGATGTCATGTTTAGCTGTTTCAGTTTTCGCAAGTTCGCCGCTTAATGCTGCTTGAATCATTGCACGAGTGTAACCTAAGTTCATACGTTTACCAATGCCGTATTCGCCACCAGTCCAGCCAGTGTTTACTAAGAATACTTTCGCATCGTGTTTCTCGATTTTTTCACCAAGCATTTCAGCATAGCGAGATGCATCAAGTGGTAAGAATGGTGAACCGAAGCAAGTTGAGAATGTTGCTTGCGGAGATGTAACACCACGCTCTGTTCCTGCTAGTTTACTAGTGTAACCACTTAAGAAATGATACATAGCTTGTTCTTTTGATAACTTACTGATTGGAGGCAATACGCCAGATGCATCAGCAGTTAAGAAAATGATTGTATTTGGGTGTCCAGCAACACTTGGCAGTACGATATTGTCGATCGCATGCATAGGGTATGCAGCACGAGTATTTTCTGTTAAAGTAGTATCGTTATAGTCTGCGATACGCGTTTGGTTATTAATGATAACGTTTTCTAAAACAGATCCAAATTTGATTGCATCGAAAATTTGTGGTTCTTTCTCGTGAGAAAGGTTTACACATTTTGCGTAGCAACCGCCTTCAATATTGAATACACCGTTATCAGACCAACCATGCTCATCATCACCGATTAATTTACGGTGTGGATCAGCAGATAATGTTGTTTTACCTGTTCCAGATAAACCGAAGAATAGTGCTACGTCGCCTTCTTCACCTACGTTTGCAGAGCAATGCATAGAAAGAATATCTTGTTCAGGTAGTAAGAAGTTCATAATAGAGAAGATTGATTTTTTCATTTCTCCAGCGTATTCTGTACCACCAATTAGTACGATACGTTTTTCGAATGAAACCATAATGAATGCTTCAGAGTTTGTACCGTCAACAGCTGGATCAGCTTTGAAATTCGGTGCAGAAACAATTGTGAACTCTGATTCATGAGTTGTTAATTCTTCTTCAGTTGGACGAATAAATAATTGATGTACAAATAAATTGTGCCATGCATATTCGTTAATAACTTGAATTGGTAGGCGGTAATTGCGGTCAGCGCCTGCAAATCCATTGAAGACGAATAACTCTTCTTTTTCTTTTAAGTATTCTAAAACTTTAGTATATAATTTATTAAAATGTTCTTCAGAGATCGGCTGATTCACTGCTCCCCAAGCAATTTTGTCAGCAACCGATGCTTCTTTCACAATAAATTTATCTTTAGGAGAACGTCCTGTATATTTTCCTGTTGAAGCAGAAACGGCACCAGTAGAAGTTAATTTCCCTTCATTTCGCATTAATACTTTTTCCACTAATTGCGGAACACTTAGTTGAATCTGTGCATTGCTTCCGTTCAATAATTCGTGTAAACCAATTTGGACATTCACAGTACTCATATTTATATACCATCCTTTTCATTTAATGAAATATTTCTCGTAATCCCCAACAAGAGTATAACACAATTATATAAATAATGTATACTATTTATTTCTTTTTGTTTGTGTGAATGTATTATTTCCTTATTAATATTTCATTCCAGGCGTATTGAGAAAAACTTTCAGGAAAATGTGAATATTAATTGACAAATGAATATCATTTCTTTAGTATAGGTTGGGACGGATACTCTCTTATCCCGAGCTGGCGGAGGGACAGGCCCGATGAAGCCCAGCAACCTCATTTGTAGTGGTAAATACAGGTGAATAGGTGCTAAAACCTGTGCGAGGCTAACGGTCTCGAACGATAAGAGCAAAGGGCAAAAAGCAGTATGCAAGTAGCAAATTAAACCTTTCCTCTATGTAAAGTAGGAAAGGTTTTTCTGTATGCTTGTGTGGGAGAATAAATGTATGTCGCAGTTTGTGGCAAATTAAGGATGAGTTCCGTACAATATATACAATTACTGTAGGGAGGTTTACCACATGACAAAAAAACGTCATCTGTTCACATCTGAGTCTGTAACTGAAGGACATCCAGATAAAATTTGTGACCAAATTTCTGATTCAATTTTAGATGCGATCTTATCAAAGGACGCAAATGCACGTGTAGCTTGTGAAACAACTGTAACAACTGGTTTAGTATTGGTAGCGGGGGAAATTACGACTTCTACTTACGTAGATATTCCAAAAATCGTTCGTGAAACAATTCAAGGCATTGGTTACACACGCGCAAAATATGGATTCGATGCAGAAACTTGTGCAGTTTTAACATCTATCGATGAGCAATCTGCTGACATCGCTATGGGTGTTGACCAAGCGCTAGAAGCACGCGAAGGTCTAATGACTGACGCTGAGATTGAGGCAATTGGTGCGGGAGACCAAGGTTTAATGTTTGGCTTCGCATGTAATGAAACACAAGAATTAATGCCACTTCCAATCTCGCTTGCTCACAAATTAGCTCGCCGTTTAACTGAAGTACGTAAAGATGACACATTATCATACTTACGTCCGGATGGAAAAACGCAAGTTACAGTTGAGTATGATGAAAATGGTAAACCTGTACGTGTAGATACAATCGTAATTTCTACACAGCATCATCCAGATGTTACATGGGAAGAAATCGATCGCGATTTAAAAGAGCATGTAATTAAAGCTGTAGTTCCAGCAGAATTAATGGATGGAGAAACGAAATTCTTCATTAATCCAACTGGCCGCTTCGTAATTGGTGGACCACAAGGTGATGCTGGTTTAACAGGACGTAAAATCATCGTTGATACTTACGGTGGATACGCTCGCCACGGTGGCGGTGCATTCTCTGGTAAAGATGCAACGAAAGTTGACCGTTCTGCAGCATATGCAGCTCGTTATGTTGCGAAAAACATCGTAGCAGCTGGTCTTGCTGACAAAGCAGAAGTACAACTTGCATACGCAATCGGTGTAGCACAACCAGTATCAATTTCAGTTGATACATTCGGCACTGGTAAAGTATCTGAAGACGTACTAGTAGAACTAGTTCGTAACAACTTCGATCTTCGCCCAGCTGGTATTATTAAAATGCTAGACTTACGTCGCCCAATTTACAAACAAACAGCAGCTTACGGCCACTTCGGACGTACTGATGTAGATCTATCATGGGAACGTACAGACAAAGCTGCAGCTTTAAAAGAGCAAGCTGGTCTATAATATATGAAAAAAAGCTTTGCGCCGTGAGCGCAAAGCTTTTTTTATTTTGTTTTATTTACTACTTGGATGCAAGAACCACAATAAACTTCGCCGTCTAGCTCAATATACTTTTTCATATTAGTCATACCACTTGCTGGAAAGGGCATATGAATCCATGCTTTTTCATACGTTTGTATTTCCTTTTCACATGATTTACAAAGGATTGGTTTCTTCTCGAACATATGTAATCAACCTTTCATTTGACGTGCTTTACCCACGCAAAAGGCACTGCTTAGTAAAAATAGTGTTGCGAATAGAATGCTTACTAATGTAGCGTATGGAATTGCGCCTTTTAGAGAAAAGCCAACAGTAATGGAAGCGACAAATAAGAGGATAAATGTTGTTGTTAATTTTTTATAAAGTTCCATAATATGTGGACCTCCTTATTTAGAGATTGAATGTTTAAAAATAAAATCTACTATATAGGCAAGTACGAGAGGAATTAATGTGCTAGTCAAATAGTAACGAATACCACCATCAGTCATAAGCACATACAATTTTAAAAAGTTAATATCAAACCCGTAAGCGATACATTGAAAAAGGGATAAAATAATTAGGAATGGTATAATGGGTACGTATCGTTTTATGTTATAAAACATAAATAAGATCCTTTATATGGATAAATGTACTTATATTGTATCATGTTGAATTCTTTGCTTCATACATAATTTTACAAGAAAATGAAAGGGAAGATGAAAAATGAGTGTCAATGAACATAAAAAACAAGCGCCAAAAGAAGTGCGTTGTAAGGTCGTGACGATTTCCGATACACGTACGGAAGAGACAGATAAGAGCGGACAACTATTACATGAATTGTTAAAAGAAGCAGGCCATACAGTGACCTCTTATGAAATTGTAAAAGATGATAAAGAAAGTATTCAGCAAGCAGTGTTAGCTGGTTATCATAGGGAAGATGTTGATGTCGTGTTAACAAATGGAGGTACTGGTATTACGAAACGTGATGTGACGATTGAAGCAGTGTCAGCGTTATTAGATAAAGAAATTGTCGGGTTTGGTGAGTTGTTCCGCATGATTAGTTATTTAGAAGATATCGGAAGCAGCGCAATGTTAAGTAGAGCGATTGGCGGTACAGTTGGGCGCAAAGTTGTCTTTTCCATGCCAGGGTCTAGCGGAGCAGTTCGTCTTGCGATGAATAAGTTAATTTTACCGGAATTAGGTCATATTACATTTGAGCTGCATCGCCAATGAGTAAGTATGCTGGAATTGTATTGGCAGGTGGTATGTCGAGTCGATTCGGTGAGCCGAAAGCGTTAGCGAGCTGGCAAGGTAGTACTTTTATTGAGCATATTTTGAAAGTGATGACAACTGCGTTACAAGAAGTTGTGGTCATTAGTAACTCCGATATAAAAGAGCGAGTAGAGCAACTCGTACAAGTTCCTGTTATAGAAGATATTCCGCATTATAAAGGAAATGGACCACTTGCTGGAATTGTATCAGGAATGGAATATATAGAAGCAGATTGGTACGCTATTATGCCTTGCGATGCGCCGAATGTTTCGCATGAATGGTTTACCATTTTGCTAGAGCAAACGAGTTATGAATATGATGCGGTTGTACCTATTATTAATGGAAGAAAACAACCGTTACTTGCAGCGTATCATAACCGTGTCAAAGAAAAAATTTATGCTTTGCTTCAGGAAGAAAAAAGAAGTATGGGCCAGCTTTTATCGCAATGTAATGTGAAATATATTGCTGGTGAAGATGTACAAGCGAATGCGGATTGGTTTATAAATGTGAATACGAAAGAAGAATATGTGCAGGCTCAAAAAAACCTTTCAAATGAATGAAAGGTTTTTTTGATATACAGAAATTGGGGAACAATTACTGTATAAAGGTATGTGAGTAAGTTGATTTTAAGGGGAATCGCTTAAAATCACCATACAGTAAAAATACTGTATAACCATATATTAATTTTTATGGGTTTTTATTACAAGTATGTTTAGTTATGTATCTTTTTGTTATAATGGATATGAAAATAAATAGATATTTCACCTAATGTATCATTTAGTAAACTAAAATTTATAACTGTGTAATAAACTCCCTTCGTTTTTTGAAGGGAGTTTTTCTGTTTAAGCGAGTAATTCTGATGCGTTATGCTGAAGGACTTCTTCATATTGGTCAAGTAAGCCACGAAAGATTTCATCCCAGCTTTTTGATTTGGCATAAGACGTAGCAGCTAGCCCCATTTGCATTAGTTTCTGTTCATTTTGCAATAAAGAATGGATGGATGATAGAAATGAATCCGCATGTTTGGAGGGGCAAAGAACTCCCGTTTTTCCATCTGTAATAATATTTTTAACCCCGCCACTATTTGCACCAATGACAGGTGTTCCGCATGCAAGTGATTCGAGTACGACATTTCCGAACGTTTCAGTAGCGGATGGAAATACCATGATGTTAGAACAAGCATATGCTTCAGCTAAATCCTTACCTTGTAAATATCCAGTAAAAGTGACATTTGTTTTCGGAACAGATTCACGTAAATTTGTTGCTAGAGGACCGTCTCCTGCGATGAGCCAATGAATATCGTTTCGAGTACGCGCTGTTTGCACGATAAGGTGTTGCAACGTATCAATATCTTTTTCAGGGGCAATCCGTCCAACATAGGAAAGGACATACTTTGCTGTAATATTATATTTTTTTCGGAATAGGTCTGTATTGTAAGATGGATGAAAGAGTGTGCAATCTACACCCCGTCCCCATATGGAGAGGGCCTGAAAGCCTTTATTTTTTAGTTGGTGTAACGTTTCAAAAGAAGGAACGAAATTTTTTTGCATATGACTATGAAACCATTTTAAATAGTTCCAAAGCATGTTAGAGAGAAATTCAATTTTGTAATAGCGTAAATAAGCATCGAAATCAGTATGATAAGAACCGACAACTGGGATGTTTAACTTTTTTGCATAATACAATCCACAAAGTCCCATGTTGAAAGGTGTGGCAATGTGAATAATGTCAGGTTTAAAGGAAAGAAGTTCTCGTTTAATGCGCGGAGTAGGAAAAGAAAAGCGGCATTCTGGATATAATATTGTTAACGGGATACTTCTCATCTTGTTCACATTAGCTACGAAATTATCTTCAGCTGTATGCTGAGGGGCGAAAACAGAATAGGCGATCTTTTCTTTCTGAAAGTAACGTGTTAATCGTTCTAGTGTTTTCGCAACCCCGTTGACTTGTGGCGTAAAAGTATCGGTAAAAATGGCGACTCTCATCATATCACTCCTTTATGTGAAAAGTGGGATGAATTGATAAAAAGAGATGATGCCAGAGCAAGTGCCGAGGCACATACCGACGAATACATCAGACGGATAGTGAAGCCCTAAATAAATGCGAGAAATACCAACGCATAATGCTAACGGTAATAGAAAAGCAAATAAGCTTGGATTATAGCAAACAAATGGAATAAGGACAGAGAAAACGGCTGTTGTATGACCAGACGGGAAAGAGTGGTCTTTTAATGGATGGACTGGATATTTCGCATCCTGAATTGTTAAATAAGGACGTTTTCGCGGATACCATCTTTTTAATATTTGCACAGGAATATGGCTAATTGCTAAAGAAATAGCAGTTGCGATTGCAGCTTGATGCAAAGTCCCTTTTGCAAAAATTAAAAAGAAAAGTGTGAGTGCGATTGAGAAAGTAGCACCACCTATATGAGTAATATTGCTGAAAAAGATATTTAATGTTTTTTGATCAAAGTATCGGTTAATTCCTTTGAAAATGTAACATTCTATTTTATATAGTCCACTGACCTTCATGAAAATTCTCCTCCCTCGTTTACATATATATGGAGATATTAGCTTTTATTTTAATAAGATTTTATTGAGGGAGTAATAATGTTTTGTAAAGAAAAAGTTAGTTTTCATCAAAAAAGCTGCCAATCTTATGGCAGCGGAAATTTATTTCTGTAATGATTTATAGTATTGACCTTTTTCAACATATTGTGTGCGAATTCGCTCCATGTCTTTACGGTCTTCCTCTGTTAACTCACGAACGACTTTCGCTGGGCGACCGAACGCTAACGTGTTTGGCGGGATTTTCTTTCCTTGAGAAACGAGGCTTCCAGCACCGATAAAGGCTCCTTCACCAATTTCAGCACCATCTAATATAATAGATCCCATTCCAATTAAAGCATCTTTTTTAATATGACAGCTATGTAAAATAACTTGATGCCCAACTGTAACATCGTTTTCTAAAATAAGAGGGTACTGCGGGCTTTGATGAAGTGTACATTGGTCTTGTACATTTACTCGGTCTCCAATGATTGTTGGTGACACATCGCCGCGTATGACTGTATTAAACCAAATACTTGATTCCTCACCAATGGAAACATCGCCTGTAATGGTAACATAGTCAGCGATAAAAGTACTACTCGCAATTTTCGGATTTTTTTCTTTGTAAGGGTATATCATGTAAAGCCTTCCTTTCCTAGAGACTAGTTTTAGTGTATCAAATTATGAGAAAGAGTGAAATGGAGGAAAGCCGTATGTGGAATTATGAAGCAGAGGAAGCGAAAGCTGTCGTTGTTATCGTGCACGGCGCAATGGAATATCACGGACGTTACGAAGCCGTTGCGGAAATGTGGAATCATATCGGCTACCACGTCGTAATGGGGGACCTTCCGTCACATGGAACGACTTCAAGAAATAGAGGACATATTGATTCATTTGATGAATACATAGAGGAAGTTAAATTGTGGGTGAAAGAGGCAAGAAAGTATAGGTTACCTATTTTTATATTTGGTCATAGTATGGGTGGTCTTATTGTCATTCGTATGATGCAAGAAACGAAGAGAGAAGATGTAGACGGCATTATTTTAAGTTCGCCATGTTTAGGCGTAGTAGCTGGACCTTCAGCACCGCTTCAAGTTGCCTCAAAAATATTAAATGTTGTTGCACCAAAATTGCAATTTGCAACGAATCTTACAGTGGAAATGTCCACTCGTAATCATGAAGTTCGGGACGCGATGGAGAATGATTCATTGTTCTTGCGCAAAGTATCAGTACGTTGGTATAGTGAATTGATTAAGTCTATCGAAATTGCTCATAAAAAAATAGATGATTTTCCAGATGTTCCGCTCTTGCTAATGCAGGCTTGTGAGGATAAACTTGTAGATAAAACACGTGTCCGCATGTGGTTTGATAATGTTAAAATGAGTGATAAGGCTTTTAAAGAATGGCCGAATTGTTATCACGAGTTATTAAATGAGTATGAGCGTGATGAAATTTTGAATTATATTCAGTCATTTACTGAAATACGCATCAATAACATAATAGAAACAAATAAGTAAATTATTTGTACATTGAATAGAGGAGATGAAGGAAGAAGTGAACGTACCGAGTAATCCCATAACGCTCATGGCGAAAGTATACCGTGATGTGTTTCCGGTAGTACACCATGAGCTAGCGGTGTGGAAAGAGCGTGCCTACCATATTCCGAATGATGAGCTTCATAGTCAGGCAATCGCAAGTATTGAGAATAAAACGTTTCATTGCGAAGGCGGTGGTATTTTAGCACTGCTAGCAAATGAGCACCGAGAGGAATGCATTCGTTTTATCGTAGCGTATCAAACAATCAGCGATTATTTAGATAATTTATGTGACCGCAGTACATCACTTGACCCAAATGATTTTGCCGCACTGCATGAATCTATGTTAATGGCATTATCACCTGAAGTAGAAGGTGGCGGTAATTATTATCGCTATCGTGATGATCAAGACGATGGTGGTTATTTAGATGAACTTGTTGAAACATGCCAAGATGTTTTAAAGAAAACGAAGCACTATGACAAAATTGCTCCTGTTCTTCATGAACTTGCTTGTTATTATTGTGATTTGCAAATTCATAAACACGTGAAGTTAGAAGAAAGAGAACCACGCTTAAAAACATGGTTTGAAGCACATAAAGAAAACTTACCAGAGATGAGTTGGTTTGAATTTTCAGCATGTGCCGGTTCTACACTTGGGATCTTCTGTCTTGTAGCATATGCATTTCATGATGAATTACATGATGAAGATATTGCGAAAATTAGACAAGGATACTTCCCTTACGTACAAGGACTTCACATTTTACTTGATTATTTCATCGATCAAGAAGAAGACCGTATAGGCGGGGATTTGAATTTCTGTAGTTATTATGAAAACGAGCAAGCGATATTAGATCGTATGAAACATTTTGTAGAAGAAGCAGAGAAGAGCATTGGTGATTTACCTCATGCGAAGTTTCATCGTCTCATAAGCCGAGGGTTACTTGGTATTTATTTATCAGATCAAAAAGTATCAGCACAAAAGAATATGCACAAAATGGCACGGCGCATTGTAAAATACGGAGGGCTTACTTCACGATTCTTCTATTGGAACGGGAAGATGTACCGAAAGAAAATGGCGCAGTGATGAAGAAAACCACTCTTGTAGAGTGGTTTTCTTGTTATAATATGGTAAAGGTGGTGGTAAAATGAAGCAATTGTTTCGAAAGTTATATGACAATATTGAAGTAACATTACTCGTCCTACTTTCCATTTCATTTGTAACTGGAATGTATATGATGATGAATAAAGCGGGTGGTCCTACTACAATGGATTATATGGCTCAAATTATCATCGCATTGATTATCATATTAGATATTATCTTTTTAATAAGTAGTAGAAAAAAAGAAAATAGTAAATAAAAAGCATTTGTACACGGGAGTACAAATGCTTTTTATTATGATCGTATTTTTGAAAATACATATATAAGAAGTTCAATCGCGAAAATAACTAACACAGATAGTCCGAATAAAGGCATGACAGCGCCTAGTATAACCATCATGATAAAGAAAACGATTATGCTTTTCTTATCTCTTTGCTTTGGCGGTGCGGCTAATTTTCCTTTTGGTTTTCTTGCTAACCACATTTTTATTCCGTAATAAATGAGAAGTAATAAAGATAATGTCGTTAGTAAGCATAATATTTTATTTGGCCATCCGAATAAATGTCCTTCGTGAAGCGGGATACCGTAAGTGAACCATTGTGCAAATAAGCCATAATCACGATAGTCCGTTTTGGAAATAAGCTCTCCGCTATATTGATCAAAATAAGCTGTTATTTCTTCATTTGGTGCGACATGCATACCCGTAATACCGGAACCGCTTGATTTCGAAACGGTGAATACACCTTTCGGATCAGCCGGTAGTGAGATAACATATGGCTTCTTTATTTCAATTCCTTTTTGTAACTCATCAATTGAAATGGCTTTTGGCTCATTTGAATTCGATTCAGGAGGAGCTTCTTTTCTTGTTGCCCACGGCAATTCTTTTACCTTCGATTCAGGCGGTGCCATATACAACTTTGGATATCCAATCGATTCATTCGACGATGCGATTTTATAAATTTGGTTACCCATAAATCCTGACCAAGGTAATCCAGATGCGACTAGCAGAATGAGTGGAATTGTAAATATAATACCGATAATAGAATGACGTCGTTTTGCTTTTTCTCGCCTATTGGATGCTGGTGTGTTTTTGAACTGGCGTATACTCATATACAACCCAGTAAAAATTAAAAAGATTGTCCAGCATGCCGCAAGCTCTACAATGTAGTTAATGACAGTACCACCAACTAAAAGAGAACTATGTAATTCCCTCATTATATTGGCAAACGTTTCACTTGCATTTTGATCTCCAACAATTTGATTATTGCTATCTAAATACACATATTTTTGTTGCCCAGTATATTCATTTGCAATAGTAAGCCTCGTATTATAATCCCCATTAAACTCACTAATTTTCGCCACACTATAATGTGGATATTTTTTCTCTGTTAAGAAAAGCGAATCAGCCATCGAAATAGACTCTGTTTGGGCACTCTTCCCAAAATATAAATCTTTATAGATGAAATCTTCAACCTCTTCCCGAAATAAATACCCAATTCCGCTCAGTGACAATGTAATAAGAAGCGGCGTAATAAAAAGCCCGGCATAAAAATGCCAACGCCAAAAAATGTAATGAAGCGAACGATTTACTTTCATACTTTCAGTTCCCCTAACCTTCCCTATATGAATAACTACTTATTTAATATAGCGAGATTAAGTGTGATTACTTTGAAAGAATTGTGAAGAAAGTTAAAAGTTTTTAGGGCAGATTTTATCGGCAAGACATACAATACGCAATGCAAAGCTTAGTTGAATGAATTAGCTCTTCATTTCCTTTTTGTAGCCTAATTTGAAGTGCCTTTTGAAAATAAGTAAGGGCGGTGTGGAAGTCACCCTCATCTAATTTACTTTTTCCGTAATGTTGGTAGAAGAAGTCTTCATAAGTAGGAACGTTCGGCAACATATGTTGAAGTTCGGTAAATAGTGTATTTGCCGTATGGAAATTTTGTTCCCAATGGTATGTGTGTGCGAGACGTAGTTTGTTAACAAAGAGTCCTTCTTTATTATTTAAATTTGTATAATATGCAATTGCTTCCTGTACGTAATACTTACATTCAGAAAGGTTGCCAGCGATTCGTTCATAAACGCCAATTAAGCCGCAGTTTTTTCCATATAACGATCTTTTATGTAAATGCTCTTTCAAAAACCTATATCCCTTGCTTCATTTCAGCAAGGGATATAGGTTTTTCTCTAAGGTTTTCATCAAATGTGTATCCCATTTCAAAAGGTATGTTCATTGTTACCTCCTTATAGTTTCTGCATACATCTTCACAACCGCCTCAGCAAGACATTGGGAGGAATCAACAAAATCCTCACTCGCCACAACATTCAAATCAGTACATGCGATAATAGCGGTATCTACTTCATCTTCCAACTGTAAAATGAGCGCATTCCACAATTTGCGAGCTTCTTTAATTTCTCCAGATTTAATATAAGTAATAATTTGATTAATCATTTCTTGCCATTTTTCATGATGAATGTACTCTATATTACGCTTTGCAATCCCGTCTTGGTAAATACCAGTTTGAATTGTCGCTTCTGTTGCAAGAAGAGCGACTCTTTTTGCAGTTTCAGGAATAGCTTGTAACGTCTCGTCGACTATATTCAAAATAGGAATAGAAATAGAACGTTGTAATTCTTCAAAATAAAGATGCGCCGTATTACAAGGCATAGCGATAAATTCTACGCCAGTACTTTCAAGTTTTTGTGCCCCTTCAATAATCGCTTTTTTCATTGCTTCGTGATTAATAGGGCGATCCATGTAAAACGGTGTTGGGCAAGAATAAATCATCATATGAGGAAAGTCCATATCATGCTTTGCTCCGTATATTGTTTGGCACCCTGCTACAACTGTATCGACGAATGGTCCAGTTGATTTTGGTCCCATTCCTGCTAGTATTCCGATCATTGGTTTGTCTCCTTTAATATGTAATTAAAAACGTTTTTTGCGAATGACAAAAAGAAATAAAGTAAGTAATAAAAATGAATATACGATAGCCCAAGCTGTGAGCCATAGCGTGTGAGTCAGTATATTATATTTGTATTGTCCAAGCATTAGGAAGCTTTCGACAGGTGGTAAAAACCATAGAAACTCTTTCTTAAACCGGATTGAGGCGATCGTTATAAGTAATATAAATGTCAGGCTAAGCCAAGCTGTGCTTGCTTTTTGAATCATATTTCTAGTAAATAAAGTTGCAATTGAAATTCCTAGTATAGAGAAAGACATGTGAGCGAGAAATCCGACTAAAAATAAAGAAACTGTCATTTCTTCATTAAACATTTGTAAAAAAATTGGATAGATTACGGATATAAAAGATAAAACAGTACAAATGAGAAGAGCTGTAATATATTTACCAACGTATAATGCTGAAATATTATTTGTATGAGAAATAGTAATTTGTTCTTGTACAGGGTCTTCAGTATGAAAAATTGTGACTGTAATCCAGGCAGATAATAAATAAAGGGCGAGAGTTGTTTCTAAGTATGTCGGTACAATAGGAGTCGGTTTATATGTATATACAAAAAGTAAGCTCACAAAGTACATCGCAATAGGAGGGACGTACTTATACGATTTTGTATAGTCGAGAAAATGGTAACGAATAAGCGCGAACATAATAAACCTTCTTTCGATTTAAAAGTTAGGTTGTAGCAGTGTGATAGATGCTTTTTTATGTAATAAAAACTGAAGCATTTCGTTTGTATATTCTTTTTCGATTTGTAATTGAATAAGGTTTTGATTTGAATTGTGTACAACGTGTATAAATCCTAATTGTTTCCGTAGTTCTATCGCTGAAAATGTTTCGTGAACAATTGCTTCAATATAGACTTGTTCTGCTGATTTTTGCACAGAGATATTTTCCGTGATTGTATGATTTGCTAACGTCACAATTCTATCGGCGAAGTTTTCTAGTAGTTGCTTTTCGTGACATGTGAAGAGTATAGATATGCCTTGTCGTTTTAATGAGAGTAAAATATGTTCTAATTCTTGCTGAGAGTTAGGATCGAGCCCCGAAAGAGGTTCATCTAAAATTAATAAATGGACGTCCGTAAGCAATGCTTGCATAATACCAGTTTTTTGTTTCATACCTTTTGAAAAGTTTCGTACAACGGAATGTCTTGCATGATGTAAATGAAAAGATTCAAGAAGCATCGGAATTTTATCTTTTAAATATTTTGTTGATAAACCGTGAATGTGACCGAGATGATATAGATAATCTTCTAATGTAAAACGAATCCCTTCAGGAAAATGTTCAGGTACATAACCGATTTGTATATGTTCTTTTTTTTGAAGTGTCCCTGCCGCAGGTGAAATAAATCCTGCAATTATTTTGAGTAGAGTACTTTTTCCAGTCCCGTTCCTGCCAATAATAGCGAGTGCTTCTCCTTCTGGAATGGATAAATCAATGTTGTCTAGTATAAGTGATTTGCCATACTTCTTTTGAATTCCCCTTAGTTCTACTAGCAAAGTTCTATCCTTCTTTCTTCAAATATTGTATACATCCATTATATAGGAGAATAAGAAAAAGACGTGCAATGAGTGCACGTCTTTTTTTGTTATGTTTTGTCGAACGATCGATATATCTGAAAAATCGTTGATATTTTGTAAGTTATGATAGATATATCGAAAAAATCGTTGATATATTGGGAGTTACGATAGATATAATTGAAAAATCGTTGATATAATTCTCAAGCAAATTCCCGATTGGTGAGGGCTGATTAAAGTTTCACTTTATCGCTTCTCAATCGCTACAATAAATGGCGGGTTATTTTGCTGGTTAATGAAGCCATATCGCAGTACGTGAGCTTGTTTTTGGTCTAGTTCTTCTGCAAATTTGAGAACAGCGTCGCGTTCTACTTGTCCTTCTGGGTGTCCGTGGTAAATGACAAGGACGATGATTCCTTCAGGTGCCATTACTTCTAGTAATTGTTCAATTGCCGAGATTGTTGAGTTCGGCTTTGTAACGATGTGTTTGTCTCCGCCTGGAAGGTAACCTAAGTTGAAGATTGCGCCTGTTACTTTTCCTTTCGCATCTTCTGGCAATATGGATGCAAGTGTATCGTGACTATCGTGAACTAAAACAGTACGCTCGAAAAGTTTTTTTTCTTTTAGACGGATAGTAGAACTTTCAATTGCTTCTTTTTGAATATCAAATCCAAATACTTTTCCGTTATCTCCAACAATTTCAGCTAGGAAGCAAGTATCATGACCATTTCCAAGTGTTGCATCTACAGCGTAATCGCCTTCTTTAACAGTCGTTTGCAAGAGTGTGCGAGCAAACGGTAATACACGTTCTAATTTCATTTTTGTTTCTCCTCATTTGCATATTTCCCTTGCCAGCTTCCGCGGCGTACAAATTCTGCATCGATGGAATTTAATACTTCCCATTTATTTAAGCTCCACATGGGACCAATCATTAAATCAGGTGGGCCGTCACCTGTGATGCGGTGCACAATTACGTCTTCTGGAATCATTTCAAGTTGGTCAACAACGAGACTTACGTAATCCTCAAGAGAAAGGAATTCTAGTTGTCCTTTTTCATATTGCTTCACCATTGGTGTTCCTTTTAATAAATGAAGTAAATGAATTTTAATTCCTTGTACATCAAGCTTCGCTACTTCACGAGCTGTTTCCATCATCATGTCGTAATCTTCAAGGGGAAGACCGTTAATAATATGAGAGCAAACTCTAATACCATGCTTACGTAATTTATTTACGCCTTCCACGTAAGATGGGTAGTCATGAGCGCGATTAATAAGGTTTGCAGTTCGTTCATGAACGGTTTGTAGTCCAAGTTCAACCCAAAGATACGTGCGTTTATTTAAGGCCGCTAAATATTCAACGACATCGTCAGGTAAACAATCTGGACGAGTCGCAATAGAAAGACCGACAACGTCTTTTTCTGCTAGAAGCGGTTCGAATTTTTCTTTTAACACTTCAAGTGGTGCGTGTGTATTTGTGTATGCTTGGAAATAAGCGATACATTTGCCATCTTTCCACTTCGAGCGCATTTTTTCTTTCATTTCATGATATTGCGTTATAACATCATCGCGGCGATCGCCAGCGAAGTCACCAGATCCAGCAGCGCTGCAAAATGTACAACCGCCATAAGCAACTGTACCGTCACGGTTCGGGCAATCGAAGCCAGCATCTAATGAAACTTTAAAGATTTTTTCACCAAATTCATTTCGTAAATGGTAATTCCATGTATGATAACGTTTATTGTCGTTTGTATATGGAAAAGGGTTTTGAACCTTCATTATTTTCCCTCCTAAGCCGAGTCAAAATGAAACAAAATCCATTATAACATACTCATAAGGTAGAGATGGAAGGGACACACTAAAGGGGAATTGAAGCAAGGAGGGACAATTATGGCAGAGCGTCAATCACTTGAATCGTATATTACACAAGCGGAGCAAGCTGTGGAATATGCGAAAGAACAATTAGATCTTGGTATGAGACAAGAGCATTACAATACGATGGAGTATTCAGATGCGCAGTTACAATTAGAACAAGCATATAACGATTTACAAACGATGCAGCAACATGCGAATGATGAGCAACGTGAGCAGTTAAATAGAGCACGCATGGCAATTCGCCAACTGCAACATCAAATGATTATTACACCGCACTAATAAGGAGTGAATGTAATGGCGAAACGTTCAGATCAAAATAATCCAGAGCAAAAAACGCAAAATGGACATAACGCTGAGTTTTCAAATGAGCTTGATCCGGTTGTGCAAGTGAAGCAGCGTAATAGTAAAAAAGGACAACCTCAAAGATCAAAACAATCAGAGTAAACCAGGTCGCAATATGACCTGGTTTTATTTTGCTATATGACAATAATGTAAGATTTCTGTAAGGTTTGCTGATAGTTGTAAACTTACTTTTCCAGTAGAGTAAGGGAGGATTAAATTTTGGACAAGGAGTTGCTTTATGGGGAACAACATTACAAACAAACGAATTGATGAGTTAGATTACATTCGTGGCTTCGCATTACTGGGGATTATTTTAGTAAATATTCTAGCGCTACTGAATATTAAAGTGCCAGATCCTAATACAGTAGATGCTAGTTATCAAAGGTTTCTATACTTATTTGTAGAAGGTCGTTTCTTCTCGATTTTCTCATTCTTATTTGGAGTAGGATTTTATATATTCATTACAAGAGCAATTGCGAAAGGGAAGAATGGGTACGTTCTATTTCTACGCCGCGTAGTTGCACTATTTATTTTTGGTTTAATTCATCAAATGTTTCAGCCTGGAGAAGCACTAGCCTTATACGCAATTTGTGGATTAGTCGTTTTACCGTTTTATAAAGCGAAAAAAGAAGTGAATTTAGTAATTGGTCTTATTCTTACGATAGCTTTTAGTATTATGGCAGCTAAGGAATTATTACCATTAGGTTTAATTTTATTAGGTCTTGCTGCAGGGCAGTATAAAGTGTTTGAAAATCTTTCAGTGAAAATCAAACAAGTCGCTATTTTTACAGGCATTATGTTTGTTTTAAGTGTAGTAGCTATATGGTATCAATATGGGCATGTTCCTGCTAATCCATTTGTAAATATGATAATTATGAATGAAGATGGAACAATGGACGCTGCAGGTCAATTCTTAAAAATTGGTGTTACAGTTGGACCAATTATTTCAGCTTTCTATGTAGGAGCATTAATTTTATTACTTCAGTTAAAACCAGTTCAAACATTGTTAGCACCATTGAAATACTACGGTCGTATGGCTTTAACGAATTATATCGGACAAACTGCAATGATTTTAATTGCTGGTAGTGTATTTAACTTTGCAGAAAACTTAACGTATATTCAGACGTTATATGTGTGTATCGCAATTTATGCAATTCAAATTGTGTTTAGCGTAATTTGGATGAAAATCTTTAAGATGGGTCCTCTAGAATGGATTTGGCGTGTTATTACGTACTGGACGGTAACACCTTTAAAGAAATAGACTGTTCCTTTTGTGGAACAGTCTATTTTTATTGTCATCTTTTTTCGATAAGTCGATATTCCTTTGAGAATCGCCGATAAAATTTCATTTATCAATGAGGTTGATCCAAAAGAAAACGAACCTTACAAGCACGCCTTTTTTATATTACAAAAGTGTAAGGTAATTGTAATGTTAACAAATAGCAGTTCGCTTCCAAAAGGCGCAAAATAGGTAATGGAAAAACAAGCGTAGGAGGATATATATGACGAAACCAGTTGTAGACGTGAAAAACGTTCAAAAAGTGTACGGTAAAAAAGGTGAGAACCAATCACACGCATTAAAAGGTGTTTCATTCTCAATTCAAGAGGGTGAATTTGTTGGAATTATGGGACCATCTGGTTCTGGTAAAACGACATTATTAAATGTAATTTCAACGCTTGATAAAGCAACGGGCGGCGTTGTTGAAATTGCGGGTACGGACATTACGAAAATGAAACAAGGTGAGCTTTCTGATTTCCGTTCACAAAAGTTAGGATTCATTTTCCAAGACTTTAACTTATTAGAGAACTTATCTATTTATGAAAACATCGCACTTCCACTTTCCCTTCAAGGTGTTTCATCACGTAATATTGGACCGAAAGTAGAGAAAGTAGCGAATATGCTAGGGATTACAGAAATTCTTCAAAAGTATCCATCTGAAGTATCTGGTGGACAAAAGCAGCGTTCAGCAGCAGCGCGCGCGCTTGTGCATGAGCCAGCAATTATTTTAGGGGACGAGCCAACAGGAGCTCTTGATTCTAAAAATGCAACGAGCTTACTTGATGCGATGACAAACTTAAATAAAGATCAAGGCGTATCGATTATGATGGTTACGCATGATCCGTATAGTGCAAGTTACTGTCAGCGTATTTTGTTCATTCAAGACGGTGAACTGTATAAAGAAATTCATCGCGGTGGTACGCGTGAAGAGTTCTACAAAGAAATTTTAGATGTACTTGCAGATTTAGGTACACAAAAAGCGTAAGAAAGGAGGTTCCAGTATGTTATTTAAACTTTCCATGTCGGGGCTGAAAAGTAAGCTGAAAGATTATATCGTCTTACTTGTTGGTCTTGTCATGTCTATCTCAATTTTTTATATGTTCCAAACGTTAGCGCTGAATAAAACGTTTATCGAATCTAACTCAGTTATTCAATCAATTGGATTCGTATTCCAAGCAGGTTCATTTTTACTAGCCATTATAACGTTCTTCTATATTTTATATGCGAACTCTTTCTTATTATCTCTTCGTCAAAAAGAGTTTGGTATGTATATGATGTTAGGAGCAAAAAAACATAAAGTTACATTGCTTATGTTTATTGAAACGATTGTATTAGGTGCTGCGTCTCTTGCAATTGGTATTACAGTTGGTGTAGGACTTGCAGAAGGTATCGGTCAATTATTAATGAAACAATTGGAATTCGCTGGTGAAGGCTATAAAGCATTTTATCTACCATCTATGACTGTTACTTGCATTTTCTTCTTCGCACTATTTGTATTATCAGCAATTATGAACAGTATTAAGTTATCACGTATTTCTGTACTGCAACTTGTACATGCAGATGCACAAACAGAGCGTGTTGCAGTAAAAGGAAAAATGACAGGTGTCGTTGCAATCCTTGCTGTTATTTTATTAGGAATTGGCTATGCATCAATGATTTACATGGAAAAACTAAGAGAAATGGGAATTCTTATTGCATTAATTACAACAACAACTGGTACTTACATGCTATTTGGATCACTTCTTCCAGTTATTATTAAAAAGTTAAAAAGTAATAAAAAGCGTAGTGAAAAAGGGCTTAACGCTTTTACATTTGCTCAATTAAATTTCCGCATTAATAGTTTAACGAAAGTACTTGCGACAGTAGCGATGTTAGTAGCGCTTGGAGCTGGTGCGATTTCAGGTGGTATGGCGTTTAAAAATAACGTTATAAAAATGGTTGATGGTTTAGTAATATATGATTCAGTAGTTCATAATCCAACAGCTGAAGAAAAGAAAATTTTAGATGGTATTACATTTAAAGAGAAAAATGAATATCGTTACAAAGTTGATGATAAATATGTTTATTACGTAAAAGAAGATTTAGAGAAAAATCGTCCTTTAATAAAAGATATGGCGAATATGAAGTCGATGAAGGATTTAGTGAATACAAAGAACGTTTCAGCGGAACTACCAGTAGGTGCAGTTTCTAGAGAAATGAATGAAAAAGATGCGAATACTAAAGAGCTTTCAGTAGAATGGGTAGATGCTTTTAGTACAATTCATCCCTATTATATAAGCGAAGATCATGCAATTAAAATTGTAGATCAAAAAATGTACGATGGGATAAATGGTAAAGAAGGTATAGCATTTATCGGAAAAACAGAAGACTTTTTAACATATACAAAAGAATGGAAAAAACTTGACGAGTTGCAGCTAGATAAATATAAAAATGTAACAGCTGAAAGAATGAGCAGTAAATATCAAACTTACGATATGTTCTATGGGATTGCGAGTGGAACAGTATTTATGGGGTTCTTCCTTGGTATTGCATTCTTAGCAATGATGGCAAGTTGTTTAATGTTTAAAATTCTTTCTGGTGCATCAAAAGATATTACGCGTTATCAAATGCTTCGTAAAATCGGTGTGCGCCGTGAGTTATTAACGAAATCGATTTATAAAGAGCTATTCTTAGTATTCTTATTCCCAGCAATTCTAGGTATCGCTCACGTATTAGTTGGTATGAATATTTTCGGATTTATTCTAGTTGATCCGTACTTCCGTATTTGGGTACCAATCGTAATTTTTGTAGTTATTTATGCGATTTATTACTTCATTACAGTTCAATTGTATAAAGGAATTGTTCTTCCAAAAGAAGATTAATAGGGAAAAAGTCGAGTGAAAGTGCTCGGCTTTTTGTATTTTCAGAAAAAAAACACTTTAATGTTACTGAAATATATAATATAATGTAAATAAGTAACATAGTATGAGAGTATCAGTAACCGAAAAGTGAAAGGAGGAATCCGATCTATAGGAAGAAGCTGAATTTGTACCCCCCTATTTTTTCTACCCACACCGTATTTGTACAATCATAAATTTCTAAATGAAAAATTGTCGTAAGAGTATATTGTGAAAATAATGGATAATACATGGAAATCTCATAGCATGATAAGGTAAAATGGACAGGATAATGAGAAAATTACCGTTCATAAGATGAGGAGATACATGTATGGAAGTTGTAGAGGCATTAAAAGATATAAGCCAAATTGAGGATATGAAAAAGTATTTAAAAGAGCACTCGCAGCGAGATTATCTTTTATTTGTTATTGGGATCAACACTGGATTAAAGATTACTGAGCTACTTAGTATGAAATTTGAAGAGGTATTAAATGAAGATGGAACTGTTAAAGAGTTTTATTCTCTTCCTGTAAAAGATGAAAAATTTAAACAAGATATTTATTTAAATACAAAAGTAAAAGAAGCGCTTTTAGAGTACGTACAATCTATTGATGCTCAAAGAGAAAACTACGTATTTCAATCTAATAAAACGACAAATTCAATCTCGCGCCAACAAGCGTATCGTGTTATCCATAGCGCAGCTGAAGCGGTTGGGATTGTTGGAAAGATTGGAACGAATTCAATGCGAAAAACATTTGGATTTCATGCGTACAAAAGAGGAATAGCGATTGCGCTATTGCAAAAGCATTTTCATCACGCAACTCCATCAGAGACGCTCAAGTATTTAGGAATCTCAAAAGATGAGAAGTTTAAAACAGAGATTGATGTAGATTTGTAAAAGCCGTAACTAAAAACTTTAGGAGGCGGAAAATATGAATATTAGAGAGAGTGAACTACCGGGCATTGGATGTAAATTCGAAGTGATAACAAAAGGTAATGAAAAAATGGTTATCGTTATTCATGATGATGGTCGAAGAGAAATGTATCATTTTGATGCGGATCACGATGAGAGTATTTCAAGCATTTCTCTTCGTGATTCTGAAGCGAGACAAATTGCGGCTATATTAGGCGGAATGGTATATAGGCCGCAAGCGCTAGACACAATTGAGATGGCTTTTGAAGGATTATCAATTGAATGGTTTAAGGTGGAGAATAGTGCACCAGTAGTACAACAAACAATTGGTAGCTTACATGTCAGAAAAACGTATAACGTAACGATTATTGCTATTTTGAAAAAGAATATGAAGAAATTCTTTAATCCAGGTCCAGACTCTATTATTGAAGCTGGCGATATGCTCGTATTGTCGGGTGAAAGACATGAAGTGAAAAGAATTATTAATGAATTGCTTTCAGCAGGAGGTGATTCCTAATCGATGGATACTTTAATTTTTGAAGTTGGAACTGCGTTAGTATTAGTAGCTTTTGCAGCTATCCTCGCTGCGAAGTTAAAGTTCTCGATTATTCCGTTTCTCATTATACTCGGTATGTTAGTGGGGCCTCATGCCCCAGATTTAGGACTTATCGATTTAAGGTTTATTGAAAGCGGAGAAGTTATTTCCTTCCTCGGCCGTGTAGGCGTCATATTCCTCCTATTCTATTTAGGCTTAGAATTCTCAATAAAAAAATTAATTAAATCAGGAAAGTCGATTGCTTTTGGGGGTAGTGTTCATATATCGCTTAATTTCATATTAGGTTTACTTTATGGATATGTCATGGGCTTCCCCTTACTAGAAACATTAATTATTGCTGGAATTATTACAATCTCATCGAGTGCAATTGTAGCGAAAGTAATCGTTGATTTAAGAAGATCTGGTAATAAAGAGACAGAGCTAATTTTAGGAATCATTATGTTTGATGATATCTTTTTAGCTGTATATT
Source organism: Bacillus sp. DE0042 (assembly GCF_007680225.1). Taxonomy (NCBI): domain Bacteria; kingdom Bacillati; phylum Bacillota; class Bacilli; order Caryophanales; family Bacillaceae; genus Bacillus; species Bacillus sp. DE0042. The sequence continues at coordinate 215,671 of NZ_VEJP01000007.1, read as the reverse complement.
TATCAGTTGTTTCAGGATTAGTACTCGGAGGTGCAACATCATTTGTAGGTGCTCTTACATCCGTACTAATCGCAGTAGGATATATGTTACTATTCTTTGTAATCGCTAGAAAAGCTACGCCGTTCCTAAATAAAGTATTAGATATTTCGTCAAACGAAATTTTTATTATCGTAATATTCGCTATTTTATTCTTTGTAGCAGGATTTTCAGAAACAATTCATGTTGCGGAAGCGATTGGGGCTTTATTGTTAGGACTCGTCTTTTCAGAAACAGAGCATAGTGACCGGATCGAGCATCTCGTCGTCCCGTTTCGTGATTTCTTTGGAGCTATATTTTTCTTCAGCTTCGGTTTAAGTATAGATCCGTTTTCGCTTGGAGGAGCAGTATGGTTGGCATTAGGAGCAGTTTTCATTACTCTCATCGGTAATTTTACAGCTGGAATGATTGCAGGGCGTAAAGCCGGGTTATCGCATAAGGCTTCTACGAATATCGGTTTAACACTTATATCACGTGGGGAATTCTCCATTATTGTCGCGAATCTCGGAATAGCGGGTGGCTTAATGGCAACGATTAAACCATTCTCAGCTTTATATGTTTTAATATTGGCGTCGCTAGGGCCATTATTAACGAAGGAGTCTGGGAGAATATACTCTCTACTAGACAAAATATTTAAATGGAGTGCGAAAGAAAGTGCAAAACGTAAAAAGGAAGTTGGATAACCTTTCGCGAGGGAACGATTCCATTATTTATAGATTAATATTTTACAAAGACGATTAGAATACATTCTAATCGTCTTTGTGCTATTATCTGAATTTCATCAACTATTAATCAGTTGCCTTCCTATTTAAAAACGACTACAATTTTACTGTTATAGATGAACGAAAAATAGAATAGGAGGGGAGACTATGCCAAGGAAAGTATGGCTATTAGTAGCTGGGATGATTATTAATGTCACGGGTGCTTCTTTTTTATGGCCTTTTAATACAATTTATTTGCATGATCACCTAGGAAAATCTTTATCTGTGGCCGGAATGGTATTAATGATCAACTCGCTTACTGGTGTAATCGGAAACTTGCTCGGCGGTGTTTTGTTTGATAAATGGGGCGGTTACAAATCAACTTTAGTAGGGATTGTCATTACACTCGTATCGATTTTAGGTCTTGTGTTCTTCCACGGTTGGCCGTTATATGTTGTGTGGTTAGCATTAATCGGCTTTGGTTCTGGAATGGTCTTCCCATCGATGTATGCGATGGTCGGTACGGTTTGGCCAGAGGGCGGAAGACGAGCATTTAATGCGATGTATGTTGGGCAAAACGTTGGTATTGCGATCGGAACAGCGTGCGGTGGTTTAGTTGCATCTTACCGTTTTGATTATATTTTCTTAGCCAATTTTGTTCTGTACTTTGTTTTCTTCTTAATTGCTTTTATTGGATTCCGTGGTATGGAAGACAAGAAAGAGCCAGGAGTGCAAAAAGAAGTCGAAACGAAAAAAGGCTGGACACTTACACCAGGATTCAAAGCACTTCTTATCATATGTGTAGCATATGCTTTATGCTGGGTTACATATGTACAGTGGCAAGGGGCGATTGCGACTCATATGCGGGAATTAGATATTAGCCTCCGCCATTATAGTTTATTATGGACGATAAACGGAGCGATGATTGTTTGTGCGCAGCCACTTGTTAGTATGTTAATTCGCTGGATGAAGCGTTCTTTAAAACAACAAATTATGATAGGAATCGTCATTTTTGCGGCGTCATTTATTGTGTTAAGTCAAGCGCAGCAATTTACGATGTTCCTCGTTGCGATGGTGACGTTAACAATCGGTGAGTTATTCGTATGGCCAGCAGTTCCGACCATTGCAAATATACTTGCACCAAAAGATAAGTTAGGGTTTTATCAAGGGGTTGTAAATAGCGCAGCGACTGTAGGGAAAATGTTCGGACCGGTCGTTGGCGGAGCAATTGTTGATTTATACAATATGGAAGTATTGTTTATAGCAATCATGGTAATGCTTGTAGTAGCGATTATTGCAACGAGCATGTATGATAAACGAGTAAAAGTAGAAGAAACAGTAGAAGAAAAAATTGCAGTTTAGTTTGACGGAACATGTAACATGTTTTAGAATATATTTAAATAAAACAACCTTTGGAACAAGGGAGATAGCTCGGCTGTCCTAAGACGAATTCGTTAGTTAGTAAGAGTAACGATTAACCGAGAAGCCTTAGCTTCAAGTAAGCTCTTTAGAGATACGAAGTGGTGGGTAGTTCACATTAACTTATATTTGTAATAACAGTGAGAAGGAGTAGTAGTAATAGAAGCTGGTTTAGAGAGTTGACGGTCGGTGCAAGTCAATCCACGTTTCGTTATGAACTCGCCTTTGAGTTGCAGTTGTGAAACTAATAGTAGCAATTGCCGTTAATCCACGTTACGGATCTAAGCGAATGTATATATGTACATTAATTTAGGGTGGTACCGCGGGAATCTATAACCTCTCGTCCCTTTTTGGGGATGAGAGGTTTTTTGTATTTTGGGCGGTGAAAATAAATAGAATTTCAAGGAGGGTATCTCATGAGCTTTAATCATCAAAATATTGAGAAGAAGTGGCAAGGGTACTGGGAAGAGAATAAAACATTCCGTACGCCAGATGAGACAGAAAAACCAAAATTTTATGCACTAGATATGTTCCCATATCCATCAGGTGCAGGTCTACACGTAGGACATCCAGAAGGTTATACAGCGACAGATATTTTATCTCGTATGAAGCGTATGCAAGGATATAACGTTCTTCATCCAATGGGATGGGATGCGTTCGGTCTTCCAGCAGAGCAATATGCACTTGATACTGGAAACAGCCCGGCAGAATTTACAGAGCTTAATATTAATACGTTCCGTAATCAAATTAAAGCATTAGGCTTCTCTTACGATTGGGATCGTGAAGTAAATACAACAGATCCAAACTACTATAAGTGGACACAATGGATCTTCCTAAAACTATTTGAAAAAGGTTTAGCTTACGTTGATGAAGTACCTGTAAACTGGTGCCCAGCACTTGGTACAGTACTTGCAAATGAAGAAATCATTGACGGTAAGAGTGAGCGCGGTGGCCATCCAGTTGAGCGTCGTCCGATGAGACAGTGGATGTTAAAAATTACAGCTTATGGAGATCGTCTATTAGAAGATCTAGATGAGCTTGATTGGCCAGAAAGCTTAAAAGACATGCAGCGTAACTGGATCGGTCGTTCTGAAGGTGCAGAAGTACACTTCAACATCGATGGTACAGATGAGAAGTTCACAGTTTTCACAACGCGTCCTGATACACTATTTGGTGCAACATATTGTGTACTTGCTCCGGAACATGCACTTGTTGCAGAAATTACAACAGCAGATCAAAAAGAAGCTGTAGAAGCTTACATTAACTCTGTTAAAATGAAGAGCGATTTAGAGCGTACAGAACTTGCGAAAGAGAAAACTGGTGTATTCACTGGTGCTTACGCAGTTAACCCAGTAAATGGTGAGAAATTACCAATCTGGATTGCTGATTATGTTCTTGCAACTTACGGAACAGGTGCTGTAATGGCAGTTCCAGCTCACGATGAGCGTGACTATGAATTCGCATCAGTATTCAATCTTCCAATGAAGGAAGTTGTAAAAGGCGGAGATATTACGAAAGAAGTGTACACAGGTGATGGTGCACACGTAAACTCAGCATTCCTTGATGGTTTAAATAAAGAAGAAGCAATCGCAAAAATGATCGAGTGGCTTGAAGTAACAAGCGCAGGAAATCAAAAAGTAACGTACCGTCTACGTGACTGGTTATTTAGCCGTCAACGTTACTGGGGTGAGCCAATTCCAGTAATCCATTGGGAAGATGGCACAATGACAGCTGTGAAAGAAGAAGAATTACCATTAGTTCTTCCGAAAACAGAAAACATCCGTCCTTCAGGTACAGGTGAATCACCACTTGCTAACATTGAAGAGTGGGTAAACGTTGTTGATCCTGAAACTGGTAAAAAAGGTCGTCGTGAAACGAATACAATGCCACAATGGGCTGGTAGCTGCTGGTATTACCTACGTTACATCGATCCAAACAATAGCGAAGCACTTGTAGATCCTGAAAAAGTAAAACAATGGCTTCCAGTTGATATTTATATCGGCGGAGCAGAGCACGCTGTACTTCACTTACTATATGCTCGTTTCTGGCATAAAGTATTATATGATATCGGTGTAGTTCCAACGAAAGAGCCGTTCCAACAATTATTCAACCAAGGTATGATTCTAGGTGAAAACAACGAGAAAATGAGTAAATCAAAAGGTAACGTTGTAAACCCTGATGATATCGTAGCAAGCCACGGTGCAGATACACTTCGTCTATATGAAATGTTCATGGGACCATTAGATGCTTCAATCGCTTGGTCTGAAAATGGTCTTGATGGAGCTCGTCGTTTCCTAGACCGTGTATGGCGCCTATTCATTCAAGATAACGGTGAATTAAGTGAGAAAATTACTGATGCACCAAATAAAGAGCTTGAAAAAGCTTACCACCAAACAGTGAAGAAAGTAACAGAAGACTATGCAGAGCTTCGCTTCAACACAGCGATTTCTCAAATGATGGTATTCATCAACGATGCATACAAAGCTGAAACACTTCCGAAAGAATATGTAGAAGGTTTCGTAAAAATGATTGCACCAGTTGCACCTCACATCGGGGAAGAACTATGGAGCAAACTTGGTTACAATGAAACAATCACATATGCAAGCTGGCCAACATTTGATGAGTCTAAACTTGTAGAAGATGAAGTTGAAATCGTTGTTCAAGTTATGGGCAAAGTTCGCGCAAAACTAACAATGAGTAAAGACGCATCAAAAGAAGAAATGGAACAACTTGCACTTGAAGCAATTCAAGACCAAATCGAAGGAAAAACAGTTCGTAAAGTAATTGTAGTTCCTGGAAAACTTGTTAACGTTGTTGCAAACTAATTCATTCTAAATAAAAGCTCAGAGTATTTATACTCTGAGCTTTTTTGTGTGAAAAATAATCTCAGGATCACCTTCATCTAAGTTTTCAATCATTCCACTGCGTATAAAACCGTTCGCGTTAAATACTTTCTGCATACTTTTATTCGATTTGTTCGTTGAAGAAAAGATTTTTTGAGTAGGAGAATGACTTAACATATATGCGATTAGCGAGCTTGCATAGCCTCGCCTTCTTTTGGCTGGCGAAACAATGATTAATGAGAGGAAAGTACAACCAAAGAAATTTGTATCATATGTTAGAAAACCCAAAATAGAATTGTTTTCTTTTACAATGATGCATCTGCCCTTATCAATAGTGTGTTTAATATAATCTCGTCTACTATCGTCTCCGATTACATCAATATCAATATGTAAGATTGCATCTAAATCATTGATAGAAGCCTTTGTTACGTTTTTCAATAGAAACACCTCCTAGAAAAATATTCAGTTAATTAATTTTATCATGAATGAAGAAAAAGGAGCGGAATTCCAATAAAGACAAACACCTATTCTTCTATAGGAAATATGATAAAAAAGGTAGGCTAAATTGAGTAGAAGAGGTGAAAGGAATGAAAGGGATGGACAATAATGCACCACATGGCTTCTTCGGAGGTGGATCGGGTAGTTATGAACAAATGATGTTAATGGGAGGAGCTGACCAACAAGGGTACGGTGGAATTCCGAGCTGGATGGGTGGAGCAGCAGGAGGATTTCCAACATCGGTAGCTGGCATGCAAACTGGAATGCCTACATTAATGGGAGGGTTTTCGACATCAGGGGCTGGAATGCCTACAGTAACAGGAGGATTTCCAACATCAGTAGCTGGCGTACAGACAGGAATTCCAGTAGGAGCACCAACTACATTTCCTTCTTTCGTTGGAGGAGTACAGACAGGATTTCCGGTACCGGGAGTAGGTGTTGTAGCTGGAGGAATAGGTGGGTATCCGCAAGGTGTTCACGGTCATCATGTACATCATCATCACCAGGGACAACATGGCCATCATGTACACCATCATCACCAAGGTCATCAAGGTCATCAAGGTCATCAAGGTCATCACCACCATCAAGGCCAGCACGGCCACCATGGTCATCACCAAGGCCAACACGGCCACCACCAACAACAAGTACATCACCACGGTCAACACCACATTCATCCGCAAGCTGTTCTTTATCAAACGCATCAAGGCCAGCACGGTCACCATGGTCATCATCACCACCAAGGCCAACACGGCCACCATGGTCATCATCACCACCAAGGCCAACATGGCCATCACCAACAACAAGTACATCACCACGGTCAACACCACATTCATCCGCAAGCTGTTCTTTATCAAACGCATCAAGGCCAG
>NZ_VEJP01000007.1:20859-209207 GCF_007680225.1 Bacillus sp. DE0042 | reverse complement strand
AGCACGGTCACCATGGTCATCATGGTCATCATCACCATCAAGGCCAACAAGGTCACCATGGTCATCATCACCATCAAGGCCAACAAGGTCATCATGGTCACCATCATCAAGGCCAACAAGGTCAACAGAGCCACCATGGTCAGCAGGGGCAACAACACCAGCAACATCAACAATATCAGCAATATCAACAACAGCAACAATCTTCTCCTTGGGCAGGTGGAATTGGAGCAGGGGCAGCAGGGGCAGCAGGGGCAGCTAGCATTAGTGGAGCAGCAGGACACGCGGGACACGTGGGTCATTAATGAATTGCAGAAAAAAAGACATAATAAAAAACTGCTAGGAAATCCTAGCAGTTTTTTTCAGCTTCTTGGCGCTGACGTTCGATTTCAGCACGAAGTTGTGGCTCTGGTGCTTGCCAGCCTTCTGGTTTTAGAATTTTGCCATCGCCTTCGCGGAATCGAGGTTTCCCATCAGGGAATAATTTTGCCATGTTTGCGTTATTTACAATTTCGAATCCTTTATCTGGACGTACGCCCATTTCTGCAAACGTTCCGAATGCAAAGTAAATAAGGTCAATAAGTGCATCGTATTGATCTTCAACAGTCGTTGCTTCTAGAAATTCTTCTAGCTCTTCTTGCATAAAGCTAGCACGAATTTTTGCGCGCTCTTCTGCTAGTTTTGTTGGTGTATTTGTCACAGGATGCCCGAATACTTCATGCATTTTCGCAACAAGTTCGTATCCTTTATCTAAACCTTTTTCGTTTGTCATGTTGTTTCATCCTTTCTTACGTTATGCCGAAGTTTATTGTAACATAGATGACCGGAGACTATTCTTCTTTCTTAATTAAAACAGATAAAATAAGGTCGATGCCAAACATACCAACGAGCAACATTGGTATAACGACAAGTAAATAACGTGTGAAGGAAACATTTTTTAAGTATGTATGAGCAAATAAAAAGACGCCGAGAAATAAAATACCATTTAAAATAGGCTTTACTAATTTTTTAGACATAAGCTCCCCCATAAATATCTTCTCTCTCTATCTAAAATAAAAACTCCTCTATCCGTTGTATCATGCTGGAGAGAGGAGTTCAATCATTTCTCATTCGATTACACCAGAATTTGTAATATTAACAGTGTATTTTACTTTAATTGGCACATCTTTGTACATTTTTCGCCACTCTTCTAATTTAAATGGACGATAATGTTGTCTATATTTTGCTCCAAGTCCAAGAGGGTCAACATTTAAGGATTTAAACTGTTTAATTAGTTTTGTAGCTTTTGCATCTAACTGTTTCTCAACCGCTTTCGCTATTTTTTGCGTGTTCTTTTTATTTTCTAAGTTGAATTTTCGAGATAATTCTTGAATACGAGCTTCCATTTTTACATGAATATAGAAAGAAGGTTTTCCATTTTTTATAGTTACTTCGTAGGTAGGAACGGAACGGATGTTATTAATCATTGCATAGCCAGGATTGGTTTTAAATTCATGTGAATCTAGGCGGTGCTTTTCTAGCAGTCCTTTGAAAACAAACATATCGTGGTACTTAATTGTGCCGACTAACTTATCCTTTTTCAAGAGACCGATACCAGTAATCTTTATTTTATCTCCATGTTTTTTTAGGATAGGCATATAGGAATCTTGTCCTTCACGGTAGTACCTGAAGGCGCCTAAATATAAATTGTCAGTTGGCAAAGGCCCAGTGTCCATATTATGTTCTAACATTTTTTTTATATAAATCGCAACATTGTAAGAGGTACTATATTTTCCTTTAAATAGTTCAGTACCACTGCCTTCTAATAGTCCAACATACAGTGAGTTACCAATATTCACATCACGAATCAATGTATCAAAGGAAGTTGATAATCCTTTTTTAGCAATCTTTGTTGTGAATAAGGCAACACGCATTTGACCGCTTGCGAACGGTTGCGAAGATTCTAAAGAGGTATCTGCCTTTACTTGTTTTACTGCGTTTCCTGTTCCTTCATAGACTTGAACTTTATTTCCCTTTTTTTGTACGGGGCAAACGAATGTAACTTTTACTTTATTATCTTTTGCTGTATCGAAGGCAGTTCCTTGAATGAGCTGAACGTCATCAATAATATTTTTTTGTAAGCAACCAGTTAGACTGAAGATACTGATGCAAGCAAGAATTATTAATTTTCTTTTGGTTTTTTCCATTTTCTTTTCACCCACACAATAATAAATAGAATTGGGATGTATACATATATAAGCCAAAAACTAACTTTAGATACATTGCTAATAAAATCATTAATATCATGCCTGTTCGTTAAAAGTTGTGAAACAACTAAAGTGATAAGCATAAATGCGATCAAAATACCTCGTTGCTTCACACGAAAGATTTCATGCGTTCCTCTAGTTGCAGCCCATAAAGGTAGGATAAAGCTGGTAATAATAACGAGAGCATAACCGGAAATAGCGATATACTCAAGTCGCTCTATAAAAGGAAGCTTAATAACTTGTGTCATGGACAGCTGAGACCAAATAGTTTTGAGTAATTGTTTTTCGCTAAAGAATGTAAAAGCGAGAATGGTACTAAATAAATATAAAATATTGGAAAATAATGCCCCATATTGCGCAAATTTATGGGATTTCTCTGGCTCTTTAACAAATGGATAAATCATAAGGAAAATTTCAAATCCTGTCATACTATAAATAGATAGTTGAGCTGCTTTCAAAATATCTGTAAAAGAATGTGAAAATATTGGAAGTAAATTATCCCAATGTGAGAATTTCAAAATGAAAAGACTTAGAAAAAGATAACCTAAGGTTCCACCAACAGAAATAACACAAATTCCTGCAATGACACGGAAGCCTGATGAAATAATGTAATAACTTATTAAACATAAAAAGAATGTGAGCATCCAGGTGGATGCACTAGGAAACATCCATACTTGAATAATTTCGACATATGTTCTAACAACAGAAATGCTTACAATGAAAAAATAAGCCATAAAAATGATATTAATACCATTTCCGATCCATTTTCCAAAAAGTTGTTTGTGTAAATCAATTAAGTTTCCTTCTACAGTTTTTAATGAATAATACATCATCCAGATGATAATATGAATAATGATCCCTGTGAGGAGAACCCCCATCCAGCCGTCGTATCCAGCAGCTTTTGCAATAATTCGAGCGAACCCGAGAACACCAGCACCAAACTGTGCACTGTGAATTAAGAAGAAAACAAAGACAGGAGATATTTGATATTTTTCTTGAACTTGACTCATCAATGCACCTCATTCCTTAATCATCAAAATCCGATCTATGTTTTGTTGAAATTCCTTTCGCTGCTTTTTTTACATGTTGTGGTCTTGCTTGTACATCTCTTGTATCGATCATTGTTAATGGGAAACGAATCCAAGAATCTTTAACGGATTGTTGTCTTGTCGGATAAAACAAAGCGTACGGCTTACGTAAAGAAGTAAGTCTAAATAGATGGGTAAATAAAAAGATAAATCCAAGAGAGATGCCGAAGAGTCCGCCTATTTCTGCGAATGCTAGAAATGGGAAACGTAGTAATCGAACGGCATTACCCATTTTATAAATAGGTGTAATAAAGGAAGCGAGTGCTGATAATGCAACGATAATTAATAAAATGTTACTCGTTAAACCAGCTTGTACAGATGCCTGTCCGATTACGATACCGCCTACAATACCGAGCGTTTGACCAACTTTCATCGGCAACCTCGCGCCAGCTTCTCTCAGTAAGTCGATTGCAAGTTCTAAAAAGAGTGCCTCAATTAAAGGTGGGAATGGTACTTGTGCCCTTGATAAAATCAAAGTTTCAAGTAAATCACTTGGAATGAGCTCATAATGATAATTTAAAACTGCAACGTATAACGGTGTAGCACAGATTGAAAATAGAACAGCGATAAGACGTAAAATGCGTGAAAATGTAGCGTATAGCCAAGAGACGTTATAGTCTTCTGGTGAAATGAAAAAATCAAAATAGGATACAGGTGTTAGTAGAACACTTGGAGAACCATCCACAAAAATAGCGATTTTTCCATCAATTAGTGCTTTTGTAACTCTATCAGTACGTTCTGTATTGATATAGAGAGGGAAAATCGACTTTTCACCCATTAATTCTTGTATATAAGCACTATCATTAATTTGATCATATTCAAGAGCACGTAATGACTCCTCGAGAAAATCTACATTATCTTTTTCAGCGAGGTTGTCTAAATACATCATGACAACTTTCGTTTTGGAAAATTCGCCGACAATCATTTCTTTTGTTTGTAAATCTAAAACAGGAAGGCGTTTTCGTACTAAATTAATATTCGTATCAATAGCTTCTACAAAGCCTTCTTGTGGACCGATAACTGTTGATTCATTTAATGGAGGGCTTGGTGCCCGGTAAGTATCAATTGCAATGTTTGCAAGCATACACTTTTGATCTTGCTGATTCAATTGAATAATCGCATGTCCCTTTAAAACCATGTCCTCAATTTTTTGTAAGTCGTTCGTAATTGTAATACCACTCATCGGAATATGTTCTTTTAGCTCTTCTAATGAAGTACAAGGTCGTTCTAACAGAATAGGCATTAAATATTTCTGTAATTTCTCTCCATCAAGTGAAGGACGATAGTAAGAAATCCAATAAGGCATCGTTTCATCATCAGATGTGTGATAATTAACAAAATCACTAGACTTTTTGAGCTTCCCTATTAAATCTTGTAGAGAATGAATACGGTCTTTTTCTGGTTTCGTAAAATCATAAATACTATTATTTCCAGAGCTTTGCTGCTGATCTTGATCCGAGTTACCTTGTTTAGAATGTTGTTGTTGATTCTGATTCGAGTCGTTTTGTTTAGAATTTTGTTGTTGATTCTGATTCGAGTCGTTTTGTTTAGAATGTTGTTGTTGATTCTGATTCGAGTCGTTTTGTTTAGAATTTTGTTGTTGATTCTGATTCGAGTTACCTTGTTTAGAGTGTTGTTGTTGATTCTGATTCGAGTCGTTTTGTTTAGAATGTTGTTGTTGATTCTGATTCGAGTTGTCTTGTTTAGAATGTTGTTGTTGATTCTGATTCGAGTCGTTTTGTTTAGAATGTTGTTGTTGATTTTGATTCGAGTCGTTTTGTTTAGAGTGTTGTTGTTGATTCTGATCCGAGTTGTCTTGTTTAGAATTTTGTTGTTGATTCTCATCTGAGTCGTTTTGCTTAGAGTATTGCTGTTTATCTTGAGCCGAATCCTTGTTTTTTTCTTTTTTTTGCTCGTCATTGCTATCTTTATTATGTTTCATACTTCTAGTCTGTTCTTTGTTATCATCCTCTTGATTGTTGTTAGGCTGTTGCTCTGAATTATCTGTTTCGTTTTTCTCTGTCGTATTTGATTTTTTTTTCTTACGTAGCCAATTCCAAATCATATGTATTCCCTCTTTGATTGTGTAATATAGTGCTATTTTGTGGCTAATTTTGTATATTATTCATTTATTTATGAAAAGAAGGAGGAGATTGGTTTGTATAGAAAAAATCCTTTAGTAAGCAGTTCATACTATGACGGGAAGAGGGCGAGTCTGTGCAATTTGTAAAAAAGGAAAAGTTTGTTTTAAGAGAGTTTATGTTTGAAAATGGTAGGGGAATTCCTGTTCAAATGGGGTATGAGACGTATGGTACTTTAAATAGAGAAAGGTCAAATGCGATTTTGGTATGCCATTATTTTAGTGCAACGAGTCACGCGGCAGGGAAATATACAGCACATGATGAGGAGTCTGGTTGGTGGGATGGTTTAATTGGGCCAGGAAAAGCAATTGATACAAATAAATATTTTGTTATATGCACTGATAATCTTTGTAATGTGCAGGTGAAAAATCCATATGTGATTACAACAGGACCGAAATCGATTAATGCAGAAACTGGGGAAGAATATGCTATGGATTTTCCAGTTTTTACATTTCTCGATGTAGCTCGTATGCAATATGAGTTAATAAAAGATATGGGAATCGCAAGGCTACATGCTGTAATGGGACCGTCAGCTGGCGGGATGATTGCGCAGCAATGGGCTGTTCATTATCCTCATATGGTAGAGCGGATGATTGGTGTTATTACGAACCCGCAAAATCCAATTATTACGTCGGTAAATGTAGCACAAAATGCAATTGAGGCTATTCAACTGGATCCAAGTTGGAAGGGCGGAAAATATGGAGAAGAGCAGCCAATGAAGGGACTTCATTTAGCAAATAGAATGATGTTTATGAACGCATTTGATGAGCATTTTTATGAAACAACATTCCCTCGTAATAGTATAGAAGTAGAACCTTATGAAAAGTTTTCGATATTAACATCATTTGAGAAAGAAATAAATAAAGTGACATATAGAAGTATAGAGTTAGTAGATGCAAATTCGTGGATATACACTGCGAAAGCAGTTTTATTACATGATATTGCGCATGGATTTTCGTCTTTAGAAGAGGCACTGTCTAACATAGAAGCAAATGTACTTATGATTCCGTGCAAACAAGATTTGCTTCAGCCGTCACGTTATAATTATAAAATGGTAGACATTTTGCAAAAACAAGGGAAGTATGCGGAAGTGTATGAGATAGAAAGTATAAATGGGCATATGGCGGGAGCATTTGATATTCATTTATTTGAAAAGAAAGTTTATGAATTTTTAAACCGGAAAGTATCTAGCTTTGTGTAGAAAATAAATGATGTGAAAAAGGTGCAATGTATGTAGTAGGCACCTTTTTTTACATGATTTGTAGACGGAAAATATATGTGGCAATTGCTATACCGAAGAACGCGATACTAAGTAATAGAAATAAGAATGACATTTCTTGTGGTGATTTTATCTTTTTATTATTTTTCATACTAAGTGCAATAATTGCGGCGATTAAGAAAATGATGCCCGTAATGAAAAGAAAAAGTGTCATTTTCATTGGCTCCTTTCATAAAACAAGTATATTGAGGATACAATGCACGAGTTATGTTTGTAAAGAATAAGTTTTGCGGGGAAATTGAGAAATAAATTTTCCATTCTTTGCGTTCTTTCTTTCGCATGCTAAAATTGATTAGACATGGTTGTTTAAGGAAGAGACTAAAGGTTTTATTGTATATAAGGAGGAACGACATATGACAGAAGTTAAAACAATTACTACAGAAGAAGTGCAAGAGCGTTTAGAAAATGGAGAAACGTTATTTTTAGTAGATGTAAGGGAAGATGAAGAAGTAGCAGCAGGGAAAATTCCAGAAGCTGTACATATTAAAATGGGTGATATCCCAAATAAAGTAGATTTCTTTGATAAAGAGAATGAATATATCTTTATTTGTCGTTCGGGAATGCGCAGTGAAAATGTATGTCATTATTTAAATGAGCAAGGATTTAAAACAATGAACATGGTTGGCGGTATGCTTCAATATGAAGGTGAAACGAAATAAGTAGTTTAAAAAACTTGAAACGTGTTTGTTTCAAGTTTTTTTCTTTTGCATACAGTGTACAAAAGGGGGATAGGTAAATGGGGATTAACTTGCGGAAAGTAAAAATTATTAATAATACAGGGGCTGTTAATGTTGGTGACTGTTATGATATCTCACCTTTAGCTGTAGCAAAAATATATGCAGGTGCTGGAGGATCGAGTGCGGCTATTTTTTTAAATGGGAAAAGGCAGCCAGAAGCGGTGATTCGAACATCAGTATTTCTCCCGCCATTAGCAACGAGTACACGTACATTAGGTTCATAGAGGAAAGGTAGAGTGTAATTATGCCTGCTCATATAAAAGAATTTGTTATTGTGAATAACACTGGGAATATATTTACTGGTGATAATTTGAGTGATACGTCCTTTACTGCTACGAAATCGTATAGTGGCTCAATGGGATGTACTTGGATTGATGTTGTTACAGTAATAGGGACGGAGACGAAGCTTTGCTTACAGCCAGGTGATTCTGTGACGACAACATATACACGAGGAACTCCTGCTGGTACTGTAACAGGAACAAATATGGGGCAAGGTACAAATGTATCGGGTATAGCACAAGCCGTCCCAAATACAGATAATTTGGATTCAACTGCTGGACTCCCTTAAGGATTTAAGGGAGTTTTTATTATTTCAAATAAAAATAGTCTTTGAGTTTGTTTTTGTAAATACATATTAAGAAGAGGTTTGTTTAATATAAAAAAGATGGTGTGCAGGTGGTGAAAGTGTGAGAGAGCGCGATAAAAAACATTCATTAAACTCTAATTTCAGAATTTCACCAAATCTTATTGGGCCTACCTTTCCACCCGTTCCAACGGGATTTACTGGCATTGGGATTACTGGCCCAACAGGTCCCCAAGGTCCAACAGGCCCACAAGGACCAAGAGGATTACAAGGTCCAATGGGAGAGATGGGTCCCACAGGACCTCAAGGTGTGCAAGGGATACAAGGACCAGTTGGACCAATAGGTGCAACGGGACCAGAAGGACAGCAGGGGCCGCAAGGATTGAGGGGACCACAGGGCGCTACAGGAGCGACAGGACCAGAAGGAGTGCAAGGGTTACAAGGTCCGATTGGTCCAACCGGAGCGACTGGGGCACAAGGTATACAGGGGATACAAGGGTTACAAGGTCCGATTGGGGCTACTGGACCTGAGGGACCTCAAGGAATGCAAGGAGTTCAAGGGGTACCAGGAGCAACTGGTTCACAAGGTATACAAGGACCTCAAGGGATACAAGGCCCACAAGGACCGAGTGGAAGTGCGGGGACAACAGGAGCAACTGGTCAAGGGGTTACAGGCCCAACTGGAATAACAGGTCCAACAGGGATAACGGGTCCATCTGGAGGTCCACCAGGTCCGACGGGGGCAACTGGTGCGACAGGTCCAGGAGGTGGACCGAGTGGAAGTACAGGTGCGACGGGAGCAACGGGAAATACAGGGGTAACAGGAAGTACAGGTGTAACTGGAGTAACGGGAAATACAGGACCGACCGGAAGTACAGGAGAAACAGGAGCACAGGGATTGCAAGGAATACAAGGGGTTCAAGGGCCAATTGGACCAACAGGTCCAGAAGGTCCGCAAGGTATTCAAGGTATTCCGGGTCCGACGGGAGTAACTGGTGAACAAGGAATCCAAGGTGTTCAGGGAATTCAAGGGATAACAGGAGCAACTGGTGATCAAGGTCCGCAAGGTATACAGGGGGCTATAGGGCCTCAAGGTGTAACAGGAGCAACCGGAGATCAAGGTCCACAAGGAATTCAAGGAGTACCGGGTCCATCAGGAGCAACGGGACCACAAGGAGTTCAAGGGATACAAGGTCCTATGGGTGAGATAGGACCAACAGGTCCGGAAGGGCCAGAAGGACTTCAGGGTCCGCAAGGAATACAAGGGGTGCCAGGACCAGTTGGAGCAACAGGTCCAGAGGGCCCACAAGGAATCCAAGGAATTCAAGGGCCAGTAGGAGCGACAGGTCCAGAAGGCCCACAAGGAATACAGGGAATACAAGGGATTCAAGGTGTAACAGGAGCAACAGGAGCGCAAGGAGCAACTGGAATTCAAGGTGTACAAGGGAATATAGGTGCAACAGGTCCAGAGGGCCCGCAAGGTGTTCAAGGTGCTCAAGGAGCGATTGGCCCAACAGGTCCGATGGGACCACAAGGAGTTCAAGGAGTACAAGGAATTCAAGGGGCAACGGGTGTTCAAGGAGTGCAAGGTCCACAAGGAATACAGGGAATTCAAGGTCCGACGGGAGCAACAGGAGATACGGGCGTAACTGGTGCTACAGGGGAAGGAACTACAGGCCCAACTGGAGTAACTGGTCCAACAGGTGTAACTGGTCCTTCTGGAGGACCAGCAGGACCGAGTGGTCCAACGGGGCCATCAGGTCCGACTGGAGTGACAGGTCCATCCGGTGGACCACCTGGACCGACAGGAGCAACCGGTGTGACTGGAGCAACTGGAGATACCGGGGCGACAGGCTCAGGAGATACCGGGGCGACAGGCTCAACTGGAGTGACAGGAGCGACAGGAGAAACAGGAGCAACTGGTGTGACGGGCTTACAGGGACCCCAAGGAATTCAAGGTGTACAAGGAGAAATAGGTCCAACCGGTCCGCAAGGTGTTCAAGGTCCCCAAGGGATACAAGGAGTAACGGGAGCAACCGGAGATCAAGGTCCCCAAGGAATTCAAGGATTGCAAGGAATCCAAGGTCCAACCGGTCCACAAGGAATTCAAGGAGATCAAGGCCCCCAAGGAATCCAAGGTGTGACAGGAGCAACCGGAGCACAAGGTCCACAGGGAATTCAAGGGATACAGGGAGTGCAGGGTCCGACCGGTCCGCAAGGCCCAACAGGAATTCAAGGTGTTCAAGGCGACATAGGTCCAACCGGTCCACAAGGTGTGCAAGGATTGCAAGGTCCACAAGGCCCAACAGGGGCCACTGGGGCAACCGGAGCACAAGGTCCCCAAGGAATTCAAGGTTCACAAGGCCTGACGGGATCCACAGGAGCAACCGGAGCGACAGGCCCCCAAGGAATTCAAGGCCCCCAAGGCCCCCAAGGAATCCAAGGTCCAACAGGCCCAACTGGAGCTGGAGCAACCGGGGCCACTGGGGCAACGGGTGTGACCGGAGTTAGTACAACTGCAACGTATGCATTTGCGAATAATACATCAGGAACCGCTATTTCCGTTTTATTAGGTGGTACGAATGTACCGTTACCGAACAATCAAAATATTGGACCAGGAATCACTGTTAATGGTACGAATACTGTATTCACAGTTGCGAATGCAGGAAATTATTATATAGCTTATACAATTAATATAACGGCAGCTTTACTCGTAAGTTCACGTATAACTGTAAATGGGGTTCAACTTGCAGGAACCGTTAATTCACCAGCAGTAGCTACAGGTTCGTTTAATGCGACAATCATTGCTAATTTGCCTGCTGGAGCTGCTATTAGTCTGCAGTTATTTGGATTACTTGCAATAGCTACATTATCTACGACAACACCAGGAGCTACTTTAACTATTATTAGATTAAGTTAATAAGAAGAAAACCTTGGGGCTTTTATGCTTCAAGGTTTTTTATCCCGCTATTTGCCGGGCAGTAAGCCCACCACCTCAAAATTCAGCGGAAGCAAAGAAGTTAGGTGGGGGATCAACTGCCGGTAAAAGCCCGATTGGTGAAGGCTAATAATCAGTGGGGATGAACAAAACCCCCACTGATTAAAGTTTCACTTTATCTCGTTATTTGTAGGTAGTCTAATTGGTTAGGAAAGTTTCACTTTATTCACTTGAGCAAAAACATCGCAGTTCGAAAATATATTATAATAGAATGAAAAGAGAGAAATTTGGCAGAAAGGGAGGGTGGCGATGCAGGAGATGGTTACAGATTTTTTTGGACGCCCACTTCAAGATTTGCGTATATCTGTCATAGATCGTTGCAATTTTAGATGTACATATTGTATGCCAGCGGAAGTTTTTGGGCCAGATTATGCTTTTTTGAAAGATGAGTTTTTACTGACGTTTGATGAAATTGAACGTTTGGCAAAACTATTTGTTAGCATCGGTGTACGAAAAATTAGACTTACTGGTGGCGAGCCACTGCTGCGTAAAGATTTAACAAAACTTATTGCACGTCTCGTGAAAATTGAAGGGTTAGTAGATATAGGGTTAACGACGAATGCAATTCATTTAACGAAACAAGCAAAAGCATTAAAAGAAGCTGGATTACATAGAGTAAATGTTAGTTTGGATGCAATAGATGACGATGTATTTAAGGACATTAATGGCCGGAATATCAATACGAAACCTGTTATAAAGGGAATTATGGCTGCAAAAGAGGCCGGGCTTGATGTAAAGGTAAATATGGTTGTGAAAAAAGGGATGAATGACCATCAAGTACTTCCGATGGCTACTTATTTTAAAGAGCAAGGAATCACACTTAGGTTTATTGAGTTTATGGATGTTGGTAGTACAAATGGATGGAACTTTGATCAAGTCGTTACAAAGCGAGAGTTAATTGAGATGATTCATAGCGTGTATCCACTTGAGCCAGCTGAAGCGCATTATTTCGGTGAAGTTGCGAAGCGATATCGTTACGTTGGAACAAATGTCGAAGTCGGTTTTATTACTTCCGTTTCAGAGTCATTTTGTTCCTCTTGTACGAGAGCAAGAATTTCGGCAGATGGAAAGTTTTATACTTGCTTATTTGCGACAGAAGGATTGGATGTAAGGGAACTTCTTAGAGGAAATCTTTCAGATGATGAGTTAGTAAGCGTTATACAAAATGTATGGATGAATAGAAAAGACAGGTATTCGGATGAACGGACAGAAGAAAGTGCAAAGAATCGTCCGAAAATTGAAATGTCTTATATAGGAGGATAAGGGGGCTATCGTATGCAGGAGCGATATTCAAGACAAATATTATTTTCTGGTGTTGGAGAAGAAGGACAGAGAAAAATTAGAGAGAAGCATGTGCTTATTATCGGCGCTGGTGCTCTCGGTGCAGCGAATGCAGAAGCAATTGTTAGAGCAGGTGTTGGCAAAATAACAATTGCGGATCGTGATTATGTAGAATGGAGTAATTTACAAAGACAACAATTATATACAGAAGAAGATGCAAAGCAATACAAACCAAAGGCGGTAGCAGCGGCAGAGCATTTACAAGCGATTAATTCTGAGGTGAAAATAAATCAGGTTGTGACTGATGTAACAGTGCAAGAAATGGAAGAGCTAGTGAATGATGTAGATTTAATATTAGATGCGACAGATAATTTTGAAACGCGTCTTCTTATTAATGATGTTTCACAAAAGTATAATATTCCGTGGATATATGGTGGTTGTGTCGGAAGCTACGGAGTAACGTATACAATTTTACCAGGAAAAACACCGTGTTTCCGCTGTTTAATGGAACATCCAGCGAGCGGGGCAACATGTGATACGGCGGGTATTATACAGCCGGCCGTGCAATTAGTAGTTGCACATCAAATAACGGAAGCGCTGAAAATATTAGTAGAAGACTATGGGGCGCTTCGCGAAACGATGTTATCGTTTGATCTTTGGAATAATCAACAGATGGCATTTAAAATGAATAGGCAGAAAAAAGACACATGTTTATCTTGTGGAAGATTACGTACATATCCGAGTTTAACATTTGAAGCACAAACGAAAACAGAAGTGTTATGTGGCCGAAATACAGTACAAATCCGTCCAGGTGTGCGGAATGAATTTAATTTAGAAGAAATTAAAAAGCGCTTACAAAGAAGTGTGGATGTAAAAGCTACTCCGTATTTATTATCATTTCCGATAGAGGAATTTCGTTTTGTTTTATTTACAGATGGCAGGGCCTTTATTCATGGGACGAATGATATAAATGTAGCAAAACGTTTATATGCAAGATATATAGGTTGAACCTAAAGGAAGCCCTTTAGGTTCAACGGAGAGAAGATTAAGACTTTCTCGTATAATCTCCACTTTTTCCACCTGTTTTTTCAAATAAGTACGTTTCGCCAATAATCATACCTTTATCAACAGCTTTGCACATATCGTACACAGTAAGAGCTGTAGCGGAAGCAGCTGTTAAAGCTTCCATTTCAACACCGGTGCTACCTTCTGTTTTAACTTTTACTTCAATAAGTAATCGATATTGTTCTTCGGATTGTTTCCAATCGAAAGAAACGTCAACACCTTTTAATAATAAAGGATGGCACATTGGGATAATATCAGAAGTGCGTTTCGCAGCCATAATACCTGCGATTTGTGCAACTGCTAGTACGTCACCTTTCCCAATTTCATTGTGAGAGATTTTATCGTAAATTTCTTTTGTAACGACAATGCTAGAGCACGCAATTGCTTTTCGAACGGTTGCTTTTTTGTCACTTATATCAACCATCTTCGCGCGTCCTTGGTCATTAAAGTGTGTGAATGAAGACATGGAATTCCTCCTTGAAGTAATTTCTATTTAATATATAAAGTTTAATCGAGATAAAAAAAATTGCAAATATGAGGTGAGAAACGATGGTAGAAAAACGAATTCCAATTCAAGTTGCTGAGGCAGTAGAGAGAGTAATGGAATATGCGAAGAATGGTGAAGTAGAAGAGGTTTCTATTACGGAAAGTTACGGGAGAATTCTTGGGGAGGATGTTGTCTCTGATCATGACGTTCCTCATTTTGATCGTTCTCCTTACGATGGTTTCGCAATTCGAGCAGAAGATACGAAAGAAGCGAATCAAGAGAATTCAGTTGAATTTGAAGTAATAGGGGAAATCGGGGCGGGATTTGTTTTTTTAGATGAAGTAGGGCCTTTTAAAGCGGTTCGTATTATGACGGGAGCAGCTATTCCAGAGGGGTGTAATGCAGTCGTAATGCTAGAGCTGACGGAAGGTTTTGAGAAGAACGGAAAAACATATATGAAGGTAAAGCGTCCTTTTAATAGTGGTGACAATGTGTCATTTAAAGGCGAAGATATAAAACGAAATCAAGTTCTCGTTAAGAAAGGCGTTGCAATCAATCCAGGTGTTGCCGCCTTATTAGCGACGTTTGGATATAGTACTGTGAAAGTTGTAAAACAGCCTGTTGTTGGTATTGTGACGACAGGAAGTGAATTGTTAGAAGTACACGAGTCGTTACAGCCGGGGAAAATTAGAAATAGTAACTCGTATATGATTGCAGCTCAAATTATGAAAGCCGGAGGGAAAGTTCGTTATTATGGCCAACTTGCCGACGAGTTAGATGCATGTTTTGCAGCTGTTCAATCGGCGATGGATGAGGTTGATATTTTAATTACGACAGGCGGTGTGTCGGTAGGAGATTATGACTACTTGCCAGCTATTTATGAGAGACTACAGGCGAATGTACTCTTTAATAAAATAGCGATGAGACCAGGAAGTGTAACGACAGTAGCTGAAGTTGATGGAAAGTTACTTTTCGGTTTATCAGGAAATCCGTCAGCTTGCTATGTAGGCTTTGAGCTATTTGTGCATCCGGTTATAAAAACATATTTGTATGCGAAAGAACCCCACGTATATAGAGCAGATGCTATTTTGCAAACGGATTTTCCGAAGCCAAATCCGTTTACTCGCTTTGTAAGAGCAAAGGTGACAATCGTGGACGGAGCATTACAAACGATGCCGGTCGGCTTAGATAAATCGAGTGCGGTCTCTTCACTTGCCGAAGCGAATGCTTTTATTGTGTTGCCTGGAGGAACGAGAGGATTTGAAGCAGGGATGAAAGTATCTGTATTGTTGTTAGAGCACGCCGAGGGATGTGAGTGGCCATGGGCAAAGCCCCTTCAATCTTACAAATAGTAGGGTATCAAAATAGCGGAAAAACAACGCTCGTTGAGAAAATTGTGTACGCATTAGCTGAACGAAAAATGAAAGTTGCTACAATTAAGCATCACGGGCACGGAGGTTTTCCAGAAGTAGCGCAAAAAGATAGTGAAAGGCACCGAAAGGCTGGTGCTGTTGTCAGTAGTGTAGAAGGCGCTGGATTACTTTCACTGTCGTCATTAAGAGAGGAATGGTCCTTGCAAGAAATTATTCGCTTATATGAGTTTTTTGAAGTGGATACAATTTTAATAGAGGGCTATAAAAAAGAGAGCTATCCGAAAGTAGTGTTACTTCGTTCTGCGGAAGACGTTGAACTTTTACATAAAGTAGAAAATATAGTAGCCGTTATTATGTGGCATGATGCTCCCGCAAACTTACGAAAAGAATATAAAGTATTTCATATAACAGAAGAAGAGTTGTATATAGACTGGTTTATACAAACGGTAAGGAGTACGAAATGACAAATACGTATTATGAAGTAATTGATACAGAAATCTCGATTGAAGAGGTAGCGAAGAAGGTTATTCGCCGCGAATGCGGTGCTGTTACAACATTTATTGGAACGGTTAGGGAGTTTACGAAAGGGCGTCGTACATTATACTTAGAATATGTCGCTTATAAAACGATGACAGAAAAGATGCTAGAGAAAATTGGCTCAGAAGTGAAAGAGAAGTGGCCAGGTACACACGTTGCGATTACACATCGCATCGGTACACTGCAAATTTCTGATATCGCGGTTGTTGTTGCTGTTTCAACGCCGCACCGTAAAGCAGCCTATGAGGCGAATGAATACATTATGGAACGCATAAAACAAATTGTTCCGATTTGGAAAAAGGAGTTTTGGGAAGATGGAGACTCATGGATTGGTGATCAATTAGAAAAAACACCATATCCGGCGGGAGAGCCTGGGAAGGAGCTATAAGTATGATTCGAGTATTGTTATTTGCGCACTTGCAAGAAGAAGCAGGAACAAGTGAATTACAAATAGAGAAAGAAAATATTACGGTTGCAGAGTTAAAAGATGTTGTTGCTAAAGAATATAATGTACCAGTGACAGCATCAACTATGGTTGCGATTAATGAAGAATACGCAAATGAAGATGACACGATCCGAGATGGTGATGTTGTTGCACTAATCCCACCAGTGAGCGGTGGTTAATATTGGATTCATTAAAACGACTTTCCTACATAGGGGAAGTCGTTTTTTTATGGCAGTTTTGCGAACACTAATTTATAGAACAAGGAGGATGTTATGAAAAAAATATGTGTAGTTATTACAATGATATGTTCGGTCTTCTTCTCTTCCCCAAGTGATTCTTTGGCGAAAGAATCGAGGGAGCAGCTGTTAGAGAGTGCATTATCAAATAGGTACTATTCAGTTATTAGACAAGTGACAGAAGATCAATATGAATGTGCTTCCGTTATAAATATAAAGCGTCTCGGCAAGAACGGTGAGTTCGTTCCTAAATTTGAAATTACGCTACAATTTCTTACGTTCCAAGGTGCACATAATCCGCCGAATGATAAAGTTACACTTATTTTGGAAGATCATTTAGATCACGTAAAAATAAAGAAGGTGGAGCGAGGAAAGAATGTTTCTGGTGCTATTGCAGAAAAAGTTTGTGAACGGGAAAAAGAAAAGATAAAAGATCACTCTAATGATTCAGAGTGATCACCTATGAAATTTAGTAAAGAAAGGTAATGAGCGATGGACATACTTTTAGCGATTTTACCGGCTCTATTTTGGGGAAGTATTGTGCTATTTAACGTGAAACTGGGCGGAGGACCGTATAGTCAAACGCTCGGTACAACGTTTGGTGCACTTATTTTCTCAATTGTTGTTTATATTTTTATGAAGCCCGTATTGACTCCTACTATTATCGGAGTTGGAATTGTGTCAGGTTTATTTTGGGCACTTGGTCAGGCAAATCAATTAAAAAGTATTGATTTAATGGGTGTTTCGAGAACGATGCCCATTTCAACAGGATTGCAATTAGTTGCGACGACTTTATTTGGAGTCATCGTATTTCATGAGTGGTCCACGACTATATCAGTCGTCCTTGGCGTTTTGGCTCTCGTTTGTATTATTATCGGTGTTATTTTAACATCACTTCAAAGTGAAGAAGAAAAGAGTGCAGAGCAGGCAGGGAACTTTAAAAGGGGCATTATCATTTTATTGATTTCAACAGTCGGTTATTTAGTTTACGTAGTAGTGATTAGACTATTTAACGTAGATGGTTGGTCAGCTTTATTGCCACAAGCAGTTGGTATGGTGTTAGGGGGCATTTTGCTTACGTTTAAACATCATCCATTTAATAAATATGCAATACGAAATATTATTCCAGGATTAATTTGGGCAGCTGGTAATATGTTTTTATTCATTTCGCAGCCGCGTGTTGGAGTGGCAACAAGTTTTTCACTATCACAAATGGGAATTATTATTTCAACGCTTGGCGGGATTCTTATATTGGGTGAAAGAAAAACGAAACGCCAATTAACGGGTATTGTCGTCGGTATCGTTTTTATTATCGCAGCCGGAATAATGTTAGGTGTTGCAAAAAGTTAAAGGGGGTATTGAAATGTATAGTGATTTAGCAGGAAAAGTTGTCGTTATTACAGGATCAGCAACTGGTCTTGGAAGAGCGATGGGAGTACGGTTTGCTAAGGAAAAAGCAAAAGTAGTGATTAACTATCGCTCACGAGAGTCAGAAGCGCATGATGTATTAGAAGAAATTAAAAAAGTAGGTGGAGAAGCGATTGCTGTAAAAGGGGATGTGACAGTTGAATCTGATGTCGTGAACCTCATTCAATCTGCTGTGAAAGAGTTTGGTACGCTTGACGTTATGATTAATAATGCAGGGATAGAAAACGCGGTCCCGTCGCATGAAATGCCGTTAGAGGATTGGAATAAAGTAATCAATACAAATTTAACAGGAGCTTTTTTAGGAAGCCGTGAAGCGATTAAATATTTTGTAGAACATGATATTAAAGGTTCTGTCATTAATATGTCGAGTGTTCATGAGAAAATTCCGTGGCCACTATTTGTGCACTATGCGGCGAGTAAGGGCGGTATTAAACTAATGACAGAAACGTTAGCGTTAGAATATGCACCAAAAGGTATTCGAGTAAATAATATTGGTCCAGGTGCAATAAATACGCCAATTAATGCCGAAAAGTTTGCTGATCCTAAAAAACGTGCTGACGTAGAAAGTATGATACCGATGGGCTACATTGGAAAACCGGAAGAAATTGCAGCAGTCGCAACTTGGCTTGCTTCCTCAGAAGCGAGTTACGTAACTGGAATTACGTTATTTGCAGATGGTGGAATGACTTTATACCCGTCGTTTCAAGCAGGGCGAGGATAATAAAAAAGGACAAAGAGTTTTATCTCTTTGTCCTTTTTTCTGCAAAAAAAAATAGCGGTCGGCTATTTTAAATTTAATGATTAATTGTATCTTGAAGAAATTCTGTTGCTTGATGTTCAGAAACATTTTGCACAAGTGCAACTTCGCTAATCATCATTTTGCGTGCATTATCTAGCATTTGTTTTTCGCTCGCATTTAATGCTCTCTCTTTATTACGGCGAAGTAAATCGCGAACAACTTCTGCGCTATCTTGCAGATTGCCGTTTTTCATTTTTTCCATATTCATTGTATATCTTTGTTTCCAGGAAAGTGATGTGTCTGATTCCCCGTTTTGAAATTCAAGAAGTATACCATCTAACGTACCTTTATCTACGATATAACGAATACCTGATTTTTGTAATTGATCCATAGGAAGCATTATTTGCATGTCTTTACTAATAATACGTATCACACAATATTGACGTGTTGTTCCTAATATTTCTTTCTCTTCAATGGCTTCGATGACTCCTGCGCCGTTCATTGGATAAACGATTTTATCGCCAATTTGAAACAAATCATCCACCTCCATATGTGGTAACCACTTTTAATGATAGCACATATGAGTAAAAATGTCAAATTTTATATAATACCATAATGTTGATATTATAGTCAATAAGTAAAAACTCTTTTTTTTATATATTTTTTTGCTCTTATTTATTAATGATCTTTTTGAAAAATAGTACAGGCGAAGAAAGAAGGCATATCCACTTATTTTTAAGCATAAAATGTAAAATCGCTAATACAATATACCTAAATCCGTTCTTTGTAGAGGAGGGAGAGAAGGTGGGGCGCACAATAAGAATTGATATTACAAATAAAGTTGTAGCTAAATTTAGACCGGATTATTTGGAATTATATACGAGTAAATTTATGATAGGTAAGTTTTATGTCTATACTGAAGGTAAACAATATGTGTTAGAAGACGGATATATATATGAAGACGGAAAATTTTATCGCATCATAGATACGCACCGTGGCAATAATCAAGCGGCGGAGGGCTGCGATCTAGGATGGTGTTAACATGATTCGTGTGAAAGTGTTTGATGAAAGTCACGAAAAAGACTTAGAAGACGCTGTAAATGTTTTTTTGAAAAAGATTGATGATAGTAATTTTGTAGATATTAAGTACCAAGTCGGTGTTTCCATTAATGATGACGAAAACCAAATTTATTGTTTTTCAGCAATGATCGTTTATAAAGCATAAAAAAGAGCTGGGTAAGCCAGCTCTTTTTTATGTTTTATGTTGGGACAACATGTGTCGGTAATACGTTCATAATAGATTGAGTTGTGCCTAATTTCTTTGTCGCTAAAAGAGGCGCCCCTGTTTCATGGTTTTGGGCATCTGTACACATACCAAGGTGATAACGATCACCTAAAAATGGATCGATATAAAAACCGTTTTTGAATACTTTATCATTCGGATGTTTTTCATGGTGAATGTCAGAGCAATTAATGCAATAGAACATAGCTTTCATCCCCTTTTTATTTTTGTTTGAAAAAAGTGAGGGGGTAGTCATTTCGCTCCTAAGGAAATGTTGAGGAGAAGAGAAATAACTACCTACTCAAATGGTGGGCATATTCCTTCTGATTTTTCATATCTCGCGTAGTGTCCCTGAGGGAAGGAGGAGAGACGAAATACGCAAGATACACGTAAGGCATTTCTTTCAAGATGAATGATGGAGTTTCACATTGAGAGAAGTTTTTATTTTTTGTTGCCTTTGTGAGTATATTATGAGGAAATGCTCAGAGGGTGTTTGTCCTGTTGAAAAAATGTTGAGAATTTCTCAACAGTAAAAAAGAATTAGCGTTGACATGAAACCAAAAGGTGTTATATCATCTGAATGTAACCAAAAGGTGTTATATTTTAATGCCGAATAAAGGAGAATGAAAATGGAACAACAAAATACATTAACTGATATTAAACAAACAATCGTTTTTAACGCGTCTATTCAAAAAGTATGGAATGTAGTATCAACTGCAGAAGGGATTGCGTCATGGTTTATGCCAAATGATTTTGTATTAGAGGTAGGACATGAATTTCATGTGCAATCACCATTTGGACCATCACCATGTAAAGTGTTAGAAATTGATGAACCAAACCATCTATCTTTCTCATGGGATACAGATGGCTGGGTCGTTTCATTTAATCTGAAAGACCTAGGAGATAATAAAACAGAATTTACGTTAATTCACGGCGGCTGGAAACATCCTGATGAAATTCTTCCGAAAGCGAATGCGAAGAGCTCTATTATTCGCGATAGAATGAGTGGTGGATGGGTAGCGATTGTAAATGAAAAACTGAAAAAGGTTGTTGAAGGCTAAGTGTCCTCATCGGCAGCGAAATATGATGTATTTCAAGCAATTGCTGATCCAACCCGCCGAGAAGTAATACGGTTATTAAGTGATAAAGAGTTACCGATTTCCAAAATAACGGATCATTTCCCGATGAGTCGTACTGCGGTTGTAAAGCACCT
The DNA here is from genome assembly GCF_007680225.1 of Bacillus sp. DE0042. Lineage (NCBI taxonomy): Bacteria > Bacillati > Bacillota > Bacilli > Caryophanales > Bacillaceae > Bacillus > Bacillus sp. DE0042. The sequence continues at coordinate 188,052 of NZ_VEJP01000007.1, read as the reverse complement.
TCATATTCTTTCGGAAGCGAATTTAGTAAGCGGAAGAAAAAGCGGAAGAGAGAAGATATATCGTTTGCATCCAGAACCATTAGAGGAATTACAACAGTGGCTCTCATATTATGAACGTTTTTGGGATAATAAATTATCTATGCTGAAACATATTGTGGAGAATGAAGAATAATAAAGAGGATGACCATTTCGGTCATCCTCTTTATTATTGCTCACTTGTTTGTGTAGCTGGTTTTAATAAAATCCAAGCGATAATTAGTGTAAATACTGCTAATACGAAAGTACTCATATAAATGACGTGTACACTTGATGCTAATGCCTCTTGCGATTCGGTTACTACGTTTGCTGTAGTTCCTCCGTGTCCGCCACTAGATACAAGATCAAGGTTTTGAATACCGCGTGCATGAATCATCGTATTAAAGATTGTGCCAAAGATTGCAGCACCTAACGTTTGGCTAAATGTATTAATAAATGTGTTTAAACCAACGGCTGTTCCGCGTGTATGAGCTGGTACGGCTGCTTGAATTGTTACCATATAAATTGGTGTCACAAGCCCCATTCCTAAGCCGAATAATCCGACTGCTACATAAATAAGGAACGATGGTGAATTTGTTGATAATGTAAATAATAAGAACGTAGCCACTGATAAAATGCTAGCTCCAAGTAAAATGATTTGTTTCGTTTTTAATTTTCCTACTAAGTTACCAGAGAAAATAGCGCCAAATGTCCACATAACAGGGATTGGCATTAAAATAAGTCCAGCTTCAGTTGCATTTTTTCCTAATACACCTTGGCTCCAAATTGGAAGGTACATTGTAATACTAATGATCATTGCGCCAGCAATGAGCGTTAATATGTTTATCGTAGATAATGTACGGTTAGAGAAAAGTGCTAGCGGAATTAATGGTTCCGGAGATTTTTTCTCGATAAATAAGAAAATAATGAATGAAACGACGGCGAAGATTAATAGGCCGATAATTGTTATGTCTCCCCAGTTTTGCTTACTGCTACCTGTTAATAATGCATATAGTAGAGCGATCGTACTTAATGAGAAGACTGTTGCACCAAGATAGTCGATATGGTGTTTAGCGGGCTTAATAGATTCTTTGTAGTAAATTGCAATCATTAAGCAAGCGATAATTCCGAATGGAACGTTTAAGAAGAAAATATAACGCCAAGATAGGGAATCGACTAAAAATCCACCTACTAACGGTCCGATAACACCGGATACACCCCAAACGGCGCTCATCCAGCCTTGTGCTTTCGCGCGGTCTCTCGCTTCGCTATATAAGTCTCCAATAATCGTCATTGTGATCGGCATAACGGCACCAGCACCTATACCTTGAAGAGCACGGAAGAAGATTAATTGTTCCATTGATGTAACGACTCCACAAAGCGCAGAACCGATTAAGAAGATTGTAGCTCCGATGAGTAAAACTTTTTTACGGCCGAATAAATCAGCTAACTTTCCGTATATTGGAGTCGAAACAGCTGTTGCAAGCATATAAATTGCATATACCCAACTAACAAGTTCGACGCCTGACAAATCACTCGTTATACGAGGGATCGCTGTACTAACAATCGTTCCTTCTACCGCAGAAAGAAACGTCATTAGCATTAAAGACATCATGACTTTTTTTCTCATATTTTTTCCCCTTACCCTTTTTCAAATATTCAACAATATAAAATATAAAGGTACTAAGGTATATAAAGCAACAAAAAAGCAATGGGAAGTTAGGAGGAGGGGATATTTGTCGTGGAATCGCCGATATAATTTCATGTACATATAAAAAAAGAAACAGGAAGCCCTGTTTCTTTTTTAATATTGCATTTTCGCGTTTTCTCCAGCTGTTGTCCCGGCAATTCGACCAGTAACGAGAGCAGATGTAATGTTATAGCCGCCAGTATAACCGTGAATATCAAGAACTTCTCCGCAGAAATATACGCCGTTCGTGAATTTAGAAGACATTTCTTTCGGGTTAATTTCTTTCACGGATACACCGCCGCCAGTAACGAATGCTTTTTCAATTGACTGCGTACCATTTACATTTACAGTAAATTCTTTAAAGTCTTTCACAAGTGCACGAATCTTCTCGTGAGAAACTTGTCCAGCTTGTTCGCTGCCATCAATTTCATTCTTTTCTAATAAAAATAGGAAGTAACGTTCAGGAACATAACCTTTTAATACATTTTTAATTCCTTTTTTCGGATCTTCTTTCATTTGTTTCAGCATGCGCTGGAATAGTTGTTCACTATTTTCTTCTGGCAATGCATCGATACTCATTTGAATCGTATTCGTTTTAAACTTTTTCAGTGCTTTCACGACGAATTGGCTACAACGAAGAGCGGCAGGACCAGATAGGCCGAAATGAGTGAAGAGCATGTCCATTTTGTGAGAAATGATAGCTTTTCCTTTCGGGTTTAATACGCTTAAGTTTACATCGCGTAAAGCAAGACCTTGTAAGGAGCGGTCACGAATAAATGGTTCGTTTGAAAGGATTGGTACTTCTGTTGGGAATAATTCTGTAATAGTATGTCCAGCCTTTTCAGCCCAAGCATATCCATCTCCAGTAGAACCAGTTTGAGGAACAGATTTTCCACCAACAGCGATAACGACGTGATTCGTTTCTAACACTTCACCAGTTTGCAGTACGACTGCTTTCGTTTGACCGTTCTCATATTCAATCGTTTCAACAGGTGTATTTGTACGGATTTTTACACCTAAGTCTTTTAATCGTGTTAAAAGTGCGTCTACTACTGATTGTGCTTTATTTGATACAGGGAACATGCGACCATGATCTTCTTCTTTTAGTTGTACGCCAAGCTTTTCGAAGAATGTAATAATATCTTCATTATTGAAAATAGAAAAAGCGCTGTATAAGAAGCGGCCATTTCCTGGTATATGTTTAACGATCTCATCAAGTGGTAGACGGTTCGTTACGTTACAACGACCACCGCCAGAAATCGCAAGTTTACGCCCTAGTTTATTTCCTTTATCAAGAAGTAAGACACTTGCGCCTTCTTCTGCAGCACCGATTGCAGCCATTAGCCCAGAAGGCCCGCCGCCGATGACAATAACATCATAATGCATAATATATCGACCTCATTTTCTACATTTCCTGCCTAAAAGAATAGCATGTTTTCCCTTAAAAGAAAAATAGAGTGAAGTACTGCTTAAGGATAGAATTGTGGTACAATACAAAAGTTAGAGTTCAGCACTATCCTGCTATTTGTGGGCAAGAAGACTAAAACCTTAAGATGTAAGAGAAATAAAAAGGAAATTTGGTAGCCCGTAAATGCTCGAATAGTTCAACTAATAAAGAGTAGGGAGTGAACACCTTCCCTGCAAATTATAGTTTCACTTTACCCCGCATTAACGGGCAGTAAGACTCCCACCTTAAAGTTTGCTTAGGACAAAGACGTAGGTGGGAGAGTAACTGCCCGTAAAGGCCCGATTGGTTCAACTAATAATCAGTGGGGAAGAACACCCACACTGATTAAAGTTTCACTTTATGTAGATGTAGGAGGATTTTTGTATGTCCGATTCGAAATTTCTGCGCGGAACGCTTATTGTTACGTTAGGGACATTTTTAGTAAAGTTCTTAGGCATGATTTACGTCTTTCCGTTTCATGCATTAGTAGGTACAGAAGGCGGAACGCTCTATACATATGGATACATTCCATATACGATCTTTTTAAGTATTGCAACGGCAGGGGTGCCGCTTGCTGTTTCCAAATTTGTTTCCAAATATAATGCGCTTGGCGATTATAAAACGAGCCGGAGAATGTTCCGCTCGGGAATGGTTATGATGATAGTAACAGGAGTTCTTTCGTTCCTAGTTCTATACATGACAGCGCCACTGTTTGCAGAAGCAATGCTTGGTAAACAAAGTATACACAGTAATGTAGAAGAAGTTACGACGATTATTCGTCTTGTAAGTTTTGCACTTATTGTTGTACCAGCAGCGAGTTTAATTCGTGGTTATTTCCAAGGTCACCAATCGATGGGACCGACTACTGTTTCGCAAATTATTGAACAAATTATTCGTATCGTCTTTTTATTAGCTGGTAGTTTTATCGTTATTAAAGTACTTGGCGGTACAGTTGCAACAGCAGTTGGGGTAGCGACATTTGCTGCGTTCGTTTCAGCAGTTGGAGCACTCGGTGTACTCATTTGGTACTGGTTAAAACGTAAAAAACATTTGGATCAATATTTAATTGAACAAACTGTACCAGAATCGACAGTGAGTACCGTTCAATTATTTAAAGAATTATTTGCATATGCGATTCCTTACGTTGTAATTGGGTTAACAATTCCTTTATATCAACAAATTGATACATTGACATTTAACTCAATTATGCAGGCGATTGGCCAAGGTGATATCGCAGAACGAGCGCTTGGTATTTTCACAATGTGGACGCATAAATTAATTATGATTCCTGTATCGCTTGCAACAGCGTTTAGTTTAACGCTTGTACCAGCGATTACAAAATCATTTACTGAAAAACAATACCGTTATTTAAAGTTACAAATTACACAAACATTCCAGGCAAATATGTTCTTAACATTGCCAGCAGTTGTTGGTATTTCAACACTTGCATATCCAATTTATACTGCGTTCTATGACTCAGATCCATTAGGTGGACAAGTATTAATGTGGTATGCACCAGTTGCATTGTTATTCGCTTTATTTACAGTAACAGCAGCAATTCTGCAAGGAATCAATCAACAAAAACATGCGATTGTCGCGCTTATTATGGGTGTTATTTTGAAATTCGTATGTAACGTAATCTTTATCCGTTATTTCGGTACAGTTGGAGCGATTTTAGCTACTGCAGTCGGCTTCTTAGCTTCCGTATGGTATACGAATAGACAAATCAAAAAACATGTACACTATTCATTTGGTGTTGTATATAAGAGAACATTCCAAATTGCAATATTAACACTTGTAATGGTCATTGCTGTAAAGTTATCACAATGGATTCTGTCCTTCATGATTTCGCCTGATGGCCGAATGGGTGCTCTTATTACAGTTGTGGTTTGTGCAGGTATTGGTGGTCTTGTGTACGGATTGTTAGCGATTCGCACAGGAGTACTGGAAAGAGTATTTGGCGGAGAAGCGTTAGAGAAAATTCAACGTAAACTTGGCAATAGATTTAAAATAAAGTTGAAATCAAAAGGGGCGTAATTACGTCCCCTTTTCTATGATAAAAAAAGAAGGTGAAAAGCGTGAGATTAGATAAATTATTAGCGAATATGGGATACGGAAGTAGAAAAGAAGTAAAGAAATTGTTGAAAGACGGCGTTGTGAAAATTGATGGAACGCCAGTGAAAGATGCAAAGGTTCATGTAAATGTAGAAGAGCAAGAAGTTATGATTCACGGAGAAGTTGTGGAATATAAAGAGTTTGTTTATTTAATGTTGCATAAACCACAAGGCGTTATTTCAGCGACAGAAGATGATAATCATGAAACGGTAATAGATTTATTAGAGTTAGAAGATGCAATCTTTGATCCGTTCCCAGTCGGACGACTTGATATTGATACGGAAGGTTTCTTATTGATAACAAATGACGGGAAGTTATCACATCAATTGTTATCTCCGAAAAAGCATGTGCCGAAAAAATATTATGCACATGTTGCAGGAGTAGTAACAGAAGAGGATGTAAAAGAGTTTGCTAAAGGTGTTATTTTAGATGATGGCTATGAAACAAAGCCAGGTGCACTTACAATATTAAAAAGCGATGAGATTTCTGAAATCGAGCTTGTGATTACAGAAGGAAAGTTCCATCAAGTGAAGCGTATGTTTGAAGCGGTAGGGAAAAAAGTAGTCTACCTAAAGAGAACAGAGATGGGACCATTAGTATTAGATGAAGAGCTAGAACTTGGAGAATACCGAGAGTTATCAGATGAAGAAGTAGAAATGTTAAAAACATATCAAGTAGATACTGAGAAATAGTGCTGTTTTTGGCACAGAAAAGACCCCTTTCTAATGAGTTAGAAAGGGGTATGTATTTATTTACATACAATTATTTTTTCATTATGAGGTCATTCTCACTTTCTTTCCTGTTGTTGTCCACTTACCGCGGCAAGGGCTATACACGAGTTCATTAAACTGCAACACATTTAGATCACGTTGTATCGTTCGCGGTGTGATCCCGAACTCATCTACAAGGTCTTTCGTCGTTACCGTTCCGTTTTCATTGATGTACATATAAATTGATTTAATGCGTGTTAGCATACGAGTAGTTGTAGGTTTCAAGAGAAAACCACTCCTCTACTAGTTTTTTTGACCCCATTCAGGAAAGAAGGTCGTTACTACCATTGTACTCTACATGATAAAATTCATGCTTTAATCTACTTAAATTTTACAAAAGTTTAACAAATATTCATATAGAAAAATATTGGTAGTTGACATTTTATATATGGTCAGTCAACTAACACATAAAATTCTACGTAAACCGCCAAATTCCTGCAATTTTTTTTAGAAAAATAAAAGAAAAATTAATAAGAAATATCTGAAAAATTACAATTGTCCGGTATTTGGGTTTCGTATGTGGCATAAGAGATTTCGGTTTGTTATGATGAAAGAAACAATATAGTGAAGGATGGATGCGTGATGTCAGCAATTAATTGGACAGAAGAAGTCGCGAAACGAAAAGATGATTTAATTCGTGATACACAACAATTTTTACAAATTAAAAGTGTATGGGAAGAAGAATCAGCGAAAGAGGGCGCACCATTCGGTGAAGGTGTAGAAAAAGCTTTATCTTTCATGTTACATAAAGGAGAAACTGAAGGTTTTGCTTCTAAAAATTTAGAAGGGTATGCAGGTCATCTTGAAATGGGGCAAGGAGAAGAGTTAGTAGGTATTCTTTGTCACGTTGACGTTGTACCAGAAGGAGATGGCTGGACGACTCCGGCATATAGTGCAGATATTCGCGATGGAAAGATTTTTGCACGTGGTGCAATTGACGATAAAGGCCCAACGATGGCAGCTTATTATGCGATGAAAATTGTGAAAGAATTAGGTTTACCTCTTTCAAAACGCGTTCGTATGATTTTAGGAACAGATGAGGAAAGTAATTGGAAATGTGTAGATCACTACTTTAAAAACGAAGAAATGCCAACAATCGGTTTTGCGCCAGACGCAGATTTTCCAATTATTAATGCAGAAAAAGGAATTTCTGATATACAAGTTGTGCAAAGTGGTAGTGAAAAGAAGAAAGGTACATATGAACTTGTTTCATTTGAATCAGGTCGCCGTTTAAATATGGTTCCTGATTTTGCAGAAGCGATTATTACAGGAGAAGATGTAAATGCACTTACAGTAGCATATGAAGAGTATTTACAAACTGCTAAAAAAATAGGTGAAGCAATTGTAGAAGGTAATACGGTGACGTTGCAAATTAAAGGGATTTCAGCTCACGGATCTACTCCAGAGAAGGGTGAGAATGCAGGTTTATTACTGGCAAACTTCTTAACTACAATTGCTCTTGATGGAAAAGGGGCTTCGTTTGCATCGTTTGTAACAGAAACATTTACAGGAGATATTTTAGGAGAGAAAGCTGGTATTTCTTATAAAGACGATATTAGCGGTCCGTTAACAGTGAATGTTGGTCGCCTTTCTTATACGAAAGAGAATGGTGGTAATTTAGGATTAAATGTACGTTATCCAGTTACGACTAACTTTGAAGAAATGATCACGAAGTTAAAAGGGTATGTTGGTACTCATGGATTTGCGGTAGCAGACTATTCGAACTCTCGCCCGCATCACGTTGATAAAGACCACGTGTTAATTCGTACGTTGCAACGCGTATATGAAGAACAAACAGGTGAAAAAGCAGAGCTATTAGCAATCGGCGGTGGTACTTATGCTCGTTCATTGAAAGCTGGCGTTGCGTTTGGTCCGTTGTTCCCTGGAAAAGAAGAACTTGCGCATCAAAAAGACGAGTACATTGAAATTGAAGACTTATTAAAAGCAACAGCAATTTACGCGCAAGCAATTCATGAATTAGCGAAGTAATGGATATATAAATAATGACCGCTCTCTATTTTGGAGAGCGGCTTCTTTTTACCTGAATGAGATAAGAAAGAAAAGCAACAATAGAAAGAAGGAGAAGATGTAAATGGAGCTGCATTATTTTATCGCGATTACGTTACCGAATCATATAAAAGAAGTGCTGTCTAACTATAAAAAGGAAATGCAGGAGGAATTACCATTTCGTTCATGGGTACATAAAGAAGACTATCATATTACCCTTTCATTTTTAGGTAGTGCGACAAAGGAACAATTAGAAGGAATACAGAATGGATTACAAACACTTACAGAAACGAAAGAACTATCGTTCACATTACAAGGATTTTCAACGTTCGGTATGGAAGATAGGCCGCGTATTTTTTGGTCGAAGGTAAGTGAGAATCACGATTTGTTCCAGTTACAAAAGCAAGTGCACGCTATGTGTGAAGAAAATGGATTTTCTTTAGAAATGCGCCCGTATCATCCGCATATTACTGTTGCTCGTAAATGGGTAGGAGAAGAGAAGTTTGATTTAGAACATATAAAGGAAGTGCCTGAAATATCATTTCAAGCAGATACAATTACTTTATACGAATCTCACGTGAAGGAGACACCAAAGTATAAAGCGATTGCTGAAATAAAATTACAAAAATAGAATGTATGAAAACGTTTTTTATACAGGTGAATATACTATAGAGAATAATGTGTTACTGTATAGAGCTTTGCTGATAAGAAAAGCCTTATCATTTGCAGCTCGTTTCATTTTAACTTTAAGAATGATGGTGATTTTTTTATGTTGAAAGTAAAACGTCCATTTGATGCCTATTTAGATGAAATGAATAAAATTACAATTTTGCTCCCACATGCGTATGGAACAAGCCGGACATTTCGTTTGCAAGAAGGAAGTAACGTGAAAGATTTACCGATTTCTCATACAATTGCGCTTCCGGATGCAACGAAGTATGAGTGCTTTATAGAAGAGCCGCTAGATGTGGGGAAGTATTATACAGTACGAGATGAACGGAATGAAGAAACAGATTTACAAATAGGTGCTGTCATAAGAACAGCGATTTTCGATGAAAAGTATTATTACGAAGGTACAGATTTAGGAGCCGTGTATCAAAAAGAAGCAACGACATTTAAAGTATGGGCTCCAACTGCGAGGCTTGCGAAAGTAAGGATTTATAAAAGTGATAAAGAATATACCGATAATGAAATGCATAGAGGAGAAAATGGGGTTTGGACTCATACATTACAAGGCGATTTAGCCGGAGCAAAGTATACATTTCTTGTTTGTATTAATTTAATATGGAATGAAGCGGTGGATCCTTACGCAAAGTCAGTGACTGTAAATGGGAAGTACGGCGTTGTTATCGATTTGCAAAAGACAAATGTAACAAAACGAGAGCAATTACCACCATTACACGCAATGACAGATGTCATATTGTATGAACTGCATATTCGTGATGCTACGATTCATCAGGGCAGTGGAGTGAGTAAAAAAGGAACATATAAGGGGTTAATGGAAGAAGGAACAACAGGGCGAAATGGGACGTTAACAGGCTTGTCCTATATAAAAGATTTGGGTATTACACATGTTGAATTATTGCCTTTATATTGTTTCGGTGGTGTAGATGAGGCGAATCCTTCCTCTGCATATAATTGGGGTTACAATCCGTTATATTACAATGCGCCAACGGGATATTATGCTACAGACCTCTCTGATCCGTATAACAGGATAGTAGAGTGTAAACAGTTGATTGAAACATTTCATGAGCACGGCATTAGGGTAATTATAGATGTTGTATATAATCATGTGTATGAAAGAGAGCTATCATCATTTGAAAAGCTTGTCCCAGGATATTATTTTCGTCATGGTGAAGATGGTATGCCTTCTAATGGGACGGGAGTCGGAAATGATATAGCATCTGAACGGAAAATGATGAGGAAATTTATTGTAGAGTCTATTTTATATTGGCTTACTGAATACAATGTTGATGGATTCCGATTCGACTTAATGGGAATTTTAGATGTTGATACAATGAATATAATAGAAAAAGAAGTGCGAAACATAAAGCGAGATGCATTGTTATTAGGAGAAGGGTGGGAGCTACAAACACCACTTCCTGCCGAAGAAAAAGCAACGTTAAATAATGCAAAGAAAATGCCGCATATTGCGCAATTTAATGATCAATTTCGTGATGGGATAAAAGGGAGTACCTTTCATATAAATAAGCGTGGTTTTGCATTTGGTGGGCATGTAGACTGTAATCATTTGCAGTATATAGCATCGGGAAGTCTTTTGAGTATGAAAGAAACAGGTCTGTTTCTAGAGCCTGTGCAAAGCATTAACTATGTAGAATGTCATGACAATATGACGATGTGGGATAAACTAATGCGGAGTAATGAAGAGCCAGAAGAGATTTTGAAAAAACGTCACCTTCTAGCGAGCGCAATGGTGATTCTTTCGCAAGGCATTCCTTTTTTACATGCTGGGCAAGAGTTTTATCGTACGAAGCAAGGAAATGAAAATAGTTATAATGCAAATGATGAAATTAATCAATTAGATTGGGATCAAAAAGAGGAAGAGATAGAGACCGTTAACTATATAAAAGGTTTAATTGCGATTCGCAAAGAGCACAGAGCATTCCGATTACAAAACGCAGACCTTATAAAAAAACACATGACTTTTTTGCAAACATCTCCAGAAGTACTTGCATATCACCTAGAGCATGCAGAATCATTTGGACCGTGGAAAGAGATTATAGTTTTATTTAATAGCGGTTTAGAAGCTAAAACGGTGCAACTTCCGAAAGAAGAAACGTGGCATGTGTTAGTAAACGAAAAGCAAGCGAAAATAGAGCCAATTTCTTCATTTAGAGGAAAGGAACTTAGGCTCGCTCCAATTAGCACGTATATATTGACGATAATGTGACAAATCGCTACTTGACGATGAGAATGTAATAAATGTAGAATTGACAAAGGTGACGATTTTGATAAGTTGTCATTCTATGACTGGTTTTGTAAAATAAAATAGAGAGTTTTTGGCTTATGCCAAGTTTTCTTTTCATTTACAGTAAAATATATGAATCCACAACATGTATAGAAATGTTGCGGTTTTTCTTTTCATAACTATAAAAGATAAGGATTTGTTAACGGGTAATGAATATGGAATGGTTGGAACAATTATTAGGAAAAGAGTGGAGTCTTGTACCGGCTGGTGGAGTAACGGGCGATGCGTATATTGCGCAAAACGGACAACAGAAGTTATTTTTAAAGCGGAATACATCGCCCTTTTTAGCGGTATTGTCAGCAGAAGGAATTGTTCCAAAATTACTTTGGACAAGAAGGGTAACGAACGGTGATGTAATTTCTGCTCAAAAATGGCTTCCGGGACAGAAGCTAGAGCCAGAGGATATGAAACTAGAACGTGTTGCGAAACTTTTGAAGAAAATACACTCCTCTAAAGCACTTGTACAGATGATTCAAAGACTTGGGAAGCAGCCGCTTCACGCACAAGAGTTATTACAACAACTGCAACTTGTTTTAAGAGGAGATATAAGGGATGATGAAACAATTCAGCAAGGCCTTCAATATTTAATGGATTCATTAAAAGATATTGAATACAATGAATTCGTTGTATGCCATTGTGATGTGAACCATAACAACTGGCTATTGTCGGATGAAGATGAGTTGTTTTTAATTGATTGGGATGGAGCCGTAATTGCTGACCCAGCTCTAGACCTCGGTATGTTATTATATTGGTACATTCCGCGCCATGAATGGAGCGAGTGGCTCGAATATTATGATATTGAAATGGATGAATCGCTGCTTAGGCGTATGAGATGGTATGTAATAGCACAAACGATTTTGTCTATGCAATGGCACACAACAAAAAAACAGCAAGCAGAAGCTGAATATTGGCATCAATATTTACAGCAACTACTTGCTTCAGAGTAATACTTAAGAAAAATTGTCCATTCCAGCAATCCACTGAGTAAGTTGTTCTTGATTATTGGAAATGTGGTTGTCCAAATTAGAGGAAGATTTACCCGATTGACTATAAGAATATACATCGTTTAGCATTGTTTTAGCGTCACTACTTATACTATCGTTTGCGAGTAACGATTGAATGAGACGCTCTAATTGCTCGCATTCAGAAACTGTCCCGCAACAATCACTTTGATGATTGACTAAAATATCTTTCAGCACTTCTAATTGATGTTGTTGATTAATTGGCATGAACGGATCATCCTTTCGATTGTTTTTCTCTTCAAATGTACGAGAAAAAGCTGTTTCGTCATGGAATGTTTAATGCTGTATGTAGTTTTTATCAAAATGGTACATCTTATACTTGAAAGAAACGGACCGAGTGCTCGTACGTACTTGGTTTTTTGTTTGGGAGATTGATTAAAACAGAGAGAAGGAATTATTCCTTTAAAATAGCTATGTAAAGAGAGGGAGACATCTATGCGTTTAAGACATAAACCATATGCAATGGATCGAATTAATGAGTATTCACATATCGTAATCGGAAACCCAGAGGAGCGCGCTGGTAACTGGAAAGAAGTATTTGGAAATGAACAACCAATTCATATTGAAGTAGGTACAGGTCGTGGCCGCTTTATGTATGATATGGCAAAAGCAAACCCACATATTAATTATATTGGAATTGAAAAATTCACAAGTGTTGTTGTAGATGCACTTGATAAATTAATTGAAGAAGAAGTACCGAACTTAAAGTTAATTAATAAAGATGCTGAAGATTTAACAGTTTTCTTTGCAAAAGGTGAGATTGACCGCGTTTATTTAAACTTCTCAGATCCATGGCCGAAGAATCGTCATACGAAGCGTCGTTTAACGTATAAAACATTTTTACGCAATTATGAAGAAGTGTTAGTAGAAGGCGGAGAAATTCATTTCAAAACAGATAACCAAGGTTTATTTGAATACTCTCTAATGAGTATGGCTGAGTATGGTATGTTATTAACTTACCTGAGCCTAGATCTTCATAATAGTGATTATGAAGGAAACATTATGACAGAATACGAAGAGAAATTCTCAAGTAAAGGTCATCGTATTTACCGAGTTGAAGCAAAATATCGCACAGAGCCTATGCAGTAATGCATAGGTTTTTTGTAACTAAAATAATCGGAATTTTATGTTAATATTGAAAGGAAAGGGGGATGAAAAATGGAACAGTTACAAATTGGAGATATAAAAGTGACGTGGCTAAAAGGCGGGAACACACATTTAGATGGAGGAGCAATGTTTGGTGTTGTACCGAAAGTACTTTGGTCACGTAAATATAAACATAATGATACAAATCATATTTATTTACGAACAGATCCGTTACTTTTGCAAACGAAAGACGGTAATATGCTCATTGATTCCGGAATAGGAAACGGTAAATTGAATGAGAAGATGAAGCGAAATCAAGGTGTAACAGAAGAGTCAGCGGTTTATAAATCATTAGAAAAACTAGATTTAAAACCTGAAGATATTCAGTACGTCTTAATGACACACCTGCATTTTGATCATGCATCTGGTTTAACGAAATGGGAAGGTGATCACCTTGTACCATCGTTTCCGAATGCGAAAGTTTACGTAAGCGAAACAGAATGGAATGAAATGAGGAACCCAAATATCAGGTCGCGCAATACATATTGGAAGGAAAATTGGGAGCCGATTGTAGATCAAGTTGTTACATTCCAGCAAGAAATAGAAATTACGGATGAAATAAAAATGGCGCATACAGGTGGTCATAGTGATGGACATGCAGTTATTGCTTTAGAAAGCAAAGGTGAAACGATGCTTCATTTAGCAGATCTATTGCCGACGCACGCACATCAAAATGTACTATGGGTGATGGCCTACGACGATTATCCGATGACATCGATTGAAAATAAGCAAAAGTGGATGAAGTACGGCGCTGAAAACGATGCTTGGTTTACGTTTTATCATGACGCATATTACCGTGCAGTAAAATGGAATGAGGAAGGACATATTGTAGAAAAGATAGAGCGGAAAACGAGTATAGAAGCATAAAAAGAGGAGGTTGTTCCAGCAGCCTCCTTTTCCGTTGTTGGCTTTTGTTGGTAAGTCAATATATTCGAAAAATCGCTGATATAAATTTAATCAATATCCGCAATTAAAAAATAAGAGGTTCACCTAATGGGAACCCTCCTTTTTATGCTGCTATAACCTCTAAAACAGTACCTGTTTTAGCATCAACTAAAAATTCAAATCGTTCTTGTATATCATCTAACATTGTTGTAAGACCGCCACGATAAACTTCGTATGCGACATCATATTTTTCAAATGTCTCTGGAACCATATGTACCCAAGAGCCAGTAATTTCACCTTTATGACTTAATGCTTGTTTCACCATTTTCAATGCTTTTTCTGAAGAAATATGGGATTGTTCTTGTACTTTGTTTGCAACAAGATAACCAGCTGCGAACCCAACGCCAAGACCTGCTACTAAACCTTTCCAGCTCATATATTCACCTCAATTCTATAAAATAAAAATAGTGTACCAATAATAATTATAAAGCAAATACAGTTAAAAAAGAAGAAACTAGAAACATTTCGAAAATTTCGTTACAATAAAAGAGGTATTCTACTAAGGTTTGAAAGAAGGGGACTTCGTGAATAAAGAGACATTACAATTATTTCGTACGTTAACAGAATTACAAGGTGCATCAGGTTTCGAACATGATGTACGCCGTTTTATGAAGCAAGAATTAAGCAAATATGCGGATGAAATTGTGCAAGACGGTTTAGGTAGCGTATTTGGTCTGAAAAAAGGGGACGAAACTGGCCCACGTGTTCTTGTAGCAGGTCATATGGATGAAGTAGGTTTCATGGTTACGCAAATTACGAAAAACGGTATGATTCGTTTTCAAACGTTAGGCGGCTGGTGGAGTCAAGTGTTATTAGCGCAACGTGTACAAGTTATGACGAAGAATGGTCCTGTTATTGGGGTTGTTGGTTCTATTCCTCCTCATTTATTAAGTGACGCGCAACGTGCAAAACCGATGGATATAAAAAATATGTTAATTGATATAGGTGCAGATAGCTACGAAGATGCGATTGAGATTGGTGTAAAACCAGGACAACAAATCGTGCCAATCTGTCCGTTTACACCGATGGCAAACGAAAAGAAAATTATGGCGAAAGCTTGGGACAACCGTTACGGATGTGGCCTTGCAATCGAATTATTAAAAGAATTAAAAGACGAAACATTACCAAACACATTATACTCTGGTGCGACTGTACAAGAAGAAGTTGGTCTTCGCGGTGCACAAACTGCTGCAAATATGATTCAACCAGACATTTTCTATGCGCTTGATGCAAGTCCAGCAAACGATGCATCTGGTGATAAAACGCAGTTCGGTCAATTAGGAAAAGGTGCTCTTCTTCGTATTTATGATCGTACGATGGTAACGCATAGAGGAATGCGCGAATTCATTTTAGATACAGCAGAAACACACAACATTCCGTACCAATACTTTATTTCACAAGGTGGTACAGATGCGGGCCGTGTACATACAAGTAACTCAGGTATCCCATCAGCAGTAATTGGTGTTTGCGCACGTTACATTCATACACATGCTTCTATTTTACATGTTGATGATTATGCGGCAGCAAAAGAACTCATTACGAAGCTTGTAAGAGCAACGGATAAAACGACGTTAGAGACAATTAAGAATAACGCGTAGAGAAGAAGGGCTGAAGAGCCTTTCTTTTTTTAGGTGGGAGAGATGCCCTAGCGATGTATGGTGGCCGTGCTCCCATGTATAAAGAGTAATTTGATTAAGGTAAGATGATGAATGTATATAGAGGTGAAAGAAATGAAAGTAGTAGTTGGATCGAAGAATAAAACGAAAGTTGGTGCTGTGGAGAAGGTTTGGAGTGATGTTACAATTACAGCTCTTTCTGTTCCTTCAGGGGTAGCAAACCAGCCGTTTACAGATGAAGAGACGATGAAAGGAGCGGTTAATAGAGCGAAGCGAGCGCTACAAGAAGGAGAAGCTCAAATTGGTATTGGATTAGAAGGCGGCGTAATGAAAACGGAGCACGGTTTATTTATGTGTAACTGGGGCGCGCTAGCAACAAATACCGGTAAAATATTTGTTGCAGGCGGTGCACGTATTACGTTACCAGATGATTTTTTAGCACCTCTTGAAGAGGGCAAGGAGTTAAGTGAAGTGATGGAAGAGTTTGTACAGAGAAAAGATATTCGTAGTCACGAAGGTGCGATCGGTATTTTTACAGATGATTATGTCGACCGCACGGAATTATTTGTACACGTTGTTAAGTTGCTTGTTGGGCAATATAAGTATGATGAAAAGCAAGCATAAACCTTGCACCATACGCGATGTATGGTAGTATAAAAGAAAGATTATAACATGAAAAATGCACTCGTTAGAGGAGGAAATATAGATGAAATCATTAGAAAGCATGGAGCAATTCCAACAATTGAAAAATGAAGAGAATGTAGTCTTTATGTTCTCAGCAGAATGGTGCCCAGACTGCCGTTTTGTAGACCCATTTATGCCAGAAGTAGAAGAGAAATATAGTGATTTCTCATTTTACTATGTAGATCGTGATGAGTTTATTGATCTATGCGTAAAATTAGACGTATTTGGCATTCCGAGCTTTGTAGCGTACAATAAGGGTGAAGAAACAGGTCGCTATGTAAACAAAGATCGTAAAACACAAGAACAAATCGAAGAGTTTATTGAAGGTTTAAAATAAGGCAATTTGCCAATTGAATTGTAAAACAACCTCTACCTTCGCGGGGGAGGTTATTTTTTTGGAAGGGAGGAAAAAGAGATGAAGATGACAAGTAAAAAGATGAAAGACGAGTTAATGAAGAAATTATCTCGCCCAGAATGGGACTTTCAGTATGATAGCGAGAAAGAAGTTCTACGTATAGAACAGAAAGACTCGAAAAAAGGTATTAACGTATCGCTTCCAGGAGTTGTGGCAAAATGGGAAGTGAATAAAGAAAAAGCAATTGAAGAGGTTGCCTATTACGTACAAGAAGCGTTAATTGCGATGCATAAAGAAGAAAATAGCGCAGCGAAAATTTTACCTGTTATTCGCTCTACTTCTTTCCC
This sequence comes from Bacillus sp. DE0042, assembly GCF_007680225.1. Lineage (NCBI taxonomy): Bacteria > Bacillati > Bacillota > Bacilli > Caryophanales > Bacillaceae > Bacillus > Bacillus sp. DE0042. The sequence goes on along the minus strand of NZ_VEJP01000007.1, from coordinate 170,904 downwards.
GAAACAAGCAGAAGAAGGAAATCCGTTTATTATGACGGATCATACGGCGGAAACACGTATTTACTATGCGCTAGATTCGAATAAAACGTATCGACTCATTGATGAGCGTCTATTACAAAAATTAGAACTTACAGAGCAACAAGTGCGTGAAATGGCATTATTCAACGCTCGCTCATTAGGTTATGAATTTAAACAAGAAACAGTAGCAGGGAATACATTCTACTTTTTAAACACAAATGATGGGTATGATGCGACGCGTATTTTAAACGAATCGTTACTACAATCGATGCGTGAAAAGATTTCTGGTGACATGGTTGTTGCTGTTCCTCACCAAGATGTATTAATTATTGCTGATATCGTCAACGAAATCGGTTATGATATTATTGCACAAATGACAATGAAATTTTTTGCCGAAGGGCATGTTCCGATTACATCACTTTCATTCGTATATGAAGATGGGGACTTTGAACCAATCTTTATTTTAGCGAAAAATCGGAAGAAGACAGATGGAAAAGAGAAAGGATGAACGAAGTGAACGTTTTTTACAACCTTGAAGGAATTGGTGACACTCTAATTGTTGCCTTACAAGATATTACTTTAGAGAACCGTACTTTTGATTGCAAAGGAGATGTTGCACGCGTATACGATCGTGAAAGCAATGTAACAGCAGGATTCAACATCTTTAATGCGTCTTCTTACTTAGAAGTAAAAGAAACAGGTAACCTAACATTAACGAAAGAATTTGTAGAAAAAATCAACGGAATTTTAGCGAAGAACGGCTTTGAAGAAACAGTAGAAGCAGATCTTTCTCCAAAATTTGTTGTAGGCTATGTAGCTGAAAAAGAGAAGCATCCAAATGCTGATAAGTTAAACATTTGTAAAGTAGAAATCGGTACAGAAACATTACAAATCGTATGTGGCGCACCGAACGTTGATGCAGGACAAAAAGTTGTCGTTGCAAAAATTGGCGCTGTAATGCCAAGCGGTATGCTAATTAAACCAGCTGAACTTCGCGGTGTTCCTTCTTCTGGAATGATTTGCTCAGCACGTGAATTAGAGCTTCCAGATGCTCCACAAGAAAAAGGTATTCTAGTATTAGAAGATAGCTTTGAAGTTGGACAAGAGTTCAAATTTTAATTGATGTAAGAAAAGAGAGGTTGTCCTTTTGGACAGCCTCTCTTTTCTGTTGAATCGTTGATATATTGCGAGTTGTGACAGATATATTCAAAAAATCGTTCATATTATAAGGATGTCACCTTTTTTCTCAAAAACTATATTGTATTTTATAAACAAACTAGTTAAAATTTAGAAAAATAGAAGGGGATATACGTATGAAACAACAACTAAAAATCGCGGAACTTCTGAAACGAATTGAAACTTCAAAACAGCAAGATATCGAACTAGGTTCTTATGAAATATATGTGTTTAGCGAAAATGAATTAGAAAAAGGACAAATCGGTTACCGATATGATAAACATAAAAATTCATTAATAAGTGAAGACAGTGGTAAATGGCAAGAAGAATGGATTGTTATTGGATATGAAACAGATATGGGGGATCCAGTTTTCGTAAATGTGGCTGATGATGCTTATCTAGTTTATACTGCAGAGCGTGGTACAGAAGCGTGGCAACCCGTTCATATTGGGAATATGGATGAGATTATAAAACAATTATAAGAAAAACTTTGAGACCGGTGCAAAGTGACGGGAGAAAAACATGAAGTATATAAAAATAATGAGCATGATTGCATTCATTGGAATATATATGGGAGGCTGTTCGCAAGAAGAGCCGAAAAAAGAAGTAACATCTTCTATGAAGGAAACAAACAAAGATAACAAGGAAGACGCACCGGTAGAAAAGCAGCAAGAAGAACAAGAAAAGAAAGAAGAACCACAAGCAGTTCAAACAAATGAGCAAGTGGAGCATAAGCAGGAGGAAGTGCCAGCCGAGGAAAAGAAAGAGGAAGCTACGCCAGTGCAGCCAACAGAGCAACCGCTGCAAAATAATGAACAAAAAGTAGAGAGTAATGAAAAACAAGGAAAGTTTCTTGTTGTTATTGATCCAGGGCATCAACAAAAAGCGAATTTAAATTTAGAACCGATTGGGCCAGGAGCAACGACGCAAAAATATAAAGTGACAGATGGTACAACTGGTGTTGTGACGAAAAAAAGAGAGGCTGTTCTTGTATTAGAAATGGCTTTCGTATTAAAAGAAAAGTTAGAAGCAAAGGGAATACAAATATTAATGACGAGAACGTCACAAAATGTGGATATAAGTAATAAAGAACGCGCAACATTTGCGAATGACCATAAGGCGAATTTGTTTTTGCGTCTTCATGCAGATGGTTCTGAAAATTCGAATCAAAGTGGATTTGCTGTATTAACGCCGGCAGAAGGAAGTCCATATACGAAAGAGATTTATGCTGAAAGTCTTCAAATCTCTCAAACGATTGTAAATAAAATGAGAGAGAATCAGCAAGTGAAAGTAAATGGAATTAAATTCAGGGAGGATCTTTCTGGATTTAATTGGGCCAAAGTACCTGGTGTACTATTAGAACTTGGGTTTATGTCAAATCCTGAAGAAGATAAAAAATTATCTGACCCACAGTATGTAAATTCTTTATTGCAAAGTGTAACGGATAGTGTAGATGAGTATCGGAAGAGTAAAGCTTAAACGCAGTCTTACATGGAAGGCTGCGTTTTTCCATATGAAAACACTCGTAAATTAGAATGTTATGGATAAATATGACATGCTTAATTTTACCTGCACTTTTTGCCGAATGCTGATACAATAAAGGATGTTACTATTTAGTAGAAAGAGTGGTAAGCATGTTAGATTGGATGAAAAAGCTGTTTAACAAAGAGGAAGAACAAACAGCGATAAATAAAGAAGTACCAAAGCAAATCGAAAGTCAGCCGAAGATCCCTCGTGTAAACCACTACACTGAAGCAAGAGAAGCACAAATGGCAAGTCGGAATGCAGGTAAATGCCGTTTTCCATTAGTACCGGATAATGGGTTCGATGAAGAGGATGTTATAGCAACAGGGCATTTTGAAGAACAACCTGTTCAAGTTGTAACATATGAAAATCAGCCTACTCAAAGAGGGGTCAAAGTGGAAAGAAGTAGACGACAGTATGTGGAAAAGGTAGTTTCTACATATGAAGAGCCGGAAGTACAATATGAACCGGAGAGAGAGCCTGTCGTAAAGAAAGCATCTGCACCTTCGCAAGAAAGTAACCGTAGACCATTTCGTCCAACAGAAATGATCTCGCCAATTTACGGATATAATCGTCCTTCTGTAGAGAAAAAGGTAGAAAAGCAGGAGGAAAAAAAGGAAAGAGAAGATCTTGAAATATCTGTAGAGGGCAAATCAGTCGTTGATGCATGGTTAGAGAAAAAAGGATATACATTATCTGATTTCTCAGAAGGACAAGCAACGAATTCTTCCAGTCATGAAGGCATTGATCAGCGAGATCAACAAAATAAAAAGGAAGAAAAGTCAGTTGTCGATCGATGGCTAGAGAAAAACGGTTATGAAATTGAAAGCCAAGAGCCTATAGTAGAAGAAAAAGAAGTGGTTCAAGAAATTAGTGCACAGCAGGCAGTTCCAGCGGGTGAAGTACCTCATCAAACAATTGCTGAGCGTATGGAAGATGCTAAGCAAGAAAGTGATGTAGTGGCCCAAAACATTCTACAAACGGAATTAGTAGATTCTAAAGTAGAGCACGAGGATACAATATTATCAGAAGAAACTAAACGTAATACAGAAATAGAACAACCTACTATTGAAGTAGAAAAACAAGCACCGGAAGAATCAGTGATTGTCAAAGCAGAAGAAAAACTTGAAGAAACAATCATCGTGGAAATACCAGAAGAAGTAGAAGTAATTGCAGAAGCGGAAGAGTCAGAAGAAGTGGAAGTAATTGCGGAAGCAGAAGCGCCAGAAGAAGTAGAAGTAATTGCAGAAGCGGAAGAGTCAGAAGAAGTGGAAGTAATTGCAGAAACAGAAGCGCCAGAAGAAGTGGAAGTAATTGCAGAAGCAGAAGAGCTAGAAGAAGTGGAAGTAATTGCAGAAGCGGAAGAGTCAGAAGAAGTGGAAGTAATCGCGGAAACAGAAGAGTCGGAAGAAGCGGAAGTAATTGCGGAAGCAGAAGAGTCAGAAGAAGCGGAAGTAATTGCGGAAGCAGAAGAGTCAGAAGAAGCGGAAGTAATTGCGGAAACAGAAGAGTCAGAAGAAGCGGAAGTAATTGCGGAAACAGAAGAGTCAGAAGAAGTGGAAGTAATTGCAGAAACAGAAGCGCCAGAAGAAGTGGAAGTAATTGCAGAAGCAGAAGAGCTAGAAGAAGTGGAAGTAATTGCGGAAACAGAAGAGTTAGAAGAAGTGGAAGTAATTGCGGAAACAGAAGAGTTAGAAGAAGTGGAAGTAATTGCGGAAACAGAAGAGTTAGAAGAAGTGGAAGTAATTGCAGAAGCAGAAGAGCTAGAAGAAGTGGAAGTAATTGCAGAAGCAGAAGAGCTAGAAGAAGTGGAAGTAATTGCAGAAGCAGAAGAGCTAGAAGAAGTGGAAGTAATTACGGAAACGGAAGCGCCAGAAGAAGCAGAACCTGTAGCACTTGAGGAAACACAGCAAGAAATGGTTTTAAATGAAGCAATTGAACAAACGAATGAATTCATACATGTTGCAGAGGCTGAAGAACAAGCGAAGAAAGATGTTCAAAGCTTTGCGGATGTTTTAATTGCAGAAGAACAACGAGTTGTAGAAGAAGCGCCGATTGTGGAAGAACAACAAGTTGTAGAAGAAGCACCGATTGCGGAAGAGCAGCCAGTTGTAGAAGAAGCACCGATTGCGGAAGAGCAGCCAGTTGTAGAAGAAGCACCGATTGCGGAAGAACAACCAATTGTACAAAAAGAAGAACCAAAACGTGAGAAAAAGCGTCATGTACCATTTAATGTTGTTATGTTGAAACAAGACAGAACGCGATTAATGGAAAGACATGCGGCTAGAGTAAATGCAATGCAATCTTCTATGAGCGAACGAGTAGAGCATAAGCCTGTCCAACAAGTAGAAGAGAAACCAATGCAGCAAGTAGTGGTGGAACCGCAAATGGAAGAAACACCAATGCAACAAGTGGCAGTAGAACCACGAGTGGAAGAGAGACCAATGCAGCAAGTAGTGGTAGAACCACAAGTGGAAGAAACACCAATGCAACAAGTGGCAGTGGAACCACAAGTGGAAGAGAGGCCAATGCAGCAAGTAGTGGTAGAAGAAACACCAGTGCAACAAGTGGCAGTGGAACCACAAGTGGAAGAGAGACCAATGCAACAGGTAGTGGCAGAGCAAGTACAAAAGCCAACTTCGAGTACGGAAGTACAAGAGAAAGCATATGTTGTAAATCAAAGAGAGAACGATATGCGAAATGTATTGCAAACACCACCGACATATGCAATTCCGCCATTAACATTGTTGTCAATTCCGCAGCAGGCAGCGTTAGATAATACGGAATGGTTGGATGAACAGAAAGAATTATTAGATACAACATTTAATAATTTCCACGTTGGTGCACATGTTATTAACGTATCGCAAGGTCCAGCGGTAACTCGTTTTGAAGTACAGCCAGACCCAGGTGTGAAAGTAAATAAAATTACAAACTTAAGTGATGATATTAAACTGAGTTTAGCAGCGAAAGATATTCGTATTGAAGCACCGATTCCAGGGAAGAGTGCGATTGGAATCGAAGTTCCAAATAAAGAAAGTAAGCCAGTATTCCTTCGTGAAATTTTACGAAGTCCTGTGTTTACAAAGAGCGAATCACCGCTTACAGTTGCGCTAGGACTTGATATTTCAGGCGATCCAATTGTAACGGATATTCGAAAAATGCCACATGGACTTATTGCGGGTGCAACGGGATCTGGTAAAAGTGTGTGTATTAACGCAATTTTAACGAGCATTTTATATAAAGCGAAACCGCATGAAGTGAAGTTAATGTTAATCGATCCGAAGATGGTTGAGCTTGCACCATACAATTCTGTTCCACATCTTGTAGCACCTGTTATTACGGATGTAAAAGCAGCGACAGCGGCTTTAAAGTGGGCAGTTGAAGAAATGGAGCGTCGTTATGAATTGTTTGCGCACGCGGGTGCTCGTGATTTAACTCGTTATAATACGATTGTAAGTGGGCGAGAAATTCCAGGAGAGACATTACCTTATATCGTTATTGTCATTGACGAGTTAGCCGACTTAATGATGGTTGCTCCTGGTGATGTTGAGGAAGCGATTTGTCGTATTGCACAAAAAGCTCGTGCTTGTGGTATTCACTTATTAGTTGCGACGCAGAGACCATCTGTAGACGTTATTACAGGTTTAATTAAATCAAACATTCCAACGCGTATTGCGTTTACAGTATCATCCCAAGTTGATTCGCGTACGATTATCGATATTGGGGGCGCGGAGAAATTACTTGGTCGTGGTGATATGTTATTCTTAGGAAACGGTACGTCTAAACCGGTTCGTGTACAAGGTGTATATGTATCGGATGATGAGATTGAGAAAACAGTTGATCATGTGAGAAAGCAAATGAAGCCGAACTACTTATTTAAGCAAGAGGATTTATTAGCGAAAACAGAACAAGCTGAGTCGGAAGACGAATTGTTCTTTGATGCATGTCAATTTGTTGTAGAACAAGGGGGAGCGTCCACATCTTCTGTACAGCGAAAATTCCGCATCGGTTATAATCGCGCGGCACGTCTCATTGAAGAGATGGAATCGCAAGGGATTATTTCTGAAGGAAGAGGAACGAAACCGAGAGATGTCCTTATTTCTGAGGATGAATTCGCTGCTATGCAGGAAACAAATGTATAGGAAACGGTTTTGCTGTATACTAATAGAAAATGTTGGATAGTAAAGTAGGGAGTAAAGCGACATGAAAGAAATTGAATTAAAATTAAAAGGTGAAATAAATAGACTAACAAATAGAACATTTAAATTTGACGAACGTGTTGGAGAAGGTTGGTTCTCTGCCGTTTACTTTTTAAAGACTAGAGAAATCATTGAAGAATTTCGCCCGAAAAGTGTTGTGACGATGCAATTTTTCCAAAAGGAAAATGCAGTTCTTTGCGGAACAGATGAAGTGATTGCATTGCTACAAACATTCGCAAAAAATCCTGAGGAACTTGAAATTAACTCTTTAAAAGATGGCGATAATATTAGTCCGTTTGAAACAGTGTTAACAATTCATGGTCCTTATGAAAATTTCGGATTTTTAGAAGGTGTCATTGATGGGATTTTAGCCCGTCGTACATCAGTTGCGACAAACGTATATAACGTTGTCCAAGCTGCACGTAGTGTAGATAAAGAAAAACCAGTTATTTTCATGGGAGATCGTGACGATCATTATACGCAACAAGCTGGTGACGGTTATGCAGCATACATCGGAGGTATGAGCGCACAAGCGACGCATGCGATGAATGAATGGTGGGGCAGAAGTGGTATGGGGACAATGCCTCACGCATTAATTCAAATGTTTAATGGTGATGTTGTGGAAGCGGCAAAAGCATATCATAAGAAATTCCCAGAAGATGAATTAGTTGTATTAATTGATTACAACAATGATGTCATTACAGATGCACTTCGCGTAGCGCGTGAATTTGGATCAACATTAAAAGGTGTACGTGTAGATACGTCGCGCACGATGATTGATCAATACTTCATTCGCCACCCAGAAGTACTTGGAACATTCGATCCACGTGGTGTAAACCCATCGCTTGTATTCGCACTTCGTAAAGCACTTGATGAAGAAGGATTCCAGCATGTAGACATCGTTGTAACTGGTGGATTTGATGAGAAGCGTATTCGTGAATTTGAAGCTCAAAACGTACCTGTTGATATATACGGAGTAGGAAGTAGCTTATTAAAAATGAATATTGGCTTTACTGGTGATAACGTAGAATTAAATGGAAAACCAGAAGCGAAAGCTGGTCGTAAATATCGTCCAAACCCACGTCTAGAGCGTGTTCAATTAGAAAAAAGAGAAGATATGTAAAAGAGAGAAAAACTGATAGGTGATTGACCCTATCAGTTTTTCTGTTATCATAGTATAGCGGCTTCTTTTTTGCTATAATGGATTTGTTATGGACATAAAAAAGAAGTACGTACGAGTTTATCCTGATAGGTGAAGGGAAGAATAACTTCACTACATCAAAAATGTATGATGATTACCAAAATAAGAAAAGATTCATATACTGTCTTATAGATAGGCCGTTGTATTAGTTCGAAATGTTGGAGGTTCTTTAAGATGACAGTTTACCATTTTGTAGGAATTAAAGGAACAGGAATGAGTTCATTAGCTCAAATTCTTCATGACATGAAGCATACTGTTCAAGGGTCTGATTATGAAAAGCGTTTCTTTACACAAACAGCGTTGGAAAAGCGTAATATCTCGATCCTTCCTTTTGATAAAAATAATGTAAAAGAAGGACAAGTGATTATTGCAGGAAATGCATTTCCTGATACGCATGAAGAAATCGTAGCAGCAAAAGAATTAAACATCCCGGTACATCGTTACCATCACTTCTTAGGTGACCTTATGAACCAATACACAAGTGTTGCTGTAACTGGTGCACATGGAAAAACATCAACAACTGGCTTGTTAGCCCATGTAATGCAAGGTGCACACCCTACATCTTACCTTATTGGAGATGGAACAGGGCATGGGGTAGAAAATAGTAAGTATTTTGTATTTGAAGCTTGTGAGTATCGTCGTCATTTCTTGTCTTACAATCCAGACTATGCGATTATGACAAACATTGATTTTGATCATCCAGATTATTTCTCAGATATCAATGATGTATTCAATGCATTCCAAGAGATGGCATTGCAAGTGAAAAAAGGCATTATTGCATGTGGAGATGATGAAGAACTTCAAAAAATTCAAGCGAAAGTACCTGTTATTTTCTATGGATTTGGAGAAGATAATGATTTCCAAGCACGTAACATTCAAAAGAGAACAGATGGTACTATTTTCGATGTATTCGTTCGTAATACGTACTATGACACGTTCAAAATTACAGGATACGGCAATCACAGCGTATTAAATGCATTAGCAGTAATCGCGCTTTGCCATTATGAAAACGTTGATGTAGAAGCAGTTAAGCATCAGCTAACAACTTTTGAAGGCGTAAAACGTCGCTTTAATGAAAAGCCAATGGGAGAGCAAGTTATTATCGATGACTACGCACACCATCCGACAGAAATTAATGCAACGATTGAAGCAGCTCGTCAAAAACATCCAGAGCGTGAAGTTGTCGCTGTATTCCAGCCACATACATTCTCACGTACAGAAAAATTCTTAGATGAGTTCGCTGAAAGTCTAAGCAAAGCTGACCAAGTATACTTATGTGATATTTTCGGATCAGCACGCGAAAACAAAGGTGAATTAACAATCGAAGATCTGCAAAAGCGTATTGACGGTGCAGAACTAATTACAGATACAACAACGGATGTATTAAAGAAACATAAAAACGGCGTTCTAATTTTCATGGGCGCAGGCGACATCCAAAAATTCGAAGCGGCTTACGTAAAAGAAGTTCAAGTTGCAGAGAAGTAAGAAAAAAGACGCATAGCAGTGGCTGTGCGTCTTTTTTGTTGTGTTCGATATATTTTAAAAAGCGTTGATATGTTGGTATTGTTTATTTTTTTGGTATAGTTGTTTTAACAAAACGATATAAATTGAACTAAAAAGTACATATCCGATTAAATAATAGAATGAAAACATATCGAATTGTTTTGTTATCATAATTCGAATAGCGAAAAAGCTGAATGGGAGAGCAATTAGCAGTCTTGAACTGATGAAAATAATTGTTTTAAAGTATTTTAATAAATCTATATTCCAATGGTTTTCTCTAAAGATAAACCAAATGTTGCTTGCAATAAAGGCTAGTAAAAATGGTAAATTAGCAGAAAAATTTATAAAACCGAGTACAATAGGCACTGATAAAGCGCCGAGTGGACCGATAGATAGGCCGGAATAATATTTAATAAATGTATTTGTAGATTGCTGTGCATCTTGAATAACATCTGTATATTCTCCTGCAATTTCCTTTGCTAATTCTTTTGGAGGAAGAAATTCTTCAATCACTTGTGAAGGAATGCTCGCTAATGGTATCCCTTCACTTTCTTTACATAATGCATTTTCATATAAATCCGATTTGATCTCTAACACATGTTGTTCTCTTGCTGACGTAGGTAAGTTCATTAAACCTTTATGAAGATCGTGTAAGAAAGAAGTAATGAGTTCATTTGAAAAGAATTGTTCTTTGTTCATTTTTTATCCTCTCCTTTAGCTAGTAACATTAGAGCATGATACACTGCATCATAATCATGTAAGCGACTATTTAAAATTTCTCTCCCTTCGTCTGTAATTCGATAGTATTTTCTTTTTGGCCCATCACCGGACTCTTCCCAATAGGAAACAGCCCAATTGTTTTTCGTGATTCGATTTAATATAGGGTAAATCGAACCGTTCGGGATATGAAACACAGGGATATTTTGTAAGGCACTTGTAATTTCGTATCCGTACATAGGCTGTTTACTTATTAAAGACAAAATAGCGAGATCAAAAACACCTTTACGTAATTGAATTATAAAATTATCATTTTTTTCCATACTTTAACTATATATGATTCATATCTAGATATCAATCATATATAGTTGTTGTTCTTATATCAAATCGAAAAAAGTGTGAATATTTAACATTTTGCATCTATAGGTGTTAGAATAATAAGAAAACTAAAAGGGGCTAAAAAGCATGTTCACACTTCGAGTAGATGACGAAATCGAATTACAGTTATTAGAGAAGCATCATAAAGAGGAACTATATCAATTAATAGACCAAAACCGTAATCATTTACGAAGATGGCTTCCTTGGGTAGATGGGATGAAATCTGCTGGTGCGTATGATGAAATTTGTCCGATGTGGTTAAAGAAGTTTGCAGAGGGTGACGGTTTTGAAAGTGGCATACGTTATAAAGGAAAGCTAGTTGGGATGGTGGGCATTCATCCAGTAAGTTGGGGGAAGAAAGCGGCAAGTCTCGGATATTATCTTGCAGAAGATGCTGGTGGGACAGGTATTATGACGCGTAGCGTAAAGGCTGTACTTCACTATGCATTTGAGAATTTAAAATTAAATAAAATAGAAATTAGATGCGGTGTTGAAAACGAGAAAAGCCGAGCTATTCCAGAGCGTTTAGGTTTTAAGTTAGATGGTATTTTAAGAGATGAAGAATGGTTATATGATCATTTTCATGATATCGCTGTATATAGTTTATTAGCTTCAGAGTGGAAGGAGATCCGATGAACGAGAAGATACGCATTATTCCGTATGAAAGTACGTTTCAAGATGAAGTAGTAGATCTTATCGTTCATATTCAGCAAAAAGAGTACAATGTTCCCATTACGAAAGAAGAGCAGCCAGACTTACTTGAAATAGAAACGTTCTATCAAAGGGATTGTGGAAACTTTTGGATAGCAACTTATGATGATAAAGTAGTTGGAACAGTAGCTTTATTAGATATTGAGAATCAGCAAGTAGCGCTAAGAAAAATGTTCGTAAAAAAAGAATTTCGCGGAAAAGGGTGGGGCGCATCACATAAGTTGCTCCAAACAGCAATTTCGTGGGCTGAGAATAAAAAGCTGAAAGATATTTACTTAGGAACGACAGTGAAGTTTTTAGCAGCGCATCGCTTTTATGGAAAGAATAATTTCCAAAGTGTGAGTATAGACGAGTTGCCAAAAAGTTTTCCAGTGTTACAGGTAGATAAGAAATTCTATAGGTACATTGTTTGAAAAGGTCATTCAGAAATGGCCTTTTTTTATAATCAAAATGGAAAATTTGGTATAATTTAGGTTAGTGGGTGTAGGTATGGACTTTCCGATTCAAAGAAGTAAGTCAGTAGTAATTTTCGTTTGTCTCACGTTAGTTTTTATGTTCATATATCCACTTGTCATGATTATCTCAAATAAAGAGCAGTGGATGTCAGCGTTAATTGGAATGGGTTTATGCTTCCTTGTAAATGTGCCACTCGTTTGGGAAGTATTTATTAAAAAGCATAAAGTAGAAAATGGTGTATTAAAGTACGGCATTTTAAATGACGATATCGTATTGAAAGAGATAAGAATCATTCGTCAAGTTGGGAAATACCTTGAAATTACGACGAATGCATACAAAGTACATATGGTTGCGATACCGCAACATATGAATGAATTTTTGGCGCTTATCGAGAAAGAGAACCCAAATGTGAAAATAGAAATGGTAGGTAAGAAATGAAATATGTAAAACCTTTATTCTGTTTAGAAATTTTGTTTGTGCTTGTTGGTTGCACTAGAGTATATATGAAATGGGATCTGCCCTTATATGTACCAATATTAATAGGTACTATTGCAGTGGCGCTTTTATATTATTTTCATTTTCAGCAAACAAAAAGCGAGAAAAGTAGTTCTATATAGTGCAGGAGGATTAGAGATAAAAAAATCTGTATGTTGTTTCTATTTCTGCTAACAGCATCCTTTCTTGTAATAGGGTGTAGTTCGAAGAAGGAAAAGGCAGATATGAACTTAGAAAAGGCACAAAAGGTTGAGATTGAATCACTTACGGATTCAAGTGATAAGAAAGAAATTGAAAAGCTGTTTGAAGTTATGAAAATGGATAAGTGGGAAATGCAGTCGGTTCCTTTAGATACTCCGCAAGGGAAAACATTTAAAATGTACCAAGAGGATACAAAAAAATTATCGGAGTCGAGTAATGATAAAAAAGAGTTACATGAAATTGGTATGATGACAGTATATAAAGATGTCTCTTATGTCGAAGTTGAAATGAAAAATAAGAAAATGAGTTTTAAAGTGCCAGAAGATGTGGCGAAAGATTTATTACAATATTAATAAAAAGACGCTCGGAGAACATTCCGAGCGTTTTTCATTATTTTAAGTTCTCTGGGTTTAAAGCTTCTAATTCAGGTACAACGAAGCGTCCATCTTTACGGATTAGTACGTCGTCGAAGTAAATTTCGCCGCCGCCGTATTCAGGGCGCTGGATGCATACTAAATCCCAGTGAATATTCGAGTTGTTGCCGTTCCATGCATCGTCGTAAGCTTGTCCAGGAGTGAAGTGGAAGCTACCATCGATTTTTTCATCGAATAGGATATCTCCCATTGGATGTAAGATGTATGGGTTTACGCCGATTGCGAACTCACCAACGAAACGCGCGCCTTCGTCTGTATCGAAGATTTTGTTAATGCGCTCTGTATCGTTTGCAGTTGCTTCAACGATTTGACCGTTCTCAAATTTAAGTTGTACATTTTCAAATGTATAACCGTTGTAAGGAGATGGTGTGTTGTAAGAAACTGTACCGTTAACAGAATCGCGAACTGGTGCAGAATATACTTCACCGTCTGGAATATTTAAATGACCAGAGCATTTAATAGCTGGAATGTCTTTAATAGAGAATGTTAAGTCAGTTCCAGGGCCAGTTAAACGAACTTTGTCTGTTTTATTCATTAATGTAACAAGGCTATCCATTGCCTTATCCATTTTACCGTAGTCTAAGTTACAAACTTCGAAGTAGAAGTCTTCGAAAGCTTCTGTGCTCATTTTAGCAAGCTGCGCCATAGAAGCATTTGGGTAGCGAAGAACAACCCAGCGCGTTTTCGGAACGCGGATGTCTCTATGAACTTTCTTACCAACTGTTTGACCGTGAATTTGCATTCTTTCACTTGGCACGTCAGCTTGTTCGTTAATGTTATCGCCAGAGCGAAGACCGATATAAGCGTCCATATCTTTCATTACGCTTGCTTCATATGCAGCGATTTGTTCGAAATGTTTTTCAGTAGCACCCATTAATAAAGAGCGATCTACTTGATGATCTTTTAAAGAAACGAATGGGAAACCACCAGCGGCATATGCTTCTTTTACAAGTGCAGTTACAAGTTCTTTTTGTAAGCCAAAGTTTTCAATTAATACTTTTTCGCCTTTTTGTAAGCGGATAGAGTAGTTAATTAAATTGTATGCTAACTTTTCAATGCGTGGATCTTTCATATGTAAAGCCTCCCTACTAATTATGTATCCTCTCCTATTGTAACCTACTTAGTGGAATTTGTTGAATCATTTATGTTAAAGTTAACGAATAAGTATGAAAATTCTAATGAAAAGATAGGGATTAGAACGAAACGGAAAATGATTGTATAATAGGGGAAAGTATGAAAAAGATAAAGGAAGTGATGAAATGCAAGTTCTTTTATATGTAAGTGCAGCTATTATCGCGGTTGCTTTCGCTGTATTAGTAGTGTATGTATGCAGAACGTTGTTATCGGTTCAAAAGACGTTAGAAAACGTTGCAAGCACGTTAGAAGGTTTAGAAAAGCAAATGCAAGGGATTAGCGTAGAGACGGAGCAATTATTACATAAAACAAATGCGTTAGCTGATGACATTCAACAGAAGTCACAATCATTAAATAAAGTAGTATCGGGTGTAGATGGAATTGGAACGACAATCCATTCTTTAAATACGAAACTTCGTAATGTATCAGATTCTGTTACGGACGAAATTGAAAACAATGCAGATAAAGTAGCGCAAGTTGTACAGTGGAGTAGCGCAGCAATTGAAGTATACAATCATTATCGTGCGACAAGACAAGAGAAAAAGGTTGAAAAAGAAGAGCGTAAATTAGAAAGACTTGAGAAAAAAGCTGAAAAGAAAGAGAAGCGCTCTAGACTTCGTATGAGAGGTGAATCGTGATGAATATGACAAAAGTTGAAACAATTGAAGAGCTTGAAGTATTAGTAGAAAAAAACGAGCCGTATGTTCTTTTTAAACATAGTACGACATGCCCGATTAGTCACGGTGCATATACAGAATTTCAAGCGTATTGTAATGAAGAAAGAGCAGTACCAGCGTATTACTTATACGTACAAGATGCGAGAGATGTTTCGAATCGTGTTGCAGAACAGTACAGCATTAAACATGAATCTCCGCAAGTGTTATACATAAAAGATGGGATGGTAGTATGGAATACGTCTCATTGGAACATTAAAAAAGATGCTTTAGAAGAGAATATTAAGTAAAAAGAAGCAAGCTAAAGGTGCTTGCTTCTTTTTTTTGTTTTTGTTGAAATATATTTAATGGTACACTGTTATTAGTTCAAATTAAATAATTAGATTGTTGAAAGTAGGTTTTAAGTAATGAAGAAAATGGCATTATCCTTCGCGGTCGTAAGTTTATTACTAGGAGCTTGTAGTAATGATACGATTAGTAAGAAGGATGAAGTTATACAGAAGGATACGAAAGAAAAAAGCATGATCCCGAGAACTGCTGTTTCGAAAGATTATTATAGAACTGTAATTCCTTTAAAAGAACAAAAGGTTATAAATACAGCTAATATAAAAACAAATTCTAAATTAGATTTAGCAGAGTATGAAAATGGTTTAATGAATATTGCAGCGCAGCAATTTGATACAGAAAATCATGTACTACAATTAAATCAGTATATTCCGGAGAAGTTAGTTGATGAACTAGTCGCAAAAGTAGAAGCGCCAGTTTTGACGAATATTATAGAACAAGACTATTTCGGAAAACAGAATTCAAACGAACTAAGTTTATCTGGTGTTATGATCGGTTTAGCTATGTCTTCAAGTGTATCGAATGAAGAAGCTATGTCTAAGGGTACTGAAGTTGCCAAGCAACTTATTGAAGCGATTAATAAAAATGACAAGTATAATAAGTCTCCAATTACGTTTGCTATCTTTAAGCAAGAAAGTACAAGTTCTTTAAAAAATGGTACGTATATTGCTAGTGCTACTGTTCAAAAGAATGATACGAACCTTGGAAATTGGAGTACGATTGATGAACAAGCGTTTTCATATCCTTCTGATGAATTTAAACAAGCACATGGAGAAGATAATACAAAAATAACTGAATTTGCTAAGGCAATGAAAGATTTTTCTCCGGCAGATTTTATCCCAGTAAATGCTAAAGTTTCTTACAAGAAAAACCAGATGGATACATTAAATATGAATATCGTTATTAAATATAACGGTAAAACAGAATTAATGGCTCTTACCCAAATGGCTGCTCAAAGTATGTTAGAAAAATTACCTAAAGATGCGAAAGTACAATTGCAGATAAAGTCCGAGAGTAAAATCGAGGCAATTATTATAAAAGAGAAAAACAGCGAAAAACCGTTTGTTTCCTTCTTATAAAAAAAAGACAGTGTTTAAACTGTCTTTTTTTATTGAAAATGGTGTTATGGCGGATAAGCCAAATCAAATTCCAAAAAGTAAGGGGGAAGTCATATGAACTTAAGAGACTTAAAAAATAAACATATTAAGTATGATTGGAAAACTATTTTTGTAGGCGTCCAAGGGAATTATTTTAGTAAAGACGTTATTTCTGATTATGCAGTAGAATTGATGGGGATTGGTGATGAAAGTGAGTTTGTTAGTGAACTTTCATGGAGAGTCTCTAATGAAAATTTAGGTAAGGTGATGTTAGAAATAAAAACTAATTATTTTTCTCAATTAGATGAAGAAAGCACAGTGTTAGTAGAAGAGAAAAGAAAACTAAGATTTGTTTGTTTATCTGAAATAAAAGAAAGATGTAAAGAAGATAATGAGTTATTAAATGAAATTGCAAAGTTTTATGGAAATCATCACTATCCAGAAGATATGGTGAGTTTTGTTAATTATATGCCTCAAGAAGTTCCCACTACGAAAAAAGATTTGGTAAATAGGTTTGGGGAATTTTTGAAATTAGAGGAATCGAGATTTAAATGCTAATATATACAAACTATCAATAAATAGGTCGTGACTTACAATTAGTTTCTGAAACGGGAAGGTAAGTTATGCTATATGTAATCGCAGAGAATAATAATGAGCCATTTGAAACCTAGATGTTATAACATACTTTCCAAGCTCGTTTAGAGTTACAAGAAGATACGATTGTTGAAATTAATGGTGATGGAAATCAGCTTTTTATTATGGGACCATGCACAGTAGAAAGTTATGAACAAGTACGTCAATTTTCTGAAGCAATGAAAGATCGATGCGTAATACGCTTCATGTTTCCGCTGTGCCGATTTTAAAGAAAGAAACACATATTTACCTGTCGTTGTCGATATAACGCATTCTACAGGGCGATGTGACCTCCTATTGCCAGCCCAGATCCAGCGCGCATCAAATGAATATCATTTTCGGTTTCTGTCGGTAAGTCGATATATTTGAAAAATCACCGATATAAATTTCATTTACTATCTACTATCGTATTGCTTAAAATAAGGTTTCTACGTATTGAATATCTATATTTTTACAAAAAATGTCCTTTTTTTCATAAAAAATACGAAAATACGAGAAAAGAAGCGAATTTTTTCGAAACTTTTGCGGGAAAATATTGTATGAGCCTGCGTTTTTATCGTATCATTAGTAAAAGGAAGAACTCGGGACGATTGGTGGCATCTGCAAATAGAGTTGATGTCTTTTTTTCATTCAAGTAACCGATACATAAAAATAGATAACAAAAATAGAAGGAGTGTGCGATGAGATGAACGTAACAATTTATGATGTAGCGCGTGAAGCAAACGTTTCAATGGCTACCGTATCTCGTGTAGTGAACGGTAATCCAAATGTAAAGCCTACAACAAGAAAGAAAGTATTAGAAGCAATTGATCGTTTAGGGTACCGCCCAAATGCGGTAGCACGTGGACTAGCAAGTAAGAAGACAACTACAGTAGGTGTTATTATTCCTGATATCTCAAATACGTTTTATGCAGAACTTGCTCGTGGAATTGAAGATATCGCAACAATGTACAAATATAACATCATTTTAAGTAACTCTGACCAAAACAAAGAGAAAGAGTTCCATTTATTAAATACGATGCTTGGAAAACAAGTGGACGGAATTGTTTTCATGGGTGAAGATATTACAGACATTCACATTGAAGAGTTCAAAAAGTCTCCAGTACCAATCGTATTAGCGGCGTCATTTGATGAGCAAAATGAAACGCCATCAGTAAATATTGATTATACACAAGCAGCTTACGACGCAATGAAGCACTTTATTGAGCAAGGACATAAGCGTATCGGTTTCGTCTCTGGTCCTTTCATTAATAAAGCGGGAAGCGCGAAGAAGTTACAAGGTTATAAAAAAGCTTTAGAAGAAGCAGGTATTTCATATGATGAAAATCTTATAATCGATGGAGATTACACATATGATTCCGGTATCGAAGCATTCGAAAAGCTTTGGAGCAGTGATGAAAAGCCAACAGCAATCTTCGTATCTTCTGACGAAATGGCACTAGGTGTAATCCATGCAGCACAAGACGCTGGATTAAACGTACCAACTGATGTAGAAGTACTTGGTTTCGATAATACACGCCTTGCATTAATGGTTCGTCCACAACTTTCAACAGTTGTACAACCAATGTATGATATCGGTGCAGTAGCAATGCGTCTATTAACAAAGTATATGAACAAGGAAAAAGTGGAAGATCACACTGTTATCTTACCTCACCGCATCCAATTTAGAGATTCAACGAAGTAAGTATAAAAAAGCTCACAGCAATTGCTGTGAGCTTTTATTCGTATTCAGGATAGTATGTTTTTACTACGGTATTTACCGTTTCGTTTTTCTTAACGTGTAAAAACCTTGCGTATAGTTCTTTTCCAGTTTCAAATGGTGTATCGTCTAATTCAAACACATGCAATACTTTTCGAAACGTCCATGTCACTTGCTCATCATACATGTTATTGTATGTATCTTCAGATTGCATAGCGATTTTTTCACCTAGTTCATGAGCTTCTTCTAAACTGTTTGCTTTAACAAGAATAATACTTTCTTCAAAAAGTGTATCGTGATTTTCTTCATAATGCTCATCCATTTTTGTAGTATTAGGCTCACCAGAATGAACAGATTCAAACAATAATTTTATAGCGTACATATTATGCTGCATGTTTCACTCTATAAATAATACTTGCGACAAGCGAAGCAGGTATTGTAAATACGTTACTTTGATAATGATAGTGTATTTGGGATTCTTCATAAGACATGTTGTCATATAGTTCGTTTTGTGACACGTTCATTTTTTTCTGTTTTGTCTTGAGCATCTTAATATAGTTATATTGTATTGGGACGAGAATGATGAAATAGGCTAATACGATTAGTGAAATCCAAATCATTATGAACACTCCCTTGTAAAGAATAGTTTTATATGGTAATTATATCAATTTATATGAATGATATCCATTTTTAAAGTGGTCAATTTCCTTTCCAAAATGCAAAAAGTTCTTCAGGACTCTGTAAATTATGTTCAAGGCATGCTTGTGCAGTGCGCTTAAAGCTTTGTATTAAATGTTCTAACCGAGAAGGTTCATATTGTTTTACATTGCCAGCAATAATAGTTTCATCCTTGTCTAAGTTAAGTGATATTTGTTTCTAATTGTACAACTTCGATATAAAAAAACTTTTTGTCTAAGTCGATTGTAATATAATCGAATCGCTCTACTTGTTTAAAATATCCTACAATATCATCTTTCAATTGAAATCCTCCTAAGTATGCGTCCTATTGGTGACTTCGCTACAAAATTGGTATTATTCCTTGTTATATGTCACATAAGTGCAAATTTAACTATTATAGGGCAATGTCATGTATAATAGAAAGAAAAGGCTTGTGAGGGGGGAGAAAAGATGATCGTTCTTTGGATAATTACGCTTTGTATGACTGCTATTTTTGCATATATGACGTTAAAACAAAATGGCTTAAAGCGATTTGTTCCAGGAAGTATTCTTGCAGGAATTGCCCTTATCACGTATGTAATTTCTATTTTTATTGAAAGTGTATCAGTGGACATGAGCACAAGTTTAATGTTCATGGGTATTACACTATTTGCAGGTAGTATTATGGTACTTATGGTTGCAGGTATTATTTTATTTATTCATATGAATTCGGAAACGTTATAACATATAGAAAAGGCATGTCCCGAGGGGCATGCCTTTTTATCCGTTCAATTATGCTCTATCTTTAGAAGAATTTTGTTGTTTTAATAAGTCGCGAATTTCGCCAAGAAGTTCTTCTTCTTTTGTTGGTTCTGGAATTTCTTCCACTTTTTCTTCTTCTCTTTTAGATGTTAGTTTGTTGAACACTTTAACGAACATAAAGATAGCAGCTGCAATAATTAAGAAATCAAAAATAGTTTGGATAAAGTTACCATACATAATGGATGATTTACCAAATGTAATTTTTAAATCTGTAAAGTTAACGCCACCTAATACCATACCAAGTAATGGTGTGATAATATCTTTTACTAAAGAACTAACGATTTTACCGAATGCAGCCCCGATTACAACCCCGACAGCTAAATCGATTACATTCCCTTTGAATGCGAATTTTTTAAACTCGTTCCACATGTGTTAATCCCATCCTTTCCACGATTCAATATGAAATTTATAATTCCTATCAACATATTCTATAGAAATTTGCGATAGAAATAAAGGGAAAATGGGAATGAAAGTAAATTCTGAAAAATGTATCCGTTTTAATTTTTGATTAGATCGTTCAGTAGAGATTGCAACAGTTGCTGCGTTTTTAATCCTTCTAATCCATCTACAACAGGCTTTGTATCGCCGTGTACACATTCGATAAAATGATGAACAGCATCTTCAAAACCACGTTGTTTTAACGTTGTATCCCATGATGGTGAACCAATCTGAGAAACTGCATTTTCCTGCTCAACTTCAAATGTGTTCATATTTTTTACGCGAATGATTTTACCTGTCGTTACAAGTTCAATTTGTTCTAAATTTGTACCGGCGTGGCGATGCATCGCGGTAGAAAGTAACAGTCCACTTGGAGTTGTATATGTATGATGTCCGTAAAGAAGTTCATTCTTTTCATTCATTTGCATCATATTATGAACGACGTTAAGGTCATCATTAGCTAACCAGCGAGCAGTATCTACAATATGTAAGTAATCATCTAACATAGTAAAGTCATATGTATATGGCCCGACTTTATTTGTGCGATGCTTTTCAATTCGAACCCATGAAATATTATGAGCTTGCTCTTTTGCAGCAACATACATAGGAACGAAGCGGCGATTAAATCCGACCATTAACTTTCTGTTATGCTTTTCGCTCAACTCGACTAGTTGCTCAGCTTGTTCCACTGTAGCTGCTAGCGGCTTATCAACATAAACGTCAATTCCTTTTTTCAGAAGTTCAGAAACGATTTCATAATGTGTAGCAGTTGAACTATGGACGAAAGCCGCATCACATTCTGAAGCGAGTGCCTGAAGGTTAGCGAAATCTTGAATACGATATTGCTCGCAAATTTGTTTTCTTTTATTAACATTAGGTGTAAACGCTCCCACAAAAGTCCAATCAGTTTCCTTTGTCAGTGTTGGAAGGTAAGCCTTTTGTGCAATGCTACCTAATCCAATCATTCCAATACGAGGTTTGCTCATGTTTTTTCCCACCCTATTATAAATATATAAGTTGTCTAGCTGTATAGCTATGTGACGAAATAACTGTAGCATAGACTGGGGAGAATGGCAAAAAATAGATTTGAAAATGATACGTTTTTTATAGGAAATGAGCTTTTATTTATTTGTCGCTAGCAAAATCTTCTCTATCTCTTCAAAGTTATGAGCGCGAGCAAGTTCTAACGGGGTAACACCATCGTTGTCTGGAATATTTACATCTGCACCGTGTTCAATAAGAAGCTGAATGACTTGTTGCTGTGTTTCATTTCCGTTACTTAATACGATGGCTTCCATTAAAGCGGTCCACCCGAGATTATTTACATGGTTAACATCAATAGTTGTTCGCGTAAGGAGTTCTTTAATTACATCAATATAGCCATGTTCTGAGGCAGGAATAAGAGCTGTTCCGCCGTAACGATTCGTAAGCGATGGATCTGCACCGGCATCAATTGTTAGTTTTAAAATATCGAAGTAACCTTCTGCACCGGCGTATAGAAAGGGATTATTTTTCATATCATCTTGGATATTTACGTCAGCCCCAGCTTCGATAAGCGCTTTTGCGGTTTTTACATCATTTTTGTATGTAGCAATCATAAGAGGGGTACGTCCTTTATTGTCTGTTACATTTATGTCAGCCCCTTTTTTGAGTAACGATATAACGGTATTCGTTTCTTGTTTTTCAGTAGCTGCTAGTAGCGCTGTCTCCATGTTTGTCATCTCCTTTTTAACTTCTTGTTCTTGCGAGCAACCTTGCAAAAAAATTACGCAACAGATCATGCTTAATGTTTTTTTGAACATGGAATTTCAACCTCCTCATTTCAACTGTAAAATAAGAACATTAAATTTTTATAAACTGACGCTAAAATTACTATAAAATCGCTTGAGTATTTGAACATATATTTTTATGCTTATGAGTAATAAGGTTTGGTAAAGTGAGGATGTAACATATGTCTATTAAAACAAGATTTTTATTCTCTTATATTGCTGTTATTCTCGTTTCCATTACGCTCATATTAGTCGCGGGATTTTTAATTGTTTTTTCCATAACGGGAGACTTGGAATCAGTGAAAAATTTCTATAAAAGTTCCTATATTCAAAAGCCGCTTACGCCAGAAGAAGAGAATACGTATATTGAATTGAAATTAGCGGCAAAGAAAAATCAATCTCAACTATTAGATGAATCGTTCGTTTCAACACTTGAAAAAGAAGGTGTGAAAATAGTTGTAAGAAAGGGAGAAACCATTTCTTATGCTACAAAAGTATTTGAAAGAGTATCTTTAAAAGAAGCCCTTCCGAAATTTGAATCAGCAAATATTAATAGTCGTGGTACAACGGAACTAGGCGATACATTTTATCGATATGTAAAATTTGATTTTTATTTTCCTGGGGATGAAGAAGGGAGTATATTTGTACTAAAAAGGCAAAGTTCATTTGTTGATCTTACACAAAAGTTATTTCCGATTTTGTTCGGAGCGCTTTTACTGTTAGCCATTTTACTCATAGGGCTATTAAGTTATTTCGTCTCAAGAAGTGTGATAAAACCAATTTTTGTACTGAAAGATGCGACTGGGAGAATTAAAGAAGGGGATTTAGATTTTCAAATTCCTGTTACATCCCATGATGAGATTGGGCAATTAAATCAAGGATTTGAGGAAATGAGGAAGAGATTAAAAGAGTCGATTGAAGTACAAACGCAGTATGAAGAAAATCGAAAAGAGCTCATTTCAAACATATCTCATGATTTAAAAACACCGATTACATCTATTATCGGATATGTAGAAGGCATAAAAGACGGGGTCGCAAATACGCCAGAAAAAATGGATAAGTATTTAACGACCATTCATACGAAGGCGAAGCATATGGATACACTCATTGATGAGCTCTTTTTGTTTTCGAAGCTTGATTTGAATCGAGTTCCTTTTCAGTTTGAAACGATAGAGTTAAACGTGTTTATGCAAGAATTATTAGAAGAGATGCAGATGGATTTAAGTGAGGAAGGTATAGAAGTTTATTTACAATTACATTCATCACCACTATATGTAACGGCCGATTGTGAAAAGATAAATAGAGTGATATCAAATTTAATTCATAATAGTGTGAAGTACATGGATAAAGAAGCGAAGAAAATTACTGTAACAGTATTAAGTGATAACAATACAGTCATTGTGAAAGTGATGGACAATGGATCAGGTATAGAAGCTGATACGCTGCCGTATATATTTGAGCGGTTTTATCGTGCAGAGCAATCGCGAAATTCTAGCACAGGTGGAAGTGGACTTGGCTTAGCGATAGCGAAGCAAATTGTTGAAGAACATGGCGGAGAAATTTGGGCGGAAAGTAAGCTTGGGGAAGGTACAAGTATTTTCTTCTCATTGAAAAAAGTACAGGAATGTGGTGAGTAGAATGAAGAGAATTTTACTAGTAGAAGATGAAATAAGTATCGCAGAATTACAGAGAGATTATTTAGAAATTAGTGATTTTCAAGTTGATGTAGAGCATTCAGGAGAAATAGGTCTACAAATGGCTCTTCAGGAAGATTATGATTTAATTATTTTAGATATTATGCTTCCGAAAATGAATGGTTTTGAAATTTGTAAACAAATACGTGCTATAAAAGACATTCCGATTTTACTTGTTTCAGCAAAGAAGGAAGATATAGATAAAATTCGCGGACTCGGTTTAGGAGCGGATGATTATATAACGAAACCGTTTAGCCCGAGTGAATTAGTAGCAAGAGTAAAGGCACATATTTCTCGTTATGAAAGATTATCAGGAAATGTGAGTAAGCAACGCGATACGTTGTATATTCATGGGATTTCTATCGATCAGCGAGCGAGAAAAGTTTTTATAAACAATGAAGAAATTGCGTTTACAACGAAGGAATTTGATTTACTAACATTCTTTGTAACGCATCCAAACCAAGTGTTAAATAAAGAACAGTTATTTGAACGTATTTGGGGATTAGACTCAGCTGGCGATTTAGCCACTGTCGTTGTTCACATTAGAAAGCTACGTGAAAAAATTGAAAGAGATCCTGCTCACCCGCAATATATTGAAACAGTATGGGGAGCTGGTTATCGCTTTAACGTGTAATGTACCTGCCAAGTAATTGGTAGGTTTTTTATGTTATTCGAACAAAAAGGGGATAATAGGTAATTTGTGTTAAAATATAAAGAGAGATAAAACATAGGAGAGCATGAGAGGGCGTGCTACATTTTGGGAGATACATTAAAAGATACTAAATCAAACAAGGCTTTAAAGATTGGAACGAATATCATACTTATCTTATTAATTATCGGTGCAATACAAATGTTTTATGATGAAGATTCTACGAATGATCACTTCGGTGGGTTATTTATGATGGTCTTTTTTGGAATTAAAATAATTTCTAATTTTATGATGAGTATAAAAGAAGGAGATAAAAAGGCAGTATTACTTGATATAGGTTTAATGATTTTTTTGTTCTTCTTGTTGTTTCTAGTGTGAAATATTTCTTTTGAAAAAGCTCATAGTCTTATAGAGACTGTGAGCTTTCCTTAATAATAGCGGTACTAGTGTAACGATTTATAAAATATTTGAGTAGTAGAAGTAAACTGAGCAGATTCTTCTAAAAAAGGATAATGGTTACTCTCCTCAAATATCACAAAGATAGAATTACGTATGCCATCATGCATCTCAATAGAATACTGAATTGGGCACTGTACATCATGTCTTCCGCATATAATAAGTGTCTTTGTTTGGATGGAAGGTAAATGCTCTCTTAAATCAAATGAAGGATATTCATTGGCGAAAGCATTCATCCGGCTAGCGGACATTGTTTTTTTGATTGGTTTACTAAAATAAGAGTTATGGTTTTCGGGTTTATACAATGATAATTTTGTCCTATTAGTAGATAGTTCTTTTCTTTCTGCATTTGTAAGGTGAGGAGTTTTTAAGTTTTCGATGAGCTTTTGCATATAATGAAACTGTGGATGTGCGGGGTGATAAATACAAAATGGTGTTTCGGTATAGTTACTTGCTGCGGCTCCGGCCAAGGCTAATGATTGTAAGGAATTTGGATATGTAATCGCATATAAAAGTCCAAGCATACCACCTGTTGAATGACCGGCGAAATGCCATGTTGGGAGTTGTAAAGCTTCTCGTATTGCTTCTAAGTCGTGAACTGTTTCAATCATACTTAATTCTTTTTCTGAATTGGCTTTTGCTGAGTTACCAGCGTCTCGTAAATTAATGAGGAATACACGATGCGTAGCAGTGAAAACATCTGCAAAGTAATCACCAGTTTCATTAAATTGTGAATAGTGATGTGTAATACAAAGTGGCTCGCCATTTCCTTTTGTAAAGAGTTCAAATGTGCCACGTTTCGTGTTAATTATTTGTTGTGTCCACATAATATCACTACCTTTTCTCATAAAAGTTGGACCAGTTAATTATGAAATAAAATATATCAGCGCAACTCGAAATATATCGACTTACCGACAAAAGCCGACAATAAATAAAAGGAGGCTATTCAAAAACGAGCCTCCTTTTCGTTTAGTACAAAGATTTTGTCATATTATTCCGAATTATTTCAAGGGATTTCGTTACAGTTAATGCGTTCTTTTCTTCAATTTCTGGTTTACGGGGGATCGGTTTATACATGTTGTCTGGATCTTCCCATGTGAGGGGAAGTTCTGTTTCAGCTTGTCCTTTCCAAGCGTCAATCCATTCTGGAGGGAGATAACCTGAGATGTTTTGGATGTTGTTCATTTCGAGCCAAATGAGTGCCCAAGCTCTTGGGACGACGCGCCAGTGGTCATAGCCACCACCGCCGACAGCGATCCAGCGACCTTCACAATATTCGTTAGCGATTTCGCGAGCGAGCTTCGGTATTTCACGGTAAATATTCATCGTTGCGCAAAGATGTGTAAGTGGGTCGTAATAATGTGCGTCAGCGCCGTTTTGCGTTAAAATAATATCCGGTTTAAAATATGCGGCAACTTCTTTTACGACAGTTCGATAGGAATTTAAAAACGATTCGTCTTCTGTAAAAGCATCGAGTGGAACGTTAAAAGAATAACTATAGCCATTACCTTGTCCGCGTTCATTTACAGCGCCAGTTCCAGGGAATAAATAGCGCCCAGTTTCATGTAGTGAAATGGTGCATACGTTAGGATCGTCGTAAAAAGACCACTGTACACCATCACCGTGATGAGCATCTGTATCAATATATAAAACACGTAAACCGTATTTTTTCTGTATATATTTCATTGCGATGGAACTATCGTTATAAATGCAAAATCCAGACGCCTTGCCGCGGAAGCCGTGATGTAAGCCGCCGCCTAAATTAAGTGCGTGTTTTACTTTCCCGGAAAGAACAGCATCGACAGCAGTTAACGTACCGCCAACGAGTAATGCGCTTGCTTCGTGCATATTTGGAAACATCGGTGTATCTTCTGTTCCGAGTCCATATGTCATCGCAATTGATTTTTCTAACTTACCTTCTCCAGCACGTTTTACCGCATTTATGTATTCCTCTGTATGAACGTAGGCGATCTCTTCATCTGTAGCCATTCGTGGTGAGATGATTTGGGAGGGAGAGATAAAACCGCCCTTTTGTAATAAATCATACGTGAGTGTGACGCGCAGTTGGTTAAAAGGATGATCAGGGCTAAATGAATAGCCCCGAAAGTCATCCGAATAAATAAACGCGCTACTCATGCTTGCATCCCCATAATATTCGGCCATAATACGCGGTAGCCTTCTGCTTCAAGTGCATCAATCACTTTTAGCGGATTCATCGTTTGAATGCGGAAAACGAGTACTTTATCATTCTCATCTTTTGCTGGGTAGACGAGAACGCTCACGATATTTATTTGTAACTCACTAAAAATGGCAACGACTTTTCCAAGAATGCCAGGTTCGTTTTTTACTTGAATTTCAATTTGTGAACTCGGTTGATGTGCTCCTGTTAATTTCACTAACGTGTGCAGTACAGTAGATTCAGAAATGATTCCAACTAACTTTCCTGCCTTTGTAACAGGAAGACAGCCAATTTTATTTTCAAAAAATAAAGTAGCAATTTCCTCAACGAAATCGAGAGGATGGCAAGTCATAACAGGGTGTTTCATAATAAGTTCAAGTGGTTGCTTCAGCATATCGAGTGAAACTTGTTCATCTAAAATAGACGGACTTGCATCTCTTACATCCCGATCAGAAATAATGCCTACGACATGATTATTTTGATCGACAATTGGAATGTGCCGAATGCCTTTCGTGCGTATCGTTCGGATTGCTGTTTCGATTGTATCGTTTGGATGTAGTGTCACTACATCTTGATTCATAATTTCTTCTACAATCATTCCAGTTGCCCCCTTTATTAGTACATAAAACGATTGTGAAAACGTAGACGATCAAATGCTTGAATAGAATCTGTATCAACGCGTTTACCGATGCGGACCATTAAACAGTTAGCGGGATGCGAACAAATTTCAGGATCATCTGTAGCCATCCATTGTAAGCCACCAGCATTCATCATTTTTTCCATTACTTTTCGGTACTCCCAAACATTTAAGCCTGTTTGTTTTAAATCCCAGTGCCAATAATATTCAGTCGTCAATATAATGTAATCTTCCATATGATCGTCCATCATTGAAACTTCTAATAAGTTCTTTCCGACAGCGCAACCGCGGAAGGCTGGGACAACTTCAATTGCCCCGAGTTCAATTAAGTTTTCAATCTTTCCTTCTGACCATCGTTCGAGCGGATCAGGATATAAGTATGTAACATATCCAACAATCGTTTGGTCATGTCTAGCAATAATGAGACGAGCTTCTGGTAATTTAGAAATTTCGACAATTGCTTTATATTGATGCTCGGCAGGACGAAACGCAACTAAATCGGGATGAAATTCATACATTTCTAAGTTATGTGTAGAGACAGGACCTTCAATAATTAAAGTGCCTTTCGCTGTTTTTAAGTTTCTAGCATTATATATTTTTTTATGAATCAATGTATTACTCACCACCTTGAGGGTTTGTGAATCTATTAATATCGTACTTTATAATATATGCGATGTGAATCGAAATTTGTCATTAAAAATTTGTCTAAAAATCAACAAAAATACTGAAAATTTTAAACAATGTCATTATAATAGATAATAGAATACATAGGAGGGGGATGTAAAGTATGAAAGTAGAAACGCTTCCTGTCATTAAAGGAGAAAATAATTTGCCGAATTATGATGAGGCATACGCGAATTTTAACTGGGAAGAGGTTAATAAAAACTTTACTTGGAATGAAACAGGCCGAGTAAATATGGCGTATGAGGCAATTGATAAGCATGCGAAATCCGATCGTAAAAATAAAGTAGCCCTTTATTATCAAGATGGATCGCGAAAAGAGAAGTATACATTTAAGGAAATGAAGGATTTTTCTAATAAAGCAGGAAATGTCCTGAAAAATTACGGCGATGTAGAAAAAGGCGATCGCGTTTTTATTTTTATGCCGCGTTCTCCAGAATTATATTTTGCCCTTCTTGGTGCAGTGAAATTAGGGGCAATCGTTGGTCCGCTATTTGAAGCATTTATGGAAGGCGCAGTTCGCGATCGTTTAGAAGATAGTGAAGCAAAGGTATTAATTACAACACCTGAATTGTTAGAGCGCGTACCATTAAATGACTTACCAGCTTTAAAGACAGTCTTCCTTGTTGGAGATAATGTAGAAGAAGGCGGTAAAACGGTAGCGTTCAATCCTTTATTTGAACAAGCTTCAAAAGAATTACATATTGAATGGTTAGGCCGTGAAGACGGTTTAATTCTACATTATACGTCTGGTTCTACTGGTAAACCAAAAGGTGTGCTTCATGCGCAAAATGCAATGGTGCAGCACCATCAAACGGCGAAATGGGTATTAGATTTAAAAGAAGACGATGTATATTGGTGTACAGCTGACCCAGGCTGGGTAACTGGAACAGCTTACGGTATTTTCGCACCGTGGTTAGTTGGGGCATCAAATGTTGTTTTAGGTGGCCGCTTTAGTCCAGATGCGTGGTATGAAGCACTGCAAGATTACGGTGTAACAGTTTGGTACAGTGCGCCAACAGCGTTCCGTATGTTAATGGGAGCTGGACAAGACGCAATTAAAAAATATGATTTATCACAAGTTCGTCACGTATTAAGCGTTGGTGAACCGTTAAATCCAGAAGTAATTCGCTGGGGTATGAACGCATTTGGACTTCGTATTCATGATACGTGGTGGATGACAGAAACAGGTGGACAAGTTATTTGTAACTACCCTTGTATGGAAATCCGTCCAGGTTCAATGGGTAAACCAATTCCAGGTGTGAAAGCAGCGATTGTTGATAATGAAGGAAATGAAGTTCCTCCATACACAATGGGTAACTTAGCAATTGGTAAAGGTTGGCCAGCGATGATGCGTGGAATCTGGAATAACCAGCAAAAGTATGAATCTTACTTTATGCCGGGAGATTGGTACGTATCAGGTGACTCTGCTTATATGGATGAAGATGGATACTTCTGGTTCCAAGGGCGTATTGATGATGTAATTATGACGTCAGGTGAGCGAGTTGGTCCGTTTGAAGTAGAAAGCAAATTAATCGAGCATGCTGCTGTTGCAGAGGCTGGTGTAATTGGTATTCCTGATCCAGTGCGCGGAGAAATCATTAAAGCATTTATCGCGCTTCGAGCAGGATACGAACCATCTGATGAATTAAAAGAAGAGATTCGTCAATTTGTAAAGAAAGGCCTAGCAGCTCATGCAGCGCCAAGACAAATTGAATTTAAAGATAAATTACCGAAAACGAGAAGTGGTAAGATTATGCGCCGCGTATTAAAAGCGTGGGAGTTAAACTTACCAACAGGTGACTTATCAACGATGGAAGATTAAGAGAGGAAGGTCTGAACGAAATAACGTTCAGACCTTTTTTTATGTTATTGTAAACTTGTATATATAAGTTAAAGGGGAGAAGGAAATGAAAACAGAAAAAGAAAAGATGATACAAGGGGAAATGTACATACCAGCTGATCCAGTTTTGGTTCAAGAGAGGGAGCAAGCTCGTATATTAACGAGAAAATTAAATGAAACGCCAGAAGTACAATTAAAAGAGCGTAGCGAAATCGTAAAAGAACTATTCGGAACGACTGGGGATAACATTCATCTTGAATCTTCTTTTAGATGTGATTACGGTTATAACATTCATGTTGGTGAAAATTTTTACGCGAACTTTGATTGTACGATTTTAGATGTGTGTCCGGTGACGATCGGAGTGAACTGTATGTTAGCTCCAGGTGTTCACATTTATACAGCAACACACCCGCTTGACCCAGTAGAGCGCATAAGCGGATCAGAATACGGAAAACCAGTTACAATTGGTGATAACGTATGGATTGGCGGAAGAGCGGTTATTAATCCTGGTGTAACAATTGGAGACAACGCGGTAATCGCATCTGGCGCCGTCGTAACGAAAGATGTGCCGGACAATGTAGTAGTTGGCGGAAATCCTGCAAAGATTATTAAAAAAATAAAATAATATTTGAACGAAGTGCCTTCCACGTCTGTATACACTTATGAAAGAATAGATGAGGGAGGCTTTTTTATGTCTAATAAATTACTTCTTGCTTTTGCTTTACTTGGAATTATAGTCGTATTTTCTTGTGGGCTTTTCTTACCGATACCAATTGGATATAGAGTATCAATGCTTACAGCTGGAGTTATAATGAGTGTTATGTTTTCAATCATTATTCCGTTTGATAGAAAACATATAGTACGGAAAAATGGATATAAAATTGATTTTACAAAAACAAAAGTGTATTTTCGTTGGAATGTATTTGATACGATTTCTGTCTGCCTTGCGTTGTATGCATGTATATGTGTGCAAGCGTTAAATATTTTAGTTGCAATGGGATTTACGATTCAAAACCCATATGTTCAATTTTTTACAAATCAATCACAATTGTGGGTTTTCATTGCAATTGCATATTTAATTTCCCGTATTTCATTAACGTTAAAAGGAATAAAGGAGATCAAAAATCATGGCGCAGATTGGGATTGAGGAGGAACTCATGCTTGCGTATCAAAGTGGAGATAAACAGGCGGGAGAAAAACTATATGTTTTAATCAAACCAGCGCTATACACATTTTTGTATCGATTTAACCGAGATGAACAATTAAGTATCGACCTTGTGCAAGATACGTTTTTGACGTTAGAGCGTAAGAAACATATGTATGAACCTGAAAAAGGTAAAATAAAAACGTATTTATTTCAAATTGGTTATCGTCTTATGATTAATAAATTAAATAGAAGAAAAAAGTGGCGTACGCTTTTACCGTTTTTAGTGCCGATCCAGGAAAAAGAATTTTCTCACGAAGATCGGCTCACAGTAAGAGAAGCAATTTTGAAAGTTCCGGAAGAGCAGAGAGCTGTCCTTATTCTTTCTTATTATCATGATATGCAGCAAAAAGAGATTGCTGAGATATTAAACATTCCGATTGGAACAGTGAAGTCGAGACTTCATAACGGGATAAAGAAATTGAAACAATTGCTGGAGGTGGATGAAATTGAGCGAAAATCCCTTTAAGAGTGAATATAAATTAAAACAGCATTTAGATAGTGACCATGTAGAAATACCGGGCTTTCCAAAAAAGGTAAGTCGCTTCGATCGATTAATCAGATTTCTTGGTTCCCCAGCGAAAGATCCTGTGGAGGCGACGATTGGGAATGATTTATCTGTTGTGTTTCATGTATCGTTAATAGTTGGAGTTCCACTTCTTTCTCTTATTACGATACTCTTTGCGACGTTGTAAAGGATTGGCAAGAAGAGAAACCCGACCTCTATTTGACACGCCTATATAAATGATGGTATAAAGAAAAGTATATGAATAATTGAGCGTGGAAAGGGAGAAGTAGTGATCATTTCCCTGTTTTAGAGAGCTGATGGCCGGTGAAAATCAGCACATAGATGATCGCGAATTACGCCCCTAGAGCATCTTTTTTCGATTGAATTGTATTCAAAAGGGAAAAGACGGTGCTAAGCCGTTATGTAAATAAGGTGGTAGGCTTTTTTTTGCCTGCAACTAGGGTGGTAACGCGATAATCAAAATCGTCCCTTATTTAAAGGGGCGATTTTTTTATGTTTTCAACCTTCACGCCAGTAATGAACTTAAAGGAGAGTATGTAGGATATGGGTATTTTACAAGATCTTGAATTTCGCGGTCTAATTAATCAGCAAACAGACGCTGAGGGACTTGAGCAATTATTAGAAAAAGAAAGCGTTAAATTATACTGTGGTTTCGATCCGACAGCGGATAGCTTACACATCGGTCATATGTTACCAGTATTAATGTTACGTCGCTTCCAATTAGCTGGTCACCAACCGATTGCACTTGTTGGCGGTGGTACTGGTATGATCGGTGACCCAAGTGGTAAAAAAGCAGAACGTACATTAAATACGAAAGATACAGTTGCTTACTACACAGAAAGCATTAAAAACCAACTTTCAAACTTCTTAGAGTTTGAAAACGTGGACAACCCAGCAACAATGGCTAACAACTATGACTGGCTTGGTAACTTAGATGTCATTTCATTCTTACGCGATATCGGTAAAAACTTCGGTTTAAACTATATGTTAGCAAAAGATACAGTAGCATCTCGTTTAGATACTGGTATTTCATTCACTGAGTTTAGTTATATGATTTTACAATCATACGACTTCTTAAACTTATACCAAAACCATAATTGCCGCTTGCAAATCGGTGGTAGTGACCAATGGGGTAACATTACAGCTGGTCTTGAATTAATCCGTAAATCAGAAGAAGATGCGAAAGCATTTGGTTTAACAATTCCACTAGTTACGAAATCTGACGGTACGAAGTTTGGTAAAACAGAAGGCGGCGCAATTTGGTTAGACCCAGAAAAAACAACTCCTTACGAGTTCTACCAATTCTGGATTAACACAGATGACCGCGACGTTGTAAAATACTTAAAATACTTCACATTCTTATCTCATGAAGAAATTCTTGAGCTTGAGAAGCAAGTAGCTGAAGCACCAGAAAAACGTGCAGCACAAAAAGCGTTAGGTTCTGAAATGACAAAACTTGTTCACGGAGAAGAAGCATTAGAGCAAGCGATTAAAATTTCAGCTGCATTATTCAGCGGTTCTGTAGCAGAATTGACTGCAAGCGAAATCGAACAAGGATTCAAAGACGTACCATCTGTAGAACGTACTGCAGAAGATACAGTATTAATCGACTTACTTGTAGAAAGCAAAATCTCTCCATCAAAACGTCAAGCACGTGAAGATGTAACGAATGGTGCAATCTACGTAAACGGTGAGCGTACACAAGCATTAGACTACGTTGTAACAGAAAACGACCGCATCGAAGGTAAATTCACAATCATTCGTCGCGGTAAAAAGAAATATTTCTTAATTCGTTACTAATCAGAAACGAATATAAACAAATAGTACCCCGAATTGTAGGCTGAAAAGTTTATGATTCGGGGTTTTTATGTGTGAATTTAGATTACCTTACGAGTTCTTGTAAATAGAATATGAAGAATTAATACGAGCATATAAAGTAAGCTAATGAGCATAACAATAAATGCTGTTGGATAAAATTTTGCCGCATATATAAAGAAATCTATTTGATAAATATCTTGGTAATTTGAAACGGTGCCTTTGAAGTAATTCGTAAACTTGGCACTATATTTCCATTCATCAGGATCATCTATTAAATTACTTCCCTGATACCAATTAATAAGTGCGGAAGTAATAAACAGCATACATGCACTACCCAATTGAACCATTTGGTTTATTGTCAAAATGAATCAACCTCCTATTTTATGGTTATTATAGCGTGCATTCATATTTCTGTAACCTTTTTGTTGTAATCTCCTTTTCGAGTTCATACGGAAATCACATGTAAGCGGTATGATAAATGTATAACAAATAGAAAGGAGTGGTAAAACAAAATGTCACTAGAAGCGCTCATTATTTTTTCTTTGCTAAACGCGGGTCAGCTTGCAGAGAATTCGAAGGTGGATGTACATAAAGAGCAGAAAGATGCTTATGTATATGTTCAAAAAGAGGAAAATAAATAATTTTAATATATATAAATAAAAGCTACTCGAAGTAACTGTTTTAGTTGTCTTCGGTAGCTTTTTACATTATGAATAGATAGGAATTAATTCTCGTTTAAAATCTTCGTACATTTCAAAGGCAATTTTCATGATTTCTTTGAGTTCTTCATAACTGTGGAAACCTGGACGGAGCACTTTTTCAGTATCATTGGATAATACGTCTACAAACATAGCCCAAGATGTTCCAGTTCTAACTTCACCAGTGTGCCATGCTTCCCAAATAAATTCAACGAGCCCATATTTTAAGCTGATATTGAATCTGAAAGTATAGAAATCCTTGTTCTTTACTTCACCAACAATAAAAAAGTTTTCTTTTTTCATAAAACGAGCTTTATAGCCAAGAGACTCGAATACTTCAATTACTTTTTCGTTTTCATGGTTTTCAAATGTATTTTCCCTATCAGAAAACTTTTCTGATAGGGCTTTATATCTCTTAATAAAATCAATTTTTGCAAGACTGGCTTGTATTTCAGGTTTTAATGAATAAGGCAAAAGTTATTCCTCCTAAAATATTAAGTCTATCCTTATTTTTGGGTCATTACTTCATATATCTTTAAGGTGAAATCATGAATAAATAGGAATTAATTCTCGCTTAAAATCTTCGTACATTTCAAAGGCAATTTTCATGATTTCTTTGAGTTCATTGTAACTGTGGAAATATAGCACGGGTACTTTTTCCGTGTCATTTGATAACAATCTTATAAATATGTCCCAAGGGTCTCCAGCTCTAACTTCACCATTATGCCATGCTTCCCAAATCAATTCAGCAACACCATATTTTAAGCTGATGTTGAATCTAAAGGTGTAGACATCTTTGTTTTTTACTTCTCCTACAATAAAAAAGTCTTCTTTTTTATTGTAACGAGCTTTATAGCCAAGAGACTCGAATACTTCAATAGCTTTTTGATTTTCATAGTTTTCAAATGTATTTGTTCTATCGGGAAATTTTTCTGATAAGGATTTATATCTTTCTACAAAATCAATTTTCTCAAGTACCTCTTTTATTTCAAGTTCTAAATCATATGCCATCAATTATTCCTCCCTAAACCTAATCTCAATAGCATATTTACCTTTCATTTCTTTCAAATACGTCTCAAAATTTTTCCTGAATTTGTTTCTTTTTTCGTACGTGAAATTGAAGTCTTTGCAAATGTATAATCCGCTTGATACAGTTCATTTTGAAGTATCTTAGTTATAATATTTTCACCAGTAAAATCAAATATGCCTTTTCCATGATATTTGATTTGAAACAAAGGAAAAGCTAACGTAAACGTTAGTTTAAATATCAATCAGGTGTTACATCGAGTACATCCCTAAATAGAATGTCATCAACAGTTACATCGGGACCAAATAGTGCGACATCGTCTGCAAATTTTATTCCTTCTATTTTTCGGCTACTATCTGTGTAACCAATTCTTTCATATCCGCTTGCTTTTAGAGTTGTTTCAATAACTGATATTAATTGAGATTGCAATCTAGTATATTCTTGCTCTGAATCTCCAGTTAAAGTAGGCATCATGCCATTGACATCTTTATTTACAATTTCAAAGGAATTAAGGATAGAATATACATTAGCTAGTTTAGAAATGATAAGATATGTAGTATATTCAACTTCAAACTCACCTTTTACATAACTTGGTAAAGTAATATACCAATCATTTGAAGGAAATACTATGTCGCTATCTCCTTTAATTTTAATATTATTTTTATTACAAAAATCAATTATTTGTTTAGGGAGAGTTAGTTTGATAGAAGACTTTTGTAGATATTCTTCTATATTTTTTTCAACGTAGTATTTTCTTTTTACTTCTTCAATTTTTTTATTTAACATTTATGTCATGCCCTCCTGACTTATCTGGTCCTTTAGTTCCTTTCAAATCAAAATCAATTTCACCTAAATGTTTACCTCTTTTATTGAGTTCTTCAAATCTTCCATGTTGAGTATCTACTGAGTAATGTTTTTTAGTTTTAGGGTCAGTATAAATAGTTCGTCCTTTATTCTTTTTTTCTAATGATTTATTTCTTTCCCATCCATTGTTTTTTGCGATTTCTTCCGCTTTCTTATTTACTTTGGGAATACGTTCTTCCTTAGGTAACTTGCTAAT
Source organism: Bacillus sp. DE0042 (assembly GCF_007680225.1). Lineage (NCBI taxonomy): Bacteria > Bacillati > Bacillota > Bacilli > Caryophanales > Bacillaceae > Bacillus > Bacillus sp. DE0042. The sequence goes on along the minus strand of NZ_VEJP01000007.1, from coordinate 134,148 downwards.
TCCTTTTTCAAAATCAGCTGCAATTCTACTAGAAGATTGGAATTTTTGAAGAGTATCAATACTATTTTGAATCGTATTATACCATACAAATGTACCATGTGTAGCAACACCTGCTCCAGCGGTTGTAAGAACTAAATCAGCTGGGATAACAATTGGTGATGCTGCCCCGAAAGTTACTCCTTCTAACAATACGGTTCCAACATTTGATCCTGTTACAATGGCTATACCGCCCAAAATTTCAAAAATAGATCCTACCCCTGATACAAAATTCCCCACAAGATTTCCGGCTTGAAAGGTTGTTTTGTTTTCTAATTCATTGCCCATTGGTAATTCCACGCCTGTAAAGTTTTCAGCAGCTGAATTACAAATTCCTTGGAAGAATTCCCAAGCGCCAATAGCTGTTTTTTGGTACCACGGTCTATTAGCTTCTTGTTCCTGCAAAGCCATTTTTTCTTCAATTTCTTTTTTTATTTCGGCTTCTTGAACTCTTTCCTCTGCAATTTTTTGAATAGAGGCTATCCATTCCATATTCAACCTTTGTGTACTAAATGTACCACTTACCGGACTAAAACCTTTCCCGCTTTGGACTTCCGCTAAACCCATAGCAATACTAGCTGCTAGTTGAAGGGCCGTGCTGTAGTTATTACTGGATGTATAATCGAATTCATGTAGACGCTCTAGTTTTTCATCAAGCTTTTTTCTCATCGTAATTAAAACAGCCACAATTGAGTCTACTCCAGGCATTGGTGTAAGTACCTCTATTGCTTCTATACTTGCAATGGTTTGATTGATTTCTTGGATTTGTTCTCTTATTTCTTGTTCGATAACATCTGTAGAAGCTACCTGTGATTGAAAGTCTCTTGGAAAAGCATCATTTTGACGGATTAATTCTTCGCATAAGTAAATGATTCCTTGTGCTAACGGACGAAAGGTTTGTAAGAAATATGCTTTTGCACTACTATATGTTTGTCCTTGTAGAACAGTATCCAATGCAAAAGCGTCAATAGAATGAATAATTTGTTCCATTCCTTGAATAGTAGCGTTACAGAAAGCATTCATACTTTCTGTTTGAGCTTGTACTTCACCGAGATACATATTTAAAGACATGAACTTTCCCTCCCCTTACAAGAAAATAATACCAATTTAAGGGAGTTGTTGTAAATGTAATATTCTGATTATTGAGCTGAAAAGTTGCTTGTTCATTAAGTTTTTTAATCTTATTCGGATGCTCTGGTGATGAAGAGGTTTTTAAGGTTGAATGTAAATAGAAAAAGGGAAGGTATAGATTATATACAAATAAATACGTTGTAAAAATCATGTTAACGAAAGGAGAGTATAGCAAAGAAAAATGAGTTATGGGGGAGAATATAGTATTTTTAAGTGTTAGAAGAAGGGGGAGGTTTTTATTAATGTGGATAAAAAATTGATGAAATTCTAGAGAGAGGGTTAATTTTTATTAACTATAGACTTGCAGTTCTTTTTTATTTTGTTACATTGTTTTATTTCTATACATACAATCGGCTATATTCAATAAAAAAAGCCCAGGCCCCTTGATAAACAAGGTTCCTAAGGCTTTTAATAATACTCTTTGCAGAGTACCGAGATTAACGAGAGTAGAACTCTACGATTAATGCTTCGTTGATTTCAGCTGCTAACTCAGAACGCTCAGCGTGACGAGTGTAAGTAGCTTCTAATTTATCAGCATCGAAAGTTAAGTATTCTGGTACGAAGTTGTTAACTTCGATCGCTTCTTTAACAACAACAAGGCTGTTAGATTTTTCGCGAACGCTGATTGTTTGACCAGGTTTTACACGGTAAGATGGGATATCTACGCGAGATCCATCAACTGTGATGTGGCCGTGGTTTACTAATTGGCGAGCTGCACGACGAGTGCGAGCTAAGCCCATACGGTAAACTAGGTTGTCAAGACGAGCTTCAAGAAGGATCATGAAGTTTTCGCCGTGCTTACCAGGCATTTTACCTGCTTGGTCAAATGTGCGACGGAATTGACGCTCAGTCATGCCGTACATGTGACGAAGTTTTTGTTTCTCTTGTAATTGTAAACCGTATTCTGAAAGTTTCTTACGTTGGTTAGGACCGTGAGGACCTGGTGCGTAAGGGCGTTTTTCTAATTCTTTTCCTGTGCCGCTTAGAGAGATTCCAAGACGACGAGACAGTTTCCAAGCTGGACCTGTATAACGAGCCATAGTTGACTCCTCCTTTAAAAATGTTTTTATTTACGTAAAATAAAAACAGACGTAATCGATATTTACGGGCATTTTGTTTTCATGTACCTTCGCTCCAGCAGCAGGGAGTTACGAGATACACCTCCGTAGAGGAACAAAATACAAACGATAAACTCACATTACAAGGCTGCCTTTTTATTTTACACAAACGCTATTATATCTTTTACCCAGAGTTTCGTCAAGCGAGTACGTTTTTGTTTTATGCATATAAATTTTGGAAATTAATAAGAAGGAATTTAAAACGATATACAAGAAGTGATAGAAACACAAATAAAACGCTTACATAAAATGTAGTAAAAAATGTTCATTAATTTTTTGTTGATGAATATGCGGGATAAAAACATAAAAGGGGATGTTTTTATGAAAAAGAAGCATATGGAGACAGCGTTAATTCATCACGGGTATACATCTGAGGAACATAAAGGAAGTTTAACACCACCGTTATTTCAAACGTCTACATTTACATTTGAGACTGCGCAGCAAGGGGAGGCAAGTTTTGCGGGAGTGGATCCGTCTTATATTTACTCAAGACTTGGAAATCCAACCGTAAAATTATTTGAAGAACGTATGGCGGTGTTAGAAGGGGGAGAAGAAGCTCTTGCTTTCGGATCCGGTATGGCAGCTATTTCAGCAACGTTAATTGGTTTTCTAAAAGCTGGAGATCATATTATTTGTTCAAACGGATTATACGGGTGCACGTACGGTTTTTTAGAAGTGTTAGAAGAGAAATTTATGATTACGCATTCGTTTTGTGATATGGAGACAGAGGCTGATATTGAAAATAAGATTCGTCCAAATACAAAGCTTATTTTCGTTGAAACACCGATTAATCCAACGATGAAATTAATCGATTTAAAACAAGTTATTCGGGTTGCGAAGCGAAACGGCTTACTTGTCGTTGTCGATAATACGTTTTGTTCACCTTATTTACAAAGACCGCTTGAGCTTGGTTGTGACGCGGTCGTTCATAGTGCGACAAAATATATTGGTGGTCATGGCGATGTTGTGGCGGGTGTAACGATTTGTAAAACGAAAGCATTAGCTGAAAAAATTCGCCCGATGCGAAAAGATATCGGTGGTATTATGGCGCCGTTTGATGCGTGGTTATTATTACGCGGATTAAAGACGTTAGCGGTAAGAATGGACCGTCATTGTGATAATGCCGAAAAAATTGTATCGTTTCTGAAAAATCATGATGCGGTAGAAGGTGTTTGGTATCCAGAAGGTGAGTTAGCATCTCATCAAATGAAACGGGGGGGCGGTGTGATTTCTTTTTCGGTAAAAGGCGGGAAAGAAGAGACGCAAGCGTTTATCAATGACCTTCATTTTATTACAATTGCGGTAAGTTTAGGAGATACAGAAACGTTAATTCAGCACCCAGCAACGATGACACACGCTGCGATTCCAGCTGAGCTAAGACAAGAAATGGGTATTTACGATAATTTAATACGTTTATCTGTCGGTTTAGAATCATGGGAGGATATCGTTTCTGATTTAGAGCAGGCACTAAAGAAAATATCTACTGTTAGTAATCAATAAAAAAGAGTGAGCTATCGGTTTCGTACGTGATGTACGCAATCGATAACTCACTCTTTTCTTTTTTAAATATGTTTTAGGAGTGTTTCCACAAACTTTTCTAAATAGCGCTGATCTACTTCATCAAAACGATTTTTTTCAGGGCTATCAATATCAAGTACACCAATGACAGTTCCTTCTTTCACGATCGGTACAACGATTTCTGAATTCGAAGCACTGTCGCAAGCGATATGTCCTGGAAATTGGTGAACGTCTGCTACAAGTTGCGTTGTTTTCGTTTCGGCTGCTGCGCCGCAAACGCCTCGTCCAAATGGAATGCGCACGCAAGCGGGCATTCCTTGGAAAGGTCCAAGAACAAGCTGATTTCCGTCTGTTACATAAAAGCCAACCCAATTCACACGATCTAAAAATTGATTTAATAATGCGGACGCATTTGATAAGTTTGCGACTACGTTCGGTTCGCCAGTTAATAATGCATCCAGTTGTTTAATTACTGTCTCGTATTGCTCTTCACGAGAACCTGCATAACTTTCTTTTGTAAACATGGAAACAACTCCCTTTTTATCGAGATGTGTAAAAAATTAGCAAAATACGATGTATTTCACATGACTTTGTCGATAGAAAATTAAAGGAATTTGTCTTAAAAGTCAAGAAATTTAAACTATAGCTGTTCAGTGAGAGGAAGTGAGCGCATGAAACAGACGAAACAAAAAGTAATTGATGCGGCAATATCGTTGTTTAACACGAAAGGTTATGATGGAACGTCGGTGCGAGAAATTGCAAAGCGAGCGGATGTGAATGTAGCGAATATTTCATATTATTTTGCTGGAAAGCAAGGTTTATTAGAACAGCTTATTACTGACTTTTTAGAAGGATATATTCATGTGATTGAAATGTCGTTCGAACAGAGAGAATATTTGTCGGCTAAAGATGTGATGGTGCAAATGGTGCGCGGGATTTTACGATATCAATTTGAAAATAGGGAACTGACACGTTTCTTCTACCGAGAGCTTTCACTTGATACGACATTAATTCGCGAAGTGATGACCATTTACTTTTCTAAAGAAAGATATTATATAGAGCAAATGATTAGACAGGGACAAATGAAGCAGGAATTTAAAAAGGTATCTTTTACAATGTTTATGACGCAATTAAAAGGCATGATGAATATGCCGTTTTTATATCCGCAATATATATCAGAAGTGCTGCATTCTTTTCCGTCTGAGACATTTTTCATAGACATGTACACGAAAGAAATTGAGCAATGGATGGAGCAAACATTATGTATAACGAATATGTACTATGAATTGCCAAGAGCTGTTCATATGTGAAAAATCCCCACCTAACGAACTGAGGTGGGGATTTTTGGGCTTTCTTTCCTTTGCCATACATTGTTGCATAAGAGCGCGATAATTGTTAATGAGGCTCCGGAAATTTCAATTTTGTCGACTGTATAACCTCGAAAGATGGAACCGATAAGTGCAAGTACAGGAACTAAATTCATAAATAATATGCCGTTAATAGATGAAATATAGCGATTTCCTGTGTTCCAGCAAAATACAGCGATAACACCTGCAACAATCGACATATACAAGAGTTCAAAACGAACGCTCATAATTGTACGAAGTGACGGCATAGTAACGATGTTTGTGTAAGTGAAGAAAGTGACGATAACGATGAGTGAAATGGAGCCGAATAAACAAGTTAACGTCGTATATCGAAGTGGTGACCAAGATTGAAAACGAGCACCACCGTTCGTATAAATGACCCAGCAAGTAACGCCGCATAGCATAAGTATATTTGTTGAGAGGTGACTGGCAGCTCCAAATAATAAGTGAATATTTCCTTTTGAAATGACAAGCATAACACCGAGCAATGCAACGAACATACAAAGGAATGTGTAGTTTTGCGGGCGTTTGTTTTTTGTTATCCACTGCAATAATAAAGCGATGAGCGGCATAAGAGATTGAATCATCGCAGCATGAATGGCCCCAGAAGGCCCGGCAAGTTGTTGGCCGTAAAAAATGAGAAAACCATATCCAGCGAAACCGACTGTTCCGTAAAAGAATAACGAAAGTGTTCTTTTTTCTAAGTGGAGTGAAGTTTTTCCTTCAGTAATGAATAGCAAAATAAGAAAAATAATAGCTGCTGATCCGTATCGGATAGTTGTGAAGAAGAACGGATCAATAAACTGCAGAGCATTTGCCATGACAGGAAACATAAATCCCCAAGCCGTTACGGCAAGTAAGCATAGGAGGGATCCGAGTAGCATTTGTTTTTTGTCCAAGAGTATCTTTCCCCTTTTCATTTCGTTATAGTAAGTTGATGAAATAAGTATAAAGAGTAATTGTTTATAGAGGGAAATATCGATTTTTTATGACAGTTATAACTTTTTGTTAGAGGTGTGTACGATGGATTTGGAAGCAGTACGATCGTTTATTGAAGTGAAGAATACGCGAAGTTTATCAAAGGCGAGTAAGCTTTTACATATTTCTCAACCGGCGCTTAGTAAGCAAATTCAAAGGTTAGAAGCGGATTTAGAGGTTACTTTACTGAAGCGTTCCGCGCAAGGAGTGGAATTAACAGAAGCTGGAGAGTTATTTATAACAAGAATGTTACCGATTTTGGAACACATCCATGAAGTGAAAGCCGAAATGAAGAATTTTCAAGAGAAGCGGAAAATTTCTATAGGCATATTGCCAAGTTTAGCAGCGCATTATATATCAAAATGTAAAGATGTATTAGGTGAAGGATTCGAAGTAGAATGGAAAATTGAGCATACGAAAGTACTAATGGGACTCTTTAAAGAGCGGAAGATTGAAGCGATGTTCGTCGATTTAGTAGTAGAAGACGCTACGTGTATAAAAGAAATGCGAGAAGAAAAAATTGTTTGTGTAGTTTCAAGTGATCATCTTTATAAAGAGAAAATAGTAATCCGAATGGAAGATTTGCAAAATGAAAAGTTAATCGTATATCCAGAAATTTGTGATGTAAGGAAAATGATTACGAATATGTTTCAAGGGATAGGTGCGAAACCAATCATTGCATTTGAAACTTCTTATGCAGAACCGATGCTTGCAATGGTCGGAGCTGGACTTGGTATTACGTTACTTCCAGAAATCGCAGTAGAGCAAGCGGTAAAGCAAGGAAATGTGCATGCGATTTCAATTGAGCCACCACTTGTGCGCAAAATTTATTTCGTATCTCATATGAAAGAGAACCTGTTATTACAATCATTTGATGATGGGAGATAATCCAAACAGAAGATTGAGAAAGATTACAATTGCATTGAAAGAAACATGAAATTTTAAAAAAAACTAGGTCAAAAACACGCCATTACATGGTATGATTAGTACATTGTTAGTTGTTAAATATAGGGGGATTCCCTTTTTATACATAATGCCTTCCATTTCATAAACGGAACGGACAAAAAAAGAGATATAACTAGGAGGCTTTTTTGCATGGATTCTATCCTGACGATCGTTATCATTGTAGTAAGCTCTATTCTAGTGCTGCTCATGATAGAGCTTGTGATAAGAAATCGTTCATATAAAGATATTGAAGCACTGGAGCAGTGGAAACAAGAGATAAAAGATAAGCCTGTGGCAGATGAACTAAAACGGGTGAAAGACTTAAATATGACAGGTCAAACAGAAGAACTGTTTGGTAAATGGCGTGAAGAATGGGATGAGATTGTATCAACAACCCTTCCGAAAGCAGACAAAGATTTAGCGCAAGCGCGAAAATTCGCCTCGCAATTCTCCTTCCGAAAAGCAAAGCATGCGATGAATGAATCCATAAGTGGTTTAGATGACGCTGATAATCGTATTACAGACATTTTAAATGAATTACAGCAATTGTTAGAAAGCCATGAAAAAAATAGCTCGGAAATTGAGGGGTTACGTGATACATATCGTAGTATGAAGAAGAGTGTTCTTGCTCATAGACATATGTATGGAGCAGCAGAGCAGAAAATCGAAGAGATGCTAGATGCTGAATCTAATAAGTTTAAAAGCTTTGAAGAGGCAACAGATAATGGCGACTACTTAAAGGCGAGAGAAATTGTCATTAGTTTAGAAGAAGGTTTAGCAAACTTAGAAATCATTATTCATCAAATTCCAGATTTATTGGTAGAGTGTCAAGCGACGTTACCAGTTCAGCTGGAAGATTTATTACACGGACATAATGACATGGTAAGACAAGGTTATGTATTAGAGTATTTGGAAGTCCCTAAAGAAGTTCGTGATATGACGACACAACTACAAACATGTTTAATGGATATACAGGAGCTTCATATAACGGAAGCAGCTGAAAAAGTAGAAAACTTAAAAACGCGTTTAGATGGCTTCTATGATCAATTAGAACAAGAAGTACATGCGAGACATTATGTGGAGCAAAAAACACTTTCTGTTTATGAAGACTTAGAAGAAATTCGCATTGAAACGATTGAAACAAAAGCAGAAACACAACTTGTGAAACAAAGTTATCAGTTACAAGATAAGGACATTGAGTCTCAAAAAGTAATTGAAAAGCAAATGCACATTTTAATGAAACGTTTTGAAATGCTGCAATTACGCGTTGCGGAACAAGATATTGCCTTCTCTATTATTCGTGAGGAACTAGAAGAGGTTTATGAGCAATGTGAAACGTTAAAAGTACTTCATGCAGAATATAAAGAAATGTTGCAAACGATGCGTAAAGAAGAATTTGAAGCGCGTGAGAAGTTACAAGAAATGCGAAATATCATTTTTGAAACGAAACGTTTTATGAAAAAGTCGAATTTGCCAGGTCTTCCAGAAAGCATTATGGAAGATTTAAAAAGAGGACAAATGGCAATGCAAGCTGTATATGAACAGTTAGAAGTGAAACCGTTAAATATGAACGCTGTAAATAGCAGTTTAGAAGAAGCGTACACAACTGTTAATGGTGTAGCTGAAATGACAGAAGAGTTAATTGGACAAGCGTATTTAGTTGAAAAATTAATTCAATACGGTAATCGTTACCGCAGTCATGATGAGAACCTTGCAGAGAGCTTAAATTATGCGGAGAAATTATTCCGTGAATATCAATACGATGCAGCTTTAGAACAAGCGGCTTCTGTACTAGAGCAACTTGAACCTGGCGTTGTTCAAAAAATAGCTGAATATGTAGACAATGAACAAACCCTTTCATAAGGGTTTGTTTTTTTGTGTAATTTTGCAGGCGATGTTGCTATAATGAATAGCGGAATACAGCAAGGTTATTCGTTTCAAAATAAAGTGAAACTGTAATCAGTGGGGGGATCTCACTAATTATTATTATTCACTAATCGGGATAAAACGGAACCTTTGCGTAGTCTTAGCGTAATGACACGTATTTATGATATGATTATATGATGTGATAGCGCTGAAAGGGGAAGAACGATGATCTATTTTGATAATAGTGCGACGACGAAGCCATATCCAGAAGCCCTTCAATCGTACGTGACGGTTGCTGGGAAATATTTTGGTAATCCTTCTTCTATTCATTCGCTTGGAGGAGAGGCAGAGCGTCTATTAACACAATCAAGAACGATTGCAGCGCAGCTTCTTCACGTTAAACCTTCTGAGATTATTTTCACATCAGGTGGAACGGAAGGGAATAACCTTGCGATTAAAGGAATAGCGATGAGGAATCGTTCGCGCGGTAAACATATCATTACAACAAATATTGAACACGCGTCTGTGTTTGAAGCATATAAACAATTAGAAGATCTCGGTTTTGATGTAACATATTTACCGGTTAATGAGCATGGTGTTGTATCGGTAGAGGATGTAAAACGAGCACTTCGTGAAGATACGATTCTTGTGTCAATTATTCACGTGAACAACGAGACTGGAGCAATTCAGCCTGTTGCTAAAATTGGAACGTTATTATCGAACTATCCGAAAATAAGATTCCATGTGGACCATGTACAAGGGATAGGAAAAGTACCGCTTGATTTATATGCTTCTCATATTGATCTTTGCTCAATATCTGGACATAAATTCCACAGTGTAAAAGGAACGGGTCTTCTTTATGTACGTGACGGCGTAAGGTTAGATCCAATTTTATCAGGTGGTCAACAAGAGCTTAAGTATCGCTCTGGTACAGAAAACTTACCTGGCATTGTAGCGATGGTGAAAGCACTTCGCATGACAATGGAACAAGTGAAAGAAAAGATAGCTCATTTGCACAATTTACAAACAGAGCTTGTCCGTTTCTTGAAAGAGATGGAAGATGTAACGATCAATACGTCGCTTGCATATGCAGCACCGCACATTTTAAATGTATCATTTGTTGGTTTAAAACCAGAAGTGGTCGTTCATGCTTTAGAAGAGCACGGTGTATATGTATCGACGAAGTCTGCTTGTTCTTCAAAAGCAAATGAAGTGAGCAGAGTGTTAGTGTCAATGGGAGTACCCCATGCCGCTGCTGCAAGTGCTATTCGTATTAGTTTGGCACCAGAAAACACGATGGAAGAAGTAAAACAATTTGAAGGTATTGTGAAAGAGACGATGCCAAAATTACATGAAGTGATGAGGTAAAGGAATATGATGACATATGAATATATTTTAGTTCGTTATGGAGAGATGACGACTAAAGGTAAGAACCGCTCTAAATTTGTAAGCACATTAAAAGATAACGTAAAGTTCAAACTGAAAAAGTTCCCAAATATTAAAATCGATGCAACACATGATCGTATGTACATCCAATTAAATGGCGAAGACCATGAAGCAATTTCTGAAAGATTGAAAGATGTATTTGGTATTCATAAGTTTAACTTAGCGATGAAAGTACCATCAGAATTAGAAGATATTAAAAAGGGTGCATTAGCAGCTTTCTTACAAGTAAAAGGTGATGTGAAAACATTTAAAATTACAGTGCACCGTTCTGATAAGCGCTTCCCAATGAAGACGATGGAGTTACTTCCAGAAATCGGTGGGCACATTTTAGAAAATACAGAGGATATCACAGTAGATGTTCATAATCCAGATGTGAATGTACGTATAGAAATTCGCAGTGGTTACAGCTATATTATGTGTGGTGAGCATATGGGAGCTGGTGGTTTACCAGTTGGCGTTGGCGGAAAAGTAATGGTACTTCTTTCTGGTGGTATCGATAGCCCAGTAGCAACGTACTTAACGATGAAACGCGGCGTGTCTGTGGAAGCAGTTCATTTCCATAGCCCACCTTTCACAAGCGAGCGTGCAAAACAAAAAGTAATCGATTTAGCACAAGAGTTAACGAAGTACTGTAAACGTGTAACGCTTCACCTTGTTCCATTTACAGAAGTGCAAAAAACGATTAATAAAGAAATTCCATCTAGCTATTCAATGACAGTTATGCGCCGTATGATGATGCGTATTACAGAGCGTATTGCAGAGGAACGTAATGCACTTGCAATCACGACTGGTGAAAGTCTTGGACAAGTAGCAAGCCAAACGTTAGATAGTATGCATACAATTAACGAAGTAACAAACTATCCGGTTATTCGTCCACTTATTACGATGGATAAATTAGAAATTATTAAAATTGCTGAAGAAATCGGCACATATGATATTTCAATTCGTCCGTACGAAGATTGCTGTACAGTATTCACACCAGCAAGCCCAGCGACGAAGCCGAAGCGTGAAAAAGCGAATCGTTTTGAAGCGAAATACGATTTCACACCATTAATCGATGAAGCTGTAGCGAACAAAGAAACAATGGTATTACAAACGGTAGAAGTAGTGGCGGAAGAAGAAAAATTCGAAGAACTTTTCTAAAACCATAAATTACCATATCTAAAACATGTATGAAGTCATGTTGTTTATCACACTCTATACTCACAAGGAGGTGATACAACATGGCAAGCAACAATAAATTAGCAGTATCTGGTGCTCAAGCAGCATTAGATCAAATGAAATACGAAATCGCTCAAGAGTTTGGTGTTCAACTTGGAGCTGATGCAACATCTCGCGCTAACGGTTCTGTTGGTGGCGAAATCACTAAACGTCTAGTTTCACTAGCTGAGCAACAATTAGGCGGTTTCCAAAAATAATCCCATATATGATGGCTTAGAAAGAGCGGGTTCTCCCGCTCTTTCTTTTTGTTGTTTGCACCGTTATACATTCATTTCGACATAGATATAAAAAATTTGTCAAAAGAAGAGGGTTCAAAATTAACTGAAAATTCTTTATTATATAAGAGAGGCATAGAAATGGAGGAGGATATTGTATGAAGAGAGAAGAATTGTTGGCGCCAGCGTCTTATAATTTAGTTTCTGAAATAGAGAAATATACAAGTGATAAAGAGAAGCTTGCTTTAATTTGGCAAGATGATAAAGGGAATAGACGAGAAGTTACATACGCTGAGTTAATGAAAGGTGCGAACAAAATTGGAAACGCTTTTATAAAGAGTGGTCTGCAAAAAGGGGACAAGCTCCTCATTATGATGCCACGTTTAATTGAAGCGTACATGACGTATATCGCTGCGATTAAAGCAGGATTTGTCGTAATTCCGAGTTCGGAAATGTTACGTAAGAAGGATATCGAATATCGCATTGGGCACGGGGAAGTAAAAGCAATCGTAAGTTATGAGCCGTACATTGGGCAGTTTGATGATATAGAAGCGATGGAATCTCTTCAAAAATTCGTTCTGAGCGAGCAGTCAGTAGATGGATGGATTAATTTAAAAACAGCGTTAGAAACAGAAAGTGACCTGTTAGAAATGGCAAAGACAGATAAAGAAGATATGGTCTTTTTATCTTACACGTCAGGGACGACAGGAAATCCAAAAGGTGTTGTTCATACGCATGCATGGGCATACGCTCATTTACGTACGAGCGCTCCAAACTGGCTCGGGATTGAAGAGAATGATGTTGTATGGGCGACGGCTAGTCCAGGTTGGCAAAAGTGGATTTGGAGCCCGTTTGTAGCAACTCTCGGTTCAGGTGCAACAGGATTTGTATACCACGGTAAGTTTGAACCAAAAACGTATTTAAACTTATTAGGTGATAATAAGGTGAATGTGCTTTGTTGTACGCCGACAGAGTATAGATTAATGGCAAAAGTAGAAGACTTAAGTGAGTACAATTTAGAAGCGTTACATAGCGCCGTATCCGCAGGTGAGCCATTAAATAGAGAAGTCATTGAAACGTTCCAAAAGCACTTTAATATTACGGTAAGAGACGGCTATGGGCAAACGGAAAACACATTACTTGTTGGTGTGATGAAAGGAATGGATATTAGACCAGGATCAATGGGAAAACCAACGCCAGGCAACCACGTTGATATTGTAGATGAGGAAGGTATTCCGGTAAAGGTAGGAGAAGTTGGTGATATTGCAGTTCACATTGAAACACCAGCCCTCTTTAAACAATATTATAAAGACGATGAGCGCACAGCGATGCAATTCCACGGTGATTATTATATTACCGGTGATAAAGCGAAGAAAGATGAAGAAGGCTATTTCTGGTTTGAAGGGCGCGGTGATGATATTATTATTAGCTCTGGTTATACAATTGGGCCGTTTGAAGTAGAAGATGCACTCGTAAAACATCCTTATGTAAGAGAGTGTGCGGTTGTCGCAAGCCCTGATGAAATTCGCGGAAGTGTCGTGAAGGCATTTATCGTATTAAGAGAGAATTTAGACAAGAACGAAGAAATATTAATTCCAGTACTCCAACAACACGTCAAAGAACTCACTGCACCATATAAATACCCTCGCAAAATTGAATTTGTAGATGAACTACCAAAAACGATTTCCGGAAAAATTCGCCGTATTGAACTTAGAAAACAAGAGATGGAGATTCCGTCAAAATAATTTTGAAAACAGTGAAGGAAATAGTTGAATGAAATGGTAAACAATGATAATATAAAAACGAACACAAGTTCGATTTTATAAACTTAAAAAAGAGGTGTCCGTATGATTTTAGGTATTAATCCGTACTTAGTTTTAGATGGTAGTGGGCAAGAAGCTGTACAGTTTTATAAAGAAGCGTTAGATGCAAAAGTAGAAGTCATGCAAACTTTTGGTGACATGCCTGAAAATCCAGAATATCCGATTCCAGCTGAAGCAAAAGAGCGCGTTTTACATGCTACTTTAAAAGTTGGTAATACGGACCTTATGATTTCTGATACATTCCCAGGTCAAGGGCATGCAATCGGATCTCAAGTAACAATTGCAATTCAAATTAGTAATGCAGAAAAAGCGAAAGAAGTATTCGAAAAGTTACAAGAGGGTGGAGAAGTTATTATGCCACTTCAAGAAACGTTTTGGAGCCCAGCATACGGACAACTAAAAGATAAATTTAGCATTGAATGGCAAATCACAACGAACCCTACTGAACAAAATTAATTTTTGGAAAAGCACCATGTTTTGAAATGGTGCTTTTTTTTATACAATAAATACAAAGGAGATGGGATATATGGGAGAAATTTGGTATGGCGGCACCATTTACACGATGCGAGAAGAGAATGAAAAAGTAGACGCTGTTTATGTTGAAAAGGGCATGATTGTTGATGTCGGGAGTAAAGAAGAGTTAGAAGACCGATATGCTACCGTTAAATTTCACGATTTAGAAGGCAAAACGATGATTCCAGGTCTCGTTGATAGTCATATGCATCTGATTGGTCATGGGGAGAGATTACTTCGATTAGATCTGTCAAATTGTACGTCTTATAGCGAATTGTTGACTCTTGTTCAGAAGCGAGTAGAAGAAGCGCCAAAAGGTTCTTGGATTATTGGAGAAGGCTGGAATGAAAATAATTTTACAGATACAAAACAAGTTCACGTACGTGATCTAGATGAAATCTCTAAAGAACACCCCATTTTATTAAAGCGCGTTTGTCGCCACGTTACATGGGTGAATTCATACATATTGCAAGAGGCGAACATAACAGAAATGACGCAAGACCCGAAAGGCGGGAAAATCGGCCGGGATTCATCAAATATGTTAACAGGCCTTTTATATGAACAAGGACAAGAATTAATTAAACATGTGCAGCCAGAAATTGATGAAGCTTATTTACAAAGAGCCCTGCAAACAGCAATTAAAGATTGTTGGCAATATGGACTTGTTGGCGGGCATACGGAAGATTTAAATTATTACGGTGGTTTTAGAAAAACGCACAATGCTTTTTCTCATGTTATAAAAGAAATGCCATTTAAAGCACATTTGCTCGTTCATCATGAAGTAGCATATGAACGAAAAGAATATGAAAATGAACATTATATTGAATTTGGGGCGATGAAAATTTTTTCTGATGGCTCTTTTGGCGGAAGAACAGCTTTATTAAGTGAGCCGTATGAAGATGCGCAGGAAACAAATGGAGTTGCAATCTTCTCGCGTGAAGAGCTTGCGGAGTTAGTGAAAAAAGCACGGGATTTACATATGCCAGTTGCGATTCATACAATAGGTGATTTATCGCTTGAATATGTCATTGATGCACTGGAATTATATCCACCTGCAGAAGGATTGCGTGATCGCATTATTCATTGCCAGCTCGCTCGTGAAGAGATAATTGAGAGAATGAAAAACTTGCAAGCCATTATTGATATACAGCCAGTCTTTGTTTCATCGGATTTCCCATCAGTCATTGAAAAACTAGGCGAGCAACGTCTTCGTTATGCGTACGCTTGGAAGACGTTACTGGAAGCGGGATTACACTGCAACGGTGGATCTGACGCGCCAATTGAACAAGTGAATCCATTTTTAGGCATATATAGTGCTGTTACACGCAGAAGTTTTATTGACGGTGTATGCTATATGCCAGAGGAAAGATTAACGGTATATGAAGCTATCTCTTTATTTACAACAGGAAGTGCCTATGCAATCGGAAAAGAAGCGAAGCGAGGAAAAATCGCAAAAGGATATGAGGCAGACTTTACGATAGTAGATCGAAACATATTTGGAATAGAGGCAGAAGAAATAAAAGAAGTGCAAGCAGAAATGACCGTAATTGATGGGAAGATTGTGTATAGGAAAGACGCGTGAAAATATATCGACTTACCGACAAAAAATGACACGAAGAGTGGCCGGTAGCGAGAGAAATAAATAACCGCCGAATTATGGAATCCCATAATTCAGCGGTTATTTTAATGCTATAAAAACGTTCTCTGTACTTTTTCCCAGAAGGAATTGTTTTTTAATTTAACTGTTTTAATTTGTTTATCGCTTAAGCGTACAACAGCTTTTTCCACTTGTTTAATGCTAAGCGCTTCATTATCCAAACCGATAACAGGATAATCGTTACCGTTTGGTTTTAGTTTTAAAGTTAATGTACGCTTGTGATTTAAAATGAAAGGTGAACCGAGCGTACGGTATGTGTTGTTATTTAATGATGCTAGTTCGCTTACTTGGAAGCATGGGATGAGCGGATCAACAACCGCGCCATGTAACGATTTATTGTAAGCTGTACTTCCTGTTGGGGTAGAAACAACTAAACCGTCCCCTCTAAATGTTTCGAAATATAGATCATCAACGTGAACATCTACTACGAATGTTTTAATAATGCTAGAACGTAATGAGAACTCATTTAAACAATGGAAAGATGTACCGTGATCTACATCTACCTGAATTGTTGGGTATTTTCGCACTTCAATTTCATTTTTTGTAATTTCTTGAAGGGCTGTATCAACGTGATCAATATGGAAATCGCAGTAGAACGAAATTTCATCTTTCGTAGAAATCCCTGCGTATAAGCAATCTTCTCTAAAACCAGTTTTACGAACGGCTTGTAAGAAAGTTGCATCATCTCCAACACTGACGATAGCGTTTGCATTTTTTGGATGATCTAATATGGTGAATCCATTCTCTTCTAAAATACGATAGATTGGTTTCATTCTTTCAACGAGCGTTGCTTTGTCATCACCATAAAAGAAAAATAAATTGCGACGATCTGCCATTATGTATCCCTCCACTGCAGTTAAATTTTCTGTTCTTCGTGCTACATATCATCCAAATACGTTCCCTGACGATATGTTCAAATAATATATTTCGATATAAAATGTCAAAATCCTTTTTTATTTTTAGAAAAATTTTTATATTCAATCTTAAAGGATTCTGTTTAATGATGAATAAACTTGTCGATAATGGGTACGGAGTGAAAGGATGATACGTATGAAGTGGCTCGTGATTGGAATAATAATTCTTCTCCTTTTTATTTTGCTTATACTATTGTCGAAAATAAAGCTTAAAGTGACATTTTTATATTCAGAAATGGAAAAGCAATGTTTGTTTCAAGTGAAAATATGGATGATTCGATATACGTTTGATGTATTGGAAAGAATTGAAAAACAACAGAAAAAGACAGGGCAGAAAATCGAAAAAGCTGAAAAAGACGGTGGATTAGATAATAAAATTATGGCGCAACTTGATAGTATGGGGGAGCTGATAAAAAAGCTACAAGAAGTTCATACTATTGTTAAAGATTTTCTCAAACGAGTGAAAATCAATGGGTGGAAATGGCACACGCAAATTGGAGCAGGCGACGCAGCTAGCACTGGAATTGTCACTGGATATGCATGGGGGACAAAAGGAATGGCTGCTGGAGTTGTAGGACAATATATGCATATTGTCGACGTACCAGAATTTGAAATTACCCCTGTTTTTCAAGGGAAAGGATTTGCATCAAGATGTGAGTTAACAGCATCTTTTCGTATATTTCGTGCTATAAAAACTGGTATCAAATTACTCACGTTTATGAGAAGACAAAGATCTGGTACGAATGAAAAATCAGTTCAAGCATAGGGGGGATATAGAATGGACCATCCAATTCAAGGTTTAATGACAACCGCAATGCAGCATTTAAAACAAATGACTGATGTAAATACAATTGTTGGTGATCCGATTAAAGCGGCAGATGGAAGTGTAATTCTTACCGTTTCGAAAGTTAGTTTCGGATTCGCCGCTGGTGGAAGTGAATTTGGTAAAGTAGAACATTCAGGCCGTCATCCATTTGGCGGGGGAAGTGGTGGAGGAGTTTCTATTAATCCTGTTGCTTTTCTTGTTATAAATGGAGACGGTGTAAAAGTGTTGCATTTAGATAAGCAAACACACGTCATCGATAAAATAATTGAATTAGCGCCACAAGCTGTTGATAAAGTGAAGGAAATGATGGATAAACGAAAAGAAGACGATCCTGAATTTCAAATTTAACAAATAAGAAGCTAATCAATGGATTAGCTTCTTTAATTTTTTTGTAAATAAAGCGATTTTATTTGCATTATCGATAGGGACAAACTATCATTTACATTGTACATATTTTGTTTAAATAAGGGAGGATTTTCAAGTGGCAAACGTAACTTTTAAAGGTAACCCAATGACTTTAGTTGGAACAGAAGTTAAAGTTGGCGATCAAGCGCCAAAATTCCAAGTATTAGCAAATGACTTATCTCCAGTAAGTTTAGAAACATACAAAGGCGAAGTAAAATTAATTAGTGTTGTACCTTCAATCGACACAGGTGTGTGTGATGCACAAACACGTCGTTTTAACCAAGATGCAGCAGGTATTGAAAACGCAAAAGTATTAACAATTAGCGCTGACTTACCATTCGCTCAAAAACGCTGGTGTGCAGCAAACGGTTTAGAAAATGTTGTAACACTTTCTGACCACCGTGACCTTTCATTCGGTGAAGCTTATGGCTTAGTAATGAAAGAGCTTCGTTTACTTGCTCGTGCAGTATTCGTAGTAGATAGCAACGACAAAGTAGTTTACGCAGAATACGTAAGCGAAGGTACAAGCCATCCAAACTATGAAGCAGCATTAGAAGCAGCTAAAGCGGCAAAATAATGTGAAAGAAATGACCTCTTATAAAGAGGTCGTTTTTTCTCATATATTGCTGCGTAATGGTACCAATATATGAGAAAAAACGTTATATCATATATAACTTAAAAGGGAGCTCTTTGTAGGAGGTCGCTTTTTCTTTTTGGAAAAAAACACTTTGTGGTATGATATAAGTTATGTGTAAAAGAGAGAAGGAGGAATGTACGTGAGTCAGACAGTAGAAACATTATTTTCTATTTTTGATTCTTCTGCGGTAGTTTTACGTAAAGAATTAGATGTAACATATTTAGAGGCGCTTGTAGAAACAGGTGATAACTTGTTTGAAGGGGCAATTTTACAAGAGGAATTATCTGAATCAGCAATTGAAAGGCTGAATCGTGAATATAGTACGTTTAATGAAGAAACATATAAAGGTGAAGAAATTCGTAAAGCATTTCAGTTAGCCATTTTAAAAGGAATGAAAGAAGGCGTACAAGCGAATCACGAGATGACGCCTGATGCAGTTGGAATGTTCATGAGCTACTTATTCCATAAATTTATGCAAGGGCAAAACGAAATTACTGTTTTAGATCCTGCAATTGGAACAGGTAACTTAATGACTACAGTATTTAATAGCGCCAAAGAAGGACTAGCAATGAGTGGATTTGGTGTAGAAGTGGATGAAGTGCTAATTAAACTTGCTTTAGTAAATGCGAATTTACAAAAGCATGCAATCGAATTCTTCCATCAAGATGGACTAGCGCCACTTTATATCGATCCGGTTGATGCAGTCATTTCAGACTTACCGATTGGTTACTATCCAAATGAAATCGGTGCAAGTGAATATAAGTTAAAAGCAGATGAAGGAATGTCGTATGCCCATCACCTATTTATTGAACAAAGTGTGAAACATACGAAAGAAGGCGGGTACTTATTCTTCCTAGTACCAAACTTTATTTTTGAAAGTGATCAAGCACCAAAGTTACATGCATTTATTAAAGAAACATGTTTTATTCAAGGGCTATTACAGCTACCTGTTTCCATGTTTAAAAACGAGAAAAATGCAAAAAGTATATTTGTTCTCCAAAAGAAAGGTCCTAGTGTAACAATGCCAAAACAGGCGTTATTAGTGGAGTTACCTAAATTCTCCAACATGAAGGCGATGGAGAACATTATGGATCAATTAAATACTTGGTTTGCAACCCACAAATAAGGCAAGGTATATGTAACAGGGTGAGTAATTCATGTAGTACAGTTTTATATGATATGTCATATTTTTAAATATATACTAGATTAAACTGAATTTTTTTGAAATCTGTAATATATATTTTTTCTTGGTGTTACAATTTTTTCACTTGAAATATATGTCGGACGATGTTTAAATTAAAATCGTGAGTATAAAATTCACTAATGATGAAACGTTTTCATATTTAGTGAATTTGATCAGATAAAATCGAGCGGTTTGTGGACATATCCACACAACTACCAAGAGAAAAAGGGGCGAAAGACTAGATGTCAAAAATCATCGCGATTAACGCAGGAAGCTCTTCCTTAAAATTCCAATTATTTGAAATGCCAAGTGAAACAGTATTAACAAAAGGTTTAGTAGAACGTATCGGTTTAGAAGATAGTATCTTCACTATTACTGTAGATGGCGAAAAACAAAAAGAAATTACAAATATTCCAGATCATGCAGTAGCAGTAAATATGCTTCTTAAAAAATTAACTGAAAACGGAATCGTTAAGTCTCTAGATGAGATTGGCGGTATCGGTCACCGTGTTGTTCACGGCGGCGAAAAATTTGCTGACTCTGTTTTAATTACTGATGAAGTATTAGCTGATATCGAAGAGTTAAGCGATTTAGCACCACTTCATAACCCAGCAAACCTTGTTGGTATTAAAGCATTCCAAGAAGTATTACCAAGCGTACCAGCAGTAGCAGTATTCGATACAGCATTCCACCAAACAATGCCGGAATCTGCATTCTTATACAGCTTACCATATGAGTACTATGAAAAATTCGGTATCCGTAAATACGGTTTCCACGGAACTTCTCATAAATACGTAACTGAGCGTGCGGCTGAATTATTAGGTCGTCCACTTGAAAGCTTAAGCTTACTTTCTTGTCACTTAGGTAACGGTGCAAGTATCGCAGCAGTAGAAGGCGGTAAATCTATCGATACTTCTATGGGCTTCACTCCACTTGCTGGTGTAACAATGGGTACACGTTCTGGTAACCTTGACCCTGCGTTAATTCCATACATCATGGAAAAAACAGGCCAAACAGTAGAAGAAGTAGTTAACGTATTAAACAAGAAGAGTGGTATGTTAGGTCTTACTGGTTACTCTAGTGACCTACGTGACATCATTGCGAAAGAAGAAGAAGGCGACCACCGTGCGAAAGTAGCACTTGATGTATTCGTAAGCCGTATCCACAAATACATCGGTTCTTACACTGCTCGTATGAAAGGCGTTGACGCTATCATCTTTACAGCCGGTGTAGGTGAAAACAGTGCGATTATTCGTGAGCGTGTATTAGAAGGCCTTGAGTACATGGGCGTATACTTCGACGTAAAACGTAATAACGTATTTGGTGAAGAAGCATTCATCAGCTTCCCACACTCTCCAGTAAAAATTATCGTAATTCCAACTGACGAAGAAGTTATGATCGCTCGTGACGTACTACGTCTTGGAGATATTGGTTAATATTACTATATGAAAAAAAGACGAGATCCTATAGGGTTTCGTCTTTTTTCTGTTGGATATATTTCAAGATTCCATCTGGATATAGTGCTTTCTCTTTTTGAATGAATGCAGTGAGGGAAATCCATTTTGCATATGACAGTGTTTGTTCATCTTGTATATTCAGTATTTCCATTTCATATAGTGATGTGTCTAATAAGCGTAAAGAATATAGTTGAATGATTTCATGACCAATTTCTCCATCAAGAGGAAAGATGTTTTCTAAGCAGCCTAAATAATGGGTGATTTCCACTTCCGTATGAAGCTCTTCTTTAAATTCACGAATAACGGTATATGCTGATTTTTCACCAAGTTCAATTGAACCGCCAAGAGGTCGGTAAAATGTTTCATCGCCTGTATGATATTCTTGTACGAGAAGGCGATCGTGATGTATAGCAATGCCAAAAGCTTTTGCACGTGGATACATATATAATCACACCTTATTTCTTTTGTATAAGGATGATTATAAGGCAGTGTGTAATAAAAAGTATCGTGTTTAAGCCTGCGGTCTAATCGTGATCCCATCAAATAAATCATTCCAAAATGCTTCATTGTACTGGTATACATCCATAATAGGGCATTTTATAACACAAATGTTTTGTAATCCCCAATCTTCTTGGGCGATAGTTGGTACATCTGCAGGAATGAGTAATAGGACAGAGAATGTATGTTTAACTATTTGGGATAAAATTTGTTCCAAGGAACGTGCTTCTTCGTATGTTCCTCCGGTTCGAATAAACAATGTGGATTCTTCCGTTTCAATTGTAGTTAGAAAACGATTAATTCGATGCTCATAGTTTAACTTAATTTCTGTATAAGAAGGCCAAGAAGTTGGTGTGTTTACATCTGTTTTAAAGTCGTGGCAGGAGTCGATTTCATATAGGTTGTCACGGAGTCTTAATTTCGCACCATCATCCCAAAATGAGATGAAAGATAAGTTTTCGAACTGTAGAAAACGGTCAAATCGTTTTTGTAATAATACATTCACTTTTTCTAATGAAGGGCTTAGCATAAAATCGATAACACCAAAAAAGGGTGATAATTTGAATTGATATAACGCCCAAGCAGGCCAGCAGTTTTGTCCTAAGCTGAATACTGCATTATATTCTTTTTTTATATTGGATAGATTCATGTGATTTATCTCATCCTTTTTGTTAATATTTTATGTCATTAAAAAATGGTATGTGAATAAAGATAGACAAGCATATTTGCAAAGAATAAGCAGAAATATGTTACAATAGAAAAAAATCGAACGAGGTGGTTGTTACGATGCGATCGAAGCGAGAACAAGCCATTTTAGACAATATAAAAGAATGGGAATCGCAATTAGTTGAGCAAGAAGCGACTGATTTTCAAAAAATGTTTGATAAATGGGTACATACTACAATTGCGAAATTGCCTGAGAAAAAACGAAAAGATTTCTTTACGAAAGCAGATGGATGGCTCTTTCATTTGCATGCATTGATTCAAAGTTCACAATCACAGTTAGACGCGCGTAATCGTATTTTAGGAACATCGAGATTATTTGATGAATCGATTGAACAACTGGAAGATTTAAAAGCGTTATCTATTGATCAATTAACATACATAGCAGAGCAGCAAACAGCACGACATCGCCTATATTCATTCGTACAAGGCGGAGCAACGGGTGCTGGAGGTTTATTATTATTAACAGCTGATTTTCCCGTTATGATTGCGTTAAATGTGAAGGCAGTCCAACTTATTGCCACGTCATTTGGACATGATGTGAACAAGCCTTATGAAATGATGCTTGCGTTAAAGGTGTTTCATGCGTCATTACTACCAGGAAGGCTTCAGCAATACGCATGGTACAATTTACTGCAAGAGCTAGAGCAAGAAGATTCGTTCTTCTACGAAGGAGACGAAGCGGTGTTACAACCAGCTTCTACTGAAGTTGTGTTAAAACAAATTTTGAAAACATTTTCGATTTATGCTCTTCGTCGTAAATTATTCCAAGGTATTCCAGTCATTGGAATGGCAATTGGGTCTACAGTGAACTATCGTTTAACAAGAAGCGTTACTGAATTTGCAAATAGATTTTATCAAGTGCGCCACATAGTCGAGAAGGAAAAAAGGACATAAAAAAAGCGAGAGGCCGAAGCCTTTCGCTTTTTTAATTTGTTGCATGCTTTTTGGACATTGGAATAGATACTGGTTGCTTTTCCGCTTTCTTCTCTGCTTTTGGATAATAAATTAAATCCAATGTTTTTGCCTGTACGGCAATCGAAAGAATAGTAAAAGCAATTTCTGTCCAATTTAAATAATATAATGAAAGCGCAAGAACAATCGCGTCAAAGACGAAGAAAATTTGCCCAATTGTAAAACGAGTTCGTTTACTTAATACAATTGTTAAAATGTCGTCTCCGCCGGTTGCACCGCCAAATCGCAATATAAAACCGAGTCCAATACCAGCTAACGCACCGCCAACTACTGCAGCTATAAATAAATTATTTGATAAATCGACCGTAAATGGAGAATAATTTTCCATAAGAGAATAAAATACTCCGAATGAAATCGAACCTAGGAATGAGTAGCCAACCATTTTTCTACCTAAAAATGAAGCACATAGTAAAATAATTGGGAT
Organism: Bacillus sp. DE0042; assembly: GCF_007680225.1. Classification (NCBI taxonomy): domain Bacteria; kingdom Bacillati; phylum Bacillota; class Bacilli; order Caryophanales; family Bacillaceae; genus Bacillus; species Bacillus sp. DE0042. The sequence goes on along the minus strand of NZ_VEJP01000007.1, from coordinate 110,272 downwards.
ATCCATAATTACAGTTGAAATAGATGGTGAAATATCATAAAAATTTTGGATGAATAGTGCAATTCCTACAAAGCCACCTTCTGTTAAGTGGTTTTGGAAGTGAATGTGATATAGCGCTGCTGCTAAAATAAATGAACCGATTAAAACCATAAAAATTTCTTTAATAATTTGTCGACTTTGGATGTTCCTCATCGTTATTCCTTCTTTCCGTAGTTAGTAGTCCTTTTTGTGTTGTAAACTAACTACGAGCTCACATGTAGCTTCAGTTAGTTTACGAAAAAAACTAACTACGCTATATGTCGCTGAAGAAATAACGAATAATCCTCTCGTCCATCAATTCTCCCTACCTTCGTTTTAGTTTAAGTCTTAAAACGACTAAACAAAACGTGGAGTAGGATTCTTCATTTAGCAATCCTGCTCTTCTTTGTTTTGTTTAGCTAGTAACAATTAAGTCCTAAACAAAACGCTATGTGTAAGAAGAGTCTTTTTTTTGCCAAATTATCCTTCGGGCAATCATAATTTCCCCACTCTCGTATTTTTTTCGCTAGACTAAAGTATCTGAGCTGAAAAATACGCTACGTGTATGATTCGTCAATACGATGCCACATGCTCCTTCGAGCGATCATGATATCAAAATCCCTTCCTTCAAGATTTATATTATTATATCATACTTTCAAAAAATGTATGCGGATGGAAACCGACAATAAACGGAGGGAATCTACAAAAATTGTTATGTTTAAATATTTTTGTAGAAAAGCCTAAGTTATTTCGTGAAATCGGACAGTGTTTAAAAGTTTGTCCAATAAGTAAGAAAAAGATGGCGTTTATTCAGTTGTATCTTTCTGGTCACCTTTATCTTTAAAAAACGCATCCCAGCTAATCACACTTAAAAAAGTTAAAGCGATAATAATGAAAGCTCGCATAAAATTGAGACCTCCTTTTGTACATAGTATATGAATAATTTGTTTCAGAATGTGTCATTTTTTTACAAGTCTTAATTGTTATGAGATTATATCAGTATAGATAGATGAAAGGGAGAGAGAAGATATGCTAAAAGACATGTTTAAAAGAAAAGAATTAGTATGCGTTTCATGTCAGAAAAAGATTCAATATGAAGAAGAGCTCGTTGCTTTTGTAAAGTTGCCAAAGGAAAGAAGTATATTAGTTGGACCGTTTGATGTATGTTTGGCGAAAACAGCACAAGAAATATATTGTAAATCGTGTTACGACAAAAAAGCATGACCCAAAGTAATTGAGGGGCATGCTTTTTTCATTGGTGTGCTTTCCCCTCAGATACATTTTGAGTGAGTCGATACCAAAGCCAAAGGTCATTAATGATGGAAGCGAGATCGGCAATTTCTGAATTAAGTTTGCAGGAAATTTCGAAGTTTTCTTCGTTATTTAAATGATGCTGTTTTGCATTAATATAGTGTTCGAGCTCTTTTATACGATCAGGAATCTTTCCGCGAACTTGTTCCCATTTTAATAAAATAGCATGCTGCATTTTTTCGGGGATACTTTCCCAGTCTTCTTGTAAATGCGGAATTTCAATTCCTAGATGTTCATTGTATAAGAAATACTTTTCCATAAGTTCACCTCCGTTTTCCTGCTTATATTGTACATGAAAACAGAAATAAGCTCGACGAAATTGTTTGAAAAAATTTGAAAATGACTCTTGATACATTTTATAAAAGGTGTTAAAGTGTGTATTATTATAAAATAAAATGAATATTTATTCTTTAGGGGGATGCAAAATGGAGAAGAAAAAAGTGGTATTAGCATATTCCGGAGGTCTTGATACTTCCGTTGCAATTAAATGGTTACAAGAGAAGAATTATGATATTATCGCGCTTTGTTTAGACTTAGGGGAAGGTAAAGACTTAGCATTTGTAAAAGAAAAGGCACTTTCAGTAGGTGCAATTAAATCGTATATGATTGATGTTCAAGAGGAATTTGCAAATGAATATGCATTGATGGCTATGCAAGCACACACGTTATACGAAGGGAAATACCCTCTCGTTTCTGCATTATCTCGTCCACTTATCGCTAAGAAATTAGTAGAAATTGCAGAACAAGAAGGGGCGACTGCAGTTGCACATGGATGTACGGGGAAAGGGAATGATCAAGTTCGTTTTGAAGTTTCCATTCAAGCGTTAAATCCTTACTTAGAAGTGATTGCGCCTGTACGTGAATGGAAATGGTCACGTGAAGAAGAAATTGCATATGCAAAAGAAAACGATGTACCCATTCCGATTAATTTAGATAGCCCGTTTTCAATCGATCAAAACTTATGGGGACGCAGTAACGAATGTGGTATTTTAGAAGATCCATGGGCAGCGCCGCCAGAAGATGCATATGAGATGACATTGGCGTTAGAAGATACACCGAATAAACCAGAGTTTGTAGAAATCGGATTTGAAGCAGGAGTACCGACTACTTTAAATGGTACTGCATATTCACTTTCAGAATTAATTAAAACGTTAAATGCGCTTGCTGGAAAACATGGTGTTGGACGTATCGATCACGTAGAAAATCGCCTTGTTGGTATTAAATCGCGTGAAGTATACGAATGTCCAGCAGCAATGACGTTAATCACGGCGCATAAAGAGCTAGAAGATTTAACACTCGTAAAAGAAGTAGCGCATTTTAAACCGATGATTGAGCAAAAAATAACAGAACTTATTTATAACGGTTTATGGTTCTCTCCTTTAAAACAAGCGCTTAACGCTTTCTTACAAGAAACGCAAAAGAATGTAACAGGTACAGTGCGTGTGAAATTATTTAAAGGCCATGCGATTGTAGAAGGACGTAAATCTGAGTACTCTTTATATGACGAAAAATTAGCAACATATACTGCTCAGGACGAATTTAATCATGATGCAGCAGTTGGATTCATTTCATTATTCGGTTTACCGACGAAAGTATACAGCCAAGTGAATCAAAAGAAGGTGGAAGCGTGAGCAAACTTTGGGGCGGACGTTTTACAGAAGAAGCGGAAGCGTGGGTTGAAGAGTTTGGAGCATCCATCTCCTTCGATCAACAATTAGTAAATCAAGATATAAACGGAAGTATTGCACACGTAACGATGCTAGCAAAGCAAGGCATCGTTACGAAAGAAGAAGCAGAGAAAATAAAGGTAGGGCTTCAGTATTTATTAAAAGAAGCAAAAGAGAATAAGCTTCAATTCTCAGTAGAAGCAGAAGATATTCACTTAAACATTGAAAAAATGTTAATGGAACAAATTGGCGAAGTAGGAGGGAAACTTCATACAGGCCGAAGTCGTAATGATCAAGTAGCGACTGATATGCATTTATATTTAAAAGAAAAAGTAGAACATATTATTAAAGCTACAAAACAATTGCAAACGGTTCTTGTTCATCAAGCAGAAAATAATATTGAAACCATTATGCCTGGCTATACGCATTTGCAGCGTGCGCAGCCAATTTCATTTGCGCATCATATTCTCGCTTACTTTTGGATGTTAGAGCGTGATGTGAATCGTTATGAAGATTCATTAAAGCGCATTAACATTTCACCATTAGGAGCAGGAGCATTAGCTGGGACAACATTCCCGATTGACCGAGAATATAGTGCGGAGCTTCTTGGATTTAATGGAATCTATGAAAATAGTTTAGATGCAGTAAGCGATCGTGATTTCATACTGGAGTTCCTAAGTAACTCATCTATGCTCATGATGCACTTATCACGCTTCTGCGAAGAACTTATTTTATGGAGTAGCCAAGAGTTTCAATTTATTGAAATGAGCGATCAATACGCAACGGGAAGCAGCATTATGCCGCAAAAGAAAAATCCAGATATGGCGGAACTAATACGCGGTAAAACAGGCAGAGTGTACGGTAATTTATTTAGTTTACTTACAGTCATGAAAGGATTACCGCTCGCTTACAATAAAGACTTGCAAGAAGATAAAGAAGGAATGTTTGATACAGTAAAAACAGTAGAAGGATGCCTTCATATTATGGCAGGCATGTTAGAGACGATGACTGTCAATAAAGAAAAGATGGGGCAAGCTGTAACGCAAGATTTCTCAAACGCAACAGAAATTGCTGACTACTTAGCAAGTAAAGGACTCCCATTCCGACAAGCTCATGAAATTGTTGGGAAGCTAGTGCTACACTGCACACAAAAAGGAATTTATTTACTAGATGTACCACTAGCAACATATAAAGAAATGAGCTCATTATTTGAAGAAGATTTGTATGAAGTTCTTTCACCATATGCAGCTGTAAAGCGTCGTAACAGTGCTGGTGGGACAGGGTTTGACCAAATTGAGAAAGCTTTGGAGAAGGCGAAAGCGTTAGTTGGAGAGTTTGTAGGAAGTTGATGGATTTATAGGGCAGAAGGTACGCAAATCTTAGTAGAGAGAAGCGTACCTTTTTTGTGATTTTTATAGCTTAAAGTTAATCATACTTATGTCGATCTTCCGTAATTCGAATATACTCAATATCCATCAAATCTCTAAGTAATGCACCATTACTTAGTTCCACACCATGTTTTTCTTTAAAATGTGTACGGATTGTATGTAACATTTCGAGCTCTTTCCCGTTCACATCTAAAATAATACGTTCAGAATCATTCATGTAGCATCCTCCTTTTTTAACATATATATTTTGTCCGTCTATTTCTAAAAAATGTATGTTAACCTAAAGTTAGGAAATAAGAAAGGAATGGAAAATGAGACGTATTTATTTTGTAGGGCTAATTTTGTACACGCTAATTGTATTACATGTTGCATTCCCAAATATCTTTTCATTTGAGGATGTAGAAACAGTACACGTTGGGATATTTATCTTTATTCTATTTGTAGTAGATTGCTGTATTTCGATATGGCTTTCGAAAAGAAAGCATGTACAAAATAAAAAAGAAATGGAACGGAAAAAGAGAAAACGTTCATTTTGGATGATGACGTACTGTTTTTCTTTAGCGATTGCTGCTGCTTTTTTTAGTGAGAATATTCCATTGGAAAGATTAAATATTGGATTTGGAGCGTTCGTATTCGCATACTATTTTTTCGTGCACTTTCTTCCTTATATGAAAGAAAAGCGAGGAGAAGAGGAAGATCGGCTTGTAGAAGAAGCGAGAGAGCAAGAGCATAAGAGAATAGAAGAAGATATAAAGAAACTCGGAGAACAAAAATGGTATTTAAAATCTAAAATCATATATGTTCTTTGCTTCATTACGCCGCCAATCGGTTATTTGTATGTGTTCTTGCTTCGTAAAAAAATGACAGAAGATGCAAAGCAAACGTACTTAACGGTTGCGACGATCATGATGGCATTATGGTCTTTGAAGTTCTTACCGCCATATGTGTTGGCAGTAGCTGTTGTAGTGGTTGTTTGTCTTGTATTTATAGTGAAGTATGTAAAATGAAAAACACCAAGCCCATGTAGACTTGGTGTTTTATTTATGAATTAAAGATCACCTTGCTCCTCATCACCACGAACAACAAGGACATCGCATTTCGCATAGCGAATAATATGTTCAGAGACGCTACCAATTAGGAAACGCTCAACAGCATTTAAACCAGTTGCACCACACATAATTAAATCTACTTTATGGTTTGGAGCGATTTCTTTTGAAATTTTAGATTTAGGATTACCAAATTCTAATACAGTTTCAATTTTTTCAAGGCCAGCTTCAAGCGCAGTTTTTTTGTAGTCTTCTAATAAGTCTTCTGCAAATAGATTTGCACGTTCAGCAATTGCGCGGCTATAAGCTTCTACTGCTGAGTATGCTTTTACATCAACGATATGAGCAATTGTTAATGTTGCATTGTTGCGTTTTGCGACTTGAATTGCTTTTTTAAAAGCTCTTTCTGCTTCTTTAGAACCATCCACCGCGATTAAAATATTTGTATATGTATTATTCATAGTAAATTCCTCCCAATCATTTTTATTACCGTTTACAACTTTATTATAAAACAAATTTTGGTAATGTGCTTACTGTAAACGTTACAGAATTTTGAAAACTTTGCTTTAATTCATTTTAGTTGTAATTGGGGCGAGAACTTGTTACATATGAAGTATAGCAATTTAAAAGGAGGCATGTTTGTGAGACACGCGCTCATTACAGCCGGTACGAAAGGTTTAGGAAAGCAAGTAACAGAAAAGTTATTGGCTAAAGGGTATTCAGTAACAGTAACATATCATAGCGATATAACTGCTATGGAAACGATGAAAGAAACATATAAAAATATGGAAGAGCGTCTACAATTCGTGCAAGCGGATGTCACGAAAAAGGAAGATTTACATAAAATAGTAGAAGAAGCGATAAGCCGTTTTGGCAAAATTGACTTTTTAATTAATAATGCTGGTCCATATGTATTTGAACGAAAAAAGTTAGTTGATTATGAAGAAGACGAATGGAATGAAATGATTCAGGGTAATTTAACAGCGGTGTTTCATTTGTTGAAACTTGTCGTTCCGGTTATGAGAAAACAGAACTTTGGCCGTATTATTAATTATGGATTCCAAGGGGCAGATAGCGCACCGGGATGGATTTATCGTTCAGCTTTTGCAGCAGCGAAAGTAGGACTTGTTTCATTAACGAAAACAGTTGCTTACGAAGAAGCAGAATATGGTATTACTGCAAATATGGTATGTCCTGGTGATATTATTGGTGAAATGAAAGAAGCGACAATTCAAGAAGCACGTCAGTTGAAAGAACGTAACACACCAATTGGTAGATCTGGAACAGGTGAAGATATCGCAAGGACGATTTCGTTTTTATGTGAGGACGATTCCGATATGATTACCGGTACAATTATTGAAGTAACTGGTGCAGTAGATGTTATTCATAGACATCGATAGAGCGAAATAAGGTGAAGTTTCGAATAATTGGACAGTTTATCCTTTACGCTGAGAGGTGCGGATAATACTGTCCTTTAATGTAAGGTTAAATCTATCGGAAAACTTGTATTATTTTTTGTCAAATATTGAGATATTATGTTAAAATATAAGAGCGTAGAAAGCGCTTTAAAAAATGATTCAGGGGTCATTTCATAACTCAAGGGGGAACTAATAATGCGTATCGGTATTCCAACAGAAATTAAAAACAATGAAAACCGTGTGGCAATGACGCCAGCGGGAGCGGTACATTTAGTACAAAATGGTCATGAAGTTTTTGTTGAAAAAGGAGCAGGTATAGGATCAGGCTTTACAGATGAAGAATACGTACAAGCTGGTGCAAAACTTGTTGAAACTGCTGAAGAAGCATGGAATCAAGATATGGTTATGAAGGTAAAAGAGCCAGTTGCAAGTGAATACGGCTATTTCCGCGAAGGTTTAATTTTATTCACATACTTACACTTAGCTCCAGAACCAGAATTAACGAAAGCATTAATTGATAACAAAGTTGTATCAATTGCATACGAAACAGTACAATTAGACAATCGTTCTTTACCATTACTTGCACCTATGAGTGAAGTAGCTGGTCGTATGTCTGCACAAATCGGTGCACAATTCCTTGAGAAGAACAAAGGTGGTAAAGGTATTTTACTTGCAGGCGTTCCAGGGGTAAAACGCGGCAAAGTAACAATTATCGGTGGTGGTCAAGCTGGTACAAACGCAGCGAAGATTGCAGTAGGTTTAGGTGCAGATGTAACAATCATCGACTTAAGCGCAGAACGTCTTCGTCAACTAGATGACATTTTCGGAAACCAAGTAAAAACGTTAATGTCTAATCCATACAACATTGCAGAAGCTGTAAAAGAGTCTGATCTTGTTATTGGTGCGGTATTAATTCCAGGTGCAAAAGCGCCAAAACTTGTAACAGAAGAAATGATTCAATCAATGGAACCAGGTTCTGTCGTTGTAGATATCGCGATTGACCAAGGTGGTATTTTCGAAACAACTGACCGTATTACAACTCACGACAACCCAACTTACGAAAAACATGGCGTTGTTCATTATGCAGTTGCTAATATGCCAGGAGCAGTTCCACGTACATCAACTCTTGCATTAACAAACGTAACAGTACCATATGCAGTACAAATTGCGAACAAAGGCTACAAAGATGCTTGCTTAGGCAACACTGCATTACTAAAAGGTATTAACACATTAGATGGATACGTAACATTCGAAGCAGTTGCAGAAGCTCACGGCTTACAATACGCTGATGCGAAAGAGCTTCTTGAAAAAGCTCCTGCTTTATCATAATAGAGACAAATTCGAGACCTTCCTTTATGAGGAGGGTCTTTTTTTATAAGGTAATAAATTGTAAAAATTGTTGTGTATTACTGTTAATAAGTAGGGATTGTGATAATTTAGAATTATATAAAATTTGGGAGGGGGGATTAGATTGGGAAGAAAAAGTAAGCGGAGGAAGCATAAAAAACAAAGAGGAGTAATAAGGAGTAAACATGAGTTAGTAGTTACGAAAAAGAGACCTAGGTCTAAAATTGAAAGTGGTTTAATAGATGCGGCGAATGTTATGTATTTTATTGTCATGTGTATTATTTTTATTAACTTAATTAAGTTACCAGTTTCAAATTTATCTTTACATGTATTTGTACTTATTATTTTTTTAATGGTAGCCATTTTAGTACATGTTTTAGTGTTTGGAACATTACTATCAACTAATAAGAATGGTGGAGAAAAAAGGCAAAAAAAGAAAAGAAATTCGTCTTATTATTCAAGCTCATCAAGTGGATTTGGTGATTACAGTAGCAACGATTGTAGCAGCTCAAGTGATGGTGGAGGAGATTGCGGAGGTGGTGGAGACTAAATTAGTTTTTCAAAAGAACGACTAATGAAAGGGTGGGACGAAAGATGGAAACTGTGAATTTAATAGAATTAACGAAGGACATTCAAGATCAACATAAAAACTTCGTCGTTTCAAATGTAAATAGTCATTGCTTACGAATCGCTGTATTTACTGGTGAATATGATTGGCACTATCATTCTAACTCGGATGAATTATTTATTGTGTTAGAGGGAGAATTACTTATCGATTTTGAAGATGGAGAAACAGCGGTTTTAAAGCCAAATGATTCTATCTTAATTCCGGCATGTACGATTCATAGAACGAGAGCATTAAAGAGAACAGTAAATCTTTGTTTTGAAAATATAGAGGCTGATACGATTAAAGTGGAGCAATTATGAAAAAATTATCTGTAGCCGAGTATAGAAAAATCCTTCCGATTTTAGAAAGTCTTACAAGAACGACGACGTTTGCTTATGCGGTATGTGACCAAATGATAGATGGTGAGATTTTTGCCAACGAGAAGTTAACAGCAGGACTAGTTATTACAGCTAATGGTATCTATTATTTATTTGGTGATACGGATGATCACAATTATAACGAAGATTTATTTGCGTATTTAAAAATGGCTATTGAAAAAACAGAGAAGAGATTTACACTCTTCACTTCAAGTGACGAGTGGGAAATGATGTTAGAAGAGCGTTTTAGTAATGTACTTCGGAACATCCCGCGAATGAAATTTCAAAGCGTAACCTTTGAAGAGAGAAAACGAAATGCAAACAAAAATACATATGAAGTGAAGCGTATTGATAAAAGTGATATAGAACGAAGCAATGAATTTACAGAGGCGTATTATAAAGAATATTGGGGATCAAAAGAAACGTTTTTGAATCGTGGTTTTGGATTTTGTATAGAACAAGATGGGAGGATTGTAGCTGAATGTGTTTCGATATTTAATGGGAATGGGTTTGCTGAAATTGATATTGTGACGCATAAAGCATATCAAGGGAAAGGATTAGCCCAAGCTGTTGCAACACGGTTCATTGAACATTGCGCGCAAAATGATATTATACCGTGCTGGGATTGTTATGTAGACAATATTCCTTCGCAAAAATTAGCTAGTAAATTAAGTTTTCATAATCCAATAGAATATAGATTGTTTGTACGTAAGAGAACGGGGGAATAAAAATGAATGTGGAGTTAACGAGATTTAAAGTGAAACAAGGTAAAAGTCACCGTGTAGATGAATGGATGCAGCTTCTTAATGGAAATATGAAAGAAGTGCTTTTGACATTAAACGACGAAAAGATGTATGTAGAGACAATTTTCCGGGAAATAAGAGATGGAGAAGAGTACTTATATTGGTATTCTGTGCAAGGAGAAGGCGGGACTCCTGTCGAAAATTCTCATCATGAAATTGATAAAAAGCATGTAGCGTTTTGGTATGAATGTATTGATGAAGAAGCACCGTCTGTTGATATGAAAACAGAAGTTGTTATGATTCAAGATGTTGTGAAGGAAGCGATGAAATAATAGAATAGTATGTTGGAGATAAGCACATCAAAATAGGTGTGCTTTTTATGTTGAAAAAAATTATAGAAAAGCTGTATACATTTTACGCTCTCAAACGTTGAGTATATAGAAAGGAGAGCAGAATGAGTCATGATACGTTTGAATCGTTATTAATAGAGAAGTCAAAAGCTGTGTTTGGATACTTAATTAAGATTGGAGCAGATAGAAAAGAAGCGGAAGATATTGTGCAAGATACGTTGTATAAAGCTTTATTGCTTATGGAGGAAATACCGTTAGAGCATTTAACACCGTGGCTATTTAGAGTTGCAATTAATCAGCACCGAGATTTACACCGGAAAGAAAAAAGACTAAATCCCATTGCGATTGAATCTGTCGTGCTTATTGGTCAAAAGTCATTAGATGAGTTGCTTTTAACAAGTGAACTACAAGGCGAGGTACAAGAAATATTGGAGACGATGACGGAGGATTATCGTCATATTTTACTGTTGAAATATGAATATGAACTATCTTATAAGGAAATTGCCATTTTATTAAGTATGAAAGAAGAAACAGTGAAAACAAGTTTGTACCGTGCAAGAAATCAATTTAAAAAATTGTATAGGAGGAGAAACGATGAGTCGGAAGGACTTTGATTTGAATATGGATGATAAGCAGATGAAGACTTTGATGAAGAAGGCAAAGAGGAAGCAGTTTTTTAGAAATTTTGTCATCTCAATCTTTGCGTCTATTTTAGTGATTGTTGGATCTTTCGCTTTAATAGTATATTTAAAACAAAAAAACTTTAATGAGATGGAAAGAAGAGTATTTGCAGAGCAAACTGTAAAGGGTCCTAACATAAAATTTTATTCTCACAGAAAATTAAATATGGGTTTAATGAGCGATTCTATTATGTATAGTTCATATAAAAATATTTCGGGTCAGCCAGTTAAGTGGATAGATGAAATATATGAATATGATGTGTGGGGATATATGTCAAGAAGTCATAATGGAAATACGCATTTAGAGGAAGAGCGATTTAATGTAGACGCAGCTGAGAAATTGCCGGATTACAATATACAAACGATGCAACGCGAAATGAGGTTTTACTTGCCATTCATGAAGTATACAAATTACGTGAATGATTTAAAACAAATTGGGGATTTGAAAAATAAAGTTGCAGAAGTAGCTCTATCGTTTGATAAGGCGTATACGATGGATGAAATTATGGGAATACTACCAAAAAATATACAACCAGTTTGGTTTTGGGTTGATACATATGATGAAAAGAAAGCGGATAAATATGTTGGCTTAACAGACTCAACAGGTGCGGTTTTAAATGCGAAAATGTCTAATCATGTCTATGGATTTACGGGAAGTTATGCAAAAAAGGAAGAAGAAATGAAAATGGATTTTGAGAGGAATTCAAAAGGATTTATAGGAGCAATGAAAACATTAGCAGAAGATGAACGACATATGGATGATGCGAAAGATTCGTATAAAGAAATAAAAAACACAAAATCAAAAGACCTACCAATATACGGTGTAGTTGTAACAGGCAAAACAGAGGATTTACAAAGTTTACAAGGAGCACCATATATTAAAGCGGCTGTTAGAGGTGTAACAGTTGAGAAATATTGATTACAAGCGATTAATGTGAATAATCAGAAAATTTATGTTATAATATGGGAAAAGGAGGTTCATATGAGGCAAATACATGGAGCAATTTATATTTACATAACAATGTTTTTCGTGGCGATATCCTATGGATTAGGGCACGTGTATTCGCATCCTATACTAACTTTTTTGAGCGGAGCATGTATGGCGTTTGCACTTCTTGTCCACCTTTTCTCAGTTTGGATCGTGAAATTTCAATTAAATATTAGTGAAATAGAAGAAGGCACTTTCTAAGTGGCCTTCTTTTTTTAATAATATTTTGGAAGCTTTCGTAGCAAATTTTCAATTTCGCATTCGGTTTCTTCACATATAGAAAGTGTGCGTAGTCTGAAAAATAAGCTACGTAAGAAAGATTTTATATTTCCGTATAGAAACTCGTACGATTCAATATGTAGTGTTTGTTTTTGGACTGGTAATTGGGCTACTAAGTCATGAAGGGCTGCTATGAGTACTTCTTCCTTTAGACCATTTTGTAGCATTGAGACGATCGGATAAACGAGTCGTTCGTCTTCTTCATATTTATAGTAAATAGAATGGACACAAACTTTGTTTAATAAAGTTTGTAATATTTCTTCGTAATATAAAGTTGCCAGTTTAGGACTACGAACAAGCGCTTCAAATGTATCAGAAGCATGAGCGATACTGTGTGCCCAGCCGTGGTCTTGAACATATCCACGGAAATCATGTTCATTGTTCATATATAGAATCAATTGATCTTTTACAGTTAAAATATCATTCTGTGATAAGAAATTATATTTTGTATCAGCATCAATAATGAGCGCAAGTAATAATGTCGTAAATGCGCGGGTAAATACAGCATCTTCGTCATCCGAATGAATTTTATACAATAAATATTTTTCACTAATGCTTTCTAATAATAGTTTCTCTAATTGCGTGTGTGAAATGTAGTCCTTTTTGATGAGATGAAAAAAAGTAGAGTAAATAAGTTTGTCTCTTAAATAGCTATCGGTAACACCGATATGCTCAAGCATATTGGAACTTAAAGAATCAATGTTAAGTGTGTTATTCAGTATGTAATTATTATTACGAATTTCTTCTAACTGTTGTTGTAACATATAAACCTCCTATTTTAGAAAATTCTGTATTTTTATAATATAATAAGAGGAAGAAATAGACAATAAATAAGTGCTTTTGAATGGAGGGACGTTATGAAGAGAGCATTATTCTTTTTTATTAGTATTTTCTTTTTAGGAAGTTGTTCGATTTCGTATGTTACTTTTTCTAGCGAGAGCAAAAGTTGGACGGGGCAATATAAAGGGCATATTCAGGATGACAGTGAAGATGGAGTGTTTACATTTCAGTATAAGGGCGGAGATGGGAATACAGAATTTAAGAATTTAGAGATTGCTATTAATGGAGCCTTTAGCACAATGACACAAACGTCAGAAAATCATAAAGGAGCAAAGGTTGAAATGAAGTCTTCTTGTGTAAGTTGCACGCCTCTATCTAAAGATGAACCGATAGAGATTGTGATTAAATGGGATGATAAGTATGAGGAGAAAATGGTTTTAAAGCGGAAATAGCATAGAGTAAGGGGATAAAAATGAATAGGCATATAAAATTTTCTATGTTTATGTTTTTAGGTGCATTTCTAATCATATTATCAGCGTGTACTACAAAACAAGTAGAGCAAGTAGCAGTAAAAAAAGTATCTGAAGAGGGGTATGTCATATTAAGAAATGACACGGCATTTTTTGTCGATGATAAAACGTTTGAAACAAAAGTAGAGTTGCAAAATTATATAGAACAACAAATGAATAAAGAATATCCATCACATACGGTTTTGAGCTTTAAGGATAAAAGCGCATATAATCAATTAAAAACAGGGGATAAAATAAAAGTATGGTTTTCTCAAATACTTGAAAGTTATCCAGCAAAAATGATTGTAGAGAAATGTGAAATAGTAGAAAAATAGAAAAAGGCAGCAATTAAGCTGCCTTTTTCTTATTTCACAAATTGTAATTCTTTCGGGAATTTCGTTAAAATTTCTGACCCGTCTTTTGTGATGTAAATATCATCTTCAATACGAACGCCACCTACGTTTGGTACGTAAATACCTGGCTCGATTGTGAAGACCATACCTTCTTTTAATGGAGACTCGTTACCAGCTTTTACATCTGGATATTCGTGTACGCTAATTCCAAGTCCGTGACCAAGGCGGTGTGGGAAGAAGTCGCCGTAACCTGCATCTGCGATAACAGAACGAGCAGCGTTGTCGATTGCACCAAGTGTAACACCTGGTTTACATGCTTCAACTGCTTGTAGTTGTCCAGCAAGTACAGTGTTATAAATGCGAGTTTGTTCTTCAGAAATTTCACCGAATGCCACTGTACGTGTAATGTCAGAGCAATAACCTTCAATGATTACGCCTAAATCAAATAGTACGAAATCGCCGCGTTTCATTTTGTTTGCACCTGGAATACCGTGTGGAAGAGCAGAGTTTGCACCTGCTAATACCATCGTATCGAATGACATTTTATGTATGCCTTTTGTTTTTAATTCGTGTTCAATAATTGCTAATAATTCTAGCTCGCTACGATTTTCTTTAATTGCATTTACACCAACTTCAACAGCGTAGTCCGCCATTTTAGCTGCTTCGCGTAAAATAGAAAGTTCTTTTTCATCTTTAATTAAGCGAAGTTCACGAACTTTCTCCTCAGCTGATTTGAAAGCTGCATTTGGGAATAACTTTGTTAATTCTTCGTAGCGCTCTACGTTTAAATGTTCTTTTTCAATTGCAACTGCATTTGCATTGATGCCGCGGTCTTTAATTGCTTTTGCAATCATATCCCATGGTCTGTCAGTATCAGTAAATCCGATAATTTCATGTGCCCAGCCAGCGTTACGCGCTTGACCTTCTTCCATTTTAGGGCAAATTAAAATAGGTTCTTTTTCTTGGAATACAAACATACCAAGAAGTCTTTCGTGTGGTTCGCAGTGGAAGTTTGTCATGTAGAAAACGTTTGGTGTAGAAGTTAAGAACGCAGCTTCTACGTTTTTTTCTTTTAGCCATTGCATTAAATTTTCTAATCTAGCATTCATCGATTGGCACCCCCGAGATATTTAATTACAAATATAACTTTACATCGGAGGAAAGCGTTATGACAAGTAAATAGATGTTAGAAAAGACAGGGAATTGAAAAATCATGTAGAATAAAAAGTGAGAATGTGAATAGGGGAGGAATGTAATAATGAAAGTATCTTATCATGGACATTCAGTTGTAAAGATTGAAACGAATGGAAAAGTGATTTTAATTGATCCATTTTTAACTGGAAATCCGACAACGGATTTAAAGGCTGAAGATGTCAAAGTAGATGCGATTCTTTTATCGCATGGACATGGTGATCATGTTGGAGATACAGTAGAGCTTGCGAAGAAAAATAATGCAGTTGTTGTGGCACCATTTGAACTAGCGACATTTTTAAGTTGGCAAGGTGTAAATACACATCCGATGCATATTGGTGGTTCGCATGAATTTGACTTCGGAAAAGTGAAGTTTACACAAGCATTCCACGGTTCTAGTTATATTGATGAAGAAAATAAGACGATTACATATACAGGTATGCCAGCAGGTATTTTATTTACAGCAGAAGAGAAAACTGTGTACCATGCAGGAGATACCGCTCTATTCTCTGATATGAAATTAATAGGGGAACTGAATAACATTGATATAGCGTTTTTACCAATTGGTGATAATTTCACAATGGGACCAGAAGATGCTGTTTTAGCAGCGAAATGGACTCGGGCGAAAACTGTTGTACCGATGCATTACAATACGTTCCCAGTAATTGAACAAGACCCATATCAATTTGTAGAAAAGCTACAAAATTGTACAGGGAAAGTACTAGAAGCTGGAGAAAGTATTATACTATAGAAAAGAAACCCTTCATTTGAAAAGACAAGTGAAGGGTTTTTTACGTGTATAGGACAGCTTTTAAAGGTTGTACTTGTTTTGATGATTTTTTTCTTTTTGGAAGTGGCTGTTCAGGTGTTTCATTCAATTCCATTGCAACTTTTTTTCCGTCTACGAAAGCTAAAAATACAGCACCTACAACTTCTAATAATTTTTTCATCATGTATCCGCTCCTTTGTTTCATTTCTTGTCTTCATTGTATATTGGAGCGGCTGGACAAACTATCGAACGAGATGACAATACCATTACATTGTTGTAATAGAAGAAGTAGTGTAATGTAAGGCATATTTTGTTATAAAAAAAATAGTACAGATATATAAAGAGAGAGTGTAACAGTTTTGAAAATATAGTATACTGAAAATACAACACATGAAGAATTTAGGGAAAAGAAAGTATGGTGAAACCATTTGGCTACTAAGCATAACCAAATTTTAGAACATATTAATGGCCTACCAGTAGGGCATAAAATTTCTGTAAGGCAAATTGCGAAAGATTTGAGTGTAAGTGAAGGGACAGCTTACCGTGCAATTAAAGATGCAGAAAATAAAGGATATGTTAGTACGATTGAACGTGTCGGAACAATTCGAATTGAACAAAAGAAGAAAGAGAATATTGAAAAACTGACATATGCAGAAGTCGTTAACATTGTCGATGGTCAAGTACTTGGGGGCAGAGAAGGACTACATAAAACGTTAAATAAATTCGTAATCGGGGCAATGAAGTTAGAAGCGATGATGCGCTATACAGAAGCAGGAAACTTACTTATTATCGGTAACCGTACGAACGCACATCAATTAGCGTTAGAAGCCGGAGCTGCGGTATTGATTACGGGCGGATTTGATACGGAAGATCATGTGAAGAAATTAGCAGATGAATTAAAACTGCCGATTATTTCAAGTAGTTACGATACATTTACAGTTGCGACGTTAATTAACCGTGCAATTTACGATCAGCTTATTAAGAAAGAAATTGTCCTCGTTGAAGATATTTTAACGCCAATTGAAGAGACGTTATATTTAAAGCCGAATGATACAGTGCAACAATGGCATGCGTACAATGAAGAAACGATGCATGGACGTTATCCAATTGTTGATGAAAATAAAAAGGTGTTAGGTATCGTAACTTCAAAAGATATGATTGGTGTCGTGAAAGAAACACCAATTGATAAAGTGATGACAAAGCATCCGATTACGGTAAACGGTAAAATGTCTGTCGCAGCTGCAGCACGTATGATGGTGTGGGAAGGTATTGAGTTACTTCCAGTTGTTGATGAAGGAAATAAACTGCAAGGAATTATTAGTCGTCAAGATGTACTTCAGGCGCTGCAAATGATTCAGCGTCAACCACAAGTCGGCGAAACAATCGATGATATTGTAACGAATCAATTTATGACGCCGAAAGAAGCGAAAAATGAACATTTATATCAATTTTCAGTGACGCCGCAAATGACGAATTCAATCGGAACGTTATCTTACGGTGTATTCACAACAATTGTGACGGAAGCAACGAATCGCGTTATTCGTGCGCAAAAGAAGAGTGATTTAATTGTTGAGAACTTAACAATTTATTTCGTAAAACCAGTTCAAATTGATAATGTTGTATCCGTTCATCCGAAAGTATTAGAAATTGGGCGTAAATTTGGTAAGGTTGATGTAGAAGTGCATCATGAAGGTAATGTTGTCGGGAAAGCATTACTTATGGTGCAGTTGATCGATAAATAAAAAGATGGAGCAGACCGCTTTGGTTTGTTCCATTTTTTTTTTTAGAACGCTACATTAGGGAGTTTTAAAATGTAGTTAGCAACTGAATCTATCATGGTTTGAATTGCGAAAGCGAAAAATAAATCACATTCTGTTTCATATTTATAAATAGGAACACGTAATCATTTGAAGATGCTTGAACAATAATTATGGAGGTGTCGAATGGGAAATTTCGTTTAATCCATTAGGCTTTTTCTTTAACTTTATATTGTTTTATTGGATTTTGAAGTTATTATTTAAGCTCGGTGGGCGTTTTAAGTAGAGAAGTGAAAAAATAGAAGGATATGTATCAATGTGGATAGAAAATTGGTTGTTAGTCGATTACGCTACTAATCGTTAAGAGATAACAATAATGTAATTGGATAAAAGAGACTACGCTTCACTATAGGAACTAGGGGGAGAAGAATGGATTTTCACGCTAAAGAGCAGTTATGTAAGCGATATAATTTAAATAGTCTTACGAAAGTTTCATTGTTACATGGGGGAGAAAATCAAACATATATATTCGAATCGGACAAAAATAAATTTGTAGTTAGGCAGTACAGAGAAGGACGTTATACATGCGAGCAAATAGAGGCTGAAATACATTGGTTAATAGCGATACAAAAACAAATGTTAGTACCAGAAGTAGTTGTCAATAAAAGTGGTGATTTGATCACACCTATTATGAAAGGTGAGGGAAGTATCCAGTATTTTGTTGTCTTTAGGTTTATAAACGGAAGTGAAATTTTAGAACCAAAGGATAAAGATTATGAAAAGCTTGGATCATTAATGCGAATGTTTCATGAAAAAACAAATGGAGTGCTCAAAAGAGTACCGCAAACTTGGAGAGGTTATGAAAGGCCTATATATAGTGAGCAAAAGGTAAACCATGAACCTTTACAACGATTACTAAATGCTTCATTTCTATCGCATGCGGATAAGCATAAGTGCATAAGAATTGCAGAAAGAATACAAGAACTCGAAAATTCAACACAACTAGGAGAAAAACAATTTGTTCACGGTGATATGCATTTTGGCAATGTTCTTGTAGACAGAGAGGATTGGTATTTACTCGATTTTGATGAATGTGGATTTGGCTATAAAGAGTTTGATATTGGTGTTCCGAGATTGCATTTAATTGCTTCGGGACAGTTAGAAGACGCATGGGGGAATTTCATGATGGGATATGGGGAAAATATTTCGGAAGCAGCTATTCGACTTGGGACTGCTTCGAGAATTTTTTATATGGCGGGAAAGATTCCGTTAAGACTGGATATCGAGCCTATTAGAAAAGATCCCGGTGCTTTTATTCGGCGATATGTTCAGTATGCTGAAGAGGAATTATGTGGTGAGACAATTGTATAACTAAAAAACAGAATATTAATTTAATTAGAGTTTATACTATGTTATAATTCAATTGTAAGAAAATGGATTTAGGGAAGGTGGTATGCATTATGTCATCAGAAGTGCTCTTTTTTGGTGGGATCGCACTATTTTACTTTCTTGTGATGATACCGCTTCAATATTTATATTTACAAGGTTTACATGAAAAAAAGAAACGAACAGGATTATCTCAGCAAGAATTATATGAAAAAATGTCTTTTGAAGAAGAACAATTACATTTTCACGTACAAGGCAACCCCTTTAATATACCGTCTGCGTTTGTTGCATATATGATTTTAAAAGTTAGGGGACGTAAAAAAGCATCACAATATTGATGCTTTTTTATGTTGCTTCAGACAGATTCAGCTTCTTCAACTGCTAATGGTAAGAAATGTTTGTATTGGCGAAATCCATTAAATACACTTGCACTACCAAATAGAACAAATAAAACACCAACGATAATACGAGCGGTTGAAAGTTCTAAAAAGAATTGGTTTATCCCGAAGAATAAGACGAATGAACCAAGTGCCATTGCGGATTTTCCTGAGAGCCAACCTTTCTCCATTGGGCGGTTTGTACGAAAGTATTTTGTTTTGTAGAAGAGGTACAACATAAATGAGACGATAATACAGAAGACTAATACTGGCATAATGCACACTCCCATCGCTTTGTGAAAAATAATAGTGGAGAAAAAATAAATATCTAAACTTTCTAACTTTTATTATAAAGCAATTGTTCGCATGTATGAAATACTTTCCGTTATAATGAAGGATAAAGTGAAACTTTAATTAGTGCGGGGATGTTACTGCGCGCTAATGATTAGCCTGCACCGATTGGGATGTTACTGCACGTTAAAGTGGAGAAGTTGAGTAAAAAGGAGATTATACATATGCATGAGCAAATTTTAGGAGCAATTAAAGAGTTTGATACAATTATTATTCATCGTCATGTGCGTCCAGATCCAGATGCATTAGGTTCACAGGGCGGTCTTGGTAAAATTCTACAAGAATCGTTTCCAGAGAAAAATATTTATACGGTTGGGTACAATGAACCGTCACTAGAATATTTACG
This sequence comes from Bacillus sp. DE0042, assembly GCF_007680225.1. Taxonomy (NCBI): domain Bacteria; kingdom Bacillati; phylum Bacillota; class Bacilli; order Caryophanales; family Bacillaceae; genus Bacillus; species Bacillus sp. DE0042. Next base: position 90,234 of record NZ_VEJP01000007.1, on the reverse strand, counting down.
AGTAATGGATGATATTGAAGATAGTGTATATGAAAATGCACTTGTTATCGTATGTGATACTGCGAACCAAGAACGTGTTGACGATCAACGCTATGCAAAAGGGAAGATGTTAATTAAAATTGATCATCATCCGAATGAAGATCCGTACGGAGATATTACGTGGGTAGATACGACAGCAAGTTCTACAAGTGAAATGATCTATGAGTTTTACAGTTATGGAAAAGATAAAGGATTACAGATAACGAAAGAAGCAGCTCGTCTTATTTTAGCGGGTATTGTTGGGGATACAGGTCGTTTCTTATTCCCGAATACAACAGCGAAAACACTTCGTTACGTAAGTGAGCTTGTCGATATGGATGTGAAATTCACAGATTTATACAATGAAATGTATAAGACGAAAGAAAAAATTGCTCGTTTAAACGGCTATATTTTACAAAACTTTACGATGGTAGAAGAAGGAGCAGCTTACATTAAATTAACGAAAGAAGTATTAGAAAAGTTTGATGTACTTCCTTCTGAGGCATCTGGCGTTGTTGGAGCACTTGGTAATATTGATGGATTAAAGTCGTGGGTTCTATTTCTAGAGGAAGACGATGTGATTCGTGTTCGTCTTCGCTCAAAAGGACCAGTGATAAATAAATTAGCAATGCAATATAATGGCGGAGGGCATCCGATGGCTTCTGGTGCAAAAGCATCTTCTTGGGAAGAAGCGGATCGTCTTTTTGCTGATTTACGTGAGCTGTGTAGATAAAGAGTTTATATATGAAAACGAAAAGAAGGAGCGGCGCTAAAGCCCTCCTTCTTTATTTTTCTTTCTCTATCGTAATGCTAATTTCAAGCACTGTATCAAAAGATATTGTATCGACCTTGAAACGGTATAGCCGATCGTAATGTTTGTACGTTTTGTTTTCGATTACCTTTTTGAGTAGGTCTTTATTTTTGGCTATACTTTGTATGTTTTTCGTTAAAAGATGTTGGAGGTCATTATGGATAGATGTGGTCATATTTTCGAGTGTAAGGTTGTCTAAATCGTATTTTTCTCGATTTATAAGTTTTATTTTAATCTCTTGAATGGTTAAGAGCCGTTTATTTTCTGTATTCAATTTTTCTTGATCTTCGAGAAGGACGTGGAGCTTGGCTTCTTGTTTTTCTATAATTTCTCTTTGTTCTGCTATTTTACTAGCTTGTTCTTCTTGAAAAACACCGTATATGTACAAAAAAATAAACCAGCTCAACACGCCTCCAACAGCAGCACCAGCTAAAACTAAATACCATTTTTTTGCTGTATTGGCACTTGGTACTCTCATACATGTTCCTGCGTTAGCCATTTAATAATAATAAGACCCGTTTGCATACCACCCGTTGCGAAAAAAATAAGGAGAATTTGTTTTACGATATCTTTCATATCCCCGCCAAAGAAACTTCTTTCAAAGCTATAAAAAGTATCAAATGTGCCGCCAATCGCTGCAACAAGTGCCCAAATTCTTAAATTTTGGGCGAATTGATTAATGTAAGTGAGAGTTGGTTTTCCGATAAGAAATGCACCAAATCCACCAATTAATGAACCGCCAAGTATAACCCCAAAGGCAATAAAATAACTAATAATAAGCAGAGAGAAAAAAGTATGTTCTCTTACATCCATCGTCATTCCCCTTTCTTCTTCATATATATGGACAAAGTATAAGAAGTATGTTTTGATTTCCGCTTTCCTCATCACCTATAATAAAAGTAGTCAGATTGGTAAAGAGAGGGTACAACAGTGAAGTTTGTGCATTTACAATGTCAAACCGTTTTTAGTTTATTAAAAAGTGCTTGTAAAATTGATGAGCTTGTAGTCAGGGCGAAAGAACTTGGTTTTTCGTCACTCGCTATTACGGACGAAAATGTTATGTATGGCGTTATTCCGTTTTATAAAGCATGTAAGAAACATGGTATACAGCCTATTATCGGCTTAACAGCTTCTATTTTTAGTGAAGAAGAGGAAAAATCTTATCCGCTTGTTTTACTTGCTGAAAATGAAATGGGCTATCAAAATTTATTAAAGATTTCTAGTAGCATTATGACGAAGTCAAAAGAAGGTATTCCGAAAAAGTGGCTTGCCCATTATGCGAAAGGATTAATTGCCATTTCACCAGGTAAAGATGGGGAAATTGAACAATTATTATTAGAAGACAAAGAGAGTGAAGCTGAAGAAGTAGCTCGCATGTATCAAAGTATGTTCAGTAATTTTTATATGAGCTTGCAGTATCATGCGATTCAAGATGAACTGCTTCTGCAAGAGAAATTACCTGAATTTATGAGTAGGATAAATGTTCCAGTCGTTGCAACAAACGATGTACGCTATATCAATCAAAGTGACGCACTCGTACATGAATGCTTATTATCTGTTGAAAGTGGAACGAAAATGACGGATCCAGATAGGCCGAGGCTGAAAACAGATCAATATTATTTAAAATCATCAGATGAAATGGAAGCATTATTTTCTCACGTAGAAGAAGCGATTTATAACACAGTAGAAATTGCAGAACGTTGCAAAGTAGAAATACCGTTTCATGTAAATCAATTACCGAAATTCCCTGTTCCAGCTAATGAGACGAATGATATGTATTTACGCCGCGTTTGTGAAGAAGGGTTGCAGAAACGTTATGGTACGCCGAAAGAAGTACATATAAAGCGTTTGAATCATGAATTAAACGTTATTTCTAGTATGGGGTTTAGTGATTATTTTCTAATCGTCTGGGATTTTATGAAATATGCGCATGAAAATCATATTTTAACAGGACCAGGCCGTGGGTCCGCGGCTGGCTCACTCGTTTCTTACGTATTAGAAATTACAGATATTGATCCAATTGAATACGATCTATTATTTGAAAGATTTTTAAACCCTGAACGTGTGACGCTTCCAGATATTGATATTGATTTTCCGGATATAAGACGCGATGAGATGATTCGATATGTGAAAGATAAATATGGTCAGCTTCGTGTTGCTCAAATTGTAACGTTCGGAACATTGGCAGCTAAAGCAGCAATTAGAGATATTGCGCGTGTAATGGGGCTTCCGCCGCGAGATATTGACATATTCTCAAAACTTATCCCATCAAAGCTCGGTATAACGTTAAAAGATGCATATGAGGAATCGCAATCACTCCGTGAGTTTATACAAGGAAACCTTCTGCATGAGCGTGTGTTTGAAATTGCAAAGCGTGTAGAAGGCTTACCGCGTCATACGTCTATTCATGCAGCTGGCGTTATTATGAGCCAAGAGCCGTTAACAGGAAGTGTTGCGATTCAAGAAGGGCATAACGATGTGTATGTTACGCAATATCCAGCTGATGCATTAGAAGAACTTGGTTTGTTAAAGATGGATTTTTTAGGATTACGTAATTTAACGTTACTTGAAAATATTATAAAGTTTATCGTGAAAAAGACGGGGACACAAATTGATTTAAGAAATTTACCACTTCAAGATGAAAAGACGTTCCAATTGTTAGGTAGAGGGGATACAACAGGTGTATTCCAGCTTGAATCAGGTGGTATGCGAAATGTACTTCGCGGGTTAAAACCGAATGAATTTGAAGATATTGTCGCTGTTAACTCGTTATATAGACCAGGACCGATGGAACAAATTCCAACCTTTATTGAATCAAAGCACGGAAAAAGAAAAATTAAATATTTACATCCGGATTTAAAGCCGATTTTAGAAAGAACATACGGTGTCATTGTATACCAAGAACAAATTATGCAAATTGCGTCGAAATTAGCAGGATTCTCGCTCGGAGAAGCAGATTTATTACGCCGTGCAGTGAGTAAAAAAAATCGTGATATTTTAGATCAAGAACGTAAGCATTTTGTACAAGGTTGTTTACAAAATGGTTATGACGAGACATCCGCAGAGAAAATTTACGATTTAATTGTAAGATTTGCGAATTACGGTTTTAACCGAAGTCACGCTGTAGCCTACAGTATGATTGGGTACCAGCTTGCTTACTTAAAAGCGAATTATACGCTGGAATTTATGACAGCATTATTATCAAGTGCAATTGGAAATGAAGATAAGATTGTACAGTATATACGAGAAACGAAGCGAAAAGGTTTTCATGTTTTGCCGCCGTCTCTTCAGAGAAGTGGTTACAACTTCCAAATAGAAGGCAATGCGATACGTTACAGCTTACTTTCCATTCGAAACATCGGAATGGCTACAGTGACAGCATTACTTGAAGAACGAGAGAAAAAAATGTTTGAAGATTTATTTGAATTTTGTCTTCGCATGCCATCAAAATTTGTAACAGAGCGAAATTTAGATGCGTTCGTCTGGTCTGGGTGTTTCGATGATTTTGGTGTTTCGAGAACAAATTTATGGAAAAGTCTTAAAGGAGCGTTAGAGTACGCAAATCTTGCGCGTGATTTAGGAGATGCTGTTCCAAAATCAAAATACGTACAAGGAGAAGAGCTCTCTTTTATTGAACAGTTAAATAAAGAAAAGGAAGCATTAGGCTTTTATTTATCAAGCTATCCGACAGCGCAGTATGTGAAGTTAGCGAAAGAATTAGAAATTCCATCTCTCGCTCAGGCGATGCGACATAAGAAAAAAGTACAAAGGGCTATCGTGTATATAACAAGCGTGAGAGTGATTCGTACGAAAAAGTTGCAAAAGATGGCGTTTATTACATTTTGTGATCAAAATGATGAAATGGAAGCAGTTCTTTTCCCTGAAACGTATATACATTTCTCAGATAAGTTAGAAGAAGGAGCAATTGTTTTAGTTGACGGCATGATTGAGCTAAGAAATCATAAGTTACAATGGATTGTAAATGGACTATATCCATTAGAAGAAATGGATGTGTATGAAGAAAAGAAAGACGCATCTGTTTACGTGAAATTGCCGTCTCAGTATGAGAAAAAGCTTTTAAATCAGGTTACTAAAATATTGTTTGACTATTCAGGTTTTGCGAAAGTACTAATTTATTATGAAAAGGAACATAAAATGGTACAATTATCTCGAAGTTTATCGATTCATCCAAGTGAAGAATGTTTAGGAGCACTTCGTGAAATTGTCGGGGAAGAAAATGTGGTTGTGAAAATATAATGGACAATTTCCCTACACTTCGATTATTATAGTAGTAGTGTTCGTGGTCAGACCACTTGGAGAAATTGATATCAGCTAGAATAATTTGAGGAGAGTGGATAGTTTGTCAACACTTCGTGAAGAAGCACTTCACATGCATAAAGTGCATCAAGGAAAATTAGAAACTGTATCAAAAGTAAAAGTAGAAAATGCAAAAGATTTAAGTCTTGCATATTCTCCAGGGGTTGCAGAACCTTGTAAAGAAATTTATGACGATAAAAGTAAGGTATATGAATATACGATGAAGGGAAATATGGTAGCAGTTGTGACAGATGGCACGGCTGTACTTGGTCTTGGTAACATTGGACCTGAAGCATCTCTTCCAGTAATGGAAGGTAAAGCTGTATTATTTAAGAGCTTTGCTGGTGTAGATGCATTCCCAATTGCCTTAAATACAAACGATGTAGATAAAATTGTTGAAACTGTAAAATTAATGGAGCCAACTTTTGGCGGCGTTAACTTAGAGGATATCGCAGCACCAAACTGCTTCATTATTGAAGAACGTTTGAAAAAAGAAACAAATATTCCTATCTTCCATGATGATCAACACGGAACAGCTATCGTAACAGTAGCAGGTCTTGTGAACGCGCTAAAATTAGTTGGAAAGAAAATGTCTGACATTAAAGTTGTCGCAAATGGCGCAGGTGCAGCAGGTATTGCAATTATTAAACTTTTATATCGCTATGGTGTACGCGACATTATTATGTGTGACCGTAAAGGCGCAATCTATGATGGTCGTCCTACAGGTATGAATCCGGTGAAGGATGAAGTTGCAAAATATACAAATAAGAATCGTATCGAAGGTTCTTTAGCTGACGTTGTACAAGGTGCGGACGTATTCATTGGTGTATCTGCAGAAGGTGCATTAACAGAAGAGATGGTTCGTACAATGAATGACGATGCAATTATTTTTGCAATGGCGAATCCAGTTCCAGAAATTATGCCAGAATTGGCAAAAGCAGCGGGCGCAGCTGTTGTTGGAACGGGTCGTTCTGACTTCGCGAACCAAGTAAATAATGTACTAGCGTTCCCTGGTATTTTCCGTGGTGCACTTGACGTACATGCGACACAAATTAACGAAGAAATGAAGATGGCAGCTGTACAGGCTATTGCTGAGCTTGTAGCAGAAGATGAGTTGAATGCAGACTATATCATTCCGGCACCGTTTGACGCGCGTGTAGCGCCTCAAGTGGCAGCTTACGTTGCGAAAGCTGCAATGGAGACAGGAGTAGCTCGCCGTCAAGTAGATCCAAATGAGATTGCTGAGAAAACAAAACAATTAGCGCTGATTGGTAAAGAATAAGCGAGGAATTTCCATTGACATTATCAAATACAAAAGTATATCTCGAAATTGTAAAAAAAATCCGTTCCATTATGGAAGAAGATGGATTGGTGGCGGGGGATCGTTTGCCGTCTGAGCGTGAGTTAAGTTCACGTTTAAACGTAGGGCGTTCCTCTGTAAGAGAAGCATTGCGTGCTTTAGAACTGGTAGGATTGATTGAAACGAGACGTGGTGAAGGGACATTTATTCGAAACTTTTACGATAACGGTCTTGTACAATTGATTGCGCCGTTCTTGCTGCAAGATGAGAAAACAATTCGTGATTTATTACAAACAAAACGATTGCTTGAGAAAGATATGATTCGAATTGTATGTAATTTGCCGAAAGAAACGTTTTCTAAAGTGCTAAGAAAATTAAATCAAGTGCTTGAAGAAAATGAAAACTCAATTCCGATGCTTCATCAAACGTTCTTTAAAACACTCATTGAACAAGTCGATAATTATTTACTATATCGCATTTGGATGATCGTAAATGATTACGTATCAACTCTTTCTTGTGAAGTTTCAGGAGATTCTATCGATATGTATAGAAAGCTTTATGCTACTTTGGAAGAAAAACAAGAAAATGATGCACTAAAAATTTACGATGAATTAGTAGAGAATATACAGTTTCACTCGTAATGTATAAAATTTGTCGAAATGACCATGACACGTTATGACAAACATTCTATCGCGTAGCGGTTAAAGTTAAACGTAAAGAGTGAGGTTATTAGACAGATTGAGAAGATAAGGCTAACATCAAACTTTGGTGTTAGCCCAATTTTCTTCTTGCGCTAACCTTAGCTCTCAATGAAGGGGGTCAAATTGTGCTAAGAGATTTATTCGTGAAAAAGAAAAAGTACGCTGCAATACCTTCAGAACAAGTACGAAAAGATGTACCGGATGGTGTTATGACAAAATGTCCGAAATGTAAAAAAATCATGTATACGAAAGAGCTTCTAAAAAATTTAAAAGTATGTGTGAATTGTGGATATCATCATCCTATGAATGCATGGGAACGTCTTGATAGTATATTGGACGAAGGGTCATTCCGTGAGTATGACAAAGAAATGGTTTCATTAAATCCACTCGAGTTTCCAGGATATGAAGAGAAACTAGAGAGCGATCGTAAGAAGACTAAATTGAACGAAGCGGTTGTAACTGGTGAAGGAACAATTGATGACATGCTTGTTGTTGTTGCAGTAATGGATTCTCGTTTTCGAATGGGCAGCATGGGCTCTGTTGTAGGAGAGAAAATTGCCCGTGCAGTTGAAAAAGCATACGACTTACAAGTTCCATTTATTATCTTTACTGCGTCGGGTGGTGCCCGTATGCAAGAAGGGATATTAAGTTTAATGCAAATGGCAAAAACAAGCGTAGCTTTGAAAAAGCATAGTAATGCAGGAGGGTTATTTATTTCTGTTATGACTCACCCAACGACGGGCGGGGTTTCAGCGAGTTTCGCTTCACTTGGTGATTACAATCTTGCAGAGCCAGGTGCACTTATCGGATTTGCTGGTAGACGTGTAATTGAACAAACAGTGCGTGAAAAACTACCGGAAGATTTCCAAACGGCAGAATTTTTATTAGAGCACGGTCAATTAGATGCGGTTGTGCATCGTGATGATATGAGAGAATCGCTCCGTAAGATTTTAGAAGTTCATCAAGGAGGGGAAATGGCTGTATGGCAGAGCTAGAATTTGAGAAACCAGTTGTTGAGCTAAGAAATAAGATTCGTGAACTGAAAGACTATACGAAAAACAGCCAGATGGACTTCAGTGAGGAGATTCGTATTTTGGAAGACAAGCTAGAAAAGTTAGAGGAAGATATATACGGCAATATGAAAGTATGGGACCGTGTTCAAATTGCTCGTCATGCAGAACGACCGACAACGCTCGATTATATTGAGCACTTATTTACTAATTTTTTTGAATGTCATGGAGATCGCCTATTTGGCGACGATGCAGCGATTGTCGGCGGCATTGCGAAATATAAGGGGATGCCTGTAACTGTAATTGGGCACCAACGCGGAAAAGATACGAAAGAAAATATTCGTCGTAATTTTGGGATGCCTCATCCAGAAGGATATCGAAAAGCACTGCGTCTAATGAAACAAGCGGAAAAGTTTAATCGTCCTATTATTTGTTTCATCGATACGAAGGGAGCCTATCCTGGTAAAGCAGCTGAAGAACGTGGACAAAGTGAGGCGATTGCCCGTAATTTATTTGAAATGGCGGGTTTAACTGTCCCTGTTATTTGTATTGTTATCGGTGAAGGTGGTAGTGGTGGTGCGTTAGGTCTTGGAGTAGGAGATTACATTCATATGCTGGAAAATTCCACGTATTCTGTTATTACACCAGAGGGTGCGGCGGCAATTCTTTGGAAAGACGCTGGTAAAGCAAAAGAAGCTGCAGAAGCGATGAAAATTACAGCATTAGATTTGAAAGAATTAGGTGTAATTGACGAAATTATTCCAGAGGCAAAAGGTGGAGCGCATCGTAATATTTTAAAACAATCAGAAAATATAGATTTAATGCTTAAGAAAACTTTTGAACAATTAAGCGGAATTTCGAAAGATGAATTAATCGAAAAACGTTATGAAAAATATATGAAAATTGGGCAAGTTTCGTTTTCAAACGCTTCCATTGGGATAAAATAATAAAAGCGTGCGTTCCTCTTCGCGAATGCACGTTTTTATTATGAAAAGACACATCTTCTCCATTGTGTTTTTATATTTTTTCGTGTTATTTTATTATAAGGCAAATAATCTTTATGAGGTGAGTACAAATGAAACGTATTGGTGTATTAACAAGTGGTGGAGATTCACCTGGTATGAATGCTGCCATTCGTGCAGTTGTTCGTAAAGCGATTTTCCATGATATTGAAGTATATGGTATTTACCATGGATACGCGGGTTTAATTTCTGGTCATATTGAAAAATTAGAACTTGGTTCTGTTGGCGATATTATCCACCGTGGTGGTACGAAATTATATACAGCAAGATGTCCTGAGTTTAAAGATCCAGAAGTACGACTAAAAGGTATCGAGCAATTAAAGAAACACGGTATCGAAGGACTTGTTGTTATTGGTGGAGATGGCTCTTACCAAGGTGCTAAAAAATTAACTGAACAAGGATTCCCATGTGTTGGTGTACCAGGTACAATCGACAATGATATTCCTGGAACAGACTTCACAATTGGTTTCGATACAGCTTTAAATACTGTTATTGATGCAATTGATAAAATTCGTGACACAGCTACATCTCATGAACGTACATATGTTATCGAAGTAATGGGGCGTCATGCTGGAGATATCGCATTATGGGCTGGTTTAGCTGATGGTGCCGAAACAATCTTAATTCCAGAAGAAGAGTATGACATGGAAGATGTTATTGCTCGTCTGAAGCGCGGTAGTGAACGTGGTAAAAAACACAGTATTATCATTGTGGCTGAAGGTGTTGGAAGTGCAATTGACATCGGTAAGCACATTGAAGAAGCAACAAACTTTGATACTCGTGTAACTGTATTAGGTCACGTACAACGTGGTGGATCACCAAGTGCACAAGACCGTGTATTAGCAAGTCGTCTTGGCGCAAGAGCAGTTGAATTATTAATTGCTGGTAGAGGTGGACGTTGTGTAGGTATTCAAGATAATAAACTTGTTGATCATGATATTATCGAAGCGTTAGCTCAAAAGCATACAATCGATAAAGATATGTATCAATTATCTAAAGAATTATCCATTTAATCGGCTTAATGTCGGATATTTGGGAACGGTTTCATAATTTTCGGAGGTGCAATATGCGTAAAACTAAAATTGTATGTACTATAGGTCCTGCTAGTGAAAGTATTGAGAAATTAGAACAATTAATCGAAGCGGGTATGAACGTTGCTCGTTTAAACTTCTCTCATGGTAGCCATGAAGAGCACGGCGCTCGTATTAAAAACATTCGTGAAGCTTCAAAGAAAACTGGTAAAACAGTTGGTATCTTACTTGATACAAAAGGTCCAGAAATCCGTACTCACGACTTCGTAGACGGACAAGCTGAGCTTGTAACAGGTGCAGAAGTAGTTCTTTCTACTGAGCAAGTATTAGGTACTGCAGAGAAGTTCTCTGTATCTTATGCTGGTCTTTATGACGATGTAGACCCAGGTTCTCGTATTCTAATCGATGACGGTCTTATCGAACTAGAAGTAATCGAAAAAGCTGACGGAAACATCCGTACAAAAGTTTTAAACAGCGGAACTGTAAAAAATAAAAAAGGTGTTAACGTACCAAACGTAAGCATTAAGCTTCCTGGTATCACTGAAAAAGACGTAAAAGATATCGTTTTCGGTATCGAGCAAAAAGTTGATTTCATCGCAGCTTCATTCGTACGTAAAGCATCTGACGTATTAGAAATCCGTGAATTATTAGAAGGGCATAACGCTCAATACATCCAAATCGTACCAAAAATCGAAAACCAAGAGGGTATCGATAACATCGATTCAATCTTAGAAGTTTCTGACGGTTTAATGGTAGCTCGTGGTGATATGGGTGTAGAAATTCCACCAGAAGAAGTACCATTAGTACAAAAACGTCTAATCAAAAAATGTAACGTGTTAGGTAAACCGGTTATTACTGCGACACAAATGTTAGATTCTATGCAACGTAACCCACGTCCAACTCGTGCGGAAGCAAGTGACGTAGCTAATGCAATCTTCGATGGTACAGATGCAATCATGCTTTCAGGTGAAACAGCTGCTGGTCAATACCCAGTAGAAGCAGTAACAATGATGGCTAACATTGCAGTGCGTGTTGAAAAATCATTACAATATGAAGATATGTTCAAAAAACGTATTAAAGAGTTCACTCCAACAATTACAGATGCAATTAGCCAATCTGTTGCGCATACAGCACTTGCTCTTGATGTAGCTGCAATCGTAGCTCCAACAGAAAGTGGACATACTGCGAAAATGATCTCTAAATACCGTCCGAAATCTCCAATCGTAGCTGTAACATCTGACGAGCAAGTAGGACGTCGTCTTGCACTTGTTTGGGGTGTACAAGCATTTATGGCTGGAAAACGTGCAGCGTCTACTGACGAAATGTTAGATACTGCAATTCAAACAGGTATGGATGCAGGTCTAATTGGACTTGGAGACACTGTAGTAATCACTGCTGGTGTACCAGTTGCTGAAACTGGTACAACAAACTTAATGAAAATCCATGTTGTTGGTGAAGAAGTTGCGAAAGGACAAGGAATCGGTCGTAAAGCTGCAAAAGGTAAAGTAGTTGTAGCGAAAACAGCTGCTGAAGCTGTAGCGAACGTAAACAAAGGTGATATCCTTGTTACAACAAGCACTGATAAAGATATGATTCCTGCAATCGAAAAAGCTGCTGCTCTAGTTGTAGAAGAAGGCGGTCTAACAAGCCATGCGGCTGTTGTAGGTGTATCAATCGGTATTCCTGTTATCGTTGGTGTAAACGGCGTAACAGCAACTTTAAAAAATGGCCAAGAAGTAACAGTTGATGCAGCACGCGGAATTGTTTATAATGGACATGCGGAAGTGCTATAAGTAATACGAAGAGAAGGATCGGAGTCCTTCTCTTTTTTTTACACAAAAACGAGGTGGAATCAGCTTGAAACGCCTGGAATCGCGTTTAAAAGCCGTTTGTTACGAGGTTCAATAGGGAAAGGTGTTTAGTTTCTGTGTAGCGTATACGGGCGCTCTGGGTTCGTTTAAAGTGATGTGTGAGAGGAGTGTAGAACTATGAAGTGGTTACTATTCTTGTTTATTTTAATACCGGCGATTGAGATTACAGTCTTAATTGGATCGAGTCATGTAATAGGTTTATGGTCTACGTTCGCCATGATTGTATTTACGGGTGTTGTAGGTGTCTATTTGGCGAAAAGACAAGGATTTAAAGTACTTGGAGAGATTCAATCTAAGTTGAATAGAGGAGAAATGCCAGGAGGAGCGGTACTGGATGGTATTTTTATCTTTATAGGAGGTATTCTTTTGGTGCTTCCTGGATACGTAACGGATATAATGGGTTTGATCTTCGTTATCCCTATGACGAGGGCTTTGTTGAAGCCATTTGTTATGAAGTGGATGGAATGGAAGTTTAGAAAGAGTTCTACTATTATTGTGCAGAAATAGTGCTTAGATTATAGCAATCTAAGCACTATTTTTTTTGCCCACAAAAGGATGGTGGATGGATGAAGCTCTGTTAATTAAAGTTTTGCTGTATCATGCCTTAAAATGTGGTGAATGCGAAGGAGTTAAGTGGAGATTAGACTGCTCATACAAGTCCGGTTGGTGAAAGTTAATAATCGGTGGTGGACAAAATCCTTACTGATCATAGTTTTGCCTTATTATATTTGCTATGTATTTTTCGATTGGATATGTAGGTAGTTCTTACTGAGTGTACTGTAGGGAAATTCATATGAACTCAAGTTAGTTTTTGTATATAAAAAGATCAATTGGTATGGAAAAGTTAGATACGAACAGGAAAATTGGTAGTTTAAGTCTTATTTTATACCATTTTGTATATTTATTCATTTACATAAAAAGTAATAAATGTAAGTAATAATTATAAAAATAATAGAATAAATATGTAAAAATACCTCGAAATATGCGTTTTCTATGCAAAAAAACAAGAGTATTATCCTTTTTGTGGGGAATCCTCTTGTTGCATGTAATGAGTTTGAAAAATAAGTACAAGGAATAATCAGTGGGAAATTCCCACTGATTACATGTAAGTTTTTTGTTGTATATGAATTAGAAACTATTATTTTGAAGGTGAGCCTTTAATATATTTCCACAAATCATGGAATACACGAGCTTTGTGCAATGTATTAAGTAGTACTAAGATGACTGGACCGATGATTAATCCTAAAAAGCCAAAAAGCTTAAAACCGACAAATAGAGCAATCAGTGTTGCTAATGGATCGAGGCCGATATTAGATGAAAGTACTTTAGGCTCCATAATTTGTCTTTGGACAATCACGACGATGTATAAGATGAGAAGACCGATGGCGAAAGCAGTATCGCCAGTGAAAAATACGTATATAACCCAAGGAACGAAGACGGCACCTGTTCCTAAATACGGGAGTAAATCTACAACCCCTGTAATAATCGCGATAGTAATGGCGTATGGTACGCGTAATATTAAAAGTCCGATTAGTACAATAACAGTTGTCATAGATACGAGTGTAAGTTGCGCTTTAATAAAACCAAATAAAGCTTTTCTTAAATCGACAAAAATAGTTTTTCCATAGCCGTGAACACGGTTCGGCAAAAATTTTCTTACTTTCTGAGCAAGACGGTGCCAATCGTAACTAATGAAGAAAGTGGCTAATAAAACGAATACAAGGACAGTTAAAGTTGTTGGTAATGCACTAATGAAATTTGTTAACCCGCTTATAATAGCAGTTAAAAGTTCTTTCATTTGCGTCGTTGCTTCGGTTCCTAAGTTTTGAATGTTTTGTGTAATCGTATAGCGCTGTGGTTCCCCAAGATGATTAAATTTAGAAATTAAATCATCATAGAGAGGCATAATATGATTAAGTGCAAATTGCTCTGCGAATTTAACGATATCCGGGAACTTTACTGTAACAAGTTGTAGTAAGTATGTTGTGGCCGATATTGCTTCCGTTACAAGATATGTAACGAGTCCGACGATAGCTCCGAATACGAGAATTAAGCTAACGAGTACTGCTAGTGTGCGAGGAAATTGTAGTTTTTGATTAAGGAAATTGACGACGGGATTAATCAAATAAGCAAATGCGAAAGCGATAATAAAAGGATAGATAAGTCCTGACATATATAGTAATGCATAGAACCCGGCTACCGTTGCTACAATGACAAATATGAGTCGCAATATCATATATAGTAAGTTTCGGTTCAAAGATGTATACCTCCCATTCCAATTTGGATTATCCTAATTCGTTCAACTTATAACGAGTGTTCCCCACTGATTAAAGTTTCACTTTATGTTATAGTGGAATGATGGATTTTTCCTGCTTTTTCAGTACATGAGTGACTGTAAAAGCTTGGTGTTGATGCTTCTACTATATGGTAAAAACTTCATTTTCTCTTCTTTTTATTTTACCTGTTTCTTATTAGAAAAGAAAGGAGAGACAATCGTTTTCAAAAATGTATACATGCTTAAATTTTTGATGATGAAAGTCTCAGTTTGTCATTTTAAAATACATAAAAAATGAAGTGGTTATTGTTGAATATACATCGATATAGCATGTATAACGATAGGTTTAAAGGTATTTTTGTTTGGAAATGAGTTCATTATTTTCAGAAAGGAAGTGCAAACATGATTAGTCAGTCAACGTTATTTTTATTCATACTACTTATTATAGGACTTGTTGCTAAAAACCAATCGCTTACTGTAGCCATTGGTGTGTTATTTTTATTGAAATTTACGTTTCTAGGAGATAAAGTCTTTCCTTATCTACAAACGAAAGGGATTAACCTCGGTGTAACGGTTATTACAATAGCAGTACTCGTACCGATTGCAACGGGGGAAATAGGTTTTAAACAACTTGGAGAAGCGGCGAAATCGTATTATGCATGGATTGCTTTAGCTTCAGGGGTAGCGGTTGCTTTGTTAGCGAAAGGCGGCGTACAATTATTGACGACGGATCCTCATATTACAACTGCGCTCGTTTTCGGGACAATTATAGCGGTTGCTTTATTTAATGGAGTTGCTGTAGGTCCATTAATTGGGGCTGGAATTGCCTATGCAGTTATGAGTATTATACAGATGTTTAAATGAGGAATTTTATAGTAATATAAAAATTTTGAATTCTTTCTGTTCACAAAAGTCAGATAATTGTTTATAATAGGATTAGAAACTTTGAAAAGTTACATAACAGCAGAGACTTTACACCAGATAAAATAAAAACAACATAAAACAATTTTATAATGATATTGTTTTATGTTGTTTTTATCATAAAACTCTTCGGAATTAATTTTCCTCACTAACTTGTTGTTTTGAGCGTGAGGATTCGGGGAGACATTCACGCTCATGCTTTCCATGTAGACAATGGACATAAGAGGGGAACATCGCAATAAATTTGCATGATCGTGCATTTTGCTTGCCTAAAGAGTGAACGGGCGTTCATAATTCAAAAGGGGAGCAAATAGATATAAGGAGCAAGGTTGGGAGAATTTTCAGGAAAAGGAGAGAATGTCATGACTGTTATTCGAGGTTTAGAAGGGGTAGTAGCAACAACATCATCTGTGAGCTCTATTATTGATGATACATTAACTTATGTTGGGTATAATATTGATGATTTAGCTGAGAATGCTACATTTGAAGAAGTAGTGTACTTATTATGGCATCGCAAGCTTCCTAGTGAACAAGAACTAGCGAAATTTAAAGAGACTGTATCGGAATACTATAAAGTTCCAGGTGAGATTTTAACATATTTGAAACAAGTAGATTTAAAAATCGCACATCCGATGTCTGTTTTACGAACTGCAATTTCCATGCTATCATTATACGATGAGAGCGCTGAAATTATGGATGAAAACTCCAATTATTTGAAAGCGGTTAAATTGCAGGCTCAAGTGGGAACTTTAGTTGCTGCTTATGCAAGAATTCGTAAAGGTTTAGATGTTGTTGAGCCTAGAAACGATTTATCATTAGCTGCAAACTTCTTGTACATGTTAAATGATCGCGAGCCAAATGAAGTTGAAATTGAAGCTTTTGATAAGGCGCTTGTACTTCACGCAGATCATGAGTTAAACGCTTCTACATTTACTGCACGCGTTTGTGTAGCTACACTTTCAGATGTATATTCTGGTATTACAGCAGCAATCGGTGCGTTAAAAGGTCCTCTTCACGGCGGGGCAAACGAAAATGTAATGAAGATGCTAACTGAAATTGGCGAAGAAGAAAATGTAGAATCATATATTCATAATGCTCTTCAAAATAAAGTGAAAATCATGGGCTTTGGCCACCGTGTATATGAGCAGGGTGATCCGCGTGCAAAACATTTACGCGAAATGTCTAAGAGATTATGCGTGCTTTTAGGAGAAGACAAATGGTATAATATGTCTATCAAAATTGAAGACATTGTAACAAAAGAAAAAGGTCTTCCACCAAATGTTGATTTCTATTCAGCTTCTGTATACCATTGTTTAGGAATTGACCATGACTTATTTACACCTATTTTTGCAATTAGCCGTATGTCAGGCTGGTTAGCTCATATTCTAGAACAATATGAAAACAACCGTTTAATCCGTCCACGTGCTGATTATAATGGACCAACACATCAAGTGTACGTTCCAATTGCACAACGATAAGCGAAAAACACTATTTTGATAGTGAAAATACGCTTTCAAAAGTCTGATTTTTTTGGAAAGACGTAATGATTAGAATATTTTAATTTAAATAACGGTTTGAACTGAGGGGTTATTCCCTCAGTTTCATACATATGAAATTTCAAACATGGGGGTTATCACATTGACGACAGGTGAAAAAATTACTGTAACTAATGGTGTTATGAATGTACCAAACAATCCGATTATTCCATTTATCGAAGGAGATGGAATTGGTCCTGATATTTGGGCAGCTGCATCTCGTGTACTAGAAGCAGCAGTTGAAAAAGCTTATGATGGTGAGAAGGAAATCGTTTGGAAAGAAGTGCTTGCAGGGGAAAAAGCATTCAACCAAACAGGCGAGTGGTTACCAGAAGAAACTTTAAATTTAATCCGTGAATATTTAATCGCGATTAAAGGTCCACTTACAACTCCAGTTGGCGGTGGTATTCGTTCTCTAAACGTAGCACTTCGTCAAGAACTAGATTTATATGTATGTCTACGTCCAGTTCGTTATTTTGATGGTGTTCCTTCACCTGTAAAACGTCCGGAAGATACTGATATGGTTATTTTCCGTGAGAATACAGAAGACATTTATGCTGGAATTGAATATGCACAAGGATCTCCGGAAGCAGAAAAAGTCCTTGCTTTCTTAAAAGAAGCAATGGGTGTTAATAAAATCCGCTTCCCAGAAACATCTGGTATTGGTATTAAACCAATCTCAGAAGAAGGGACAAAGCGTCTTGTTCGTGCTGCAATTCAATATGCAATTAACGAAAAGCGTTCTTCTGTTACATTAGTTCATAAAGGAAACATTATGAAATTTACAGAAGGTGCTTTCAAAAACTGGGGTTACGAAGTAGCGGAACAAGAATTCGGCGATAAAGTATTTACTTGGGCTGAATATGACCGTATCGTTGAGAAAGATGGTAAAGATGCAGCGAATAAAGCAATGGCAGACGCTGAAGTGGCTGGAAAAATCATCGTAAAAGATTCTATTGCAGACATCTTCTTACAACAAATTTTAACTCGTCCACGTGAGTTCGATGTTGTTGCAACAATGAACTTAAACGGAGACTACATCTCTGATGCACTTGCTGCACAGGTAGGTGGAATTGGTATTGCACCTGGTGCAAACATTAACTATGTGACTGGACATGCTATCTTTGAAGCTACACATGGTACAGCTCCAAAATATGCAGGTTTAGATAAAGTAAACCCATCTTCAGTTCTTCTTTCTGGTGTATTATTATTAGAGCACTTAGGATGGAACGAAGCTGCGAAATTAGTAACTGATTCAGTTGAGAAAACAATTGCTTCAAAAGTAGTAACTTATGATTTCGCACGCTTAATGGAAGGTGCAACAGAAGTGAAATGTTCTGAGTTCGCTAATGAACTTATTAAAAACATGGATGTAGCGATAATCAAAAACGCATAATTAAAGCGGGGGGTAAATTATGACAATCAAACGCAAGAAAGTTTCAGTCATCGGTGCAGGATTTACAGGAGCAACAACAGCATTCTTATTAGCACAAAAAGAACTTGCAGATGTTGTATTAGTGGACATTCCACAACTGGAAAATCCAACAAAAGGGAAAGCGTTAGATATGTTAGAAGCGAGCCCAGTACAAGGTTTTGATGCTAACATTATTGGAACATCTGATTACGCAGATACTGCTGATTCTGACGTTGTCGTTATTACAGCAGGTATTGCACGTAAGCCTGGTATGAGCCGTGATGACTTAGTAGCAACAAACTCTAAAATTATGAAAAGTATTACGCGCGACATTGCAAAACATTCACCAAATGCGATTATTGTTGTATTAACAAATCCAGTTGATGCAATGACATATTCTGTATTTAAAGAAGCAGGATTCCCGAAAGAGCGTGTTATCGGTCAATCGGGCGTATTAGATACAGCTCGTTTCCGTACATTTATTGCACAGGAATTAAATCTTTCTGTGAAAGACATTACAGGATTTGTTCTTGGTGGACACGGTGACGATATGGTACCTCTTGTACGTTATTCTTATGCAGGTGGCATTCCGTTAGAAACGTTAATTCCGAAAGAGCGTTTAGAAGCAATCGTAGAACGTACTCGTAAAGGTGGCGGCGAGATTGTAGGCTTATTAGGAAACGGTAGTGCATATTACGCACCAGCTGCTTCTTTAGTTGAAATGACAGAAGCAATCTTAAAAGATCAACGCCGTGTATTACCAGCTATTGCATACCTTGAAGGTGAATATGGTTATAGCGACCTTTACTTAGGGGTACCAGTAATTCTAGGTGGTAACGGAATTGAAAAAATTATTGAGTTAGAACTTCTTACAGATGAAAGAGAAGCGTTAGATCGCTCTGTAGAATCTGTACGTAATGTAATGAAGGTTCTTGTTTAATAATTAAATATAAGTGGAAAAAGATTCGGGGCCCCGAATCTTTTTCTACTATTTATTCAAATGTTTTTTTGAAATAATATGAAAACGCTATCATTTGGTGTATCCTATAATGAAACTATAGATTTATACTATACATTGCCCTCATCATAGTAAATTTCGGATCAGGTATCGCTATTAGTAGGATAATAAGGTGAAAAAATCGGAGGGGGTTGTAACATGTTAAAGAAAAAAGTTCAAATTGGTCGTAGAATGGATGAAATTACAGTAGGAGAGAAATTATCTATCACTGAAAAAATTGAGGATAAAGATTTGTTATTGTACTTAGGGTTAACGAATGATGCCAATCCATTATATATTCAGCATGATTACGCATCCCAAACTCCGTATGAAAAGCCGATTGTACCAAGCATTATGCTAACGGGAATGATTACAACGGCAGTTACGAAATATTTACCAGGTCCAGGTAGTCATATTACTAGGAAGGACCTTACGTTCGTGAAGCATGTTCACCATTATGAAACGTTACAAATCCACTTTGAAGTTGTGGCTGTTTCTGAGGAGGAACATACAATTGATATGCTTGTATCTGCTCATGATGAAAAAGGAGAAACGGTTGTAAAAGGTTCCTTAACAGTAACACCGCCTTTTAAATCAGTTTCTATTATGGAAAAAGCATTAGATAATTTTTAAAACATGAAAATATGAATAGCGCTAGCATACCTTACTATAAGGGGCTAGCGCTATTTTTAGTTGAAAAATCCTTCTTTAAACCCTTCGGCAAATTCTGAACAACCTGTTTTAATCGTATCCCAGCTTGGTACGTTAAAAGTAAGGAAACATGTTACTACTAAAGTTAAAATAGGTAGTAATACTCGCATAATAGCCCCCTGAATTATATTTATTTATATATTTAAATTAATAGTATGTTCATCGGTAATTGAAGTCAATGAAAGGGGGGTTTTTAAGGTGAAGTGGAAGAGAGAAGACATTATTTTTGAAACGATAAGAGAAGCTGAAGTGTGGGCAGATTCAATCGCGAATGAAATGTACGGAAGAGTATTTGATGGATATGAAACGCTAGACTATAAAATAGCGTATGCTCTTGCATTTTTGTTAGCGCAAAATCGAGAATTTAATATTTATACGAATGTGAAGTTTAATAACGATATAAAAGTGTATAAAGTATGGATAACAACACGTTAATTGGAGTGAATGAGTAATAACAATAGCACAATCTGAATCCATGAATAGACAATTATATTGAGAGGGACCTTATTTTCTAGTATGATGAGAATAACGGGGAAAATGCTAGGATGAAGAAGGTTTCAAGTCTATAACTTGGAGGAAAAGAATGAACAATCGTATTTTAGTAGTTGATGATGAGGAATTTATCTTAACTTTAATTGAATTTAATCTACAACAAGCTGGGTTTGAGGTAATAACAGCGATGGATGGAGAAATGGCGCTTCAAAAAGCGACAACAGAACGCCCAGATTTAATTATATTAGATTTAATGCTTCCGAAAATGGATGGTATGGAAGTGTGTAAAGAATTACGATTGCAGCGCGTTATGACGCCGATTTTAATGTTAACAGCAAAAGATGATGAATTTGATAAGGTGCTAGGTCTTGAACTTGGGGCGGATGATTATATGACGAAGCCATTTAGCCCAAGGGAAGTTGTTGCGCGTGTGAAGGCAATTTTGCGCCGCACGAAATTACAACAAGAAGAACAAGTGAAAGAAGCGTCAGATGAAGAGAGCATCACAATTGCTGAACTTAAAATTTTGCCGGAATTTTATGAGGCTTATTTCCAAGGAAGAAAGCTTGAATTAACACCAAAAGAATTTGAACTACTTGTTTATCTTGCGAAAAATAAAAGTCGCGTGTTGACACGTGATCAATTATTAAGTGCTGTATGGAACTATGATTTTGCTGGTGATACACGAATTGTTGACGTTCATATTAGCCATTTGCGCGATAAAATTGAACAAAATACGAAAAAACCGACGTACATTAAAACGATACGTGGTTTAGGATATAAATTAGAGGAGCCAAAAGGGGATGAATAAATTTCGTTCCAGGCTTCTTTTTACATTTGTTTCTCTTATTGTTTTTATTTTAGTTGGACTAGGTTTATTACTGGAAACCGTGTTTGAAAACTACTATATAGATCATGCCAAAGAGAGAATGGTAAAAGAGACAGAGTATGTTGCGGTATTAGCAGAAGAACAGGGTTTTGATGATGTTTTAAAAAATCCATATGTATTTGAAAAGTTAGAAGAAAAAATACAGGCTTCTATTGCATTTGTAGATGAAAAAAAGAAAGTTCAATATAGCAGAGGAGAACAGTCTGCTTTTAGCCAAGGGATAATTAAAGAACTTACTTCTGAAACAACGAAACAAAGAAATAAAGTCATTACGAAAGAAACAGAGCAGAATAATGAATTTTACCATGCGGTGTTCGTTCAAGATGTAGCAGGAAAACAAGGGTACATTTTGGTAAAAAGTACAATTGAGCCTTTGAAATCTGTTCATCAAAAAACGTGGGGATTATTAATTATCGGATTTGTTATCGCTTGTCTCGTAGTCGTATTTTTAGGTATGAAAATTACAGGGCAATATATTAGGCCGATTGAATCCGTTACGAAAGTTGCTATCGAATTAGCGAAGGGAAATTATAAAGCACGCGCTTATGAGAGTCATTCGGATGAAACGGGAATGCTGAGTAAAGCGATTAATATTTTAGCCCGTAATTTACAAGAGATGACACTTGAGCAAGAAATGCAACAAGATCGTCTGCATACGTTAATTGAAAATATGGGAAGCGGAATGATTTTAATTGATAGCCGCGGTTATATAAACCTTGTAAACCGTTCGTATAAGGAGACTTTCCACGTAACAGATGAAGAATATTTAGATCGTTTATATTATGAGTCGTTTCATCATACAGAAATTATAGAGCTCGTGGAAGAAATCTTTATGACAGAAGTGAAAGTGCGTAAACAAATGTTATTGCCGCTTGGAATTGAGCGAAAGCATTTCGAAGTATATGGAGCACCGATTATCGGGACGAACCATGAATGGAAAGGGATTGTCCTTGTATTCCATGACATTACTGAGCTAAAGAAATTAGAACAAATGAGAAAAGACTTTTTAGCGAATGTTTCTCATGAACTAAAGACACCGATTACTTCTATTAAAGGTTTTTCAGAAACGCTCTTGGATGGAGCGATGGATAATAAAAAATTCTGCGAACATTTCTTGCACATTATTTTAAAAGAAAGTGAACGCATGCAAGGGTTAATTGAAGATTTATTAGATTTATCAAAGATTGAGCAACAAGGATTTAAATTGAGTATGGGGACCGTTGATATGAAGGGACTTCTTGAAGACATTCATATGGTGCTTGATAACAAAGCAGGAGAAAAAGAAATTTCTTTACAAGTAAATGCGCTAAAAGGAGTCTCGGTCATTGGAGATCCAAGTCGTTTGAAGCAAATCTTTATTAATTTAATGAATAACGCAATCGTATATACGCCGGCTGGAGGCGTTGTTTCTGTAGAATTAGCAGAAGATAAATATAATGCTTATATAAAAGTATCGGATACCGGAATTGGTATTAGTAAAGATGAAATTCCGCGTATTTTTGAACGCTTTTACCGAGTGGATAAAGCGAGAAGTAGAAATACTGGTGGTACAGGCCTTGGATTATCGATTGTAAAGCATTTAGTTGAGGCACATCACGGTACGATTACAGTGGATAGTGAAGTTGGGGAAGGGACAACATTTACAGTTGTTTTACCAAAATCAGCAACTGAAAAATAGGATGAAGGATGTTTACAATATATTAACAATGGCTTAATTAAATATTAATAAAGGTCTGTTAATATAATACATGAAAACCCCTTCATCCAAGGAGTAATTTTGGACGAGAATAGTTATGCTGTTCTCGTCACTTCCCTTTTATGTTAGTAAACGTTTGTATATATGATAGAAAATAGCCGTTATTTTTCTTCTCTCTATTAGTCATGTTAATATAGAGAGAGGAAAGGAACGGTTTTTTTCTGTGAAAAAAATCATTTCAAATTTGTATGGGGAGGTTTCTGGTTTGGAAAAAAAGGTCGTATTAGTAGATGGTAATAATATCGCGTATCGTGCTTTCTTTGCACTACCGCTTTTAAATAACGACAAAGGTATACATACGAACGCAATTTACGGTTTTACAATGATGTTAATGAGAATATTAGAGGAAGAAAAACCGACGCATATGTTAGTAGCGTTTGATGCGGGTAAAACGACATTCCGTCATAAAACGTATAGTGAGTATAAAGGAGGACGTCAAAAGACTCCACCTGAATTATCAGAGCAATTCCCGTTTATTCGTGAGATGCTTGATGCATTCAACGTACCGCGTTATGAATTAGAAAATTATGAAGCGGATGACATTATGGGGACGTTAGCGAAAGAAGCGAGTGAACAAGGGTTTCATGTAAAAGTTATTTCAGGAGATAAAGACTTACTGCAACTTGTTTCAGAGAATACACTCGTATGTATTCCTCGCAAAGGGATTACAGAAGTGGATGAATATACGAAAGAAGCTTTATTTGAGAAATACAGCTTATCACCAAAGCAAATTATCGATATGAAAGGTTTAATGGGAGACCAGTCAGATAATATTCCAGGTGTACCAGGAGTTGGTGAAAAAACTGCGATTAAATTGTTAACACAGTTTGAAACGGTCGAGGCAGTGTATGAAAATATAGATCAAGTAAGCGGGAAGAAATTAAAAGAAAAGCTAGAAGCAAATAAAGAGCAAGCTCTTATGAGTAAAGATCTTGCAACTATTATTACAGATGCACCGATTACAGTGCATGTGGATGATATGGAGTATAAAGGGTATGAAGCAAGTGATGTGACTCCAATGTTCGAGAATTTAGGATTTACATCCCTTTTAAATAAATTAGGTGTTACGCCAGAGGAAACGACTCCAGCTGAATTAGATGATATTACATTTGATATTGTGGAAGAAGTTACAGAAGAAATGCTTCAGCAAGATAGTGCGCTTATTGTTGAAGTACAAGAAGATAACTATCATAGAGCGGAAATTCAAGGTTTTGGTATTCAAAATGAAAATGGCTGTTACTTTATTCAAACAGACATTGCTCTTAAGTCAGACGCTTTTAAAGAGTGGCTTGCAGATGGAGAAATGAGAAAGCATACATTTGATGCGAAGCGCGCAATCGTTGCACTTAAATGGAACGGGATAGATATGCAAGGGATTGACTTTGATCTATTAATCGCTGCTTATTTACTTGACCCGGCTGATACGGATAAAGATTTCCGTACTGTAGCAAAAATGAAAGAAACACATGCTGTGAAATCTGATGAAGAAGTTTACGGAAAAGGTGCGAAGCGTGCTGTTCCAGAGCTAGAAGTAGTAGCGGAGCATGTAGCTCGTAAAGTGCACGTATTATATGATGTAAAGCAAACATTCGTGGAAGAGTTACAAAAGAATGAGCAATATGAACTGTTTACAGAGTTAGAATTACCACTTGCGCGTGTATTAGCTGATATGGAAGTAAAAGGTGTAAAAGTTGATACGGAGCGTCTTCGTAATATGGGAGAAGAACTTGCAGGTAGATTAAAGGAAATGGAACAGGAAATTTATAAGCTTGCGGGAACAGAATTTAATATTAATTCACCGAAGCAGCTTGGTGTTATTCTGTTTGAGAACTTAAACTTACCAGTTATTAAAAAGACGAAAACAGGCTATTCTACGTCAGCTGATGTACTAGAAAAGCTTATGGATCGCCATGAAATCATTCCAAACATTTTACATTATCGTCAATTAGGGAAACTAAATTCAACTTATATTGAAGGTTTATTAAAAGTTGTACATGAAGATTCATCTAAAATCCATACTCGTTTCAATCAAGTATTAACGCAAACAGGTCGATTAAGTTCAACGGATCCGAACTTGCAAAATATCCCGATTCGATTAGAAGAAGGAAGAAAGATTCGTCAGGCATTTGTTCCATCAGAAGAAGGATGGATTATGTACGCGGCAGATTATTCACAAATTGAACTTCGCGTATTAGCTCATATTGCAAATGATAAAGGGCTAGTTGAAGCGTTCCAACATGATATGGATATTCATACGAAAACAGCGATGGATGTATTTGGCGTTGAAAAAGATGAAGTAACTTCGAATATGAGACGACAAGCAAAAGCTGTTAATTTCGGAATTGTGTATGGTATTAGTGATTATGGTCTTTCACAAAACTTAGGAATTACAAGAAAAGCAGCAGCGGAATTTATTGAAAAGTATTTAGAAAGTTTCCCTGGTGTACAAGAATACATGAGTGACATCGTAAAAGATGCGAAACAAAAAGGATATGTGGCTACATTATTAAATCGCCGCCGTTATATTCCGGAAATTACGAGTCGTAATTTCAATTTACGTAGCTTTGCTGAGCGTACGGCTATGAATACACCAATTCAAGGGACTGCAGCAGATATTATTAAAAAAGCGATGATTATTATGGCAGACCGTCTAGAAGAAGAAGGATTACAGGCGCGTCTACTTCTGCAAGTACACGATGAATTGATATTTGAAGCGCCAAAAGAAGAAATTGAAAAATTAGAGAAGCTTGTACCAGAAGTAATGGAGCATGCAATTGAACTCGCAGTTCCGCTGAAAGTTGATTATTCTTACGGTCCAACTTGGTACGACGCAAAATAAGGAAGTGATGAAATGCCTGAATTACCAGAGGTTGAAAACGTCAGACGGACACTTGAAAATCTTGTGACAGGAAAAACAATTGAAGATGTTATTGTTACCTATCCAAAAATAGTAAAACGTCCGGATGATGCAGAAATCTTTAAAGAAATGCTAAGAGGCGAAAAGATTGAAAATATAAAGCGAAGAGGAAAGTTTTTGCTTTTATATGTAACGAATTATGTTATTGTTTCACATTTGCGTATGGAAGGTAAGTTTTTACTGCATCAAGAGGACGAGCCAATTGATAAGCATACACACGTCCGTTTCTTATTTACAGATGGAACTGAACTACATTATAAAGATGTGAGAAAGTTTGGTACGATGCATCTCTTTAAGAAAGGTGAAGAATTGAATCAAATGCCTCTTGCTGACTTAGGTCCGGAGCCGTTTGATGCTGAATTGACACCGCAGTATTTACAAGAAAGATTGCAAAAGACCAATCGTAAAATAAAAGTCGTATTATTAGACCAGCGTCTTTTAGTAGGGCTTGGAAATATATATGTAGATGAAGTTTTATTCCGTTCTCAAATTCATCCGGAACGAGAAGCTTCGTCTTTAACAGCAGAAGAAATTGAACGAATTTACGAGGCGACTGTTACAACGTTAGGTGAAGCAGTGAAGCGAGGCGGAAGTACAATTCGAACGTATATGAATTCGCAAGGGCAAATTGGCTCATTCCAAGAACTTCTAAATGTATACGGAAAAAAAGGAGAACCATGTGTGACTTGCGGTACGATATTAGAAAAAACAGTTGTTGGCGGAAGAGGAACGCATTACTGCCCGGTTTGTCAGCCGAGAATATAGAAAAGAGATAACATCGGATAGGCATTTGTCATATACATACAGCAGGGCTATGTATAAGGGAGGAGCTTACCGATGTACCTTTATTTATCTCTTATTTTATTAGCTTTTACATTAAGCTTAGATAGCTGTAGTGTAGGGCTAACATATGGTTTAAGAAGCGTAAGAATTCCACTAAGATCAATTATAATTATCGGAATGTGTTCAGCGGCTGTTATGCTTGTTTCAATGGGAATTGGACATATGATCGCGAAAATATTTTCACCTGTTATCGCAACGCGTATCGGTGGGCTTGTTCTTATTGGAATAGGAATTTGGGTATTATACCAATTTTTTCGAAGTGAGAAAAAAGAAGAACCAAAGCAAGAGGAGAAGGTTTGGAAATTAGAAATTGCTTCGCTCGGGCTAGTGATTCAAATTTTACGGAAACCGACTGTTGCAGATTTTGATAAATCAGGCACCATTTCTGCAGGAGAAGCATTGCTTCTTGGTATCGCTCTTTCTATAGATTCGTTTGGTGCTGGAATTGGTGCATCTTTATTAGGGTATGCGCCCGCTATGATGGCAATATTAGTTGCGGTTATGAGTTCTTTGTTTTTATTTATTGGAATGAAACTTGGAACGGTTTTATCAAATATGAAATGGTTACAAAAATTTACGTTCCTGCCTGGGGTATTACTCATTATTATTGGAATTTGGAAAATGTAAGTATGGGCGTGGAACATTAGTTTCGCGCCTTTTATATTGTGAGGAGGATTATGATGACAGTAGTAATTGGATTAACGGGAGGCATTGCAAGTGGAAAAAGTACAGTGTCTCAAATGTTTCGTGAACTGAGTATACCAGTTATTGATGCGGATATTATTGCAAGAGAAGTTGTAGAGCGAGGAAAACCAGCATATAACAAAATAGTAGAAGTGTTTGGAACGGAAGTATTACAAGAAGATGGAGAACTGGATCGGCCAAAATTAGGAAGTGTCGTTTTCTATAATGAAGAAAAACGATTGCAGTTAAATAAAATTGTTCATCCTGCAGTGCGTGAGGAAATGAATACACAAAAGGAAAAGTACATAAAGGAAGGTATGCAAGCGGTTGTGTTAGATATACCTCTCTTATTTGAAAGTAAATTAACAAGTCTCGTGGACCGCGTTTTAGTTGTAGCGGTTAAGCCGCATACACAATTAAAACGTTTAATGAAACGAAATAATTTTTCAGAAGAAGAAGCAACAGCTCGTATTCAATCTCAAATGCCGTTAGAAGAAAAAGTGAAGAATGCAGATGAAGTGATAAATAATGATGGCACAATTATGGGAACGAAAACACAATTACAGGTGATTTTAAAGAATTGGAACATTATTGACTAAAAAATTGTGAAATTAATGAAAATGCTTAGTGACATATCCCCTTTTTGTGTTATACTATTATTGGGATTGGAGATAAATAGTATAACGCATTCAAGGGGGATAACATATTATGACTCGTGTGGCAATTAATGGATTTGGACGTATTGGGAGAATGGTATTTCGTCAGGCAATAAAAGAAAGCGCATTCAAAATTGTAGCAATCAATGCAAGCTATCCATCTGAAACGTTAGCACATTTAATTAAATATGATACAGTTCACGGCAAGTTTGACGGAACAGTAGAAGCATTTGAAGATCACTTATTAGTTGATGGAAAAATGATTCGCCTTTTAAACAACCGCGATCCAAAGGAATTGCCTTGGACAGATTTAGGTGTTGAAGTTGTAATTGAAGCAACTGGTAAATTTAATTCGAAAGAAAAAGCAATTCTTCATGTTGAAGCTGGAGCGAAAAAAGTTATTTTAACAGCGCCTGGTAAGAATGAAGATGTAACAATTGTAGTTGGTGTGAACGAAGACCAATTAGATATTACAAAACATACTGTTATTTCAAATGCATCTTGCACAACAAACTGTTTAGCGCCTGTTGTTAAGGTGTTAGATGAGCAGTTTGGAATTGAAAACGGTTTAATGACAACTGTTCACGCTTATACAAATGACCAAAAAAATATTGATAACCCACATAAAGATTTAAGAAGAGCACGTGCTTGCGGACAATCAATCATTCCGACAACGACAGGTGCTGCGAAAGCGCTTGCAAAAGTTCTTCCGCACTTAAACGGAAAACTTCATGGTATGGCACTTCGTGTACCAACACCAAACGTGTCTCTTGTTGACTTAGTAGTAGATGTAAAGCGTGATGTGACAGTTGAAGCTATTAATGAAGCATTCAAAACTGTTGCAAACGGTGCGTTAAAAGGCATTGTAGAATTCAGCGAAGAGCCTTTAGTATCTATTGACTTTAATACAAATACACACTCAGCTATTATTGATGGTTTATCTACAATGGTAATGGGTGATCGTAAAGTGAAAGTACTTGCTTGGTATGATAACGAGTGGGGCTACTCTCGTCGTGTTGTAGATCTTGTAACGTTAGTTGTTGACGAATTAGCGAAACAAAAAAATGTGCAACATATTTAAGTGAATAAGGGAGAGGGCAAGTGAATATTTGCCCTCTTTTTTTATTTTTTTCTGAAAAGGAAAAAAATTATATAAGTATATTTTTGAAAGTGGACATACCACGAAACGTTGTGATTACTGTATTTGTGAATCGTTTATTTTTTTTAGGGAAAAGTAAAGAGGAAAATATGACAGAAAATCGAAAAAACTGTTGTTGCAAAATGAAAATAAACAAAGTATACTAACACTCGTAAACTTAAGAGCTGAGGTACGTAGTCACTACTTAAAGGGTTAGGACCTCTCTGGACTAACTTTCCCCCGTGGTAGTGGAGCAAGCCAAATTGCAAATTAGTTTTCAATTCGAACAGTTAGAATAAATTTACAAGGGGGAACTGTAGAATGGATACTATGGATACGATGGGTCGTCACGTAATCGCTGAACTTTGGGATTGCGATTTCGACAAGCTTAATGACATGCCGTATATTGAACAATTATTTGTGGATGCAGCACTGAGAGCTGGTGCTGAAGTGCGTGAGGTTGCTTTCCATAAATTTGCACCACAAGGTGTAAGTGGAGTAGTAATTATCTCGGAATCACATTTAACAATTCATAGCTTTCCGGAGCACGGTTACGCAAGTATTGATGTTTATACTTGTGGGGATCGTATTGATCCAAATGTTGCTGCAGAATATATTGCAGAAGGTTTAAACGCGAAAACGCGTGAGAGCATCGAGCTTCCTCGAGGCACTGGTAGCTTCGAAATTAAGCAGAGAGAAACAAAAGCTCTTTAAAAAAGAACATAATTGATTTAAAATGTAAAGAGGTGTATAATGCACCTCTTTTTTAGTTTATAAAAAAGGAAAAATATAACGTACTCGTTAGTGAGATAAATTGAGCCACTCCATCTACCATCTTATTTTTGAAAACGAGATGATAAAATAATGTGTTTAAACTTAAAGTGGTAAGAGAGTTAGAATGAGTTATATAATATTGTATATATATTGTCAGATGAAGTAAGTAGAGAAAAAATAAAGAGTATAGTGTAAAGGAGTGAATATATTGCGTTGTCCATCCTGTTCTCATAATGGTACAAGAGTGTTAGATTCGCGTCCGGTAGACGAGGGGCGCTCTATTCGAAGAAGGAGAGAGTGTGAAAGCTGTTTAAGTCGCTTTACGACATTTGAAAGAGTAGAAGAGTCACCTCTTATCGTTGTAAAAAAAGAAGGTACACGAGAAGAGTTTAATAAAGAAAAGATTTTGCGCGGCTTAATTAAAGCTTGCGAAAAAAGGCCAGTATCTTTAAGACAATTAGAAGAAGTAACTCAAAGTGTGGAACGTGAACTTCGTAATTTAGGTATATCAGAAGTGAAAAGTGATATGATTGGTGAAATTGTTATGGAAGAACTGCGTGATATTGATGATGTTGCTTACGTGCGTTTTGCTTCTGTATATCGCCAATTTAAAGATTTAAATGTATTTATTGAAGAATTAAAAGATATACTGCAAAAAGAAAGAGAGTAGAAGTTGTATTTTATTCTCTTTACATACCGTAAGTAATGAGATAAGAGAGCTAGAAGCGAAAGCTAATAGCTCTTTTTCGCTAAGCAATTATATAATGAAGATAGAACGAATGAAGTAGAGGATAGATTGGATGAGAGAAAGGAAAAGCAAGAATGGAAAAACAGTCATGGATGGAGCTATTGCCAATTGATCGTTATAAAGTAAGTGCGAAAGGGTTACTGCATAATTACGACCGAAAAGTGTTAACGATGTTGTATCAGCCGTTAATAGGTAGTAGAGCTTTTAGCTTGTACATGACGCTATGGGGAGAGTTAGAGCAAGATCGTGTGTTTGGAAAAGAGAATACACATCATTCCCTTATGGTGACCATGCAAATGCAGCTTCCCGAAATATATGAGGAACGAGTAAAGTTAGAAGCAATTGGGCTTTTGAAAGTATATATTAAGAAAGAAAAAGATATTCGAATGTTTATATACGAATTGCAACCACCTTTATCTCCGAAGCAGTTTTTTGATGATATTGTGTTAAGCATCTTTTTATACAATCGATTGAGTCGGACAAAATATAATCAAGTAAAGCAATATTTCTTAGAAGAAGAATTTGATTTTGCTTCTTATGAAAATGTTACGCGTTCTTTCAATGATGTGTTTGGTTCGTTTAATCCAGGACAGCTTGAGCATGCGCAAGAAGATCTTCGTATTCCAAAAACGACAGCTATGCCAAGTAACGAGAAGGGAGACGCTCCAAAAGTTTGGAATGATTTCTTTGATTTCTCCTTATTTGTAGATGGCTTGTCCGCTCTTGTCCCTAAAAAGGCGATTACAGATCAAGTGCGAGAATGTGTCATTACACTTGCTTACGTGTACGATGTAGATGTGTTATCGATGCAAAATATCGTTCTTGGTACGGTGACAGAGATGCAGACAATTGATATCGAAAGGCTTAGAAAAGGAGCACGTGATTGGTATCAGTTCGAAAATGGTCAAGCGTTACCTGTATTAAGTGAAAGAGTACAACCTCACGCTGCACGTATGATGGAAGGGAAAGAGCCTTCTACGCAAGAAGAAATGTTAATAAAACAGTTAGAGGAAATCTCACCAAAACAACTATTAAAAGAAATCTCTGGTGGTGCAGAGGCGACAAAGGCTGACTTGCAGATCATTGAAGATGTAATGATCAATCAAAAATTAACGCCAGGTGTTGTGAATGTACTTATTTATTACGTTATGCTACGCTCAGATATGAAGCTTGCGAAAACGTATGTGGAGAAAATTGCTGGGCATTGGGCACGTAAAAAGGTCGGTACAGTAGCTGAAGCAATGGCGTTAGCGAAAGAAGAAAATCGTCAATATCAAGAATGGGCTGAGACGAAGAAAAAAGGCCGTACGTCGAAGAAAACGATAAGAAAAGAAATGGTACCAGATTGGCTGAAAGAAGAGCCGAAAGAACAAGAGAAAGAAACAGTGAAGAAAGATGTAAGTAAGAAAAAAGATGCAAGTACGTTAGATGATGAACGAAAACGACTAGAAGAAGTGTTAAAAAAATATAAGCGTGATTAATAGAAGAGAATGAACGCTCTTTGAGGTGAGAAAATGGAGCATATTCAAAATTCATTTGCAAAGTTAATGGAAAATAAAAATTTTAAAAATAGATATGAAGTATTAAAGGCGGAAGTAATGGCACATCCGCGTGTGAAAGAATTTATAGACGAACATCAAGGTGAAGTAACAACTTCTATGATTGAGCGCAGCCTTGTGAAGTTATACGAATATATTGGACAAAGTGTAGGTTGCGTAGATTGTCCGGATTTAGGTTCGTGTAAAAACATGCTGCAAGGATATGAGCCAAAGCTCGTTATCCAAGGGAAAATGATTGATATTCAATACGATCGTTGCGTTAGAAAAGTAGCATATGACGAGAGAAAGAAATATGAAAAGCTCGTTCAAAGTGTATATATGCCAACTGACATTTTACAGGCAACGATGGAAAACTTAGATCCTTCAGATTTAGATGCGCGTATTGATGCAATTGGTGCTGCTAATGAATTTTTAAGTACATATGAACCTGGTAAAAAAGTACAAGGTTTATATTTGTACGGTAAATTTGGTGTAGGGAAAACGTATTTGTTAGGAGCAATGGCGAATGAGCTTGCTCAAAAGAAAATAAGTTCGATGCTCGTATACTTTCCTGAATTTCTACGTGAAATTAAAAGTTCGATTCAAGATAATTCGATTGGGGAAAAGATTGATGCGGTGAAACGCGTACAAGTTTTAATGCTAGATGATATCGGAGCAGAAGCGATGTCAAGCTTTGTGCGTGACGATGTGCTTGGCGCAATTTTGCAATTCCGTATGTTAGAAAACTTACCGACGTTCTTTACGTCTAACTTTGATTTCAAGGAATTGGAACATCATTTAACGTATACACAGCGTGGTGAAGCAGAACAAATGAAAGCAGCACGTATTATGGAACGAATTAAATATTTAGCGAAGCCAATTCCGATTGGCGGGAAAAACCGACGTCATAAGTAAAGAGTAAGCTGAAAAGCTTGCTCTTTTTTCGTTTTGAACACTTTTCAGAATAGGTGAATTGTAAAACGAAAAACTTCTTATAGAAAATTCATTGTAGCTTGTATCATTTTTTTCTCCCTCCCTTAATATATATAAAATTAGCAAGCCATATTGAGTGGATTTTCTAACGATAGGAAATGTAATTCTACTAAGAGTGAACTTCCACGGGACGGACTCTTATAGGATTTGTAACGTATAGATACAATCCTTTAGAGCAGGGATAAAAGGGGGGACAAAAGTGATTGAAATTTGCTTCGAAGAAAAAAATGATGCTATGCATGTATATAGACAACTATTGAAAAGAGCGGAACTGTTATATAAGGAAACGAGTGTGTATTTAGAGGAACAAAAAGTGGTGATTCATATACCAGTATGTGAATCGAATTATATTGAAAAGATTTTATTGCCGGTAATGGTATATTTCATTGTGAATGTAAAGCAAAATGAGTGGATTTATACAATCTTAAAAGAGAAGTTTTTTTATGAAGAAGAGGAAGAGTGTCATCAAATATTGCATATGGCACAAGAGATTTTAAAGGGAAGAAGAAAAGAGATTGCTCGAGAATTAACACGTCACACATTTGAATCATATATTAAATCCTCTTTAAATAACTGGCTTTGTGATCCGCTTTCGTTCTCGTTTTCATCATATGTTCGTTTTCGCCTTCGTACATATAGGGAAATGGTAGCTAAGCTTGCTGAAGTGTCGATTGATGAGTATAAGTTGGAACAAGAATATCAAATGTTTATTGAGACGCTAAGGCAACAAGTGCGTAGCCGAAAATCACGTTTGTCCTGTGTGCATCTTATTTTTGATGAAAGCTTTATTTTCTATGATGATAAAGGTAGACGTTTAAAACAGGAGAAATTGGTCCAATATATAGATGAGGAATTATTGAAGCAAAAGGATGTATATATTGATACGAAAGTAATTGCACCACTTCTTTCTATTTCGCCGAAAAAAATTTATTTATATACGAAAGAACAAGACCATAATATGATTATTACTTTGCGAAATGTATTTCAAGAACGGGTCCAATTACATGGATTACATGAGTTTGAGCGCAATGTGAAAAATTTAAAAAATAAAGGTAACGCCCTTGATTTTCTAAGTTTTTGAGCATATAATTACCTACATAAATGAAATATATTGAAATGTCATGATGAGGACATGAGTAGTTTTCTACGATTTTCAGAGAGGGAAGCCTTAGGGTGTGAGCTTCCTAGTACGGGATTATTACTTACCACCTCTAAACTTTAGCAGTGAACGGTTTTTCCTAGTAATTGCTAACGGACAACACCGTTATGTTGAACTTGAGCAATTAACAATAATGTTAATTGGAACAAGGGTGGAACCACGAATTCAACACTCGTCCCTTTTTACGGGATGAGTGTTTTTTATTTTGAAAAAAAGAGGAGTGACCAGTGATGGCAGATGTAGTTAAAATTACTTTCCCTGATGGAGCTGTGAAGGAGTTTCCAAAAGGCGTAACAACTGAAGAAATCGCAGCTTCTATTAGCCCAGGCTTAAAGAAAAAAGCTGTGGCTGGAAAATTAAACGATGAGATGATTGATCTTGTTACACCAATCGAAGAAGATGGTGCAGTTTCTATTATTACATTAGATTCTGAAGATGGCTTATACATTTTACGCCATTCAACAGCCCACCTATTAGCACAAGCGTTAAAACGTTTATATAAAGATGCTAAGCTTGAGCTTGGCATTGGTCCAGTAATTGAAAATGGCTTCTACTACGATATTGATATGGAAGAAGCAATTACAGTTGAAGACTTCAAGAAAATCGAAAAAGAAATGCAAAAAATTGTGAACGAGAACTTAGAAATCGTTCGTCATGAAGTGCCACGTGCAGAAGCACTTCGTCGCTTTGAAGAAATCGGCGATGAGTTAAAATTAGATTTAATTAACGATCTTCCAGAAGATGCAGTTATTTCAATCTATGAGCAAGGCGAATTCTTCGACCTTTGCCGTGGTGTTCACCTTCCATCTACAGGGAAAATTAAAGTATTTAAATTATTAAGCGTTGCAGGTGCTTACTGGCGCGGCGATAGCAATAATAAAATGCTACAACGTATTTACGGTACTGCATTCGTTAAGAAAGCAGAATTAGATGAGCACTTACGTATGCTTGAAGAAGCGAAAGAGCGCGATCACCGTAAATTAGGTAAAGAATTAAAACTATTTACTAATAGCCAAAAAGTAGGACAAGGTTTACCACTTTGGTTACCAAAAGGTGCAACTATCCGCCGCATTATCGAGCGTTACATCGTTGATAAAGAAGCAAGCTTAGGCTATGATCACGTATACACTCCAGTACTAGGAAGCAGAGAGCTTTATGAAACTTCTGGTCACTGGAATCACTACCGTGATGGTATGTTCCCATCAATGGAAATGGATAATGAAGAGTTAGTTCTTCGTCCGATGAACTGCCCTCACCACATGATGGTTTATAAAAATGATATTCACAGCTACCGTGAATTACCAATCCGTATTGCGGAACTTGGAACAATGCACCGCTATGAAATGTCTGGAGCATTATCTGGATTACAACGTGTACGCGGAATGACTTTAAACGATGCGCACATTTTCGTTCGCCCAGATCAAATTAAAGAAGAGTTAAAACGTGTTGTAAACTTAACTCTAGAAGTGTACAAAGATTTCGGTTTAGAGAACTATTCATTCCGTCTATCTTATCGTGACCCAGCTGATACTAAAAAGTACTATGCTGATGATGAAATGTGGGAAAAAGCACAAGGTATGTTAAAAGAAGCTATGGATGAAATGGGTCTTGATTACTATGAAGCTGAAGGTGAAGCGGCATTCTACGGTCCAAAACTTGACGTTCAAGTTCGTACTGCTCTTGGAAAAGACGAAACACTTTCAACTGTACAATTAGACTTCTTACTTCCAGAACGCTTTGAATTATCTTACGTTGGTGAAGACGGTAAACAACATCGTCCAGTTGTAATTCACCGTGGTGTTGTATCAACTATGGAACGTTTCGTAGCCTTCTTAATTGAAGAATACAAAGGTGCATTCCCAACTTGGTTAGCTCCAGTTCAAGCGCAAGTAATTCCAGTTTCTCCGCAAGTACATTTAGACTATGCGAAGAAAGTACAAGATGAATTACGTCGTGCTGGTATCCGTGTTGAATTAGATACTCGTGAAGAGAAAATTGGTTACAAAATCCGTGAAGCACAAATGCAAAAAATTCCGTACATGCTTGTAGTAGGTGACAATGAAGTAACTGAAAACGGCGTAAACGTACGTAAATATGGTGAACAAAAATCAGAAACAATTGCATTAGATGCTTTTGTTGATATGATTAAAGTAGAAGGAAAACGATAAGACAAAGCCGCGGTATACCGCGGCTTTCGTATGTATTATAAAAAAGAAAAACTAGAAAAAATAACCAAACTATACTTATCATAAAAAAGTATTGCAAGTATGTTAGTTGTTTGTTACAATATTTCTTGTTGTTAGTAAAACACATCGCGTCTTCTTGACAGACGTCATGTCCTATGATAAACTCATCAAGGATAATAGAATATTGTTTTGTGGAACAAGTAGAAGCACCCGCTTCTCACCTGATGGACGCATTCGCAGTTTACAGGTAAATGTATTTCTTACTTAAGAATTTACAAGTGTGGGTGTCGTATGCCCGCACTTTTTTTGTCGGGTTCTATGACTACAAAAGATGTTCTGAAAAAACCTTGGAGGTGGCTTACTATTAGCAAGGATATGATGATTAACGAGCAAATTCGTGCACGTGAAGTACGTTTAGTTGGTGCAAATGGCGATCAACTTGGAATCAAGTCTCGTAATGACGCTTTAGACTTAGCTGCAAATCTTAATCTTGATTTAGTATTAGTTGCTCCAAATGCGAAACCGCCAGTATGCCGCATTATGGACTACGGTAAATTCCGCTTTGAGCAACAGAAGAAAGAAAAAGAACAGCGCAAAAATCAAAAAGTAATTAGCATGAAAGAAGTTCGTTTAAGTCCAACAATTGATGAACACGACTTTAACACAAAACTTCGTAATGCTATCAAGTTTTTAGAGAAAGGCGACAAGGTTAAAGCGTCAATTCGCTTTAAAGGACGTGCCATTACTCATAAAGAAATCGGTCAACGTGTTTTAGATCGCTTCTCAGAAGCTTGTGCTGAAGTTAGTACAATTGAATCTAAGCCTAAAATGGAAGGACGTAGTATGTTCTTAGTTTTAGCACCGAAAAACGATAAGTAATAGATAGAGGAGGAAATACCTATGCCTAAACAAAAAACTCATCGCGGCTCTGCAAAGCGTTTCAAAAAGACTGGATCAGGTAAACTGAAACGTTCTCACGCTTACACAAGCCATTTATTCGCTAACAAATCTACAAAAGCTAAACGTAAACTACGTAAAGCTGGTGTAGTAAGCGCTGGTGACTTCAAACGCATTCGTCAAATGCTTGACAACTTAAAATAAGTTCGGCTGATATATAGAACAATTAGGAGGTAATATTATGCCAAGAGTAAAAGGTGGTACAGTTACTCGTCAACGTCGTAAAAAAGTTATAAAATTAGCAAAAGGTTACTACGGTTCTAAGAGTACATTATTCAAGGTTGCTAACCAACAGGTTATGAAATCTCTAATGTATGCATTCCGTGACCGTCGTCAAAAGAAACGTGACTTCCGTAAATTATGGATTACACGTATCAACGCAGCAGCTCGTATGAATGGTCTTTCTTACAGCCGCTTAATGCACGGTCTTAAAAATGCTGGCATCGAAGTTAACCGTAAGATGCTTGCTGACTTAGCTGTTCATGACGAAAAAGCTTTCGCTGAATTAGCAACAGTTGCAAAAAACAACATTAACTAATTAATTAGTTGAAACCTTAGAAGATTTTTCTTCTAAGGTTTTTTTATTTGCATGCAAAGAGAAGTATGTCGTTATTGATATGACAAAATCAATATAAAAGCTATAGCGATATAGAAGAATATATATATGAAGCCAGGAGAATTCTCCTGGCTTTTTTCAATTATCCCCCTTTGGAAAGAAGAGTATCTTTCCTACCTGAAACGACACTGCTATAATGGAAAGATGATATGGAACTTTCATCAGATAAAATAAATTTTTTATCAGTGGACAATCCCCGGATAATGATTAACTATCACCAATCGGAGTGAACAATCTAATAGTGATGATTGAAACGTATTTGTAAATTAAGGACAAGCTATTTTGTAAAGAGATAAATGGCTGACTTATTAATAAGAAACGAAAAATAATAATGAACTTTGAGATGAAACAACATTGTTGCGTAAAATGCGATGTTGGAGGAGGACAATAGAATGGACTTACTACAACTATTTAAATTACAAAAAGAATTAGATGACCGTATTGTGAAAGAGCATGATTTACAACCGAAAAAGTTGTTAAAAGAAAAAATGTTAGCTCTTCTTGTAGAAATTGGAGAACTTGCAAATGAAACACGTTGTTTTAAATATTGGAGCAACAAACCAGCATCAGAACGTGAAGTAATATTAGAAGAATACGTAGATGGCTTGCATTTTATTTTATCAATCGGAATTGATTTAGGTATTGATAAAAACTTCCTATTCTATAAATGTGCACAAACGAATAAAACACAAGTAGAAATTTTCTTAGACACATATGCGAAAGTAATTCGTTTTACAGATCAACCATCTATTACGAACTATATTGAATTATTTACAAGCTATCTTCGACTTGGACAAGCGCTAGAGTTTGAGCAAGAAGAGATTGAAAAGGCATATTTAGATAAAAATGAAGTAAATCATCAGCGTCAAACACAAGGATACTGATTTAATTTTTGAATATTTCAATTTCCTTTTGTATAATGAAGTGACTGAAGAAAAAGGAGGGTGTTGGCAATGACAAAATTAGACGCGACATTGACAATGCTAAAAGAATTAACAGATGCACGTGGTATTGCGGGTAACGAGCGTGAACCACGCGAAGTAATGAAGAAATATATTGAGCCGTTTGCGGACGAACTTTCTACTGATAATTTAGGAAGCTTAGTTGCGAAAAAAGTAGGGGAAGAAAACGGCCCGAAAATTATGGTTGCAGGTCATTTAGATGAAGTCGGCTTTATGATCACGCAAATTGATGACAAAGGTTTCCTTCGTTTCCAAACAGTTGGTGGCTGGTGGTCACAAGTTATGCTTGCGCAGCGCGTGACAATTGTAACGCGTAAAGGAGATGTAACAGGTGTAATTGGTTCAAAACCACCGCACATCTTACCTCCAGAAGCGCGTAAAAAGCCAGTTGAAATTAAAGACATGTTCATTGATATTGGTGCTTCTAGCCAAGAAGAGGCAATGGAGTGGGGCGTACGACCAGGAGATCAAGTTGTACCTTACTTTGAGTTCCAAGTGATGAAAAATGAAAAAATGTTACTTGCAAAAGCATGGGATAACCGAATTGGTTGTGCAATTGCAATTGACGTATTAAAACAGTTAAAAGATGAAAAGCATCCAAACGTTGTATACGGCGTAGGGACTGTACAAGAAGAAGTTGGCCTTCGTGGCGCGAAAACATCTGCGAATTATATTAAACCAGATATCGCGTTCGCAGTAGATGTTGGCATCGCTGGAGATACGCCAGGTGTAACGGCAAAAGAAGCGCAAAGTAAAATGGGCGATGGACCACAGATTATTTTATATGATGCGTCTGTTATTGGTCATACTGGTTTACGTGACTTTGTAGTTGATGTTGCTGACGAATTAGAAATTCCGTATCAATATGATTCAGTAGCGGGCGGAGGAACGGATGCAGGTGCCATTCATATTGCTGTAAATGGTATTCCGTCTATGGCAATTACGATTGCAACGCGCTACATTCATTCTCATGCGGCAATGTTACACCGTGATGACTATGAAAATGCAGTGAAGTTAATTGTAGAAGTTATTAAACGTCTTGATAAAGAGGCTGTACATAACATTACATTTAATTAATAGGAAAAGCGAAGGAGGTTCTCCTTCGCTTTTTTATGTTTTAAAAAGGTCGTTCTAATCCTGCAGCAGTATGAGCTCCTAAAATAATTAAACGAGTTAATTGCATGGCCATAAAATGCGGGGTATAAATCATCCCTCTTTTTAACCATGACATAATCATCCCGATATGAGCTCCTGTCACATAACTAATTAAAATATCACGAGGAACCATAAGATCTTTATCATCTGGCTGTGAAATAGACAAGCTTAATGTTAAATGTGTTTGTATTGTTTTCATCATTTTATAAGAGTAGTTTCCAGCGGCTTTATCACCAAGCATAACGTTATAGAAGTTCACATTTTCTGCGATATGTTCGAATAAAGCTAAAAAGGTTGGATTTGGTGAATCAAATGTAAGTTGAAACTCTTCTTTATTTCTATTTTTCGGCTTAATAACTTCTGTTAATTTCTCTAACATTTCTTCGATGCTTTTGTCTAATAGGTCATATTTATCATGGTAATGGCTATAAAACGTAGCACGATTTACGGGAGCACGTTCTGCAATATGTTGAACAGTTACATCATCAAATCCTTTTTCGCCTACTAAAGCGACAAAAGCATCCTGTATGAGTTGTCTCGTCCGCTTTACACGTGGATCATTTGTATTTTTAATAGACATTTTTACTTCCCCTCGTTTAATTTTTTATACTTAAACAACATATAGGTATTATATTGTTGTTTAAGCGACATTTCATACGTAAATTGTCGGTTGTAGATTCAAAATAATTATTTATAATTATAAACGATAGTCCTTCAGAAATCAGCACCGCTCGCAGGTAGATAAATTTCGATTTACACCGCAGATGGTGTGATTTTTTTGTTTAAAAGTTAATATAATTAACAATTAAACAGTCTAAACAATAAGGACGTAAATAGTTTAGAAAAAAATTATATGCGATATAAGGAGAGGAATGCAATGAATCAGTTTCGAAGAATGGTGATTATCAACATTATCACATTAATTGTACTAGTTGGCGGCGGTATTGGCGGTTATTACTATTACAATCAAGCGGAAAATTATTTAAAAACAGAAAATGCAAAAATTGATGGAAAAGTAATTCCAATTGCATCACCAGTAGCAGGTAAATTAACTGACTGGAAAGCTGAAGTAGGAAAGAACTACAACGAGAATGACAAATTAGGTGCTGTTACTGTAGCGGCAGCAAATGGAGAACAAACAGTAGACGTAACAATTCCGCAAAATGCAACAGTTGTACAATCAAACGCGACGACAAATGCTTTCGTTGGAGCAGGTAGCCCAATTGCTTACGCATTTGATATGAACAATTTATGGGTAACAGCAAACATTGAAGAAACAGATGTTGACGATGTACAAAAAGGTCAAGATGTAGATGTGTATGTAGATGCATACCCAGATACAACGTTATCAGGAAAAGTAGAGCAAGTTGGATTAACAACAGCGAATACATTCTCTATGTTACCATCAAGCAACGCAACAGCGAACTATACGAAAGTAACACAAGTAGTACCAGTTAAAATTTCTTTAGATCATAGTAAATCAGTAAATATTGTTCCTGGAATGAATGTGTCAGTTCGTATTCATAAGTAAGGGGGAGATGAGATGTCCTCAATTGCAATTGCAGGATATGCACTATTTTGTATAATCGTCTTCTTCCTTGTAAATCGTCTTTTACGAAAGAAAAAAACGAACGTGGGAGAAGAACAAGTCCCAGCCGTAAATAAAATAGAAGTAAGTAAGGTAGAAACAGAAGAGAAAGAAATTGAACGAAAGCAAGAAGCAGAAATTTCTAATGTAGTTGAGTTAGAAACAGGAAAGCAAGAAGAAGTAAAACAAGAAAAAGAAGTGCCAAAAAAACAAATGTCTACGCCTGTAGAAAATGTGAACGTAAAAGCAGTTGTAGCTGTATTAATTCTCGGCATGTTCGTTTCTATTTTAAACCAAACAATTATTAACGTTGCATTGCCTCCGTTAATGAATGAATTTAACGTATCAACTTCAACAGCACAATGGTTAATTACAGGTTTCATGCTTGTAAATGGTATTTTAGTACCGATTAGTGCCTTTTTAGTTTCACGATTTACGTATCGTAAATTATTCGTAGCGGCAATGTTATTCTTCACGGTAGGATCTATCATTTGTGCTATTTCAGGAAACTTTACAATGATGATGACGGGCCGCGTTATTCAGGCGGTGGGTGCAGGTATTTTAATGCCGGTTGGTATGAATATTTTCATGACATTATTCCCGCCTCATAAGCGCGGAGCAGCGATGGGATTACTAGGTGTAGCGATGATTTTAGCACCAGCTATTGGACCAACTGTAACAGGTTGGGTGATTGAAAACTATAGCTGGAACTTAATGTTCTACGGAATGTTTGTAATTGGTTTAATTATTACGTTCCTATCTTTAAAATTCTTTACACTAGCTCAGCCGGTATCTAAAACGAAGTTAGATGTATTCGGTGTTGTTAGTTCAAGTATTGGACTAGGTAGCTTATTGTATGGATTTAGTGAAGCAGGAAATAATAGCTGGACTAGTGCAGAGGTTGTTATTTCACTTATCATTGGTGTAGTAGGTATTGCGGTATTTATTTGGAGAGAGCTAACAACGGACAATAAAATGCTTGATTTACAAGTGTTTAAATACCCAGTATTTACTTTTACTTTAGTAATTAATGCAATTGTTACGATGGCATTATTCGGAGGTATGTTATTGCTTCCAGTATATCTGCAAAACATTCGCGGTTTCACACCGATAGAATCAGGTTTATTACTACTTCCAGGATCATTAATTATGGGGATCATGGGACCTATTGCAGGTAAACTATTTGATAAGTATGGTATTCGTCCGTTAGCAATTGTCGGTTTAGCCATTACAACGTTTGCGACATATGAATTCACAACGTTATCGATGGATACACCGTATAGCGTTATTATGACGGATTATATTATACGTTCAATTGGTATGTCATTCATTATGATGCCAATTATGACAGCAGGTATGAACGCACTGCCGATGAAATTAATTTCTCACGGTACAGCAACGCAAAATACGTCAAGACAAGTAGCTGGTTCAATTGGAACAGCGATATTAATTACACTTATGACGCAGCAAACGACTGCTCACGTAGCAGATTACGGCAACATGTTAACAACGTCAAACCCAATTTTAGTTGATAAAGTACACGGTATGGGCCAAAGTTTAGCAGCGATTGCCGGATCAGCGCAAGCAGGAGATGCGATGAGCACGCAACTATTATTTGGACAAATTTCAAAGCTATCTGCAATTAACGGTATTAACGATGCCTTCTTAATTGCAACAATATTAGCTGGTATTGCTTGGGTGTTATCGTTCTTCTTACCGTCAGGCAATAAACCAAATAGAAAAGCAGGGAATTAATTTCCCTGCTTTTTTGTCTTGTTAAAGAGTGAGATATAAAAAATGATAACCAGTTACGGAGCACAATCC
Organism: Bacillus sp. DE0042; assembly: GCF_007680225.1. Taxonomy (NCBI): domain Bacteria; kingdom Bacillati; phylum Bacillota; class Bacilli; order Caryophanales; family Bacillaceae; genus Bacillus; species Bacillus sp. DE0042. The sequence continues at coordinate 46,425 of NZ_VEJP01000007.1, read as the reverse complement.
TGTTATAAACAAAACCATTCCCATAGCACGAATACTTGATATTTGTCTGCCACTTATAATAGCTAATAGTCCAGCTAAGGAGAAGAAACACCAATATAAAGTTCCCGAAATTGGAACCATCCCCTCTAAATCTATTCCATAACCTATACAAATGATAGGAACAAAGATAAGCGATATACTAATCAAACCAGCCATAATAGTAAGTGGTTTATGATATTTAATTCCAGTAATAATTAAAAAAATACCAATGATGAATTCACATAACATCAAAGTAAGAGCGAAAATCATCCAAGTTAATATTCCAAACACTTTTGTATTACCTCCGATTTATGCGTTTCTAAAAAATATTATATATAGTATGAATCACCTACAGTCATGAGTAACCAGAAGATAACCCCTAATATACCAGCGATAAAAATAATGAATCCCATATTACGTATACTTTTAATTTTGGCTTGGACTCCACTTACCCCTGCTATTGATCCAGTTAAAGAAAATAGCGTTCAGTATAGAGAAGTTGGAATAGGGAAGATTGTATTGCTATCCACTCCCATGCCCCAAAAAACAAAAGGTAGTGTGACAAAGGAGAAGCTAAGTAGCCCCATTAAACCAACAAATAATTTACGATGTTTCATGCTAATAACAATTAAAAAGATACCACCGAAAAATCCGCATAAAACAAGAAGTGGCATATAAACAACCCAAAGTAAGCTCAACATATATAGTCTCCTTCTATGTAATCAGTTATATTTTACTACATGAGGTTTATTTTGGATATTATTAATAAATATGTATAAATTGATAGAAATGAGAAGTAATGATACGAATTAATAGATATAGAGAACGTTAGAGAGGAGGGTGCATATGAAAATTACAGAAGAGAACGTTGCAATGCAGCTAAGGAAAAGGAATGAAAAAGCATTATACTTTATTATCGACCAGTACGGTGGACTTATAAAAAGTATTATTCAGAAGCATTTAGCTTCGTTTCAAGATGTACAAGAGGAATGTATGGATGATGTGTTATTAGCGATTTGGAATCATATTGAAAAGTATGATGAAGAGAAAAATACTTTAAAAAATTGGATCGCGGCTATTACAAAATACAAATCTATCGATTATGCGAGGAAATATGCGAAAACAGTAAATGAAAAAGGATTAGATCACATAGGTGAAATAGCGATGCATACCGATACGACTAAAAATGAAATTAGTAATGATATGGAACATATATTAGATCATTTAAAGAAGAACGATAAAGAAATCTTTATAAAGCATTACGTGGAAGAAGATAGTGTAGAAAATATTGCAGAGAAAATGGGCGTGAAAACTTCTTTTATATATAATCGTCTATCAAGGGGACGGAAGAAGTTAAGGTCATTATTTTTACATAACCGGATGAAATAAATAAGAAAAGAGGTGAAGAAAATGAAAGATCCATATGAAATGTTAAATGATATAAAAATGGATGAGAATGAATATGAAGAGGTTAACTTAACTCACATAGAGAAACAGAAAATAAAAAAGCGAGTTCGTAAAAAAATAAACAAGAACAAAGCTCATACGAAACGGAATGTAGCGATTGTAACATCGGCTGCGGCATTATTTATTATGATGATGACTGTAGATATGAGAAGGATGATTGCGGATATACCGTTAATCGGAAGTAAAATGGAAGACTACGTAAACAGTAGAGGGGAACCTTTAAAAGAATATAAAACGACAATAGGACAAACAGTTTATGATAACGGTGTAGAAGTACGGTTAGATGAAGTGATGATAGATGAAGGGCAGATTATTGTTAATAGTACGTTTAAGTCTAACAGTGTTAATCTAGGGGGGATTTTTTTACCGCACCCAGATGTTTATATAAATGGAAAAGAGTTAAATGGTAGTGGTGGTGGAGGTAAACAAAAAGTAAATGATTATACATACACATTTTTTACTACTACAAATTTGAAAGATTCACAAATGAATCCAATGGAATTGGATGGGGAACTAGATATACAAATTGTATATAGAAGACTTATGCCGTTAAAAGGTAAAACATCAATAAAAGGAGAATGGGGCTTTTCTTTTAAAGCATCTGGAGACAAATTAAAAGCAGAAACGAAAACAATCCCAATCCATAAACATTTTAAATTAGAAAATGGTCAAAAAATAGAAGTGGAAGATTTAAAAGTTTCTCCTATATCCGCGAAGTTGAACTATAAGATGTTGAACGGAACAAAGTTAGATGTAACATTTATGGGAAAAGATCAAGATGGGAAAGAGCTAAAACCGGTTTCAGGACATACACTATCGAAAAATAGTTATTGGCGGTTTGAAAAACTAGAGGATAATGTAACGAAAATTATACTGACACCTGTCCTAACTTCTGCTGAAGAAGGAGAAAAGAAAACGGATTATCGAAAAGTGCTAACGGAAGAAGAGTTTGAAGTTGTTATAAAAGAGTAAAAAAGAGGTATCGTGATGATACCTCTCTTTATCCTAAAAAGGCTAACATATTATTCATAATATGAAGTAATATAGCTGGAATAATGGATTTTGTTTTTTTACATAAAATGGCCATTAATAATCCCATGAAGAAAGTAATTACCATGACTCCAAGTGAGTATGTATGAGCGATACCGAAGAAGAAACTTGTTATGATGGCTGCAATCCAAAATGGAAATCGCTCTGAGAAGAAGCGAAGTATAAAGCCACGGAAAATAAGTTCTTCAAAAATTGGTGTGAGTATTGCGAAGCCGAGAAGTAATAATATTTGATACTGCTTAAAAACGTCTAAGTTTAGTGCGGAAGATTGCTGCTTTGTTGCGTCTTGGAACACATAATTTAACAAGATGTAATTGAGTATAATGTTTATAGTGAAGAAAAGAAGTAAGTATACGTATGTACGCCATTCTTTAAGTGCTTTAAAGTTAAAAGATTTTAGTAGTAATTTTTTTGCGGGTTTGAATTTAAAAATGAAGAATAACAACACGGCTAGTTGTAATACGATACTTGCAGTATTTACGATAGATTCATACAGGGCAATTTGTTTTTTATCTGTAAGACCGGCTGTATAAATTGTTAAGGGCATTGCGAGGAACACAGTAATAAGTCCGGTTCCGAAAAAAGCGAATAAAACTGAGCTAATAAATTGTCCCCATGACATAGAGTATTTCTGTTCATTAGAAAGTTGTGTAGCGGGTTGCATTTATAAAATCACCTCTTTATATTTGTATATTTAATTATAAAGTATTTTGTTTTTATATGTAATATTTAAATATTACATATAAAGGTGTATTTTCTATAAAATAATAAAAGAGGTATCACCCTATAGTGATGCCTCTTTCTCATTGATAACTATGTTCTGCCTTGTTATTCGATTTTGATTGCTCTATTTGTAATTCACGTTCTACCAATCGGTCTAACTGCTGAATAGCTTTAAGTGCTTTTTCATAAGAAATCGTTCTATAATGGTGTGCTCCGCCCGGTTCTTCATCTGCTTCGTCTGCCCATTTAATAATGTTTTGAAGAGATGTCCTTTCAATTTCTTGCTGTACTAAGAAAGAATCTGTATGAAGAAGAATCGCGATAGAAATTTCTTTTGCTAGTTTCGGATGTTCTCCTAATCTAATAAGCAATTTATGAGCTCTTTCTGCTCCTTTAATTGCATGTATATCATTCTTTTTATACAAGTCATAGTCCCATTCTCCCTCGCTGTACCATGTGTGATGTCCGATATCATGAAGGAAACCAGCTTTTGTTGCAGCATCGACTGAGGCATGATGCTTTTTCGCTAAGTGAAACGCATGGTAAGCGACAGCAATCGCGTGGACCATTCCAGAACGGTTTACATATTTTTGTGTAATGTGATGTTTAAAAACTTGTTCAAGCGTAATACGTTGCATAAAACATTCACTCCTTTTTATCTAATGGTGTCTATAAGAAAATCGATCGGTTTAAATGTATTTTGAACATTGTACTCCATCGGGATAGCGTTAGTAAAGTAGAAATGTTTAGGAGAAGAAAAATTTTATAGACATAAAAGGTCACCTTAGTTTTTTTCTAAGGTGACCTTTTATTGTTTATTTTTTTAATCCTTGCTCCAGTGTTCCTAACATTTCGTGTTTTTCATTTTCATCAGCATTTTTCCAAATGACTTCGAATAAAACGCCAAGACCTGGAAGCATTTTTTCTTCACCGCTTTGAATTGCATCGACAATCGTTTCTTGTAATTGATCTTGTGAATTTCCAGATACATTCGCTAATACAGCACCGCGTAAATTAAAACTCATTATCTTCACCTCTTCTTCAGAATTGAAACTGACGTTAGTTTTTGTTCTTTTTTATGTAAATATGTATGAAAAATAGGCTATAATGATAAGACAAGAAGAGAGGGAAATACATATTATGAAAAACATTGATTCAGTGCAAAATCCGCGTGTGAAGCAGTGGAAAAAGCTGCAGACGAAAAAAGAGCGCGATAAAAAAGGTTTATTTTTTGTAGAAGGATTCCACTTAGTGGAAGAAGCTTTAAAAGCAGGAGTTGTAACAGAACTTATCGTTTCTGATCAGACAGATCTTCCGAAAGATTGGACAGTTAATGATGTGGAAATGTATATCGTACCTGAAGCAATCGTAAAAGTACTCCGTGAAACAGAAACGACGCAAGGGGTATTTGCTGTTTGTGAGAAACACGAGAGTGAAGTAGCTCTTGCAGATGGAAAGTTTCTTTTATTAGATGGTCTTCAAGACCCGGGCAACTTAGGGACAATTATTCGTACAGCTGATGCAGCTGGTATTCATGCTGTTGTGCTTGGAGAAGGATGCGTTGATGCATATAATAGTAAAGTGCTTCGCTCTACACAAGGTTCTATTTTCCATTTACCAGTTGTAAAAGGGAACTTAGAAGAGTGGGTAGACAAGTTAAAAGAAAATAACGTTCCTGTATATGGAACAGCTCTTGAAAATGGAGTTCCATATGGTGAAGTAACACCAGCTGGTAGTTTTGCATTAATTGTAGGAAATGAAGGAAGTGGCGTAAGCGAAGAAATTCTTGAAAAAAGTGATCAAAACTTGTATATTCCGATTTACGGCGGGGCAGAATCATTAAATGTTGCGGTTGCAGCAGGGATTTTAACGTATTATTTGCAAAGCCCAGTTGCGAACAAATAAAAAACTTCTTATAATAAGTTGAAGTATATTATATTAAAAGTTAAATAACGAAAAACGTTGATAGAGAAGAGTAACTTACAAAATCGCCATAAAGGGAGAGAATGCCTTAGACTGAAAGTATTCTTATGGTAGACGGAAGTGAATTCACCTCTGGAGTTGACGCCAGGACCATATATATGTAAAGGCGTTCCGGTCAGAATTGATCGTTATAACTAATGAGTGGGCAGACCTGGTCTGTCAATTTAGGGTGGTACCGCGAATTTACCTCGTCCCTTTTTGGGAGCGAGGTTTTTTTATTTTTAAAATTAGGAGGGTTCCAAATGGAAGCACGTTTAAAAGAGCTAAAGCAAAAAGCGTTAGAGCTTATTGAAGAAGCGAAAGAGCTAAAGGGCTTAAACGACGTACGCGTAGCGTATTTAGGGAAAAAAGGTCCAATTACAGAAGTATTACGCGGCATGGGAAAATTATCAGCAGAAGAGCGTCCACGTATGGGAGCATTAGTAAATGAAGTACGTGAAGCGATCCAAACGCGTTTAGAAGACAAAATTGGTAACTTAGAAAAAGCAGTAATTGAAGCGAAATTGGCTACGGAAACAATTGATGTTACACTACCAGGCCGTCCTGTTGAAACAGGTTGTCACCATCCGTTAACAGCTGTTGTTGAACAAATTGAAGATGTATTCATCGGTATGGGTTATGAAGTAGCTGAAGGAACAGAAGTAGAAAAAGACTACTACAACTTCGAAGCATTAAACTTACCGAAAGATCACCCAGCGCGTGATATGCAAGATACATTCTACATTACAGAAGAAACGTTACTACGTACACATACATCTTCTGTGCAAGCACGTACGATGGAAAATAATAAAGAAAAAGGCCCAATTAAAATTATTTGTCCTGGTAAAGTGTATCGCCGTGATGACGATGATGCGACGCATTCACACCAGTTCATGCAAATTGAAGGTCTTGTAATTGATAAAAACATTCGCATGAGTGACTTAAAAGGTACACTGCAAGTATTCGTGAAAAAGATGTTCGGTGAAGATCGTGAAATCCGTCTTCGTCCAAGTTTCTTCCCATTCACAGAGCCATCTGTAGAGATGGATATTTCTTGTATGATGTGTCACGGCAAAGGTTGCGGCACTTGTAAAGGAACTGGCTGGATCGAAATTTTAGGCGCAGGTATGGTTCATCCGAACGTACTTGAAATGGCTGGTTATGATTCAAAAGAATATCAAGGTTTCGCATTCGGTATGGGCGCAGAGCGTATCGCAATGTTGAAATACGGCGTAGATGACATTCGTCATTTCTATACAAATGATGTACGTTTCTTACAACAATTCAAACGAGCGTAAGGGAAGGAGAGGATAAGTATGTTCGTATCATATCGTTGGTTACAAGAGTATGTAGATATTAAAGATGTAACAGCACAAGAACTAGCAGACAAAATCACGAAAAGTGGTATTGAAGTAGAAGGTGTTGAAGTATTAAATAAAGGTGTAAAAGGTGTTGTAGTTGGTCACGTATTAGAATGTGAAAAACACCCAGAAGCTGATAAATTAAGCAAATGCTTAATCGATATCGGTGAAGAAGAGCCAGTTCAAATTATTTGTGGAGCGGCGAACATTGCAAAAGGTTTAAAAGTACCAGTTGCAAAAGTTGGTGCTGTACTTCCTGGCAACTTCAAAATTAAAAAAGCAAAACTACGTGGTGAAGCTTCTCACGGTATGGTTTGTGCGCTTCAAGAGCTTGGCATTGATGGAAAGTTAGTTTCAAAAGAATATGCAGACGGTATCTTCATCTTCCCGAGTGACGCTGAAGTTGGTGCAGACGCACTTGAAATTTTAAACTTACATGATGAAGTACTTGAGCTTGGTTTAACACCAAACCGTGCAGATTGCTTAAACATGCTAGGTGTTGCATATGAAGTCGCTGCTATTTACGGCCGTGAAGTAAAACTTCCAGCTATCAGCTTACAAGAAACAGCAGAAAAAACTTCTGATTACATTTCTGTAAGTGTAGAAGCGAAAGAAGAAAACCCATTATATATTGCAAAAATGGTAAAGAACGTAAAGATTGGTCCATCACCAATGTGGATGCAAACGCGCCTTATGGCAGCTGGCATTCGTCCAATTAGCAATGTAGTTGATATTACAAACTACATTTTAATGGAATACGGTCAACCGTTACATGCATTCGATTACGATAAATTAGGTTCAAAAGAAATCGTTGTTCGTCTTGCAAAAGAAGGCGAAAAAATTGAAACGTTAGATGATCAAGAGCGTACGTTACAAAGCCACCACCTTGTAATTACAAACGGAACAAAAGCTTTAGCTGTTGCTGGTGTAATGGGCGGAGCGGATTCTGAAGTTACAAATGAGACAGTAAACGTTTTGATTGAATCTGCATACTTTGCAGGTCAAACAGTACGCCGTACATCAAAAGACTTAGGTCTTCGCAGTGAATCAAGTGCACGTTTTGAAAAAGGAATTGACCCAACACGTACATTTGAAGCAATTCAACACGCAGCTGCTTTAATGGCGAAATACGCTGGTGGAGAAGCACTTGAAGGTGTAGTAGAAGCTGACAACTTACAAGTACAAGAGCGTACAGTATCTGTTACTGCTGAAAAAGTAAACCGTGTATTAGGTACAAATATTTCTGCAAGTGAAATGGGTACAATGTTCACAAACTTAAAATTCCCATTCACAGAAGTAGAAGGAACATTCCATGTGAATGTACCAGCACGTCGTCCTGATATTACAATTTCAGAAGACTTAGTAGAAGAAGTGGGTCGTCTATACGGTTATGACCACATTCCAGTTACATTACCTTCTGGAACAATGACTCGTGGTAAATTAACATCAGCACAAACGAAACGTCGTAAAGTACGTCGCTTCTTAGAAGGTGCTGGTTTATATGAAGCAATCACGTATTCATTAACGAGCGCTGATAAAGCGAAGCAATATATGGTTGAGCCAAATGAAAAAGCTCCTGTAAACCTTGCACTTCCAATGAGTGAAGAGCGTAGCCAACTTCGTTTAAGCTTAGTACCGCAATTACTAGAAGCTGTTTCATATAATGTGGCACGTAAAAACGATAGTGTTGCTTTATACGAAGTAGGTTCTGTCTTCTTACCGACAGAAGCAGGAGAACTTCCGAAAGAAGAACAACATCTTGCAGGTGTTATGACAGGTCTTGCACTTCACCATGCATGGCAAGGTGAGAAGAAAGTAGTAGACTTCTTCGTTGTGAAGGGTGTACTAGAAGGATTATTCGACGTACTTGGCGTTGCAAACCAAATCACATATGCACCAGCAAAACGTGAAGGTATGCACCCAGGTCGTACAGCTGACATCGTATTAGATGGCGAAGTAATTGGTTTCATCGGTCAATTGCACCCAGAAGCAGAAAAACAATTAGATGTGAAAAATACATTCGTATTCGAACTATCTCTTGTAAAAGTGTTCGGTGCAGACGCAGAAGAAACTTACTACGCAGCAATTCCACGTTTCCCATCTATGACACGTGATATGGCTGTTGTCGTAACAAAAGAAACAAAAGCTGGCGAAATGAAGCAAGTCATTGCTGAAGCTGGCGGAGAACTTCTGAAAGACGTAGCGCTATTCGACTTATACGAAGGTGAAAAAATGGAAGAAGGCAAGAAATCACTTGCATTCTCTATGACCTACTTCGATGCAGAACGTACGTTAACAGACGAAGAAGTAACAGAAGCACATAACCGTGTATTAACAACGGTAGAAGAGAAATTTGGTGCGGAGTTACGTAAGTAATAAAAGATTGCCGGATTCAGTCCGGCAATTTTTTTATGGCACGATTGTCGGTAAGTCGATATATTACAAAAATTGCTGATATATTTTTTGGTATCTTGCATCTTTCTCTCGAATGTAGTACATTAATTTTAGTTTAACAAAATGAAAGACGATGATAAGGAAAAGTAGTATATACTATAATCCAAAGCGAGTCAGGGACGGTGAGAGCCTGATGAGGCGGTATATGTGAAGAACACCTTGGAGTTGCTAACCGAAATTGAAACTTGTATTCAAGAGTAGGCTTAGACGGGAATCCGGCCTGTTACAAACCGGGAAGTATGTATTACATACGAGCTAAAGTTGGTCTTTATGACAAATTGGGTGGTACCGCGAAGTTTAACCTTTCGTCCCTTTATGGATGAAAGGTTTTTTTGTATTTAAATATATGTGCAAAGGAGAATTTCACTATGGAAAACACATTAGTAAAAAGTCTGTATAGAGATACAGATAAATACGCAGGTCAAACAGTACAAGTATCAGGGTGGATTCGTAACTTACGTGATTCAAAAGCATTTGGTTTCATCGAATTAAACGACGGTAGCTTTTTCAAAAGCGTTCAAATCGTTTTCGATACAGAGTTAGAAAACTTCAAAGAAATTGCAAAACTTCCACTTAGCTCTTCAGTTAAAGTAGAAGGTACAGTAATTGCAACGCCTGGAGCGAAGCAACCATTTGAAATTAAAGCAGAAAAAATTGATATCGAGGGCTTATCAGATTCTGATTACCCACTTCAAAAGAAACGTCACACGTTTGAATACTTACGTACAATCGCTCACTTACGTCCAAGAACAAATGCATTCTCTGCAACGTTCCGTGTACGTTCTGTCGCAGCATTTGCGATTCACCAGTTCTTCCAAGAGCGTGGATTCGTACATGTTCACACACCAATCATCACTGGTAGTGATACAGAAGGTGCAGGCGAAATGTTCCGCGTAACAACGCAAGATTTAAACAACGTACCAAAAGGTGAAGACGGACAAGTTGATGAATCAAAAGACTTCTTCGGCAAAGAAACAAACTTAACAGTAAGTGGACAGCTGAACGCTGAAGCTTATGCATTAGCATTCCGTGACGTATACACATTCGGACCTACATTCCGTGCAGAAAACTCAAACACAACTCGCCACGCAGCTGAGTTCTGGATGGTTGAGCCGGAGATTGCATTCGCTGAATTAGGCGACGTAATGGATCTTACAGAAGATATGCTGAAATATGCAATGAAATACGTACTAGAGCATGCACCAGAAGAAATGGAATTCTTCAACAGCTTCGTTGATAAAACAGTTCTTGAGCGCATGAACAACGTAATCAACTCTGACTTCGGTCGTATCACATATACAGAAGCAATTAAAGTGCTTCAAGAGTCAGGTGCTGACTTCAAATATCCAGTAGAATGGGGTATTGACTTACAAACAGAGCACGAAAGATACTTATCAGAAGAAATTTTCAAACGCCCTGTATTCGTAACTGACTATCCAAAAGACATTAAAGCGTTCTACATGCGTATGAATGAAGATGGAAAAACAGTAGCTGCTACTGACCTTCTAGTTCCTGGCATCGGCGAATTAATCGGCGGAAGCCAACGTGAAGAAAGAATGGACGTTTTAGTAGACAGAATTAAAGAATTAGGTATGAACGAAGAGGACTACTGGTGGTACTTAGAACTTAGAAAATACGGCGGTACAAAACACGCTGGATTCGGTCTAGGTTTTGAGCGCTTCTTAATGTACATCACTGGCATGGCTAACATCCGTGACGTAATTCCATTCCCAAGAACTCCAGGTTCTTCTGAGTTTTAAGATATGAAAAAGCGAGAGGGTTTCCTCTCGCTTTTTTCCTTTTCGGCAAGAAGACTCCATCTGATTTGTGTTACGGGTGAAATCCAACAATTCAGGTGGAGATGAATTGCCGTCAGAAGGTAGGCTGAACTCTTTTGTTTCGTTCATAACAATTTTTCGATAGCGAATATTTGTTTCTTTTTGTCTTACGATATAATCTGCGTAGATAAGGAGGGAATAGATTGTAAGACAACGAAATTGGATAATGATCATCATTCAGCTACTTGAGCCAAAAGGAATTAAGATGAAGAACATGTTCGCATTTTGTTCCATTTTGTTCCAAATATTGATTTGTCAAAAATAATTTTAATGAACTCTCTAAGATAGGTGGTGAAAACAATGGCTAGAAAGAAAGCAGTGAAAGTATTACGAAAACAAAAGAAAAGAGAAAGCATACAACGATTCACTCAGAAACAGAATATCGGAAGAGCGTGCCTTACTGCAAAAGAATTTCGCTTACTTCAGCGTATGTCACATAGTTCAAAAGCTTTGCGAAATGTTGGATTGTACACGATTAAACAAAGTTACTTGAATAATAAAAAGATGGCTACTGTAAAAGAAGTGGACACTGCCATGCAAACCGATACAAACTACTGGGGCATGCAATCAAACTCTGTTCAAGCGATTCGTAGAGCCTTATTTACAGAAGTAAAAAGCTTTTTTAAGGCATTGGAACAGTGGAAGAAAAAAAATGAAACCTTCACAGGTCGTCCTAAGTTTCCGAATTATTCTCGTTCCACTGACAAACGAATTATTGAAATCTATCAAGTTCCAAAAGTTGATGATAACGGGTATTGGATGATTCCGATGAATGTTGCATTCAGAAAAAAATTCGGTTCCATTAAAATACGTATGCCAAAAAACTTAAGAAATAAAAAAATCTCCTACATTGAGATTGTACCGAAGCAAAAAGGTCGGTTCTTTGAGGTGCATTATACATATGAAATGCACGTTTCTCAAATGAAGAAACCATCCACGACTACTAGTAACGCTTTGAGTTGCGATTTAGGTGTAGACAGATTAGTAAGTTGCATAACAAATACAGGTGATGCATTTTTAATTGATGGAAAAAAACTAAAATCCATTAACCAATACTTCAACAAAATGATACGTAATCTGCAACTAAAAAATAGGGAAAATGGACTTTCAAAACGTGTTGTAACGAATCAAATGGCTGCACTTTGGCATAAACGAGAACGACAAATACATGGTTACATTTCACAAACTGTAGGCCTGTTGTTCAAAAAAGTGAGAGCATGCAACATAGATACGATTGTCGTAGGGTATAACGCTGGTTGGAAACAAAAATCTGATATGGGAAAAAAGAATAATCAAACATTTGTTCAAATCCCATTTCATAAACTGATGGCAGCGATTGAGAATAAATGTGTAAAAGAAGGTATCCAATTTTTAAAACAAGAAGAAAGCTATACTTCAAAAGCTAGTTTTCTGGATAAAGATAGGGTTCCAGTTTGGTCTAAGGATGATAGGACTCAGTATCGCTTTAGTGGCAAACGAATCACTCGTGGTCTGTACCAAAGTAAAGCAGGAACATGTATCCATGCTGATATTAATGGTGCATTGAATACATTGGAAAAATCAAAAGTTGTAGAATTGGATGAAAATCTTAAAGTGAAAACGCCGGTTCTATTAGAAGTGCAAAAACGTAAGGCTGTTGCTTCGCGCATAGCTTAGTGGGTGCGTCAACCATCCATGTGTACTCGACTTGTCGGGGCTTGTAGCACACGCCAGATTCATCTGAGTGGTGGCTTCTTCTGGAAGGAAGAATTGCTCTTTTTCGAAAGGGTGGTGCAAGTGGGAAAACAATAGTTCGTTGCCAGTACCAACCAAAAACTTACTTGGGGTGTTACCATAAGGTGGCATGAATGCTAGAGCGTCAAACTGTCTAGCGATAGACGAAAAGACCTAGCATTCTAACTCAAGCCCCCACTGAAACGCTTTATCTCAGTGGGGGGAGTTGACTTTGCATAGTTTATTACCTCGTAGCAAAAAGTAACGCGAAGGGGTGAATATAAATGAGTAAAAAAGTAAAAAAAGATCATTCAAGATCAAGCCTAGGTTCTCCAGAAGTAGAAGGACAAGGAACGACGACACATGAAACAGGTTCTCATAAAGTATCTTCATCAAATAAGAAGCAGAAAAGAAGCTAACATAAAAAAGGAGAGTCTTGGCGGCTCTCCTTTTTTTATATGTATTACACCTTATTATCATTAATCTCTTTTGTAATTTTATCTACATCTTTGTCTAATCGATCTAAATAGAAAAACCACAGTAAGCTCATGAGCACGTAATAGATGGCCATCACACCAAGATTATCAGATATATTTTCGAATGTGGATTTAGAAGTGAAAAAAGCTCCCCAAATGGTAGAAATAGTGAGGTAAGAAAGTGGGCCTACGAGGTGTACGAAAACATATAATAACTTTTTAACTTTTAAAGCGTTCATATGAATTCCCTCCTTATGTAAACAATCTTTTTCTTCTAATCATACATTCAAGTTCCTCACAGAAGTGTTGTAGTTTTGCTGGATTATGTATTAACAAGCGGGCATCGTGTTTCCCGATAAATCTTCGAATCCGAAAGTTTAATAAGAAAGATCGGCCATAGCGCTCTATTAAATCGTTGAATTCTCGTTGTTCACTTAGTAGCTGAATGTTTTCTCTAATTTCAAACTGTCTTTCGTGTGGATCGCCTAGTAAAATATTTAGAATCATTTGTAGAAGTAGCAATGGGAATCTCCTCCTGTGTTAGAATAATCTGTATATTTTAATTGTAACAAAATTATAAGGATAATAGTAGGGAAACAAAAAAACAGGAGTTTGTAGCCTCCTGTTTTTGTCGATACTATTTTAATAAGCGAAAGGCCTTCTCCTTATTAGCGAAATGCATTTTCACAAACTCAGGTAATCGTTCTTTACCAAGCTTTTGAATTAATTTAGCAGCGGCGATATCGACTTGTTTACCAGCACCTTTTGGAAGTGACATACCAGCTTTTTTGCTTAATTCGTCAAACTGTTTTACGAATGAGTAGCGAGCTAAAATAGAAGCAGCGGCTACTGCTAAATGGACGCTTTCGCCTTTCGTCGCGAAGTAAACATTTTCACGCTGTACCTGCTTTTGCTTTGCTAAATATTTATAGTATGTATCTGGTTGTGTGAATTGATCGATTAAGACGCCTTCAGGCTTTGTAGGTGCAATTTTAGCTAATAAGTTTGTAATAGCTTTATTATGTAGTAAAGCTTTTAACTTACCTTGGTTGTTTCCTTTATCAAATAGCTCGTTATATTTTTCATTATGAAGGACAAGAGAGCTGTAAGGAACAACGTGTAGAAGTTGTTTTGCAATGGCAGTAATTTGATCGTCATTTAAGTTTTTAGAGTCTTTTACACCAAGTTCTTTTAACAGTGGGATTTGCTTCGCATCCACATATACAGCAACTACTGTCATCGGTCCGAAGAAATCACCAGTACCAACTTCATCTGACCCTACGATAGACATTGTACCGATGGAAGCAGGGGGTGCATAACGGTGTGAATCGACAGATTTTTTTACAGCTGTTTTCGGTGTTTGAGAGACAGTTTGCCAACGCGAAGCTTCTGCTTCAGCACGGCCTCCTTGGAACATTACTTTTCCAGATTTATAAGCTGTAATCGTGCAAGATGGCACCTTTGCCATGAAGATCCCGCCTTGTGGGATTTTTGGGCTAAGCGCTTGTTTATATTGTTGTTTCATGTCTTCAATTACTGTAGAACTTGTTTGTATTACGATAGAATTTGACAAGATGGTCGCTCCTTTTTTTATATTGTTATTTTTATCATATCGGATTGTTCTTTCTGTTTCCATAATATGATGGTTCATGGTATGATAAACTTTAGGATTCTGTACGTGATTGGAGGCCGGTGAGTTGTCACAACAAAAGGGAAAGAAAAGTCGAATTAATGTAGAAATCTATGGTCAACAATATTCAGTTGTTGGCGATGAAAGTACAAGTCATATCCGCATGGTAGCAGCGATTGTGGATGATAAAATGCGCGAACTCAATGCCAAGAATCCTTCGCTTGACACGAGTAGACTAGCGGTATTGACGGCAGTAAACGTCATACACGATTACATAAAATTAAAAGAAGAACATGAGAAATTGAAAGAAAGTATGACAAAAAAAGGAATGGAATAACATGATTGATATTATTATCATTTTACTGCTTGTTATGGGATTTTTCCTCGGCTTACGCAGAGGGTTTATTCTGCAACTTGTAAAGTTAACAAGCTTTATTATCGCATACCTTGTTGCATACTGGTACTGTAAAGATTTAGCGCCAGCACTTGCGAAATTTATTCCGTATCCATTTGATAAAAACGTATCTGTTCCAGAATGGATTGATGCAAATAATATTGAAACAGTATTTTATCAAGCACTAGCGTTTATCATATTGTTTATTATTACAAAAATTGCACTTTCATTACTTGGTAATTTGTTAAATATGTTTGCAGAAATACCGGTTTTAAAGCAAGTCAATGCGTTTGCGGGGGCAATTCTCGGATTTTTAGAAGTATATATTATTTTGTTTGTTTTAATTATCGTTGGAAACATTCTTCCAATTGAACAAATACAAACACCATTACAAAAATCATCAATTAGCAAAATAATTGTAGACGATACACCGATTCTTTCTGAAAAGGTGAAGGAACTATGGCAGACAGGTAGCAGAGTATAACTTCTCTTTTTTCGGAAAGAGGAGTTTTTTTCTATGAAAGAAAGGCGGGGTAATGATGAAAGTAAATAAAAAACAAGTTATTAAATTACTAGAGACAATTGGGCTTTTTATGGAACTAAAGGGCGCGAATCCATTTAAAATATCTGCATTTCGTAAGGCGGCGGCAGCGTTAGAAAGTGACGATCGCAGTCTTTCTGAAATTGAAGATTTTACGAAGATTCCGGGCATTGGAAAAGGAACAGCGGCAGTTATTCAAGAATATATAGAATCGGGAACATCTGAAGTATTACAAGAGCTTGAGAAAGAAGTGCCAAGTAGCTTATTACCGTTATTAAAATTGCCAGGACTTGGTGGTAAAAAGGTGGCTAAGTTATATAAAGAACTTGGTGTTGTTGATATGGAATCGCTAAAAGCGGTTTGTGAGGAAAATAAAGTACAAGCTTTAGCAGGTTTCGGTAAGAAGACAGAAGAGAAAATATTAGAAGCAATCGATCAAGTAGGATCTCGTCCAGAGCGTTTACCAATCGCAATGGTATTGCCTATTGCCGGGGAAATAGAGGAGAAATTGTCGAATATTGCTGAAGTAATTCGTTTCTCTCGTGCTGGTAGTTTGCGCCGTGTTCGTGAAACAGTGAAAGATTTAGACTTTATCATTGCAACGTCAGAACCAGCTGCAGTACGTGAGCATTTACTGCAATTTGATAATATGATTGAAGTAATCGCAAGTGGAGATACGAAAGTTTCTGTTCGTCTTCAATATGAATATGATATTTCAATCGATTTCCGCTTAGTAAAACCTGAAGAATTTATTACAACTCTTCATCATTTCACAGGATCAAAAGACCATAACGTAAAAATGCGCCAAATCGCGAAAGATAGAGGCGAGAAAATTAGTGAGTACGGTGTAGAAAACTTAGAAACAGGTGAAGTGAGAACATTTGAAACAGAAGAGGAGTTCTTCGCTCATTTCGGTCTTCCATTTATCCCACCAGAAGTGCGTGAAGATGGAAAAGAAATTGAATTAATTAAAGAGTATCCAAACTTAATTCAGTTCTCTGACATACAAGGTGATTTACATATGCATACAACATGGAGTGACGGTGCTTTTTCCATTGAAGAGATGGTACAAGCGTGTCGTGCTCGTGGATATAAGTTTATGGCGATTACAGATCACTCACAATACTTGAAAGTAGCGAACGGTTTAACGAAAGAGCGCCTTCGTGAACAAGCGAAAGAAATTGAACGTATGAACGAAAAGTATCCAGACATTACAATTTTACGCGGAATTGAAATGGATATTTTACCGGATGCAACACTTGATTTTGACGATGAAGTATTAGCAGAATTAGATTATGTCATTGGAGCGATTCACTCTAGCTTCTCACAAGACCGTGAAACGATTATGAAACGTCTTCGTGCTGCGCTAGAGAATAAGCATGTCACAATGATTGCTCATCCGACAGGACGTCTTCTTGGACGCCGCGAGGGCTATGATGTGGATACAGATTTATTAATCGAGCTCGCAAAAGAAACAAATACAGTTTTAGAATTAAATGCGAATCCAAACCGTCTAGATTTAAGCGCGAAATTATTAAAACAAGCACAAGATGCTGGTGTGAAAGTAGCGATTAATACGGATGCTCATACGCTTGAAATGTTAGAAGATATGGAAACAGGTGTAGCAGCAGCACGTAAAGGTTGGATTCAAAAAGATAACGTGATTAACACGTGGGATATTGAACGTTTATTAGATTATATTAAACGTAATAAGTAACACAAGGGGGACCTGCAACATGTTAGAAAGAACGTTGCGTGTATTAGAATACAATAAAGTAAAAGAACAATTACTTGAACATACAGCCTCTTCACTTGGCCGTGACAAAGTGAAGCATTTAGTGCCAAGCACTGATTTTGAAGAAATTGTAGAAATGCAAGATACAACGGATGAAGCAGCGAAAGTCATTCGCTTAAAAGGTAGTGCACCATTAGGTGGTATTACGGATATTCGCTCAAATGTGAAGCGTGCAAAGATTGGAAGTATGTTAAGTCCGAACGAACTACTTGATATTGCAAATACAATGTACGGTAGTCGTAATATGAAACGTTTCATCGAAGATATGGTTGATAATGGTGTGGAGCTTCCAATTTTAGAAACTCATGTCGCTCAAATTGTATCTTTATATGATTTAGAAAAGAAAATTACAAATTGTATCGGTGATGGCGGTGAAGTAGTCGATAGCGCAAGTGATAAACTGCGTGGTATTCGTACTCAAATTCGTACTGCGGAAAGTCGTATTCGTGAAAAGTTAGAAAACATGACGCGTTCTTCCAACGCGCAAAAGATGTTGTCTGACGCGATTGTAACGATTCGTAACGAACGTTACGTAATCCCAGTAAAACAAGAATACCGCGGTGTATATGGCGGTATTGTCCACGATCAATCAGCTTCTGGGCAAACGTTATTTATTGAACCACAAGTCATTGTAGAGTTAAATAACGCGCTTCAAGAAGCACGAGTGAAAGAAAAACAAGAAATTGAACGCATCTTATTGATGTTAACAGAAGAAGTGGCAGTAGAAGCAGATATCGTTTTATCTAACGTAGAAGTAGTTGCGAATCTTGACTTTATCTTTGCGAAAGCTTTTTATGCGAAGCGTATAAAAGCAACGAAGCCAATTGTAAATAACGAGCGCTATATGGATTTAAGACAAGCACGTCATCCGCTTATTGATCCAGAAATTATCGTGCCAAATAACATTATGTTAGGTAAAGATTTCACGACAATTGTTATTACAGGACCGAATACAGGTGGTAAAACAGTTACGCTGAAAACTGTTGGTATTTGTGTGCTAATGGCGCAATCTGGCCTTCACATTCCAGTAATGGATGAATCAGAGATTTGTGTATTTAAAAATATCTTTGCCGATATCGGTGATGAGCAATCGATTGAACAAAGTTTAAGTACGTTCTCCTCACATATGGTGAACATTGTTGATATTTTAGAAAAAGCTGATTTTGAAAGCTTAGTTTTATTCGATGAATTAGGTGCTGGAACAGACCCGCAAGAAGGTGCTGCATTAGCAATTTCAATTTTAGATGAAGTATGTAATCGTGGTGCTCGCGTTGTTGCTACGACGCATTACCCAGAATTAAAAGCATACGGATATAACCGTGAGAAAGTTATTAATGCGAGCGTTGAGTTCGACGTGAACACATTAAGCCCAACGTATAAATTATTAATCGGTGTACCAGGACGTAGTAATGCTTTTGAAATTTCGAAGCGCCTTGGACTATCTGATCGCGTGATTGATCAAGCTCGTAACCACATTAGTACAGATACAAACAAAATTGAAAATATGATTGCGAAGTTAGAAGAAAGTCAAAAGAATGCAGAACGTGACTGGAACGAAGCAGAAGCACTTCGCAAGCAATCTGAAAAACTGCATCGTGAATTACAGCGTCAAATTATTGAATTTAATGATGAGCGCGATGAAAAATTATTAAAAGCGCAAAAAGAAGGGGAAGAAAAAGTCGAAGCTGCAAAGAAAGAAGCAGAAGGCATTATTCAAGAACTTCGTCAATTGCGTAAAGCACAGCTTATAAACGTGAAAGACCATGAGCTTATTGAAGCGAAGAGCCGTCTAGAAGGTACGGCGCCAGAGCTTGTGAAGAAACAAAAAGTAAACGTGAAAAACACAGCGCCAAAACAACAATTACGCGCAGGTGATGAAGTAAAAGTGTTAACGTTTGGTCAAAAAGGTCAATTGCTTGAAAAAGTAAGTGATACAGAGTGGAGCGTACAAATTGGTATTCTGAAGATGAAAGTGAAAGAATCCAATATGGAATACATTAATACACCGAAGCAAACTGAGAAAAAAGCAGTCGCAAGTGTGAAGGGTAGAGATTATCACGTTTCGTTAGAGCTTGATCTTCGCGGTGAACGTTATGAAGATGCAATGATGCGCGTTGAAAAATATTTAGATGATGCACAGCTTGCAAGCTATCCTCGTGTATCAATTATTCACGGTAAAGGAACAGGAGCGCTTCGCCAAGGTGTACAAGATTACTTGAAGAAGCACCGCGGTGTGAAAAACTACCGCTACGGTGACATGGGCGAGGGAGGCCTAGGCGTAACAGTTGTCGAATTAAAATAGCAAACAACGAAACAAAGGGGAACCATTATATGTTTATGGACAAACTTGCAAAAGTATTGTTAGCTTGTTGTGGAATATTTTTGGTGATTGGGGTTATTTATTTAGTTGTTTTTGCGAAGTGAAAGAGCGTCAATCGTGGCAGAGTGATATTGCCATAGATTGACGCTTTTAATATATATGAAAAGGAATAAGCTATGAAAATCAACCAATACATAAGCGAAGCAAAATCTTGCTCAAGACGCGAAACAGACCGTCTCATTAAAGCAGGACGCGTGGCTATTAACGGCGAAATATGTACGCACGGTGCACTTGTTAATGATGGTAATGTTGTAACGATTGATGGACAGGTTATTGCAAAAGAAGAGAAGGAAAAGGTGTATATTGCCTTTCATAAACCAGTTGGTATTACTTGTACAGCAGCCGATCATATTGAAGATAATATTATTGATTATATCAATTACCCAGAGCGTATCTTTCCTGTTGGACGATTAGATAAAGCGTCAGAAGGATTAATTTTATTAACGAATGACGGTGGGATTGCCAATCAAATTTTACACGGAGATCATGAACACGAGAAAGAATATATTGTTACGGTTGATAAGCCGTTTACAGATTGGTTTATTGATGAGATGGCCAGCGGTGTAAAGATTAAAGATGGAATGACGAAGCCTTGTAAAGTGACGAGAGTGGATCAATCTACATTTCGCATCGTTTTAACGCAAGGAATGAACAGACAAATTCGTAGAATGAGCCGTGCTTTCGGATTTACTGTAACAAAGCTAAAGCGGGTTCGTATTCTGAATATAGAGCTAGACGATCTTGAAGTGGGAAAATGGCGGAGCGTTACATCTGAGGAATTAGACATTTTAATAAATCAGTTATAGGGAGGAAAAATTTTCTCCCTATATTTTTTGTCAGAAAAAATAAAACTATTGATTTTTTAAAAAATAGCCCATATAATAAAAAACAACAAGTTTCGACAAGATATTTTATAAAAGTAATGATGAGGACATGAGTTGTTTTTGACGATTCTCAGAGAGGGAAGCCTAGGCTGTGAGCTTCCTAATACGGAAAGACAAACTTACCACCTCTAAACTTCAAGAGTGAACTGCATGATGCATTGTAATTCTTGGCGGATAAAACCGTTATCAATTTACACGAGCTATAAAATGTGTTTATTTTGTTATAAATTCATTTTATTAGAATAAGGGTGGAACCACGATTTCAACACTCGTCCCTTTGTTAGGGACGGGTGTTTTTTGCGTTCTTTTACGGGGAAGTATGCTTGAAAGAGGATATGTGACGGCCGTTAATTCAGAATATTTTGTTAATATAAAAATATGTAGGAGGTTAGTAGAAATGAAATCATCTTTAAAGTTTTCTGAGATGTTTGCAATAAGTTTAATGTTGTTTGCACTATTTTTCGGTGCAGGTAATATGATTTTCCCGCCGGCTTTAGGGCAAGGTGCTGGAACAGACGTATGGATCGCGTTATTTGGCTTTATCGTAACAGGTGTTGGATTACCTTTATTAGGGGTAATTGTTATAGCTCTAAAGGGAGATATTAATGAGCTAGCGGGACGTGTACACCCTGTATTCGCACTTGTTTTTATCACTGCAATTTATTTATGTTTAGGCGTATTCGTAAGTGTTCCGCGTACAGGAACAGTTGCTTATGAAATGAGTGTTGCACCATTTTTACCAAGTGAGATAGCTGGTCAATCTTATCCACTTGTTATCTTTACATTCATTTTCTTTGCAGTAACTTTCTATTTAGCTTTAAACCCATCGAAATTAGTGGGCCGCATCGGTAAAGTATTAACTCCGATTTTGTTAGCTGTTATAGCAATTATCGTAGGTAAAGCAATTATTACACCAATTGGAGAATTTGGTGCACCGACAGAAGCGTATAATGCTCCGCTCTTTAAAGGTTTTATTGATGGATATTTAACTTTAGATGGACTTGCAGCACTTGTTTTCGGAAATGTTGTTATTAATGCTTTAAAAGCAAAAGGCGTTACAAATAAGAACAGCATTGCAAAAGTAACAATCTTTGCAGGATTTATTGCAGCACTCGGTTTACTACTTGTTTATTTAGCACTTGCTTATCTGGGAGCTTCTAGTGTGTCTCTTGGAATGGGGGCAAACGGAGGAATTATTTTAACAAACGTTGTAAATCATTTATTTGGTAGCTACGGAACTTTATTATTAGGGATCGCAATTACAGCGGCATGTTTAACAACTTCTGTAGGTATTGTTGCAGCTTGTGGGGAATATTTTTCTTCCTTATTACCAAAGCTTTCTTATCAAAAGGTTGTTTTCATCTTCTGTGTGTTAGCATTTATGGTAGCAAACCTTGGGTTAACTCAGTTAAACGCATTAGCATTACCGATTTTAATTGCAATTTACCCAATTGGTATCGTACTGATTGTATTATCACTTGTTGAAAACTATATTCGTCTTCCATTAGCTATGTATGTAGGCGGTATTGTAGGTTCATTTGCAATTAGCTTCTTTGATGGGTTGCATAATGCAAATCTTCAAGTAGTGGCCCTTGCTCCTATCTTAGATAAAATTCCACTATATAGTGTAGGGATTGGTTGGCTAGTTCCGGGTATCATTGGAATTGCAATTGGATATGTAGTTTCTTTATTTCAAAAGCAAGAAGTTGCTGTAGAAAAATAGTGAAAAGAGGCTTTCTATGAAAGAAAGTCTCTTTTTTTGTAGAAAAAATTACATATAGGGAAATTTGGATATTAAAAATTTTATACGTAATATAGTTGACAAAAAAATTAGCATTAGGCTAAGATTGACTTAGTTGTGGAAATATTGGAAGGAAAGTGAGGAGTGGAAAGGTATAAGGTTTTCTATAACGATATCATTTTGTAGATAGAGGTGATAGAGTAGGAGAATGGTTAGTTTTATTTTTTTTGACCTTCATTGAGAATGATAATCATCAAAAGAAATAGGGACTTATGTTAAAATGTAAATCGCTCTTTATAAGGAATAGGGAGGGATATTATTTTTAACGCGTAGTGAGAATGATAATCAATAATATCTACATTACATAAATAAATTACAATTAAATAATGATAGAGGATTATTATTTTTTTCTTATAAATTGAGAATAATTATCATTTTCAAAAAAAGTATGGATGAAAGATAAACAAGGAGGAAGTAAGCCAAA
The DNA here is from genome assembly GCF_007680225.1 of Bacillus sp. DE0042. NCBI lineage: Bacteria > Bacillati > Bacillota > Bacilli > Caryophanales > Bacillaceae > Bacillus > Bacillus sp. DE0042. The sequence continues at coordinate 23,514 of NZ_VEJP01000007.1, read as the reverse complement.
TGAGAAAGATTTCTGTATTACCCGCTTTTATTATGACATTCGTATGTATGCTAGCTTTTTTCGTAGTGCCATTTGGACAAGCTTCGGCAAATGTAGCTGACGGTACTTATGATATTAACTATGTCATACAAAAAGCAGAAAATGATTCAGCTTCAATGGCAAATGATTATTTTGAAAAACCAGCTAAGTTAATTGTGAAAAATGGTGAGATGAGAGTACAAATTCCGATGAATCATAGTGCTTGGATTACAGAATTTAAAGCACCAGAGAACGGGAACTTTGTTGATGCAAAAGTTGTTAGTAAAGATGAATCAGCAGATAAAAGAACTGTAGAGTTTAAAATAGACGATTTATCTAAGCCAGCAGCTGCAAAAATTCATGTTGTTGTACCTAACGTAAATTATGACCATAACTACACAATTCGCTTTGCGTTTGATGCAAATGTAAAAGCGGTAGGTGGAGAAAATAAAGCAACTGTTGCAACAAAGAATAATGATCAGACAAAAACAGATACAAAAGTAAAAGAAGGAGTGAAGAAAGAAGAGAATAAAGAAACAAATAAAGAGGCGAACAAAGGAACAAATGAAAGTGGTAAAGCTGAAAAAACAGATAACCCAAAAACAGGCGATGAAGCACGCATCGGATTATTTGCAGTGTTAATTCTTATTTCAGGTGTTTTCTTAATTCGTAAAGTACGTCAAAACTAAATAAAGGAGCGTTATCCCATTGAATAGATATCTTAAAATTGTTGTTGCGATGTGTTTAATGATATTTACATTCGTATCAACATTACAACCTCTTGCAGTTCAAGCAGCAAGCCAACTAGCTGACGGTGAATATTCAATCGGTTTCAAAGTTCTTAAGGATACATCAGATGAAGAATCTATGATGAATCAATACTCTGTAAGTCCAGGAACTTTAAAAGTGAAGGATGGGAAGAAGAAGGTATCCTTTACGTTAGAACATAGTTCATGGATTACGAAGTTTGAAACAGAAAAAAGTGGCCAGTTTGTTGCGACAAATGTAATTAGTGAAGATAAAGAAAAAGATACACGAGTAGTAGAATTTGAAGTGGACGATGTAGAGAAAGTATTAAATGCGAAAGTAAAAGTAGACATAGACTTTTTAAGTTATCATCATGACTATGATGTGCGTATTGCATTTGATCAAAATAGTATTACACCGATTCATGTAGAAAAACCAAATGAAAAAGAGGATCCAGCAAATAAGCCAGATCCAAATGAAAAACCGGATCCAAGTCAGAAGCCCGACCAAAAGCCTGACCCAGATCAACAACCCAATTCTAACACAATTAACGATGGGAATTATAGTATTCCATTTAAAGTGTTAAAAGATCAAACAGATGAAGAATCTAAGATGAATACTTACATGGTAAATCCAGGAGTATTAAAAGTAGAAAACGGTAAGAAAAAGGCAATTGTAACACTAACAAGTAGCTCATTAATTAAAAATTTCCAAACGGAAAAAGATGGCGCATTTGTTGATGCAAAAGTAGTGAGTGAAGATAAAGAAAAAGATACAAGAGTAGTCGTGTTTGAAGTGGACGATTTATCTAAAAAAATAAATACAAAAGTATTTATTGAAGTGGCATCACAAGGTTACAAGCAAACACATAATGTACAACTTTTATTTGAACAAGATAAACTTGAACAAATTAAAAATGAAGAAAAACAACCGGATGGAGATAAAAAGCCGGAAGTAGAAAAACCAGAAGTTGAAACAATTAAAGATGGAGAGTACAGCATTCCATTTAAAGTATTAAAAGATAAGACAGATGAAGAATCTAGAATGAAAGACAAGCTAATAAGTCCAGCAGTATTAAAAGTAGAAAACGGTAAGAAAAAAGCGACTGTAACATTAACAGATAACGCATCAATTAAAAATTTCCAAACAGAAAAAGATGGTTCATTTGTTGATGCGAAAGTAGTAAGTGAAGATAAAGAGAAAAATACAAGAGTAGTAGAATTTGAAGTAGACAGTTTATCTAAAAAGTTGAATACAAAAGTATTTATTGAAGTGGCATCACAAAATTATAAACAAACGCATGAATTACAACTTCAATTTAATCAAGATAAACTTGAGCCAATTAAGAACGAAGAAAAGCAACCAGATGGAGATAAAAAGCCAGAGGTAGAGAAACCAGAAGTAGAGAAGCCGAATGTTGAAACAATGAAAGATGGCGAATACAGCATCAGTTTCAAAGCTTTAAAAGATCAAACAGAAGAAATTTCAATGATGAACACGTATACGAAGAGTCCGGGCGTGTTAAAGGTGAAAGATGGTAAAAAATATGTATCATTCACATTAACGAATAGTGCATGGATTACAAAGTTTGAATTTGAGAAAAATGGTTCGTTCGTTGATGCGAGTGTATTAAGTGAAGATATAAAAGCTGATACACGCGTAGTGGAAGTAGAAGTAGATGATTTATCTAAAAAGTTAAATGCAAAAGTAAAAGTAGATATCGATTCAATGAATTATCATCATTTCTACGACATTCAATTCGCATTTGATAAAGATAGCGTTAAACCGTTAGACAATCAAGGCGGAAACGATAATCAAGGCGGAAACGATAATCAAGGCGGAAACGATAATCAAGGCGGAAACGATAATCAAGGCGGAAACGATAATCAA
>NZ_VEJP01000007.1:20153-20760 GCF_007680225.1 Bacillus sp. DE0042 | reverse complement strand
AGGTGGAAACGACAATCAAGGCGGAAACGACAACCAAGGCGGAAACGATAACCAAGGCGGAAACAATAACCAAGGCGGAAACAACAACCAAGGCAACAACACAACCATTGATCCAAAAGCCCTTAAAGATGGTGAATACAGCATTGGCTTTAAAGTTCTAAAAGATAAAACAGAAGAAATTTCAATGATGAACACATATACAAAGAGTCCAGCTGTACTAAAAGTGAAAGATGGTAAGAAGTATGTATCGTTTACATTAACGAATAGTGCATGGATTACAAAGTTTGAGTTTGAGAAGAATAGTTCTTTTGTTAATGCAAAAGTATTAAGTGAGAATAAAGAGCAAAATACAAAAGTAGTAGAGTTGGAAGTAGATGATTTATCTAAAAAATTAAACGCAAAAGTAAAAGTAGATATTGATGCGATGAATTATCACCATTTCTACGATGTTCAATTTGTATTTGATCAAGATAGTATAAAAGTTTTAGGTAATCAAGGCGGAAACGACAACCAAGGTGGAAACGACAACCAAGGCGGAAACGACAACCAAGGTGGAAACGACAACCAAGGCGGAAACGACAACCAAGGTGGAAACGACAACCAAGGC
>NZ_VEJP01000007.1:0-20055 GCF_007680225.1 Bacillus sp. DE0042 | reverse complement strand
GCGGAAATAATCAACCAAAAGTAATAGTTGATCCGAAAAATTTAGTGGATGGTCAATATGATATTCCATTTAAAGTGTTAAAAGATAAAACAAATGAGCTTTCAAAGATGCATGACTATACTGTACACCCAGCAAAATTAATCGTTAAAGATGGTAAAAAGTACATTGAGATGACGTTGAAAAATAGTGCATGGATTACAAAATTCCAAACGGAAAATAACAGTCTTTTTGCTGATGCGAAAGTAGTAAGCGAAGATAAAAATGCAAATACGAGAGTAGTGCAATTTGAAGTAAGTGATTTATTTGCAAAATTAAATGCAAAAGTAAAAGTTGATATCAATGAAATGAACTACCATCATTTCTACGATGTCCAAATTCAATTTGATACAAATAATATTGGTGCGTTAGGCACGATTAAAGAGGATCCAAAAAAAGATCCGAAAAATGATCCGAACAATCCAGTGATTACACCGAAAGTAGATAATATGAAAAAAGTAGATAATCCTGACTTTAACCGAAATGCAGATGATAAGAAGAAAAAAGAAGATCAAAAAAATGATCCAAAAAAAGAGAAAAACTCAAAAACGGCAGATACAGCACAACTAGGTTTATACATGGTGCTATTGCTTGGGTCACTTGCTTTACTAGTTCGTAAATATAGAGCAGGAAGATTGTAATTTTTGGAGTCTTGATGCATGTTCGCATGCATCAAGACTTGTTTCATATTGTTTGGAAAGGAGTGGTGATTGAGAGTGAAGAAAATTGCTAGTGTACTAATGGCTATCATTCTATTAGTGAGTATAGCTGGATGCTCGGCGCCCAAAAAAGAAGCAGCAAAACAGGTAAAGAGTGAGAGTAAAGAGAGAATTGTTGCAACGACAGTTGCTGTTACTGAAATTATGGATGCGTTAGAAGTAGATTTAGTTGGTGTTCCAACAAGTACGAAAGATTTACCAAAGAGATATAAAGGTTTACCTGAAGTCGGGAATCCGATGAGTCCTGATATGGAAAAGGTAAAATCGTTAAAGCCGTCAGAAGTATTATCCGTGACAACACTTGAATATGAATTAAAGCCAGTTTTTGATGGTGTGGGCATGAAAGCAAACTTTTTAGATTTAACAAGCTTGAAAAATATGCAAAATTCCATTAGCGATTTAGGTAAGCAATATGGACGTGAAAAGCAGGCTGAAGCAGTTGTAACGAAGTTAGATAACAAGGTTGCAGAGATTAAAAAAGTAGTAAAGGGAAAGAAAGAACCGACAGTGCTTATTTTATTAGGTGTACCAGGGAGTTATTTAGTAGCAACAGAGCATTCTTATATTGGAGATTTAGTGAAACAACTAGGTGGTAAAAATATTGTGCAAGGTGAACAAGTAGAGTATTTAGCTTCTAATACAGAGTATTTAAAAAAAGCTGATCCAGATATTATTTTACGAGCAGCTCATGGTATGCCTGATGAAGTTGTGAAAATGTTTGATAAAGAATTTAAAACAAATGATATTTGGAAACATTTCGCTGCAGTTAAAAATAACCGTGTTTACGATTTAGAAGAGCGCTTATTTGGGACGACAGGTAATTTAGCAGCAATGGAAGCGTTAGATGAATTGAAAAAAATGATGTATCCGTGATGCATTTTAATATAAAGGAAGAGTGGAATGAATAAAAAAACTTGGAGTTTCCTCATTGTTACTGCATTGCTTATTGTTATGACATCATTGTCAGCGATGAAAGGGAGTTTAGAAATAGGTATTGTTGAGCTTGTGCAAGGGATATTTACAGGGGGGAATGAAGATGTTGAAGTGATTAAAGATTTACGTTTCCCACGTATTATTATTGCACTATTTACTGGAGCAGCTCTGGCCGTTTCAGGTGTGCTTTTTCAAGCTGTTATGAAAAACCCACTTGCTGATGCTGGGGTAATCGGGATATCTTCTGGGGCAAGTTTTATGACACTTGTTATTATTACGTTATTCCCGCAATTCTTTTTCTGGACACCCGTATTCGCCTTTTTAGGTGGTGCGTTTGCATGTTATCTCGTTTATGCATTTTCATGGAAGTCAGGGTTAAGTCCGCTTCGCATTATTTTAGTTGGTATAGCTATTAATGCAATGTTCACTGGATTAAATGAATCGTTCATTACGATTTGCGGATACTTCATTAAGAGTATTAAGCAAACGACGACTTCTAACATAACGATGAAGACGTGGGGCGATGTAGAAATAATGGTTACATATGGAACAATTGGTCTTATTCTTGCTCTGTTTGTAGGAGCTTGGTGTAACTTATTATCGCTACAAGATAAGACTGCGAAAAACTTAGGTTTGCACGTAACGAGAGTTCGTCTTATTATTTCTGCTATTGCAGTACTTTTAGCAGCAGTATCAACAGCGATTGCAGGAGTTATCGCTTTCGTAGGATTACTCGTTCCGCACATTTCAAGACAACTAGTCGGTTCAGATCATAAAGTATTAATTCCATTTTCTGCTCTTGCAGGAGCGTTATTAATTTTGACGGCGGATACGATTGGAAGGTTAATTGTGCCACCTAACGAAATTCCAGCGGCGACGATTATGGCAGTTATTGGTGGCCCATTCTTAATATTCTTGCTTAGAAAGAGTGATAAAGTTCATGGAAATTAAAAATGTAACCTTTTCGTATGATAATGTAACGGATCGATTAAAGTCGGTTAGTAGTGAAATAGAAATTGGTAAAATTACAACAATTATTGGTCCAAACGGTTGCGGGAAATCGACATTACTTGGCGTGATGTCAAGAAATCACGACCCTCGTAGCGGAGAGATAATACTGGATGGAAAGGCGATTAGTCAATATAAACCGAAAGAGTTTGCTAGAAAGTTAGCCGTTGTCCATCAACAAAATGAAGCACCGGCAGATATGACGGTAGAGAAATTAACAAGTTATGGTCGTATGCCTCATAAAAATATTTTTTCCTCGCAAACTGATGAAGATAGAGAAGCAATCGAAAGGGCTTTAGCATGTACGAATTTACTAAGTAAACGTGATAAAGAGATTCATGCTTTATCTGGTGGAGAAAGACAACGTGTTTGGATTGCTATGACGTTAGCTCAGAAAACACCAATGCTCTTTTTAGATGAACCGACCACCTATTTAGATATTTATTATCAACTTGAAATATTAGAGCTAGTAAAAGAGTTAAATGAAGTACATGGATTGACAATCGTTATGGTATTACATGATATCAATCAGGCGATTCGCTATAGTGATCATATCATCGTTATGAAAGACGGCGAAATTTTTACGAAAGGTAAGCCGAATGATGTTGTGACAGAAAGTATGATAAAGACGATATACGGTGTAGATGTCGTTGTAAAGCAAGATGAAGATACAGGGTTGTATATGGTCCCAATGGGTATTTAAATATGCGAACAATCCGTTTTGAGGTGATAATTTGAGTAGTAAAAAAGAACGGAAGAAGAATTCTTTTTTTCAACGAATACTTACAGTTGTTTTTTTAGGTACCTTTTTCTATTCAGTATATGAATTAGGTGATATTTTTATGGATTACTATGAAAATCGTAAAGTAATGGCCGAAGCACAAAACATTTATGAAAAGAGTCCGATGGAAGAGCAATCAGAAGACGGGGAAGTACGTAAACAGTTCAAAGCTCTGCAGCAAATTAACCAAGAAATAGTTGGATGGATTACGATGGATGATACACAAATTAATTATCCAATCGTTCAGGCGAAAGACAATGATTACTATTTATTTCGTAATTATAAAGGTGAAGATATGAGAGCAGGAAGTATTTTTATGGACTATCGTAATGATGTGAAATCTCAAAATCGAAATACTATTTTATATGGTCACCGTATGAAAGATGGTTCTATGTTTGGAAGTTTAAAGAAAATGTTAGATGAAGAGTTCTTCATGTCGCATCGTAAATTATATTACGATACATTATTTGAAGGATATGATCTTGAAGTGTTCTCGGTGTATACAACAACAACTGATTTTTATTACATTGAAACGGATTTTAGCAATGATACAGAATACACATCATTTTTGGAGAAAATTCAAGAAAAATCGCTGTACAAAACGGATATAAAATTGACAACAAGTGATCAAATCGTAACACTTTCGACGTGTGACTATGCACTTGATCCGGAAGCAGGAAGGTTAGTCGTGCATGCGAAACTAGTAAAGAGACAGTAAAAAAAGTATAGAATATGAGAAGTGGTAACGCTTCTCATATTCTATACTTTAAAAAAGAAATATGTTTACTGTGCTGCAGCCATTGGCATACGTACAACTTCAACATTGTAGTAAGTGATTTTATTATCAAGAATATATTCTGGCATCCCGCCTTGATGTGAGTGAGCATCTTTAAATGCTGAGCTCTTCGTCCAACCTTGGAAATCTTCTTTTGCATTCCAGCGTGTGCTAATTGTTACTTCATCATGATCAACTGTATTTTGCGTTAAAAGAACTTCTAATCCTAAAAAGCCTGGCATCGTTTCGACTTGACCTACTTTATTAAAACGCTCAATTAATTTATGCCCATTTCCCTTTGTAATTTTAGCTGTATTTGTAACAATAATCATGTTTTATTCCTCCTATAAATGTAGCCTTTATTTTCGAGAACTCATATACATTAAATGATAATGAAAATCATTATCATTGTCAATGGTAAATGTGAAATAAATAAGTTTTTTTATTATTTTAGACAGTAAGATTTCCATTTCAAAATGTAGTAAATATGTGGCGGTTAAGTGAGAGAATGAGCGAGTTGTACTAGCAAAGCAATAATATGGTATAGTGAAACGAGGCTGTTTTTTCAGGCTCGTTTTTTAAATGCTTCCTATAGAGAAAGCATGCAAATGGAAAGGAAGTTATTATATGCGATCAGAAGTAACTGTAAAAATAAAACCGAAATTTATAAAAGAAATTAAAAGTGGATATCCGCTTATTTTAAAAGATGCGATTCAAAATTCAAATGATGTTCAGGAAGAAGGAACAATCATTAAAGTAGTAGATGAGAAGAACAATTTTGTCGGAAAAGGTTATTATGGAAAACAAAATAAAGGATACGGCTGGATTTTAACGAGAAAAGAGAGTGAACAAATTAATCAATCTTTCTTTGAAAGTAAAATAAAATCTGCCTTACATAAACGAAAGCAATTTTACAAATCAAGTGATACGACAGCATTCCGTGCCCTAAATGGTGAAGGTGATGGTCTTGGAGGCTTAATTATCGATTATTATGACGGCTATTATGTAGTCAGTTGGTATAGTGAAGGGATTTATACTTTCAGAGATGAGGTTATAGCAGCTCTTCAAAAAGTAGCAAACTTTAAAGGTATTTATGAGAAAAAGCGTTTTGATACGAAAGGGAAATACATTGAAGGCGATGATTTCGTAGCAGGAGTACGCGGTGAGTTCCCGCTTATCGTAAAAGAGAACGGTGTGAACTTTGCTGTTTATTTAAATGACGGAGCGATGGTTGGTGTATTTTTAGATCAGCGTAACGTTCGAAAACAAATTCGTGATAAATATGCAAAGGGGAGAACAGTATTAAATATGTTCTCTTATACAGGTGCTTTCTCTGTATTTGCAGCGCTTGGCGGAGCGAATAAAACGACGAGTGTCGACCTTGCAAATCGTAGTTTAAGTAAAACGATTGAGCAATTTAGTGTAAATGAAGTTGATTATGAAGCGCAAGATATTATTGTAGAAGATGTATTTCTTTACTTCAAATATGCAGCTAAGAAAAAGATGAAATTTGATATGGTTGTACTTGATCCTCCAAGCTTTGCACGCTCAAAAAAATATACATTTAGTGCAGCGAAAGATTATAAAAACTTATTAAAAGAAACAATTGCGATTACAGAAAATAATGGGATTATCGTTGCCTCTACAAATTGTAGCGCATTCGATATGAAAAAGTTTAAAGGCTTTATCGATACAGCATTTAAAGAAATGAATGGTAAATACAAAATATTAGAAGAACATTCTTTACCAGAAGATTTTCGTACCATTGATCAATTTAAAGAGGGAGACTATTTAAAAGTAGTTTTCATCGAGAAAATTAAAGGTTAATAAAGAAAAAGGAGCTCGAGTTTACTTGAGCTCCTTTTCTTATTGAACGATATTTTGTACTCTACCGACTTGCCCGTCCTGCAATCGCACCTTAATGCCATGCGGATGAGAAGGGGAGTTAGTTAAAATATCTTTTACAATTCCACGTGTTAATTTACCGGTGCGTTGATCTTGTTTTAATACAATATCAACTTCAAGACCGGGTGCGATATTAGAGCGTTTTTGTCCGTTCATTTATACACCTGTACGTCTACGTTGGTTGTTTGTTTTCTTTGTTTGTTGGTTTTGTAATTTTTTCGTTTCTTGGCTTTGATTTGTATTATTTGAACCATTTCCATTTCCTTGCTTTTTCTTTGCAAGTTGTTCACGCATTAAATCAGCTAAGCTTACTTTTTTGTTTTCTGACATGATAAGTCTCCTTTATATAAAGTTAATTATGAACAATAGTAGTGAATTTTATCATATCATTGTTAAGGAAGGAAGGGAAGCTGGTTTGAAAATTCATATAATTCTTTCCAGTATTCATTCGTTACGATACAATTGAAATGTTAATGTTTGTGAAAAAGGGGATAGACATATGTCACATCATATTTTATTAGTTGAAGATGATATCTCAATTCAAGAGATGGTGGAAAAGTATTTAATAAAAGAAAGTTTTCAAGTTACAATCGCGTCTGACGGAGAAGAAGGGGTGCAAGCATTTTTTAAATCATCCTTTGATTTAGTTATCCTCGACATTATGATGCCAAAGCTAGATGGCTTAGAGGTTGTGCGAATCATTCGGGAAAAAAGTGCAGTTCCGATTTTAATGATGTCGGCAAAAGATACAGATGTTGATAAAGCTGTTGGATTAGGACTGGGAGCAGATGATTACATTTGTAAGCCATTTTCTATGATTGAATTGGCTGCACGTGTAAAAGCGGGTATTCGGAGGTCTACGAAATATTCGGCTACAGAAACAACAGAAAAGATGATTCAAATTGGTGATTTAGCAATTGATCCAATTAATTTTACGGTTGAAAAAAACGGAAAGCCCCTCAAACTGACTTTAAAAGAATTTGAGATTTTAAAGCTATTCGTAAAGAATCAAAATCGTGTATTTACAAAAGCGCAAATATATACGTTAGTTTGGAACGAAGAGTATTACGGTGATGATAATGTTATAAATGTTCATATGAGAAGATTGCGCGAGAAAATTGAAAGTGATCCATCTAATCCAGAGTATATTAAAACGTTATGGGGCATCGGCTATAAGTTGGAAGTGATGTAATATGGTCAATTTGTTAATAGGTATTATTTTTATATTGTTATGTGTCATTTACATACAGTATAAAATGAGGGAAAACAGTAGCAAAAATTTACGATACACATACGAAAAGTTAGAAAGTATTGTAAATGAACAAACAGGCGAGAAGTTACTCGTTATGACAGATGATCTAGAATTGCAAAAATTATTAGTGGCAATTAATCAATTATTAGCTGCAAAACAGAAAACGAATGCAGATCATGCGAAAGTAGAAATTTCGATGAGAAAAATGCTTTCCAATATTTCACATGATTTAAAGACGCCATTAACAGTTATTCTTGGATATACAGAAATGTTAAATAAGGATAAAACGATAAATAAAGAAGAGCAGCAAATATTACTTGAAAAGGTGCATGTGAAAACACTAGAAGTAATGGAACTGATTCATAAGTTTTTTGATTTAGCAAAATTAGAATCTGGTGACAAGGCAATTGAGATGACAAAAGTAAATATGAATGAAGTTTGTCGGGAGAAGATTTTGTCTTTTTATGATTTAGTGACGACGAAAGGATTTCAAGTTCATATTGATATACCAGAAAGAAATATATATGCACTTGGAAATGTAGAAGTATTAGGTAGAGTACTAAATAATTTTATATCAAATGCAATTACATATGGAGACGATGGAAAGACACTTGGGATGACACTAAGAGATGATGAAACGAGTGTGTATATAGATGTATGGGATACAGGAAAAGGAATTGATGAATCTCATATTGATAAAGTGTTTGAGCGTATGTACACACTTGAAGATTCAAGAAATAGATTGTATCAAGGAAGCGGTCTAGGATTAACGATTACGAAAAGGCTTGTGGAAGCGATGGACGGAGAAATACATCTTTCTAGTAAGCCGTATGAAAAAACAATTTTTACAGTTGTATTAAAAAAGATGCTGTTTTAGCTTGTAGAGAAGTAAATTCTACAAGCTTTTTTTCAGCGTAAGGAATTTGTAAGGAACGGGTAAGAAAAAAGAGATTTCCGTTGTCTATTATAGAAATATAAAGTAGTGCGAAAGGAGAAAATGACATGACATATATATTAAAAACGAATCAGCTAACGAAAGTGTTTAAAGGGAAAGAAGTTATTTCTAGCGTTAACATGCATGTAAAAAAAGGAGAGATATACGGTTTCTTAGGACCGAATGGTGCAGGTAAAACAACGATTATGAAAATGATCACAAATTTAATAAAACCGACGAGCGGTGATATTGAAATTTTTGGTGAGAAGTTAACGGATACATCTTATGAATTGTTAAAGCGCATGGGGACAATTATCGAATATCCAATCTTTTATGATAAATTAACGGCGAAGGAAAACCTAGAATTACATTGTGAATATATGGGGTATTACGACAAGAGCGCAATTGATCATGCTTTACATTTAGTGAAACTGCACGGCATAGAAAATAAAAAAGTAAAAGATTTTTCATTAGGGATGAAACAACGACTTGGTATTGCAAGGGCAATCGTGACAAAGCCAGAATTGCTCATTTTAGATGAACCAATTAACGGTTTAGATCCAATTGGTATTAAAGAGTTACGAGACTTATTTAAAATGCTCTGCAAAGAATACGGTATTACGTTATTAGTCTCTAGTCATATTTTAGGCGAGATGGAACAAATGGCGGATACAATTGGTGTAATTCAAAATGGAAAACTAATAAAAGAAGTTTCAATGAAGAGTATTAACGGAAAGCAAACAGAGTACATTGAAATGACTGTTCCTGATGTGAAACGTGCAGCTTATATTTTAGAAGATAAACTTGGTATAAAAAACTACAAAATAATGAGTGGAACCATGATTCGTGTGTATGAATTGAAGGCGACGCAGCAAACCATTTCAAAAGCACTTATTATGAACGACGTAGAAATTGAAAGTATTAATAAGAAACATAGTTCCTTAGAGGAGTATTTCTTAAATGTAATGGATGGAGAGGGCATTCATGCTTAATGGATTGTTAGTGAATCTAGTAAGCGGATTAATCGTAATGTTCATAAGTGGGATTTTATATTATAGAAAACCAGAGCGGAAATGGTTGTTAATTTTATTAGTGATAGGAATGTTAAGCGTAGTTACTGCTGGAATTAGAATGTTAGTAGCATAGAGATAGTTATGTCGGTAATGGAGGCGTGGTTTATATGTTTAAATTAATGAAACTTGAATGGAAGAAGCATCAATTATCTAGTTATTTTAAAAGTGTAGCAATTTGTATTATAGCAATTTTCGCCGTAGTAAACATCATGGTGTTGGGAGGGAAAGGCGAGGTAGATTTGCTACTCTCTGACTTCACACAACAAATGGCTTTAATAAACATTTTTATTAGGATAACATTCATTACTTTTAGTTCAGTTCTTTTATCACGTTTAGTAATTGATGAATATAAGAACAAAACGATGCAACTATCGTTTATGTACCCGCTACAAAGGAAAATGCTAATGAGGGCGAAATTAACAATTGTTTTTTGTTTTTGTTTTGTGAGCACGATTATTGCTACTTTCATTATTAGTTTGCTTGTATATTTTGTGAGTCCAATGATGGGACTGATTGAAACGCCAGCTACGATAGGTGAAATAATAGCTATCGTTCCAACTACTTTTATAAGTGCATTTATGATATCTGGTATAAGTTTAATTCCTTTATTTTTTGGGATGAGAAAGAAATCGACACCGACAACAATTACTTCTGCAGTAATAATTGGGATGCTAATTAGTAGTAACGTTGGTTCTGGAAACGGTCAAGTAAGTATGTTTAATTTTATCGCTATCCCAATAGTGCTCTGTTTATTAGGGATTTTCATTAGTTATCTTTCATATCGTAAAATCGACAAGATTGATGTGGCGTGAAGTAAGCTTAAAACAACAACGAACTGGGGTATGAATAGTGAAAAAAATAATAGTAATTGCAATTTTACTTATTACAATTGCTAGTGTAGTTTTTGGTTTTAAGGTGTTTCAGGGGAAAGATTTTAAGAAAGAAAAGTCTTTTGAGATAAATAATATAAAAGAAATAGAAGTAGACAATGAAAACTGGGATATTGAATTTAAAAGTACAGACTCTAATAAAATAGTAGTTTCCGCCCAAGGTCAACAAGTAGATAAAGAGATAGATCCCGTCAAAATAGAAAATGACGGTAATAAAGTTGTGATTAAGCAAAAACAAAAGGTGACCAAATTTTTTAATGGTTTTACATTTAGGAAGAAAAATAGTATATCTATAGCTGTTCCGAAGAAAGAAATAGATAAAATTGTATTAAATAATAAAGCGGGTGATGTGAAAATAAGCGATATAGTAGTAAAAAGTATCGTGACAAAAGGCAAGTCTGGAGATGAAATGATTGTAGGACTATCGGCAGATAAGGGGGAGTTCACATTCGAAAGTGGAGATTTAATGTTAAAAGATAGTTCATTACAAGAAGTAAATATAACTTCTACTACTGGTGATAATTGTGTGAAAAATATAAAAAATGAAAATATGAACATCACTTCAACATCTGGGGAAGTATTATTGAAAGATATGACAGAAGGAAAATCATTATTTATAGAAACAAAATCAGGCGACATTGGCGTAAGGTATAAAGATGTCCCAGCTTCATTGAAACTTACGGCCAAAAGTAATTCGACTGACATAATGATAGATTTAAAAGGACTTAAGAAAGATAAAAATACAGAAAAGATAAAAGAAGGAACCATCGGTGATGCAAAAAACGAAGTGAAGATTTTAAGTAAAACAGGGGCGATTTATATCGATTAAATTTAAAATGAAAGGAGGACTATTATGCTACGTCTTATGAAGCTAGAATTGAAAAAGTTTAAGCTTGGCTGGTATGTGAAAGGGGCAGTTATTACAAATATCGCTATACTGGCATTAATGATCTTTACGAGCATCGTTGCTCAAGTAGAAGGTGATCCGGAAATAAGGGATCCACAGACAATGTTGTTGATGGCTAGTACATTAGTACGAGCAACATTCATTATTTTTGGTGGTGTACTCATAGCGAAACTAATAATTGATGAATATAAAAACAAAACAATATTACTCATGTTTTCTTATCCCATTAACCGAAAGAAAATGATGGTTAGTAAGTTGGCCATTACAGCAACATTAACATTTATAACAGTTATTGTATCGAACATTTTAGTAGTAGGAATTTTCTTTGGGATAGATAGTTATTTTTCAATTCTTCCTAATTCATTCACAGTAGATCAATTGATTCAAGAAGGGATAAATCTTATTCCTTTAGCCATTGCCACGGCAGGAATAAGCTTAATTCCTCTATATTTCGGAATGCGTAAACGTTCAGTGCCGACTACAATCGTTTCTTCTATTATCGTTGTATTAATCGCAATTAATAACCAGCCCATATTTCCTATAGCGACGTTTCTTCCTCTTCAATTCACATTTGCAGCGATTGGAGCTGCGATTGCATATTACGGAATTAAAAATATAGAGAAGGAAGATATAACAGTATGACAAGAATAAAAAAAGAGTTGGCGTTATACCAACTCTTTTTTGTATATGTATGCTTCGTTACTACTCTGTAAAATTATAGTGTTTGCTTAAATACTCTTGTACTCCTGGAGAAATGTTAAAGTTATTAGGACCTTTATATTCGATAGTAAATTCTCCATCTTCAATTGTTTCAAAGGCGATTGCATAGCTATTCATTTTAGAATCGTAAGAAGTATTTTTGACTTTTGCATCTAGATTAAAGTATTTTGTAATATACTCTTTTGATTCAGCAATTGCTGTTTGTTTTCCCCAAGGGGTACCATAACTTGTGAAATAAAGAGATACACCGATAACGCCAATGATAGAAGTTAATAAGAGAGTTCTTATTGTTATTTTTTTGTTTTTTGTATTCAATTTAGTTCCCTCCAATTAATATGAATTTATCTTAACGTATTTTCTCATAAAATACCATTTAGTAGAAAATAGTTTCACATGAAACAAGTTACAGAAAAAGACAAGATGTGTAAACACCTTGTCCTTTTTTGTTGTTACATTTTAGGAGCTTCCATTCCAGCTGCAGCCCATTCTTCTTTTGCAGGACCATATACGCCAGGGACTGTTAAGCCAGCTTGTCGCATTAAAACCGTCATTTGTCCACGATGGTGATTTTGATGATTAATGAGTGTCATTAAAAATATAAAATTCGGCATAGGACGACCAAAGAAGTCATTAATAGTAGCTAAGTCTTTATCTGTCCATTCGCCTTGAAGAGCTTCAACAAAAGCTACATTCACTTTACGGTATTGATCAGCAATTGTTGTTGCAGAAGGTGGAACAGGATAATCTTTCGTTTCTCCTTCAAACTTAAGCCCTGTGCCAGATAGTATAACAGGAATTGCCGTCACGATATGCCAAGCAACTCTGCCTAACGTCCAGTGTCCAGGTGCAATTTCTTGTGATAAAGATTCATCGGTTAATGCATCGAGCATCTTTTGAGTAGACTCAGCCTCGTATGTCCATGATTGCAAGAAGCCTTCAATAGTTTGGTACATATTTATCCCTCCTAGTTATGTTCATAGGTTACATTCGTGAAAAAAAGATAGTTTCCTTTTGACCTATAAGAACGAATAAAAAAAGAAGGCTCCTAACAAGAAGCCTCTTTTTTAATTAACTTTTTTCTCACTCTCCCTCATTAACCATAAGAAATAAGGTGCTCCAAGTACGAGAACATCAAGCTGTTTTATTAAGAAAAAGAATTTCGTTTGAGCAAGAAGGCGAAAGTACAAGCAAAAGGAGTGAGAATCACATGTAATAATTATTAGAATGTACGGAGTAAAGTTGTTCTAGGTTATTTATAGGTGTTTTTTTATGTGTTGCTTATACTTAAAAGATTGAATTTGAAGGAAGGGGTCAGCATGTATTCATGGAGCAATAATATAAATGGATATTGTGGGTGTAATAATCAAAATGGTGTACATGTTGATTCATGTTGTTTTAGTTGCGATGGGACAGTGCCTAAGCTAGGCCCAACAGGTCCGACGGGAGCAACAGGTGACACAGGTCCAACAGGAGCGACAGGAATAACGGGAGCAACGGGTCCAACAGGAATAACAGGAGCAACAGGAGTGACAGGAGCAACGGGAATAACGGGAGCAACGGGTCCAACAGGAATAACAGGAGCAACGGGAATAACGGGAATAACGGGAATAACGGGAGCAACGGGTCCAACAGGGGCAACGGGTCCAACAGGAGTGACAGGAGCAACAGGAGTGACAGGAGCAACGGGTCCAACAGGAATAACAGGAGCAACAGGAGTGACAGGAGCAACGGGAATAACGGGAGCAACAGGAATAACAGGGGCAACAGGTCCAACAGGAGCGACGGGAATAACAGGTTCAACGGGTCCGACGGGAGCAACAGGAATAACAGGAGTAACAGGTCCAACAGGAGACACGGGGGCAACTGGCACAAGTATAACGGCAACATACGCTTTTGCAAATAATACGTCAGGTTCAGCAATATCGGTACTTCTCGGTGGAACAAATGTCCCACTTCCAAACAATCAGAATATCGGTCCGGGAATTACGGTGTCTGGGGGAAATACAGTATTTACGGCTGCAAATGCTGGGAATTATTATATTTCATATACGATTAATATAACGGCTTCATTATTAGTCAGTTCGCGGATTACAATTAATGGTGCACCTCTTGCTGGAACGATCAATTCTCCTGCGTTAGCAACTACATCATTTAGTGCAACAATTATTACGACTCTTGCGGCTGGAAGTGCCATTAGTTTGCAACTATTTGGTTTGTTAGCTGTTGCAACGTTATCAACAACTACACCAGGAGCTGTGTTAACGATAATAAGGTTGAGCTAAATAATAACTCTTTTATTCTTTTAAGATTAGGAGAGTTTATACATATAATAAGAAGTTAATGGAGTGAAGCATAGTTATATAAAAGTCAGAATATTATGATTGTAACGTTATGGCGACTATAATATAATGAAAACAACCATCATGAATGAACATTCATTTATTTTTATGTATTTGAAGGGGGAATGAAGGTGGAAAAACCATGGTTGAAAAGTTATCCAGAAGAAATTCCAAGTACGATTTCTTATGATATTCAGCCGCTTCATGGATATGTGGAACAGGTGGCTTCCCGTTATCCAGAAAAGAAAGCGCTTCACTTTTTAGGGAAGGATATTACATTTTCAGACTTCCACGATAAGGTGAAGAGGTTTGCAAATTATCTTCAAAAGCTCGGTGTGGAAAAGGGTGATCGAGTTGCTATTATGTTGCCGAACTGTCCGCAATCTGTAATTGGTTATTATGGTACATTACTTGCGGGAGGTATCGTAGTACAAACAAATCCACTATATACAGAAAGAGAATTAGAATACCAGCTTCATGACTCGGGAGCAAAAGTAATTCTTTGTCTCGATTTAGTGTTTCCGAGAGTAACGAATGTTCAATCTGCTACAAAAATTGAACATATTATCGTAACTCGGATTGCGGACTTTTTACCCTTCCCTAAAAATTTACTTTATCCATTTGTACAAAAAAAGCAGGAAAATCTTGTTGTGAATGTGTCGGAAAGCGAAACGATTCATCTATGGAAATCAGTAGAACGAGAAAGTAATGTTAATGTTGAAGTGCCTTGTGATCCTGAAAATGATCTAGCTCTTTTACAGTACACAGGAGGAACAACTGGATTTCCGAAAGGCGTTATGTTGACGCATAAAAACCTTGTTTCGAACACTTTAATGGGAGCTCATTGGCTATATAATTGTAAAGAAGGAGAAGAAGTAATTCTTGGTGTCCTTCCGTTCTTTCATGTGTATGGGATGACAGCTGTAATGAATTTAAGTATTATGCAAGGATATAAAATGGTGCTGATTCCGAAGTTTGATATGAAAATGGTTTTTGAAGCGATAAAAAAACATAAAGTCACACTATTTCCAGGGGCACCGACCATTTATATTGCTCTATTAAATAGTCCCCTCTTAAAAGAATATGATATTTCTTCTATTCAAGCTTGTATTAGTGGATCTGCCCCGCTTCCTGTAGAAGTACAGGAAGAGTTTGAGAGAGTTACAGGTGGAAAATTGGTAGAAGGTTATGGATTAACGGAGTCGTCGCCAGTTACACATGGGAATTTTTTGTGGGAAAAACGCGTGCCAGGAAGTATTGGTGTGCCGTGGCCAGATACAGAGGCAAACATTATGTCACTTGAAACTGGAGAGGCTTTACCTCCGGGTGAACTTGGTGAAATTGTTGTAAAGGGACCTCAAATTATGAAAGGGTATTGGAATAAGCCAGAAGAAACAGCAGCTGTATTACAAGACGGATGGCTTCATACAGGTGATGTTGGTTACATGGATGAAGATGGATTTTTCTATGTGAAAGATCGTAAGAAAGATATGATTGTTGCGAGTGGATTTAATGTGTATCCTCGTGAAGTAGAAGAAGTATTATATGAGCATGAAAAAGTGCAAGAAGTGGTGACGATTGGAGTTCCCGATCCGTACAGGGGAGAGACAGTTAAAGCATTTGTTGTGTTAAAAGAAGGTGCGGAGTGTTCTGAGGAAGAATTAAACCAGTTTGCGCGTAAATATTTAGCGGCTTATAAAGTGCCGAAAGTATATGAGTTTAGAGATGAACTGCCGAAAACGACAGTCGGAAAAATTTTACGCCGTGTCCTAATAGATGAAGAGAAAAGAAAAAATGAGGATGAGCAAACGGGCTAAGGCCCTTTCTTTTTGAAAAAATAGGATTGACACTTTTCTAAATAGTCAGTATTATAAGAATATGAATGACTATTCATTCAGTCATCTTCTTGAAGGGGACAGTAAAGTGAAAAAAAATAGACCGAAATACAATCAAATTATTGATGCGGCAGTCATTGTGATTGCGGAGAATGGGTACCACCAAGCGCAAGTTTCTAAAATAGCAAAGCAAGCTGGGGTAGCTGATGGCACGATTTATTTATATTTTAAAAATAAAGAAGATATATTAATATCCTTATTTCAAGAGAAGATGGGAGATTTTGTCGAAACAATTCGTCAAAAAACAGCAGGAATTGAAAGCGCTGTATCGAAGTTATTCATGTTGGTAGAAACGCACTTCTTGCTGTTATCACAAAATGATCCTCTTGCTATCGTTACGCAATTAGAGCTAAGACAGTCCAATCAAGACTTACGCCTGAAAATAAATGAAGTATTAAAAGGCTACTTACAAGTTATGGATGAGATTTTAGAGACAGGTATAAAGCAAGGTGAATTCCAAGCGGATTTAAATGTTCGCGTGGCAAGACAAATGATCTTTGGAACAGTAGATGAAGTTGTGACCAATTGGGTAATGAGCGATCATAAGTATGATCTGGTCGCACTTTCAAAAACGGTACATGGGCTACTTATTGCAGCTTGTGGTTATCGTCAATAATGGGAGGGATCATGTTGAAATTCCTATCTGTAAGAGTTGAAGATCATATCGCGGTGGCGACGTTAAATCATGCGCCAGCCAACGCGATGTCTTCACAAGTTATGCATGATGTTACTGAATTAATTGATCAAGTGGAGAAAGATGATAACATTCGTGTTGTTGTTATTCACGGTGAAGGGCGCTTCTTCTCGGCGGGAGCAGATATTAAAGAATTTACATCTGTTACTGAAGCGAAGCAAGCGACAGAATTAGCGCAGCTTGGACAAGTTACGTTTGAGCGTGTTGAAAAATGTTCAAAACCAGTTATCGCGGCAATTCATGGAGCGGCACTTGGCGGCGGCCTTGAGTTTGCTATGTCTTGCCACATGCGCTTTGCAACTGAAAGTGCAAAACTTGGTTTACCTGAATTAACACTTGGATTAATCCCTGGATTTGCAGGTACACAGCGACTACCACGTTATGTTGGGAAAGCGAAAGCTTGTGAAATGATGTTAACAAGTACACCGATTACTGGTGCAGAAGCATTAAAATGGGGACTTGTTAACGGAGTTTTTGCTGAAGAAACATTTTTAGATGATACGCTTAAAGTTGCAAAACAGATTGCTGGAAAAAGCCCAGCGACGACTCGTGCTGTACTAGAGTTATTGCAAACGACGAAATCGTCTCATTATTATGAAGGTGTACAACGCGAAGCTCAAATCTTTGGTGAAGTATTTACGGGTGAAGATGGAAGAGAAGGTGTAGCAGCGTTTTTAGAAAAACGTAAGCCTTCATTTAGTGGCAGGTAGTTCAATTATTTTTTTAATATAAATTAACAGAAAATTAAAATTGATAGAATCTTTCTGAAAAACAAGGGGGTAAATGGAATGAACATCTACGTACTCATGAAACGAACATTTGATACAGAAGAAAAAATCGTAATTAAAAACGGTGCAATTTACGATGGCGAAGCGGAATTCATCATCAACCCTTACGACGAATATGCGATTGAAGAAGCAATTCAAGTAAGAGACGCACAAGGTGGCGAAGTTACTGTTGTAACAGTCGGTGGCGAAGATAGTGAGAAAGAACTTCGTACGGCATTAGCGATGGGCTGCGATAAAGCTGTATTAATTAATATTGAAGATGATGTGGAAAATGGTGACCAGTTCACGACAGCAAAAGTACTTGCTGAATATTTAAAAGATAAAGATGCAGATTTAATTTTAGGCGGGAACGTTGCAATTGATGGTGCATCTGGACAAGTTGGTCCACGCGTAGCAGAAGCGTTAAATATTCCGTACGTAACGACAATTACAAAACTTGAAATTGACGGTACAAACGTGAAGATTGAGCGTGATGTTGAAGGTGATACGGAAGTGATTGAAACTTCATTACCAGTTTTAGTAACAGCACAACAAGGTTTAAATGAACCTCGTTATCCATCGCTTCCAGGTATTATGAAAGCGAAGAAAAAGCCACTAGAAGAAGTAGAATTAGATGATTTAGATTTAGAAGAAGATGATGTGGAAGCAAAGACAAAAACAATTGAAATCTATTTGCCTCCTAAGAAAGATGCAGGAAAAGTGTTACAAGGCGAGCTGCAAGATCAAGTAAAAGAACTTGTATCGTTGCTCCATACAGAAGCGAAAGTAATCTAATAAAATACGAAATTATATATGCAGGAGGGAAAATCTATGGCTCGTAAAGTATTAGTAATGGGTGAGGTTCGTGATGGATCGCTACGTAACGTTTCGTTTGAAGCGGTAGCAGCAGCAAAAACAATTGCAGAAGGCGGTGAAGTAGTAGGTCTTCTAGTTGGAGACAGCGTTGCCTCTTTTGCAAATGAATTGATTCATTACGGTGCAGATCGCGTTGTGACAGTTGAAAATGATAAATTAAAATCATATACATCTGATGGTTATGCACAAGCATTTTCAGCTGTATATGCTGAAGAAAAGCCAGAAGGTATTGTATTTGGACATACAGCACTTGGTAAAGATTTATCACCAAAATTAGCAGCGAAGCTTGAAGCTGGTCTAGTTTCTGACGTAACTGCTCTAGATGTTGAAGGTGGAAATGTTATCTTTACTCGTCCAATTTACTCTGGTAAAGCGTTTGAGAAGAAGATTGTAACAGACGGTATCTTATTTGCGACAGTGCGTCCAAATAACATTGCGACGCTTGAAAAAGATGAGTCTCGCAGTGGTGACGTGTCTTCTATTACAGTAGATGTGAAAGATTTACGTACAATTATTCAAGATGTCGTCCGTAAGACGGCAGAAGGTGTTGACCTTTCTGAAGCGAAAGTTATTATCGCTGGTGGACGCGGTGTGAAGAGTGAAGAAGGATTCAAGCCATTAAAAGAGTTAGCTGACGTATTAGGCGGCGCTGTTGGAGCATCTCGTGGTGCTTGTGACGCTGAGTATTGCGATTACTCATTACAAATTGGTCAAACTGGTAAAGTTGTTACGCCAGACTTATACATTGCATGCGGTATTTCTGGTGCGATTCAGCATTTAGCTGGTATGTCTAACTCAAAAATAATCGTTGCGATAAATAAAGACCCAGAAGCAAGTATCTTCAAAGTAGCTGACTATGGTATTGTTGGCGATCTATTTGAAGTCTTACCTCTTTTAACAGAAGAGTTTAAAAAGTTAAAAGTACATTCATGATTTGAGTACCCTTGAGTTCCAAGTGAAGTACCCCTATATATAGAAAAGGTGAGAGATCCCCTGTCTCTCATCTTTTTAGTATTTAATCCGTATTTTTATATAGTATAAAGGAACACTTTTTTGTTACAATACATAACGATACATATTATTCGCCACGTATATAAGTTAATGATATACTCTTGGTAGAATATACTTGAAGGAGGAAATAAAATGGCAATTGTAAATGCAAATGACCAAAGCTTCGCAGTTGAAACTAGCGAAGGTGTTGTATTATTAGATTTCTGGGCACCTTGGTGTGGACCTTGTAAAATGATCGCTCCTGTATTAGAGGAAATTGATGCAGAACTAGGCGAAAAAGTAAAAGTAGTAAAAGTAGACGTGGATGAAAACCAAGAAACTGCTCGTCAATTCGAAGTAATGAGCATTCCAGCTCTTTTCGTATTAAAAGACGGTAAAGTAGTTGATCAAGCGTTAGGTTACAAACCGAAAGAAGCGTTAGTAGAATTAGTTTCTAAACACTTCTAAAATAAAGGGCTACCGTTTGCAGTGACCCCTGTCAAGTAGACAGTATTAAAAAAGCGCAACTAAGCAACCTGAGTTCTATATTTATATGGACTC
>NZ_VEJP01000006.1:326030-365351 GCF_007680225.1 Bacillus sp. DE0042 | reverse complement strand
CCCATAAAAAAATCCCCTCCATAGTAAACAGGTTAGTGTTCTTTCTTTTTCCTGTCTACTATAAGGGGATCATATCACACAGCAGGGCGCTTTCTTCATACATATATTATCCAGTTCCAGCGGCTAGAATGTTCGGTGGCTTCACTTCTTCCTATGAGGCAAAAAGCGCCTCTACGTCAGAAGCTCCATCCCCCTCACATTCTGAACGAGCCGCTTCCACTTTAAATATTAACCGATAGAACCTTCCATCTCAAACTTGATTAGGCGGTTCATTTCAACTGCGTATTCCATTGGAAGTTCGCGAGTGAATGGCTCGATGAAGCCCATTACGATCATTTCTGTAGCTTCTTGCTCAGAAATACCGCGGCTCATTAGGTAGAATAATTGTTCTTCTGATACTTTCGATACTTTCGCTTCGTGCTCAAGTGAAACGTAATCGTTTTTGATTTCGTTGTAAGGAATTGTATCAGATGTAGATTGGTTATCCATGATTAACGTGTCACACTCGATGTTAGAGCGAGAGTTTTTCGCTTTTGGTCCGAATTGTACGATACCACGGTAAGTTACTTTACCACCATGCTTCGCAATCGACTTAGAAACGATTGTTGAAGACGTGTTTGGTGCTAAGTGAATCATTTTTGCACCAGCATCTTGGTGTTGGCCTTTACCAGCA
Source organism: Bacillus sp. DE0042 (assembly GCF_007680225.1). Taxonomy (NCBI): domain Bacteria; kingdom Bacillati; phylum Bacillota; class Bacilli; order Caryophanales; family Bacillaceae; genus Bacillus; species Bacillus sp. DE0042. Next base: position 364,678 of record NZ_VEJP01000006.1, on the reverse strand, counting down.
ATCGCGATAGATAATGTTAAACCACGAGCGCCTTCGCCTTTTAAGATAACTGCTGGGTATTTCATCGTTAATTTAGATCCGATGTTACCGTCAATCCATTCCATCGTTGCGTTTTCTTCACAAACCGCACGTTTTGTAACTAGGTTGTATACGTTGTTCGCCCAGTTTTGGATTGTTGTATAACGGCAATATGCATCTTTCTTAATGATGATTTCTACTACCGCACTGTGAAGTGAGTTAGTCGTGTAAACAGGTGCTGTACAACCTTCTACGTAGTGTACGTGTGCGCCTTCGTCTACGATGATAAGCGTACGCTCGAATTGTCCCATATTTTCAGAGTTAATACGGAAATACGCTTGAAGTGGTGTATCCACTTTAATACCTTTTGGAACGTAGATGAATGATCCACCAGACCAAACTGCAGAGTTTAATGCAGAGAATTTGTTGTCTGTTGGTGGGATTACTTTTCCGAAATGCTCACGGAAAATATCTTCGTTCTCTTTTAATGCGCTATCTGTATCTTTGAAGACGATTCCTAGAGCTTCTAGGTCTTCTTTCATGTTGTGGTATACAACTTCAGATTCGTACTGTGCAGATACACCAGCTAAATATTTTTGCTCCGCTTCAGGAATACCTAATTTATCAAATGTCGCTTTAATTTCCTCAGGTACTTCATCCCAAGACTTCTCAGATTTCTCAGATGGTTTTACGTAGTACGTAATTTCATCGAAATCTAAGTCGTTTAAGTCGCCGCCCCATTGTGGCATTGGCATTTCATAGAACTTATCCAGTGATTTTAAACGGAAGTCTAACATCCACTGTGGTTCTTCTTTCATACGTGAAATCTCTTCAACGATTTCTTTTGTTAAACCGCGTCCAGCACGGAAAATCGAAACGTCTTTGTCCTTGAAACCATATTTATAATCGCCGATATCTGGCAGTTGCTTCGCCATGTTGGTGTGTCCCTCCTTAGATAACCTCGTTTTTAGGAACCTTTAACATTACTTATCTTCGTTTAAGCCCTTTTCTAACGCTTTCCACGCTAATGTTGCACATTTAATACGTGCAGGGAACTTGCATACGCCTTGTAATGCTTCAATATCTCCTAAATCAATGCTGTCATCGTACTCTTTTCCTAGCATCATGTCAGAGAAAATTTTAGAAAGCTGAAGTGCCTCTTCAATTTTCTTACCTTTTACTGCTTGTGTCATCATCGAAGCTGAAGACATTGAGATAGAACACCCTTCTCCTTCAAACTTCGCCTCTTGCACAATACCTTCTTCTACTTTCATCGTAAGTTGAATACGATCGCCGCAAGTTGGATTGTTCAAGTTAACAGTAACACTATCTTCTAACACGCCATGGTTACGAGGATTCTTATAATGATCCATAATAACTTGACGGTATAACGTATCTAAATTATTAAATGACATTTGTGAAATACTCCTTTGTCTTGATTAGCGATTCAACAAATGTATCAATTTCTTCTTTTGTATTATATAAATAGAAGCTCGCACGTGCTGTAGAAGAAGCTTTCAGCCACTTCATAAGCGGTTGTGCACAGTGATGTCCTGCGCGAACCGCAATGCCTTCTACATCTAATACAGTTGCTACATCATGAGGATGTACGTCTTCAATATTAAATGTAACAAGACCAGCGCGATGCTTTGGACCATAAATTGTAACGCCATCTACTTCTGATAGTCTTTCTAAAGCATATTGCGCTAATTCATGTTCATGCTTTTCAATATTATGAAGACCGATTTCTTCTAGGAAATCAATTGCCGCACCAAGTCCGATTGCATTACCGATAATCGGTGTACCTGCTTCAAACTTCCACGGAAGCTCTTTCCAAGTAGATTCTTGTAAATCTACGAAATCAATCATTTCACCGCCAAATTCAATTGGCTCCATATTGTTCAGCAATTCTTTTTTACCATATAATACGCCGATACCTGTAGGTCCGCACATCTTATGAGCAGATAATGCGTAGAAATCACAGTTTAAATCTTGTACATCCACTTTCATATGAGGTGCACTTTGTGCTCCATCAACGATCATGATTGCACCGTTTTCGTGTGCGATTGCTCCGATTTCTTTTACAGGGTTAATCGTTCCAAGTACGTTTGATACTTGCATAATAGAAACGATTTTTGTATTCGGTGTAACTGTTTGACGAACATCTTCTAAAGAAATTGTACCGTCTGGTTGAAGCGGAAGGTATTTTAAAGTTGCACCAGTTTTCTTCGCAACTTGCTGCCACGGAATGATGTTACTATGGTGCTCCATGTAAGAAATAACGATTTCATCGCCTTCTTTTACATTTTCAAGACCATAGCTAGCCGCTACTGTATTTAATGCAGTTGTCGTTCCGCGCGTGAAAATAATCTCTTCCATTGATTTCGCGTTAATAAACTTGCGAACTTTCTCGCGTGCACCTTCATACGCGTCGGTAGCTTTCGTACCGAGCGTATGAACACCGCGATGCACGTTAGAATTATATTCTTTATAGTAACGTTCTAACGTTTCAATGACTTGAATTGGTTTTTGAGAAGTTGCTGCACTATCGAAATATACAAGTTGTTTGCCGTTCACTTTTTGATCAAGAATTGGAAACTGTTTGCGTATTTCATGAATATTCATTAGCGAACTTTCCTTTCAATTACCTCAACAAGCTGTGCTTTTACTCCTTCAATTGGAAGCTCATTTACTACAGGTGCTAAGAATCCATGGATGACTAAACGTTCTGCTTCGCGTTTTGGAATACCACGGCTCATCAAGTAGTATAATTGGTACGGATCTACGCGGCCTACTGAAGCTGCGTGACCTGCCATTACATCATCTTCGTCGATTAAAAGAATTGGGTTTGCATCACCGCGAGCTTTTTCATCTAACATAAGAACGCGAGAAGATTGTTGTGCATTTGATTTAGATGCACCGTGTTCAATCTTACCAATTCCGTTAAAGATAGATGTTGCACTATCTTTTTGTACACCGTGTTTTAAAATCCAACCTTCAGAGTGTTTACCGAAGTGAACAACTTTAGTTGTAAAGTTTTGTGTTTGGTTACCACGACCAATTGTTACTGTTTTTGTATCAGCATATGATCCGTCGCCCATTAAATTCGTAACGTTCTCTGAAATTGTGTTTCCGTCATTCATAAGGCCTAGAGCCCAATCAATGCGGCCGTCGCGTCCAACAATTCCGCGGCGGTTAACGTAAGTTGTTACGTCTTTTGCTAATAGATCAACCGCACCAAATTTAACTTGTGCGCCTTGTTCCACGATTACTTCTGCTACGATATTTGCAATACCTTTAGCATTTTCATTTGCAACGTAGTTTTCTACATAAGTTGCAGTACTGTTCGCATCAGCTACGAATAATACGTGGTTATATACGTTAGCTTCTTCGCCGTCTACTAAGAATACAGCTTGAAGTGGAGTTTCAAGAACAACGTTTTTCGGAACATATACAAATGCACCGCCGTTGATTAATGCAGCATGAAGTGCAGTTAAACGATGCTCGTCTACCTTCACGCCGTCTTTCATTAAATACTTTTGTAATAGTTCAGCATGCTCTGTTGCAGCTGTTACGATGTCTGTAAAAATAACACCTTTTTCTTTTGCTTCGTCTGCTAAAGAAACGAATGCAGTTGTACCAGTACGTTGTACTAATACGCTGTTATTTTCATCGATTAAGTTTTTCACTGCTTCTGGAAGCTCTGTTAAAGAACTTACAGGCTCTTGCTTAGCAGCGTCGCCTTTTCCGATAAAGTCCCATTTTTCAATTTTCGTTTTATCAGGCGTTGGCATTGGAAGTTCAGTTGCTTGTGCAAGAGCTTGTAAGCGGAACTCAGTCAACCAAGCAGCTTCGTTTACTTCGCTTGCGCGTTGACGGATTGTTTCTTGATCGAAAGGTAATGTACCGATTGTCATGTTTATGCTCCTCTCTTACGCTTCTTGCTCTGTTGTTTCGTCTTCAATACCTAATTCTTTTTTAATCCAGTCATAACCTTCAGCTTCTAGACGTTGTGCAAGCTCAGGGCCACCAGATTTAACGATACGACCGTTCATCATAACGTGAACGAAGTCTGGAGTGATGTAGTTTAATAAACGTTGGTAATGCGTAATCATTAGGCAACCGAACTCTTCGCCGCGCATTTGGTTAATACCTTTAGATACAACTTTTAATGCATCGATATCAAGACCTGAGTCGATTTCATCTAAGATTGCGATTTTTGGCTCAATCATCATTAATTGAAGAATTTCGTTACGTTTTTTCTCTCCACCAGAGAAACCTTCGTTTAAGTAACGTTGTGCCATTTCTGGATCCATTTCTAGGAATTCCATGTTTTTATCTAATGTACGGATAAATTTCATAAGAGAAATTTCATCGCCCTCTTCACGACGTGCATTAATTGCAGAACGTAAGAAGTCAGCGTTTGTTACTCCGCTAATTTCACTTGGATATTGCATTGCTAGGAATAGACCTGCTTGTGCGCGCTCGTCTACTTCCATTTCTAATACATCTTCACCGTCGATGATGATGCTACCTTCTGTTACTTCATACTTTGGGTGACCCATAATCGCAGAAGATAAAGTTGATTTACCTGTTCCGTTAGGTCCCATAATTGCGTGGATTTCTCCACCTTTTACTTCAAGGTTTACACCTTTTAAAATTTCTTTGCCATCAATTGATACGTGTAAGTCTTTAACCGTTAATGTAGAACCAGCCATCTCAATACCTCCATTAATCCTATATATACATTTTAAAAATTCCTAAAACGTTCATATTCTCATTTTATTCTCATTCTAATCTTATATCAAATAAAATGATATCGCAAACGACGAAAAAAAGTAACAATTTTTTCACAAATGTATATAAGTATTTCCCTTGTATCCTTATATAATACACCTTTCTTCTTATTTATATAAAGAAAAAAGGACTGGAAATTTTCCAGTCCTTTCCTTGTGTTTATTCACTTACCGGAAGTACAGCACCTTTATATTCTTTATTAATAAAGTCTTGGATTTCTTTTGAATGCAGTACTTCTACTAATTCTTTAATTTCTTTTTTCTTCTCGTCACCTTTACGAACTGCAATAATATTTGCGTACGGAGAGTCTGATCCTTCAATCGCAATTGCATCCTTTGTTGGATTTAACTTCGCATCAATTGCATAGTTTGAATTAACGAATAAAGCATCGCCTTCATTATTTTCATACAGCTTTGGTGACAATCCAGGCTCTACATCTGTTTTAAACTTTAAGTTTTTCGGATTTTCTACAACATCTTTTACTGTTGCTTTAACAACATCTACACCGTCTTTTAATTTAATAACCCCGCCTTTTTGTAACAATGCGAGCATACGGCCACGCTCCGCTACGTTATTACTCATAATAACTGTTCCGCCATCTGGCAATTCTTTTAAATTTTTATATTTCTTAGAATAAATGCCCATTGGCTCTAAATGGATTTTTCCTGCGTTTACAATTTTATATCCCTTTTCTTGAATTTCTTTATCTAAGTACGGAATGTGTTGGAAGTAGTTCGCATCAATTTCCTTATCCGCTAACGCTTTATTCGGCAAAACATAATCCTGGAACTTTTTAATCTCTAATTTAATGCCCTTTTTCTCTAGTGTCGGCTGTGCCTTTTCTAAAATAACAGCATGCGGCACGTTAGAAGCTCCCACAACAAGCTTATTCTCTTCTTTCCCTCCGCAAGCAGCTAATGTAAATACAGACAGTGCTGTAACAACTGACAGTAGAATCTTTTTCATATGATGTCCCCTTCTCCCCTATAGTTATGTAGTTATAAAAAAGGGCCGGCATACACCAGCCCTTTTCAGCAATTATTCTTTTACAGGAACAACTGCTCCTTTATATTCTTTAGTAATAAAGTCTTCAATTTCTTTAGAATGCAATACTTCTACAAGCTCTTTAATCGCTTTTTTATCTTTATCACCTTTACGAACCACTAATACGTTTGCGTATGGAGAATCATCGCCTTCAATTGCAATTGCATCTTTTTCTGGATTTAATTTCGCATCAATTGCATAGTTCGAGTTAATTAAAACAGCGTCGCCTTCTTTATTGTTATACACTTGTGGTAATAAACCAGGCTCAATATCCGTTTTAAACTTTAAGTTTTTCGGATTATCTGCAATATCTTTTGGAGTTGCACTAACTGGATCTACTCCGTCTTTAATTTTTAAAATGCCTTCTTTTTGTAAAATTGCTAAACCACGTCCATGGTCAGTAACGGAATTACTCATAATAATTGTCGCCCCGTCCGGAAGTTCTTTTAAGCTCTTATATTTTTGAGAGTATACACCAATTGGCTCTAAATGAATTTTCCCTGCTATTTCAAAATCATATTTTTTATCTTTAATTTCTTTTTCTAAATATGGAATGTGCTGGAAGTAGTTTGCATCTAAATCCTTATCCGCTAACGATTTATTTGGTAATACGTAGTCTTGGAATTTTTTAATTTCTAATTCAATTCCTTTTTTCTCTAATAAAGGTTTAGCCTTTTCTAAAATTTCAGCGTGCGGTACGTTAGAAGCCCCCACAACTAGTTTTTTTTCATCTTTATCTTTCCCGCCACAAGCAGCTAACCCAAAAATTGAAGTTGAAATAAGTGCTGTAAGTAATAATTTTTTCATTTGAAACATCCTCCCGTTTTTTATTATCGTTTATCTATTCGAGTCGTTAAACTATCACCAATCCACTGAATGAAAAATACAACTAGTAATACACAAATTGTCGCAACGATTGTTACATCGTTATTTCCTCGCTGGAATCCTTCTAAATAAGCAAGTGTTCCAAGGCCACCAGCGCCAACAACTCCCGCCATCGCTGTATAGCCTACTAAAGCAATTGTCGTAACAGTAATACCAGATACTAATGCTGGTAACGATTCTGGAATTAACACTTTCAAAATAATTGTGCTTGTTTTTGCTCCCATTGCTTTCGAAGCTTCAATTACACCTTTATCAATTTCACGAAGCGCAATTTCAACCATTCTCGCGTAAAATGGTGCCGCTCCAATAATTAAAGCTGGAAGTGCTGCACTCGCTCCAAGAATTGTTCCAAGCAGAATCTTTGTGAATGGGATTAATAAAATGATTAAAATGATGAACGGTATCGAGCGGAAAATGTTTACGAACGCTCCAATCCCCGTGTTAACCGCTTTGTTTTCCCATAAATTATCTTTCGCTGTCATAAAGAGTAACAATCCTAAAATTAGTCCTAATACAAATGTGGCAAGAGCTGCGATTGCCGTCATATATAACGTTTCACCAGTTGCTTCTAACATTTGATTCCAATCAACATTTGCGATTAACTTATCCATGTGCAATCACCTCCAGCTCTACTTGATCTTGATGTATTCCCTCTATTGCTTGTTGAATCGCTGTTTCCTCACCATTTAAATGAACAACTAAACTACCGTAAGAGCCGTTATTCGTTTGTGCGATATTTCCTTGCAAAATGCTAACTTCTATATCACTGCGTTGCATTAATCTTTGAAGTACTGGTCTTTCTACAGCTTCACCGATAAACTGCAAACGAACTACTTTACCATCTGGATACTTTTCAATTAAACTTTCAATCGTTTCATTTGTATCTTCAGAATCCGTTAACTGCTGTACGAAGCGTTTTGTAATGTCTTTCTGCGGATTGCGGAATACATCAAGTACTGGACCCGTTTCTACAATTTTTCCTTTCTCCATTACCGCCACTCGATTACAAATCTTTCGAATCACGTGCATCTCGTGTGTAATGAGTACAATTGTTAAACCGAGACGCTTATTAATATCTAATAATAAATCTAAAATTTGATCTGTCGTTTCTGGATCAAGAGCTGACGTTGCTTCATCACATAAAAGCACTTGTGGGTTGTTAGCTAATGCTCTTGCAATCCCAACACGTTGCTTTTGTCCTCCGCTTAGCTGAGATGGATACGCGTCTCCTCTTCCTTCTAATCCAACAAGATGAATTAACTCGTCGACGCGTTTTCTTCTCTTCGCCTTATCAACACCTGCAATTTCAAGTGGGAACTCGATATTCTCGCGTACAGTTCGTGACCAAAGTAAGTTGAAGTGCTGAAAAATCATTCCGATTTCTTGCCTTGCCTTACGAAGTTCACTCCCTGTAATTGCTGAAATCACACGATTTGCAATTGTAATTTGGCCAGAAGTTGGTTTCTCTAACTGATTGAACAATCTGATTAAAGAACTTTTCCCAGCGCCACTATATCCGATAACACCAAATATTTCACCTTTGTCTATTTTTAAATTGGCATTATCTACAGCAGTGACATCACCGCTTTTTGCTTTATATATTTTCTTTACATTTTCTAACAAGATCATGATGTTCACCCCTTTTTTTGTTTAAAAAGCGTAAGCGGCCCGTTTAGAACAAGAGGACGCCCGAATCCCTGACGTAGAGGCGCTTTTTGCCTCATAGGAAGGGATGAAACGACCGACTGTTCTAGCCGCTGAAGCTAGATTTTTGGTCGACTCCGCAATTTTTTATGTTTAATGCGTGTAGTCCACCGTTATCACTACTTTTATTATTTGAATGTCCTCCACATTCAAACAACAAAAAAAACCTTTCCGCTTTTAGAGAAGCAGAAAGGTTTATATGCGTATATAACAACATTATCCCTCTCTCATCTCTCAAAGCATTTGCTTTGCAGGAATTGGCACCATTTCAACATAAGTTGACGGTTGCCGGGCTTCACAGGGCACAGTCCCTCCACCTCTCTTGATAAGAGAAATCAGATTACATTTTCGTCTGATTTGTAATTTATGAAATTGTCTATATTTTATGAATTGAATTGTATCAATATCCATACGCCATGTCAACAGAAATTTTCGTAAAAAAAGAAACTTCAGACTTTTAAGCACCCACTGACATCGGTTTACATATATGAAACATCGATTCGACTAATAGCATCGTTCGATACGTTCCTGAATATTGTACACGTCCATCTTTCATTAACATTTGCAACCTTACATTGCCGTTCACCAATTGTTTTACATCTTCCTCATCTAAACAAACGATTTGCTCTGTTCCTCGTTCCTCATGTAGCAGCTCTATATAATCTCTTGAAATTTGTAGCGAACAACTTTCATCTCCAAAGCGGAAATTAACAGTTTTTTCTCCTTGTCTTAAAAGCGGCTCTAAATGATATTGACCATTAGCGTAATTTACAAATGATTGCAGCAAAGAATATAATTTCACCCTAAATCACATCCTTCATATCACTTTCTATTACACATACCATTCCCTCTCACTAAAGAGCAATCCTGTTACTTTCGCTCGACAAATACTGTAACCACCCTGCATCTCGACATATTTCCCGAGAAATATGTCGAGGCGGCAAAAACTTTGCCGCCTACTTTAATTTCGTATATAAATATTCAACCGAATGAAATGCATATATCTTCTTCATGAGTGTCCCATTTTCAAAAACAAGTAAACACGGTACACTTTCGATTCCATACTCTTTCGCTAAATGCGGAGCATAATTTAAATCTAACATTCCAATTTTCAAGTCTTCAATTGTCATCTCAACGACTGTTAACATCTTTTTTGCTAATTGGCATGTTCCACACATTGGAGTATATACATATAACACTGTTTTTTCTTCGTTCTCTATTAGGGCTGTAGCTTCGGCTCCTGTCCAATCAATCACTTCTATCATTCCTTACCGTAAATATTCTGTATAAACGTCAATGTCAGCTCCCCATAATACATTTGCTAAGTGTGAAGATGGCGCAGTTGCCACTTCTCGGTACGAGCGATCAATATAAATATGCTCTGCTTGCGGAAATTCTTTTCGAAACTGTTTCCTTAACTTTTCTCCAGCATCATCAGCATCCACTAGTACATACACTTCCTTATCAAAAAACTGATCAATGAGCTCATCCATTTTCGACAAACCAATTGTACCATTTGTACAAACAATTTCCACCGGTTCACGAATAATAGATTCAATCTTTCTTCTATCTGATTTACCTTCTACAATAATGACTTTTTCCACATAAATCATATGTCATCACCCGATCACCATATACTATACAACCTTTAACTTAGTATATAGTATATTCGTTATTTTCATGTTGTTTCCTGTTTATTTTTGCAAAAGAAAAGCGGAAGCGGCTCGTTCAGAACAGGAGGGCATTGGAACTCCTGAACTAGAGGCGCTTTTTGCCTCAAGTGAAGGAGGGCAATGACCGACTGTTCTAGCCGCTGGAGCTGGATCACAAAGAAAAGCGCAAGCAGCTCGTTCAGATTGTGAGGGGGATGGAGCTTCTGACGTAAAGGCGCTTTTTGCCTTACAGGAAGAAGCGAAGCCACCGAACAATCTAGCCGCTGGAGCTGGATCATAAAGAAAAGCGGCACTGACTGTTTAGCCCTGTTGGCTAAGGTTCTTTCGTACAGAAGACGCTTTTTTGTCTTCTCGTGCGGAAGGTTCTTAGACATGAAGGGCTAGGAGGTGGAGCTGGACAAAGAAAAGCGCAAGCGGCTCGTTCAGATTACGAAGCCCCATGAAACCTTACCGAAAAACATTCATTCCCATAATAGCTTATTCATTTGCACTCGATTTTAAATGTATTATGTAACACAAAATAAAAAAGGACAGCACAAAGGCTGTCCTTTAGTCGACTATAATTAGTCTTGGTTTGTCATTTCTGCATATTTTTCTGCAGTTAATAACTTCTCAACTTGGCTTGCATCAGAAAGTTCAACTTTAACCATCCATGCACCCTCGTATGGAGATTCGTTAACAAGTTCTGGTTGGTCACTTAATTCTTCGTTTACTGCTACAACTTTACCGCTTACAGGTGCGTATAACTCAGAAACTGTTTTAACAGATTCTACGCTTCCGAATGGCTCGTCAGCTTCGATTGTTGCACCTACTTCAGGAAGTTCAACGAATACGATATCGCCTAGCTCACCTTGTGCAAAGTGAGTAATACCGATAACAACTTCATTACCTTCAGTTTTTACCCATTCGTGTTCTTCAGAGTAACGTAAATTATTTGGAATGCTCATGACTGTACCTCCAGTGAATGTATTAATTATGTAAAAATACCTTATTGGTACTTTTTCCACACACTTTCAAACTGCTCTTCGTTAAAACCAAGTGTTACATTCGTTCCATTTGTTACGATTGGACGTTTAATCAACATGCCATCAGATGCTAAAAGTTCGTACATTTCGTCTTCACTTGCATCCTTTAACTTATCTTTCAGACCAAGTTCGCGGTAACGCATTCCACTTGTATTAAAGAATTTTTTTAATGGTAATTCACTTTTTTCATGTAAATTACGTAAATCTTCTTTTGATGGTGGATTTTCAACAATATGAATCATCTCATATGCTACATCGTTTGCCTCAAACCATTTCTTTGCTTTTTGACATGTGCCACACTTTGGATATGAATAAAATGTTACTGTCATAAATTCACCTACTTTTTTACTAACCTTTACCTTTATCATATAGAAAACGTTTTATTATTTCAAACGATTATTCGCTAAACTTTTACTTATTTCGTGATAATTTTTAATAATCCTGCAAATTTTTCTTATTTTTCCGCCATTTGTTAAGAAAAATAAATATATAATTTTTTTAGATTCTTCTCTTATCACTCGCCGAACATATATCTTAAACAAACGTTTGATTAACTCCCTATTTTTCTTTGTTAACCCTTGAATTGCATCGGTTTCTTTCTACCGAACATACACCTTAAACAAACGTTTGATTAGCTCCCTATTTTTCTTTGCTAACCCTTGGGCTACATCGGTTTCTTCCTTCATCATCGACTTAAATAATCGGCAATTGTTCGAAATACGACGATATACATATTATGAATACTTTCTTCAGTATTTCCACCATTGGACAAACCGACTGCCCATTGTTGTCCTTCACCACTTCCGATATTTGCAAAGCCTTGCGTATACATAGCATTTACATCTTTTCGTGCACTGTTATACTCTATTCCTTTTGTAATAAACGTTGAATATGATTTATCTTGCAAACCGATAAAAAATACTGGTTTCTTTAGCGATGAAAATACATTTTTATACTGCTCTGTTGAGGCTTCTTGAAAGTGATCTTTCATTATTAAAAAACCATCCACTTCCTTAGATTTCTTTTCCAGTTCCTCTAACTTCATTTCCTCAAACTTTATATTCCTAAACGTATCGTTCGGCTTTTCTCCAATAACTCCAATTACGAGTGCTCTTCCGTTATATTCTAATTTCTCTCCTTCTTTACCCTTTGCACACCCAGCACTCACTAGGCATATCAATATAAAAAATAAGAAATACGATAAACGCTTCATTTAGCACCCTCCCCTTCTTTTAAGTCAAGTGACGAAAACGTAAGGTTAATTCAAGAAAATGTAAGTAAAATCGATAGCTCAAATTACGTTTCTATATTATAATCAATTGAATTTACTTACATTACTAAACATAGGAGATTATCATGAAGAAATTTAAACTTTCATCTTTTCTTCCGTTAAGTTATATACTTCTACTCGTACTCGTAAGTCCCCTTTACGATGTATTAAATAAATCTACTGTACACGCAGTAGATGTCACAACTGTAGTAGATGATTGGATTCCATTTGTGAAAGCATTTATTATTCCTTATTTACTTTGGTTTCCTTACTTATACGGCGCACTTATTTATTATTGCTTTGCGGATCGAAAACAATATTATGTCACTTTAAGTAGTATAATTCTTGGAAAACTTGCTTGTTTTTCTATTTATTATTTTTGGCAAACAACTGTACCACGTCCAACAGTCGTTGGATCAGACGTATTTTCCGAACTAGTCCGCTATATTTATAGTATCGACCAACCGGTAAACTGTTTCCCTAGCATTCATGTTCTAACTACATTTGTCATTATGCTAGCTGCCTTTAAACGTAGAGAACAACATGCTTTTGAATATTACATTCTTACCTTCTTCGGTACGCTTATTATTTTATCAACGCTATTTACGAAGCAACACGCATTTGTAGACGCCATTTCTGGAATGACGCTTGCAAGCATACTTTACTTCGGCGTTCAGCTTTTATTAGCAAAAGAAACTGTACGTGTTCCAGTAAAACAAAATCACAAAATGTAAAAAGCAGACTGTGGCTTCCAGTCTGCTTTTCTCTATATAAAAGGAGATTTTCGATTTAAGATTGCGGTACAGTCATATCACCAGAGTGAATACGACCTGCTTTTTTAAGAGCAATGTAAAGTATATAAGAAACAGCTACTGGAATGATGATATAAGTGATGACCATCGCCGGGACAACTTCCCATCCTTCGCTAGAAATTAAATTAATTGGTGCGATAAGAGAACTTAATCCAAGACCTGCAATTTCTTTTCCTGCTTCTAGTTGGAAAATTAATGCGGATACTGGACCAACTATAGCACTGGCGACGACAGTTGGGACGAGAATCATTGGATTTTTAGTGATATTTGGCAACTGCACTTTCGGAGTACAAAGCGCCTGAGCTAATATGCCGCCTAAATTATTTTCTTTCGCTGAGATTACAGAGAATCCGATAAACTGAGCAACGCAGCCTGCAAGAGCAGCACCACCTGCAACACCGTCTAAGCTAAGTGCGATCGCTAACGCAGCTGATGAAGCGGGAGAGATAAGTAATAGTCCCCAAACGACTGCAATGACGATAGAAGCGATAAACGGGCTACCAGCTGAGCTATCTTTAATAAATGCTCCAACTGTATTTAAAACAGGAGTAATATTATGAGATAACCAAATACCGACTAAACCAGAACCTAATATGGCCGCAAATGGAACGAGCATCATATCTAACGCAGTTTTTCCACTTAAACGTTTACCAATATATACAGCTAAAGTTGCTGTTAATAATGCACCGATTGGCTCACCTGTTTTAATGATTAGACCTGCTTCAGTAATTGAAATGGATCCGGCACCAATCGCTCCAGCTACCATAGCCGAGAAGATTACAAGACCATTTGCACCGAGCATAAAAGCAATTCCGGCACCAATGGCTGGTGCCATAAGTGATTTTGCAACAACTCCGATTGTAATAAGCAATGGAATATCAACAATTCTTCCTATATTTTCGATTAGTAAACCAATTCCAAGGGATACGAAAATACCTTGTGCGATTCCAGCTGATGCTTTAAATACACGAGACATTATATATTCCTTCATTTGTTTCACCTTCTCCTATAAGTTAGTAACCAATTGTTTTCATATAATCACGTAAAATATCGTTTGATTTTGCGAATCGAGATTCTTCATCCTCTGTTAAATTTAGTTCTACAACTTCTTTCATACCATCTCTAGTAATAATAGCTGGCACTCCTGTACAAATATCATATTCACCGTACTCCCCATCTAAAATGGCTGATACAGCAATTACACGGTGATCATCGTTAAAGATTGAACTCGCAATATAAGCTAGAGAGTTTCCGATTCCGTAATAAGTAGTACCTTTTCGTTTATAAATTTCCCATCCAGCTTTTGCAGTCTTCTCAACAATTTCATCTAAATCTATTTCACCAAATTTGTCTTTTTTCTCTTCTAAAATTTGTAGAATTGGCTTTCCACCCACAGTTACGTGCGACCAAGCAACCATTTGAGAATCACCATGTTCTCCTAATGAATACCCATGAATACTACGAGGATCTACATGTAACATTTCAGATAGAATTGTTCTTAAGCGAGAAGAATCTAGTGATGTACCAGTACCAATCACACGATTTCTAGGTAATCCAGATAATTTCCACACTTCATATGTAATAATATCAACTGGGTTCGATGCAAGTAAGAAAATACCGTCAAATCCACTTTCCATTACGCCGCCAACAACACTTTCCATAATTTTCGCACTCGCTCCTAAAGTATCTAAGCGACTTTGTCCAGGTTTTGGTGCTGGTCCTGCTGTAATAATAACGATGTCCATATCTTTGCAGTCTTCATAGCTTCCTGCATATACTTTTGTTCTTGTATTTGTAAAGTTAATGCAGTGTGATAAATCCATCGCTTCCCCAACTGCACGTTCATGATTTATATCAATTAATAATAGTTCTTCGCAAATGCCTTGATTTACAATGGAATATGCACAACTTGATCCAACTAATCCAGTACCGATAATTGCAACTTTTCTTGTATTTCTTTTCATAGCAATCTCTCCTAATTGATCATATAATCTATTTCTTTTGTTCTTTACACTCCTAATTATAGAGATTCCCACGATATAAACCATGGATACTTTGTGAAATGTTGAGCAAACTTTTGTCCTTTTTGTGAATTGTTATATTCCATTTTCGTCATATTTGTTACAACTGGAAAAATATTTATTATATATTTATTGACATATATAAAGTGAAGCATTAATCAGTGGGGTTTTACCGCCCAGTAAATAGCGGGACAAAACAAAAAACGAGCGACTTCATTCGCTCGTTTTTTCATCCCATTATTCCGCACTTAATTGACCTTTTAATTGCTGTACAATCATTGGGTTAGCAGGTGCAGCTGGCTTATAATAACTCTTTTGCTTTGCGTATTCATACATATTACGTTGACGCATCTCATCTTGATTACGAATTTGGATTAACGTTTGATGTAACTGTTCATTATCAGACTGAGAAATATAATTTGCATAACTTGTTAAACTTGCATTTAATCCTGCTAAATAATCATTTACCATATCTTTTTCATTCATCTGTCGTTTCCTCCTATCCTAGGAAAGTCATTAATTGCTGTTTCGTATTTCGTGCATCTTGCGCATCCTTTTGTAACATTTGTTTCAGTTGTGGATCTGTACAAGCCTGTGCATACTGGTCTAACTTATTAATAATTGTTGCATGTCCACCAATTAAATGGCGTAAGTTTTCTACTTCAAGCTCTGTTAAATTTTGCATAGAATACTCCTACCTTTCTTTATTCGTTCACTGTTAGTATTTAGCTCTTTTTTGATTGTATACATGAATTAACTTTTTCACGTGCATACAAAATAAAAGATGAATAGCTAAGCCATTCATCTTTTATACTGGTTATGTATTTATTTTTATAGAGACACAATCATACTTATACTCACAAGTAAGTTCCATACAATGTGTAAAATAATACTAGGTATAATAGATTGCGTCTTTTTGTATAACATTGCAAATACCATTCCCATAATTGTTGCCGTAATTAGAAGACCTCCATGAAGAATTCCAAAAATGAAGGAAGAAATAATGATCCCAACTAAAAAATTATATTTCTTTTCTAAAAATCGATATAAAATACCTCGAAATAGAATTTCTTCTTTAATCGGTGTAATTATAGCAACACTTAACACATATATAATACTTTGTATGCTATTTTGAATCCCTAAGCTCCCTAATTGTTCCTTCTGTTCTTCTGCACTTTCAAAACTAAACACATGTAACGTTAAATATTGTGATAACGCAATGACTATAAAACCAATTAATAGATATAAATATGTCTTCCCATTCTTCAAAACGGATACATCCCAAATAGATTTAATAAAATGAAGAACTGGTTTATAAGCTAATAAAACGATAGCAACAACAGCTGCATCTAACAAAAGAAAATGGTACCCCTCTAAATTATCACGTAACGCTTCCTCACCATAAATCCCCAAAGCCAAACCAAGGAATAATCCTCCTAGAAGTAAGAATCCTAAAATGGTTGCTATCATTACAAATAGATTTTTATATGTTATATTCTCTATTTTTCTTTCCACACTATACGCTTCTAACACTGTTTTACTCATAGTATCCCTCCAGTTATTCTCATTTACCTCAACAAAATCCTTTAATTCAAATATAAAGATAATATAACAAAATTTCCAAAAAGAATAATATGCAATTTTACATATTATGAAAACTTTATATTTTATAGTTTTAGGAATAGGATTGCTATGCAATAATTATTATATGAAATTTCAAAAAATACTTCCTATCCATCATAACCCTCGCATCATATAAAATTTATTAGTTAAAGGAGCAATAAACATGAAAACACATGACTTCCTTACAGAAATCCAGAAGGGCTCTGAGCCTAGCCCATATCAAGATCCTATTGCATTTATTTTCGTTTTCCTTTCCGTAGCCATATACACATTTTTCAAACCTGCAAAATAATATCATTTAATGAGAAAAAACCTACCATTCTTTTGGGATCATATGCACTAAAAAACCTTAGAATCGCTTCTAAGGTTTTTAGTTGCCTCGCTTCTTATTTAATTTCTCATTACATGTAATCCTTTAATAAACGTTTCCAATAATACATGTAAACTTGTATCTAAATCTATTGGCAAACCAAATCCACCCTGCTGTTCAATCGACGCAAATCCATGACAAATACTTCTGAATCCACGTGTCGCATGAAGTGCATTCTCTCCTTCTAAGCCGTATTGTTGTAAAACCTGAAGACAAAGCTTCACAATTCCGTCTCCTGCTCTTCTTACTTCTTCATCTCGTAAAAAGGTTGCTTCATACAATCCAGGATGTTTGCGTACGAATGCTACATACGCTTTTCCTAAAGCATGAATTGCTTCGTCCATACGTTTACCCTCGGCCGCTTCTTCCAGTCTGTTATGCAGCTGTTGTATTCCGTACATACCAAGATTTTTCCGTACATCTTGTAAACCTTTCACATGATTGTATAGCGAAGGTGAACGTACCCCTAACCTTTGCGCTAATGAAGCTAACGTTACTTCTTGTATTCCATTTGTATCTGCAATTTCTGCTGCTGTTTCTACAATTTTCTGTAATGTAAGTCCGATTCTCGGTGACATAAATTAACCTTCTTTTCTACTTTCTATATTCCGCTTAGCTTCCTTAATAGCAAGTTTTATGACAGTACCTGGATCCTTTATCATTTTCCCATGTCCTGCCGCAAGCAAGGAAGGCCCATATTCGCTTAACTTCTCTGCACTTTGTAATGATATTTCTTTGCTCCACGTTGCCATCGCAGGAAACGGAAACCAAAATTTCATTTGTCCCGAAACAGCCATACCTCCTCTTGTTTGGAAGGCATCCCCGACAATAAGAGCTTTATTTCGTACATCAAGAAGCGACATGGACCCTGGCGTATGTCCCGGTGTCATAATCGCAAGAAGCGATCCAACTCGGTCGCCATCTTCCAATAAAATATCAGGTACCGTTTTTACCTTTTTAGGTACACCGCCTTTTATTGGTATATTTGGTTCATCCTTTTGTAACGTCGTATCTCCTTCTAAAAGCTTTGCGTCCCGCTTAGAAATATAGACTGGAACATTAGGAAGTACTTCCTTTAATGCGTCTAATGCACCAATATGATCATCATGCGCATGTGTTAATACAATCTTAGTAATGGGTTTCCCTATTTTCTCAGCCGCCTGTAAAATTCCTTTTGCGCTATATGGCAAAGCCGCATCAATTAAAGTTAAACCATCTTCTTCCTCGACAAAGTAACAATTTACAGGAAACACTCTTGGCAAAAATGACAATTGATATACCGTTTTTTCATGTATCACTCTCATATTTCCAGCTCCCTTTCCGAATAAAACTAATGCTATTAGTTTTATTATACTAATGGCATTAGTTTTATGACACTAAAATTTTCATTTTTGCAAAAAAAAAAAGAACAGTAGCCGTTTATACGACTACTGTTCTTTACAGCTATTAAACTGTGTAACGCTCATCTTCTAAAATTTTCGCAGCAATTTCACGTTTCTTCGGAATTACGTTAAGTGGTGTGTGGCGAGTTAATTTACGTAATGATGATAACATCATGCGCAGCATGTCGCCGTTTTCAACTGCGATAAGTGTTTCTTTCGCATCTGCTTCGATTTCGTTGAATGCTTCTTGGCAGAATACTTCAGTGTATAACACTTTTTGTTTATTCTTTTCAAGACCAGTTGTTTTAATTGCTTTTTCTGTACGAAGAACAGCTGATTCCATTGCGTATAGGTTGCTTACGATGTCAGCGATATTCACAAGAATTTCTTGCTCTTTATCTAATGCTTTACCGTATTTTTGAGCAGCTAATCCAGCTACCATTAAGCCGATTTTCTTCGCGTTAGTTACTAAATATTTTTGAAGTGCTAATGGCTCATCGCCTACTTCTTCTGGCATCATCATCATTAACTCTTCTTGTAATTTTTGTGCTTTTTGAAGAAGTGGTAATTCACCTTTCATCGCTTTACGTAAGAACGTACCTGGTACGATTAGGCGGTTAATTTCGTTCGTTCCTTCGAAAATACGGTTAATGCGAGAATCGCGGTACATTCTTTCAATCTCGTACTCTGCCATAAATCCGTAACCACCATGAATTTGAACACCTTCATCTACTGTATAATCTAGTACTTCAGAACCGAATACTTTATTTAAAGAGCACTCGATTGCATATTCAGCGATAGAAGCTGCTACTGCTTTACCGTCCTTTACTTCCTCTTCAGATAATGTGCTCATGCGGCTTTCGAATAAACCTACTGTACGGTATACAGAGCTTTCAGCTGCATATGTTTTCGCTGCCATGTTCGCAAGTTTCTCTTGAATTAATGGGAATCGAGCGATTGGTTGTTTGAACTGTTGACGTTGGTTTGCATATTGTGCTGAAATTTCTACTGCACGTTTCGCAGATCCAACTGTACCAACACCTAATTTATAACGGCCGATATTTAAAATGTTGAACGCGATAATATGACCTTTACCGATTTCACCAAGTAAGTTTTCTTTCGGTACTAATGCATCTTCTAAAATTAACGTACGAGTTGAAGAACATTTAATACCCATTTTCTTTTCTTCTGGGCTTGTAGATACGCCAGCATATTCTTTCTCTACGATAAATGCTGAGAAGTGCTCTCCATCAATTTTTGCGTATACGATAAATACGTCAGCGAATGCAGAGTTTGTAATCCATTGTTTTTCACCATTTAATACGTAATGTGTACCTTCTGCATTTAAACGTGCAGTTGTTTTCGCACCTAATGCATCAGACCCTGAACCTGGCTCTGTTAATGCGTATGCCGCTAATTTTTCACCAGTTGCAAGTAATGGTAAATACTTTTTCTTTTGCTCTTCGTTACCGAATAATACGATTGGTAAAGATCCGATACCTACGTGAGCACCGTGAGTAATTGCAAAACCACCAGCGCGAGAGAATTTCTCTGCGATTAACGCTGAGCTTACTTTATCAAGGCCAATTCCGCCGTACTCTTCTGGTACGTCAGCGCCTAATAAACCAAGTTCCCCAGCTTCTTTTAAAAGACGAACAGAACGATCAAACTCGTGTTGCTCTAAATATTCAAGCTCTGGAAGAACTTCATTTACGATAAAGTCCTCTGTCGTTTTTGCAATCATTTTATGCTCAGATGAAAAATCCTCTGGCGTAAACACTTGATCAATCGTAATCTCATCAACTAAAAAGCTACCGCCTTTAACCGCATTTCCTACTGTTTTTTCCATGAAAATTTCCTCCTTCATATTTTCATAAGCCGCTCCTTTCTTTTTGAAAGAAGCTGGCTCTCAATTTTATTTTTTATAAACCTTTGTTGCTTCCATTCTTTGCATTGGCGACGTCTCGTTCTGAGCAAGCCACTTCCACTTTTTTATAGTAATTCAAACACTCCCGCTGCTCCCATTCCGCCGCCGATACACATTGTTACGATACCGAATTGTTGGTTGCGGCGTTTCATTTCGTGAATAAGAGATAGTGTTAGTTTTGCGCCTGTACAGCCAAGTGGATGTCCAAGTGCGATTGCACCGCCGTTTACGTTTACTTTTTCTTCATCTAAACCAAGCTCACGAATAACTTGGATCGATTGAGAAGCGAATGCTTCATTTAGTTCGAATAAGCCAATATCAGATAGCTCTAAACCAGCTAATTTTAACGCCTTTGGAATTGCAGCAATTGGGCCGATTCCCATTACTTCTGGTGGTACGCCAGCTACTGCAAATGAACGGAATTTCGCAAGTGGCTTCATGCCATCACTCACTGCTTTTTCACGATCCATTAATAGTACAGATGCTGCACCGTCACTCATTTGTGAAGAGTTACCAGCTGTTACAGAACCGCGAACGTTAAATGCTGGACGTAATTTACCTAAAATGTCTAGCGACGTTTCTGCTCTTACACCTTCGTCTTGTGCGAAAATGATTGTTTCTTCTTGCAGTTTATTGTTTGATCCAACAGTACGTAACGTTACATCTACAGATACTGTTTCATCAGCGAAGTTACCTGCAGCTAATGCTTTCGCAGCACGTTGATGACTTCTTACTGCAAATGCATCTTGTTCTTCACGAGAAATTCCATATTTCACAGCAACTTGCTCTGCTGTATGTCCCATACCCATATAATATTCTGGAGCTGCTTCTACAAGGCGACTATTCGGACGAACAACGTGTCCCATCATCGGAACTAAACTCATTGATTCCGCTCCGCCTGATAATACAGCTTCCGAGTGACCAAGCATAATTCGCTCTGCTCCGTAAGCGATACTTTGTAAACCTGAAGAACAGTAACGGTTAATTGTAATAGCTGGAACATCGTAAGAAAGTCCTGCTAGTCCGCCGATATTACGAGCCATATTTAACCCTTGCTCTGCTTCTGGCATTGCACAACCGAAAATTAAATCGTCGATTGGTCCTTCATAATTCGCACGCTTTAACGTTTCCTTTACTACTAACGCCCCTAGATCGTCAGGACGAACTGTTTTTAATGAACCCCTCTTTGCTTTTCCAATTGGTGTTCTTGCTCCCGCAACAATGACAGCTTCTCTCATGAACGATATCTCCCCTCGTTATTAGTTACGTAATGGCTTTCCTTTTACAAGCATGTGCTGCATTCTTGCTTGTGATTTCATCTCACTTACTAAGCTAATAAATGCTTCACGTTCTACATCTAATAAATACTGCTCATCAACTTCTGTTCCGTACGGTACTTTTCCGCCCGCAATGACATATGCAAGTTTCTTCGCAATGTGAAGATCATGTTCAGAAATGTAACCTGATAAATGCATTGCTTCTGCACCAAGTACAAGAGTTGCATATCCTGTTTCACCAACAACTGGTATCTTTTTACGGATTGGTGCTTTATAGCCAGCTTCATATAAAGCAAGTGCTTTTTGTTTCGCATCATATAGTAAGTGATCACCATTCACACTAATACCGTCTTTATCGCCTAAGAAGTTGTTCGATACAGCTTCTTGTGCCGATGTAGAAACTTTCGCCATCGCTACAGATTCGAATACTTTATTCGCAACTTTTTGCAGATCAAACTCTACACCGTTTGGCATTTTATTTAAGTGTTTAATGTATAGCTCTTTATTACCGCCTCCGCCAGGGATTAAGCCAACACCAACTTCTACTAAGCCCATATACGTTTCGCTAGAAGCTTGAATGCTAGCTGCTGGTAAACAAACTTCTGTACCTCCGCCAAGCGTCATACCATATGGTGCTGCTACAACTGGCTTAGAAGAATATTTAATTTTCGTCATTGCATCTTGGAAGTTTTTCACAACCAACTCAATTTCAAAGTAGTTGTCATCTTGTGCTTCCATTAAGATCATTGCTAAGTTCGCACCAACGCAGAAGTTCTTCGATTGGTTACCGATAACAAGACCTTTATAATTCTTTTCTACTTCATCAACAGCGTAGTTAATCATTTGCGTAATATCCATACCGATTGCATTGCTCTTCGAATGGAATTCTAAGCAAAGGATGCCGTCACCTAAATCAATTAAGCTCGCTCCGCTATTTTTCTTTAATACGCCATTTTTCGCTTTTAATTGTTTAAGAGAAATTGCCTTTTTATTACGTTCGATTAGCTTATATTCGCCATTATCGTAATAGTAGCTATCTCCGTTATCATGTTTGTAGAAAGTAGTGAAACCTTTCTCTATCATTTCTTTCACCCAAGTCGGAACAACTACGCCGTTTTCTTCCATCTTTTGAACGGACTTTTCAACGCCGATTGCATCCCAAACTTCAAATGGTCCTTGCTCCCAGCCGAAGCCCCACTTCATCGCTTGGTCAATTGCAACGATATCGTCAGCAATTTCTTTATGAAGTTTTGCAGAGTATAAAAGAGTTGGTGTGATGATGTTCCATAACAACTCTCCTGCGCGGTCTTTCGCGTATACAAGCGCTTTCAATTTATTCGATAAACCTTTTTCTTGTTTACTTAACTCGATAGATGCAGCTTTTAATTTTTTGCGAGCTTCGTACTCCATCGTTTCAGGATTTAATTCTAAAATTTCTTTTCCTTGTTTTAAGAAGAATCCTTGACCTGTTTTGCTTCCAAGCCATTTTTTATCAAGCATGTCATGCATGAAAGCTGGTACTTTAAATACATCACGCTCTTCTTCTTGTACGTTTTCATATACGTTATTTGCAACGTGTACGAATGTATCTAACCCAACAACATCTAATGTACGGAACGTTGCGCTCTTCGGACGACCAATAAGTGGGCCTGTTACAGAATCAACTTCCCCAATGCTATAGCCGCGTTTTATCATCTCTTGAAGAGTTACTAATAAACCGTACGTACCGATGCGGTTTCCAATAAAGTTTGGTGTGTCTTTTGCGATAACAACGCCTTTTCCAAGAACGTCTTCGCCAAATAGTTTCATGAAGCTTAATACTTGTGGATCTGTTTCTTTCGTCGGTATTACCTCTAGAAGTTTTAAATATCGTGGTGGGTTAAAAAAGTGTGTGCCTAAGAAGTGCTTCTGGAAGTCGTCTGAACGACCTTCTGCCATTTTTTCTACTGAAATGCCTGACGTATTCGAGCTTACAATAGAACCCGGTTTACGAACAGCATCTACTTTTTCAAATAGTTTCTTTTTAATATCTAAGTTTTCAACTACTACTTCAATAATCCAATCTACATCAGCTAGACGCTCAAGATCATCTTCTAAGTTACCTGCTTCAATCAGTGCTAAATTTCCTTTCACTGTCAGAGGAGCTGGTTTTTGCTTTAATAGTTTTTGCACAGCCGTATTACTAAAACGATTTCTCACACTTTTATGTTCTAATGTAAGTCCCTTCGCTTCCTCTTCTTTTGTTAGCGCAGGTGGTACAATATCAAGCAATAATGTCGGAATACCAATATTAGCTAAGTGTGCCGCAATCCCTGAACCCATTACGCCTGAACCTAGAACAGCAGCCTTTTTAATTTGGAACATCCAATTCTCCCCCTATTCTTGAATGAATGCTCATTCAATTTTTCGACATAAGTCGCAATCAATGAGTGAGCCTCTACTAATAAATATATGATACAGTTTGAATTTTCGCAATATATTTATTGATAAAATTTTCTGAAATAAATATTTTTCTTTTATTTGCCCATGCTATATATGTATTTTCTTCACTCAAATACACTTTTCCTTTTTATAATCTGACGAAACTGGAGGAATATATATGGCAAAACTTAAGAAGAACCCTTCAAAAGCTGGAATTAGCGCAGCAAGCGTATCTGGAAATGCAGGTCCCCATAATCACGGTGTGGAAAAGGGCCGTCAAGGTAATAACCAACAATATAAGAAGCATAATATGGGCGAAAAATAACGGTATATTTTTGGGCAGAAAACGTGGCATAATGGGTAATGGCTGCTTTTTCTGCCCAATTTATTTGTACATATGGAAAACAAAAGAGGGAACGATGATGAAACGAACAATAGTTATGATTGTAATGATTGCTACACTATTTACAGGGATGATTTTCTTCTCTTATGCACAAAGGCAACAAGCTGTAAGAGCGGATCAACCTAACATTACTGGGCAATACGCCATTACAATTGATGCAGACACAGGTGAAATTTTGTATGGAAAGCGGGAAGACGAACGCTCTTATCCGGCTAGTATAGGGAAAATGATGACTTCCTTACTCTTACTAGAGAATGTAAAAGAAAATGAAGAAATTACAGTTACAGAGAACGCAATTAAAACAGAAAGTCAAAGTAAGAAAATTAAACTTCGTGCTGGGGAAAAGTTAAAGCGGGATGAGGCATTAAAGCTTATGCTTATCATTAGTGCAGACCCAATCGCTGAATCCATCGCAGAACATATCGCAGGATCAAAAAATGAATTTGTAAAAATGATGAATGCCAGAGCGAAGGAACTTGGTACAAAGCATGCGACTTTCAAAAACGCAAGTGGCGCTGATGCACTCGGAAATAAAGTATCACCATATGACATTGCTATGATTACGAAAGAAGCATTAAAGTACCCAGTTGTTTTAGAATATATGAATTCAACACGTACAACTCTACATACTTCAGAACGCTCTCCAAACATCGCAAACTATGGACGAGAAGAACTATATGACGATCCATATGCAATTGGAAGTAAAAGCGGTCTATCAGCACTCGGAAAATATACGGTCGTAACAGTGGATGAAAAAGACGGTAAACGCGTCATTAATGTTGTATTATCTTCTACTCGCACACAACTATATCCTGATACGAAAAAAATGGCTCATTACGCATTTCAGCAATTAAAATAACCAAGGAGTATTTTCTCCTTGGTTATTTTTTAACCATACCTTTTAACACGAACGCAACATTTGCTGGACGTTCTGCTAGACGACGCATGAAGTAGCCATACCAGTCGTTTCCATAAGGCACATAAACACGCATTTTGTAACCTTCTTTTACTAGCTCAAGTTGACGCTCATTACGAATACCATATAACATCTGGAATTCAAATTGGTCTCTTGGAATGTTGTGTTCTTCGGCAAGTTTTTTCGTATATTCAATAATCGCTTCGTCATGTGAAGCAATTGCAGTATAATTTCCATTTAATAAGTGCATTTTAATAATTTTTTTATAGTTATCATCTACATCTTTCTTATCCGGGAACGCTACCTCTTCAGGCTCTTTATAAGCTCCTTTTACAAGACGTAAATTAGGACTATAAGCATTTAATTCTTCCATATCTTTTTCTGTACGATATAGGTAAGCTTGAATAACTGTACCAATATTATCGTATTCAGATTTTAATTGTTTAAAGATCTCAATTGTTTTCCCGCAGCGCGTATAGTCTTCCATATCAATTGTAATAAACACACCATTTTCTTTTCCAGCTTCTAAAATACGGCGCATATTGTTCATTACGATTTCATCAGAGATATCTAATCCCATAGAAGTCATCTTTAAAGAAAGCTGCGAATTAAGACCTTCTCTTCCAATTGCACGAATCGCTTCAATCGATTCGCTAGCCATTTCATTTGCTTCCGCTTCGTTATCAACGAATTCACCTAAATAATCGATCGTTACACAAAGACCTTGCTTATTTAATGCTTTAATTGCAGCTGTCGCTAATTCAATCGTTTCCCCTGCGACGAAGCGACCTGCACCAAAGCGCAAACCATACTTTTTAGCCAATTTTGTTAGCGCTTTATTTTTTGACAAGAAAAGAAACGAATTTCGCATTAATTGTTCCATGTAATTCACCCCTATGACTGTGATTTATCTGTTTTTTACCCCTCTTCAAAATTATATCACTGTTTAAAATTATTGGATACAAATAATTATTTTGATAATTTATAAAATACTATAAAAACATTTAAAAACCTATATTCTCGCTTATAAATATGCAGGAAATATTTTTCGACATTTAGAAAAAACGAGTTTACTAGGCACAAAATAAGCATGCCGAAAATATTCGACATGCTTATAAAACCCTTTATATTCCATGTAAATTATATGAGGATATTAATACAGAAAACTTGATGTAACATTACCTCAAGCCTTCTCACTGCTCATTTCGCTTCTCTTCATTCAGCTTTTTAATATCTGTAATTAACTGTACCATCTCTTCTTTTGCAGCGGGATATGTCTCATTCCAGTGCTTCACTAAAGCCGGCATCGTCTTTGCTATGTAAGAATACAGTGCCCACTTCTGCACCTGTTCTTTTCTCTCTTCATTGCTCTCTCCTAGTAATAACTCCGTGTATTTCTCTAGTAACCCGTCAAATTGTTCGTTAAACTTTTCACTCATCTTATTTACCTCCTATATGAAAAAAGCAGCGAAGATCGCTGCTTTTTCTTATAATTTTGATCGAACAGAGTTTAATTTTTTCTCCATTGTGCTTACTTTATCACGACGATCATCGATACGAATTGTTGTTGCAACGCGCTGTGCACCTTTCGTATATGGAACTTCATGCATTTGTTGAATTACTTCTAGAATGACAGGAAGATCTCCTTCAATTACTGTATTCATTGGTGTTAATTGATACTTCACGCGATCTGCATTTTTCTCTAGCACCTTTTGTACTTCTGCTACATATTCACTAACACTTGGATTACCAGTTCCTACTGGAATAATCGATACGTCAACAATTGCCATAGTAGTCTTCCTCCTATAATTGCTTCTTATATATCCATTGTCTATTTTACCGAAATACTCATCATTTTACTAATTTGTTATTCCTCTATTTTAAACTGCTCAACCAATCTTTCTAAGTCTCTCATATGCTCCGTCAAACTTTCCATCGTATGAGCTACCTTTTCTAGATGACTCACTTGAGATTCAGTTGCAGCATTTACTTCTTCCGAAACAGCTGCGCTTTCTTGACTTGTACTAGCAATTGTATGCATTACTGCTGTAATTTCTCCTTGCTCGTAACCGATGTTATGTACCTCTTCTACAATTTGTTCCACTGAAGTACTAATCGTATTTACAACTGACATAATTGTGCGGAATTCCGTTTCTGCCTCTGTCGTAACTTTATTTTGTATATCCGCGATATCTTTTAATTTACTTACAACTTCTACAACTCGTCTTACCTCTACTTGTACATCACCAATCATCGTTGCGATTTCTCCTGTCGCCTCTTTCGATTGTTCCGCTAACTTTCGAACTTCTTCAGCAACAACAGCAAAGCCTTTACCTTGTTCCCCTGCACGTGCCGCCTCAATTGAAGCATTTAAAGCAAGTAAATTCGTTTGATCCGAAATACCTTTTATAAGCTCTACAACATTTTGAATCGATCCAACTCTTTGCTCTAACTTTCCGGATGCTTCCTCTGTATGAACAACAATCGAAGATGATTGGCCCCTTGTACGAACTAAATTACGCATCGTATTTAATCCTTGCTTAGATGCCTCTTCAGCTTTGCCAGCCACACCTTTTATTTCACCAACCGAATTATTCATTTGTTCCACTGACTGCGCCATATTCTCGAGTTGCTCTGAAACTTCATCTACACTATTAGCAAGAGTGGACGCTCCTCCGCTCACATCATCCATTGCACCTGATACTTCTCTACTAGCTGCTACAGTTTCATTCGTTAAATAATGTAGATTATTCGTTGATTGTTGCACTGTTGATACACTATTTTTAATTTTACTTACCATTTCATTCATTTGCTCAACCATATGATTAAAATGATTTGTCAGCTCTCCAACTTCATCCTTACTTGTCACTTTCATTTGCAACGTTAAATCACCTTCTGCTACTTTTTGAACGTGATTCGTTAATAGTTGCAGCGGTCTTGCTAATCTTCGTGAGAACAAGTATGAAGCTGCGATTCCAACTAATAAGCTAATACAAGCCATTATAATGACTGTATTTCTCGTACTATTTAATAGCCCATCAATCGTTTCTTTCGGATAAAAAATTCCTATTTTCCATTTCATCAAATCAAATGACTGACTATAAACAACTACATCTTCACCCTTTAATGTAGTGACAGCATATTTTGTTACCTCTTTATTTAAACTCTTCACAAGTGGCTCTTTCGAAACATCTTTCCCTATTTTCTCTGGATAAACGAGAGCCATATTTTTATCATTTATAATAAACATTTCTCCGCCATTATTGTATTGAATATTATGAAGTAACTTCTGAATTGTTCCAAGTGATACATCCATCGCAACAACACCTAATACAGATCCATCTTGAGCTGTAATTGCTTTAGAAACTCCCACGCTTAACTTACCTGTTGCAATTTCATACATAGGTTGTCCCCAGTGAACCTTTTTCACATCAGCTTCTGAATCTTTATACCATGGTCTTGTCGTTGGATCATATCCTTCTGGCACTTGTCCACCTTCAGCAAGATTGGCACTTAATGTTTTTTGATCTTTCGTACCAATATATAAGTCTAAAATGCCAGGATGATTCTTTTTGTACTCCGAAAACTCTTTCGTCAAAAAGGCTTCTTCTTCTGGAGTAACTCCGTCTTGAAGTATATTACGAACCATCTCACTGTTCGCATAATATCCCATATCTTCATCCGTTCTTTGAACAAATGTCGTAAGTTGCTCTGTCACAAGATCCATCGTATTTTGAGAATACTGGTCTAAGGAGCGCACTTCCTTCTCTTTCTGTAATTGATACATAGCTGTACCTAATATTACGAACATCATAGAAATAAGTACCGAAAATACTACCGCAATTTTCAAACGTAAACTTCTTAACATCTTCCCCCAAGCATCCCGATACGATAAACTTAACTAAATCTATACAATTCAATCAAATTTACACGAGTTAGTGCTTCATCGTGTTCTCGCAACCCCGAAGGGACGAGGGGTATAACACTCCACACGAGGCAGTATCGTTACCTCCTATTATCAAGCATTTATTTTACCCATCTTGATAAATTTATCGCAGCATTTACATCCCTATCGTGATGGCTATTGCACCCAACACAGTCCCATTCACGAATCTTTAAACTCCACTGTCCTTCTGGTTGAACTGAATGGTCGTATTTAACTCCGCAACATGAACAAATCTTGCTTGAAGCGAACCATTTATCAGCTTTTACATACTCTATGCCGTACTTCTCGCACTTGTATGATAAACATTGAAAGAAGAAGTTTAATTTTTGAAATAAAAATGCTTTCGATAGTTTTTTGTTTTTTAACAGGTTTGAGATAGGGAAGTCTTCCACAACAATCCTCATTGGTTTGGTTTTCACCAATTTAGCTGTTGCTTGATGGATATGGTTATTTCGGATATTCGTAATTTTCCTAGATAACCGCAGGTGCTCAGCTTTCGCTTTTTCATATCCGGCAGATTGAATTTTTACACCTTTTTTAAATCTCCTAGACATATCTCTTTGTGCTGACTTTTTCCTTTTCAAAAGTTTTTTAACCTTAGCATCTTTGTTTATATTTCGTTCTTTCGTACCATTAGAAGCTACAAACAGCTCTTTTAAACCAACATCCACACCAAGCGACTCATTGGTTAGTTCTTTGGATTCAAAATCTTCTTGGAATCCTACACTAATCCATCAATGACGACCATCAAATGTAACTCTTGGATTGGATGGTTTTTTGTTTCTTGGTGGTTGTTGGCTTGTTTTCACTTCTCCAATAGACTGAATATGAACTACTTTCTTTCCTATAATCAGTCTTTCATAATTGGCATAAAATCCTTGAATTAAATCTTTTTTGGATTTATAAGAAGTGTGATAACCATTTTTGTACTTTTTGAACGAATGTTTTCTCGCCGTATCAAAATCTTTTGAAGCCTGTTTGGGAACTTGTGCGTTGATGTCATTTAACCACTCATATCTCTTTCGCTTCTTGATCTTTGTAAATCGTTTCTGTAAAGCTAACTGTGAAACAGATTTTCCAAATAGCTTATAATATCTATCACTCATTCTTTTACAATAGTTATAAGCGAATCTTGCAGCACCAGCATGGTTTCTAAGCACTTTTTCTTGTTCAGGCGTTGGAATTAGTCTGACTTTCTTCGCCAATATCATCAGAATTTAACTCCTTTAATGAAAGATTTGTTCTTCTGAATAGTAGCGTGTTCCACCAGCATTCTCCTTAGACTACTCGGATGCAAACCTGTTAATTCTGATACTTGACTAACTCGTGAAAATTTCATTATTATTCTCACCTCATTGAACCTAACACAGCACGTATGTTTGATATTTTCAATGGAGTTTGATAGATTCAATAAAATTTATCTTGTTCAACTAAGGGCGCAATTCCTTAGCCAGTTCTCTTATGAACTTCTCATGTTTTCACATGAGCGCAGACTATATGTTTATCTCTTTAGAGATAGAGGATTTTTCCACCACCATAGGCTTGTGATGTACTCTCGTCAGTTATACGAGATAGTCGTTGAACGTTCATCTTATCCATTTTGACTTAGATGATTCGAGGCGGAAGACCCATTGTTCTAGTGTTTAGGATTTAACCTTACACCATCTGATTGATTTTTTCTGCTTTCGCAACATTCACGCTCGCTATTTCTAGCCACGTTGTAGTTCAATCAGCTTTAGGGATTGCCCGCAGTTAACCCTCACTACTAGCCAATCACTGGACTAGCAGGGCTTACTGATATATTTAATTAACTTTCGTTATAATTGGTTAAATAAATCGTAACAGTTAATTACCCTTCACGTTGTAATATACTTATATTAATCACTATATTAAGTATAATGGATTAATTGAAAAAATTGAAACTAATTCTAATTTCAATCTGATTAGACAACCTACTACCACTTGTGCAAAAACAAATAGTTCATTATCCTTAAACTATATAATCTCATTCGTTCGGAGGGAACTATGTTACAAAAATTCGGTTTCTCACAATATGAAAGCCAAGCTTATGAAGTTGTCGTATCGAGCAACGAACCATTAGATGCTACAACGATTGTGAAGCACTCTGGTGTTCCAAAAGCAAAAATATATGAAGTGCTAGCACGCCTGATCGATAAAGGGATGGTAATGGATTCTGTGTCAGAAAAGAAAAAGCTGTATACAGCATTACCACTCAAGCTAGCAATTGAAAAATTAACGACAGAATTCCAATCAAATATTAAAGAATTGGAAACAAATATATCGAAAAAATCATTTACAGATGACCGTGTGTGGAGCTTAAAAATGCAATCTTCTATTCGAGTTCAAAGTAAAGAACTCATCGAAAGTGCAAAAGAATCGATTCGTATTTCAGCTTGGAATGATACTCTTTTAGAATACCTTCCTTTACTAGAACAAAAAGAAAAACAAGGCGTCAAACTCGAGTCCCTTATAGTTGGAAAGGTAGAAACAGACTTAGAAAACATGCATTTTCTAATCCCAACGGAAGAACCTAACGCATTAGAGCGCTACTTGCTACTCATCGTTGACGACCGCGAAATTTTATTTGCTGGTGTAGAGCAAGAGTCATGGCAAGCGATGAAAACAATGTCACAACCTTTCGTAAAGTTCTTTACAGAATTTTTCTATCACGACGTTGCACTTGCAAAAATTACAGAAAAGCATCTGGATCTCTTCATGCAAGATGAGGAAATTAAGAGTTTGTTGAGGAAGTTGAGATACTAAAAAAACGCCTCTATTACAAGGCGTTTTTTTCTACATTTCTTTTCTATTTTTCATCCTTAACACATAAGCACCAGCAATAATAAAACCAATTCCTAAAACGAATAAAGCCGTAAATTCATTGCCAACGCCGCCAGTAGCTGGTAAACGCACTTCATTATGAGTATTAGATTGTTGTACCGGCTTCACATCAACAGAAGGTTTCACTTCTCCACTCGGTGTTGGCTTATTTGGCTTAGAAGGAAGGGATGCCTTTTCTTCTTTCTTATTTTTCACAATATGTTTAATAATTTCTTCATCCTCTTTTATTTCAAATGAGAATGTCTCTTCATTTATTACATATCCATTCGGCGCTATTGTTTCTTTATACGTGTACTTTCCGTATGGTAGTTTGAATTTTGCTATACCTTGCTCATTTGTTTTCCCTTTTACTACTTCTTTCCCTTGTTCGTTGTAGATTGTAAATTCTGCATTTGGTAACTTCGTATTCCCATCCGCTATATCTACTTTCGTTATTTCTAATTCACCTTCTACTTTCTTATCTTGAACGATATGTTTAATAATTTCTCCATTCTCTTTTATTTCAAATGAGAACGTCTCTTCATTTATTACATACCCATTCGGCGCTATTGTTTCTTTATACGTGTACTTTCCGTATGGTAGTTTGAATTTTGCTATACCTTGCTCATTTGTTTTCCCTTTTACTACTTCTTTTCCTTGTTCGTTGTAGATTGTAAATTCTGCATTTGGTAACTTCGTATTCCCATCCGCTATATCTACTTTCGTTATTTCTAATTCACCTTCTATTTTCTTATCTTGAACGATATGTTTAATAATTTCGCCATCCTCTTTTATTTCAAATGAGAACGTCTCTTCATTTATTACATATCCATTTGGTACTATTGTTTCTTTATACGTGTACTTTCCGTACGGTAATTTGAATTTCGCTATACCTTGCTCATTTGTTTTCCCTTTTACTACTTCTTTCCCTTGTTCGTTGTAGATTGTAAATTCTGCATTTGGTAACTTCGTATTCCCATCCGCTATATCTACTTTCGTTATTTCTAGTTCCCCTTTTATATTTTCATTTTTTAACTCTAATACAGCAGTTTCACCAGTTTTCACTTCAATTTTTTTAGTACTTCCGTCTAACACATATCCAGCTGGCGCTTGAATTTCTTTGACGCTATATATACCGATTGGAAGATTCCCTAGCTCAGCAATCCCCTTATCATTAGTCGTAACATTTTGTTTAAAGTTTTCATTAGAAACTTCAAACACAGCCCCTTTTAATAATTCTTTTTTTTCTCCTAATTTCATAATCTTTAAAGAGCCTACTGATTCCCAATTTACAACTAAATCTGTACTGATTTTCTCACTATTTCTTTGTAACAATACTGTTGTATTTTGAACTTTTTCCGAGCCTTTAAAAGCTATTGCTTGTAAATTTGTTAAAGTAGACTTCACTTTCATTTTAAAATTACCGCTACTCGTATCTTTCGGGATTAATATTTTAAATTTTTCGTCAATTGATAATATACTTTTCTCTTCTCCATTTTCATTTACAATTCGAATCCCTTTAGGAGCATTTTCAGGAAGAATTGTATAAGAGCCAGAAACCGCATTTGTTTGCACTGCATAAAATCCTGTTTCTAAATAATCACCTTTTTGTGTAGCAGTTTGTGGATCTACAGGATTAACTTTTAAAAATACATCTTGTGATCCTGTTTCTTGTTTTGAAGCCTCTACTAAACGCTTCATAAGATTATGTACTCGTTCATTTTTTGCAACTAAATCTTCTACCGTTAATTCATTTGCTGCAATCCATACCGCTAATTGTGTAGCATAATGTGCTTCTTCTACTGTCGCTACCCCTAATTCTGATGGGCTTTTTTGAGGATACCCATTTAATAAAACACGATATATGGCATCAGATGTTTTCCCCATTTCAGGCAAATCATCCCCATTTGGAGAACGCAAATCAGGCGTTAAACAATACGCAATACTACCCGAAGCCGTTTTAATTATTTCTGTTTTTATTTCACGATGTTTCGAATTACTATAACTCCAATCCATTTTATATGTTTCTCTGTTCATTACCTCTGCCTTTACTTGTGGCATTACAATTCCTAATAAAATAATAAGAGCACTTAAAAAACTAAACCATTTTCCTACCATCTTTCGTTTCATTTTCTCCACCACCATATATAAATTTCTACATGAAGCAATCTTACTGTTTCATTGTACTTATAGTGAAAAAAAGAGAATAGGTGGTTTTTTTGTAGTATCTTGTCGAATTGTTGAGAAAGTTCCAAAGTAATAAGCAACCTTTACATTATTTGCTCTCATGCTGCTATTGACAAATGAATATTACATATTTTAAATTTCCAAAAAATAAAAAGGCACTTTATAAGTGCCTTTTTAACTTACCAGAAGTAAATTTCAAACGAATACATGTTACTTATCTTTTTCTTTTATCTCCATCAACAGCTCAATAATTTTCTCATTTTGCTCCACTTGTTTCTCAGAATTTTGATAGATGACACGAATCCATCCTAATACAAAAACAACTACAACTATCGGTAATAGTGCAAGTATTATACCGAATATCGAGAAATTAAACATCATTTACCCATCACCTCGCTACATACAAATTCTCCACCTTTCTACTAAAACCTGCAATTTTTTACAAATAAAAAAGAACCTATCAAACGATAGATTCTTCTTTTGCAAGCTGAGTAGAACGTCCTCTCGTAATAGAGAAAATCGCACAAAGCAGCGCTAATATAATAAAGCCACCGCCTACCCAAGCGTTATATATAACAGATGATTTCTCAATAACAACTCCGCCTACTGTTGAACCGAGCGCAATTCCTAAGTGAAGCGCAGAGTTATTTAAACTTTGCTGAATACCAGCCGATTCTGGCGCAATTTCAATTAAATAGTTTTGTTGCGCTGGCGAAATAGCCCAGCTCAGCATACTCCAAAGTCCCATCATAATAATGAACAGTGGGAATGAGAAGGTCATCATTGGTAATATGAAGATTGCACATGCAAATACGATAATAATTGAGATAATACTTTTCTTCGATCCCCATTTATCAGCAAGCAAGCCCCCAAGGCCGCCTCCAAGTACCGCTGCAATTCCGAAAATAAAGTAAAATACACTAATCCAATCCGCTTCAACATGCATCACATCTTTTAAGAAAGGTGTTAAATATGCATATAATGTTAAATGACCCGTTAAAAATAAAAATGATGTTAACTGTGCACTTACGATTTTCTTATCTTTTAACGTAGCAATTTGTTCTCTTATTGATAACACTGATGTCGGTGGTACTTTCGTTAAGAATAATGAAATACAAGCGATTGCTATAACTGTTAATACCGAAATTAATACAAATGGTGCACGCCATCCATATGCATTTCCGAGTACAAGTCCAAGTGGTACTCCAAGTACGAGCGATCCACTAATCCCCATGAAAATGATTCCAATTGCACGCGCACGAAAATGCGGTTCTACAACGCTAGAAGCAAGTGTTACTGATAGTGCAATAATAAGCGAACCACTCGCTGCACAAACAACCCTTGAAAACATTAACATCCCGTAATTCACACTAAATGCTGAAATAATATTTCCGATTAAGAAAATTGATAATGCCCCAATGTATAATCTTTTTCTTTCAAATTTTCCAGTTACCGCTAATAAAACCGGACCTGATAAAGCAAATACTACTGAAAATATTGTTATAAGCTGACCAGCTGCACTAATAGATACTCCTAAATCATTGGCAACTAGATCGAGCGTTCCTCCTATAATTAGCTCAACCGTTCCGACTACGAAAGCCGCGATAGCTAAAATATACACACGAAAATTCAAGTCTTTCCCCACGCCTTCTTTTTTGGTTACTACGACTATAGTAACCAAAAAAGAAATTGAAAACAAGTACAATTTTTTTACAATAAAAAAACAGGCGTATCATACGCCTGCCTTCTAATTATTAAACACTAGTTTTGTTCTTCTTATTTAAATACCAATATACCGGTAGTCCAGTAAAGACAATTCCAATTGATAAGAAACAACTTACCGGATCATTAATAATCGCACTTCCAAGTACAAACAATGATCCTAAAATCGCAATGATTGGTACAATCGGGAATAACGGTACACTGTATGCACGCTCTTTATTCTTGTTACGTTTTCTTAAAATGAAGACACCAATAAACGTCATTACATAGAAAATATAAATAATGAATACGGAAATCTCAGATAGCTTATTCGGATCACTAATAATCATTAAAATAATTCCTAAAATGATTTCAACAGTAATCGCATTTGCTGGTGTTTTAAATCTTGGACTTTCCTTTGCGATAAACTTAGAAAACGGAAGGTGCCCACGCTCTGCCATCGACATCGGAATACGTGGGAACGTTAAAATCTTTCCATTTAAACAACCGAAAATAGAAACGATAATACCGATACTAATGATTTTCCCGCCATATTCTCCAAGTAGCATGCCCGCAGCTGTCGCTGTTGCATTCTCTCCAAGGTCTACAATTTGCGTTGCTGGTAATACATTTAGTAACGCTAAGTTAATTGATACGTAAGCAGCCGTTACAATTAAAATCCCAACTGTCATCGCTTTCGGTAATAACTTTGTTGGGTTCTTCATTTCTCCGCCAATTGAAGCAAGTAGAATCCAGCCGTCATAAGCAAATAATGTTGCTAAAATTGCCATACCGATACTTTGATTTTCTGATATCGGCACAACTACATTAAAGATATCGCTATTCCCTTTCCAAAAACCTAACACAACAATTAATACAATCGGAATCATCTTCCCAATTGTCGTAACCGTTTGGACGATACCTCCATATTTTGTTCCCATACTATTTACAACGCCAAGGAACATAACTGTTCCAATAGCAATTGGTAAATTCCATACTTTATCTAAATAGAAAAAATTAATCATTAAAGAACTAAAATACAAGCCTAATGTTCCAATAATAGCTGGTCCATAAACAATTGTTTGCATCCAGCCTGATAAATATCCCCAAAAACTTCCGTAAATCTCCTCTAAATACGTATACAACCCACCATTTTTCGGGATTTGCGCTCCAATTTCGGCTACTGTTAAACCACTGGCTAGCGTCAATAGTCCACCAATTACCCAAGCAAGAATCGCCATATTAGAACTCCCTGAGTAATCTAATACGCTCCCTGGTTTCATAAACACACCAGATCCAATAATCGTTCCTACTACGATAGAAAGTGCTACTGTTAAACCAATTTTGTTCTTCTCATCATGATGCATGCTGCGTATCCTCCTTCCAATTCTAGTGTGATGCAAAAATGAAATAAAAAAACACTCCTCCCTAAAAAAGGGACGAGTGTTGTATTCGTGGTTCCACCCTTGTTTCAATTCGCAAAGTAACACACTTCACCAATTTCTCAAGTCAAAATAACGGTTTTTGCCGGCAAGCAATTACTAGGTATCCGTTCACTGCTGCAGTTCAGAGGTGGTAATCCAGTTTTCCGTATTAGGAAGCTCACAGCCAAAGGCTTCCCTCTCTGAGAATCGTAAAAAATTGATCATGTCCTCATCATCACTTCTTGATGTCGAATTTTGTAGTTATTGTTCATTATATTGAATTGTTAGAAAAAATCAATATATTTTTTTATATAACATATGAAATATTTCTCTTCTTATATTATAACAGAAGTTACGATACTTCTCGAATCCCCTAAAAATGGTATAGTCTATATAGGAGGTGCACGAATAATGATTGCTATTTTTTGTATTATCGCTACGTTTCTTTCTGTTCTATTCGCTATCATGTACAGGCACAAGTATCCTGGTTATAGCATTTTAGCGGTAGCTATTATACCAGCTACTGCCTTCTACGTATTAGGTAAATATCAATATACAGAAGTGTTTATCGGTTTTGCAATCTTCTACTGCCTCTTTGGATACATACTAACAATGAAAAAAATTTTATTGAATCATTAAAAGGGACCGATTTCTGCTAACAGAAATCGGTCCTTACACGTACCTTTCGGTTGCCCACACGAAAGATACGACTTCACTCAATTATTTCTCATCTTTGTTCATAAAAAACTTATGATGCGGAAGATCCACATTCAACGCCTCTAATTGTTTCTTTTCATTCTCTAAAATCGCTTTTGCTTTTGTTTTCGTTGCCTCATCTAATCCCACAAAGATGTCTTCATGCTTCTCTTTCTCTGGAAGTTTCACACCTAGCTTTGTTAATTCTTCTTTTGCTTGCTCATGAGTTAATTTCCCGGATTTTTCTTGTTCAAAAATAGACTTTACTTTTTCTTTTGTTGCTTC
>NZ_VEJP01000006.1:0-325933 GCF_007680225.1 Bacillus sp. DE0042 | reverse complement strand
TTCATCTAAGTCAGCAAGCATGTCTTTACGCTTACCTTTCTCAGGGAATTTCACACCTAGCTTTGTTAATTCTTCTTTCGCTTGCTCATGAGTTAATTTCCCAGATTTTTCTTGTTCAAAAATAGACTTTGCTTTTTCTTTTGTTGCTTCATCTAAGTCAGCAAGCATGTCTTTACGCTTACCTTTCTCAGGGAATTTCACACCTAGCTTTGTTAATTCTTCTTTTGCTTGTTCACGTGTTAATTTACCGGATTTCTCTTGCTCTAAAATCGATTTCGCTTTTTCTTTCGCCTGATCATCTAGCCCTGCAAACATATCTTTCCGTTTTTCTTTCTCTGGAAGGTTTACACCTAACTCCTTCAACTGTTTCTTTGTGTCGTCCATAATCGTTTTTACTTTTTGTTTTGTAGCGTCATCCAAATCTTTTTTCGCCGTTTTTGTAGACTGCTCAGCTGCTGGAGTATTCATTGCCGCGAATGCCGGAATACCGACTCCTCCAATGATTCCGAATGATAAAGCACCTGCAATCGCTAAATACCCAACTGTTTTCTTCTTCATAGGAAATTTCCTCCTTCATATTTCTAAAGCATGTACACTTTCGTATACAATGCCTATAGTAATGTTGGTTTCTTAACATTTCCTTAACGACTTAACAAAAAAACGCCGCTCATCCCG
Organism: Bacillus sp. DE0042; assembly: GCF_007680225.1. Taxonomy (NCBI): domain Bacteria; kingdom Bacillati; phylum Bacillota; class Bacilli; order Caryophanales; family Bacillaceae; genus Bacillus; species Bacillus sp. DE0042. The sequence goes on along the minus strand of NZ_VEJP01000006.1, from coordinate 325,258 downwards.
AGCGGCGTTGTTCTAAGCTTTTTGTAATTGTAATTCTTCACGTTCCATTATTCTTCTTAATACAATTGTTTGTGTCATTGTAAATAAATTACCCGTTATCCAGTACAACACAAGTCCTGATGGCGCCGCAAATCCCATAAATAGAATCATTGCTGGCATCATAATTTGCTGCACTTTCAGCATCTGTACTTGCTCTCCAGGTGTAATATTAGATTGGAAAACTTTCATCTGAATAAATGTCGTTAATGCTGCGATAATCGGTAATATATGATAAGGATCTGCATGTCCTAAGTTCACCCATAAAAATGAAGATGTGCGAATCTCTTCTGTTCGGCTAATCGCATAATACAAAGCAGAGAAAATCGGCATTTGTATAAAGAGTGGCCAGCAACCAGCAAGAGGATTCCAACCGCCTGATTTCATTAGTTCCGACATTTCCTTTTGATACTGCTTTTGTTTTTCAAGATCTTTACCCACATCACCGTATTTTTGTTTCAGCTTCTGCAGTTCAGGTTGCATTTTCTTCATTTTCGCTTGACTACGATATTGCGAAACAGCTAATGGGATCATTGCTGAACGAATAACGAGCGTCATAATAATGATAGCAATCCCGAAGCTAGCTCCCGGTATATGATGAGCAACAAATTGAATCATATACGAGATTGGATATACGAAATAATGATCCCAAATTCCCGTACTATGTGCATCGATTGTGCCTGCATTACTGCAGCCAGATAAAACAAAAACAAGTAATACTGATAAACTAATGAGCGCAGCTCGGTATGATTTTAACATGTTCATTCCTCCAATGTTTCGTAATTATTTAGCGAAACATTGGTGTATACGGACCGACCTCGTCATTCTCTTCACTGGATTCTTGTCTGCGCACAGAACGAATCATTCCATATTTATAAAAAATAGAGAAAAGCGATACATTACCAGTACCCTCTTCACACGTATTAACTAGTTTAAAAGCTCTTTGTCTACCGCTTGATGCTTGCTGACGCACAAAGCGAGAAACGTTAGCAAGGAAGAAAACTTCTAATAAACAAAGTGCTGTCGTTACAAACGATATATATAGAATTGCATCCTGCAATAAAAATTCCATCGCTTCACATCCTTAATAAGGTCATTTTAGCACATTCAACAAACATTCTCTATTTCCTTTTATCGTCAAAAAAGTATTTTGCATATTTTCTCAAGAAAACTATGCTAAAAAACTAATGTATTCGCTTTCTTTAGTATATTCACACGTATCCTTGTATAGGTTTAATTTGTTAGAAATTTATAAAATTTTCGCATTATAATAAAACTATTGCCAGTTTTTGAAAAAACCTTTATTCTCTTCTTGTAATCAAAAATGAATATGGAGATGAAACATACTATGGGTCAACTAGGAGACGCCGATTACGTTCCCGACACCGCCTTTTTATCCTTCCCAGCAGCTAAAACATTTCACTTAGAATTTATCATACAGTTGGTTGTTATTTTCGTAGCCTCTATTTTGTATGCAATTTCTATGAATATGTTCTTTATCCCGCATAACATGATTAGCGGTGGCTTCGCTGGTGTAGGGATGATTATCGGTTATTTAATGCACTACAATATCGGTGCACTTATCTTTTTACTAAACATTCCTCTTCTTATTTTAAGTCACTTTTACTTAGGCAAGAAGACAACCTTTTTAACAGCGTACTTTGTAGCTATATCATCGTTAGCGATGAACATTATCCCTGTACACCAAGTTTCAGACGATATTTTACTGTCTTCTGTATTTGGTGGTGTAATCTGCGGAGCAGCTTCCGGAATCATATTCCGATTTGCTTCTTCAACAGGTGGCTTTGATGTTGTTGGATTGATTGTAGCGAAACATCGAGATATTTCAATTGGAGCAATCATCTTTGGATTCAACTTAATCTTACTTGTTGCAGCAGGATTTATTTTCGGATGGGATATTACGCTTTATACGTTAATTAGCCGGTTTGTAGTCAGCAAAGTTATCGATGCTGTGCATACGAAACATATTAAATTAACGATAATGACAGTTACAGAAAAAGGCGAGGAAATAAAAAGCGCACTATTGCATCACGGCATACGCGGGGTGACAATGGTAGATGCTGTCGGCGGCTATACAAACCATAAGAAAAAAATGATTTACACTGTCGTGACTCGCTATGAGTTAGGCGAAATGAAACGTATTATCCGTCAAGTGGATAACAAAGCATTCATGAACATTACTGAAACAGTTGAAATTGTCGGCCGTTTCAAACGCATATAAAAAAGGTTAATACATGAAAGGGCATAACATATTAGTCATATATAATATGTTATGCCCTTTGTTATTCAACTAACGCACCCTTTAGCATAATAAACTCACGAAGTTTATTACTACAAATCGGAGGATAGCATTCCGTATACAATACTATCTGTCCATTCATTTTTACTCCAAAAATCTTGTATGAAATGGGCTTCCTTTCTCATGCCTATTCGTTCACACAATTTTTGTGAAGCTGTATTACGTGCATCAAGATTAGCTTGTATACGATGTACATGAAATTCATTAAATAATTTAAATACCAAACTACTTACTGCTTCTGTTGCCAAACCTCTCCCAGCTACTTCATTTGAAAAACTATAACCAATCTCAACAGTGTCTTTCATATTTGTGTACCATACGGATAAATCACCAACTACTTTAGTCTTGTATATAACTGCCAAACTTAATATTGATTCTTCAGTAAGTACATTGTTTGCTAGCTTCTTATTAAATCTTTTCTGCATGTCTTCATGAGTCCACTTATTATGTAATAGGAACTTACATGTATCATCATTATTATAAATAGCAAATACATCCTGTAAATCAGTACTCTTAAAAGGTCTAATTATTAATCTTTCTGTTGAGATCTCCAAGTTAGCTCTCCTCCCTTACATTCATGCTACAAAACATTTTTTATAGTATTTAAGCCTCCTTCTTAGATCTCACCTTGATTACATATTTCATCATAATAAATTAAAATCCTTCTTCCACTAAAATGCATTGTTAGTGGTATTTCCTTGCGATTTTTATTTTTTACACTTATTACAAAATCAGATAATTCTATTATTGTGGCCCTAAATGTGTTATAATGAAAGCAGACTCACAAAAAAAGAGTATATAGACTTGGAAGTTTCTCTTATTTTTACAAGCAAAAAGAAACGAGCAGTCAGGTATATTTCAAACACCATACACGTAACGGTTTAAAAAACCGATCATCTTAGTTATTCTTCCATGATCTTTTTATAAAAAGATACGTACAACTAAAATTCACTTCAATATACTATACCTACCTTTTTGACTTCCAAATCATCTTATTACATAAGGAGATGAACATATGAATCAATATATAAGATATACAATAGCTGTCCTGTTTGCTATTATCGGCGGAACAATCTGCTTCTGGACAAACACTCAGCTTGGAGAGAATATCATTTTTAATGGAATCGAAACGCTTGTAAGCGCTTCAATTTTAGGTGGATACATTTACTTCCTCTTCAATCCAGAAGAAAATGCACAAAAAACAATGTTATTAACAATGATCGGAATCGTTGGCGGATGTATTTCCTACTCAATGACTAACTATACATTACCACTTCAATTAAGCTCAGCTTTCTTCCACGGTCTATGGACTTGGTTCATTGCATTCTGCCTAGCAGACGTATTCAACCTTTTACAAGACAATGAAGAAGAGAACGGTCGCCAAATTGAAAGTAACTCGTAAGCTGGAAGATACTCTTCCAGCTTTTTTGTTTTGTTACTCTTTCCTGTTCATACCCCATCACTAAAATAAAAAGAAGCTACCCCCACGGCAACTTCTTTTCCACATACCCCATTCAGTATTCACTAAAATATATCAACGATTTTTTAAATATATCGATCATTTCTCCACTTATATCGGCGATTTTTTCATTATATCGACGCTTCGACACAGGATATCAACTTACCGACATCCTTCGACACTCAAAGCGTACAACATACCCTATCCCCCAAGCAATTTACTGCCGAACTCTACGATTAAAAAGATAACTAATAGGATCGCGAGTATCTTTAATGCCACATATGCTACTTTAAAAACAGCATAAATGAGCAAGACTATTAAAATAATCGTTAAAATTTCCATCTAGAATTCCTCCAAGCTTTGCTCTTCTTATCTTATTTTACTCGCCACAGACTTTTTATGGAACGGCAGAAGACGACATAGAAAAAAGAGGATACCTTACCCATCGTAAGATACCCTCTCTTTCAACTGCTCAAACCATTCTCTCTCTAATTGTAAATATCCCAGTTCATTCTTTTCAGCATTCTGTAATTCTTTATCGGCTTTCTTCATATACATACGGGAAGCTTCTAAATCATTCTCTGCATATGTAACAATTGCTTGTGCTCGATAATAACCATGTAAGTCTATTTTTGTAATGGCCTTCCAATGTTCCTTCGCTTCTTGCAGAGAAAGACGATCCATCTCATAAAGAGCTTTATATAAAAGATACCAACTATGAAAACTACTAACGAAAAATTTATTTTCTTTCGTTACAGGGAGTTTCACGATTTGTTCTACATACGGTATCGCTTTTTCCATTCCCTTTTGATCCGACCGGGCAAGGAAGACAAGCATAAGTCCGCTCATGATCTCTCTTACACTTTTATGTTCTTTTATTTTATCTTCGGTAAGTTCTACTAACCTCTTATCCCAATCTTTCGGCCTCTTATAACTAAATAACTCACTTGATACTTGAATATTATATAAATGCTGCCTCGCCTTTCCATCATCTTTAATTAAAATGAGAAATTGCATACCATCGCTCATAAGTGTTCCTTTTATCGGCACGATTGTAACCGCAAAAATGATAAAATGGAAAACAGAAAAATATAACAGATATTGATAATAACTCACCATGTATATGTAACCAAAAGTAATACCAAATAGGAAACTTGTAATTGGTCCACCTAAAGTCATCCATGCCCATTTTTTCGAAAGGTTCGGTGTTACTATAGAAGGCGGTATTAACATTGCCACGCCTCCGAAGTATGCCCATAATTTATTTTCTCGAATACGTACTTTCCCCTTCTCTTTTTGAACAGTAATAGGCCCTACTGTCATAAATTTAAATGTCAAACCACCCATTACGCCGAATATGACATGTCCTAACTCATGAATGATTACCACTAACAGAAAAATAGCCAATAATACCCATATGTTCAACATTGTTTCTAATTTTCCAGTTCGGATTACTCCGTATAAAATGGACAGAATTAACGCCACTGTCAGTGAACCAGCTGGCCTTCTTAAAATATCCACCTTTTTCTCCCCTTAATAAATCATTTTTCTATGCATTTCGTACATGAATTTTCCAAGATGCAATATCCAAATAAATGAGATTAAGCCAATTAATACAAAATCGATATCACTAGCCGCTGTATATATAACGGCAGCCCACCATACATATGCTAATATTGTATTCGTAAATTCATACGCTTTATATCCAGCCTCATGCACAATGTGCTTTAATCCTTCATCTGCATTTTTCGTCCACATTTTCATAGATTCTATATACGTTACACCTTGTTCAGGATATAGCTTGTTATAACGATTTTTTGTTATGAGCCCGATAACCACTACAATAGTTAAACAGAAGATAGAAGCTACTAAATTCCACACTGCAAATGAAACATTTGTATCCTGCAACAGTGCACGTCTACATGTAATAACTGCATATACAAACCATGCCTGCGTAACTATATCACCTACACGTAAATATATACTTATAATGCCTAATTTTCTGCCTTGTACGCTCTCTTCTTCATCGCGTGCCTCCGCTAACATACGTGTATTCTTCCAAGTGTAGTACATCATTAAAATTCCAAAAATAGTACATACACCTATAAATGTATTAGATGATAATTCTCTCGGTTCATCCGAGAGTAAATTTAAAGCTATATAAGATGTTAAAAAGCCACCCATCATACTTAATGCTATTTTCCCCACAAAATCAAATTGTTTTTTTCGTTTACTCTTCATCATCCTCTTCTCCCTCCACTAACGTAAATATTTCCTCCACCCGTACATTGAAAATTTGTGCGATTTTTAGCGACAATACAATAGATGGTGCATAATCCCCGCGCTCAATTAAACTAATCGTTTGCCGTGATGATCCTATCGCTTTCCCTAAATCCCCTTGTGATAAACGATGCTTTGCTCGCAATTCCCTCACTCGATTTTGAAGCTTCATGTCTTCCCTCTTTTTCATTTATTTAATTAAAATTGTAAATAACATCCTCATTTTTGTCAATTATAATTGTCATTACGACTATAATAATTGACAAAAATAAAGATGTATTATGATGAAAATAACTTATATAATGAATGTGAAATATTAAACAAAGGAGGTTCCATATGAAGAAAACATCTACCTTTTCTTACATTCTTACTAAGCTTACAGCAGCTTTATTATTATTACTTATTAGCACGCTTCTCTTAACAACTAGTCAACAAACATTATATAGTTTCTTAGCTGGATTACGAGAACTACTATATGTTCCCTTCGTTCCTATTCTTGCGGCATATGCAATTTTTTGTTCTATTTGCATCGATAAATTGAAATTAAAAACATATACAAGACTGAAGACATTATGCCTTTATATTTTTTGCGGCTATTTATTTTCTCTTCCATTCCTAATGTTTAAAGAAGCTAGTCTAATACAGTTCTTGTTTCTCGGATCAATTGGAGCAGTGTGTTCTCTTTTTTTCTACTTATGTGCAGTTATAGCAACAAAACTTAAGTGGATACAATATGTCGTGCCAGGCATTATGCTTATTATATTTATCACAATCAACTTTATCGATCTAGAAAAGGTTGGAACATCAAAAGAACAATGGGTCGAAACAAAAACAGAAAACTCTTTCGAAGCATCTTTTCAACATTTTAGTGGTGAACATAAAGTCCCCATTGAACTAAAACGAGGTGACATATTAGAATTTACCATTGAATCACGAGCTGAAAATCCGGATGGCTACATGGGAGCCGTAAAAATGGCTAGTGAGTTTCAAGAGGAAGAAAATTATTTAGCTTCAAACGGTCCTAATACATACCAATTTGCAGCAATTAAGACGGGAACGTATTACATTATAGTTAATGGCAATAAGTTAAAAGGAAAGTTGAGAATAGATTGGAATATAAAATAAAAAGGCAGTGCGTTTGCACTGCCTTCCTAAATTTTGACATAGAATGGATTTCATATTAACTTGCGTTTTGTAACAATACTCGTTTCAACTGTTTGCGGAAACGAACACCTAACGTAATTGCTACAATCACAATCACTCCAAAAATGATTTTACCGATGTGACCTTCTAACACTCCAAAAATATCATGTAAGTTGCCACCTAACCAGTAACCACCGATTAAGAAGAATGATACCCAAAATAGAGCACCTGAGTAAATTGTAATTGCAAAACGACGGAATGGTAAGTTAATAATTCCTGCAAAGTATCCTGTAAAATGACGTACACCAGGAATAAAGAAACCGATAAAAATCAGGAAGTATCCATACTTATCAAACCACATTCTTGTTAAGTCGATTTTTCTTTGTGTTAAAAATACGTATTTCCCATACTTTTGAACAAAGGGCATACCTAATTTATTTCCTAAAAAGTATTGAATTGTCATTCCTACACTTGTCCCAATAAAGGATAGGATAATTAAAATCGGTAAACTTAAATCGCCCTTCTGCGCTAAAAATCCTGCATATGCTAACGTTGGCTCTCCCGGAAAAGGAAGTGCAATATATTCTAACAGCAAACCAACAAGTACAACATAGTACCCGTATTGCTGAAATAATTCATGAATCCATTCCATGTCATCTCTCCTTTCAATCACGTACAACTTCTTACTATTATTGTATAAAAAAATTGTCGAAATAACTATCACAATAGCTTACATTTTTATTACATTTTTGTAAGACTCACACTAAAGTTTTCTGTTCTTTATTTACTTCTATGTACGTTCATTTAAAAACAACTTAACAAATATATACCGTGAGAAACCTGGCCTTAATATACATTTTCCATCCAGTTTTTAACATTTAAAAATCACATTATTTCGTTCTCAATAAAAAACCACTACAAACTCATACTAACTTCATATTAGCTTCATATACGTATTGTAAGATTATAGCGGAATTTGTTGAAAAATTTAACTAATATATTACTAATCATTAAATTGAATAAATATAAGTCGCTTTTCGAAATTAAAAAAAGGGTGAATAAGAAATGGAAGCTTATAAAATGCACGATTTTATTAATACAAATGTTGAATCTCACCAAAATGAAACCGTTTTTAATTTACACATATGTGAAACAAGTGAATTTGACGTAAGTTTAACAAAATCTACAACACTGTCTTTTATCGTTTCAAAAAAGAACATTAAGATTGTTACGAAAAAATGGATTAATTCAAATCAAGAAAGCATGATTGGTAAAAGTTACATCATTCCAACGAAAGCTTTCCACTACTTCTTACCAATTATTTCTGAAACTGAAGATGAGCTAAATATTCAAGTTCAAAGTTTTGGACTACATGGTGAACTTTTACTAAATGAAAGATTACTTATTGATAAAAACAACAAACAAAATCCAAAGATTACTACCTTCTTTGAAACATTAGATGAAAATGTAAATAAAGTATTACGAGGATTGCAAATTCATTGTATGTAAGACTATTACAATAGTAAAAAGGAGAATATAATGAAAAAACTATTATTAAGCGCACTATTATCATTAGGATTTTTAACTATTCCATTCACAAATGCTGAGGCAGCTACAACGAACGATCAACTGATTGTAAACACGCAGTTAAATAAAATGGATTATTATCAAAATGGAAAATTTATAAAGAGTTTTACTGTCGCTACTGGAAAAGCAGCTACTCCTACACCTAAAGGTACTTTTCAAATCGTAAATAAAATTAAAAATCGTCCTTATTATACAGGCAAAATTAAAGGCGGCGATCCACGTAATCCACTTGGTGACCGTTGGCTCGGACTAAACATGGCAGGAACTTACGGAACAACTTATGCGATTCATGGTACGAACAATAATCAGGCAATTGGCAAATGGACAACACTAGGTTGCATTCGTATGTATAACAATGATATACACTGGTTATTTGAGCGTATTCCCCAGCAGGCTACTGTCACTGTAAAATAACCTAACAACACGATTTACGTGTAGCCAAGAATTTTATATCTTGGCTTATTTTATTTCTTCATTTACAGTAGCAAAACAACTGTATTTACATATATAATAGGGATAGATTGTATTAAGTAACATCTAAACATTGATAAACATGGATATTAAAATTATACAGTTATAATATTTTATAAATTTTACAATACATACTATAATAGAATTACTGTAATTCTTAAATATTCAGTTTCACTAAACAACTCCCCTTGCTACTTTCATGATTATTTTATGGCGGGGGCTTATTATATGTATAAACAATCTGAGTCATCGGAAAAATGATGAATTCGAATATTGCAGTAAAAAGCGTTATTTAGGAGGTGTTACTATGACGCATATACTGGTGATTGAAGACAACCCAGATATACAAGAACTAATTCGTGAATTTCTAATGGCACAAAACTTTACCGTTGATGTCGTTGGCGCTGGAACAGAAGGTATACTTCTTTTCCAAAAAAATTCATACGATCTTGTCCTCCTTGATGTGATGTTACCAGATATAGATGGCTATAGTATTTGTAAAATTATGCGAGGACAATCTGATGTACCGATCATTATGTTAACAGGCTTACATAATGAAGAAAGTGAAATTAAAGGATTTGAATTAGGTATTGATGACTATATTACGAAACCGTTCCATTACACCGTATTTATTAAACGTGTAGAAGCTGTATTAAGAAGGGCAGCAACGAAGGAAGCAGAAACCGCAAATATACTACAATTCCGTGAATTGATGTTAAATTCTACAGCATATGCCGCTTATGTTCATGGTAATCAAATTGAATTAACAACAAAGGAATTTGAAATTATTTATACTTTACTGCAAAATCGGGGAAAAGTATTATCAAGAAGTGATTTGCTGAATAAGGTATGGGGCTATGAACATTATGGTGATGTAAGAGTTATAGATACACATATTAAAAACTTAAGAAAAAAATTAGGGATTCCTTATATTAAAACGGTGAAAGGCATTGGCTACAAAATCGAATCGTAGCACAGACAACATCACCAAAAATATTTTCATCAAAACCTTATTATTTTGTATTCTTTTATCACTTTGTCTTTATCAAATTATTTACTTCCTAGCTTCAAACTACGATAAAGAACGTTTTGCAAAAGAAAATGGAGCGCTGTCTACAGAACAAGCAGATTCAGACAAACAAAACGACCAAAGTAAAACGAATCAAAATAAAGCTGTATCACAGGGAGACATTTTTAATTTCCAATCTTCTATTATAGATTATAAATCACTCTCTACAGCTATCAATCATCTTTTGCAGCCTAGCCAAACTGCAAAAGCAAAAGAACATACACAAAGTAGTACGGGGAAAAATAGCACTTCTGCTCCACTTACAGAGATGGAAAAGCAAGTCGCTACTAATGATGCCTTACATAAACAAAATGCAGCAAGTAAAACAAATGATGCACAAGATAATCCAAAATTAACAGATGTACTGCAGCAATTAGCTCCACATATTGGCGCGACAATGCTTGCATTATCTTTACTCGGATCTTTAATTTATACAAAACTAATTGCCAAACCTTTTCAATTTATGAGCGATGCTTTAAAAGATATTATGAATCTTGATTTCTCAGATAAAAAGCTACTTAACAAAAATACAGACCAAACTGATTTTAATTTACAAGTAGCTGCTTCACAGGTCCCAAATATCGTGAAGAATTTACATGCAAGCAATCAAGATTTAAGAAACGAGCTCAAGAGAGAACAACAATTAGAACAATCTCGTAAAGAATTTATGTCTATGGTATCCCATGAATTAAAAACACCAATCGCAGCCGTTATGGGACAACTAGATGGCATGATTCACGGAATTGGAGCTTATAAAGATAGAGATAAATATTTAAAACGTTCCTATGAAATGATGCAAGATATTAACATATTAACGGAAAAAATGTCGGAATTATCCAAAATACAAAACCCTCAATTTAAACCTGATTTAAAAGTTATCTCATTAACTACTATTATTGAGGATGTTATGAAGAAAGTAGATTACTTTGTATCTGTAAAGCAATTAAATGTTCAATCTAACATTAAGCAAGATGTACAAATTTTAGCTGACCCTAAATTTATTCAAACTGCTATTTTTAACATTATTTCAAATGCAATTCATTACACAATTGACCATCAGCATGTATATATAAAGCTTTATGAAAAGCCAAACGGTTACGCATTAGAAGTACTAAATACAGGTTCACAAATAGATGAAGATAAACTTGCCCATTTATTTGAACCATTCTATCGCGCAAACCCTGACAAACACGGCTTAGTACAAGGTAGTGGTCTTGGGTTATACATTGTAAAACAAATACTAGATAAGCATCAGTTTCCTTATGGGATACAAAACACACCTCAAGGTGTAAAATGCTCCATTGTATTTCCAAAAGCAATGTAAAAACCTACTACAATTTCATACCCCAAATTCATACTTCGTATGAGTGGCGGAATTTTGTAGAGTGTCTTACTCTGTTTCGTTCGCCCGTTGTCCTTATTTGGATAGCGGGCGTTTTTTATTATTTAAAAGGAGGATTTTCATGGAGAAATTTAAGTATTCATTACTTGTTTTATTCGGAGCTTGTAGCTACGGCGTACTTTCAACGATTTTCAAACTCGGATTCATTGATGGATTTTCAGCACATCAACTATTAGGAGGACAATATGTCTTCGGATGGATTGGGCTTCTTCTGCTCGTTCTTTTCGTTTCACGTCATAAAGTAACAAAAAAGCAATTCTTTTCCTTACTAACAGTTGGCACAACAATGAGTATGACTGGTATCTTCTACGCTATTTCTGTAGAAGAACTACCAGCATCTATCGCTGTTGTCCTACTCTTCCAGTTCACATGGATTGGTGTAGTTATAGAAGCAATCGCTAATCGAACATTACCAAGCCGTGAGAAAGTTATATCTATCATTATTTTATTTACTGGAACATTGTTTGCAGGCGGTGTCTTTGAAGGTCTCGGACAAAACTTTTCCACGAAAGGTATTATCTTTGGTCTATTAGCCGCTGTCTCTTTTTCATTCTATGTTTTTGCAAGCGGGCGTGTTGCTACAGAAGTTCCGCCTTATACGAAAAGCTTTCTTATGACAACAAGTGCTACTCTTATCGTATGCCTATTCTTCCCGCCAACCTTTTTAACGGATGGTGCCCTGCAAGCCGGTCTTTGGAAATACGCTTTCTTCCTCGGATTGTTCGGCGTTGTCGTACCTGTCATTTGTTTTTCAATTGGTGTACCGAAAGTAGGAACAGGACTTAGTACAATACTAGGAGCAGCTGAATTACCAACGGCCATTATCGCTTCTATTACACTTGTACATGAAGTCGTAACCTTCATGCAGTGGATTGGGATCATCTTTATACTACTTGGCATTTTCACCCCTCAGCTGCTTACGGCTAGGAAAGAAAAGAAACATAGTAGCGTGCATAGTGCGTAACAAAAGACCTTTCATTGATTTGAAAGGTCTTTTTCTCTATCTCACTTTACTGCTCCATATAGCTTTTCTATCTCATGCTCGATTTGTTTTACATCGATTCGTTCAAATAGTGGCTGCACACTATCAATTCTATTCGGCAACGTGTTTTGAGGCTCCCAATTTCGGTTCACAATCGATAACGTGTTTCTAACTCTTTCACTTGAAAATGGTAAAAACGGTTCAAGGAGATTTGCAAAATTAGCGATAAGATACACACAGTTATAAATCGTTTCTTCGCATGAAGCTGGATCATCTTCTCTTTGTTTCCAAGGCTGTCTCTCATCAAAGTATTTATTTGCAAAACGTACGGCATCAAATATTGTTTCTAACGCCACCTTAAATTTAGTTTGCTCAATCAACTCTCCTACATTTTTATATAATCCTTCTACTTTATCTTTCAGTTCTACATCAATACTCCCCTGCGGCACAATGCCATCATAATATTTTTCAATAAACTTTAATGTCCGGTTCACAAAGTTCCCGTATGCACCTAACAATTCACTATTATGACTGTAAATGAATTCACGCCATGAAAAATCAGTATCACGATTTTCTGGTGCATTTACTGTTAAAAAGTAACGAATAGAATCTGGATTGTAACGTTCTAATATGTCAGGCACCCATACTGCCCAGTTTTTACTCGTAGATAACTTTCTTTTTTCAACTGTTAAATATTCATTCGAAACGATATGACGAGGAATGGCTCCTTCTCCTATTCCAAGCAATACCGCTGGCCAAATGATGGAATGAAACGGAATATTATCCTTTCCGTGCACATAATATGTTTTCGCTTCTCTATCCCAAAACTCTTGATCATCTTTCCCTGTTTCTTCAGCCCAATGTTTACTCGCCGAATAATATCCTGTCACTGCTTCAATCCATACGTAAATTTTCTTATCTTCATACCCTTCTACTGGAATTGGTACCCCGATTGGTAAATCACGTGATACGGCCCTATCTAGTAATCCTTCCTTTACATATCTCTCTGTTAGTTGAATCGCATTGTCACGCCATGCCCCTGTTTGCTTTGCGATTTCTACAGCCCTTTTAATTTGCTGCTGAAATGTATGCAATGCGAAATAGAAATGCTCTGTTTCCTGTATCGATGGCGTACTACCACATAACTTACATTTCTTTTCTAGCAAATCGAGTGGATCTAAAATAGCTGCACACGCATCGCATTGATCTCCTCTTGCTGCTTCATGGCAATGTGGACAAATGCCTTCTACATAACGATCAGGTAAAAACTGCGTACATGCTTCGCAATACGCTTGTTCCACTGTCCTTTTATAAATATAATCTTCTTCTAATAAACGTAAAAAAACTTTTTGAACAGTTTCATGATGGTGCTCGCTATCTGTACGTGTATAGCAATCATACGTAAAACCAAGTTTATGAAAACATCGCTGGAATTCTTCATGATACTTATCAGCAATTTCCTTCGCCGTCACACCTTCTTGTTTTGCCCTAATTGCAATCGGTGTTCCATTACAATCACTTCCCGAAACATACAACACATTCTCACCTTTTGCCCGGTAATAACGTGCTAAAATATCTCCAGGTAACAAACTCGCAATATGTCCAAGATGTAACGAACCATTTGCATACGGCCAAGCGCCTCCAATAAAAATACTCATCTTACATTCCTCCTTTTAAATATAAAAAAGCCCCGCCCTTATCTTAAAAAAGATAAGGGCGGGGCTTTTTTAAGATAAGGGCGGGGCTGTATAAACAGTCGCGGTACCACCTTATTTCGCCAATTACTCACATAATTAGCCTTAACAAGTACGGAGCTATATGCTCTTATACTGTGGTTTTGATAACGAGTACCAACTCTCGTCACCGCCTACTATTATCATTTGATAAGTTCAGAACGAAGCTCAAAGGCCATTGTTCAAATGAATATTCTTGCTTCTTCTCAGCTACCGAAGCTCTCTGGACAGAATGATTTCATTCTACTTTTCCTTTTCAACGCTTTTATATATAACACGTATTTTACGACTTAATTGCAGAAAAATCAAACTTAAATTCAAAAAGAAAAGGAAATCCCCTTCTCCTGCAGAATAACTATACGTTCACAAAAGGAGTGATACGATTGAATCAAAAACAACTAAGCACACGTAATGAAAAAAGCTGGAATGCAGCTGCTTATGAAGCTTGGACGAATCGCCACGGGGCACCAGCCGATTATGCAAAAAAGCTTATGAAAGATCCCGTGCGCGAAGTAGAACACTATTTACCTTACATACAATCTCCAAAAGGAAAACGTATTATTAACTTACTCGGGTCAAAAGGAAATAAAGCCGTTGCTCTCGCTCTTTTAGGCGCTGATGTAACAGTTGTTGATATTTCAGCAAGTAATGCAAAATATGCAAATGAACTTGCGGAAGCAGCAGGTGTCTCTATCCAGTATGTCGTTTCTGATGTACTAAATGTGCAGCTCTCCGAATCATTTGATATCGTATTACTGGAACTTGGTGTACTCCATTACTTTCTAGATTTAAAACCGCTCTTTCAAAAAATTGCTACCATGCTTAAAGGAGATGGAACGCTTATCCTTCGTGACTATCATCCTGTTTACACGAAATTATTAGGAGTAGACCACCCATCATTTCGGGCCAATGGAAATTATTTCGATGAAGAATTGATTGAAGATGATGTGGCTTATAGCATCCTTCTTACAGAAGCGCAGAAAGAATCATTGCCTAAAACAACCATCCGTCGCTGGACGCTAGGAGAAATTATTACAACACTTGCACAAGAACATTTTAAAGTTGAAAAACTAATTGAAGAACACGGGTCTCATCAAAGGTGGGTCTTCCCTCCTACTGCACCGGAAGGAATTGAAGAACATATACCAGGTCTATATACATTAATTGCGACAGCATGCAAAAAAGGATCCCTTCACGGATAGGATCCTTTTTGCATGCTCACGCATATAAGTTGAGGTTGGAGATTACCATAATTCTGTAGAATAGGACACAAGATATTTCAACATTTCGTCTCTGACTTACGTCGTCAAAAAGGGGTATGACCAACATAACGAAGAGTAATGTTACAGTTGATAGTGATAATCGTTATCAACTAATTAAAAGTATACATGATGTTATTTCAAATTACAATAGCATTTCTAATTTTTATTTATGAACTTTTTGATATACAAATGTATACATTTTAAGAACATTTACTCATATTAATCTGCCATCTTCCATTATCTGCTATAATTTTCATTGAACAGATTAATAACTTCATAATGGTGTTTTTATTAATGTCGTTCTTAATATTTATAAATCATAATAAATAGTTTTTAAAGGTAGGGATAACGATGAAATATGTTAGTATTCGCAAAAAACTACTGTTCACACTCTTAAGCATTTCTTCTTTATTTAGTATTGCTCTTATTGTTATTCTTTCATTCGCTATGAACCAAGCAAGCGAAATTGAAACGTTAAAAAATGATGTATCTAAACGAGCAACAATTTTAAAAGAACGTGGTGATTGGTTCCAAGCACAAGTTGCCGGTTTACAAGAATATTTACTGTCACATGATCAAAAAGGATTGGATAAATTCAACCGAGAAGGAAAAAAACTTGCTGATACTAGAGAGAAAGTAACAAGTGATAAAAAACTCCCAGAAGGAATGAAAGAAGCGATTTTAATGGGAGCAAAATGGCGAAGCGTCATAGATAATGAAGCCCTCCCTCTCGCTCGCGAAGGAAAATGGGACGAAGCATCCAAAATCGCTTTAGCTCAAACCGATTATGTAAACAATCTTTTAAGCCGTTTTACTAAATATGCAAATGAAGAAAATGATAAACGTGACGCATTAATTGCTGACGTAGAGTCTTCTTCATCTCTTATTCAATATATTATTTTCTTCTCTCTCATTACATGTACGTTAACATCTATTTTATTAGCATGGTGGTTCTCTGGGAAACTCGTTAAACCGATACGACAAATTGATGAGAAATTAAAAGAATTAGCCTCTCAAGATGGCGATTTAACTGCTAGATTACACGTAACGAGTAAAGATGAAATTGGTGATATCGCCAATTCCTTTAATCAAATGCTCGCTAACTTACAACGTATCATAAAACAAGTGCAACAAACATCAACAAGTGTAAAAGAAGCGTCTGAAAATGTGTTTATCGAAACCACTGCTTCTATGGAAAATACAGCAAAAACCGAAGAAACTATGAATGCTCTTGAGTATAATATTCGTTCACAAGTTTCAAGTATCGAAGAAAGTTCAACTGCAATGGACGATATGACAACGAGTGTTCAGCGTATTGCAGAATCTGCCTCCTCTGTTGCTAGCCTAGCTGTTACAACTTCAGAAAAAGCAGATAGTGGGAATAAAGTCATTGAGAAATCTATTACACAAATGCATACAATTAACGAAGCTGTTAACGCTACATCACAAGTAGTAGAGCGACTCATTACACATACGAATCATATTGATACTGCACTTCAATCCATTTCTAATATCGCGGAACAAACGAATTTACTCGCTTTAAATGCTTCAATTGAAGCAGCTCGTGCTGGCGAACATGGAAAAGGATTCGCCGTTGTTGCCGATGAAGTACGAAAACTTGCTGAACAATCTCAGCTAGCGGCAACTGACATTAACCATTTACTTCATCAAATTCAAGCTGACACAAAAATAGCAAATGAAATGATGACACAAGGTCAGTCAGAGGCTTCGGAAGGGATTACAGTCATTCGTACCGCTGGATCTTCATTCTCGGAAATTGTTAACCACATTAACAAAGTCTCTACACAAATGCAAGAAATGTCTGCAACTGCTGAAGAAATGGCCGCAAGTTCAGAAGAAATGAATGCAGCTTTAAATAACATCGCCTCTATTTCAAATGAAGTTGCCGCCGAAACATCACAAACAGCAACTTCGGCTGGTGACCAAGTAAATAAAATGAGTGTCGTTGCTAAAAAAGCTTCTGAAATGAAAACGACCGTACAAGAACTTGAAGTTCTCGTTTCTCATTTCAAAACAACCGTTTAAAGCGAAACTTTCATTTATCCTTTTATAAGCTTCAAATTATTAAAAAGAGAGATTTACAGTCTCTCTTTTTTCACCTTAAAATATCTCTTTCTATCTCTCATTCCGTCTGCTATAATTCCTAAAGGAAAGAAGAAAGCTTTATTCCCGACGGAGTAAAGCTTTCTTTCAATTTTTTGCATTTGTTAATTCTAATACTAAGATTTCACAAGGAGGCTTTTTATCATATGAATTTTATTAGCATTCGAAAAAAACTAATGTTCATGATGGGAACGATTTGCGCTTTATTTGGCATCGCCTTAGCTTTTATTTTATTTTTTGCTATTGACCAATCTCGTAAAGCTGAAACATTACAAAAAGAAATTTCTCCTCTGGCAACAGAATTGAAAGAGCGTGGAGACGCTTATCAAGTACAACTTTCTGCTTTAAGAGGTTATTTACTACAACACGATCAAGTAGAATTAGACAAGTTTAACGAGATGAGTAAACGTCTGGAGGATTCAAAAGATAAACTTCTTTCTAATCCAAATATTTCTCAATCCGTGAAAGATACAATGAATTTAGGGTCCACTTGGAGAAAATTTATTGAAGAAAAAGTCTTCACCCTTGCAAAAGAACAAAAATGGGAAGAAGCTTTACAAGTGGCTTCTACAGAGAATGGCTCTGTTTATAAAGTAATTGGTGATTTCACAAATTACAGTAATGAACAAGCTAAGTTACGTGATCAATCTATCAAAAAAATTGATCAATCTTCACTACAAATTGAATATGTTGTCTTCTTATCACTTGTTATTTGTATTATCGTAGCTATCATTCTTGCATGGTGGTTCTCTGGTAAGCTTGTAAAACCAATTCAACAAATTGATAGTAAACTAAAAGAATTATCATCTCAAGAAGGTGACTTAACAGCCCGCCTACAGGTAAATAGTAATGATGAAATTGGTGCGATTGCAACATCATTTAATAAAATGTTAGAAAACCTACAACATATTATCAATCGTGTTCAAAAAACATCCGTAGAAGTACAAAACGCTTCTGAAAATATGCTAGAAAAGACGAATATATCACGCGAGGCAACAATAAGAGTTCAAAGCTCGATGTCTAGCTTAAATGCAAATATTCAATCGCAAGCCTCTAGTATGGAAGAAAGCTCAACTGCAATGGACGATATGACAGTAAGCGTTCAGCGTATTGCTGAATCTGCTTCATCTGTAACTGAACTTGCTGTAACTACATCTGAACAGGCTAACGATGGAAGTTCAGTTATTCAAAAATCCGTTTCACAAATGACCACGATACACGACGCGGTAAATGCTACGTCAGAAGTGGTCGAACGTCTAATCACCCACACGAAATATATTGATACAGCTGTACAATCTATTTCTAATATCGCAGAACAAACAAACTTACTTGCTTTAAATGCATCTATCGAAGCAGCTCGTGCTGGCGAACAAGGAAAAGGTTTCGCTGTCGTAGCTGACGAAGTTCGAAAACTTGCGGAACAATCTAAAACAGCGGCAACAGATATTAACCAATTACTACATCAAATTCAACAAGACACTGAAACTGCAAGTTCTATGATGTCACAAGGTCGTTCGGAAGCATTTGAAGGTATTCATGTCATTCGTGAAGCTGGCAACTCTTTCACAACGATTGTGGAACAAGTAAATAAAGTATCTACTCAAATGCAAGACATCTCAGCAACCGCTGAGGAAATGGCTGCAAGCGCTGAAGAAATGAACGCTTCACTGAATAACATCGCTTCTATTTCGACTGAAGTATCTAGTGAAACAGCGGCAACAGCACAATCTGCTGAGAAAAAAGTCATTACGATGAATGAGATGACACAAACTGCTAAACAAATGAAACAAACAGTTGAAGAATTAGATCAACTCGTATCTCATTTCAAAACTGAATAGCTTTCAAAAAATATTCCTCTTCCAAGAGGAATATTTTTTTGAGCTCATTCCCTGCATTATATATATATATCCGTTATAATGAGAATCGATATCATTAATATGCAGGGGGTGCTACACATGTCACAACAAGCATTTGAAGAAAAGTTATATGCAAACTTAGAAGCTGTTATTGACCCTGAACTAGGTGTTGATATTGTTAATCTTGGATTAGTTTATGACGTTACAGCAGATGAAAATAATAATGCTGTCATTACGATGACGATGACTTCTATCGGTTGTCCAATGGCTGGGCAAATTGTATCAGACGTAAAAAAGGTATTATCAACGAACGTACCTGAAGTCAATGAAATAGAAGTAAATGTCGTTTGGAATCCGCCCTGGTCTAAAGAACGCATGTCACGTATGGCGAAAATCGCATTAGGTATTCGTGACTAAATAAAGAAAGACCTGACATCCTAGTCAGGTCTTTTTCTCTTATTATTTTACGCCTACTGCATCATAAGCTTTCGTTACAGCTTGTACAGCTTTAGAGTTTTTACCATATAAATCTTCAGCTGACTGCAGAGCAGCTTGACGCATCATCTTAAAGTCAGAGTTTGCAGTTAAATATTTCGTAAGAGCACGGTAATAAATTTTTTCTGTCGCTTCACGGCCTACTCCAGTTACTTTCACACCGTAATGCTCTCCGCCATCAGATACTAAATATGCAGCTTTATTGTTAATACTACTGTTAATATGAACGCCGCCATTATCAGCTGTTCCAGTGTAGCGTTTATTGTAATGATCTGGGTAACCTTCACCTGGTTTTAATGGATTTGGAATAGATGCTGGATCTTTCAGAGAACGAAGTGCATCACCAGGTTTTCCAGGTGTATAAATGTCAGCACCTAAATCCCAGCTCTTCTTCTCAACCATGACACCCATAATATCAGATAACGATTCATTTAACGCACCTGACTCATTTTTATAAACAAGGTTTGCTGTATGTTCAGTTACAGCATGCGTTAATTCATGGCCGATAACATCTAGTCCAGCAGATAATGGAATAAACGTCGTACCGTCTCCATCACCATACATCATTTGTACACCGTTCCAAGCTGCATTATTCCAGCTTTCTCCAACGTGAACAGTAGAAATAAGCTTCGCACCTTTATCATCGAAAGAGTTACGATTAAATGTCTTTTTGTAGTAATCATATACTTTTCCTGCATTTACATGCGCATCAACCGCTGCTTTATCTTCGAAGAACTTAGATTTACTCTCAACTTCTTCTCCTGTGTATCCAAGCCATTGTGAGAATAAGTTAAACAAGTTTTCATCCATATTTTCTGCATCAAATGTATGAACACCTTGTCCTCGTTTACCATCAAACAAGTTGAACGCTCCTGTTTTCTCATCTTGAGCAATTTCAAATGATTGTCTATCGCCTAGTACTCCGTAACCAAATCCTGTAATGTGATCTACAGCGTTATATTTCTCAATCACATTTCCATTCGTTGCATCAACAAAATAATGCCAGTATCCTGGAGCTGGTTTTGAAATCGATGCTTTAACTAAGTATGCAAGATAGTACTTCCCATCTTTTTCATACACAAATAAATCTTTTTTCACACCGTCATAATTCTTTACTTTACCAACTTCTTTTTCAATATCTGCCTTTGCAATCGTTTCAGCTTGCTCTGCACTAATATTTGCAAACGAAGGAATATTTTTATCCTCTAAATTCGGAATAACTTGTCCGAAGAATGCTTTTACATTATTTTCTTTATCTAGTGTAACAGTCTGATCTGAACCATACACAGGAATATTATTATGTTTTTCAACTAACTTCACATGTGTCGTACCAGATTCAGCATCTTTTTCCTCCCCAACGACATTGAAGTGTTTATCAATATTTCCTGCTAATTTAAACATATCTTTCTTACTCTCTAAATATTGAAAGACCGTCTCTTTTTTATCTAGTCCTTCTGGTGCTTTCCATTCTTCACCTATGTATGCAGGTGTTTTAAATTCTTGATGATATTGAATTTTTTGTTCTTCTGCTTTCGTTGTCGTTGCTCCAAATGTTCCAAATCCCCCGGCTATAACAGTTAACGCTAATGCTGATGAAATGACTTGCTTTTTCACTATAACATTCCCCATTCCCATAAAGATTTTTGACACTTTTATACAATTCTTATTTTCCGGGCTAATACCTTTTTCTAAATATTGAGAAAGTTTTTTCTGACAATTCCACTCAAAAAAAGAGGACATCAATTCGATGTCCTCTTTTCCATAAACGTTCTATTGTCTTTTCAATTCGATTGCTAAATAGTGTGATTGCTCTTTCGCTTCAATATGAATATCTTCTTCTACTGCTTCTGCTGCATCACGCATAACAAGATTTTCACCATTTATTACACTACTCCCTTCAATTTGTACAAGGTACAATTGACGGCCTTCTTGCACCGGGAAATGAATTTCTTTTCCAGGATCTAACGATAAAGAATATAAATTCGCATCTTGGTGAATACGAATTGGTGCCTCTCCTTCTACTGGAGATACCATATGGAACCATTCATTTTCACGCTTGCTCCAATCAAATGTAAACTCACCATAGTTTGGTTTATGATTCGCACGATCTGGTAAAATCCAAATTTGTAATAAACGTAGTGTTTCATTTCCTAAATTATGCTCGCTATGAAATACACCTGTGCCAGCACTCATATATTGAACATGTCCTCGCTCAATTGTTCCGCGATTCCCCATGCTATCCTCATGTGTTAAAGCACCATCTACAACGTACGAAATGATTTCCATATCGCGGTGCGGATGCATATCAAAACCAGTTTGTGCCGCTACTAGGTCATCATTAATTACACGCAATGCTCCAAAGTTCATGTTATTCGGGTTATAGTAATTCGCAAAGGAAAAATGAAAATGTGTATTTAACCAACCGTGATTTGCTCTTCCCATATTTTTATGATCAACTTTTCTAAACATATCCTTCACCTCACATTATCTCGAATTCAAGATTTATTTTAAAAATTTTTCTCACTGTAATTTTTTTAGTAATTGTAATAATTGATGTTGTTCTTCTACATTTAAATTTTGAAACTGCTCCGCTTGGAACGTTTCTTGAGGCGGGACGATTTCTTCATATAAAACTTTTCCCTTTTCTGTTAACGAAATATATTTTGTAGTACCTTCTTGTTCACGATGAATCCACTCCAGCTGCTCCATTTTATTTAATAGCTGCGTGATATTTCCCTTCGTAACAAATAGTTTATTTCCGAGCTCTTGCTGCGTTAGACGATTATGTCCTCCAACTTGAGCTAGCACATCAAACTGAGCGGCAGATACATTCCATTCTTTCAAATGCTGATTCGTCTCACGAATACTTTTGTTATAAAAACGTGATAAACGAAACCATAATAGTAATCCGAGTCTATCTTCTGTCTTCATTCTATCACCTCGCTCATTTCATACCATTAGTTTAGAACTAAACTTTATAAAAGTCAATCACTTACTTTTAGTAATCAACAAAGAAAGCACAGTGCCATTTCTCCACTATGCTTTACATTAACTTTCTATTTTTATATTCATCTAACTTCCTCTCCGCGAACTTTCTCGCATCTTTCTCAATCCATCTATCTTCGTACACTTCACTTCCAACATACAATACTTCTCTCTTATGCTGCATCGCATGACGAAACTCATGCAGTAGTGTTTTGAGCACCTGCTCGTACTCTTCCCACATACAAACAAAAATTAATTGTTTTTCTTTATGATAAAAACCACCTACTGGGAATAAGAATTCCTCTTCTTCTTCTCCTAATGATAGAAGCACATGATTCGCATCACACGTATCACAAAAAACAACTGGTGTTTTACATACTTCAATCAGTGAAAACAAATCATCTCTAAGCCTTTTGACATCCCAAGGAAGCTCCGAATCCAACACATACCAATTCTCAACTTGTTGATATACATTTTGAAACTGGAGTTCCATTTCTCTATAATCCCCTTTCCAAACTCCCTTTTCCTATATGTATGCCACAGTATGTAAAATATTAAACCTACTCTTTCCCCTTTCGAAAAATGACAATAAAAAAAGAATCTATGTCAGCATAGATTCTTTTTACGTAATCACTTTTTTTTCATCACTTTTTTTAATACAAAGTAACCAATTGCACAAACAATAGCTGCAAGTGCAAAGTATTTCACATATGGCCCAGCTACTTTATTAATACTTTCCCACTCTGTTCCTAATTTAAAACCTAAATATACAAATACAATTGACCATGGAATAACAGCTAATGTAGTTAGCGTAATAAACTTAGCATGTGACATTTTCGCAATACCCGCTGGTATCGAAATAGCATGACGCACAACAGGAATAAAACGCGCTGTAAAAATAACGCCAGTTCCGTAACGATTAAACCAATCTTCAGCATAATCAATATGTTTCTTTTGAATTAAAATATATTTTCCATATCGCTCAAGGACGGGTCTTCCTCCGTACCGACCGATCCAATAAATGAATAGTTGTGCAATTACACCACCAATTGTACCGAACGCGACAGCGCCCCAAAACGTAATGCTTCCTGTTGATACTAAATAACCTGCATAAGACAATACGATTTCACTCGGAATAACCTCTAACATCAATCCAAGCATAATTCCCCAATAACCAAGTCCTTCTAGAAAAACTAAAACGGAATGAATCAACTCTCCTAACATCATGTACCTCTCTTTACTGTTTTCATTGCAAAAAATAAAAGTACAAGCAGTAAATATCTTGTACTTTTATTTTTTTAAAATTAGCTAGTCTTCGTATCCCACTTAAAGATTTTATTTAAAAATTTATATACATTCTTTGACTCTTTCGTCAGAAGTGGACCTAAGATCGATAGTATAAGCACGTATAGTGCCGAGAATGGTTTCAAGACTGACATTAAACCACCGGCGATGCCGATATTGGCCATAATGATGGAGAATTCTCCTCTTGAAACGATTGTTAATCCAATATTTGTTGACGCTTTATGAGATAATCCAGCTTGTCGCCCTGCAATCATTCCTGCAACAAAGTTTCCGATGATTGTAAGAAGGACAGCACCTAATGTTAACCATATCGCTCCGCCTAATGAAAACGGATCAATGCTTAATCCGAAACTGAAGAAGAAAATAGCTCCGAAAAAGTCTCTAAATGGAACAACGAGATGTTCAATTCTGTCACTATGCTCTGTCTCAGAGAAAACTAATCCTAAAAGAAGTGCTCCAATTGCTTCGGCAACGTGAATTGTTTCCGAGAAACCTGCAATAAAGAATAACGAAGCAAATACTACAATAATGAAAATTTCATCTGAACTAATATTGAGCAATTTATTTAATAAAGGTGTCGCCTTTCTAGCTACAATAAAGAATAGAAGCATGTATCCTAAAGCAATTCCAATTGAAGTAAGAGCACCTAGGAAGGAAGCATGATCTCCTAGAACTAAACCAGATACGACTGATAAATATACAGCAAGGAATATATCTTCAAACATAATAATTCCTAAAATTAATTCGGTTTCATTATTACCAGTTCTTCTTAAATCCACTAACACTTTAGCAACGATAGCACTAGAAGAAATCGTAATAATACCCGCAATAATTAAAATTTCTAGTAAAGGGAATCCCATTATAAATCCGTATAATAATCCAAGTGAAAAGTTAATTAAAATATAGATTGTTCCGCCAATCGCAATAGAACGTCCAGATTTAATTAGTTTTTTCATCGAGAACTCTAGTCCTAGGTAGAACAGAAGGAACAGAACACCAATCCGTCCAAGGAAGGAAATGACACTCGCACTTTCAATAAATTTGAGATCGATAACACCTATTGTCGGTGCGTGCGGTCCTACTAACATCCCAAGAACAATTAGAAAAGGAATTACTGAGAATTTAAACTTTCCAGCAATTACCGCCGCAATTGCTACTAAAACTAAAGCTGTACCAACTTCAAAAATTAACGTATCCATCTAGTCAGTCCCCCTATTCGAAAGTAACTCATTAATAATTTTTTTAATTTCTTCTCTCTCACCTGAAACTACAAGCATATCGCCTTCTTCAATTACCGTTTCTGGTCCTGGATTGAATAGCTTTTTCATATTCTTTTTCATAACTGCAATAATCGTTACGCTATATGTTTTTCTTATTTCAAGGTCGCCAATTGTTTTTCCGATTGCCGGAGCTGCATTCTCCACTTTAAACCACTCAATTGCTAAACCTTCAAAGACCATTTCAACATTTTCTAATGCTCTAGGTTTGTATACCATTCCACCTAATATTGCTGCAATTTGTCTCGCCTCTGAGTCACGTAATGAAATACTTGAGATACTTTCTTCATGATCTGAATCAAAATGATACATTTCTCTACGCCCATCATCATGAATGACAATCACCATCTTTTCGTTACCTTTCGTAACGATTTGAAACTTATAACCAATACCCGGAAGTTCACTTTCTCTAATATTCATATTTAGCTCCTCCATAACTTCTTTATTTTAATTTTCTGTTTTTCTGTCTTTTGTTCATCCAATCAATTTTAGAAATTCTAACCATTCAGGATACCTATGACTTGGAAATCTTTTATTGTAATAATAAGTGGCTCCTAAAAAAATACTTAAAGATGTAATGATAAAAAATATATTACTTCTCATTTTCAAACTCTTAAGGCTTATATTCAATAAAGATTCTTCTTTCAAATTATCCCCTCTTTCTCGTTTTAAATTTAGTTTTTTAAAATGTAAATAATTCTAAAAATATTACGATGTAACATAATCATAACACAAAATACGTTTATGTAACATAATTTTTTAGAAAAATTGATTCTCGTATATTTTTTGCATATAATTTTCTTATTACGGAAAAAAGGAAGTGTATTATATGGTTGATATCTTTAGCAGATTCCTTGAGGTAACGAATAATATTTTATGGTCATATATTCTTATTGCAATGCTAATCGGCTTCGGTCTTTATTTCTCTTTCAAATTAAAATTCGTCCAAATTACTCATTTCAGTGAGATGGTCAGTTTAATTAGTAAAGGGTTTAATCGAAAAGAAAAAAAGAAAGATAGCATCTCTCCATTCCAAGCATTTTGCTTAAGTGCAGCGGCACGTATCGGTATCGGAAACTTAGCTGGTGTAGCATTAGCCATTTCAATGGGTGGACCCGGCGCAATATTTTGGATGTGGTTTATCGCTATCCTTGGAGCAGCTACTAGTTTCGTAGAATGTACGCTCGCGCAAATTTATAAAGTAAAAGATGGAAGCAGGTTCCGTGGTGGACCAGCATATTACATGGAAAAAGGATTAAACAAACGCTGGATGGGTGTTTGGTTTTCACTTCTTATTACAGTTGCGTACGGATTAATTTTCAATTCTGTACAAGCAAATACAGTAACAATAGCGTTTGAAAATGCTTTTGGACTAGAGCGAACGATTGTAGGAGCTCTATTAGCTTTATTAGTTGCAGTTATTATTTTTGGTGGTATCAAGAGCATTTCACGTATTACAGAAATGATTGTCCCTCCAATGGCGATCATTTATATCGGTGTGGCTATTTTTGTCGTAATTAACAACTTCAATATGTTACCAAGCATTTTTACAGAAATATTTAACAGCGCATTTGGTTTAGACCAAGCTATCGCTGGTGGTATTGGAGCAGCAATCAAATTCGGAATTCAGCGCGGTTTATTCGCGACAGAAGCAGGTATGGGTAGCTCCCCTAACGCAGCAGCAACATCAGATGTATCTCACCCTGTAAAACAAGGACTTGTTCAAGCATTAGGTGTTTTCGTAGATACATTCTTAGTATGTACATCAACAGCGTTTATCGTATTATGTTCTGGACTTTACAAAGGATCGAATTTAGAAGGTATTGAATTAACACAACGAGCATTAAGTTCACAAATTGGACCGTGGGCAAGCACTTTCTTAGCGATTATTATTTTCCTATTCGCTTTCAGTTCTTTACTAGGAAACTACTATTATGGTGAAACAAACATCGCATTCATTAAAGAAAGCAAAACATGGTTACTGATTTATCGTGTTGCAGTTGTCGGAATGGTGTTCTTCGGATCTATCGCTGCCCTTCAAACGGTTTGGAGTTTAGCTGATTTCTTTATGGGACTAATGGTATTCACAAACTTAATTGCCATCTCATTCCTTAGCAAGTTTGCATACGCAGCCTTATTAGACTATATAAAGCAAAAGAAACAAGGAAAAGATCCTGTCTTCGTTGCAAGTTCTATCCCTGGCTTACAGAATACAGAGTGCTGGGATGGACAGGATGTAGAAGAGAAGCAAAAGGCTGTATAATAATTAAAAGCGGAGGTGACTTGCTCAGAACAGGAGCGAAATGACCGACTGTTCTAGTCACCGGAGTTGGATATCATTTAAAGCAAAAGCGGCTCGTTTAGAATCGCAGGGCATTGGAGCTCTCGACCTTGAAGCGCTTTTTGCTTTGAGCGAGAGAGCGAAATGACCGGAGATTCTAGCCGCTGGAGCTGGATATAATTAAAAGCAAAAGCGGCTCGTTTAGAACAAGAGCTATATATCAAACAAAATCCCTATTACTCCACAGTAATAGGGATTTTTATTTATAACAGTTCATAATTTGTTCAAATTAATTCCAGCAAAAGGGTTGATTTATACAAATTACTAGATTATAATGATTATAAATTAGTAATTGATATAACATAACAACTCAAAAGGAGATTGATCATAATGAACAAACAAGTAATCGAAGTATTAAACAAACAAGTAGCAGACTGGAGCGTTTTATTCACAAAATTACACAACTTCCATTGGTACGTAAAAGGACCTCAATTCTTCACATTACACGAGAAATTCGAAGAACTTTACACAGAATCAGCTACTCACATCGACGAAATTGCAGAACGCATTTTAGCAATTGGCGGCAAACCAGTAGCAACAATGAAAGAATACTTAGAACTATCTTCTATTCAAGAAGCAGCATACGGCGAAACTGCAGAAGGAATGGTTGAATCAATCATGAAAGACTACGAAATGATGCTAGTTGAACTGAAAAAAGGCATGGAAATCGCTCAAAACTCTGATGACGAAATGACATCTGACCTACTACTAGGCATCTACACAGAACTAGAAAAACACGCTTGGATGCTACGCGCGTTCTTGAATCAATAATAGATTTTAAAGCGGAGGTGACTTGCTCAGAACAAAAGGGCATTGGAACTCCTGACGAAGAGGCGCTTTTTGCCTCACAGGAAGGCGCGAAATGACCGACTGTTCTAGTCACCGGAGCTAGATAGATTTAAAGCGGAAGCGGCTCGTTCAGAACAGGAGGGTGTTGGAACTCCTGATTACGAGGCGCTTTTTGCCTCGAATGAAGGAGTGAAACAACCGACTGTTCTAGCCGCTGGAGCTGGATATCATTTAAAGCGGAAGCGGCTCGTTCAGAGTCGCTTTTTTCTATGGGGATTGTCGTACGTTCTGGTACATGAAATTATATCAGCGATTTTCTAATTATATCGATTTACCGACAAATCACGACAATATTAGCACCCCTCTCCTCTACTTTTATCAATATATTCCAATCTCTTTTATGTTAAAATATAGGTAACATCCTTTAGTAAAATAGATCCAAAAAAGCTTTTCCATATTCATCATTTACTACTTAAATGGCGGGAGTGGTTCAGTTGAAAGACTACTTAATTAGAGCATTTTTTGCGTTAATAACAGTTGGGATTGTCTTACTTATAGCTAATATTTTCAATATACGTGTCGAGGTTAAAGACTATGCTTTCCTCGTTGTTGTAGCAATTGGTGGCGGCTGGGGTGGCTGGTATCTGTATAAAAAACAAAGTAATCAAAGTGATAAAGGCATTCCAAAGTAATACGGAATGCCTTCTTTTATTGCCGTCTATAATAAATAATAAAATTCAAACCGCTAATACAACCAATTGCAATAAACATGCTAAAACTCTGTACATCCCCAGCTAGACTATACTCATCAACGATAAATCCCGACATAAACAACGTTATCGCGGCAACACCAATACACAATATCGAAATAAACCAAAGCGAAAATTCATTAATTAGCTCTTTCTTTTGTGTTGAAACAATTAGCATAACAAGAATAGATGCTGCTAATATACTTTTAAAAACAGGACGTAAATACACAAACTCCTCCATCTATTTCTCCTTTTCCAAAAACATTATATCTCAACATTAACATATTTAACCAAATTAAAAACACATGCCTTTTCAAAGTAAAATGACATGTGTTTCCAAAAATATCTATAAAATTGTATTATGATAGCTGCTTCCACTTCGTTCCTAAAACAGGACGCTCATAATTTTGGATTGCATGAATTAGTTTATCTGCCGTCTCAGCTGAAACGATCAACTCTTTATTTGATGGATTCATAAATCCTTCTTCTGCTGCACGCTCAACCATTTGCAGAATTGGTCCATAAAAGCCTTTTATGTTCAATAAACCAACCGGCTTATTATGTATACCAATTTGCGACCAACATACTACTTCAAATAGCTCTTCAAACGTTCCGTATCCGCCTGGTAATGCAATAAAAGCATCCGCAAGCTCTGCCATTTTCGCTTTACGTTCGTGCATCGTTTCTACTTCAATTAATTCTGTTAGCCCTGTATGAACAATTTCTCCTCGGAATAGACCGCGTGGCATAACACCTGTTACACGTCCGCCTAAGCGAAGAACTTCGTTTGCCACTTCTCCCATTAATCCAACGCAAGAACCACCGTATACAAGCTCATAATCGCTCTCAACAAACATTTTTCCTAACGCTATTGCCTGCTCTTTAAATTCTGGTCTCTCCCCTAAGTTGGAACCTGCAAACACACAAATCTTTCTCATTCCTACACCCCGAAACTATATATTGTTATGATACAATGAACATTGTACAACATATTGAAGGGATGAGGAAGAAATGGATATCGTCGCATTTCAAAGATGGGTGGAGGAATTTTACGAAAAACGAAGCTGGTCACAGTATAATTCCTTTATTCGCTTAAATTTCTTAACAGAGGAAGTTGGAGAAGTTTCACGCGTTGTTCGCGCAATCGAAATTGGCCGTGATCGTCCTGACGAAAAAGTGAAAACAGAAGAAGAACTAAAACAAGAGTTAAAAGAAGAACTTGGTGATGTACTATCTAATCTTATTATTCTTTCAAAAAAATATGATTTAGATTTACAAGACATTATGGAGGCTCACGTCACAAAGCTTTCGAAAAGGTTCGAAGTATCCAAATGAGAATATTATCAATTATGGTATAATATTCTTGTCACAATACTAAGGGGGATTTTATGTTATCTAAAAAATTGCACGACGCATTAAACGATCAAATGAACTTTGAATTTTACTCTGCCCACGCTTATATGGCAATGGCTGCTTACTGTACATCTGAGAGCTATGATGGATTCGCTAACTTTTTCCTTGTACAAGCTGAAGAAGAACGTTTCCACGCAATGAAGCTTTACAACTACATTAATGACCGCGGTGAGCGCGCTATTATTACTGGATTTGATAATCCAAATAACGTATATGAATCTGTACTGAACGCTTTTGAAGTAGCACTTGAGCACGAGCGTGAAGTAACGAAGCGTATTTACAACTTATCTGATATCGCTTGGGATGAGCGTGAGCATGCAACAATTACATTCTTAAAATGGTTCGTCGATGAGCAAGTAGAAGAAGAATCTTCATTCGATAGCATCATCCAAAAATTAAAACGTATTACAAGCGATTCAAACGCACTATTTATGCTAGATGCTGAATTAGAGAAACGTACATTTACGCCTCCAGCTGAATAGTATTTCAATCACCTTAATGAATGTATTAAGGTGATTTTTTATTTTCTCTTTAGCTTAAAATCACCTTAAATTTCCTCGTATTTGACATAGTGCCAACTATAAAATGGTATTATTTTCAATATAAAATAATATAAAAGGAGAGAAAAAATGAATCAACGTGTAGAAGTTGTTGATGCAATGCGTGGTTTTGCTTTATTTGGTATTTTACTTGTTAATATAACATTAATTCAATTCGGGTTCTTCGCTAATGAAAAACCATCCTATATATTTGGCGGACTCGATAAAGGTGCTAATTGGTTTATTCAATTTTTTGGCACACAAAATTTCATTTCTTTATTCTCTTTTTTATTTGGTCTTAGCATTATTTTGTTACAAAAAAGCATTGTCGCAAAAGGAAAAAAGTTTTCCCCTACATATTTACGTCGTATTCTTATTCTTTTACTACTAGGTTTTATTCACGGCGTGCTCATTTGGTCCGGGGATATTTTATTCTCATATGGCCTCATCGGGATTTTCTTACTGATGTTTATAAACAGAAAGCCAAAAACATTATTAATTTGGGCAACTATTCTACTCGCACTCCTTACACTTATGACTTATTCAACTGACCCAAATACAAATGTTACTGATTTTGCTCCTTATATTGAAAAAGAACATAAAGTTCATGAGACTGGAAGCTATATGGATCATGTCAACTTTAGGTTAACTGAAAATCCTTTCGAATATATAGGCATTGACGGTTTCTTCGGATTAACCTTTATAACACTTTTCACACTCATTTTCCTATCTCCACTCTTCTTAATCGGTATGTACGTAGGAAAAAAAGGATGGTTATTTGAGATTGATAAGCATATCTCTGCTGTCAAAAAGGTCTGGATTCTTACTTGTATTTTCTCTTTTACAATCAAAACTTCAGCTATGTTCGTTAAACATCCTATTTTACTTATGTTACAAGACGGCCTTACACCAGTAACCATGACCTTCTTTTACGGAAGCACAATTATTTTATTATTCCATTACAAAAAAGCAACCCGTCTACTAACATATATGGCCAATATGGGAAAAATGTCGGTTAGTAATTATTTAGCCCAGTCTATTATCACAACAACAATTTTTTACGCATACGGCTTTGGCTTATTCGGTAAAATAGGATATTTCTTCGGTATTCTTTTAACGATTGGAATCTATACAATTCAATTATTTGTTAGCACATATTGGCTGCGAAAATATCGAATGGGTCCTGTTGAGTATATATGGAGGCTTGGAACTTATTTGGAGAAACCACAATTTAAAAGAGACTTAGATAGAGCAAGTTAAATAAAAAAGCAATGAGCCTACGCTCATTGCTTCTCTTAATTTATTAAAGCATAACCCCAACGATAATCGCTGATAATATACTTACTAACGTTGCACCGTATACAAGTTTTAATCCGAATGAAGATACAACGTTTGCTTGTTTGCCATCGATACTCTTCGTTGCACCTGCGATAATTCCGATTGATGAGAAATTTGCAAATGATACAAGGAAGATAGATAAAATACCTACTGTACGAGCTGATAAATCACCAGCTACTTTTCCAAGGTCAAGCATTGCAACGAATTCGTTCGTTACTAATTTCGTTGCCATAATTTGTCCTGCCGTTAGCATCTCTGATGTTGGAATACCCATTACGAATGCTAATGGTGAGAAGACATATCCTAAAATGCTTTGGAATGTGATTCCAAAAATTGAATCGAATACACCGTTAATTGCTGTAATTAATGCTACGAAACCGATTAACATCGCCGCTACTGTTACAGCGATAGAGAAACCAAGCATAATATATTCGCCTAACATTTCAAAGAATGTTTGTTTTTTATCTTCTTGTAATTCTAAAATATCGTCTTCTTCTTTCACTTCATATGGATTAATAATATGAACGATAATGAATCCACTAAATAAGTTTAATACAAGTGCTGTTACTACATATTTTGGATCAATCATTTTCATGTAAGAACCGACGATTGACATCGATACTGTTGACATGGAAGATGCACAAAGTGTGTATAAACGATTTTTCGGTAATTTGCTTAGTTGATCTTTTACTGTAATGAATACTTCACCTTGACCAACGATTGCAGCTGCTACTGCATTATATGATTCTAGTTTTCCTAAGCCGTTAATTTTACTTAATAGGAAACCGACTGCACGAATGATAATTGGTAATACTTTAATGTGTTGTAAGATCCCAATTAATACTGCTAAGAAAATAATTGGTAATAATACTGTTAAGAAGAATGGTGCTTGTCCATCATTTGCTAGACCACCAAATACGAAATTAACCCCTGCTTCCGCAAATTTTAAAATAGCTCCAAACCCATCTGCAATCCCTTTTACTAATACAAATCCGACCTTTGTATTTAGTAAGAAATACGCAAGTACCAATTGAATGACAAGCATAAGTGCAATTGGTTTATATTTAATTTTCTTACGATCTGAACTGATAAGGAACCCTAGTACAAATACTACAAGTAAACCGACTAGAAACATTACGATCTTCATATGTGAATCCTCCACTTCTCCCACGAATTATCGGTCGTATAACGTATAACGAATGACGTCTGACCATTGATGTTAAAAAAATTTAAAACCCCTAAATATTATTCAACTGTTTTCTAAAATCAGTAAGCGTTTACATAAATTGCAATTTATAAAAGGTAGCTTCTTCTCTCCTACCATACTTGAAAGTCTGAAATTGATACCACCTACAAATCAAATTGTAAGCGTTATCTAGGCGAAATGCAATATAAATTTTAAAAGATTTTTATATGTTAATATATTCCTAATTAATTGGGTTTTTCATGCAAATTTACCATAAAAAAAATAGCCCTAGCTATGAGCTAGAGCCAACCTTTTTTTTATAACATAACACCAACGATAATCGCTGATAGAATACTTACTAATGTCGCACCGTACACAAGGCGTAGACCGAATGATGATACAACATTTGATTGGTTTTCATCGATACCTTTCGTTGCACCTGCGATAATTCCGATTGATGAGAAGTTCGCAAATGATACAAGGAATACAGAAAGAATACCAACTGTACGAGCTGATAAATCACCAGCTACTTTTCCAAGATCCAGCATCGCAACAAACTCATTTGATACTAATTTTGTTGCCATAATTTGTCCAGCTGTTACCATCTCTGCTTGCGGGATACCCATTACGAATGCTAATGGTGAGAAAATGTATCCTAAAATAGCTTGGAATGTAATACCGAACATTGAATCAAACAAGCTATTAATTGCTGTAATTAATGCTACGAAACCAAGTAACATTGCCGCTACTGTAATCGCGATTGTGAAACCAAGCATAATATATTCACTTAGCATTTCAAAGAATGACTGTTTTTTCTTATTTTCTAATTTCAGTGTATCTTCTTCTTCTGTAATATCGTACGGGTTAATAATATGAATAATAATGAAACCACTAAATAAATTTAATACAAGTGCTGTTACTACATATTTCGGTTCGATCATTTTCATATAAGAACCTACGATTGACATTGATACTGTCGACATGGAAGATGCACATAATGTATATAAACGATGTTTTGGGATTTTACTTAATTGATCTTTTACTGTAATAAATACTTCCGCTTGCCCAACAATGGCAGCTGCTACTGCGTTATATGATTCTAGTTTTCCTAGACCATTTACTTTACTTAGCGCAGTACCAATAGCACGAATAAATATCGGTAAAATTTTAAAGTGTTGCAGAATTCCGATTAAAACGGCAAAGAATACGATTGGTAATAACGCTGTTAAGAAGAATGAAACCTCTCCTTTATTAACAAGACCGCCAAATACGAAAACGATTCCAGCTTCCGCATATCCAAGAAGCGCGCCAAATCCATCTGAAATTCCTTTTACTAAAATATAACCAACTTGCGTATTTAATAAGAAATAACTTAACGCTAGCTGAATAACAAGCATAATTGCGATTGGTTTATACTTAATCTTCTTTCGATCGGCACTTATAAGAAAACCGAGTACGAATACAACGAGCAATCCTACAAGAAACATAACAAACTTCATTAATAAAATCCTCCATTTAACTCTTCATTAACGTTGAACGTCTGACCATTCAAAATAAGAAATAATCCGAACTTTCCATTTCTCCTCTAAAACCTTCAATCGGATAGGAAAGATCATAAAACCTCTTGTTTCAAAGGCATTTTCCATTCTAACATAAATCACAACTCATATCCGCATTTTTCTTAAAAAAATTACATTTTATTATAAAACGTTCATGAATGTTCGTCTTTTACATTATATAGCGAAACTTTAATCAGTATCATCCCCACTGATTATTAGCCCGTATCAATCGAGAGTTTTACTGTTCACAAATAGCAGGATAAAACAAAAAAATGAGCATCAAGTTTCACTTGATGCTCACCTCATTATACTGCTTTTTCTTTATCAGCTACTGCTGGCTTATCCCAGCACTCTGTATTGTTCAAACCTGGAATAGACTCCGCATAGAATACTGGATCTTTTCCCTGTTTCTTTTGCTTAACGTAATCTGATAATGCCGCGAAAGCATACTTAGAAAGAAATACGATCGCCACTAAGTTAATAACAGCCATAATCCCCATAAATAAATCTGCTAAATCCCAAACGATTTGAATTGTTGCTACAGATCCTAAAACAACCATACCAAGTACAGCAATGCGGTATGCATTTAATAACACTTTACTTCCATTTAAGAATTCAATATTCGTTTCACCATAGTAGTAGTTACCTACTAATGAACTAAATGCAAACAAGAAGATTGCAACTGCTACAAATATAGAAGCCCACGGTCCGATATGTTGACTTAATGCTTGTTGCGTTAATTGAATTCCGTTTAAATCAGCCGCTCCAGGCACATCTGATAATAAAATGATAAATGCTGTACAACTACAAATTAATAATGTATCTGTAAATACCCCTAAAGTTTGAATGAAACCTTGTTTAACTGGGTGCGTTACGTTTGCAGTTGCAGCTGCGTTCGGCGCACTACCCATACCTGCTTCATTTGAGAATAATCCACGTTTTACCCCTAGTAAAATCGCAGCTCCTAATCCCCCACCTACTACTTCTTTAATTCCGAAAGCATGTAAGAAAATTTCTTTAAATACATACGGAATTGCCGTAATGTTTGTTACAACAACGAATAATGCCACTGCTACATATATAATTGCCATTACTGGAACAATCATTTCAACCGCACGTGCAATACGTTTTACTCCGCCGAAGATAATGATTGCAAGTAAACCAGCCATAAACAGACCTACAAACTTACCATCTGTGTTAAATGCTCCATCAAAAGCCGCCGCTACTGTGTTTGACTGCACGGCGTTGAAAATTAATCCGAAACTAACTGTTATTAGAACAGAGAAGACAACTCCTAGCCAGCGTTTCTTTAAACCCTTTTCCATATAATACGCTGGACCACCACGGAATGCATTCCCATCTTTTACTTTATAAATTTGTGCTAATGTGCTCTCTACAAATGCAGAAGCACCCCCAATTACCGCAATTAACCACATCCAAAATACCGCTCCTGGTCCACCTGCTGAGATTGCGATAGCTACACCAGCTAAGTTACCAGTACCTACACGAGATGCTGTACTCATACAAAAAGCCTGGAACGATGATACACCGCTCTTCTCTTTTTGAGCT
This sequence comes from Bacillus sp. DE0042, assembly GCF_007680225.1. Classification (NCBI taxonomy): domain Bacteria; kingdom Bacillati; phylum Bacillota; class Bacilli; order Caryophanales; family Bacillaceae; genus Bacillus; species Bacillus sp. DE0042. Next base: position 287,989 of record NZ_VEJP01000006.1, on the reverse strand, counting down.
TTCCTCGTTTTCGAACTTGCCCCATCCCCAAGCAAACGAATCATTTCACCGAAGTAACGAACTTGGACAAATTTCACACGAAATGAAAAGTAAAGCCCTAACCCAATTAACATCGCAATAATGATATATGACCAAAGGACATTATTTACATCCCCAATTACCTTAGCTAAAAAATCCATAATTGCATTACCCCCTCTTCCTAACAATAAGAAAATTATATTCTAAAAACTTTTAGTAATCAAGAACTTTATGTTAGGTTTTATAACATGGTCGCGTTAAACTTCTTAACATATATGTTTTTTTACGTAAAATATAACCAGTACGTGCATTTATCCAATACTCAATCACTCATCCCATTCGACCGGTCATACTTTTAAGACAGTGCGTTCTCTACAAATAACGAGAGGAATGAACAAACAAAAATTATATTACTAATTACCTCTCACCCTTTTCATCATTTACTACAACAAAAAAGGCGAGCATCGAATTTATCTCGATGCTCACCTTTTCATTACACTGCTTTTTCTTTATCCGTTACCGTCGGCTTATCCCAACACTCTGTATTCGTTAAACCAGGAATAGAATCTGCACTGAAGACTGGATCTTTCCCTTGTTTCTTTTGCCTTACATAGTCCGCCAATGCAGCGTATGCAAATCGTCCAAGAAGTGTAATCGCAATTAAGTTTGTGATTACCATTAGTCCCATAAATAAATCCGCCATATTCCATACAACTTGAAGCGTCGCAACAGAACCAAATAATACCATTCCCACTACCGCAATACGGTAAATCGTTAACCAAGTTTTACTTTGTTTAATGAATTCAATGTTCGTTTCACCATAATAGTAGTTTCCTAGAAGTGAACTGAAAGCGAATAAGAAAATAATAATCGCCAAGAAGCTACTTGCCCACGAACCAATTTGTGAACTTAACGCAACTTGCGTTAATTCAATACCTTCTAAATTTGTTGCTTTATATGCACCAGAACATAGTACGATAAATGCTGTTGATGTACATACTAAAAATGTATCTACTAATACTCCAATTGTTTGAATAAATCCTTGTTTCGCTGGATGTGTTACATCCGCTGTTGCTGCCGCGTTCGGCGCACTACCCATACCTGCTTCATTCGCAAATAATCCGCGCTGAATACCATATTTCATCGCAGCACCAATACCGCCACCTACAGCTGAATCTAAACCGAATGCACCTTTAAAGATTTCTGTAAACATATCCGGTATTAAATAATAATTTTTAATAACAACGAAAATTGCTACTGCAATATAAATAAGTGCCATTGGCGGAACGATCATTTCAGACATACGCGCGATACTTTTCACGCCACCAAAAATAATAACCGCAACTAATACTGCTAATACAATCCCAACAACGTAACGCTCAATACCAAAAGCGTTTTTAAATGCTAATGTAACTGTATTTGCTTGTACGGAGTTGAAAATTAATCCGTAACTAATTGTAATAAGGATAGAGAACCAAATTCCCATCCAACGTTTATTTAAACCTTTTTCCATATAATAAGCAGGACCACCACGGAAGCCACTGCCATCTTTTATTTTATAAATTTGTGCAAGCGTACTTTCCACGAAACTTGAAGACGCTCCGACAATTGCAATAACCCACATCCAAAATACTGCTCCAGGTCCTCCCATAGAAATAGCTAACGCTACGCCCGCTAAGTTCCCGATTCCAATACGAGCTGCTGAACTCATACAGAACGCTTGGAAAGAAGATACACTACCTTTTTTACGCGTCTTTCCAGTTAATCCATCACTCATTAGTCGAACCATTTCCCCTAAATGAGTAATTTGTACGAATTTCAATTTAATAGAAAAATAAAGACCTAAACCAATTAACATTGCAATAAGAATATATGACCAAAGAATTGTATTCGTTGATGAAACAAATTGCTCTAAAATATTCATACAATTAACCCCTCCTTTTCTCCATAAAACGAATTATATTTAAAAAACATTTAAAAATCAACATTTTTCGACAATTTGCATTTTCCAAATATTAGCCAGACACGAAGTAACAATATCTTTACGACTCTCCTTCCTCTAACTGTGCATACTAAACAAAAAGTAAATCTACAAACTACCCCATTGACAAAAACACCAACCTGTAACTATAATGATTACATCAGGTTGTAACAAACCTTATTACAACAAATTCATTTACTTTCAGATATGCACTTTAACAAAACACTTTGGAGGGATTTATTATGAAAATCGGAATCATCGGAGCAACTGGTAAAGCAGGAAGTCGTATTTTAAAAGAAGCATTAGATCGCGGACATGAAGTAACTGCAATCGTAAGAAACGCCGCGAAAATTACAGAAAAAAACGTAAAGGTTTTAGAGAAAGATGTTTTCTCTCTTACATCCAATGACCTACAAGCATTTGACGTAGTTGTAAATGCATTCGGCGCTCCAGCAGGAGAAGAACATCTTCACGTAGATGCAGGAAACGTACTAATTGAAGCTATGAAAGGTGCACCTAACACAAAATTACTTGTAGTTGGCGGCGCTGGAAGCTTATTTGTAGACGAAGAGAAAACAACGCGTGTATTTGATACGCCAGGTTTCCCAAATGAATACCTTGCAACAGCTCAAAACCAAGGAAAAAACTTAGAAATTCTGCAACAAACTAACGATATTACTTGGACATTCATCAGCCCTTCTGCACTATTTGCATTAGGAAAACGCACAGGCTCTTATACAGCTGGCAAAGACAACCTTCTTGTTAACGCAAAAGGTGATAGCTACGTAAGTTACGAAGACTTCGCAGTTGCAGCACTTGATGAAATCGAAAATCCGAAACACCTAAACGAACGCTTCACAGTTGTTTCTGAAGCTGAATAATACAAAAATGCGCGTAGACCCAACATCTACGCGCATTTTTTATTACAATGTTTTCTTTACTAGCTCTAATCCACTTTGAGTGATTTTAAATTCAACTTCTGTTGAAGCCACTTGTTCTGCTAACTCATTCTTTTTATACCATTTCAGACGACTTGGTTCTGCATGATACACTTTTACTACATCACCATACTCAAATGAAGTAACATTTACCTGTTCCGCAAAATTCTTTGAAGTTTCTTGCCCTTCCGCTGATATATGCTTTTTCTTATTCCCATTTTGATCATAAATCGCAAAGCCTATATACTCTTCGTTCACAAAACGATAATGAATCACATCATTCGTAAATGTTGCATGTAACTTCTTTTCATCATGATTTAACGTAATAATAGAACGTGTAACATCGGACACACCTTGATAGACTAGACTATCCCCATATGTCACTTCTACAGGAACTTCCGTCACTTTCTTATTTCCAAATCGATCTTTCGTTTCTACTTTCACTGTTTGCTGACCAATTTTTGTCGTATCTAGTTTCCCTACAAAACCTACTACTTCTCCACCCTGTACTTCAATAAATTTCTTCGCATCTAGCGTTTCGCTATTTGTTACGATTACTACTTGCTGCGGATTTGCTTTTACTGTTTGCTCACCGTCTAATCTTTCAAATCCATTTTCAGTGATTTTGAAGACTAATTCCTTTATCTCTTTACTTTTTCCTTCGCCCACATATACATCTTTTTGATACCAATGTAAACGAGAAGATTCCGCATGATATGCTTTCACTACATCGCCATACTCAAATGCAAGTCCATTTACTTCCTTAGCAAATTCTTGCGTATTCTCTAAACCTTTTACCACTATATTTTTCTTCACTGTTCCTTCTTTATCGTACAATGTGAATTCAAAATACTTTTCATCTTTAAAGTAATCATGAATTAGGTTCTTTGTATCTGTCGCACTCAGTTTTTTCGTATCATGATGCAAAGTTACAATTGATTTCATATCGTCGGCACCATAACTTAATCCATATACAAGTAGGCTATCTCCATATGTTACTGTTAGAGGAACTTCTGTCACTTTCTTATTTCCAAATATATCCTTCGTTTCTACTTTCACTTGTTGTTCACCGATTTTCGTTGTGTCTGGTTTTTCTACAAACCCTACTACTTCTCCACCTTTTACTTCCACAAATTTCTTCGCGTCTAACATTTCGCTATTTGTTCCGATTACTACTTTTTGTGGAACCGCTTTTACTTCTTGCAACATATCCATTCTCTCAAAACCTTTTTCTGTCACTTTGAAGAATAGTTCTTTTACTCCCTCTTTCTCACCTTGACCAGCAAAGTTATTATTTTGATACCATTTCAAACGGTCTGGTTCTGCATGAAATACTTTCACAACGTCCCCATATTCATATTGCAGTCCATTCACTTGTTCAGCAAAATTCTTTGAAGTTTCTTGTCCTTCTGCTGTTACATGTTTTTTCTCAGTTCCGTTTTGATCATATAACGTAATTCCTATATATTGTTCTTTATTAAAATACTCATGAATTTGTTCATCCATTTCAGTCGCATGTAATTTCTTCTCTTCATGCTTTAATGTTACAACTGATGCGATTTCATGTTATATCCTATATAAGCAATGCTATCTCCATAAATCACTTCTACAGGTACTTCCGTTACTTGCTTATTTCCAAAACGGTCTTTCGTTTCTACTTTTACTTTTTGTTCACCTAGTTTCGTTGTATTTGGTTTCTCTACAAAACCAATTACTTCTCCATCTTTTACTTCAACAAACTTCTTCGCATCTAATGCTTCGCTATTTGTTCCGATTACTACTTTTTGTGGCACAGCTTTTACTTCTTGCAAACCGTCTTTTAATTCAAATCCTTGCGGAGTAATTTTGAAAAACTTTTCTTTTTTATTCTCTGCTGGATTTACCAGTTTGTCGTTTTGATACCAACTAAAACGATCCGGTTCCGCATGAAATACTCTCACGACGTCCCCATATTGGAATTCAAACTCCTTCAATTGCGCAGCAATTTTTTTGAACTTTCTTGTCCCTCTACAGAAATATTTTTCTTTTCATTACCTTCTTTATCGTATACTGTAATCTCTACATATTTTTCATTTTTAAATCGCTGATGCAATGCATTACCCTCGAAAACAACATCAATTTTCTTTTCATTATGAAGAAGTGCTATAACAGAATTCACTTCATCACCAAAACCTTTAATTACCATAGTATCCCCATAACGAGCATTGATTGGAACAGGAATTAAATTTTTATTCCCTTTCTCGTCTCCAATTTCTACTAATACTTCCTGTTTTCCATTCTCTAATCTAGGCCAAATAATCTTACCTGTTACTTTTACATTCTCACCTAGATTTTGAACCAGTTGACTTGCTAAATTCTCATCAAAATCCGTACCTACTACAAGGTCTTGCTCCACATTAAATGCTTCACCATATGGAACTTCATATGGCGTAACTTGTTTTTCACGAATATCGTTACTATCTGTTGCTTTCCATATTTCTTTTTCTAATTTAGGTAAATTTAATTTCTCTATTTTTTCTCTAGTCTCATCATTTGGAGTTAATCCCCATTCCTCAAAGAAAGGAACTAAATTTTGCCCCGCCACTTTTGATGTCATATAAATAAACATTTGCTTTTTCTCTTCATCAGAAGTAGGCATTTCCTCTTCAGATAACAAACGATAAGCTTGATGCAATGTAGGATAAAAATGTTCTCCGTACACTACATTTAATTGCCAAAACATTGTAAGCGGATCGAAATTATCAATTATTCTTTCTTCTATAGGTCTTTCTAAATACTCAAATGATTTTTTATAATGATCCTCCATGTCTAGTTTATTCCCTAATGCTTTTTGTACTGCTAAAGAATAAATGTTAACTGTTACTTCCCCAACAGCATCCCAGTCCCAAGGCCTTTGTTGATGTAAATGTCCAACTTCATGCCATGGTCCCCAACCATCCTTTTCAAGTACTTCTAAATCCAATACTCTATTCATTACTTTTGGGATATATGCTGTACGATAATCTGTTGCGAACATATAATCATCTTCATCAGGCTTTCGTTCTTCAACAAACTGAACGTAATGATTTGGAGATTTCGCGACTCCAATACCGTCCTCAGATAATCCTGCTACTGCATTTTCCAGACGAATAATCTTATCGTGTAATTTCATTAGCTTTGTTGGATCTGTACCGTTCATATGATCTTGAACAGCATTATAACTCGCAGTAATTAAACTTCTCTCACCTTTTAATTCAACTGCATAAGGATCCTTATATTTCTTCAACATTTCATCAAAATCTTTTTTCGTATGCTTACCTAAAATAAACAAAGGAAAATGGCTACCACCATTCGTAACAGAAGCTATTACTTCCCCTTCTTTATTCATATTATAAAAATATAAAATACCACCATTCGGCGATGAAATAACATTTTTTCCCGGTTTTAACTCAAACTTTTCAGGTTCTTTTTCATCATATGATCTTGTTCCAATAAAAGCTTGAATAGACTGCGTTCCTTTTATTTCAATTGCAATCTCTTCATTTTCCTTTGCATAAATTCCAGTTGGTTCATTAGCAGAAAGATGAAAACTTACTTTTAAACGGTTTGTTTCCGCTTCTAAATCCCCTTTTCCAGGCAAATGAAACGTCCTTTGCTCAAATTTGTTCTCTTCCAAACTCCCACCTTTAACATCTTCCAAAGGCGCCGCATATCCTTTCGATGCTTCAAAAGCTACTGGCGATAATAATGTAGATATACATATTCCAGCCACTAATACCCTACTACTCTGTTTCTTCGACATAATCTGTATCCCCTGTTCCTTTATTTAGAGAAACTATCCTATATATTCATTTAATAAATAATCCTATTATTTTTATAAAAACATTTAACGAATAGACTAACACCTCGCACACCTACATCATTTACTACCGCATTCCTTTCAATGTATTCGCTTTATTACATTGTAAAAATTTTTATGTACTGTATCCTCCTCACTTCCCTCTACTTGTGATGAGTTCTCTGTCTACATAAAAAGAGAATAGTAAAAGATTTTTAGTCTTGTCATCTATACATGTATAAATACAAATAACAATAGGAACTTACATTTTCTTCATATATGACCATCTATAGGTAGTTTTTCCAACTGAATTTTACACGCTTTCTACACTGTTTGATAGCCTTTTCAATCGGAATAATGTTACAATTCCGCGAATATAATCTATTAATTGTAACGTTTGAATTTTAATATATTTATATTATTTCTAAATAGAGTTTAAACTGTATAAACAGTAATTTCATCCTACATTTAATTTTCCTAATATAATTTTATCATTCATATAAAAAAGCACTGGCAAACGCCAATGCTTTTTCTTTATCTCTTTTGATTCGGTTTATGCGGTTCATTTGGAGTGTGTGGTTTATTATTATCATGACCATTTGTTGTTTTCCAACTTACCGATAACTCCGGACTTGTTTTTTCTTCACTACGCTCAAGTAATACAACCGCATTTTGAATTGTTGGTGTGCCTTTATGCGCAATTCCTTGTAATTTCGTTAAATTCCCTGATACTTTAAAGCTAAACCCACCAGCTGGTGTTTGTTTCGGAATTAAGATGCGGAACTTTTCTCCTACATTGAATTCCGTTTTTGCTTCGCCCTTTTCATTTACAAATTTCGCGCCTTCTGGTGCACCTGTTGCTTGCACTTTATACGTTCCGCTTTTCGCATTTGTTTCTACTGTATATAAACCTGTTTCAAAGAAATCATTTTTCAACACTGCTTGTTGCTCTTCTGACGGCACGACACTCATCGTAATTTCTTGTAATTCTTCACTAGCGCTTGCCTTTGCAACGATATCTTTCGTTACCTTTTCTACATTTTTATTTCGAAAATCTAAATCATTAATATCGATTTGTTTTAATGCATTCCATACTGCAAGCTGCGTTGCATAATGCGCTTCTCTCCAATCAGAAACACCTAATTCTTGTGGGCTCTTTTGTGGATATCCATTTAATAGTACACGATACACATTAATATCCACTTTCCCCATTTCCGGTAAATCTTGACCGCTTGGAGATTTCAAATCTACATTTAAGCAAAAGGCAATTTTACCATCTGCCGTTTTAATAAGCTCTGTTCGAATTGGTTTCTTCTTTGACTTACTATAACTCCAATCCATTTCATACTTTGTATGATCCATAACTTCCGCGAATGCTTGTTGAAGTGGAAATAATAAGTTCGCAAATACAAATAAAACACTCAAAAAAGCGGCCATTAGCTTGAAAGATCTTTTTATATTCATGTTTACAACCCCTTATGAAATAACAAATTTTCTTCTGTTTATTATTTAGTTAGAAACTTTTTTTATGCATAAACAAAACAAAAAAGAGTGCAAACTGTTTGCACTCTTTCTCTCCACTATAAGTTTAGAAATCAAAGTTATCAGGATCTGGACCAACACGATGATTTTCATTTAACGCATCGATTTTCTCCATATCTTCTTTCGTTAATTCAAAGTTAAACACATCAGCGTTTGCAATGATACGGTGTTCTTTCGTTGATTTCGGAATTGTGATTACTCCATTTTGAAGATCCCAACGTAAAATAACTTGAGCTGTCGTTTTACCGTGTTTCTCAGCAATTGCTTGTAATGTTTCGTTATCTAATAATTGACCTTGCATTAATGGTGACCATGCTTCCATTTGGATACCTTGTTCTTTACAGAAAGCTTGTAATTCTTTTTGTGTCAAACGAGGGTGGTATTCTACTTGGTTAATCATTGGCTTGATTTCCGCATCTTTCATTACATCTTGTAAGTGATGAACTTGGAAGTTACTTACGCCAATTGCACGTACGCGTTCTTCTTTATAAAGTGTTTCTAATGCTCTCCACGTATCTTTGTATTTCCCTTCTACAGGCCAATGAACAAGATATAAATCTAAATAATCTAGCTCTAATTTTTTTAAGCTCTCTTCATATGCAGCAAATGTCGTTTCATATCCTTGATCTGCATTCCACACTTTTGAAGTAATAAATAAATCTTCTCGAGAAATCCCTGCTTCTTTTATACCAGCGCGAATTCCTTCTCCTACAGCTTTCTCGTTTCCATAAATCGCAGCTGTATCGATACTGCGGTATCCTGCTTTAATCGCCGATTTTACTGCTTCTACAAGTTCTGGTCCATCTTCTACTTTAAATACACCTAAACCGAACCAAGGCATTTCTACAGCGTTATGCAATGTTGTTGTACTTTGTAAATTTTTCATTATATTTTCTCTCCCTTATTTCACTTGATCTCTTTTTTCTAATGTCATACTCCACGCTGTTAAAATAACAGCACCTACTACCATAATGCCTCCTACCCAGGCCGTATGAATTAACCCTAACGAGTTCGTTACAATACCGCCCAAGTAAGCACCAAGAGCAATTCCTGCGTTAAATGCTGCAATGTTAATCGCTGATGCAACATCAACAGCACTTGGAACAAATCTCTCAGCCAAGATAACGACATACACTTGTAGCCCTGGAACATTCATAAACGCAAATAGTCCCATAAAAATAATTGTGATGAGTCCAGCGACTTTAAATGGTGCTGTAAATGTTAAAACAAATAATACAATCGCTTGAATAAAGAACATGTAAAATAATGCTCGAATCGGATTATGATTTGATAATTTTCCGCCAACCATATTCCCAATCGCAATTGCAATTCCGTACACTAACAAAATAATTGTAACGGTACTTGATTTAAATCCTGTTACTTCTTGTAATAGCGGAGATAAATACGTAAATGTTACGAATGTCCCCCCGTACCCTAATGCAGTAATAGTAAATACAAGTAATAGTCTTCCATTCGTAATCAGTTTGAATTGATCACGAAATGATACGGATGTACCTTTTTTCAAGTTAGACGGAATCAGCATACTGTTAGCGATTAAGGCAACGATTCCAATTGCCACAATTACCATAAACGATGCTCTCCAACCAAATTGTTGACCGATAAATGTTCCAATCGGTACACCTGTAATGGTCGCAACAGTTAAACCAGTAAACATAAATGCAATTGCACTTGCACGTTTATTCTCTGGTACAAGCGCAGCCGCAATTGTGGATCCTATCGACATAAAAACACCATGCGCAAACGCAGATACAACCCTCGCGATAAGTAACACAGTAAAACTTGTTGCCACTGCCGCAATTCCATTACCAATAATGAAAATAATCATAATCCACATTAATAACGTCTTTCGCGACATACTAGCTGTTAACGACGTTAATACTGGGGCACCAAACGCTACTCCTAATGCATATAAAGAAACGGTTAAACCCGCTGTTGTAACAGAAACATGTAAATCCTCTGAAATAGATGGTAATAAACCGACACTAATAAATTCGGTTGTACCAATTCCAAACGCACTAATTGCTAGTGCTAATAAAGCAAACATACTTCTTCGATTCGTCTGTACTGCCGAAGAAGATACTGTATATGAATTCAATTGAACTCCTCCTTAATGCGAGAAATCCAATCATAATAGTATGATAAAAAGGCCTTTTTATCTTCTACAAACATAACTTTACTGCTGATATATGCTATTATGAATGGCTTCACTCTTTTTTTGAAGAACGCACTTTAAAGTACGATAGGTACCAAAAAGTAACATAGGCACTTTTTAGTACCGTACTACTCATTTCCCTCTTACATATGCTATTATGGAACATATTCAACACGATAAAAAGTACGTACTTTAAAGTGCTATAGGTACTTTTTAGTAACATTTAAATTATTTAGCTTCTTTTGTTAGAGAACTGAAATCTATATTCATCAAAGGAGATTTTTTATATGAAGAAATATAATATTCCCGTTGAAGCGACTTTAGAGGTTATCGGCGGAAAATGGAAAGTCGTTATTCTTTGCCACTTAACGAAAGGTACAAAGAGAACGAGTGAATTAAAACGTCTCATGCCTGGTATTACACAAAAGATGTTAACACAGCAATTACGCGAATTAGAAGAAGACGGAGTTATTCAAAGAAAGGTATACAATCAAGTACCACCGAAAGTAGAATATTCTCTTACAGACTACGGTTGGTCTTTAGAATCCATTCTTGATTCTCTTTGTACTTGGGGCGAATGCCACCTTGAAAAAAGCGGTAACACATCGATGCTAATTACAGAAGGTGAACAATAAAAAAAGGAAAAAATGAACATAAATTTGTCCATTTTTTCCTTTTTTTATTTATATATACGTACATTTCCTACCTTATCAAAATAATTTATGCGCTTTCACGCCTTGTCAGTACTACGTTATACGCTTAATATCAAATAATTAAGAATCATTTTTATGTTAACATAGGTGTATATAGTATATAATATAGGATATATATTATATACACTTTCCGATAAAGGAACTTTCCATTATGCGGACAAGCCATGTATCGGACAGTTCATAAATAATAGGTAGGACATTATGGTTTTGGATTTATGATTTCAGCTTACTTGCTGGCATAAATTTAAAGGCATTTTATTGTGCTTTGTGAAACTTTGTATAAAGTTTCGCAAACGTTTACTATCTTACCTATAAAAAATAAGAGTATTGCTATCGTAAAGGAGAATTGGAGATGCCAGAAACTATGACTCAAACAAAGCCAGAACAAGAAACTGTACAAATTTCTGCTAGCCAAGGACAACTTGATGTACTTGATCAGTTGTTAAAACCTGAGGTACAAGAATCATTAACAACACTAGTAGAACAGCTCCCAAAATTAACTGAGCTTGTTAATATTTTAACTAAGTCTTATGACTTCGCTCAAACTGTTGCTACTGATGAAGTATTAAAAAGCGACACTGTTAGTGCAATCACAGAGCTTGTAGAACCTGTAAAAGATACAGTGAAAGGCATGGCTGCAACTGCTATCGAAGCGAAAGATCGTGCTGACGAAAGCAACGAAGTTATCGGCCTGTTCGGTCTATTAAAATTACTAAAAGACCCACAAGCACAAAAAATGTTCCGCTTTGTGAACGCATACCTTCAAATTAGTGCAGAACGTAACAATAAATAATTTAACTTATAACAACAATTAGTAAAGACGGGGGATATCATACTATGTCAAAACAAATTGTCATCTTAGGCGCTGGTTATGGCGGTCTTCTTGCCGCTTTAAACGTACGTAAATATTACAGCAAATCAGAAGCACAAGTTACAGTGATTAACCAATACCCAACACACCAAATCATCACTGAACTACACCGCCTTGCAGCTGGTAACGTTGCTGAGCAAGCAATTGCAATGCCACTTACAAAGCTTTTCAAAGGTAAAGACATCGATCTTAAAATCGCAACAGTTGAGTCATTCTCAGTTGATAGCAAAGAAATTAAACTAGCTGGTGGCACTACTTTATCTTACGATGCACTTGTAGTTGCTTTAGGAAGTAAAACTGCTTACTTCGGTATTCCAGGACTAGAAGAAAACAGCATGGTATTAAAATCTGCTGCTGATGCAAACAAAATCTACAAACACGTTGAAGACCGTATTCGTGAATACGCGAAAACGAAAAACGAAGCTGATGCTACAATCGTAATCGGCGGTGGCGGATTAACTGGCGTTGAGCTAGTTGGTGAGCTTGCTGACATTATGCCTAAACTTGCAAAAAGCCACGGCGTAAATCCAAAAGAAGTTAAACTTCTTCTTGTTGAAGCAGGTCCAAAAATCCTTCCAGTATTACCAGACCACTTAATCGAACGTGCAACTACTAGCCTAGAAGCACGCGGTGTTACATTCTTAACAGGTCTTCCTGTAACAAACGTTGCTGGCAATGAAATCGACTTAAAAGACGGTCAAAAACTTGTTGCTAGCACATTCGTTTGGACAGGCGGCGTACAAGGTAACCCATTAATCGGTGAATCAGGTCTTGAAGTAAACCGTGGCCGTGCAACAGTTGATGCATACCTACAATCTACTTCTCACAAAGACGTATTCGTTGCTGGAGACAGCGCTGTTGTCTTCTCTCCAGACGGTCGTCCATACCCACCAACTGCACAAATCGCTTGGCAAATGGGTGAGTTAATTGGATACAACTTATACGCAGCACTAGAAGGCAAAGCTTTCGAAGAGTTCGCACCTATTAACTCTGGAACACTTGCTAGTCTAGGACGTAAAGATGCTGTTGCTACAATTGGAGCAAGTAATACTCCACTTAAAGGCTTACCAGCATCATTAATGAAAGAAGCAAGTAACGTTCGTTACTTATCACACATTAAAGGTCTATTCAGCTTAGCTTACTAATCTGAATATAAGCCCGAATCATGCCCGACATGGTTCGGGCTATTTTTATCCGTAATATTCTCTACTTACTTATATTCGGCAAAGAATTACTATAACCCTTTTTAATTATCTAAATATACTGACTTTTTCGCATCGAAATTTTGTATATGAAAAGAGTGAAAGCATCTTTCTTACTTCCACCCTTCCACAAAAATTATTATCCCAATTTCACTAAGCTGTAGTTCTTCTTCCCTTTACGAATAATAATAAATCGTCCATCAAATGAATTTTCTACAGTAACATCTGTACCCACATCCATTACTTTTTCACCATTCATAGAAATAGCTCCATTATTAATATCTTCACGTGCTTGTCGTCTAGATGGTTCAATCCCTAAATCAACTAGCCATTCTACGATGTTTTTCGTCTCTTTTGCAGACTGGAATGTTGGCATCTCTTTAAAGCCTTGTTCAATTTCATCGGCTGTTAACGATTTAATATCTCCGCTAAATAACGCTGCTGTAATTTTCACAGCTTGCAGGAATGCCTCTTCTCCATGAACGAATTTCGTCATTTCTTCCGCTAATACTTTTTGCGCTTCACGTTTATGAGGCTCTGTTTCTACCTTCGTTGCCAATTCATCGATGCGCTCTTTCGTTAAGAACGTAAAGTATTTCAAGTATTTCACTACATCACGGTCATCTGTATTCACCCAGAACTGGTAAAATTCAAATGGTGTTGTTTTTTCAGGATCAAGCCAAACTGCACCACCTGCTGATTTACCGAACTTCGTACCATCTGATTTCAGTAATAACGGAATCGTTAATCCAAATACTTTCGCTTCGTGCCCTTCTAACTTACGAATTAAATCTAAACCACTCGTAATATTTCCCCATTGGTCACTACCACCAATTTGCAGTTGAACATCTTCTTTCGTGTATAAATGATGGAAGTCCATCGCTTGCAAAATTTGGTACGTAAATTCTGTGAAAGAAATTCCTGTATCTAAACGACTTGCTACAATGTCCTTCGCTAACATGCTATTAATGCTAAAGTTTTTCCCGTAATCACGTAAAAACTCGATAATGCTTATTTCATGTGTCCAGTCGTAGTTATTTACCATCTTCACTTCGCTATTTCCACCAAAATCAAATAGCTTTTTCATTTGCGCTGTTAACGCATCCACATTATGCTGAACTACTTCTAACGTTTGAAGTTGACGTTCTGATTGACGTCCGCTCGGATCACCAATTGTTCCTGTTGCCCCACCAATTAAAATAACTGGATGATGGCCAGCTAACTGGAATCTCTTCATCATCATAAACGGAATCAAATGTCCAATATGCATACTATCACCAGTCGGATCAACTCCGCAGTATAGTGAAATCTTTTTCTCTTCTACTAGCTTACGTAAACCTTCTTCATCAGTCTGTTGATTCACAGCGCCGCGCCATTCTAATTCATCAATAATATTCATCTTTTGTCATCCCCTCTATTTTTTTGAAAACAAAAAGTCCCTATGTCTATGACATAGGGACGATTATTCACCGTGTTACCACCCAGTTTGTATAAATAGCATAGCTACTCATACCACTCTTAGCAATAATATCGATTGCCAATCCGCTTAGCATTACCTAAGATACTCCAGAGTGTAATTCGCAAGTTTGTTTGTGCTAGGTTCCAGCAACCCCTAGCTCTCTCGTTAACAGTGACAAACTGCTACTGGGCTCTTTCAACGTATATTATTTGTTAAATTATTAGCCATTATATTGAATTGAAAACAACTTGTCAACAATACCCAAATGTTATTTTAAAATAATTCACATTTTCATACGTATTTCGTTACTCTTTATCTTCTCCAATAATCCTTACTTCTCGCTCTAACTTCACGCCAAAGTTCTCTTCAACAGTCTTTTGTACAAAGTGAATTAAATCAATGTAATCTTGTGCTGTTCCGTTATCAACATTCACCATAAATCCAGCGTGTTTTAAAGAAACTTCCACTCCGCCAATTCGCTTACCTTGTAGGCCCGATTCTTGAATCAATTTACCAGCAAAGTTATTTGGTGGGCGCTTAAATACACTACCACATGAAGGGTATTCTAGAGGCTGTTTTGATTCACGTTTAAACGTTAAATCATCCATTTTTTCTTTAATTTCTTCACGTACACCTTCTTGAAGCTCAAATCTCGCTTCAAGAATAATGTAATGATTGTTTGCAAATACACTCTTACGATATCCAAATTCAAATGCTTCTTTCGTTAAAGTACGTAGCTCTCCATCACCTGTCATTACGACAGCTTCTGTTAATACAAACGATACTTCACCGCCGTAAGCACCAGCATTCATATATAACGCTCCACCAACTGAACCTGGAATACCACAAGCAAACTCAAGACCCGTTAAATTATGATCTAATGCAATACGTGATACATCAATAATTGCTGCACCACACTGTGCTACAATCGTTGTTCCTGTTACAGTCACACCTGTAATGTGAATTAAACTTACTATAATCCCGCGAATTCCACCATCTTTAATAATGACATTCGATCCATTTCCTAAAAACGTAACTGGAATATTATATTCGTTAGCATATTTGATAACTTCTTGAATTTCATCATAATTTGTCGGCGCAACGAACACATCTGCTTTTCCACCAACTTTAATATGTGTATGATTCTTTAACATTTCATCTTGTTTCACATGACCTTCAGGCAATACCGTACTTAAATATTCATAAACCTCTTGCATATTCATTTTACGATTCCTCTATTTCTATATTCTTTTTATCCCGTTATACGGGCCCATAATATCCCCACATACATGAACGAACCTAAAGTGGTGGATACAGTGTACCCAAAATCAATTCGAGACACCTATAAACCTCTTAATTTATAAGAGGTGCCACTCATATTAAAATATATATTGCATAATAAAGCAACCAAAATGGGCTACTAAACTTGACATGTCATCAGAAAGACAACAATTTGTAAAATATATTACTTTTTCAAAACACTATCCTTCAGTATCTTACTATACCATACGAAAATAAAGTGGTATTTTTTTGTAATCTTTACTTTATTTTCATCAATAAAAAAGATGCTTTTACATAGGTAAAAGCATCTTTTTTATTACTTATTATAATTTACTTTTCGTTCTCTTCTTTTTCCTTATCAAACCATAATAGCTCATCGTCATCAACTTCACCATTATAATTGATTAGAATCTCTTCTCCCGCTTTTATATCTTTGTAAGCAAAGAAGTTAAACGTATGATTCTCGAAGACAATATCATACGTTGCATTCGGATTATATGCATGATTAAATAACATGCCGTATCCTAAAAGGAATGCCGTATGATTTACCCCATACTCAAATGCGTAGTCAGCAAGTAACGTTTTCTCAATGTGTTCATGCTGTTCATTCGGATAAGAGATAACTGGTGCTGAGTGAATCAACTCACCCTTTTTAATATCACGAGTTGCAAATACCCCTCTATTAAATTCTCCATCACTAAGTTCAGAAGTCTTAACTTCGATCATATGCGTCACCTATATAATTCTTTCTTTGAAGTATTTTATTCCGCTATTTGCGGGGTTCAACTAATAATCAGTAGCGTATAGCCCCACTAATTAAAGTCTCAGTTTATCTCCTTAAGCTTGGCAGAAAACGCGCAGAAAAGCAATTAAATTACTATCAAGTATTCATTTAAATGAAAAAAGAGCACACACGGTGTGCCCTTTTTAAGAGATATTACTTTTCTAAAATATTTTCTAGCAACTTCACTTGCTCGCTAACAGTATGTAACGTCTTCACCGATATATCATTTCGATGTTTTTCTTCTTCCACACTTGCTAACACTTCTTCCGTAGCCGCAGAAGTTTGCTGAATTACATTAGAAGCATGTGTAACATCCTTTACGATATTCGTCGTTTTAATCTGCAAGTTTTCTTGATGACCAACAATCTCTCTCATTACATCATTAATTGCATCAATAAACTTCCCTAAATCCGTTACATTTGTTAAAACACTTGCTAGCATTTCATTACATTCTTCTTGTACTTTTTCTGATTTCTCTACCTGCACTTCTACTTTACTTGCTTGATTACTAAACTCCTTCAAAATACCTTGAATTCTCCCCGCAGAACGATTCGATTCTTCGGCAAGCTTTAATACTTCATTCGCTACAATAGCAAATCCTTTTCCATGCTCGCCTGCTCTTGCCGCTTCTATATTTGCATTTAAAGCTAGCAAACTCGTCTGACTTGAGATATTCGTTATTACATCTACAATTTCATTAATTTGCTTCGACTGCATCATTAAATCTCTAAATATAATTCCTGATTGTGAAACAACATCATTTAAACTTCTCATATTCGCTTCAAAATTTCGTAAAGTATGTACACTACCCTTTGAAATCTCTAAACTTTCATCAACACGAGTCGATGCATTTCTTACTTGCGAAATGATTTGTTCAATATTCCCCTCCATATCATTCAATACTTCTACCGAACGATGCATCATCTCTGATTGTGATTGAGTACCAACTGCCACCTCTTCAAAAGCAAAATTAATTTCACTCATCGACTCCATCGATGTATTCATATTTTGTCTTAAATGATTGAAATTACTATCTAGTTTCACAACAGTTTCCTCAATAAGTCTTTGAGTCTCTTCTAGCTCCTGAGCTTTCCTCATCACCTCTTGCTTCTCATCACTTAAACGAGCTAGCAGATTAGAGCCAATCTTCGTTACGCCCCACATAGCGATCGTTACGATTGCTAACAAGCTTGCGAAGTTTGCAGCTTCAGATGCCGCTGTATAAGCAAAAAATTGCTTCGGCCAATAACTACAAAGAATAAATGTGCTAACAACCGCCACTCCGCCGAGAATGATAACGAGACGTTCACTTAAATAAATAAGTGAAACTGCTAGCGTAAAGTAGACCATTTGAAATACAGCCGGACTTTCATTAAAAGCTTGTACCATAATGAAAGACATAATAAGCAACATAAATGTCATGATATATTTATACATCGCTTCCATGCTTTCTATAAAAGTAAGAAGCGTTCCAAATACAACAACTGAAATACCACAAACCCAAAACGCTATTGCTCTCTCTGTAAAAATATATCCGTAATACCCAATCGCGATTATTCCAAGAAAGAAACTACAAATCGTAATGAACAGCAATAAATGATTTTTCTGTGATTCTTTCTCAAGGTTAGAAAAACAAGTTCTCTTTAACCACTCCATATATGAAGCCCCACCTTCTACTTATACATATCGATTACTTCAGCTTAAATACCGCACTTACTGGGTTATGATCGCTATTTTCAAACTTTAAATCTTTCCCTTGTACATTTACAATTTCCACATTCGGTGAAACGATAAAACCATCAATAATCGTGACGAAGTTTTCACCCTCCACATATTTCTTCACATCATCTCTCACCGTCATAACAGACGGATCTACAGCCCACTTAAAGCCACCATCAGTAAAGTCCTTTGGTAACTCTACTAACCACTCTGGGCGCTCTTTCACAAACTTCGGATCACTTAACTGAGCGTTCGAAAGTAATTGATTCCAATCTCCGCCCATTATTACGTAATCACCATTTTCATAATGCTTGTTCATATATTCTTTTAAAAACTCTACTTGCTGTTTTCTAATTTTCCCGCCTTCATCATACGCAGACAAATGTAAATTTACGAGTCTCACAAACTTCCCATTATTAACAGGTATTTTATGCTCAACAATCGCTCGATCTAAATCAAACAAACGCTTTGGCCAAGGCTCCATTCCAGGAAGTTGGAACCTCTGCGCTGTTTGGACTGTATATTTAGAAAACGTACTTAGTCCAGCCTCCGCATATCCCATTGGACTTGTAATTGGTACAGGGACCCATTTTGTATCATAGTTCTTTCCGAACGACGAAGCATAATCAGGTAATCCTTTTTTCAAAAATTCATGTCCATTTACATCAAAAGATCGCAGTGATTTTATATCAACCTCTTGTAATAAGGTAAAATCACTATTCTCATTTTGTAAAAACGAAAGCATATTCTTTAAATTCGTTTCCGTTTGCTCTTTACTACTTGAACCAGATCTCTTTCCACCATCCATAAAGAAGTCTTGATCCTTATCTAATCCAGCATAGCCAATATTAAATGTTGTAACTTTAAATTCATTTCCAAGTGCTAACACGCGTTCCTTATTATTCTCCACCTTCAAACTTATAACATTAGCCGGCTGTTCTTTTGTAAGTGTCATATACGCTAAAAAACCACCTACAACTCCCAATCCTACTAAAATACATATAAGTACTATTTTTAATAATTTTTTCAAACGAACGACTCCTTTTCTAAAACTACCAATTTTACTTTTCTTTATTTTCAGTTAACTAAAAACAGATGACAGACATAAGAAACATTTTATCACATCAAAAACCTTATATCACTATATTTAGTTTATAAACAGAAGTTCCCTATCTTAAAGCATCACATACATACAAAACAGCTCCACTTCTTCACTGGAAATTCTACGCAATTTTTAGTACACTATATGTAATAATTATAGGCGATGGAGTTCGCCATAACTGCTGCTTAGCTAATGACTCCTACCAGTATAACTACTGGTAGGAGTCTATTTTTTTGAGCAAGCTATTTAAAGAGGTGAAGAAATTGATTTATATTATCGTTGGCATAGCCGGTATATTAGGAGCCCTCTCTCGTTATTATTTAGGTCTTACTATTCATACTTCATGGCATCATTCATTTCCATTAGCTACGTTACTTATTAACTTAGCCGGCTGCTTCTTATTAGCGTGGCTAACTACGTATATCGCTCGAAGAAATATCTTGCCTTCAGAAATTATCACAGGCGTTGGAACTGGATTCATCGGTTCCTTTACGACGTTTTCGACATTTAGTGTAGAAACTGTGCAATTAATCAATCATTCTGAATGGAGTACGGCTTTCTTATATGTATCATGCAGCATACTTGGTGGACTCATTATGTCTGGTCTTGGCTATACATTAGGTGATTTCTTACTTAAGAAACATCTTACGAAAGGTGATCACTTATGATGGAAGCTTTATTAGTGGCAACTGGAGGTTTCTTCGGTGCTATTACACGATTTGCAATTAGCAATTGGTTTAAAAAAAGAAATAAAACTTCCTTTCCAATTGCTACATTTCTCATTAATATAACAGGGGCGTTTTTACTCGGATATATAATTGGCAATGGCGTCACTACAGGTTGGCAATTATTATTAGGTACTGGATTTATGGGTGCCTTCACGACATTTTCAACATTTAAACTAGAGTCCATTCAGCTCTTCAATCGTAAAAACTTTTGCATACTATTTCTATATTTAAGTGCTACTTATATAATCGGTATCCTTTTTGCATTCCTTGGAATGAAGCTAGGCGGAATATAAAAAAAGAAAGCGACTCTTATCAGTCGCTTTCTTTCATAAGAAGTATGTCCCGCCATATGGAATGGAGAATAAACCCGCTGGATGCACATCGTAATGTACAATTTGCATCGGAGGCTGTGAGTACGACATATACTGCCCTTGCATCATTTGTGCAAAATATGCTTGCTGCTGCATTTGAATCGCTTGATTCACAGCATGAATTGTCCCCTGTGCTCCTGCCAGTGTAATAGCTGCTCCCACTTGTCTACCACTATAAAAATAATGATTCATCATGATTCAGCTCACTTATTATTTTTCTTCCATATAGTATGTTTCTATTTCATGGTGAGTGTTTTGTTCCGATTAATGAATCCCTCACTACTTAAACTTCATTTTATCTATTACTTTTTTTCAGCTTTGAAGTAATAAATCCAAATAGTAATACACCAATACCACTCAAGAACAATACATAACTTATCGGTACTAAGAAAAAGAAAGGTTCTTCAAGGAATCCATTCGCTCCCACTTTACTGTTTGAAGCATGTATAGCTAAAGAAATGATCGCTAAAATCATGAAAGAAATAGCTACTACGTATTTATTTATCATTTCACATTCTCCTCTATTCATATAATTACCCTTAGATTATTAACATCATATTACCTAAAACAAAATCATTCGTCAATAATTATTTATTGTTTTACAATAAATAATTATTGATTATTATAAATAGAAAAAGGTTTATGAAGCACCTTAAATTGCCTCACAAACCTTTTCAAACATAAATATTTACACTTCAAACCTCTTGCTTACTACAACATAAATCGCACACAATAGCACGAATATCCCAGCATAAATTAACAAAATTTCTACACTAAACATATCAGCCAATGGACCAAATATTATCATTCCTAAAGGAAACGCGCATGAATTAGCGATTTGTACAAGACTAAACATTCGTCCGTGCATAGAAGGTTCTACTTTTTCCTGCAATAACACGGTAACCGGTGTATTGAAGCACGGCATTGTTATACCAATTAAAAAGTTAAATACTAAATACACAATAAATACCGGAGCAATCCCTAGTCCAATCATAAGCAGTCCATACAACGCACAAGCTAGCGCTGTTGTATGCATACGATTACGGAAACCACCCCATGCCGCAATCAATACGCCACCAGCTGCCGCCCCCGCACTAAAAGTCATCTCACTAGCAGTAAGTCTCCACATTTCTGCACCGAAAGAACGAGTTACCATTAAAGGTGTTAAAAAGGCGGCTGGACTTATTAAAATCATGACAATGATTAATAAAAAGAGTAGCCTTTTAATAAATACATTTTCTTTTAAGTAAGCAAAGCCTTCTTTTATACCTTGTAAATTAGATTTTTGCTTACTCTCTGTATTCACATGTCTCTCCACTTGAATGATAAACATAATACTAATTCCAATCATAGCCGTAATAACATCAATAAAAAATGTCGTTTCAATGCTAGCAATAGAAAGAATTGCAGCACTTGCTGCTGGAGAAAGAAACATAATTAAAGATGTAATACCGCTATTTATCCCATTTACTTTCATAAGATAATCTTTCGGAACGATTTGTGGGATTAACGCATTCACAGCTGGCGTTTGTACCCCTGTCCCAGCTGAACGAATGAGTAGTACTATAAAAAGTAACCAAATATTTTTATATCCTGTTAAAAATAAAACTGCTAAAACTAACGTAGCAATTGCTATACTCCCGTCCGATAACATAATCATCTTTTTACGGTCGTAACGATCAATCCAAACACCTGTAAATAAAGATATTGCAATTTGCGGTAGGAATCCGCAAACAGTTGAAATGGTCAACATTAACCCTGACGATGTTGTTAAGGTGATATACCATATAATCGCGTATTGCACGAGAGAGGAACCGAACAAAGAGATCGTTTGAGCGGTCAAAAATAAAATAATTTTCTTTTTCCGATTATTTCCACTCATATGTTTCACACCCCCTTAACTAATCCTGTCTCTATATTAAAAATACTATCTGCCCAATCAAGATAAAAACTTGCTTCGTGAGATACGAGTATAATGCTACCTTTAAACTGAATGAGTGCCTTTTGCAAAGCTCCCTTCGCTTCTGCATCTAAATGATTTGTCGGCTCATCTAAAATTAAGAAATTACAAGGTGATAATAATAATCCGCATAATTTAACCTTTGATTGTTCACCACCACTCAACGTACGAATTTCTTGTGAAACATGAGTATCTTTCACACCACATGCAGCTAAATGATGACGTACCTCCTTCACATTTAGTTTAGGAAACTGTTCCGAAATAATTTGAAGCGGCGTTAAATTATCGTTATTCCAATTTAAATCTTGCTCATAATATCCAATCTTTATTTGCTCTGAGAAGTGAAATTCTCCGGCAATACTAGAAATAGTTCCAACGATTGTTTTTAATAAAGTAGATTTCCCTACTCCGTTGAACCCTGTAATAACAAGTTTTTGCCCACCCATCACTGAAAAATTCAATTTTGGTAAGAGGGCAAAATCGTAACCAACTTCAAGATTATTTACTTCCAGAACTGTCTGAACCGAAATAGGAAGTTCCTGAAAATGAATAGACGGTTTATGAGTAACACTTGGTGGCGCAATTTTTTCCATACGTTGCAACTGCTTTCTACGTCCTTGTGCTATTTTTGAATTCACTCCAGCAATATTTCTACGAATATACTCTTCCGTTTTTTCAATTTTCTTTTGCTGTGCATAGTATTGGCGAATATAATCTTTTCGCAAATGCTCCTTTTGTCTTACAAAATCTGAGTATTTGCCGCAATACTTCTTCACCGTTCCAAACTCTACATCACATATGCAAGAAGTCACTTTTTCTAGAAAGTCAAAATCATGTGACACGACAATAAACGCCCCTTCAAAATTCACTAAATAATTAGCAAGCCATTCAACATGCCCTTTATCAAGAAAGTTTGTCGGTTCATCTAGTAATAAAATAGTAGGCTCTTCTAATAAAAGCTTTGCTAAAATTACCTTTGCCCGTTGTCCTCCGCTTAATTCATCAATAACACGATCCATCCCAATCGCATCAATACCTAAACCGGCTGCCACCTTATTTATTACGCTGTCTACTGAATAAAAATCACGAGCCTCAAGCTGTTCTTGTATTTCAGCTGCTTTCAATAGTTGATTCTCATCTCCAGTCATCGCACTTTCTTCATATAACTTATTCATTCTCTTTTCCATTTCAAACAAATCATAAAAGGCTCGCTTTACATATTGTGAAATGGTATAGCTCCCATCAATTTCTGCATATTGATCAAGATGTCCAATTTGAATATTAGGTTGCCACTTAATGCTCCCCTTATCAGAAATAATTTCCCCTACCAATATTTTCATTAATGTGCTTTTCCCTGCACCATTCTGTCCAACAATCCCCATATGTTCCCCTTTATACAAATCAAAAGAAGCATTTTCGTATAATACTTTATCTATAAAACTATGTGATAAACTTTCAACTTTAAGTAAACTCATTTTTATTCCTCTTTTCCTGAAATTAAAAAAGCAGAGAGATAGCGTCATTCGACACTAGCCCTCTGCTTCGTGGTTTTTCCCATACTACTCCAATTTACAGTAAAAGCTCATTGGAATAATATACACAAAGGGCCATAGACAAAGCATTGTCTATGGCCCCTTAATCTATTTTATACATCAGCTGAAAAACCATAACCAAATAAGCATAGATAAACTATACTTTTTTAGAAAAGTTATTCAGTCGATGAATATAGGGATTTATGCCCCTTGATTAAGCTCCGTACAACACTTCACCGTATACATTTGTGCGGAGCAAAGTTTTCTAATGAGTTTTACAAATTTTATATAAAGCATGTTCTGCACCTTCCTTAATACTTAAAAGGGATTTTAGCATACAGTTTTACGAAGCGTCAACATTACCTCCAAATCATTCAACTACTTATTTTTAAAATATTCCTTCTGGAACATACACATTCTTATCGCATTATGATAGTTACCATCAACGAAAAACTCGTCTAAAAGCTCGCCTTCCACTATAAATCCAACCTTTTTATACACATGGACTGCTTTCTCATTTTCTTTATCCACAACTAAATAAATCTTATGCATATTTAATACAGAAAAAGCGTAATCCATCGCTAAACGCGTCGCTTCTGCTGCGTAGCCATGCCCTTGATAATTAGGATCAATAATAATTTGGAATTCAGTTCTTCGGTGAATATAATCGATTTCCACTAATTCGACCAATCCAACCATCTCATTATTTTTCTCAACGATAAATCGGCGTTCACTTTGATCATGTATATGTTTATCGTATAAATCCTGCAGCTCCACAAATGCCTCATACGGCTCTTCAAACCAATACGACATAATATGGGCATTATTATTAAGTTCGTGTACAAACTTTAAATCTTCCCGTTCTAAAGGACGTAACTTCAATTCCTGACTCATTGTTATAACCTCCAAGTAAAAGAAACCTCTTCACTTAATTTCTCAATTTTTTTCAATTTCAAACGCCCTATTTACATTGTAAACTTTCAAGCAACTTGAAGGTCAAGACATAAAAAGTTAGTGCAAGCTACGCCTGCACTAACTGACCCTAACGACGAAAAACCTATTAAAGTTGCTAATGCCCCAATTCCACAAATCTTTTTTGCTCTTGAATTCCCCAAAAATTTGTTAAACATGAATCACATCACTCCTTTTTAGATTTCCTTATTACAAAAACATGATAAACTAATATAAAAATTTCATGTCGAAATTTACAACTTATTAACGAAAAAATGAAAAATAGCGCAAACTTATGTCTGCACTACTCTTTTCTCAAATCTCTCATATTCGATATGTATAAAGCAATAACTAAAACAAGAATGGATCCCGCATATAACAACGTCTCCATCGGTTCCTCATGAGATACAATAATTAATCGAATTAAAGCCGTAATTCCGATATAAATAAAATAACGTAACGGAAAATGATAATTCGACTTAAAATACTTAATAATCAATGCGATGAACTCGAAGTATAAGAAGTAGACGATAATACTTTCAACCAATTTATACGATGTATACTCCTTTTCCGAAAAGATATACTGCACAAATGTAATTGTCTCATTCACTAAGAAAATCGATAACACAATGGATAATATAATTAAAGCTATATTTAATATCCATTGCAAAACACTAGCTATAAGATGATCGATATTAAACGACTTCATTTTATCTTTAAACTCCCCTTCGTGTAAGTACGTATTTATTATAGCAAAATTATACTAGCAAAAGTGTTAAATCAAATATGATCGTCCTCTTTCACTATCACTTCACCATCCTGATATTTACGCTTAATATAGCCGTTTCCCCAATCTTTACTTTGTATCTTTTAGCTTTTTCACAATGAAACTATATGCGTCAAAATCGTTTCAAGACATTATTACCTGCACATACCTACACTTTATATAATAACGGTACAGTACAAACAACGTACTGTACAAATATATGTGGGGGGATTAACTATGAACGAAGCGTTACTATTAGTCGACATACAAAATGATTACTTTGAAGGCGGCAATATGGAATTGCATCAACCTGAAAAAGCCGCACAAAAAGCGAAAGAAGTCTTGAAAGTATTTCGTGAAAAACATAGAACAGTTATTCACGTACAACATATTGCGAACAATGAAGGAGCTACTTTCTTCTTACCTGAAACAGTAGGTGTTCAAATTCATGATGATGTACAGCCAATTGCTAACGAAAGAGTCATACAAAAACATCACCCTAACAGTTTTTTAAGAACCAATTTATTTGAAACATTAAAGAAAGAAAAAATAGATCAACTAGTCATTTGCGGTATGATGACTCATGTATGTATTGATGCAACAGTACGTGCTGCCAGTGATTTAGGATTTCAATGTGTTGTAATTGAAGATGCTTGTACAACAAGAGATTTAGAATTTCAAGGAAATCTGATCCCCGCAGTACACGCTCATCAATCGTTCATGAGTTCGTTAGAGTTTGGTGATATTTATGCGAAAATCATGTCGGCAAACTGTTTTATAAACAAGAGCAAATAAAGAATTACAGTTCCATATAAAAAAAGAAAGAATAAATCTCTTATTCTTTCTTTTTTTCGATTGTCTTAATGACAGTATTTATACGATAATCACCATAATGTAAAACATCTGCAAGAGTCTCTTCTAATTGCTGGTGCGAAGATGTGTGAAGAATCATGATATAACACCCATCGCCACTTATACGATACATTTCAGTAATTAAGTCCGTTTTTTCAAAAAAAGTTTGAATTTGATTATGATAATGTGGTGCATGCAGAAATAGTGTAACAAACGTCATAATAGACCCTTCTAACTTAGCCCTGTCGATATCTATCGTATATTTTTGAATGACACCCGCCTCTTCTAATTTATTAATTCGTTTCCCAACAGCCTGGCCAGTCAAATGTACTCTCTCTCCAATTTCCTTCCAGTTCATTCTAGCGTTTTCTTGTAGTAACTTTATAATTTTAAAATCTGTTGAATCAAACATGGACATCCCCTTCCTATAGGAATCACCTTCTATAAGATCATCATTTCCCCTACAATTCATCTTAAAAACTTTTACAATACACTCGATTAACTCTATTAAGAATTACATTACTGTTAACAGCTTTCCTTCTTCCTTTACTATGTATTTTTCGATTACTCGTAGGTATCAGAAAAAAATTGATAAGCGTTCGAAAGGGCCATCCAGTAAGCCAGCGATTGTTTTTTATAAATATGAAAATTTTTTAGGAATTAGTTTATCTTTTTTTAATGATTTATTTAGAGGGAGTTTATACTCGGGGATTAACATGATAAACGTAGTAACTAAGTTCGTTGCTCCCACCTGAATCTTTTCATATAACAAAAATTTAAAAGGACGAACTGCTACTATAATCGCAAACCGTACTAACTAAAATCATACAATAAGGAGACGATAAAAATGAATAAAAAAACAAAAGTACTATCATCCATACTGCTAGGATTCACATTAGCATTAACAGGTTACGCTGGCACGAAAGCTGAAGAAAATCATAGTAAACAAAAACAAGAACAAGCTGCGAAAGATACTAAAAAGGAAAATAAGTTAACTAAAGGGCAAAAAATGGCTAATATTCTTAGCGAGACAAATTGGCAAGGTACAAGAGTGTATGACAAAGATAAAAATGACTTAACGAAAGAAAATGTAAACTTCATTGGTCTTGCAAAATATGATGCGAAGTCAGGAAGATATGAATTTTTTGATGCTAAGACTGGTGCAAGCCGTGGCGATAAAGGAACTTTCTTTGTCACAAATGATGGGAAGAAAAGAATATTAATTTCAGAATCAATGAAGTATCAAGCTGTTGTTGACATGACAAAGCTAAATAAAAATGTATTTACCTATAAAAGAATGGGGAAAGATGCTAACGGTAAAGATGTAGAAGTTTTCGTTGAACATGTTCCATATAAAGAAAAAGAGCTTTCTTTCACGGATCCGGATAAGCAGCTAAACTCTACTACAGGTGATATCGTTAAAAACGTGGATGGAGGTAAAATTTTAGGCGGAACCCTTTGGCATGGAACAAAGGTATTAGATGAAGCCGGTAATGATGTAACGCAGTTTAATTCGAATTTTATAAGTCTAGCAAAATTTGATGACAAGTCTAATAAATACGAGTTCTTCAATAGCGAAACAGGTCAAAGCCGCGGTGATTATGGCTACTTCGATGTTGTACATGAAAATAAAATAAGAGCTCATGTTTCAATTGGAAATAATAAATATGGTGCGGCTCTTGAACTTACTGAACTGAATAATAAGAAATTTACGTATAAAAGAACTGGTAAAGACCAAGCGGGTAAAGACATAACTATATTCGTTGAACATGAGCCTTATAAAGGTGATATAAAACCATAATTTAGCTTTTAAAAACGTTTGATTACAAATCCTGTACTGAGCTGCAGGATTTTTTTAAAGAAAAATCATTTATGATTCCCTTGAAAAAAATTGTCTTATATCCCCCTCAACAATTCAGCACGATTATTGAATATAATATCTCTCATTTTTTTAACAGCTTTAAAAAGCCTTACTACACATAAATTGTAGTAAGGCTCCGACTATTTAAGATAAAAATTTTATTATCTCTATACAAATAAGGTTTAGCAAATAATGTTACTATAACCTCAAAAAAAGAAATCTTATTTTAACTTCCCTATTGATAGGTTAACACGGTAATTCCCATACTTTAATAGTCGTCCTAGAAAGTTATCCAATTCTTCATTAGAAGCAAAATGTGTTTTTAATAAATAACATCCCTCACCACTTATACGGTCTACTTCAGAAATCCCTTCTTCTTTTTGAAAGAAATTCATAAACTCTTGATGGTTAGCTGTTGTTACAAACAAAGTAACAAATGCAGTCACTACTTGTCCTAATTTGATTCGGTTTATTGCGATTGTATATTGTTCAATAATCCCTAAATCCTCTAATCTTCGAATTCGATTTCCTACAGCCTGCCCCGTCATATGTATTTTTTGACCAAGTTCTTTCCATTGTATTCTTGAGTTTTCTCCTAATAATTTCAGTATCTCAAAATCTGTTTGATCAATGATATAAACCAATCCTTTCATCGTGAAAGTAGAAAGCCAGAAAGTGTTTCGCCAACTTATTCTGCTTGTCGATACAATTCACTATACTTAGTTTATCCTCTTACATCACATTGTTTATCAGTTATATTTACTTATAACACAGAGGACGCAACAAAAAAATACATCTAGATTTAAAGGAGGTTACAAATATGTTATTACAAGAGATTTTATCGTTCAATGAACAATTTGTAGAAAATAAAGAATACGCTCCTCGTGAAGCGACAAAACTGCCTAAAAAACGTATGGTTGTTGTTTCTTGCATGGACGCTCGTTTAATTGAGCTACTTCCAAAAGCTTTAGATATACACGATGGTGATGCAAAAGTTATCAGAAATGCAGGTGGTAAAATTGCTTCTGCTTTCGATAGTGTTATGCAAAGTGTTGTCGCATCAGTATATGATCTAAATGCAGATGAAATCTTCCTTATCGGACACCAAAGATGTGGTGCGAGCCAAACTAATCCAAAAGGAACACTTCAAAAAATATTAGATCGTGGAGTAGCTTCACCAGAAATTTTATCAGCGATTGAATATGCTGGTGTTGACCTTGAAAAATGGTTATTTGGATTCGATGATGTCAACGGTTCAACTCAGGCTAATGTTGATTTAGTAAGAAATCATCCACTTATTCCAAAAGATGTTCCTGTACATGGTTTAGTTATTGATCCTCACACAGGTAAATTAGACTTAATAGTTGATGGATATAAAGCATTAAATGGTATGAAAAATTAATTATTACTTAAATGAAGGGAAGTTATTAGATATGAATAGACAAGAAGCTACACAAAAAATTATGGAAGCAAAAATTGCAAAAGGTTTAACATGGGAAGAAATTTCAAAAGTAAGTGAAAACTCTGAGACTTGGGTTGTAACAGCGTTATTAGGACAAGCTACAATGACACGTCCAGAAGCAGAAAAAATCGGTAAACTATTAGAATTAGATGAAGAAGTAGTTCAAGCATTAACAGTAGTTCCACTTAGAGGTCAAGTAATGCAAATGCCTCCTACTGACCCAATCTTATATCGATTATATGAAATGATGTTACAATACGCACCGACTCTTAGAGAATTAATTCTAGAAAAAGCTGGTGAAGGTGTAATGAGTGCAATTAACTTCAATCTAGGTGTGGACACACAAGAAGATCCAAAAGGTGGCGACCCTCGTATCGTGATTACACTTAACGGGAAATTCTTACCGTTCCGTACATGGTAATTAATTAAAAATCTATCTATATAATTAAAGTGATTTTATAGATTTATAAAATCCATCCTTTTTAATCTAGCTGTATAGAAAGGATGGATTTTTACTATGAGATTCTTTTTATACAAGGGAGAATAATATGAATAAAAAATACGTCGATACGAGCTTTAGTATTCTACAGTGGTTTGTGTTTTTATTAGCAAATGCAATTGCATTGCCTATCATTATTGGTGGCATATTCCATTTATCAATAGAAGATATCTCAACATTAATGCAACGAACTTTTTTAGTTGTAGGAGTAAGTTCATTTATACAAGCATGGTTTGGGCATCGCTATCCCATAGCGGATGGGCCAGCCGGTTCATGGGTAAGTATATTTGTCATATTGGGACAAGTCGCTATGCATCAGGGACAAAGTGCAAAGGATGTATTACAACTTTTAGAAGGCGGATTAATTATTGCAGGTATATTACTCTTCACGCTTGGTATAACAGGGCTTGTACATCGAACCTTGCGTTTATTTACCCCTTTAGTTACAGGAACTTTTCTTTTAATATTATCTCTTCAGCTTAGTGGTGTGTTACTAAAAGGAATGATGGGATTACAAGGAGCTGTAACTCATCCTGATTATACAACGGCTACTATTGCGCTCTTTGTTTTTGCGCTTATTACTTTCTTATCAATTAAAGGGAAAGGATGGATGAAAAGTTACGCTGTGTTACTTGGAATTTCATGTGGTTGGCTTTTGTATGCTGTATTAGGAAAATCATCTCATCTGCCTTCACACACACCGTTAGTTAAGTTATCAGAGATATTCGCTTGGGGCATGCCTAGGTTCAATATTGGAATGGCTCTAACTGCAACTTTATTTACATTTCTTTTAGTTGCAAATACAATCGCTGCTATTTCGGCTGTAAAACAAGTGGCTCCGTTATCTAAAGAAAATGAAAAGCAAATACTGAACCGCGGCGTGTGGGCCGGAGGTATATCGCATATTATCTCGTCGTTGTTTTCTACAATTGGAATTGTACCATTACCTGCATCAGCAGGATTTATTCAACTAACAGGACAAAGAAAAGTGAAGTCGTTCCTTATAGCAAGTCTTATATTAGCAGGAATTTCTTTTATTCCTTCAATTGTAAACTTTATATCCTTACTACCAGGTCCTATTGCTAATGCCGCACTTTTAGCAACATTTGTCCAAGTAATAGGCATTTCATTTCAATCCATTTTACGTGAAGAATTAAATCAACGCCGATTAACAATATTAGGAATTTCATTATTAATCAGTTTGGGAATAATGTTTCTTCCAGAAAGTGCATTTAGCGGAATTCCTTCTTCCTTACAATATGTTTTAAGTAATGGATTACTTGTGGGTACCATGCTTGTCATTCTATTGGAACAGTTTTGGAAAGAGTAAAATTTGTGACTAAGTAAAAAAGCGCCCTGCTTACAGGGCGCCTTTTTATACCTAATGACTAATACTAGCAGTCGGGTATAATGTTGTTCCTCCAATTGAAACTTTTATTTCATTTGTTAATGGAACATTTTGTTCATTAATAATTGTTCTCCACCATTCCCATGCAAGACCAGTACATTCTCTTGCTACGATTTTTATATTTTTTGAATTTGGTGGAAGAGGGATAACTGTAGAGTAATGAGCCGTTTTGTCTTTGCCGCTACCATCCCATGTTTTATGTGTTAGTACTTCTTTACCATTTTGATCAAATGTGAATTCATCCCAAGATACATCAAATTGCGCAACGTAAGCACCGTAATGATCCAGTGTCATTTTAGCACTTGAATATTCTGTAGTTGTCGTCTCGATATAATCTGTATTGTTATGAACAGCAGCAGTTGCATTATCTTTTAAAAAAGTACTTGTATATGAAATTGGGTATGCTGGATTTTTAAGACTTAATTCAGCATTATCTTTAATGATATTTCGGATTTCATTGAAATCTTTAGTAACAACCTTGTTATGCTCTTTCGCATCTCCGCCTAATACTACAGCAGTAAAGGTACTTTCTTCAAAAATATCTTTGTACTGTCCATTCGTTTCGACGCTGTTATTCTTAAGTAAGGCTTTAAAAGCAGCTTGTACATCTTTGCTCTTAGATGTTGTTTCTAATTTTACATAAACAGTTCTACCATAAGCTACATTTGAGACCATAACAGGTGGAGCCGAATTACTTACACCTTTACGAGTTAACTCACCAAAAGTAACACTATTATCAAAAAGATCGGATGGATTGTTAGGTAGTTCAGCACTTACGGTATAAAATATTTGCTTATATGCCGCTACCATCACTTTTTTCTCTCCATTTGCAACCGCATTAAAATCAATGTTTAGACTGTTATCAAGATATTTAGCGTTAACGTTAAGGGCACTTGCGATTTGTGATTTACTATAAACCATAGATTCTGTATACTGCATTCTTGCAGGTAACGTATGTGTTTTAGAATACTTTTCATTCCAAGTAGATACTAAATCATCTACTGCTCCAGCCACATTACCATATGTCGGATTTTGGACAGTAATTGTATTTTCTTTTCTCATGCCAGGTAAGTCTATACTAATATTCAAAGGCTTTCTCTTAGCCACTAATAAACTCGGTTGATTGTCTGCAAAAGCTTTATTTGCAAGTTGTACCGCTCCTGGATACGTACGATTCACCACAGAATCAATAATCGAAATATCGACTGGTGAAGTTGTAAGTGATTTTTTCTCGCGTTCCACTACTACAAATTTACCATTTGAATTGATACTTTCTTTAGGAACAAAACTCTCTACCTTATCACCATTTACAGCTAAAACCTCTTGATTATTATATTTAAGATTTGCTATACCAGTATCAATGCCACTAGCATTTTTGGTTACATCAGTTGCATTACCTACTTGTGTTTCTGCGAAGGAAATAGATGAATAATTAATAGTGCATAGACTAACTAATAAACACGCAAGGAACTTTCTTCTTTTAGTGTTTTTCTTAATATTCAGAAAAATCACCCCGTTCTTTTTTTAGTAAGATATGATAATGATTGATAAATGATAGCTAACTAATAAACCTACATAAATGCTTTCAAAAGTTCTTGAATTAACGGGATTACGCCACCTACAAATTTCAAAACTGCCATTGCGATTTCCATATTATTTCCTCCTTTTTTATTGCTACGAAAATGTGATTTATCTTTATGCCCTCATTATAGTGACCCCTTACACTTTTATCAATACACTCTTATATGCAATATTACATACAAAAAAAACAAGCTGAATTCTTATAAAAAGTTATACAGAGATAAATTTTAAGTTTGGTAAATACTTGAAAATACGAAGCGTTCTTTGCATTTCATGAGTAATTTACAAGTTTATTGTTGGAAGCATCGCAGG
Organism: Bacillus sp. DE0042; assembly: GCF_007680225.1. NCBI lineage: Bacteria > Bacillati > Bacillota > Bacilli > Caryophanales > Bacillaceae > Bacillus > Bacillus sp. DE0042. The sequence continues at coordinate 254,106 of NZ_VEJP01000006.1, read as the reverse complement.
ACCGGAAGTAATGAAATACATGCAGGACTGTTACGAGCAGCCAGAAATATTAAGAGTTATCATGGGCAACCGCATTAAAAAAAGCTGCTGCCTATAAAATACAGACAGCAACTTCAACTAGAGTAGCTGGCATGATTTACACAAGCTACAGTATTTTTTTGACATACTCATTTTTCACATTTTGTAACTAATAAACAGCGATTGGCCCATAAGGACCATTGATAATTTCAATTTTCGTTTCAAAAATATCTGTTAAAATTGTTGGGTCCATAACCTCTTCTACTGTTCCAAAAGCAGCAATTTGTCCATCCTTCATAGCACAAATTTTATCCGAATATTTGGCTGCAAAATTTATGTCATGCATAACAGTCAAAATTGTTCTTCCAAATTCATTAGCTGCACGTCTCAAATGCTCCATCATTTGAACAGAACGAGCAACATCAAGGTTGTTCAGAGGCTCGTCCAAAAGTACATATTCAGTCTCTTGGCACAATACCATCGCTACATATGCCCTTTGTCTTTGACCACCAGAAAGCTCATCTAAATATCTATTCTCTAAATTAGTTAAATCTAGAAAATCGATATATTTAGAAATGATAGCTTCATCCTCTTTAGTTAATCTTCCCTTTGAATAAGGAAAGCGCCCAAATCCAACTAATTGTCTAACAGTAAGCCTAGTTACAAAATGATTCTCTTGTCGCAATATAGTCAAAATTTTTGCTAAGTCTTTTGATTTAGATTCAGAAACATCCATATTCGCTACCTGAATTTGACCTTCATCCATATCTAAAAGTCTGCCAATCATCAATAGTGTCGTGGACTTTCCAGCACCATTTGGTCCAATTAAAGAAGTAAAGCCTGCTTTTGGTATTTCAATATCTAAAGGTCCTATTTTTACCTTATCAGTATAGAACTTTTTAACATTATCAATTTTTATCATAAAGCCCTCTTCCTTAAAACTATAGTTAAGAATATTATTCCACCAAATAATTCAATAATAACTGAAACTACACCTTGAGCATGGAATACATGATACATTAAAAAGTATGCACTCGTCATTATCAAAAATCCTATTGCAAAGGCCATTGGAAAAATATATCTATGATCATAAGTTGACGCCGCCTGATAACTCAAAGTCGCTACTAAAAAGCCGTAGAAAGTAAGTGGTCCAATTAGAGCTGTTGAGATGGACATCAAAATAGCAACTAATACAAGCGTATAAATTACACTAGGTTGATATTTAACTCCAAAAGAAGTAGAAACATCCTTTCCTAGTGATAAGATATTCAACTTCTTAGAATGAGCCAAAATTAATACTGCTACAATTATAACCATAGGAATTACAATAGGAAAATATGCAGGATCTGCATGATTAACAGAACCAAATAATCTTGCTTGTAAAATATCAAATTCTGAAGGCGCAAGTAGCTTTCTCATGAAAGTTGACACAGAATTTAGCCCGGTACCAATAATAATTCCAACTAAAAGCATAAGTTGTAAATTCCCGTATTTACCGGAAAGTAACCATCCATAAAGTATCAAACTCATGAAGACCATAACAACAACTTGGAATAAAAATGATCCAATTCCACTAAAATTTATCAATGCACTAGCACCAAAGAAGAATATTGTACTCGTTTGAATTGCTGAATAAAGTGATTCAAAACCTAAAAGCGAAGGAGTAATAATTTTATTATTCGTAATAGATTGGAAAGCAACTGTCGACAAGCTATGGCAAACTGCAGCAATAATCATTGCAACAATAGCTACTATCCTTCTCTTAACAACTGGGATAAAAGAAGGTGAATCTATCGGAACTGGATTGTTATAAACTAAAAGTCCATATGAAGAAAGAAGACCTAAAGCGATCAATGTTATCAGTAAAATCCAATAACGTCTTGCTTCCTTCTTAGAACGAAAAGCACTAGCTGATCTATTTTCATTATGAAGGCTAGAATCGATTTCGACATTTTCTTTATTTTTATATTCTAATGTGATCATCGTAGCCTCCTTGGTTTTCTTTGCCTCAATAAAATAGTAATAAACACGACTGCTCCCACTGTTGCAAGTATTAAAGAAACAGGTACTTCAAAAGGCTTTATAATTGTTCGAGAAATGATGTCACAGGCAGTTATTGTCCCCATTCCGATCACGCACACCCAAGGTAAATTACTCCTAAGATCATCACCTCTAAACATTGAAACAATGTTTGGAACAATTAATCCCAAGAAAGGTAAGTGTCCAATAACAGCTGCAACAATTCCAACTGCAACAGAGATAAGGCCAGTCCCAAAAAGAACAATTCTATTGTAATTAACTCCAAGGCTTGTTGCGACATCTTCTCCTAGTCCAGCTAAAGTCAATCTATTAGCATACATAAAAATAAGCAAAGTAATGATAACAATTAGCCATAAATATTCATATCTTCCAACCTGAACGTTAGCAAATGAACCTACAAACCAAGTTTCAATACTTTGCGTCATTTGAAAAAGGAGTCCCAAAAAAGTAGACACTGCAGAAATAACTGCTCCAAGCATCAATCCGATAATCGGGACAATTAAAGACGAACGAAGTTTAACTCTTCTTAAAAATAAAAAGAAAATCATAGTTCCTATAAAAGAAAAAATGATTGCACCAGTCATTCTTTGAACTAAAGTCGGGGCAGGAAATAATAAATATACAAAAAGCAGGCCTAATCCTGACCATTCAATAGTCCCCGTTGTAGTAGGTTCAACAAAACGATTCTGTGTAATGAGTTGCATTACGAGTCCTGCCATCGCCATTGCAGCACCAGTAAGCATTAATGCAACTGTTCTCGGAACACGAGTTATGAAAAACATCTCCATTCCGTCCTCTTGTCCGCGTATATCATAAACTCCAGTAAACAGTGATATAATCCCTAAAATTATAACAACTATAATCGCTATTATAAAAGGTTTTGTCCATAATTTATTGTGATTATAAAACTGGGGTTGAGAAGTATTCTCAACCCTAGAAATTATATTTTTTGACACTGTTTCGTACTCCTTTACACTACTTAGCTAAAGTTTTTGCAATATTACCAAATAACTCTATGTAAGTCTGAATTGATTCATTTGTGTAAGTATCTTCTGGTGCATAAACAACCTGTTTTTTAGAAACAGCAGTTGTGTTTTGAAGAGCAGGTGATTTAGAAATAACATCTTTAGCAGGAGCTGAAGTAGCAGCATCAGATGTTGCAGCATCACGATCTAATACGAAAAGCCAATCAGGATTTGTTTGTGCAATAGCTTCAACAGAAACGTCATCACCTTTATGACCTGCAGTAGAATTAGATACTTCTAGTGCTGGAGTCCAACCGAAAATTTCATACATCGGTCCCCAAACGCGACCAGAATGTGGAGCAGCAAAACCAATATTCCCACCAGTAACGATAACACTCATAACTTTATCTTTTCCATTATAAGCAGATTTTACATTTTCAATAGATTTATCAAAATCAGCTACTAATTTTTTGGCTTCTTTATCTTTATCAAAGATTTTTCCTAAAGAAATTGTAGAATCTTTAAGTCCTTTTACTAAGTTTTCTCCAGGCTTAGTAGCTTTCTCAGAAACATCAACATTAAGATCAATAACAGCTGCATTTGGCACTAATTTTTTGATTTCTTCGTAATGGCCAGCAAATCTTTGACCAACGATTACAAGTTCAGGGTTTGCCGCTGCAATAATTTCAAGATTTGGTTCGCGGTGATTTCCAATATTTTGAACTTTGCTATCCTTTACATATGCTGAATCTGCAGGCATTACATCCTTTGGAGCAGCCGCTAATTTAATTCCCCAATCAGCTAAAGTTTCAAAAGTTCTATTATCCAAAGCAACTACATTTTTTGGATTTACAGGGACTTTAACAGTTCCATGTGCATCAGTGATTTCAACCGTTTTTGGCTTATCACTACTATCACCTTTATTAGCTTTCGAAGTTTCCTTACTTGAATCTGAGCAAGCTACTAACATTAAAGTGAAAATCGCTAGAATACTTACTAATTTTAAAAGCATAGTTTTTTTCATACGTATACTCCTTATTATGTAATTTAGTTCGAAAATGATGACGTCCATAGATTGAATTAGATAGTAACTGCTATTCACCTAAACCAATATTGATAATCATTTTCATTTAAATATCCTGTTAATTAGTATAGTCATTAATTCTGTGAAAATCTTGTGAATGGTGTGAGTTAATAGAATTACGCATAATTTGTATACGAAAAGTAATATGTGAAGTCAGGCGTGTTGATTAACCCTTATTTTACAGAGAATATTGATTTTCTTTTCGAGTAAGGACTTTCATTGGATACGGTCACAACTAATCCTTACTAGAATCGTCCCCTCCACACTAACCACTAGATGAGCACCTTATAAACCATAATTTCTCCTATAAAACACGCCCATTAATAGCTACTCTTTTCATAATCCATTGCCTGATAGCAATATTCTTTTAATATTTCTCAGAAACTATTTGATTATTAGATTTAACAGAAAAAAACGAGTACAACTGAAGGAAATAGTTTTACTCGTTTTTTCTATTATCTTATCTTTCAACCATTGAATAGCCTCTGCCATGTATCGTTTGAATATATCTGTCTTTCTTCTCGCACTTTAACTTTTTTCTTACATACCCAATATATAAGTCTACTACATTTGGATTCACTACTACGTTATATCCCCAAACCTGATTCAAAAGCATTTCACGGCTCAATATTGTATTTTTATTCTTGATTAAAAATACGAGTAAATCGTACTCGCGCTTCGTAAGCGAGAGATTTTCGCTACCTTTTTTCACAATATTGCTAGATGCATCAACAAAGAGATCTTTAAACTGAAAAAAGTTTGTCTCATTTTGCTGATTATAGTCAGTTCTCCTTAAAATAGCTTGAACCCTTGCTACTAATTCTTCTTTCGCAAATGGTTTTCTAATATAATCATCTGCTCCTGCTTGTAGCCCTGCTATGCAATCCTTACTAGAAATATTGTCGGTCACAATAATGATCGGTGTCGTTTTAACAAGTCGTATTTGTCTACAAATTTCTGGCCCCGATATACTTAATGAATCCCAATCCAATATGATAATATCCCAATCTTGTTCATATACTATATTTAAACCTTGGTTTTCATTGTGAAGTTTTAAAATGAAATAGCCCTCTTGCGTTAGACCGCTTACGATTTTCTTCGCAAAAGACCGTTCATTCTTAATTACTAACACCTGCTTCACCGATGGTTCACCTCTACTTCAATATAACTTAGTTAGATAAAAAATTATCTCAAAAAAACATTTTAAAATTTATAAATATGAACCCCCTAAAAAAGGCCATTGTAACAGCTTATTAGGAGAACTCTATATAATCTTACAATAAATACGAATAGAAACACAAAGGATATGAAGATTTAAATACATATTATGTAATCATTAAAGGTAGCTATAGTATCTACCTGTTTATCGTCAATAACTATTTCTTCATTTTCTTTTTCAGGGGTACCACCCTTTCCCCATCAACTTAAACATTTTATAAAACTACAAAACAAAAAGAACCATAACCTTGCCAATCTGGCAAATTTATGGTTCAAATCACACAAAATAAAAAAACCACCAAATATGTATTGGTGGAGACGGTGGGAGTCGAACCCACGTCCAAAAATATCGGCACTTAAGCTTCTACGAGTGTAGTCGATATATTAGCATTTCGCGAACTCTTCGGCCTATCGACAGGCTTCCAAGTTGCTAGTCTGATTGTTCTCTTCCTTCGCCCTCAGACGGCGAACTCCGGCGTAGTCCACTTAGTTTGAGTCCCTTACCCTACCACATGGACGATGGAGGGAGGAACCTTTAGTGCAATTAAGCAGCTAAAGAAAGATTGTTTTGTTTGCCAATTATAGGCTTTGACGTTTTAACGAGGCCGATCCCCTCGACTCGCAACCTAAGCTCGAACTATCCCTGTCGAATCCGTAACGTCCCCATGATAAAAATGGAGCATACGAAGAAATATCGTGATAGCTACTAAGAGCTGTTTTTCAATGTGCAACAATCTTACATAAGTTATTATAACATACGCGCGTCGTTTTACAAATGTAAATATCTGTATTACATCTTTTGACGATCACGGAACGCGCGTGCAATTTCACGTTTTGCTTCTTTCTCTTTTAAATCGTTACGCTTATCATATTGCTTTTTACCTTTTGCTAAACCAAGTGCCATTTTCGCGAATCCATTTTTCAAATAAATTCTAACTGGAACTAATGCATAGCCTGTTTCTTTTGAAGCACCCGTTAACTTCTCAATTTCTTTTTTATGAAGAAGTAACTTTCTCGTGCGAAGCGGATCATGGTTGAAACGATTCCCTTGCTCATATGTACTAATATGCATATTATGTACCCATACTTCACCATTATGTACACGTGCAAACGCATCTTTCAAGTTCACGCGTCCAGCGCGAATCGACTTAATTTCAGTTCCTTGAAGGACAAGCCCTGCCTCGTATGTTTCTTCGATGAAATAATCATGAAATGCTTTTTTATTTTGTGCAATAACCTTACCTGTACCCTTTGGCATATAACGTCCCTCCTCTATTTTTACTATTGTAACAAATGTTAATAAAAAGCGAAAGTGGCTCGCTCAGAATGTAAGGTGGATGGAGCTTCTGACCTTGAGGCGCTCTTTGCCTCTCGGGAAGAAGCGAAGCCGCCGAACATTCTAGCCACTGTAGCTGGATTCCAACAAAAAGCGAAAGTGGCTCGCTCTCAAGCCACCAATAAAAAAGAAAAAGCCCCGCTTTTCATCAAAGCGAAGCCCTCCTTTTCTTACTTACGCTTTTTCTTTTTCTTCTTGAATCCTGGTACATTTTCGAAGAATGCTTTTTTCTTCTTACCGTTACCATCTTTTTTCCCTGGCTGACTAGCGGACGTGGAAGTGGAAGCAGAAGCTGATCCTCTTCCTTTTCCTTTGCCACCACGGTCGAATTTTCTACCTGTACCACGTTCTCCGCCGCGCTCATCACTGCGTTCGCTACGTCCACCGCGTTTCTTTCTGCCTGTTCTTGGCTGTTCGATAACGACTGGACGATCTTTGAACTTACGACGAGGCGTCCCTTTCATGCCAACGATTTCAAAGTCGATTGCACGCTCGTCTTTGTTTACGTTAATAACGCGAATTGTAATTTCGTCTCCGATGCGGAATACGTTACCTGTACGTTCTCCGATCATTGCGAAATGTTTCTCGTCATAACGGTAGTAATCATCCGTTAAGTAGCTAACGTGTACAAGACCTTCAATTGTATTTGGAAGCTCTACGAATAAACCGAAGTTTGTTACAGAGCTAATCATACCGTCATACTCTTCGCCAATCTTATCAACCATATACTCTGCTTTTTTCATTTCGTCTGTTTCACGTTCTGCTTCAACAGCACGACGTTCCATATTAGAAGAATGCTCTGCAATTTCAGGTAAGTTTTCACGCCATTTTGCTTGTGTTTCGTTGTCGACTTTACCGTTAATAATGTATTCACGAATTAATCTATGAACGATTGTATCTGGGTAACGACGAATTGGTGATGTGAAATGTGTGTAGAACTCAGTTGATAAACCGAAATGTCCTAAGCTATCCGCATCGTAACGCGCTTGCTTCATTGAACGAAGCATTACTGTTGAAATAACTACTTCTTCAGGTTGTCCTTGAACCATTTCAAGAATTTGTTGCAGCGCACGAGGATGTATTTCATTCGCACGTCCTTTTACTGCATATCCGAAGTTTGTTACAAACTCGAAGAAACGTTCCAGCTTATCTTCTTTCGGATCTTCATGGACACGGTACATGAATGGTACGTTCATCCAGTGGAAATGCTCTGCTACTGTTTCGTTCGCAACAAGCATAAATTCTTCAATTAACTTCTCTGATACAGAACGATCACGCATGACAACATCTGTCGGTTTACCTTCTTCGTCTACTAATACTTTCGCTTCTTTAAAGTCAAAGTCAATTGCACCACGACGCATACGTTTTTCACGTAAAATCTGTGCCAATTGACCCATCTCTTTAAACATCGGTACTAGCGGCTCATAGCGTTTGATTAACTCTTCGTCCTCATCTTCTAAAATGCTTCTTACGTCAGCATACGTCATACGCTCTGTCGTTTTAATCACACTTTGGAAAATCTCATGCTTTACAACATCACCTAAGTTGTTGATTTCCATTTCACAAGATAACGTCAGACGGTCTACTTTCGGGTTTAACGAACAAATACCGTTAGATAGACGATGCGGAATCATCGGAATTACACGGTCAACAAGATATACACTCGTTGCTCTTTCCGCTGCTTCTACATCAATTGGAGAACCTTCTTGAACGTAATGACTTACATCCGCAATATGAACGCCAAGCTTGTAGTTACCGTTCTCGAGCTTCGTTACTGTAACAGCGTCATCTAAATCTTTCGCATCTGCACCGTCAATCGTTACGATCATTTGGTCACGCAGGTCACGGCGATCTTTTAAATCTTCTTCTGAAATCGTTTCTGGTACACTGTTTGCATGCTCCATCACTTCTTCAGGGAATGCTAAAGGTAGATGATGTTTATGAATAACTGATAAAATATCTACTCCTGGATCATTTTTATGACCTAGAATTTGAATAACTTCACCTTCTGCACTTAAACGATTCTCTGGGTAACTCGTAATTTTCACAACTACTTTATGGCCTTCTACAGCACCCATTGATGCACTTTTCAAGATAAAGATATCACTCGTCCAGCGCTTATTGTCAGGTATAACAAATCCAAAGTTTTTCGATTCTGTATATGTACCAACTAGTTCTTTTGTGCCGCGCTCTAAAATTCGTACAATTGAACCTTCTTGGCGTGATCCACTTGATTGTGCGCTAACACGCGCTAATACTGTATCACCATGAAGTGCACCGTTTAACTCTGTAGGCGGGATGAAAAGATCATCATCTCCCGTTTTCTTCTCTTCTGGTACAACGAATGCAAAGCCACGTGCATGTCCAATTAATTTACCGCGTACTAAATTCATTTTTTCAGGAAGACCGTAGCGGTTACTACGTGTGCGAATAACAAGTCCCTTCTCTTCCATCATTACAAGTGCCTTTACAAAATCTTTAAAGCCCTCAGATCCTTCAATTCCAAATGCCTCTTCTAACTCTTGTATTGTTAACGGTTTATACGCTTCTTCTCTCATAAATAATAACAACTTATCAATATTTTCTTGTATGATTTCTTCCAAGCAGAAATACCTCCTTTAAACCCTTATATTATTTAGTGTATCCGAAAGACTGGGGATGTATAAAGCGAAACTTTAATACTCCCCTAATGATTTTTACAGTTTTCACAAAAAATTCCTTATGAAAAAAAGAGGCAACTAGATCTTACCAATCTAGTTGCTCCAAGAAGTTATATACATCCTCATGTAGCTCGTCACGTTGCTTATCAAGTGTAATGACATGCGTAGAGTCTTCATACCATTTAATGTCTTTTAACGTAGATTCTACACCGTTATAAATAATGTTAGCACTATCTGTATTAATCATTTCATCATGACGTGCTTGTACAACAAATGTCGGTGCATAAATCATATCCACATTGTTACGTACGTCAGCAATTAATTGTTGTAATGCTTTTAATGTATTCATCGGTGTCTTTTGGAATTCCAACATTTCTTGTTCGATTTGCTCTGGTGATTTTTGCTCACGGTTTTTATATTCGCGGGCATATGCCAATATACCTTGGTACATCGTTTCTTCACTCTTAATATACATTGGTGCACACATTGGTACTACACCTAAAACAGGTACTGTATAACCTAATTTTAAAGAAAATACGCCGCCAAGTGATAATCCAACAACAGCAATTTTCTCAAAGCCTTTATCTTTTAAAAGCTGATATGCCTCCATTACGTCTTGCCACCAATCTTCAGGACCTGTATGAACAAGCTCTTCTGGTGGTACACCGTGCCCTTTATAAATTGGCGCATGACAAGTGTAGCCTTTCTTCTCTAAGAAACGCCCTAACATACGTACATCAGCTGAGTTTCCTGTGAAACCATGTAGTAATAAAACAGCGCGGTCTCCACCCTCAAATGTAAATGGTTTCGGAGATGCTAATTTCATCATGTACTTCTCCTCTTTCTCTTCTGTAATCTAGTCGTATTCTTTCTATATCTTAGTGTACCATATTTATATTTCTATAATCTAATTAGAAACATCTTTCAAATGGCAAAATAAAAAAAGAAGAACCATTAGTACATCTTACTAACGCTTCTTCTTTCAATTCTATAAATTTAAGTACGTAACAGCAATTGTTAATACGAAGAATAGAACAGCTAAAACAATTGTAATACGGTTTAATACTGCTTCAATTCCACGTGCTTTTTGCTTACCAAATAATTGCTCTGCACCGCCTGAAATTGCACCTGAAAGGCCTGAGCTATTACTAGACTGCATAAGTACCATAACAATCATTAAAATCGATACAATAATAAGTAAAACGGATAATAACGTATGCACTTGGCGTACCTCCTACAAAGATTCAGTTATTTTAACTGTAGCATAAATTCTATAGAAAAGCGAGAGCTATAGAGTCGCTCTCGCTTTTCTTCTATTACATAAACATCATTGCAAATAACGGCCCGAGCAAACATGTCAAAATTGCTGTTAATGTCATTGTTACCGATCCAATAACACCTTCATGTTCATTATTTTTCATCGCTCTCATTACACCCATAATATGAGAAGCACATCCAAATCCGATACCTTTACCAACTGAGTTTGTAACACGGCTCCATTTTAATAAAAGTGGGCCGGTAATCGTTCCAGTAATACCTGCGATAACAACGAAAGCTGCTGTTAATGAAGGTACACCACCAACTTGCTCTGAAACACTCATCGCAACTGGCATTGTCACCGATTTTGGTAAAGAAGATAAAATTAAGCTTTTATCTGTTCCCATAAGTGATGCGATGGCAAAATCACTTGCGATTGCAACTGTTGTCCCTACTAATACGCCACCAGCAATCGGTACAACATATTTTTGCAGAACGTGACGTTGCTTATAAAGAGGAATTGCAAATGCTACAACACCGGGTCCCAGCAGTTTTGCAATCCAGCCACCACCGCTTTCCATATAATGTTGATATGGTATATCAAGCATGATAAATAAGAAAGCCATTAATCCTGTTGCTACAAGCATTGGAATGGTGAATGGTGTTGGAAATAATTTATAGATTTTTTTAGATAATTGGTATAATAGCACCGTAAAAAGAACCCAACCGATTCCGATTAATATTTGGCTCATCGCGACTCTCTTTCCTTTCTATTCGCAAGATATTGTCCTGTATGTCCTGCGACAATAATAATTAAAAATGTACTCGCTACAATTGTAATGAAAAGAGAAATTCCTTTACTCATAAAAAAAGCACCGTAATTCATTAGGCCAAGCGTTGGCGGAATTAATAAAAACGGCATAATAGCAACGAGTGTTTCTGCTCCTAAATCGAACCATTTCACTGGAAGGACTTTTAGGCTAAGTAAAACAAGTAAGAGGAACATTCCAATCAAACTTCCTGGAATCGGAATATTTAACACTTCTTGTACCCAATTTCCAACCATATAAAAAACGTAAAGAGCTGCAATTTGGACAAGAATCTTTGTAAATTTCATGTTCATCATCCCTCATGTTTATACGATCTTCTCTTAATATCTTTATCATAGTATAAATTGTAAAAAGCTGCAATTTATCAACTCGACAGCAAAAACAGCCTATGTTATACGCTTACACCCTTGATATGACTGCATTTCTAAACAAAAAATAAGTCAAAACCCTTGACCTAATATAAAAAGTTTTTATTTTCTGAATTTGTAACATTATTATTTCAATAAAATAATCTTTTTATCCTTAAACTTACATATATATAAAGTGAAACTTTCATTAGTGGCAGTTTTGTTCCTCCCCACAATCGGACTTTTACGGGATAAACAAGATAGGTGGTGAGCATATGCCAAAAAAAGTTCTTATTTTTTGTGATCCTGGGATTGATGATACGATGGCTCTCCTCTTAGCATTCTTTATCGATGAAATAGAAATCGTCGGCATTGTTGCTGATTACGGCAATGTTCCAAAAGAAATGGCCGTACAAAACGCTCATTTTCTTAAGAGCGAAGCAAAGGATAGAAATATCAAGATATTTGGTGGATCAGAACGCCCACTTACTGGCGCCCCTCCTGCTTTCTTTACGGAAGTACACGGGAAACAAGGGCTCGGGCCAATTATTCCAAAGGGACATGTGACTAACGGAGAAATGGAGAATTTTTTCGAAGTCATTCCTCTTATTGAACAGTATAAAGATGAATTAATCATTGTTAGTTTAGGAAGACTTACCTCCCTAGCAATTTTATTCATCTTATGTAAACAGCTCATGAAGCAAATTAAATCTTACTACGTAATGGGCGGCGCCTTTTTACATCCTGGTAATGTGACCCCTATTTCCGAAGCGAACTTTTATGGCGATCCTACTGCCGCTAATATAGTCCTTCAATCCTCACCTAACATGTACATCTATCCATTAAACGTCACTCAGTATTCCATCATTACACCAGAAATGGCTGAATACATTGAAGCAAAAGGAAAAGCCCCACTCGTCAAACCGTTATTCGATCATTATTACTACGGCTATTATAAAGACGCCTTACCGCATTTAGAGGGAAGCCCCTTCCATGACACAATGCCAATACTCGCTTTACTCGATAACTCTATGTTTACGTATCACAAATCACCTATCGTTGTCATGACGGAATCCTATGCACAAGGAGCAAGCATTGGAGAATTTCGCTCTTTAGGAGAATCTAAACCATTTACTGATTGGCCGAATCATCAAATTGCAATTGATTTTGATTATAACCGTTTCTTTAAACATTTCATGTCACTTATGACGGGTGAGCAATTTTAAGCATAAAAAAACAGACCGTGATTTCTCACGGTCTGTCGTTATTTTCTACAATTATCGTTTGATGTTGTAGAAAGATTTGATACCATCGTAAACAGCGATTTCGCCTAGTTCGTCTTCGATGCGTAATAATTGGTTGTACTTAGCAATACGGTCAGTACGGCTCATAGAACCAGTTTTGATTTGGCCAGCGTTAGTTGCAACTGCGATGTCAGCGATTGTAGCATCTTCAGTTTCACCAGAACGGTGAGATACAACTGCTGTGTAACCAGCACGTTTAGCCATTTCGATAGCTTCGAAAGTCTCAGTTAAAGTACCGATTTGGTTAACTTTAATTAAGATTGAGTTAGAGATACCTTTTTCGATACCTTCAGCAAGTTTTTGAGTGTTAGTTACGAATAAGTCGTCACCAACTAATTGTACTTTATCACCGATACGCTCAGTTAATAATTTGTGACCATCCCAGTCGTTTTCGTCTAAACCATCTTCGATAGAGATGATTGGGAAGTCTTTGCAAAGCTCTTCGTAGAAATCAACCATTTCTGCAGAAGTTAAGCCAGTACGGCCTTCGCCTGCAAGGTCATATTTACCAGTTTCTTTGTTGTAGAACTCAGAAGAAGCAACGTCCATTCCTAAGAATACGTTCTCGCCAGCTTTGTAACCAGCTTTTTCGATAGCTTCGATGATTACTTCTAATGCTTCACGGTTAGAACCAAGGTTTGGAGCGAATCCACCTTCGTCACCTACTGCAGTGTTAAGGCCTTTGTCATGTAATACAGCTTTAAGCGCATGGAATACTTCAGCACCCATACGGATTGATTCTTTGAATGTTGGAGCGCCAACTGGTAAGATCATGAACTCTTGGAAGTCTACGTTGTTATCAGCGTGAGAACCACCGTTGATGATGTTCATCATTGGAGTTGGTAATTGTTTTGCATTGAATCCACCAAGGTAACGGTATAATGGAAGACCTACGAAGTCAGCTGCTGCGTGAGCTACTGCCATAGATACACCAAGGATAGCGTTAGCGCCTAGTTTACCTTTGTTTGGAGTGCCATCTAATTCGATCATAGCACGGTCGATACCAGCTTGGTCAGTTACGTCGAAACCAACGATTTCTGGAGCGATTGCTTCGTTAACGTTGTTTACTGCATTTAGAACACCTTTACCAAGGTAACGAGATTTGTCACCGTCACGTAATTCTACTGCTTCGTGCTCACCAGTAGATGCACCACTTGGTACGATAGCGCGTCCGAAAGCGCCGCTTTCTGTGTAAACTTCTACTTCTACAGTTGGGTTACCACGAGAGTCAAGGACTTCGCGAGCATAAACATCAATAATTGTTGACATAATAAATTCTCTCCTTTTTATATAAGCAAATTATTTAATAATTGTTTTACCTGTCATTTCTTTCGGTTGTTCCACATTTAAAAGCGTAAGCATTGTTGGAGCGATATCTCCTAAAATACCACCTTCACGAAGCTCTACATCATTTTTTGTAACGATGAAAGGAACCGGGTTAGTTGTATGAGCTGTCATTGGTCCACCATCAGCAGTTAACTCCTGATCAGCATTACCATGGTCAGCAGTAATAAGTGCTACACCATCTTTTGCAAGAATCGCTTCTACAACTTTTCCTAAACATTCGTCAGTTGCTTCTACTGCTTTAATTGTTGGTTCCATCATCCCAGAATGGCCAACCATATCACAGTTTGCAAAGTTAAGAATGATAACATCATGTTTATCATTTTCGATTTCATTTACTAAAGCGTCCGTTACTTCGTAAATGCTCATTTCAGGTTTCAAGTCATACGTTGCAACCTTCGGTGAGTTAATTAAAATACGCTCTTCTCCTGGGAATTCAGCCTCACGACCACCGCTAAAGAAGAATGTAACGTGCGGATACTTTTCAGTTTCCGCGATGCGAAGTTGCTTTAATCCCGCTTGCGCAACAACTTCACCTAATGTGTTATCAAGGTTCATTGGCTTGAATGCCACGTAACCATCTACAGTTTCACTGAAATGTGTCATACAAACGAATTCAGGAATGTGAGGCACTTTTTCACCACGATCGAACTCACGGAAGTCTTCGTTTGTAAATACACGAGCAATTTGAATTGCACGGTCTGGACGGAAGTTATAGAAGATAACTGCATCATCATCATTGATTGTTGCAACTGGCGTGTTATCTTCGTTAACAATTACAGACGGCAATACGAATTCATCATAGATACCGTTCGCATAAGAGTCTTCTACACACTCTTCTGCTGATTTATAAGTAGGGCCTTCACCATTCACCATAGCACTGTAACATTTTTCTACGCGATCCCAACGCTTGTCACGGTCCATGGAGTAATAACGACCAGAGATAGTCGCGAATTGTCCTACTCCTGTTTCTTTAATTACTTCATTTGTTGCATCGATATAACCTTTTGCTGTTTGTGGTCCAACATCGCGGCCGTCTAAGAATGCATGGATATAAACTTTCTCCACGCCTTCTTTTGCTGCTAAGCGAAGAAGAGCAAACATATGGTTCATGTGACTGTGCACACCACCATCAGAAAGTAAACCGAATAAATGAAGAGCAGTACCTTTTTCTTTTACGCTTTTAATTGCATTTTGGAAAGTTTCGTTCTGATCGAACTCACCTTCACGAATTGCAACGTTTACGCGTGTTAAGCTTTGATATACGATGCGGCCAGCACCGATATTTAAGTGACCAACCTCAGAGTTACCCATTTGACCTTCTGGAAGACCTACTTCCTCACCACAAGCTGTAAGCGTTGTGTGAGGGAATTTGTTCCAGTAACCATCAAAATTAGGTTTCTTAGCTTGTGCTACAGCATTCCCATGAGTTTCTTCACGTAGTCCGAAACCATCAAGAATGATTAAAGCTGTTGGCTTTCTCATTTTACCGCCCCCAGAAGACCTAAGAACGAAGCAGGCTCTAAGCTAGCACCGCCAACTAAAGCGCCGTCGATGTCAGATTGTGCCATATACTCTTTAATGTTTTCTGGTTTTACGCTACCGCCGTATTGAATACGAACAGCTTCTGCAGCTTCTGTAGAAACAGCTTCTGCAACAACTTTACGGATGTGCGCACATACTTCGTTTGCATCTGCAGAAGAAGAAGATTTACCTGTACCGATAGCCCAGATTGGCTCATAAGCGATAACAGTTGCTTTAACTTGCTCTTCTGTTAAACCTGCAAGTGCTTTTGTCACTTGACCTGCTACTAGATCAAATGTTTTTCCGCTTTCGCGCTCTTCTAAAGTCTCACCACAACATACGATTGGTGTTAAACCATGTTCAAATGCTGCAAGAGTCTTTTTGTTTACTGACTCGTCTGTTTCAGCAAACATTTCACGACGCTCAGAGTGGCCAAGTACTACGTAGCCTACTTTTAAGTCGCTAAGTGCTACTGGGCTAATTTCACCAGTGAATGCACCATTTTTTT
The DNA here is from genome assembly GCF_007680225.1 of Bacillus sp. DE0042. Classification (NCBI taxonomy): domain Bacteria; kingdom Bacillati; phylum Bacillota; class Bacilli; order Caryophanales; family Bacillaceae; genus Bacillus; species Bacillus sp. DE0042. The sequence continues at coordinate 237,671 of NZ_VEJP01000006.1, read as the reverse complement.
CGAAGTGCATGTTTTGTGCACCTACTTGTAAATCAGTTCCTTCAGTTGCTGCTACTAAACGCTCTAAGAATAGAGCTGGAGAGCAAACTACTGCATCAACAGCTGAAGCTGCTGGGATTTGACCTTTAACTTCCTCTACGAAGCTAACTGCTTCAGATAGAGTTTTATTCATTTTCCAGTTACCTGCGATAATTGGTTTACGCATGCTTTGCACCGTCCTTTTTCTTTGGCTGCTACTTATTTGTCGTTAAGACAAACTACACCTGGAAGCTCTTTACCTTCCATGAATTCTAATGACGCACCGCCGCCAGTAGAAATGTGGCTCATTTTATCAGCCATACCGAATTTTTCAACAGCTGCTGCAGAGTCACCACCGCCGATAACAGAGTATGTATCTTCTGCATCTGCTAATGCTTGTCCTACTGCTTTTGTACCTTCTGCGAATGGAGTCATTTCGAATACACCCATTGGTCCATTCCATACAACAAGCTTAGAATTTTTAATTACATCTGCATAAATTTCACGTGTTTTAGGACCGATGTCCACGCCTTCCCATGTAGAAGGAATAGAGTCGATACCTACGATTTGAGTTGTTGCAGTTTCAGAGAATTCCTCTGTGATTACAACATCAACTGGCATGTAGAAGTTTACGCCTTTTTCTTTTGCAAGTTGCATAAATTCTTTAGCTAGTTCGATCTTGTCGTCTTCACATAGAGATAGACCAATTTCATGACCTAAAGCTTTAACGAATGTGTAAGCAAGTCCGCCACCGATGATTAAGTTATCTACTTTGTCTAATAGATGACGAATTACACCGATTTTATCTTTTACTTTCGCACCACCAATGATAGCTGTGAATGGACGTTCTGGGTTAGAAAGTGCTTTTCCAAGTACATCTAACTCTTTTTCCATTAATAATCCAGATACTGCTGGTAGGTAGTCTGCGATACCTGCTGTAGAAGCGTGAGCACGGTGAGCTGCACCGAATGCATCGTTTACGAAGATATCAGCAAGAGCTGCAAATTCTTTCGCAAGTTCTGCATCGTTCTTTTCTTCGCCCGCATAGAAACGTACGTTTTCAAGAACTAATACGTCGCCTTCGTTCATTGCTGCAACCATTTCTTGTGCAACTGGTCCGAATGCTTCGTCTGCTTTTTTAACATCTTTACCAAGAAGCTCGCCTAAACGTGCTGCTACTGGAGTAAGACGTAATTCTTCTACTGCTTGACCTTTTGGACGGCCTAAGTGACTTGCTAAAATAACTTTCGCACCTTGCTCTACTAAATATTGAATTGTAGGAAGAGCTGCACGGATACGAGTTTCATCTGTAATTTTGCCTTCTTTCATAGGTACGTTGAAATCAACGCGGCAAAATACACGCTTACCTTTTAAATCTACGTCACGAATTGATTTTTTGTTCATTGGATTTCCCTCCGACTACTAGTTAGGATTGACAAAACCCACTCAAAAGCTTAACACATTTGCTTTTAAAACGAAAGAAGAGAGAGAGGGAACAAACCCTCTCCCTCGTTTTGTCATTGATTACTTATATAATTAAGAATTAAAGACCTTTAGAAGTCATGTATGCTGCTAGGTCTACTACGCGGTTAGAGTAACCAGTTTCGTTATCGTACCAAGAAAGTACTTTAACCATGTTACCTTCCATTACCATTGTAGATAATGCATCGATTGTAGAAGAAGCTGTACATCCGTTATAGTCGATAGATACTAATGGCTCTTCGCTGTATCCAAGGATACCTTTTAATTCGCCTTCAGCTGCTGCTTTGAATGCTGCGTTTACATCTTCAACTGTTACTTCTTTGTCAAGTTCAACAACTAAGTCAACAAGAGAAACGTTAGCAGTTGGAACACGTACAGCGCCACCGTTTAATTTACCTTTAAGTTCTGGTAATACTAATGCTACAGCTTTAGCTGCACCAGTAGATGTTGGGATCATGTTTTCAGCTGCTGCACGAGCACGACGTAAATCTTTGTGTGGTAAGTCTAAGATTTGTTGGTCGTTAGTGTAAGAGTGAATTGTTGTCATCATTCCGCGTTTTACGCCGAATTTTTCGTTTAATACTTTAGCGAATGGAGCTAGACAGTTTGTAGTACAAGAAGCGTTAGATACTACGTTGTGGTTAGCTGCATCGTATTGTTCGTGGTTAACACCCATAACTACAGTGATATCTTCGTCAGAAGCTGGAGCTGAGATGATAACTTTCTTAACTGATCCACCTAAGTGTTTTTCAGCGTCTGATTTTTTAGTGAAACGGCCAGTAGATTCTACTACTACTTCTACTCCGTAGTCGCTCCATGGTAATTGAGCTGGGTCACGCTCAGCGATAACTTTAATTTCTTTACCGTTAACAACGATGCTGTTTTCGTTAGCAGATACTTCTGCATTTAAAGTTCCGTGAACTGTGTCATATTTTAAAAGGTGAGCTAATGTTTTAGCATCTGTTAAGTCGTTGATTGCTACTACTTCTACCTCAGAGTTGTTAAGAGCTGCGCGGAATACGTTACGTCCGATACGTCCAAATCCATTAATACCAATTTTAGTCATTTGAATTTCCTCCTTGGGGGATTATATTAAAGGGTAATACCCTTTGTTAACTGTTTTGCTGCACCTTCATCTGTAATTAGAATTGAAGTGTGCCCTTGTTTAATTACAGCCTGTATTGCCTTTGCCTTTGAAGAACCTCCAGCGACTGCAACAACGTGAGATACATGTTGTAAATCCTCAAGTTGCATACCAACTGTTCTTACTTTATGAACAACATTTCCTTGTTCATTAAAGTAGTAACCGAAAGCTTCGCCTACTGCTTCGCTTGCTTGAATCTTTAACCAATCTGCTTCTGAAGTATTTCTGCGACGTGCCATTGTTAACGCATCACCTATTCCATGAATGACGATATTGGAAGATCGAATCAACTCAAGAACTTCTTTCACGGAAGGCTCTGTCACAATAGACGCATATGCTTCGCTACTAACATGGTCTGGAACATACAATAAGCGATAATTACTCATCGTATTTTGCGCCATCTTGGCACAAATGGTATTGGCTTCTAATTCGACGCCCTCTCCAATTCCACCACGCGCTGGGACAAATAGCATATGTAAATCTTTGCAATCAAGCTGCATCATGTCCGCAGCAGCAGCTAGCGTAGTTCCTCCAGCCACAGCAACGATATTATTCGCTGTCAGACGGTCTTTTATACAAGTCACACAAGCACGGCCCATCTCCAGTTTGACCCAAGGTGATTCATCACTATCACCAGGGACAACGAAAACTTCATCCAAGTCTAATGTTTCCTTAAGTTGTTTTTCTAAAACCTTTAACCCGGAAATTTCTTTCATAAAGTCTTCCAAAGCAAGAACTAAAGCTGTTCCTTCTTCTGTCAAAGTCATTCCAGAAGAAGCGACGTGAACTAAGTTTTGTTCTTTCAAAACTTGAACTTCACTTCGCAATACTCGTTCTGTCATACCGAGACTTGCTGACAAGTTTCTTCTTCCAATCGGCTGCATGAGCCTAATGTATTGAAGAATTTGCATTCTCGTTTGCATAACAGGTAGCAGATCAGGTAATAATTTTTTTGTGTTCTGAATCCATGAGCGCATATCTTTTCTCCTCACTACATTGGTTCATTTTTCCTCGTGGTCACTTTACGTCCCGTAGTGACATTTTGTGTCCCACATAGGTTAAAAAAATAATCCCTGCTACGTGTATTATTGTAACAGGAGATAGAAACTTATTCAACTCTTAACTGCATTGTTTATATAGTTTATTATGACACCTTTGTGAATGTTACCATATTCTACCTGTTTCCCGCCTATTTCTACAACCGGAATCATTAAATGATACTTCTCCAAAAGGTCATTATCTTCATATATATCTATTTCCTCGATTTGAAAAGAATATTCATATTGTACTTCCTGTAAAACTTGTTTCGCCTGCACGCAAAGGCCACAATCTTTTTTTGTATACAGTACAACTTTCATATTCTTCACCTATCCGATCGTTTTTCGTAATGATGACGCTGGAATGTGCATTTGTTCTCTATACTTCGCCACTGTTCTTCGAGAAATAATGATTTCATGCTCTTCTTCTAATAATTTTGAAATCTTTTGATCTGAAAGTGGCTTTTTCTTATTCTCTGCCTCAACAAGCATTTGGATAAATCGTTTCACACGCTTTGTAGAAACTGCTTCATCCTCAGTAGTCGAAACAGCATTACTAAAGAACGATTTCATCTCAAATAAACCGTGTGGTGTTTGCACATATTTATTTCGCGTTGCACGACTAATTGTAGATTCATGCACACTTAACTCTTCCGCTACCTCTTTTAAAGCAAGCGGTTTTAAATATTCTGGACCTTCCCAGAAGAAATCACGTTGTTTTTCCATAATAATAGTCATCACTTGCAGAAGCGTTTGTTTTCTCTGTTTTAAACTGCGCATAATCCACTGCACATGCTGATACTTTTCTGATACGTAAGATGCTACTTCACTTTCACTATTATTCAGAAGCGCACTATACTCAGAATGAATTTCAATTCTCGGCATATTTCTCTCGTTCATTTGTAAAACGAGACGATCACCATCTTTTTTCACCGCCATATCAGGCACAATATAAAGTGGTTTATCAGAAGAAAACGCAAGACCTGGTTTCGGCTGTAATGACGTAATACAGTTCACCGCCGATTGCAATTCTTCATTACTACACTTCAACACTTGAACGAGCTTTCGCCAATCTTTCTTCACGAAATAAGCGAAGTGATCCTCTATAACCTCTTCCGCTAATCCATTCCGTCTTTGTAAGCGCTTCAATTGCAAAGTTAGACATTCCTGAATATTACGCGCTCCTACCCCTGCTGGCTCGAGTGATTGGACAAGCTCTACAGAGCGGTCGACTACATGGATCGGTGCGGAAAGGAGCTCCGCTAACTCTTCGTTCGTTTCTTGTAAATACCCATTTCCATCCATGTTCATAATAATGAAAGAAGCTAATTTTCTCTCTTCTTCATCTATTTTATAATACTGTATTTGATTTAATAAATGTTGTTGAATCGTTGTTGAATCCACACTGTAGATTTCCATCTGATTCTCGACTTGTTTGCTGGTACTTTTACTGTTGTTAGAGCTCTTTTTCTTCTCCCTCTCAAAACCACCTAACTCAATAAGGGGATTCTCTAACGATTGCTCATACAAAAACTCCGATAATTCTTGTACATTATACTGGAGCATTGTAATCGCTTGCCTTAACTCTTGTGTCATTGCCAAACGTAAGCTTTGTTCTTGTAAAAGACTTGCCTTCAAACTAATCTCCCCCTTGTTTCTATTGTACAATAAGTTTGGTAAAAGGAGAATGCTATCACAGACACCCATTCCAAAATATTATTAATTTATATGTATTAATGAGATTTACAACTTACAACCGAAATTTGAATAATATTGAAAGAAAATAATAGCGCGATAAAAATTATTACCACATACTAATAGTAAATCTTATTATCAGATATAACAAGCATTAATAAAAAAGGTCTGCACTTATATTTGTAAGTGCAGACCTTTTTATGCAGATAGATTCATTATGCTTCGTTAAATATAACATCCCCTTCTTCAGCAGGCCATTCACCCTCTAATTCCATTTCGTCTAACATCATTTCAGCCGTAAAGACAATCGCTATGAAATCCTTATGGTAGCCTCCGCTAGGCAAATAGTGACTAGGTCCAAAACAATCCCTATCAATTTCTTTATAGTGCAATTCCATATTTAACATGAATTTCAACATCTCATCGCCTGTAATTTCACCAGAATCAGATACAGCAACGGTTCTACGTTCGTTATCCCCTAAAATGCTTAAATATCCACTAATTTTACGCACCTGCAATCCCCTCATACTATAAGTTTTAGATAATTTTAGTATAAACTCATTACAAAATTAACAGAAGAACCTTGTAGGGCCATAACAAAAACCCCCTATACACGATTATTTCTAATCACATACAAGAGGTTGTTTTAAATTTACTATCTATTTTCAACACATAACACCAACAATACATAACGCGCCCAGAGGGATTCGAACCCCCGGCAGACGTGGTACCGGAAACCAAACGGTAACGGTTATGTAAAATTATCAGTAAAATCAAGGTTTTACCTTGCATGTAATTTAGAAATGATTTTTTTTGACATGAACATACAACGTTATGTATGCTAAACTATTTCGATTATAAATCGCTTACGTACTTTTTTCAATATTAATTTCATTTCTTCTATTGTTTCACCTTTATTTTAAAATATAAATTAATGCGTAGACGATTGATGTTTCTCAATCATTGCTAATGGAATTTGAACAGTTCCATAAGAAACCCCACAAGTGAAGATATGCCCTATCATATTCATTATAGCTTCATGTTTTTCTGTTTCAGTTCTAGACTTATTATTAAGTATCGTATCTATCATTTCTTCACATTGTTTATATTTAACCATTGCTTTAGCTTGAATCTGTTCAAAAATTTCTTTCTCATTCCCCTCATAATTGTCTAACATTCTTAGGATTTCTGAAACTTTTGTGTCCATGCTGTTAACTCCTATCAGTTATTTTAAGGACTTTCTTTTACATGTCCGCTTTTGAATCCCATACCTCTACAAATTCAAAGCCTTTTAAATCACTCTCTAAAACTGCATTTCTAAATTCATCTGATACCAACAGATAGTTCGGATGAATTTTTTCATTTATATACAATTTAAAAATCGTTTCATTTTGAACAACACTAGGAATAAATACAAATTTTTCACAGCCTATTATTAAACCTGAACTTAACTTTTCAAATATTGTATTATTAATATCAAGTGCATTTAATACACGTAAAACATGAATAGCATAGTACTTTTCGTTTGTTGTTTTATGAATTAATGGTAAAAATTCAACATTATTGCCTACTAAGGGTTCTAATACTCCTTTAGCTTTCTCACTAATTATTTGTACACCAGATTTCCCCCAAAAAATAGGACAATCACTTTGATACCCTTCATCTATAATCTCAATAAATTTAACTGTCCATGAATCTGACAAACTTACTTTGGAATTAAAATCGTTTTTAAAATATTTCTTGTCCTCTTCATAATTTAATAATTGAAAAGTTTGATAATCATCAGTTGAACTTTTTAATCGCCAAATTTTCATATGTATATTCTCCTTTACAATTTGTTAACTGATATATAATTATTTCTTTGGTTCATTTAATCTTATCTTACCTTCTAATAAATCTTGTCTTATTTTGTGTAAAACTTCAGCTACATCAGCTTGAGTACCACCCATTTCCATAACACTATTTAGTCGTTCTGTTACTTCTCTTATATACTCTTTAGAATGACTACCTATATGCAATACTTCAGTGGTCACATAATCATTCACTTTATACGGTAAAAATACCCCATTAACAGCAGCATCATGGTGTATTCCAATCTCTTTTAATAATTCCTGTACTTCCACAGCCCTACCATCATTCCAAGGTACAATATGATGTGCCGCATTAGGATACGGTGGTGGTTCAATTCCTGCTTCTTTAAGTTCTGCACGCAATTTTTGAGATGCTGTATACGAATCGGGATACTCATTTTTTACATCTACTTTATCAAGAACCTTATCTGCGTAATCTTGGATTACCTCTTGTACATCTTTAACTCTAGTTTTTCCACCAGTTTTGGAAAATATAAATGTATCACGGGCTTCTTGTAAAGCTTCAAAAGTTTTTATCTGATTACTTCCAAAGCCACTAGCACCTGCGAATGCAACGCGGTCTGTCAGCGGTAATTTATTCGCAACAGCAGAGATGCCTGTGGAAAACTTTGCACCCTTTGCTATTGTAGTAACTTTACTTAACCCTTTATCACCAATAAGACCTAACCCAACTTGAGTTAAAGCATAGCTTCCCCACTTTGCCCGACTTTCTGCGTCACCATTTATTACATCATTAATAAATGAATCCGACAATGCATTATACATGGTACTAAGGGTATCAATAGGGTGCAAAGCAGCGTTCCCCATGTTTTCCCACGTTTCCCAATCTCCTAAAGCTTTTATTCCGTCTATTGTATCGCTAACTGCTTGTCCCGTACCATCTACAATACCGTCCCAAATTTTTTCACCAGTAGATTTTTCAGGTAGCTTACCACACATCGCACCTGCTTCAATTGAATTGGCAGCTTGTCGTGCCCTCTCTTCTGTAATTGCTTGAATTGAAGTTGTCCATTCCATATTCAACCCTTGTGTACTAAATGTACCACTTGCAGGACTAAATCCTTTTCCACTTTGAACTTCCGCCAAACCTGTCGCAATGCTAGCAGCTAGTTGAAGTGCTGTATCATAATTACTATTAGAAGTATAATTAAATTCATATAGATGTTCTAATTTTTCTTGCAGTTTACGTTTCATGACAGCAAAAATATTTACCATAGCGTCCATGCCTGAGATTGGTATAGTTTGATTGAGTGCTTCTGTACTTGCTATCATGCGGTCAATTTCTCGAATTTGTTCTAATATTTCTTGTTCAATAACATCTGTTGTAGATACTTGTGATTGAAATTGACTTGGAAAAGCATCATTCTGACGGATTAATTCTTCACATAAGTAAATGATTCCTTGTGCTAAAGGACGAAAGGTTTGTACAAAAAATGATTTTGCACTGCTATAAGTTTGTCCTTGTAACACAGTATCAATTGCAAAGGCATCAATTGACTGAATGACTTGTTCCATACCTTGAATGGTAGCGTTACATACAGCATTCATGCTTTGAGTTTGGCTTTGTACTTCTCCCAAATACATATTTAAACTCATGAATTGCCCTTCCTTCTTTATACAGTATTTTATAAGAAAATTATACCATGTTAAATTCCCCACTGTGCCAAATGTTTGAATTTACTAAACACAATGAATTAATGAATTTCTTCTTTTAAAATAAAATTGTTAAACAAATATTGAGAAATATCAAAATTGAATTTCCATTATATTCTATTCTTGCTATTATTTAATGTAAGACTATTCAGAAAAGGAAGGGATTACATGCGTGTTCCAGTGAAGGGGAATGAACAGATTTCAAAGTTATTTAATGACTGGTATCAAGCTATACTACAACATCAAAATATTCAAGCAACAAACTTAAAACAAGAAGTTGAAGATAAGCTTTCCAGTATAAAAGAAGATAAAAATTTATTATTATACTATTCATTATTAAACTTTAGATATAAAGTGCTAACCGATGGACTTAACATTACAAAAGACAGCTTTAATGAAATTAACTCCTTTGATATACCTGAAAATAGCTTTCTAACTTATTATTATCACTTCTTCAAAGCTATTCACAGCACAATTCTTGCAGACTACAATGAAGGTGGGAAACATTTTGAAAAAGCAGAAAAACTTTTAATGTATGTGGCTGCCGAAGTAGAAGAAGCAGAATTTAATTATAGGTTGGCATCTTTCTATTACCAAACTTATAAACCCCTACCATCTATTTCATATGCTAACAAAGCAAAAGACTTTTTCAGCAAAACTAACTGTTATAACATTAACATTGCTTTATGCGAAAACGTTCTAGGATTAACGTGTATTCAGATAAGACAATTTGAACAAGCAGAAGAACATTTAAATAAAGCGATTGACATTGTTAAAGTGATTAATAACAATGAACTACTGTTACGTATTAGAAATAATTTAGGTTGGTTATACGCAAATCAAAACCTTTCAGATTTAGCTATTCGTCATTTATCAGAAGTTACAGAACATCTTCCAAACCATTATAAAGCTATATTCTTACAGGCTAGGGAATATTATAAATTGGGCGAACACAACAAGGTTAATACACTAATTGAAAAAGGACTTGCAGCTTGTACTAAGATAGAAAATAAGGAATACGTGCACCGTTTTAATATCCTGAAGGAAATGAATAATGGTTCTGATTCTCTAACGTTGGAAAGTATTATTTTAGAAGGAATTTCTTACTTCGAAGCAGAAAATTTAACACGTTGCGTACAAGAATATACGGAACTATTAGCAACTATGTTTTATAAGGAAGAGAACGAGAAGAAAGCAAGCAAGTATTTTTACATGAGTAATGAAGCAAGAAAGAAATATGAAGAAAAAGGGGCGTTAGTGTAATGAAAAAACTTAAAACAGCACTACTTTTAACGGTTACGGCATTTAGTTTCTTAGCAATGGCTGAGGGTGACACACCTGCACCACAAAAGCCTGGCTTAGCGTATAATCACGGTCATACTGGTGGTTCTCCTGAATATACACATGGAGAAGGTTGGTCTCCATCTTACACACACGGAGAACCTTGGGGTATAGCTGATGGTAACACTGGTTCACCTGCTTATGACCACGGACGACCACCTGCACCAAAAGCTTAATTGTTTCGCAAAGAAAGTCATACTACTTGTATGGCTTTTTTGTTTTACCGTGTTTTTCTATTAACTGCTGCATTGCTTCATGTACTTTCTGATAATCACTAGCACATGGTTGTCAGACAACGGCAACGTACCGAAAATTATAAAAAAATTGTTAAGAGGTCGGATAGGGCCTATACAGCCCCGTACCCCCCGGGGTGGTGGGTGTTGCGGTTCAAGGTTGCGAAATGCGTGCGAAAATGGCATTGCATATGCACCTGGGAAGGGCCTATATACCACGTCCCATATGTCACTCAATAACACATCGAACGGAACACGCTGTTCGATTCGCTTCGTATCATCATACACACACATCACATGCACACACACAACGTACCAACCATGCACCATCACACCACACACACTATGCACCACACACACCCGAACAGCGTGTTACCATACGTACTATGCTGTACCACATACACATACATACTACCTATACATATATACTACATACCTAGTAGTCTATCTAACTCTGCTGCTGCTGTGTCCGCATCCTTCACTGTGATAGTAGTGTCTACGTCCTGCTTCTCCTTTAGCTTGCCCTGTGTTTTAAGGTATAGGTCTAGGGCCTTTAGCTTCTCCCCGTTTGTTGAACCCCCGCTAAATAGAATGTCTTCTAAAACGCCGTAGGCATTACTTAGGGAAGTTTTTAGAGAAATGTCAGCCCTGCGTTCAATCTCACGGGATAATTTTTCATTTTGTTTCATCTTGTAAATAGTGCGAATGTCACAACCTAGTATGTCTGCGTACGCTTGATTAGTCCTTACAACGCCGTCTAGCATTAGTTCTACGTAATTTTCTTGTAACGCGGTTAAGCCCGATTTCATGGCCTTTTTCCTCCTTTTGTGACGAGTTTCTTCTATGAGAAAAATGGGAACAGACGAAAAAGAATAAAAAGTTTCTTAGAAAGTGCCAAAAATGTATCATGTTTTACGCATTCTATATTGTAATTAACTAACGGGAATAATATACACTACTATATATACAGTAATACAGTAATAACGACTATAACGCCATAACCCACATAATAGTATTAAACTAATAGAAGTATAGATGTACTAGTTAATTACTTACGTTTTAATATATTTTTTACTCTAGTATTATGAATCATTTTCATTTCTTCATCTAAAGCCGTTGCAGCTGCTACAGGGCTAATTAACCCCTTTTCTTTGTATCTTCTAGCAATTGATTGATAAACTTCAATATCCTCTAATTCGCTAAATTGAAATCCCCATGCATCAACCACAATTACACTCGATACTACAGGAAATCCCTCATTCACCATAGCTTGAACGCATTCTCCTTTATATTGAAAATAGCCAAGTGTGTCTTCATGTAATGTACGATATGCCCTTATAAAAGCCATAATACTTCCCCCCCTTTAAACATTTTCACCCCATTCTACCATTAATTGCCTCCTAAGCTGCTAGGTTATTTTTTAACCTATAGGTGTACTTCTTATATCAGTTTTCCTATTTCGGACTATCTGTGCATGTTGAAAGATTTAGGGAAGGAATTGTACTACTAATCACATTTAAATCGCTTTAAAAATAGAAAAAGGAACATGGATTATCTCCACATTCCTTTTTCAAGTTGCTATATGTTCATTAACAGTTGTTTAATAAATTCAAAAGTTGCACCAGACCCTACTACAGCAGAAATAATCACTTCAAAATTAACATGAAAAGATATTTCTGTTGTATCTGAATCCTTCTTATAGAAGAACTTGAACATATACAACCACCACCTATTTGTACAGCATTTTCGATATAAATTAAAAAATCCCTTTATAATTCATGCAAATGGCGACCACTTTAAAAGCGGTTGATGGTTGCAAATTAAATGAACCTTCTATATTATCTCAGATTATTTCTAAACAAACAAGTGTTTCTATGTAAAATATTTCTATAATTCTATTTTTATTCTCTTTCTCTCATTTTGACTAATAGTTCTTCATCTATATACCGTTTAATCCTTATTTTCCTCTATCTTAGTTAGTGGTAGCTACTTTAATTGTCCTCTAGCCGTGGATAGTGGAATAAATCACTTGACGGTTTTTAACGCCCTTTGACATGGTGAAGCGGGGATTGTAGAAACGGCTGATAGCATAGTTATCCCCTAGTTTTTCAAAGTTAAAAATAACTAAGAAAGCTAGAAGGGATAAGTGCTAACATGGCTTGCGTTATGCAGTGTCCGTATGCTTGCCCTGTTCACTCAATGACTTTCATCATATACACCCTTTTTCTATGGCTTGTCCTTGTAATATCGTCCCTACACGACAAACTGAATGCACTCCCTAGCACCGTAATGCTAACGATAACCACCCGAACCTTTTAGGGAATCGTCCCTGGGCAAGTTCTCGCCCTCCCTCAATAGAAGAACAGGATTCCAATGAGGGGTGCTGTTTTTGTAGGCGTATACTCTGTACCCCCTGCACGACCAACAGCTAGCCACGCCGTAACACGTTCCCGCTAAATAGATGTATGCAGCACGGAATTACAGCTTATCAGTTTTTATTTACGTGGTATCAGGCAATTCCACGTTCGGAATTACCACACACCAACGCCACTAATCACCTAAAAAAGGCAATAAGAAACTAGACCTCTTGCATTATATTTTTCAAAAATTTATAATGGAGGTGCTGAATGTACGGAATATCCGTTATTTAGTTTTGAATTTGAATTGTTTTGAGTCTCCGATTGCCGTCGGGGACTTTTTCTTTGTTCTAAACCTCTAAATTATCGTTATCACTAGCCTTCATATATTGTTCAACTACGTGAGTATCTGAATAACTTAAATACACCTGTGTAGTCGATAAATCACTATGACCCAAAATAAGACTTAACGTCCTTATATCCCCACCATTCTTTAAAAAATTAACAGCAAAAGTATGGCGTAAACTATGTGGTGAACATCTACATTCTTTATTCAAACCAGCTTGCTTCCCATAGTAATTCATTCTTTTACGTATATGGTCGTATTTTAAAGGTTCACCAAACGAATTAACGAATACAGCAGTTCCCAACCCTTCAAAATACTCTCTTGTTTCTGTTACTAGTTGGGCCAACTCATTTTGAACCTTTTTAGACATTGGAATTACCCTACTTTTTCGGTTCTTGTTTTTTCTACCAGGCAATAAAATAACGCCATTATCAAAGTCAACGTCATTGATGTCTAATGTATTGACTTCGTTGATACGCAAGCCACATTTAAGCATTACCAGCATAGCTACATAATCTCTATAGCCCGCATAAGAAGTCTTATCAATCATCGCGAATAGGCGTTTTATTTGATTGTCGGTCAAAGTATAAATTTTTTGTTCATCTACCTTTAACTTTCTAACACCCAACACAGGATTATTTTCAATAACCGTTTCTTTTTCCAAACGATTAAAAATTGCCCTAATAGCAGATATGCGAATATTAACTGTCACAGGCGATAACTTTCTTTCTTTTAGCAGTTGATTCACGTACTTCCTTATATCCTCTTTCGTAACATCTGTAATTAACTGCCGGTCAATTATCTTAATAAACTCCGTCCAAAACATTCTATAATCGCTTATAGTACGTTCTCTGTACCCTTCGGCTACATAAATGTCCATTACACGTTCTAAAGCCCTATTAACAGTAATAGATGGCTTATATAGGACAATATCCGTATCAACATCGCGACGTTTTCCAATAGCACGCCTTTTAATTCTTTTCATAACGAAAAAACCCCCTGTACACGATTATTTCTAATCACATACAAGGGGTTTCCCTAGATTTACTATTAATTTTCAACACGTTCTTCACGCTGTTGAGTGCTGCTTACTTAATACCGTAATTCTTTCCGTTTTGGAATAGAACGTGTCATAGTAACGCTAAATGTATGACGGTTATCCAAAGTATTTCTTAAAAGAATGTAGATATAGCAAGACTTTAACGATAAATAACGCACCCAGAGGGATTCGAACCCCCGGCAGACGTGGTACCGGAAACCACCGCTCTATCCGACTGAGCTATGGGCGCATGATTATAAATTACACTCTATTTTCTCTTCATAATAATAGCAATAAAAACCATTTAAATCAATAAAAACTCTTTGATAGCACATTATATATAAGCTATTTTCTACATGAAAACGCCCCCTAATTTCTACATTTAGGAGGCAATTCTTACCCATCTTATTTATCTAATTTATCTAATTTCTCTTTAATCTCTTTTGGGATTTCATTAGGCTGTACTTCTTGATATGTTTCAATATATTCCCCTTTCGTCTTAACCTTTACATATGCTCCCTCTCTAAGCCCACGGGGTGCATAAAACTTAACGTCTCTTCCTTCACCTGAAGCGTAATAACCAGTAAGTTTATAGTCTCCAGCTACCTTACCTACTCTGGATAGTCGACCCGATTCTTTCGCTTTTACATATACAAAGTCCTCTTTTACAAGCGGATTATACCTATCTGTTATCTCATTATGAGAAAAGCTTGCCACACCAATAACTAATATAAATATTCCAATTAAACCTAATAATATTTTTTTCATTTTTCTCTCCTTAAAATATCCTTCTAACTTGTTTTACCTTCTTTATTCTAGGAGAAATAGTTTTTTTCCACTATCGCTTATCCTTACATATTCATTACAAAATTGTAATTTAAACATGATACATCCCTAAAATTCCCAATCATAAATTCACCCCAACTCACAAATTATAATCTTTGAATTGATATTCCAAAGGGGGCTTCATTCAATGACTGTAATTACAAAACTAAAGCAAACTGTTTCTGGATTAAAAAGTGCACAAGCTAGCTTAGAGGGATTCGCTCTTGATACGGATAACCAACAAGCAAAGCAACTTTTCCAAACAGCTGCGCAACAAACGCAAACGATTATCGATTCTTTAAACCCACGCGTTGAAGAAGTCCAACAAGAAGAACCACAATACTCACAGCAATAACGAATTAGTCATGCTGTGAAATAGAAAAAGGATGATATGCAGTCATCCTTTTTCTATCACATTACATATTGCAATAGAAATGGAATGATAATCATGCGAAAACTCGGCCTCATAACCGCGTTATTTGCCCTTCTATGTAGCTCTTTTGCCGGATGTGATAATAGTCCCTTAGATAAAAAAGTGAAAGAAGAAGCAAAACGAACGGAGAAAGAAAAAGGTCCCAAACTAACAAAGACGAGTACGGAATCCTTTAATCAATCTATATCACAAGGAGCCAAGAAAAGGGCTCTCGCTATGGATGAAATTATAAAAAGCACAGCAGTTAATTCAAATTTAGATCTCTACATAGCAGTTCTACCTGAGCATCACGAAAGGTTTGGATTAAAAGCTTTGCGTAAGAAGCTTCAAAAGCAACTAAGTGATGAACATCCTACTTTCGATGTTCGTGTAAGTACAGATAAAAAAATCTTTATGTTACTCGAAAAGCTTGAGAGCAAAATCAAGAAAAAAGAAGTATCTAAAGACGAGATCAATAAGCAATTAAAACTCATTGGGAAAAAAATGGAGTCTAACACTTAACGCTTTTTAATAGAAAAGGAAGGATCGCAATGTCTAGTAAAGATAAGAACTTAACCCCTGTGCAACAAGAGTATAAAAAATTCGAGCAAGAACGCGAACCGAAGCGCCCTGTCTTGAAAAATTGTATTAAAGCCTTTTTCGTCGGTGGTTTTATTTGCTTCATCGGACAACTCATTTCTACGTTTTATATCACATATTTTGATTTCACTGAGCGTTCAGCAGGAAATCCAACAGTCGCAACTCTCATTTTCATTTCCATGTTACTAACTGGTTTCGGTATATATGATCGCTTTGGGCAGTTTGCTGGAGCAGGCACAGCTGTACCTGTCACTGGATTTGGTAACTCTGTTATTGCCGCATGTATCGAACACCGAACGGAAGGGTTCGTCCTTGGTGTTGGCGGTAACATGTTTAAATTAGCTGGATCCGTTATTTTGTTTGGTGTATTTTCGGCTTTCGTCATCGCACTTATTAAAACGATTCTCGTTCAATGGGGAGGGCTATAAATGTTACAAGGACACCGAACGTGGGTATTTGAAAACAAACCAGTTATTATTTCGACAGGAGTCGTTGGCGGACCATTTGAAGCGAAAGGGAAAATCCCAGAAGACTTCGATATCCTTCATGAAGATTTATGGCTCGGACAGGATTCCTATGAAAAAGCACATAAAATTTTATTCGAAGAAGCTTGTAGCCGAGCTACTGAAAAAGCAGAACTTCGTAAAGATGATATCCAATTCGTACTTGCAGGAGATTTAATTAATCAAATTACTCCTACAAGCTTTGCTTGTCGTACACTCGGCACTCCTTATCTTGGATTATTCGGTGCTTGTTCTACTTCTATGGAAGGTTTAGCACTTGGGGCAAGTATCGTAAATGCAAAAGGTGCAAAATATTTATTAACTGGGGCATCAAGCCATAACACCGCGGTAGAAAAACAATTCCGCTATCCAACTGAATACGGCGGTCAAAAGCCTCCTACCGCACAATGGACAGTAACCGGGGCAGGCGCGGCTATTTTAAGTGACACTGGACATGGTCCTAGGGTAACATCTGCAACAATCGGACGAGTGGTTGATATGGGACTAACGGATCCATTTAATATGGGCGGTGCGATGGCTCCAGCTGCCGTCGATACAATTGAAGCCCACTTGCGCGAACGCCAAATTGATGCCTCTTACTACGATTTAATCGTAACAGGCGACCTAGGACATGTCGGACGCGAAATTGCTTATGACTTACTACATAAACACGGAACAAAAGTGACAAGCGAACAGTTTCAAGATTGCGGGCTACTCATCTATAGAGAAGGACAACCTGTCATAGCTGGTGCTAGCGGACCAGGATGTTCTGCAACAGTTGTATACGGTCATTTATTAAACCGAATGAAAAGAGGAGAGTTCAAAAAAATACTTGTCGTTGCGACAGGCGCTTTACTATCTCCACTTACATTCCAACAAGAAGAAACGATTCCATGTATCGCTCACGCCGTTTCGATTGAATTTGGAGGTGTAACGCAATGATTTTTTTCTGGGCTTTCGTCATTGGCGGACTCATATGTGTAATCGGCCAACTTATGTTTGATGTTGGCAAGCTAACACCCGCTCATACAATGGCAACACTCGTTGTTGCCGGTGCTATACTGGACGGATTCAACCTGTATGAACCATTAATCGACTTTGCTGGAGCCGGGGCAACTGTACCTATTACAAGTTTCGGTAATGCCCTCGTTCACGGCGCAATGGAAGAAGCCGCAAAACACGGCATCGTCGGTGTCATTACGGGAATGTTTAAAGTAACGAGCGCCGGTGTATCCGCAGCTATTATTTTCGGCTTTATTGGCGCATTGCTATTCAAACCGAAAGGATAAGAGGTGTTTGTATGACAGTTATCGCTAGCGTTAAAACCTGCCTTGCTAGTGTAAGGGGCGCTCAAGCAAGTTTAAGCTCCCTTTCACTAAATTCACAGGACGCGGAATCAAAACGCGTATTTCATGAATGTATGTTAGAAATGGACAGCATCATCGCTGATTTACAGAATAGAGTTTCATTATTAGAACGTGAAGAACCTCAATATAAAGGGTTTTAAGTAGACTGGAGGAAATGACTATGTCTCACCTGCCAGAATGGACACTTGTCATTCTTCGCTCTGTATTCATATTAATTATTTTATTCGCTATTACGAAATGGTTAGGGAAAAGACAAATCTCTCAGCTCTCCTTTTTTGAATACATAGCCGGAATGACAATCGGTGACATCGCTGCCCAAGTATCTACAGGGCTCGATTCAAAATTTTTCCACGGCGTCTTTGCGATACTCATTTTCGCTGCGGTACCTTTTTTCACAGGAATCCTCTCCTTAAAGAACAAAACAGCTCGGGACTTCTTTGAAGGGAAATCTACCGTATTAATAAAAGATGGAAAAATACTCGAAGATAACTTAAAGAAAGAAAAATATACAAGTGACGAATTACTTGAACTACTCCGAGGAAAAAGTGCGTTCAGCGTAGCTGAAGTCGAATTTGCTGTCTTAGAACCGAGCGGAGAATTAAATGTATTATTAAAGAAAGATTCTCAGCCACTTACAGCAAAAGACATCGGGTTAAAAGTACCAAATGAAAAAGAACCGCAAACTGTTATTATGGATGGCAATGTCTTAGATGAACCTCTATCCTCTAGTGGACATAACCGTGCTTGGTTACATTCTGAACTAGAAAAGCTCGGTGTTGTTATTGAAAATGTCTTTCTCGGTCAAGTGGATTCATACGGACAACTTACTATCGACATTTATAATGACAAACTACAAATGCCTTCTCCTCAAAACAAGCCTTTATTATTAGCATCTTTAAAAAAATGTCATGCTGATCTTGAACTATTTTCCCTAGAAACAAAGTCGAAATCAGCAAGCGAAATGTATAGTAAAAACGCGAAACACATCGAAAAGATTTTAAATAAAGTAACCTATCTTTTAAAAGAATAGATATCGCAAGAACGCTTCAGTAAAAAGGCGTTCTTTTCTTTTTACTATAGATTTCATGACGTTTAAATTTATGTAATTCGGTTATGATGTTGAAGATACATAAGCAGGGAATTTCAAAAACATAGCGAATAATTCATGGTACAACTACATATTTTTTTGATTTAAAGTGGTTTCGTTTGACCTTTATTGACCATAATTGTATTATAAGACTAAGAAAGCTTTAGAAGGAGGAAATAACAGATGAATTTAATTCCTACAGTAATTGAACAAACAAATCGTGGAGAACGCGCTTACGATATTTACTCTCGACTATTAAAAGACCGCATCATTATGCTTGGTAGTGCAATTGATGACAACGTAGCTAACTCAATCGTTTCCCAGCTTTTATTCTTGGAATCTCAAGATCCAGAAAAAGATATTCACATCTACATCAATAGCCCTGGTGGTTCTATCACAGCAGGTATGGCAATTTACGATACAATGCAATTTATTAAACCACAAGTATCAACAATCTGTATCGGTATGGCTGCATCTATGGGTGCATTCTTACTTGCAGCAGGTGAAAAAGGAAAACGTTATGCACTTCCAAACAGTGAAGTAATGATTCACCAACCACTTGGTGGAGCACAAGGTCAAGCGACTGAAATCGAAATCGCTGCAAAACGTATCCTATTCTTACGTGAAAAACTAAACCAAATTCTTGCTGACCGCACAGGTCAACCACTTGAAGTACTACAACGCGACACAGACCGCGACAACTTCATGACAGCTGAAAGAGCTCTAGAATACGGCTTAATCGATAAGATCTTTACAAATCGTTAATACTTAAAAGCGGAAGCGGCTCGTTTAGAATGGGAGGAGGATGGAGCTTCTGACAAAGAGGTGCTTTTTACCTCGTCGGAAGAAGCGAAGCCACCGACCATTCTAGCCGCTGGAGCTGGATACATTTAAAGCGGAAGCGCCCTATAATAGGGCGCTTTTTTATGGCCAAACCTCCGCACGTGCATACCCCCACAGACAAACAAAAAAACAACAAAACAAAAAAGCTATCGCACATGCGCGATAGCTTCTTATTGTATATATGCAGCTAATGCTTCTAAAGCTTCTTCTGCATCTGAACCTTCTGTTGTAATTGTTATCATGCTACCAGTTCCAATTGCTAAGCTCATAATCCCCATTATGCTCTTTGCATTCACTGTCTTTCCATCTTTCTCGATGAAGATATCCGCATGAAAGCGATTGGCCTCCTGTACAAACAACGCAGCCGGACGTGCTTGTAAACCGTTTTTTAATGAAACCTTAACTCGTTTTTGAACCACAGCTCCATTTCCCCTTTAACCTCTTATTTTTTTGCTACCGTTTCCCCCGCGCGTAATTTCTCTGCAATCTCATCGATTTTACGCAAACGATGATTAATACCCGATTTACTAATTTTCCCCCCGGATACCATCTCGCCTAACTCTTTCAATGTTACATCTTGATAATCTCTTCGTAATTGTGCAATTTCTCGCAGTTTATCTGGTAATATATCAAGACCAACCGTCTCATCAATATAACGGATATTTTCAATCTGCCTTAGCGCTGCACCAATTGTTTTATTTAAATTGGCCGTTTCGCAGTTCACTAAACGATTTACTGAATTACGCATATCTCGAACGATTCGAATATCTTCAAATCTTAAAAGTGCATTATGAGCGCCTATAATATTTAAAAACTCCGTAATCTTTTCTGCTTCTTTCAAATACGTAATGTACCCTTTTCTTCTTTCCAACGTCTTACTATTTAAATCAAATCCGTTCATCAGTTCACATATAGCATCATTATGTTCCTTATATAACGAAAAGACCTCTAAATGATAAGATGATGTTTCTGGGTTATTTACTGAACCACCTGCTAAAAATGCACCACGTAAATACGATCGTTTACAACATTTCTTCTCAATCAATTCTTGTGATATATTTCGGATAAACGAAAAGTCGTCTCGAACAATATGAAGATCAGCTAATATTTCGCGAGACTTCTCAACAAGCCGCACAATATATACATTATTTTTCTTCAATCGCATTTTTTTACGAACAAGTAATTCTACCGTCACGTCATATCCTTTTTTCAAAAGCGTATAAATCCTTCTTGCGATTGCCGCATTCTCCGTTTGAATATCGATAGATAGACGACGGTTTGAAAAAGAAAGCGATCCGTTCATTCGAAGTAACGCTGATAATTCTGCTTTCTCACAGCATTCCTTCACCTCAAGATTCGTTAGCTCTTTCTTTGTTTCTGATGCAAATGACACAGTCAACACCTCCTTATACGATTACTTTGGAACAAAAATCTTGTCCTATATGAAATGATGAGCGTTACCTCAAACGAGGCAACGCACATCTACAACAGTGAATATAAAATAGAAGCTAGTTTTAATGTATCGTGCCTTACAACACGATCATCATACTTCGCTAATTGATCTTGAATGACATCAATATTACTCTCTGTAAAACGCTCTTCATCTACTACAACTGGTGCCGACAGTTCTTCCTCATATAACTGACGTAATTCACAAGGAATATCACGGTTATTTACAATTGCAGTATCGATAAATGGTTTACCTAAATGATCATGTAACGCCTGCACATGGTCAAACGCAGTATATCCCATCGTTTCACCAGCTTGCGTCATAACATTACACACATATACCTTCTTCGCTTTTGCAGCAAGAACAGCGTCCCCGATTTTGTTAACCACTAAATTCGGTAATATACTCGTATACAAACTTCCTGGACCAAAAACAAGTAAATCAGCTCGTTTAATTTCAGCCAACGTTTCATGTAACGGCTCTACATCTTCTGGAGTTAAAAAGACGCGGTTAATCTTCTTCCCGGAATAAGGAATCTTTGATTCACCTGTTACAATTTCTCCACCTTCTAGTTCCGCATGAAGTACTGCACTTTGGTTCGCTGCCGGTAACACACGTCCTCTGACATTTAACACTTTACTCGTTTCCGTAATCGCATGGAAGAAGTCTCCTGTAATCGAGGTCATACCCGCTAATAATAAATTTCCTAACGCATGACCTTTCAGCCCGTCTCCCGTTGTGAAACGATGCTGAAATAAAGCTTCCACCAGCGGCTCTACATCTGATAACGCAACAAGTACGTTACGAATGTCACCTGGGGGTGGAATTTCGAGCTCATCACGTAATCTACCTGAACTGCCACCATCATCAGCGATTGTAACAACTGCTGTAATATCAACCGGATATTGTTTTAATCCTCGTAATAAAACAGAGAGTCCAGTACCGCCTCCCATGATAACAATTTTAGGTTTTCTCTCTTTTTTCATCCCTTAATGGCCCTTTCTCTTCTCCACATCACGATGAGATACATGAACGCTATACTCTGGTTTCAAATGTTTCCCAAGGTATTCTGTAAGCGTAACAGAACGATGCTGTCCACCTGTACATCCAATTGCAATTACAAGTTGACTCTTGCCTTCTCTTTTATAATGAGGCAGCATGAAAGTAATAAGATCCGTCAATTTTTCTAAAAACTTATGTGTCTCATTAAATTTCAGCACATACGATGAAACTTCTTCATCTAGTCCTGTTAATGGCTTCATATGTGGAATGTAATATGGATTTGGTAAAAAACGAACATCAAATACTAAATCGGCATCAATTGGAATACCGTACTTAAATCCAAATGACATAACATTTACACGAAATGCTTGCTCAGTTTCAGTTGAAAACAGATGAACAATTTTTTCACGTAATTCTTTCGGTTTTAAATCCGATGTATCCAGCACAATATTCGCTCGTGCCTTCATATCAGTTAATAAACCACGCTCCATCTCGATTCCCTTTAACGGCAAACCAGTTGGTGCAAGTGGATGCGAACGTCTCGTTTCTTTATAGCGAGTTACAAGCGTGCCATCTTTCGCATCTAAGAATAAAATATGAGGAATAATCCATGTACGTTCTGATAAATCATCAAGTGCTCCCCATAAATGTTCGAAAAACTCTCGGCCACGTAAATCAACGCCAAGTGCCACTTTATTCATTTTCCCTTTTGAATCCGCCATAAGCTCAATAAACTTCGGCAATAACATCGGTGGTAAATTATCTACACAGAAATATCCTAAATCTTCAAAACTTTGTAAAGCTACTGTCTTACCAGCTCCAGACATTCCTGTAATAATTACCATTTTTATATCATTATTCTCTGTCATCGTATCCTCTCCTTGACGGTTTAACTCGGATCTAATCGATATGAAAGCAACTCAAAATCTGGGGTATATACAAATGTACCGTAGATTATGCCATTTCCTTTAATTAAATAATCAATAATGTGATAATCTCCTGGTGCCATTGCTAAATCATCAATTTTGTCAAATGTATGCCAGCCAATGATGCCTTCTTCGCTCTCTAGTTTGTTTTCTCCTGCAAAATCTGTCGCTAAAAAGGAGAACATCATCCATTCAGAAACAACTTTATCACCTTCTTGGATGACAAAGGTGAAGACCCCTTTTAACGCTGGGTTCTTTAAATAAATACCTGTTTCTTCACGATACTCGCGAACAACGGAATCTCTTACTGTCTCACCACGCTCCATTTTCCCGCCTGGTGCAACCCACCAATTTCGGCGAGGTTTTTGGAGTAAGAGTACTTCATTATCTCTAATTAACACACAGTTTGTCACTCTTTGCATGTTTCTTCACCTCAGCTACTTGCAGTAAATTTCTCACCGCATACTCATTTCATTATACTATCAAAAACAGTTTGCTACAACGAAGGAGCCAGTCCTCTTTCGCTAAGCACATGCTACGCAACAATTTTAAAAAAGCTTTCTAGAACAAGCAATGTAAATGCCTAGACTTTCAATGAATAGCATGAAAAATCCCCTTAACGATTTTTATCGCCAAGGGGATTAAAGTCCTTATTTCTTACCGAAATAAGTAACAATCGCAAATCCTAAAATAAAGGTAATAATTGAACTTATAATTGAAAATCCTCCAGTTGGAATACCCGGGAACACAATTACGATTGAGCCGATAACAAGTCCAATAATTACCGCAAATGTCATACTTTTATAACGATCTAACAAGAAACTAATTCCTTTACTACTTACAACAAACCCCGCCATAACACCGGCACCGATAACTACGATTAAAGGTAAGTTCAGTGTAGTTAAAGCATTAATTGCTGTCGGATACACACCAATAATTAATAAAATAAATGATCCGCTAATTCCAGGAAGCAACATAGCCATACTAGCCATCCAGCCCGCGAAAAATAAACCAATTGCATTTAAAATTGTTAACGTCGTAATTGGATCTGCTGCCTTATCCGGTTTAAAGAAAGCTGTGATCGCAACAAGAATTGCTGCAACTATTAATAAAACAATGTGCTTACCTTTAAACGAAGACTTTGCATCAGCTTCTCTCATTAACATCGGTAATATACTAATAATTAAACCGAGGAAGAAAAATTGAGTCGGTTCATAATGATTTGCAAGTAAATATTTAATAACGTGACTTAACGTTAAAAACGCTGCTGCCACACCAGCTGCAAGGGGAATTAAAAAGCCTAAATGTTTTTTCCATTCGCGACTAAAGAATCCACTAATTGCCGCAAGCAATTGTTCATAAATCCCTAACACAACAGCGATTGTACCGCCGCTCACACCAGGAATTAAATCACTAACGCCCATACAAAATCCACGATATATATTACGCCATTCCATACTGAATAAATTCCTCATTTCTTATAGTGATTTTTCCGTAAAGTCCAGTATATCAATAAGAAAGCTTATAATCTTAATATTTTTTGACAAAACTTTGACATTTTCATAAAAAAAGAAGAAAGCTCCTATCGGTAGCTTTCTTCTCAAAAGGCATATTATCCCTTATTTTTCTGATACTGTTTTTAGTTCTTCTAATAATTCTTCTACGTAATGTTGTGCACTTTGTGCTGCGATACTACCATCACCTGTTGCAGTTACAATTTGACGTAGCATTTTTTCACGAACATCTCCAGCTGCGAAAATACCAGGAACTTTCGTTTCCATACGCTCATTTGTTTCAAGGTAACCATTTTCATTTGTAATACCTAGTTCAACAAATGGTTTTGATAGTGGTAACATACCGATGTATATGAACACGCCATCAGTTTTGACTTCTTTTTCTTCTCCACTGTTTACGTCTACAAGTGTTACGCTTCCCACTTTACCATTTGCATCGTTAATTTCTTTTATAGTGTGATTCCAAATGAAATCAACTTTCTCGTTTTGGAAAGCACGATCTTGTAAAATTTTCTGTGCACGAAGAGTGTCACGACGGTGAACGATCGTTACCTTTGATGCGAAGCGTGTTAAGAACACACCCTCTTCAACAGCAGAATCTCCACCACCAATAACTACAAGTTCTTTTCCTTTAAAGAAAGCCCCATCACATACTGCACAATATGATACACCACGGCCGCCAAGTTCTGTTTCGCCTGGCACACCAATTTTTTTATACTCTGCACCGCTTGCAACGATAATTGCACGTGCTTTATATTCTTTTTTACCAGCAATAATTGTTTTGTATTCTTTACCATCGATGACTGCTTTCACATCACCGTATGCATATTCAGCACCAAATTTCTTCGCATGCTCGAACATTTTATTTGATAAGTCTGGTCCTAAAATAGACTCATAACCTGGGTAGTTCTCTACATCTTCTGTGTTTGCCATTTGGCCACCTGGGATACCACGCTCAAGCATTAATGTGCTTAAATTCGCACGAGATGTATATACTGCAGCTGTCATACCAGCTGGTCCTGCACCAATAATAATGACATCATAAATTTTTTCTTCTGACACACTATTCACTCCTATTCATTCCTACACAATTAAGTTACCCTCATTATACTGTTAGCATCATTTTTTTCCCAATGATTTGCTTACCCTATGTGTGCGTACGCTTAACAGCCTGCACATACTTTCGAACAGTCGCTACAGATACATTATATACATCTCCAAGCTCCGACTGTGTCATCTTATTTCCTTGTTCGCCGCGCACAATATATTCAACCGCAGCTGACCAGCCGTATACATTTGTAAAAACTGCCCCAGATGTATATAAACGTATGAACGTACAAAACCAAAATTGTAAACACTCTTCGATTAATTCATCATCTTTTTTCGTATAATTATATAAAGCATCCGCAATTTGCGCGCACTGTTCAAATTGCTGTAAATCAGCTGGAATGCTCTTATGGCTATTAAGTAAAAAGAAATACTTTGCAAGTTGCGATACGATTGGAACACCGTTTTTCGCCTGCGTTACATCAAAGAAGAATCCCACCTTCTCTGGCGTTGACAATTCATTCATTAAATATAAAGCTAGCATTTGTTCCTCTAGCGTCGCACTTTGTTGAAATGATTTTCGTAATTCTTCAAATAATACGTTTTGTCCTTCATCTGCTAAATTCAGCGCATTCCACGGTTCTTTTCCCTTTTTATCAGGGTGCAATTCTACAACATGCTGCCACATTTTTTCAGCTACTTGCTGATCTTTCACCATATAAGCAGAATATGCAAACCAATAATAAAAACTAACGTCTCCCTCATATCCTTGACGCTTTAATACTTTGAACCATTTATATGCAGGCTCAAAATGGCCAATTGTTGCAAGTGTCGTTCCAAGTTTCAAACGATGCTCGAACGAAATCGGATATACTGAAACTAACTGCTCCGCTAACGCTTCTACTTGTTTATGCTCTCCAATTGAATATAGGAAAATAAGCGTATTACAAAGCGCATGTATATTACCAGGATTTTTCTCTAAAATCATTTCCGTTAACTTCAGAGCTTTATCTACATTACCAGATTGAAAATGTGCAATGGCTAAATTATTATGACCCGACCAAAATTCCGGATAATCTTTTGTAACAATTTCTAATGTAGCAATTGCTTCTTCCAATTGTCCGTTACGAATATAACGATTCGCTTCTTCTTGCATAACAATTAGATCATCTTCATCCTCAATCTCTTCCTCGCCCATCGCTTCTTCTTCCATAATTTCAAGTAATTCTAATGTATCTTCTACAAATTCCTTCTCTTCTGCAACTTCTAAATAGCGATCCGCATACTTTTTCGCCTGCTGAAATAGCCCCATATATGCATAATTATTTGCAATAAAATAATAGCATTGTTCAAGTTCTGGATTAGATCTAACAAGCTTAAAGAAGATTTGATTCGACTCTTGATATTCACCAGCCTCAGATAATACTGTTGCTAATTGACATAAAATAAACGGCTCCTTCTCACTTTGTGCCGCTCTTCGAAAATATTTAATTGCATCTTGCAATTTCTGCCCTTTGTAAGCCCTCATCCCTTTTTTATAAAAGAAGTCCGCTAATTGATTAAAAGAGATAACTTGTCCGTTCTCCTTATATATTCCTTGATTTTTCCCCATATATCCTCCATTTTTTTGTTTTCTTCGTTCACACATTCTTCTATCTATAAGTATAAACGATTCCGTAAAAAACAAAACAGTATATTATACTCAATTATTTCCTTTTAATTCATTAAAAAAGAAGAGAAATGTTACATTTTTAGTATCAACTTTCTCTAGCATCCATTTCTTCTTTCGTATAAATAACACGCATTGGATTTCCACCCACGAAAGCACCACTTGGGACATCTCTATGAACAAGTGTGCCAGCTGAAACAATCGCGCCATCCCCAATTTTCACACCTGGTAATATAGTCGTATTTGCTCCAATCATCACTTCATTTCCTATGACGATCTCGCCAAGTCGATATTCGCGAATTAAATATTCATGTGCTAAAAGCGTTGTATTATAGCCGATAATCGAATTCTCTCCCACAGTTATTTTTTCTGGGAACATAATGTCTAGCATTACCATAAGCGCAAATGATGTTTTCTTTCCGACTTTCATCCGTAAAAATGTACGGTACAACCAATTCTTGACGGATAAAAATGGTGTATAACGCGCAATTTGGATAATAATAAAGTTTTTCATTACCTTCCAAAAAGACACTGTTTTATACACATTCCATAATGAATTTTCTCCCGAAACAGGATAGCGCGTTGTCCTTCGCACTTAACTCGCTCCTCTACTAAAAAGTGAAACTGTAAGTTAGTAGGGAAATACACCCCTACTAACTTACTTGGACCTTTATAAACGGTTCATATCAGACAAAATCGGTAGCAAATCACTCATTTTATCTAGCATAAAGTCCGGCTTGTAAGCCTCTAAATACGCTCTACCTTTCAACGTCCATGAGACAGCAGCTGTTTTCGTACCCGCATTTTGTCCACCAACAATATCATGATGGTTATCCCCAACCATCAATGCTTCTTCCGGTTTCGCATCTAATAACTCAAGCGCTTTTTGAAGTGGTTCTGGATGTGGTTTCACATGCTCCACATCATCAATTGTCACGACAACATCAAAAAATTCATCAAGCTTTGATAACCTTAATCCCATCTCAACTGTTTGTCTCGCTTTCGTTGTAACAATACCAACTTTATAGCCTTGCTTCTTCAACTCTTGAACTGTTTCATATACAGTTTCATATTCTTCTACTAATTCATCGTGATGATCATGGTTAAATTGACGATAACATGTAATCATCTCTTCAACCTTGTTTTCATTAATCTTGCTGAAAGTATCATGTAAAGAAGGGCCGATAAATGGCAATACATCTTCACGCTTATATTGATTTGGATAATATGTATGTAACGTATGTAAAAAAGAAGAAATAATAAGTTCGTTTGTATTAATTAAAGTTCCATCTAAATCAAATAACACTGTATTTATTCTCATTGCCTTAGTCCCTTCTCTTTCCTGAATATGAAAGAAGCAGCACCTTATAATAAGATGCTACTTTTCTCTAATTTTCCGAATATCTTTTATCAGCTTGCCCCATTTTTCGTCTCACAATAATGAAAATAATAGAAATAACAACAAGTCCAATTGACATTACTTGTGCGATACGAAGTGGTCCTAACATTAAACTATCTGTACGTAAGCCTTCTACGAAGAAGCGCCCTATTGAATACCAAATTAAATATGTGAAGAATAATTCCCCGCGTCGTAAATTCACTTTTCGTAATGAAAGTAATAAAATGACACCTGCAAAATTCCATAATGATTCATATAAAAACGTTGGGTGATAGTACACACCCTCAATATACATTTGATTAATAATGAAATCCGGTAAATGAAGTCCTTCTAAAAACTGTCTCGTTACTTCATCACCATGCGCCTCTTGGTTCATAAAGTTTCCCCATCGACCAATTGCTTGTCCTAGTAAAATACTTGGCGCAGCAATATCAGCCAACTTCCAGAATGAAACCCCGCGTCGTTTCGCAAAAAGAATCCCTGTAATAACAGCCCCGATTAAACCACCATGAATCGCCAAGCCACCTTGACGAATATTAATAATTTGACTCGGGTTTTGCGCGTAATATTCCCATTCAAAAATAACATAGTACATTCTCGCAAATAGAATAGCGATCGGTACTGCAATTAATACAAGGTCAACAAATGTATCTTTTGGAATACCTAGTCTTTCTCCCTCGCGAGTTGCTAGCCAAAGACCTAATAGCACGCCTGTACCGATAATAATCCCGTACCAATAAACAGGAAACGGCCCAAGTTGGATCGCTACACGGTCAAGCTGTGGTACAGAACCTAACAGCATATGTATGACCTCCCTCTCCAAAGTTTACTCCTGATTTCCTAACTCAATCGCACTCATTAATCGTTCAGAGAACTGTTGTGCTGCATTGACTCCCATACGTTTTAAACGGAAGTTCATCGCTGCTACTTCAATAATAACAGCCAAGTTTCGACCAGGACGAACTGGAAGTGTAATCTTCGTAAGCTCTGTATCAATAATCTTCATCTTCTCTTCATCAAGACCTAAGCGATCGTAATTTTTCTTTTGATCCCAAATTTCAAGATTAATAACAAGCGTAATACGCTTATAATTTCGCACTGCCCCTGCACCGAATAACGTCATCACGTTAATGATGCCTAGACCACGAATTTCTAATAAATGCTCAATTAAATCTGGCGAGCTTCCGACTAACATGTCTTCATCTTCTTGGCGAATTTCTACACTATCATCCGCAACAAGACGGTGACCACGTTTTACAAGCTCAAGAGCTGTCTCACTTTTACCGACACCACTTTGACCTGTAATTAAAACACCAACACCGTAAATATCTACTAACACACCATGTACAGCTGTTGTTGGTGCTAACTTACCTTCTAAATAATTAGTTAAACGACTTGATAATCTTGTTGTCGTTTGAGAAGAACGTAATAAAGGCATACCTGATTCACGCGAGGCGTGCAGTAACTCATCTGGTACATCTTGATTACGAGTTATAATAATACATGGCGTCTCCTCAGTACAAAGCGCTTTCATTCTCTCTTGCTTTTGCTCTGACGTTAATGTGTCAAAGAACGTAAGCTCCGTCTTTCCAAGAAGCTGCACGCGATCAGCTGGATAATATGTGAAAAATCCTGCCATTTCAATTCCAGGTCGTGATAAATCACTTGTATCAATCGGACGATGAATTCCTTCTTCACCACTTATTAACTCCAATTGAAATTGTTCAATTAAATCTTTTGTCCTTACTTTCGGCATATGTATAAACCTCCACTCCGCTGCGGGTTCAGTCTCATTTGATGTAAAATTCCATTCTACCGGATATTGTACCATTTTTTTCTGGAAACAAGAAATACGGTTTCTAATAAATAGAAAAAAACATTTCATATACATCATGAAATGTTTTTCTTTTTGTCATTTTCTCTTTTTTTCATATAAAGGTTCCACAATTGCCTTTTCAATAATCATATTAAAAATTGAAATACAAATTGCCGCAACGATTGCTACACCAAACCCTGATATATTAAACGCATCTCCTAATAATGAATCTGCTATTTTTAACGTAATCGCATTAATAACAATTAAGAAGAACCCGAAAGTTACAAGAGTAATCGGTAGCGTAATTAAAATTAAAAACGGTTTTACGAACACATTTAAAACAGCTAAGATAATACTCGCAATAATTGCAGTCTGTATATTTGCTACGTAAAACGCGTCTGGTGCAATCCCTTTTAAAAGTCCCGATACAGCGATTAACACAACGCTATTTACAAGAAGTGATACAATCCATCTCATTTCGTTACACATCCTTTTAAACATATATATTTCATCATACGCTAATAGATAAGAAACGCAAGTATCATACAAACACTTATATCAACTTATTCTACTCTTCATGCTTGTATACCTACTAACATTTCTTTGTAAAATAGGGACCACACCATCTATGTTCATGAGTTTTTACAAAAGTCCAAGTGAACTCTTTATCTACAATATAGATATCGCCTTTATATGCATCATCCGTCTCCCGTAATATATCATCCATATGTAATACACTCGCATCCGTTATTAGTATGACTTCCTCACAATGTTGATAGAATATGTAACAATTCTTTTTCATTTCATTATGAAATGCGTTCTCCGCTTCTTCACCCTCTAAACACTTCTTTTTCTCATAACTAAATATGTGCCAAAGATACCCACATGCATACTTATCTCCATACAGGAAAATGTCTTCTTTTTCCTCATCACTTAAATGGTTTGCAAAATGTTCCTCCCAGCGCTTGCGAAAATATACACCCCAATTTTGAAACTCTCTTACCTTCATATTTTTCTTTCTTAAAACATCTGTAAACTCCATCTTCTCCCCCTATGAACGAAAAACCGAGTGTCATTTCCACTCGGTTTTTTAGTAATACCCTTATTGTGATAGCTCTACTTCTTTTATTTTCTCTTTCATTCTCGCTTTATCACGAACTAAAATATCTTTTAAATACTTACCTGTATACGAGCGTTCTTCTTTTACTACTTGCTCTGGCGTTCCTGAAGCAACGATTTGTCCACCCTTGTCTCCGCCCTCTGGTCCAAGGTCAACGATATAATCAGCTGTTTTAATTACATCTAAATTATGTTCAATAACAAGAACTGTCTCGCCACTTTCAACAAGGCGTTGCAGCACTTCTAGAAGACGCGCGATATCATGGGCATGCAAACCAGTCGTTGGCTCATCTAAAATATATAACGTACGCCCAGTAGAACGACGGTGTAATTCAGAAGCTAATTTCACGCGCTGTGCTTCTCCTCCAGATAACGTAGTAGCTGGCTGCCCTAATTTCATATAACCAAGCCCTACATCTACAAGCGTTTGAAGCTTACGCTTAATTTTTGGGATATTAGCGAAGAACTCTACTCCATCTTCAATCGTCATCCCTAACACTTCAGAAATGTTCTTATCTTTATACTTCACTTCTAACGTTTCGCGGTTATAACGTTTACCATGACAAACCTCACATGGAACGTATACGTCTGGTAAGAAGTGCATTTCGATTTTAATAATTCCATCACCACGGCACGCTTCACAACGTCCACCTTTTACATTAAAGCTGAAACGTCCTTTTTGATATCCACGCACTTTCGCTTCATTCGTTTGTGCAAACACATCACGAATATCATCGAATACACCTGTATACGTCGCTGGATTAGAACGTGGTGTACGCCCGATTGGCGATTGATCAATATCGATTACTTTATCTAAATGCTCAAGACCTTTAATTTCTTTATGAGTACCTGGCTTCGCTTTCGCTTTATATAACTTTTGCGCTAATGATTTATATAGTACTTCATTAATCATCGTACTTTTACCGGAACCAGATACACCGGTTATCGCTACAAACGTACCAAGCGGGAATGACATCTTTGCATTCTTTAAGTTATTCTCTTTTGCACCGATAATTTCCACTTTACGTCCGTCACCTTTACGTCTTTCAAGTGGAACCGGAATAAATTCTTTACCGCTTAAATACTTCCCTGTTAGCGAATTTTCATCTTGCATCACTTCAGCTGGTGTACCCGCTGATACAACTCGGCCACCGTGAATACCTGCACCAGGTCCGATATCAAGTAAATAATCAGCAGCCATCATCGTGTCTTCATCATGCTCAACGACAATTAACGTATTTCCTAAATCGCGCATTTCTTGCAACGTACGAATAAGACGATCGTTATCGCGCTGATGTAAACCGATAGAAGGCTCATCAAGAATGTAAAGTACGCCAGTCAGACGAGAACCGATTTGCGTCGCTAAACGAATACGCTGCGCCTCACCACCTGATAAAGTTCCTGCGGCACGACTTAACGTTAAATAATCTAAACCGACGTTCACTAAGAACCCAACGCGCTCTTGGATTTCTCTTAAAATTAAATGAGCAATTTTTTGTTGTTTCTCCGTTAGCTCCACATTCGAGAAGAATTCCTGTACTTCTTGAACAGAATACTTCGTTACATCAGCAATCGTTTTATCACCAACGAAAACAGCTAAACTCTCAGGCTTTAAGCGTCCACCTTTACACTTCGGACAAGCTTGCTCTGCCATATACTTTTCCATTTGCTCACGAACATAATCAGAACTCGTTTCACGATAACGACGTTCGATATTTGGAATAACACCTTCAAATAAAATCTCATTTTCCTTTACTTGACCAAATTCATTTACATAGCGGAAATAAACTTTCTCTTCACCGCTTCCGTACAACACTTTATCAAATAAATCTTTCGGTATATCTTTCACAGGCATATCCATATCAACGCCGTAATGATTACATACAGATTGTAAAAGCTGTGGGTAATATTGTGAACTTGTCGGCTCCCAAGGCGCAATCGCATGTTCATTTAATGATAAATCCCAGTTCGGAATGACAAGTTCTAAATCCACCTCTAACTTTGAACCAAGTCCATCACAAGAAGGACACGCCCCGAATGGACTATTGAATGAGAACATGCGCGGCTCTAATTCTCCGATTGAAAAACCACAATGCGGACAAGCATGATGTTCACTAAATAGAAGTTCCTCTTCTCCCATTACATCAATTAACACTCGGCCCCCGCCAAGCTTTAATGCACTTTCAAGTGAATCCGCAAGACGGCTTGCAATCCCTTCTTTTACAACAATACGGTCAATTACAACTTCAATGGAATGCTTCTTATTTTTATCTAACTCAATATCTTCAGATACATCAAGCATTTCACCATCAACACGTACACGAACATATCCTTGCTTCTTAATGTCTTCAAGCACTTTCACATGTGCACCTTTACGCCCAGAAACGATAGGAGCTAACACTTGTAATTTCGTACGTTCAGGATATTCAAGTACACGGTCTACCATCTGCTCTACTGTTTGTGATGTAATTTCAATACCATGATTCGGACAAATTGGCGTACCAATTCGCGCAAATAATAAACGTAAATAATCATAAATCTCCGTGACCGTTCCAACTGTTGAACGTGGATTACGACTTGTCGTTTTTTGATCGATTGAAATCGCTGGAGATAAGCCTTCAATCGTATCCACGTCAGGTTTATCCATTTGTCCTAAAAACTGGCGCGCATACGCAGATAACGATTCTACGTATCTGCGTTGCCCTTCTGCATAAATCGTATCAAACGCTAATGATGATTTCCCTGAACCAGACAATCCCGTCACAACAACAAGCTGATTTCTCGGAATGGTTACATCAATATTTTTTAAGTTATGTGCTCTAGCACCTTTTACGACAATAAAATCCTTGCTTATGCTCACTCTGTTCACCCTTCCGCTTTTAATTCTAATAGTAAATCTCTTAATTCAGCTGCACGCTCGAAATCTAACGCTTTTGCTGCTTCTTTCATCTCTGCTTCCATCTTCGTAATTGTCTTTTCACGCTCTTTTTTCGTCATCTTCTTAGCTGGTGCTGCTTCATACGTTTCCGGATCTTCAGCAGCTGTCGTTGCACGGATAACATCACGCACGCCTTTTTGAATCGTTTTCGGCGTAATACCATGCTCTTTATTGTAAGCTTCTTGTATAGTACGACGACGCTGCGTTTCTTCAATTGCAATTCCCATTGATCTTGTTATACGATCTGCATACATAATAACGCGGCCGTTTTCATTACGTGCTGCACGACCAATTGTTTGAATTAATGAACGCTCCGAACGCAAGAATCCTTCCTTATCAGCATCTAAAATAGCTACAAGTGATACTTCTGGAATATCTAATCCTTCTCGTAATAAGTTAATACCGACCAGTACATCAAACTTACCAAGGCGAAGGTCACGGATAATTTCAATACGTTCTAACGTTTTAATTTCAGAGTGGAGATAGTTCACTTTAATTCCTACATCTTTTAAGTAGTCTGTTAAATCCTCTGACATTTTCTTCGTTAAAGTCGTAATTAATACACGTTCATTTTTGGCAATGCGATCTTGAATTTCTCCTAATAAATCATCAATTTGCCCTTCAATTGGTCGTATATCAATTGGTGGATCTAAAAGCCCTGTTGGACGAATAATTTGTTCTATTACCTCCGGTGCCTGCTCTAACTCGTACGGTCCTGGCGTTGCCGAAACGTAAATAACTTGATTCGTTTTCCCTTCAAACTCATCAAACGTAAGCGGTCTATTATCTAAAGCTGATGGCAAACGGAATCCATGATCCACAAGCACTTGCTTACGTGCTTGGTCCCCGTTATACATCGCTCTTACTTGCGGTACTGATACATGTGACTCATCCATAACAATTAAGAAATCTTCCGGGAAATAGTCTAATAACGTATATGGCGTTGCCCCCGCTGGACGCAGTGTCAAATGACGGGAATAGTTTTCAATACCTGAACAAAAGCCCATCTCGCGCATCATTTCTAAATCATAACGTGTACGTTGCTCTATACGCTGTGCTTCTAACAACTTGCCATTATCATTTAATTCCTTTAAACGCTCTTCTAATTCTTTTTCGATATTTTCAATAGCGACCTTCATTTTTTCCTCACGTGTAACGAAGTGAGATGCTGGGAAGATTGCTACATGATCACGTTCTGCTAATACTTCACCTGTTAACGCATTTACTTCGCGAATACGATCGATTTCATCGCCGAAAAATTCAATTCGAATACAATGCTCATCAAGTGATGCTGGGAAGATTTCAACTACATCTCCGCGCACACGGAATGTACCACGCTTGAAATCAATGTCATTACGTCCATACTGCACATCAACAAGTTCACGAAGCAATTGATTGCGGTCCTTTTCCATACCAACTCGAAGCGAAACAACTAACTCGCGGTATTCTTCTGGAGAACCTAAACCATATATACACGAAACACTCGCAACGATAATAACATCGTCTCTTTCAAATAAGGAAGACGTTGCTGAGTGACGCAATTTATCGATTTCATCATTAATCTGCGCATCTTTTTCAATAAAAGTATCTGTTTGCGGCACATACGCTTCTGGCTGATAATAATCGTAATAACTAACAAAATACTCCACTGAATTGTTAGGAAAAAAATCTTTCAGCTCACTATATAACTGTCCTGCTAACGTTTTATTATGAGCCATGACAAGTGTTGGCTTCTGCACTTCTTTAATGACATTTGAAATCGTAAATGTCTTACCCGTTCCTGTCGCCCCAAGCAACACTTGCTTTTTCTTTCCACTATTAATTCCCTCTACAAGCTTCTCTATAGCTACCGGCTGATCACCTTGCGGGGAATACGCTGAGATAATTTCAAATTGATGTTCCAAACAAAACCGACCTCCTCGTAAAAAATCTGTATTCCCATTTTACCACGAATGCTCATAAAAAAACCAAGAAAACGAACAGATATTCGGTAAAACTTTCGACAATATATACATAGAAAAAGGAAGGAGCCAAAACTTCCTTCCTCTACTAACTCTATTTTTTAGGTACATATAATAAATCATATCCATTGCGCCCATTTTCATTCACACAGTCTATTAACCTATAAGCCGTTTGTAATTCACGCTGCTCTTTAACAATCCTTTTACAGCTATCTTCATCTATATCTGTATGATTACCAGCAAACCGATCTTGCCTATTATCTAATATATGAATTATATCTGTCCCACTATACTCTAACGTTTGAAAAACCGGATCACCTTCATGTGTATAATGTACAATTCTTATTTTATCAACTTCCCCTTGTTCCACATTCAAAACGAACTTTTCAAATTTATCTAGATTAGAAATTTCTGTTCCCTTTACAACAACATCATTCTTCTTATCAATTGTAATGTTAGGTTGTGAGCATGCTACTAAACTAAAGAGAGATAAGCATATAAAACCTGTTTTTCCTATTGTTATCCTCTCCTATACAAAATATTGGTATACTAGAAAAAGCTACTTTCCTCTACGAAAGTAGCTTCTCTTTTCCTTTCTCTTTCTTCGGAAAGATCACATATGAAAATGAAATAACTGTATCCACTAAAAGTATAATCGCCCAAACTTGACTAACGCGACTAGCTGGTTCATTTAAAACAATCCCCGTCTCTAACCAATTATGCCATTGTTCAAACGGGACAAAACCGTACAGAAAGAAAAAGAAAATATGCACAACAACGAATAAAACAAGATGCAATACCCAATTTTTTATTTCCTGCTTCGCATAGGACATACCTGTTAATTCTACCTGTTCTTCGATAATAGGCGCTGGTTCATTCCGCCATTTCGCAACTAGCTTTTGCGCAAATATATCAAGCTTCTTCAAATCCTTTTTCCCGTAGAAAACTGCATACAATAAAATAATTACAGTAATGATTTGAAAATTAGAGAACTTCCCTGTTTGATAATAGTCCACTACCCCTAAAGTTAAAATAAACACTTCATTTACGAGGAGTACAATCCCCATAATAAAACTTGCCTTTTTCAAACGGAATCCGTAACGAAGTAAAAAGAAACCGATAGCCGATAACCAAAATACAATCTCTGCCCCAATTAAAAAGTACCAACGATATTCTGCGAGTATACTCATTTATCCCTCTCCTTTTCATCATATATACGAAAAGCTTCATCCATATATAATAAAAATTCTTCTTCAATTGGATACATGCTCATTTTCTGTGAATCTTCCTTCGATTTTCTAACTTCCCATAACTTATCTAAAAACACTTCGTCACCATTAGCCATTTCTAAACACTTCTGCATTAACCTCTTCGTTGCCCCTTGTACCTCATCACTCGCGGCTTCTTTGCCGTCTTTCATAAAAGTACGTAATTGCTTTAATAAATCTACCCATTCTAAAACATTCGGATCTTCTTCACTCATATTTGGCAAGTTATGAAGCAATTTTTGTTCTTCCTTTGAAAATACTTCATTTTGAAATATTTCACGTATACGAGACGACTGTTTCGAAAGCTGAATCAGTTCAAACATAACTTTCCAATCAAGTTCTCCCTCCACATCCACCGAATAAACAACAGCTTGTAAAACACGCTCCATTCGATTAAATTTCTTTTGTTCTTCCTGTACAAACCGAAGTTGTTTCTCAAGAGAACCCTTTAAGTTAAGCTCACCTTTTACTAACATATTCGCAGCCTCTTTCAATGAAAAGCCCATTTCCTTTAAAAATAAAATTTGCTGCAGCCGTATTACGTCAGCTTCACTATATAAACGATGTCCACCTTCAGTCTTCCCGCTCGGCTTTAATAAATCTATTTGATCATAATAACGTAATGTACGTACTGTTATCCCTGTCTCTTTCGTCAATTGTTGTATTGAAATCACTACCATCACCTCTTCCCCTTCATTATAAAAGATGACGTTACGTAACTTTCAAGACTTTTGTAAAAAAAATACAAAAAGCTGTTTATACTCTTTGTATAAACAGCTTTTACGGAAATAATCCCTTTTGTATAGCGCGCCCACAAAATAAAATAAGTGCTCCAACAACAACACTCGTTGCTGTTTTATGATAATGAGCTGAAACTAATAAATAATATGATAAACCTACAGTACCGAGCATAATACAAATACTTGGCACTGGATTACGAGAGAAGTTCTGCATTCCCCAAAACAAAGCAAAAATAGCCGTAGCGGCACATAATACCGGTAATCCCATCCCAGTTCCCCTTTTTTCTATCTATTCCTTGTTGCTAACACACTCGTCGATGCCATACTTATTAATAAACCAAAAATAGCAATATATAATAAATCATTTACATGCACTGCTTGCCTATCTAAATACTTATTTACACAAAGATACATAATGAACAGGAAAATGAAGCTTGTAATACAAATCGTAAAATACGACTTCATCTTATTCACAACTCGCTCATCTATATCTGGAAGTTCTTCTTTTTTGTACTTACGCTTTTTGTAATACGAATACACTATCAAAAATACAATTGCTAAAACGTTACTCACTACGAGCGGTAAAATTGGTATAGCCGGATTCATAATATGAACTACAATGTCTCCCAAAAACAATCCAAAAGTCGCACCGATAAATAACTTTTTAGTATCGTTCATTTTTTCTCCCCTTACTCTAGCGTAAATATTTCCTCCACCTTCACCCCAAAATATTTGGCGATTTTTAGGGATAACTCTAGACTCGGGTTATAATGATGGTTTTCAATTGCCACAATCGTCTGCCGCGTCACCTGCATCGCCTTTGCCATTTCAACTTGCGTTATATGATGTTGCTTTCTTAACTCTTTTATTTTATTTTTCACACCCATAGGCTCCACCTTCGAAAGTAAAGATATCTTTACTTTAATTATAAATATTTTCCAGTTATAAGTAAAGATATCTTTACAAATTTTAGTAAAACATTTCACTGAGCACCTTCTCTCACACAGTACGATAGAAATTCAATTTATATCAGCGCAACTCCATTTTTATCGGCAATTTTTTAATATATCGACTTACCGAAAAATACCGACATCCGTAGCACTATAATCATAAGAAAAAGCTGCCCCCAAATACCTTTGGGAGCAGCTTCTTCCTACTACATAAATCCTAACGCATATACAAGAACGTAGCCAAGAATAGAAAGGCAAACCGAACCGATCAGCCCCGCCACGAATGCTTTACTTCCTAACTTACGGAACGTTTTAAACTCTACATTTAAACCAAGACCCGCCATCGCCATTGCAATAAGCATATAAGCAATGACAACAATGTATCCGGCAACAACTTCTGGTATAACCCCGAGCGAATGCACTGCACTCATCGCTAAAAATCCGAATATGAACCACGGAATTGGAAGGTCGCGCCACGATTTTTTTTCCTCGCTTCCTTCACTCTTACCAAACCATAGTCCAATTAAAATCGCTACTGGCACAAGCATTGCAACGCGCGTTAATTTCACGATAACTGCGATGTCTACAGCCGTACTTCCTCCTGGTGCCGCAGCTGCGATGACATGGGCGATCTCATGCAGCGTCGCACCTGAGAATACACCGTAACCGTACGGTGAGAAGCCAAGCACTGGGTATAATAACGTATAAATAAGTGTAAATATTGTACCTAAAATCGCAATAATTGCTGCCCCAACTGCCGTTTCTTCATCCTTCGCCTTCACTTGCGGTGCAATTGCCACGACCGCAGCCGCGCCGCAAATTGCTGTTCCGCACGCTGTTAAAATTCCAAGTTTCTTCTCTACTTTAAATACTTTCGTTAATCCATATACAACGAAAATCGTGAATGTAATAACAACCGCAGCGATGACCAATACTTTCGGCCCTGCCTTCGCAATATCAACAAGATTTAACCGCATTCCGAGTAAGATGATCCCAAAGCGCAGCAACTTCTTACTCGCAAAGTTCGTCCCTGCAATCGCATCTTGCGGAATTCCAATTGCCGCACGCCAAACCATCCCAATTAGAATAGCAATTACTAATTGTCCCATAATATTTAAAAACGGAAGCTCTGCTAAATATTTCGCAGCAATTGCGATTAATAGTGTAATCCCAATTCCTTGCGAAAATCCAAAGCCCTTCTTCTTTTGTATAACAAGTGTTTGTTCCACTTTGAACCACTCCAATAATCGTATTGGAACATGCATGTTCTTTCTACTTACATTATAAGAGAGTTTCTATAATAAGTTTAATATCAATATTGAATCTCTATCATCAGAAATACTTATGATAAGATGATAGAAAAAGAAAGGAGCCCATTACATGAACGTAGACATTTTAAAAATATTTGTTACTGTCGTTGAACAGAAACACTTCTCCCGTGCAGCAGAATTATTAAACCTTTCACAGCCTGGCGTAAGTATGCATATACGCAACTTAGAAAACGAATTTGGCGCTACTCTTATTCAGCGCTCCCCAAAGCACGTCCAAGTAACGGAGGCTGGAAACATACTATATATACACGCAAAACAAATGCTCTCTCTTTACGAAGATGCTAAGCAAGAAATTAATGAGCTACATAACGTTGTAACAGGAACTCTTCGCATCGGTGCTAGTTTCACAATTGGCGAATACTTACTTCCAAAAATACTGGCTAACTATGCGAATGAAAATCCACACGTCGAAGTTCATACCTTTATCTCAAATACAGAAGACGTTTTACAAAGCCTTCGCTCTAATCAAATCGATATCGGCTTAGTGGAAGGGCAAGTCGTATACGCCGACGTTGACGTTGAAACGTTTATGCAAGATGAAATGAAGCTCGTCGTCCCTCCAAATCATCCACTGCTCCGCACAAATGAAATAAATGAAAGCACACTCCAAGATCAAGTATGGGTATTAAGAGAAAGTGGTTCTGGTACACGCGCTTATAGTGACCGCTTTATTCATCAACACCATTTGAAAATGAAACGATTCTTTACATTTAGTAGTATCCAAAGCGTTAAGGAAGCAGTTAGTGCCGGGCTTGGCATCGCTATACTTTCTGATTGGACTGTACGAAAAGAGCTACTGGCAAAAGAGCTATTCCACGTCGAAGTTCCAAATGAACAACTCATCCGTCCATTCTCCATCGTGCGCGGCAAATACTTCATCCCGTCTAAAGCTATTCAAGTGTTTTTAAATCATGTAGACTCTTTTGCGAAAAAACAGCATTGACCTTCACATTAGTGTGAAGGTTTACAATACATGTAAAAGGAGTGAAACACATTGCGAATTGGAGAGTTATCAAAAGAAACCGGGGTTAGCGAAAGATCACTAAGACATTATGAAGAAAAAGGATTACTCCCTTCTAAGCGCCTCGCAAATGGCTACCGTGATTTTGATGAAAGTGCCATCGAAAAAGTGGATCTTATTCAAATGTACTTACAAATCGGCTTAAA
Source organism: Bacillus sp. DE0042 (assembly GCF_007680225.1). Lineage (NCBI taxonomy): Bacteria > Bacillati > Bacillota > Bacilli > Caryophanales > Bacillaceae > Bacillus > Bacillus sp. DE0042. The sequence goes on along the minus strand of NZ_VEJP01000006.1, from coordinate 195,521 downwards.
TTTAGAAGAGACGGCAAGGATGCTGCGCTGCCTCGAAATAGAGCCGCACCTGTACGAAAATCCTTGCAGCAGTATCCTTACGCTTTATGAAGATAAACTTAATGAAGTAACGAAGCAAATCTCATTACTTTCCAGCATTCAAACGAATTTGAAAAAACACGTTTCACTCCTAAAGCAAACAAAAGAAAAGGGATGATTACATGTTTGTTATACATGGCAGTTCAAGACAAAACGGAAATACAGAAGCTTTAACACATATGGTGATTGATGGAATTGAAACAGAACAAATTTACTTGCGTGATCATATCGTCCACCCAATCATAGATCAGCGCCATGATGCAGAAGGATTCCAACCTGTAAATGATGACTACGAGCAGTTAATCGAGCGTATGTTAGAGCACGACACAATTATCTTTGCTACACCGCTATACTGGTATGGAATGAGCGGTCATATGAAAAACTTCGTCGATCGCTGGTCACAAAGCTTGCGTGATACATCTCTTCATTTCAAAGAAAAAATGAAAGGTAAAAAAATGTACGTTGTCATCGTTGGCGGAGACAATCCAAAGCTAAAAGCATTACCGCTTATTGCTCAGTTCCAATACATCTTTGATTTTGTTGGTTCATCATTTGAAGGGTATGTTATTGGGGATGCGAATGGATTGGATGAAATCAAAAATGATGCTGAAGCACTAGCAAAGGTACAACTGTATAATAACGAATTCAAAAATCATAAGCAAAAATAACTTTGACAAACCATTTTGTATACGCATACAATAAAAGTAACATTATGAAAGGAAGGTACTTTGACCAATGAAGTTCTAATTCTCTTATTTATTTCATCCATCACAAATAGTGAACAAAAAATGATGAAAACTAGCAGAGGATTAGTCTGTCCATTTGTCGATACTTTCTTTCGAAACGATCATGTAAAAAAATCGTTTATTTATGTAAGATTTTTTACATGCAAGGGCGACGTTTATCCTCTCTAGTGAAACTAGGGAGGGTTTTTTATGACTATTTTATTCGCACGCAATATTGAAAAGAGCTTTGGTGATCGCACACTATTTACGTTACCGTCACTGGAAATTCAAGCACAGGATCGTATAGGAATTGTCGGAGTCAACGGAGCTGGTAAATCTACGTTATTACAAATATTAAGTAAAGAAATAGAAGCTGACAATGGCATAGTAACTCACCATAGTTCTATCAGCATCATTCCTCAGCTTAGCGAGGAACTACCGGAAACCGCTTCTTCTCTCGCAAAAGGAAAATGGAGTATTTCAAACGTTACAGATGCAATGAGCGGCGGTGAACAAATGCGCCTAAAGATTGCCCATGCTCTCGAACAGGATGCAGGCATTTTATTCGCAGATGAACCAACAAGCCACTTAGATATGGTTGGTACAGAGCAATTAGAAAAGGCACTTTTATCTTATAAAAGGGCACTTGTTTTAATATCACATGATCGTGATTTTTTAGATAATATATGTACAAAAATCATTGAAATTGAAGACGGTACTATTCAAGAGTATAAAGGGAATTATTCCAACTATCGAAAACAAAAAGAACGTGAACGAACACAAAAACAAGCAGAATATGAGCAATATGTACAAGAAAAAAATCGTTTAGAGCAATCAATTTCACAAAAAAAACAACGTGCTTCTAGCATGACAAAAATCCCAACTCGGTTCAGTTCATCTGAATCTAAACTTTATAAGTTAAGCGGGGCTCATGGCCAAGAACAGGTTAGCAAAGCAGCGAAAGCATTAGAAACACGTCTCGAAAAACTAGAAAAGAAAGAAAAGCCGAAAGATCTTTCTCAGACTCAGTTTGACGTGCAATACCATACACCCATTCATAGTAAAGTGCCAGTACAGTTCAATAAAGCAACAAAGAAAATAGGCGACCGCACACTATTTAAAAATATGAATGGAACTATTGCCCCTGGTGCAAAACTTGCTATTTTAGGTGCAAACGGAAGCGGCAAAACAACTTTGTTCAACATGCTTCTCGCAAACGAGCGTGGCATTCAGCTTTCGAAAAGTTGTAAAATTGGATACTTTGAACAAACACTATCAATTTTAAAAACAGATAAAACCATTTTAGAGAACGTTCTAGAAGAAACCAACTATACAGAAGCATTCGTTCGAACAATACTTGCACGGCTTTTATTCCGGCGTGAAGATGTTCATAAACCTGTACATGTCTTAAGTGGCGGCGAACGAACGAAGGTCGCACTCGCAAAAGTATTTTTAGGAAACTATAATATGCTTCTGCTCGATGAACCGACAAACTATTTAGACTTAGCGACGCAAGAAGAATTAGAAATCATGTTACAAGAATACCCTGGCACAATACTTTTAATTAGCCATGACCGTGCCTTTATTCGCTCTGTTGCAGACCATATTCTACAAGTAGATGAGAGTGAACCAAGAATATTCCACGGTAATTACGAGCAATACACAAAAAGAACAACCGGGGATTCTTTAAACGTTACTGAACAAGAATTATTACGATTACAAACAAAATTAACAGAAATCATCGGCCGAATTTCCATACCAAATCATCACGATGACATCACATCTCTCGAACAAGAATACGAAACATTATTAGTTCAAATCCGAAAATGTAAAGAAGCGCTCTAATGTCTTCCCTATATATCGACAAGGCCTTCCGCATTTCCCAAGAAATATTGGAACTTCGACATAGAATAGCATCAATAACAGTAAAAAGCCGTGCATCAGCACGGCTTTTTACTTTAAATACGGACAGCAGTTCCGCTCACTGCAACCATTAGCATTCCTTCGCGAACTACTTCGTAATCCACGTCGATACCAACAATTGCATTCGCATTTTTTTGTCTTGCGAAAGTTTTCATCTCTTCCATTGCAATGTCGCGCGCTTCTTTTAATTTACTTTCATAAGCGCCCGCACGACCGCCGACAACGTCGCGGACAGAGGCGAAAAGGTCACGAACGATATTCGCGCCCATAATCGCTTCTCCATTGACGATATCGATATACTCAATAATTTCTTTTCCTTGAATTGTAGACGTTGTTGTTACAAGCATGCTTCATAGCCTCCCATATAAGATTTTCACTTACTTATAGTGCACTAATTCAGCAGAAATTATATTTACGAACTGAACTGAGCTTCGTATAAACGGCTATATCCTCCGCCTTGCTCAATTAGTTCCTCATGCGAACCTTGTTCTGCAATACCATCTTTATTTACAACGACGATACGATCTGCATTTTTAATCGTTGCAAGTCTGTGAGCGATAACTAATGTTGTACGGCCGACAGATAGTTCAGCAAGTGATTTTTGAATCGCTAGTTCCGTCTCTGTATCTAATGCGGAAGTCGCTTCATCTAATATTAAAATTGGCGGGTTTTTCAAGAACATACGAGCAATCGCTAGACGTTGCTTCTGTCCACCAGAAAGTTTCACACCACGCTCACCAATAACAGTATCTAAACCGTCTGGTTGTGAGTAAATTAAGTCTTCTAACTGCGCACGTTTTACTGCCTGCCAAATTTCAGCTTCTGACGCCTTTAAGTTTCCGTAAGCGATATTTTCACGAATTGTTCCTGAGAATAAGAACACATCTTGCTGCACAATTCCAATTTGCTTACGAAGTGAAGATAACGTCATATCTTTCGTATCAATACCATCAATTTGAATCGATCCAGACGATTGTTCATAAAAACGTGGTAATAGACTACATAACGTCGTTTTTCCAGCTCCTGATGGTCCTACGAAAGCAACTGTTTCACCTGCATGTATTTTCAAACTAATATCATTTAAAATTGGTTCCTTATTTTCATATCCGAATGTAACGTTGCTATATTGAATATCACCATGTACATGTTTAACTTCCATTGCATCTTTAGAGTCTACAATATCTGGCTCTGTTTCAAGAAGCTCTACATATCTCTTAAAACCAGCGATCCCTTTCGGATAGCTTTCGATTACCGCATTAATTTTTTCAATTGGGCGGAAGAAAATATTCGTTAATAGAACGAATCCGATAAATCCACCGTACGTTAATTCACCTTGCAGAACAAACCATGTACCGCATATTAAGACGAAGAGCGTTACGAGACGCATGAGCATATAACTAATCGATGAATTTAACGCCATAATTTTATACGCCATTAATTTCGTTGTACGGAAACGAGCATTGTTTACAGCAAATTGATCTTTCTCAAACCTTTCATTTCCGAATGCTTGTACAACACGGATACCACCAACGTTATTCTCAATACATGCATTGAAATCAGCAACGTCTGAGAATAAACGTCTAAACGTACCTGTCATTTTTTTATTGAAGTAAAGTGCCAACCATAATAGGAATGGAATGACGAAGAACGTTAATAGCGCTAACTTCCAGTTGATCATCATCATAAATGAGAATGCCCCAACTAAAGTCATAACAGCGATAAATAAATCTTCTGGTCCGTGGTGAGCAATTTCCCCAATTTCCATTAAGTCGTTTGTAAGACGTGAAATTAAATGACCTGTTTTATTATTGTCAAAAAATCTGAATGATAGCTTTTGAATGTGATCAAATAATTTCTGCCTCATATCCGTTTCAATGTTAACGCCAAGCATATGTCCCCAATATGTAACGACGTATTGTAAGCCTGCATTTAAAATATACACTGCAAGTAAACCGAAACAAGCCCATAAAATAAGCGTCCAATTTTGCCCTGGCAATAACTTATCAATAAATTGATTTACGATAAGCGGGAAGCCAAGTTCTAGTAACCCTGCGACAACTGCGCAAGAAAAGTCGAGTATAAATAAACCTTTATACGGTTTATAGTAAGAAAAAAATTTACGTAGCATATCTTACCTCCATTTCCCAAAATTAAAACACCTCTAAATGATAACCATTATCAAATAATTATTCAAGTTATCCGTCTATGAAACTAAAAAGAATGTTTGCGATAGTTGTCGTTTTTTTTGCCGGAAAGTCGATATATTTGAATAATCGCCGATATAAATCCTATTTACTACCAATCTCACCCCCCGCAACCAAAAAGGGTATCACCACAAGGTGATACCCTTTCTTCTATTACATCGCTTCCGAATCCCACTCATGCTCCTGCTGAACAAACACAATACCTAATTCGTGATGTCCTCCGGCGTATAATGCCGTTTGAGCAAGGCGAAGCTCTCCATTTGTATCTAATACTTCTAACTTGCAAAATGCTCCTGTCGTCTTCGTTTGAAGCGCATCATAAAATTCCTCAGCACTTCTTGGAATGACTCCATTTACTTTCGTAATCACTTCTCCAGGCAGTAAATTCAGCTCTGCCCCAATTGTATTCGGGATTGTATCTAATACAACAAGTCCATCATTACGTGCAGCGAAATACGCCGGTCTTGTCTCATCCACAATTTTTTCTTGCATGGAAATTGTGAAACGCCCAAGCATTGCGACTCCCATTGCGATAATGGCAAGTACGTGCCACCAATAACTTGCGATTCCTAAAACAAGTACAATTCCTGCTAATCCGTAGACACGTCTTCCTGTAAATAATAAGGCTTCCGTTGGTTCATAACTTCTAATCTTTCTCATAAATCCAATTAAAAATGGAACGAGGAATAGAGAATAGGTATGTGAACCGATGGAAACGACAGGCCACCATGAAATAAACTGCGTTACTGCATCACCTGGTACAAGAATAAAAATAGGCACGATCCATAAACGCTTTGATTCGTGTAAACCAATCTTTAGCCCACGCTTACCCTTCCTAATCTTCGGCGTAGAATATCCTACTGCATTTTTAGAAATCAACAAGCCCTCTACAACGAGCATGACGCCTAGTAAAATAGCAAGAGATACAATCGTACTCTCTTCCCCTTCTCCAAGCTGTAAGAAGGAAACTGGTAGCTTAGAAGATACTAGAACGCATACAATTGCGATACTAAATGTATAAGCTGCTGATAAATATCGATACATAGCAGTTAATCCAAATAATAACGTCCAAAGTAAGATGACCCATAAGCTCGCTTTAGAAACGACAAGGCCAAGTCCAATTGTAATAATAGATACGATTAATCCGTATCCAACTCCCGCAAATAGAGATGTTCGTAGTTCAAACCAAATATCATAAACTTTAAAGGAAAAATCCTTTCGTTCTCGTAACATACGTAAGTATCCAACGAAGATACTACTTATTAAAAATACATAGACAGCAGGGTGTAAGAAAAAACGTCCAACTGCCCGCATTATTTCAAAAATCCATGCCTCCACGAACCCATTCACCACCATTTATATCATTCTTTCTTTTTATATTATCATAACTGGACAAACGTTTGTTTAACACAAAAAAATACAGGCAGCAAACTGCCTGTATTTTTTTTATCCCGCTTTAATGGGCAGTAAGACCCCCACCTCAAAATTCAGCGAAAGCAAAGAATTTAGGTGGGGGATCAACTGCCCATAAAAGTCCGATTGGTTCAACTAATAATCAGTGGGGGATGAAGAAAACCCCCACTGATTAAAGTTTCACTTTATTTCGCTATTAATTTTAATGCGGACTGTAATTGTAGATCATTTTCTCCAGAACGGATTTTTTCAATAATTTTAGTTTGAATCGCCTCAGCTGTCTTTTTATCCAGCTGCCCTGTCGCTTCCATCTCATTCGCATTTTGGAATGCTTTCAGCGCTGATTCTGTCTCTTTACTAAAGTACCCATCTTCACGCCCCGGTACATATCCTAAACTCTTAAGCATTTCTTGCGCGTGTTTTACTTGCACATCATTTGAATTGTATGAAAGTGTTTTTTCAATTTGAATTGGTGTCGCATGATAATAATCTGGTTGCTTCACTTCTACTGTTGGCGCGATTCCTTTTTTATGAATCCAGTTTCCATCCGGTGTTAACCATTTAAACATCGTTAATTTAATGTTGCTGCCATCTTTAAATGGAACGGCTTGCTGAACAGTACCTTTACCAAACGTTTTTTCACCAATTAAATCGTATCCTTCTCCCTCTTTTAGCGCACCCGCTAAAATCTCTGAAGCAGAAGCACTTCCGTTATCAATTAATACTGAAATTGGATATGGCTTTTTCTCTTTCAGTTCCGTAGAGAATTTCTTTTTCTCACCATTTCGTTGCTCTACTTGTAGCATCGGCTTTTTATCCGTCATAATTTCCCCTAGTATCTCTTCTACACTATTTAAGTAGCCACCAGGATTACCACGCACATCAATAACTAAGCCTTTTATATTTTTCTTCTCTAACTCTTTTAACTGATCCTTAAATTCTTTCGCCGTATTTTCAGCAAAAGAAGTGATTTGCATATAACCGATATCTTTTCCGCTCTCTTGTTTCACAGAACTAAACACTGTGAAGATTGGAATTTTTTCACGCTTAATTTTAAATACAATCGGATCAGCTACTCCTGCACGCTTAATTTCAATCGCGACAGTCGTTCCTTTTTTACCACGAATCTTTAATACTGCTTCTTCACGTGATAAATCTTTCACACTATTTCCATCTACAGATAAAATTTGGTCATTCGGTTTAATTCCAATCTTTTCTGCCGGTGAGCCTTTAATTGGAGATACGATAATAAGCTTACCGTCCGTTTTGTTCACCTCAGCCCCGATCCCCTCTAGCTCAGGATCAAGTGATTCACTAAACTGTTTAGCCGTTTCTTTATCCATATACGTGGAATAAGGGTCCTTCAGCGTAGACAACATGCCTTGTATTGCACCTTCGACTAACTTGTCATCCTTCACGTCTTCCACATAACGTGAATCAATTAGTGCATACGCCTCATTAATTTTTGCCAAATTCCCTTGCGCGGTGCTAGCGTTTCCACTCGAAATTGTTTGCGTTACTTCTGCTGGGTTAACCCCAAATAAAGACATACCTGCAAACATTCCGCCAGCACCAATTAAAAATGCAACAACCATTCCAATAATCGCAACTCTACGTTTCAATGCGGAATTCCCCTTTCCAAAACACACAGGTGGTGTAGCAAAAGGCATCACACAGTGTGTGATGCCTTTACCTATTTCTACTATATGATAAGCTTGTACGAATTATGTTTGCAACTTTTTATACTTTTAAGAAGCGACGAATTGACATTACACTTCCCCACATACCGATTAAAGCCCCGATTAACACTAGTAAACCAGCTAATTGGAATACGAAAGGACTGTATGGTAGAAGTTCGAAAATTGTTCCGCCAAGTTTTTCGTTAAACACACTTTGTAGTGAATTATACGTAACTAGAATTAGGCCAATTGGAATAATTGATCCTAATACTCCTAGGAATAATCCCTCTAATAAGAACGGCCAACGAATAAACCAGTTTGTTGCACCTACTAGTTTCATAATTTCGATTTCTGTACTACGAGCATAAATTGTAATTTTAATTGTATTAGAGATTAAGAACATCGCTGTGAATAAAAGACCTGCAATTAACGCAATCCCGATATTACGTCCTGTTTTTACAGTATCAAATAATTTTTCAACTTGGCCTTTACCATATTGAACATTACTTACAAACTGCATTTTCTCAATCTTTTTCGCGATTGTCGCTGTATCTGTTGGTTCTTTTGCTTTTACAATGAATACGTTTTTAAGTGGGTTATCTTGTTCAAATAACTCAAACGTTTTTCCGCTATCACCTAAGCTTTTAATTAAGCGTTTTAGCTCTTCTTCTTTAGATGAATATTTAATAGAGTCTACTTTTGCAACCTTACTCATATCATCTTCTAATTTCTTTTGATCAGCTTCTTTTGCTGCTGGATCAATGTGTACACGAATCTCTACATCTTGCTCTACTTTCGTCGCAAAATGGTTCATATTCATAATCGCTGTTAAAAAGACACCTACAAGTAATAATGTAACTGTTACTGCACTAACAGAAGCAAACGTCATCCATCCGTTACGTGATAGATTCTTTACACCTTCTCGCAAATGTCGACTAAGGGTCTTAGCCTTCATATCCGTATCCTCCCTCAATCTCATCTCGAACAATTTTTCCGCCTTCAATCGCGATTACACGATGACGAATTGTATTTACGATATCTGAGTTATGTGTCGCCATAACAATCGTTGTACCACGCTCGTTAATACGCGTAAAAATCTTCATAATATCAAGAGCTGTTTCAATATCTAAGTTACCTGTTGGCTCATCGGCAATTACAACCTTTGGTCTATTAACAATTGCTCTCGCAATCGCAACACGTTGCTGCTCTCCGCCCGAAAGTTCACTTGGTAGTGCGTCTGCACGATCCTCAAGACCTACAAGACCTAAAACTTCTGTTACACGCTCACGAATGGCTTCTTTTTCTTCTTCAATTACTTCTAAGGCAAACGCAACATTCTCATATACCGTTAACTTAGGTAGTAATTTAAAATCTTGGAAAATTACGCCTAATTGACGACGGAAATATGGAACATCTCTTTCTGCTAATGTTTCAATAACAAGTCCATTTACATTAATTGATCCTGTAGATGGCTTCTCTTCACGATACATCATTTTAATAAATGTAGATTTCCCGGCTCCACTCGGTCCAACTACGTATACAAACTCACCTTGTTTAATGTTAACTGTGAGACCAGCAATGGCTTTCATACCATTCGGGTACTCCTTATAAACATTCGTCATTTTTATCATTATTTATCACCCAATACTTAATGATTTTTTTCGAAATACTTTTCTGTACATCTGAAAATAAAAACTTTATTCCCACTTAACCACTCTTGTTGAAGGTAGCTTCCATTCATGCTTTTTATTAGCAGCGCTACTCTATGTAATATATTTCAGCAAAATTCTACAAACCCCATTGTAACATCAAACGGTTTCCAGTTCGGATACATTTTTGTTACAGTTATGTTACACTCCAGAAAAAGGAAACGAGTCGTCATAGTTCTTACCCAAAATCATTTTGGGATAAGATTATATAACCAACTCGTCCATTTTATCCTTTTTTATTTATGTTCAGCTAACCACTCAGCTACTTTTTTCGCATCTTCACCTTGAATGATTCCTGGTGACATAGAACCGCGACCTTTTTCAATAATCTTTTCAATCTCTGCTGCATCATATTTCTGCCCCACTTTTCGTAAATCCGGTCCAGTTGCTCCCGATAAATCTTTCGCGTGACAGCCTATACAACTTTTTTGGTAAATTTGCTCTGCGCTATCTGTGCTTGCAGATTGTTTCGAAGGCTTACTCTCTTCTTTATTTCCACATGCTCCTAAAGCAAAAACGACTGATGTTCCTAACGCAATAGCCAACAATTTCTTTTTCACTTCTATCGCTCCCCATTGTTGATATTCTTTTCATTCCTAACACACTCATTTTCATTATAAGCATTATCTTTATATAGAAAAACTAAGGTATATTTCATATTTTTCAAAAACACAGTAAGAACCCTGATAATATAAAGCTTTCATAAGTTGTTTCAATTCTGTGAACAACGTAAAAACTTCTATAAAGAATTCTTGTTGAACAGAAAATCAGAAAAGTTCTGTTCAAGTCTTACTCTATTGCCGCTCTGTTTTACTATTCTCTACTTTTTACAATACAATATACAACATTGTATGCTACATATAATCCCATCAAAAAGAGAAGTTGTCGTTTCCAACTTCTCTTCCTCTTTACTTCATCTATAGAAATAAAATCAAATTCTTTATCTCCTCGACTATCCTCAGCATACGCCAACAACTTTGTTGGCTTTTTTTCGCTTATTAGATGCGAGAACGTAAGTAAGCATCAATAAATGGATCAATTTCTCCATCCATAACCGCTTGTACGTTACCAACCTCTGTATTTGTACGGTGGTCTTTCACAAGAGAATACGGGTGGAATACGTAAGAACGAATTTGGCTACCCCATCCGATTTCTTTTTGTTCACCGCGAATTTCATCTAACTCCGCTTGTTGCTCTTCTAGTTTCTTTTGATACAATTTCGCTTTTAACATTTTCATCGCGTGCTCACGGTTTTTAATTTGTGAACGCTCTGACTGACATGTTACAACTGTGTTTGTTGGTGTATGTGTAATACGAACTGCTGAGTCTGTCGTATTAATATGCTGTCCACCTGCACCACTTGCACGGTACGTATCAACTTTTAAGTCTTCTGAACGTATTTCGATTTCAACTTCATCATTGAACTCAGGTACAACTTCACAAGATACGAACGATGTATGACGACGGCCTGAAGAATCGAATGGCGAAATACGTACAAGACGATGTACACCTTTCTCTGCCTTTAAATAACCGTAAGCGTTATGACCTTTAATTAATAAAGTAACACTCTTAATACCAGCTTCATCACCTGGTAAGTAGTCAACCGTTTCTACTTTAAACCCACGTTTTTCAGCCCAACGTGTGTACATACGTAATAACATAGAACCCCAGTCTTGTGACTCTGTTCCACCAGCACCTGGGTGTAATTCTAAAATAGCGTTATTTTTATCATAAGGATCGCTTAGTAGTAACTGAAGCTCATACTCATTCATTTCTTGAATTAAGCCTTTCACTTCAGATTCAAGTTCCTCATGTAAATCTTCATCATACTCTTCTTTTAAAAGCTCATGCGTGATTTCTAAATTTTCGAATGTCTCATCTAACTGACGGAACTTTCCAACCATCTCTTTCAGTGCATTAGCTTCGTTAATTACAGCTTGTGCGCCTTGTTGGTCATCCCAAAATCCTGCACCCATCATTGTCTCTTCTAACTCTGCAATTTGTTTCTCCTTAGTAGGAAGGTCAAAGAGACCCCCTAAAAGCCGCTAATCTCTTAGCCATTTTCTCTAATTCTTGTCTAATTTCTACTAATTCCATTTCCTTCACCTCTATGTAATTGCTGTTACTTTCTTATGAAAACAAGGGAAACTCTCTCCACTTATGACGGAGAGAGTTTAATCTTTCTTAATTATACATTTTTGATGTAAAATTTTGCAAAGTAATCTGGGCTACCGCCCTGTATTACTTCCCGATACCACAGCAGTTTTTATATTTTTTACCGCTACCACATTTACATAAATCGTTGCGGCCTACTTGGTCTCCTTTTACAACTGGTTTTTTCTTCGCTTCTTCGCCATCGCTAGATGGATGAACAGCTTCACCTTGAACAACTTCTTGACGCTCTAAGTTTTGTTCAATTTCAGCTTTCATAATGTAACGAGAGATTTCCTCTTCAATAGAAGCAATCATTGACTCGAACATTGCGAATCCTTCCATTTGATACTCACGAAGTGGATCAATTTGACCGTAAGCACGTAAATGAATACCTTCACGAAGGTGATCCATCGCATCAATATGCTCTGTCCATTTCGTATCTACTACACGGAATACAACAACTTTTTCAAACTCACGCATTTGCTCTTCTGGCAGAAGCTTTTCTTTGTCGTTGTAACGCTCTATTAGTTTCGCGATAATTGGCTCGCTCATTTCCTCTGGAGCAAGACGACGTAACTCTTCTTCTTTTATATCGCCTTCTTGCAGAAGGTTTGTATTTAAGTAGTCAACAAGACCTTTAATGTTCCAATCTTCTTCAATTTCCTCTTGTGTATGAAGCGCAACAGCACGTTCTACTGTAGATTTCATCATACCTTCAATAATACTGCGTAAGTTCTCAGAATCCATTACTTCTTGACGCTGTTTGTAAATAACTTCACGTTGCTGACGAAGTACATCATCGTACTGCAGTAACTGCTTACGTGCATCATAGTTATTTCCTTCTACACGTTTTTGTGCAGATTCTACGGCACGAGAAACCATTTTACTTTCAATCGGCTGTGAATCATCCATACCAAGACGATCCATCATCGCTTTCATATTGTCAGAACCGAAGCGGCGCATTAGTTCATCTTCCATAGACAAGTAGAACTGCGTTACACCAGGGTCCCCTTGACGACCAGCACGACCACGTAACTGATTATCAATACGACGGCTTTCGTGACGCTCTGTACCGATAACTGCTAGACCAACGTTTTTAATATCGTCTCCAAGCTTAATATCCGTACCACGACCAGCCATATTCGTCGCAATCGTTACAGCACCTTTCATACCAGCTTCTGCAATGATATCTGCTTCTCGCGCATGGTTTTTCGCGTTTAAAATGTTATGGCGTACACCTTTACGTGTTAACATTTTTGAAATAAGCTCTGACGTTTCAATTGCAACTGTACCAACAAGAATAGGTTGCCCTTGTTTATGACGATTTACAATATCCTCAACAACTGCATTGAATTTGCCTTCCATTGATTTGAAGATTAAATCAGCACGGTCATCACGAATAATATCTTTGTTCGTTGGAATTACGATAACATTCATATTGTAAATACTACGGAATTCTTCTTCTTCCGTTTTCGCTGTACCAGTCATACCAGATAACTTTTCATACATACGGAAATAGTTCTGGAACGTAATTGTTGCGAGTGTCATACTTTCATTTTGAATTTCTACGCCTTCTTTTGCTTCAATAGCTTGGTGCAAACCTTCGCTATAACGACGACCTTTCATAAGACGACCAGTGAATTGGTCTACAATTACGATTTCGCCTTCTTGTACAACATAATCTGTATCAAGGTGCATAACAACGTGTGCACGAAGTGCCTGATTAATATGGTGAAGAAGTGCGACATGTTTTAAATCGAATAAGTTTTCAATATGGAAAGCTTTCTCTGCTTTCGTAATACCATCTTCAGTTAACATTACATTTTTCGTTTTCACATCAAATGAATACTCTTTTTCATTTTCTAATGTACGAACGAATGCATTTGCAAACATGTATAACTCTGTTGATTTTTGAGCTTGTCCCGAAATAATAAGCGGCGTACGTGCTTCATCGACTAAAATTGAATCGACTTCATCGATAATAGCAAAATGAAGTGGACGCTGAACGCACTGTTCTCTATATAAAACCATGTTGTCACGTAAGTAATCGAATCCAAGCTCATTATTTGTGCTATACGTAATATCAGCAGCATAAGCCTCTTGTTTCTCTTCGCGTGACATGCTGTTTAAGTTAATTCCTACTGTTAAGCCTAGGAACTCATGAAGTTGTCCCATTTCGCTCGCATCACGTTGTGCTAAGTATTCATTGACTGTAACAACGTGAACACCTTTTCCTGTTAAAGCATTTAAATATACAGGTAATGTAGATGTTAACGTTTTACCTTCACCCGTTTTCATCTCAGAGATATTTCCTTCATGTAAGGCAATACCACCCATTAACTGCACGCCATACGGACGCATTCCAAGAACACGAGTCGCAGCTTCGCGAACAACTGCAAAAGCTTCAGGAAGTAGATCATCTACTGTCTCACCTTTTGTTAAACGTTCTTTAAATTCAAGCGTCTTTCCTTTTAATTGCTCATCTGTTAATGGCTTAATAGATGATTCTAATGCATCAATTTGCTCAACTGTCTTCTGCATACGTTTAATTTGGCGTTGATTTACATCAAATACCTTTTTTAAAATACCGATCATAGGAAATACGCTCCTCTTTTTTATTAAAATAAAACTTCCGATTGTTTTTTCTTTTTCTATTACAATCAGTCGTTATAAAAATCAAATGTATGTTATGCCAATTTTTCTCCTAATTAAAAAAACTAAAATGTATATACCTAATGATAATTGTAACACTTGTCTTATAACTATGACAACAATCGGCCGAATGTCAGGCCTTATATTCAGAAAAAGTTTTTATTTTATTTGTTTCTTTTCTTTTCTCTGTCTCATTATTTCAAGTTCACGTTACAAATTTCGTATTAAATCCAAGTCATTTTCCTTTCAAAAAAAATGACTTGAATATACTCCTTAATAAAATCTAAATCGATAATTACAAAAAGCCGAAGATTTCGTCGGTGCAGCATCCATAGATACTTACACCTGCGCAAAACCTCCGACTTTAAAAGATAATATTATGTTGCAAGATATACTCAACCACGGCACCCCTAAAGCACACTTAAAATATATCTGTATCAATCATGCATTAATTTATCGGTATTTCCAATTCATGATATTTCCCTTTCTTATCCTTCATAAAAGAAATGAATTTCACTTTAGTTGATTCATTTGAAAAGTTTTTATAATTTTTATAAAGGTCATCTCCTATAAAATAATTTGTCCCTATATATCCTCTTACTGTTTTACCAGCAGGTATTACAGGTTCAAACTGATATTTTTCAGGTAATTCCATTGAATAAGGAATCAAATTATAAAACTCGCCTATTTTAGAATAAAACATTGTACTGGAAATAGACTTATTACTAAGCAAATTAATATCCCGATTCGTTGTATTTGTAATATCTAAAGGTAACACATACGTCATTACTTCACGGTCTTCATAAGGATCATAAACTTTTGTAGGATCAAGAGGATCAAGTGCATGAAACGTAACTCCTTGTCCATCTTCAAAAGTTCTATTAGGTAAAAATTCATCTTTTACCACTTTATAAGATTCATTATTTAGATTTAATGTTTTAAATCTAAATAAACTAGCAAATATACATAGCAACACACACAACCCAATAATTATTAAGATATGTTTTTTTGTCACTCTTAATCTACCAACTTTCCATTATTAACATGTACAATACGATCTACTATTTCATTATTTAGAACATGCACATCATGACTAGCTACTATAATAGTCGTTCCCTTAGATTTTTCTACTTTCAAAATATCTAAAACATCTTTTATCCCATCAATATCTAAAGCATTAGTTGGCTCGTCTAATAGCAATAATTTTGGTTGTTCCATTAAAGCTTGCGCTATCCCTAAACGTTGTTTCATACCTAAAGAGTATCTTTTATACTTTCTCTTATCTGTTTTATCAAGTCCAACCCTTTGAATAATATTATAAATTTCCTCATCAGAAATTTTATTGTTAATCGATGATAAAAATTTCAAGTTCTGAAAACCAGTATACCCTGGAATAAAACTTGGATATTCAATCAATATTCCCATAGAATCAGGAAATTGCTTTTGTTTTCCAATCATTTCATTATCTACATAAACAACTCCAGAATTCAAACGCATTAACCCTGATATAGCGCGTAAAATCATCGTTTTACCAGAGCCATTATGCCCCTTCAAAACTAAAAATTCGCCTTTTTTTACTGACAAACTAATATTATCTAACACAATATTTCCTTTTAATCTTTTCGTCATACATTCACATTTAATATAATTGTCCATAAATTATTCACCTATCACATCTAGTTTTTTAAAACAAAAACTACCTAATAAAATCATTACAACAACAATTACTACTCCTATTAAAAGTAAATCATTCCATTGAATAGATTGATTATTACCTAAAATCAATTGAATTGAACTGTGATCAACAAAATACCAACGATTTGGCATAACAAAAGAACCTAAAAAATAAATACTATGAAAGAAAATAGAAAAAAATAGGTACATCAACATCAGTATAAAAACAATAGTTATTGGTATATAAAGCGTTAAAAACTCAAAAATTAAAGCTAATAAAAAGCTTAGAATTATTTGAATTAGCATAGTACCTACTATCTTATAAGAAAATTGACTATATACATTTGAAAAATAATGCTCGCCAAAAGTAAGCAAATAATAAACAGTAAACCAAATCAAATACATAACAATCCAAATAGTAATTATGTAAAAAAACAAAGATAGTATTTTCGTTAACCAAAGAAAATGCTTCTTCTTAACACGAGGAAACAAATAAACACCATTCTGTTGAATATCCGAAAAAGCAAACTTCCCTACTAGCAACAAAGGAACAATTTGAAAGAATATCCAATAAAAAGGGATAGAAAATCGCCCCTCCTTATAAAAATAAGATAAATCTACAAAGTCTACTCCATGAAAAAATCGATAAAAGGTAACATCTAACAATGAGGGTTCTTTACCATTACTAAGAGGCTGATTGTATAAAAAAGTAACTACAATCATAGCGTAAATTAAGAATAAAAAAACCATTATCTTGATGGAATCTCTAAACCTTACATGTAAATCTCTTTTTAACAAATAATATAAAATCATAATGTAAACTAGATCACCTCTGTCTCATCATTCATAGAAATATAACTTTTTTTAGCTAAAATCCATACACTTATAAAAAAGATAAAAAAACATCCAAATAAGCGTATAAGTAAACCAGTGGCACCTTCAAACACATTTATATAAAAAACATTTGTAAATAAAAATCCATGTAATATAAATCTATCTAGTAAAACTGCAGTGATCATACATATTATTACAAGTAAACTAGGTAAAAATAATTGCAATAAAGCACTTATCATACATATAAAAATAGTCGCAAATAATTGAATGCAAAATAACAATGCATAATTCACATAAATACTATTTACAACCATCATATTTGCCATCAAAAATAACTGTAAAATCATACTCCCAGCAAAAAAGCAAACAAAAACGAATAGTTTCAAATAATATATAGAAACTAATTTCAATGCATTATTCACTCGGTAAACTACATAAATACTAAAAAAATTCGACATAGAATATACAGAAAAAACGATAGTTAAAGGAATAAATATAGTCGATAAATTATAAAACGACATAACCTTATACAAAGCTTCCAATTCGTTCATTTTCTCTTTTACAATTCCATGTTCAAAATAATTGAACAAACAACCAATGATACTGACGTTAAGTAAGAAGAGAACACTTAACCAAACATATTTCATCCCTATAGTTTCTTTCATTACTTTATAAAAGAACATGCTTCCTACTCCCCCGTAAATAAAGAACTACAGAACAAAACCAAATATATAACAGCACACTAAGAAAAATTTGTAATTCAAAAAAACCGGAGTCTTTAATTAAATAATCTTTAGGATTGAGAATCCCCTTTCCAATACCAAGCCAAAAAATATGTAAAATAAATGGAACTAAATAAATAAAATAAACTCGTCTTATAAAAAACGAAACTGATAAAGCCAAACTTGAAAAAACCGCACCGTATAAACCATTTAAAAATACATACATAAGAAAATATAAAGTAGGATACTCATAATAAACCGTATTAAATTGAGCTGTTGGTGAAACAGTAGCAGCCATATAATTTAATATCGGATGCGGAGCAACTGTTGGATAAGTTATCGCATATAAATAAAAATGAAATAGTAAAGGGACACTTATAATAAAAAAAGATACAATAAAATTAATAAAATAAAGTAACCTAAAATAATGACATGTTCCCATCTTAGAAATAACAGGATAAATAAACCCATAATTTTTATCAATTCTATAAATTCCTGCTACAGCCATTGCAGAAATCATAGGAAATATTAATAGATAAAATTCACTATAAAATGGTAATCTATTAAAATGTAAAATGTTAGATAAATATGGAGATACCTTTATAATCCCAGCATCGTTAAATCCTTTCGTTGTTACAAACATAGCAATATATTGAGCAATGACAATTACTAACATAATAAATAAAGATACCCAAAACATCCTACCTTTTAAAATCCGTCCTAAAAAGTAACTCATCTACAACTCCTCCATAAACCATTATTGAAATTTAAATCTTTTTTAATATGAAGAATTGATCTGCAACACCATAACATTTATTTTCTTTATTTATCCAAATGTAACGAAAAGAAACATGTGCTTTCTCCCCCTCAAACTTAGGAAATTCAACTTCATACTGATAAACATTATCTGTACCTTTTCTTTTTACACTCTTAACTTCTTGTTTCCACTGAATTACTTTTCCATCAGTTTGTTCAATCCGCCCCAAAAGATACGTTGGTTTTTTCTTATTCGTCACACCCGTTAAAAAAACATAATAATTTTCCGGTATAACTCCCAACTTTAAATTTTCATCTAAAAGCTTATCTTCTATTCCAATATCATTTCTATCTGTTTGACCTTGAAAGAAATCCTCACCATTTTCATTCTCAAAAAATACTTGTTCAAAAATAGTATTTTTCTTAATTTCTTGTAACTGAATACTTTTTAAATTATCTTTTTCCGTTAAAGTATCTTCAATATTTACAATAGGTTCATCCATTTCCTTTTGACAAGAAGCTAAGAAACAAATACTCAATAAAAAAAAACCTAAAACATACTTGGAAATAACCTTCATTACAGCTCCTCCTATTTTTAAAATTACATAGCAGAAAAAGTCGTATAATCCAGATTCGGAACTATACGACTTTTTCTAGCACTACAAAATAAATAATTTCAATTTATAATTTCTAAATCAATATTCAGTGTAAGGTCCACCAGGTCTTACACTATCAGGACTCCAAGCAGTAGGATAAGCATTATTTTCTCTAGAATAACCACCAAATCTCACAGGCACATTTTTTCCATATCTTTCATATGCGTAATTTTGGAAAAGATACGTTTTACCTGGTTGCACCGTTCCTTCATGCTTACCTGACTCACCTGAAACATTTACCCAATCTCTATCACCTTTATTTTTATTTTTATCTGCTTCTGTCCAAACGTTAAAAGAACCACCGCCCTTCTCACTACTCTTCACACGCATATACATAGAAGTAGGTGTCCCTTTAGGACGTGCATTAGTAAAATCATATGCACTCCAAAGTCTAAAGGTAAATTCTACATGATCATCTCTTGTATCAGCCTTAGCAGGTTCGGTTAAAGCAAAAGTACTAGCTAAAATATCTAAAGATAAAATAGCCCCAAACATAAAACGACTTTTTTTCTTTATACTCAATAAAAACACCTCCGATAATTTATAGCATTATATTGATTTTATTTTTTCACTGAAGGAATAAACTAAATCTATATAACGCAATATTATAGTAACAACAACTCGATATACCTTCAATGGATTTTAGAATATTTAATATTATTTTTACACTTACGAACATTTCGTTAAATTTTTAAAAAAAATAATATATCCCTAGCAAAGAATCACTTGTAAAGATAACTGCTTACCTACGCCTGTTCCAAATAATAAAGAGTAACTCACCTTTCCAAGTTTTTAATTTCCCCGTACTGTTTTGACGAAACACTGTCCAAAAATCACTTCTTAATGAAATTGGCTACTTATAAATTTTTTCACCTCTCGAAAAGAAAAAGCTAAAACATAAAAAAAGCGCAGCCATTTCGGCTGCGCTTTTGAATTATTATTTAGTTTCGATTAAACCATATTTCCCATCTTTACGGCCGTATACAACATTAGTTTCATTTGTATCAGCATTTGTGAAGACGAAGAAATTATGTCCTAGCATATCCATTTGTAGGATCGCTTCTTCAACGTCCATCGGTTTTAAATCAAATCGTTTTGTACGTACAAGTTCTAATTCATCCTCTTCTACCGCATCCAGAACAGCTACTGCTTCTGGAAGGATAAAGTTCGTTTTCACAGAACCTTTCTCACGTAACTTACGATTTACCTTTGTTTTATGTTTACGAATTTGTCGCTCAAGTTTATCAACTACTAAATCGATAGCAGCGTACATATCGCTATTAGTTTCTTCTGCACGAAGTAATAAATCAGTAAATGGAATTGTTACCTCGACACGTTGCTTGTCAGAGTATACTTTTAAATTAACTTTAATCTCTGGGAATGTATCAAAATAACGCTCTAACTTACTTAGTTTTTTCTCTACATATTCCTTTAATGCTGGAGTTACTTCAATATTTTCACCACGAATGTTGAATTTCATAGATGAATTCCTCCTTTCAAGCCTATGTACTATAATTTCGACATTGGCTTAAAAACTCCTTCTAACTTTTTTAAAAAAATTAGTGGAATTGCGATTTTTTTATCGTTTTTTGTTGAAATGAAAAGATGCATCGTTTCTATCTTTATTTTATCCTATTAACATCGTGAATAACGAATATAACTGTGGACAATTCGTTACAGAAAAGAAACAAATTTTTGACAACTTGATTCATAACAAAAACCCCTTGCAAAAAACAAGAGGTTCTACCATATATATAACGTTGCCACAAACGCAGCTTTCTCTTCCCAAAAACAATATTCCTACAGTTTTACAACATTAGCTGCTTGTGGTCCACGTGCTCCATCTACAATGTCAAACTCAACTTGTTGCCCTTCTTCTAATGACTTATATCCATCTTGTTGAATAGCAGAAAAATGAACAAACACATCATCACCATCTTCACGCTCAATAAACCCAAATCCCTTTTCTGCATTGAACCATTTCACTCTTCCTTGCATGTTCATTCCATTCCCTTCACTCTAAAAATCAGGGCATTCACCCCATACTTTGACTATAACGAATGACAACTTACGAAGTCAAAGAAGACTTATCGTCTTTTTATTATCCCTTTCGACAGTTACAGATCAACTTCTACAGAGCGTCAAACTAGAAACTTCCCTTGCTCCTCTATCGTATAAAAGACTTCCAATTTGTCTAACTGTAATTCCTGTCGTATATACATCATCAACGAGTAAGATATGTTGATCATGAAACATATCTTCTCCCTGAAAATAAAAAGGATTACTTCCCGAAAGCCTTTCTTTACGTGTCTTCTTACTTTGCTTTTCTGTTTCCCTTCTTCTTAATGAGGGATAAGAAATTTTGACAGGTAAGCATGCTGCTAATAACTCTGCCTGATTAAAACCACGTTCATATTCCCGTTCCCTACTAAGTGGAACAGCAATAACACTTGAAATGCTCGTAAAATGCTTTTGAAACAGCTCCCGAAAGGATCGATAAAAAATATGAACTAACTCCGCATCCCCCCGAAACTTAAACTGTGCTAATATTTCTTTCATCTCATCATCGTACACGTGCAAAGAACGATTTTTAAAAGGACGATACTTCTCCACATTTATCCACCTTACGCAATCCACACAAATATCATTTTCTTTATATTCGAAAGGCAAGTCCTCTAAAGATCGCCCACACTCCATGCAAATCTCTCCTATAATATAGGAAAGTTTCCGCTCACACCTATCACATATATATTTTGTGTGCGACTTTACAAAGAAGGTGTACCAACTAACTGTTTCCAACATATACTCATCGCAAAGTAGACAATGCATTAATCGATTAATCCTTGTTCTTTCGCCTTTTTGTTCATACTTTGAATATGCCTTTTCGCGCGTACCATCGCCTCTGTCTTACCACAATGAAAATAAACGACCTCACCATAAGGTTCTTCAAAACTACGACCTGCTCGGCCTGCAATTTGTACGAGCGCACTTTCTGAAAAGATTTCTTCTTCCGCCCCTAACACCGCAACTTGTAAATTCTTCACAGTTACTCCTCTCTCTAAAATTGTCGTTGTAACTAATAACGGAATTTCTCCCTTTCTGAAAGCTGCTACTTTTTCTTTTCTCATCGGATCTTCTGCATGTACACCATCGATTCTAGGATCCAACGTTTTCAATATCAGGCTCAATTCTTCTATATATCGCACATGAGGAACAAATAAAAAAATAGGATGTTTTTTGTTTACGTACATTTCTAACCATTGCAGTAACACTCGAGGAATTCTTTTATGGTGGAGACTTTTCTTCCAATTTCCGCACCAGCAAAATAGAGGAACTGGTAACGGATGACGATGGTATCGTCCAGGGACAATGATACCTTTTTGTTTACCACTTCTGAAATTATGTTTCCACTTTTCATCGGGAGTTGCCGTTAAATAAATACGCGCCGCTTTCTCTTTCATCGCTTGTTGCACTGCATACTGTAACATTTGATCCGCATAATACGGGAAGGCATCTATCTCATCTACAACCATGACATGAAACGCTCTATAGTAACGTAACAGTTGATGAGTCGTTGCAACGACTAACGCTGCATCTTTGTCCCTATCTTCACTTCCTCCGTATAAGGACGCTACATTTACATTTGGAAACACTTTTTGTAATCTCGGCGCTAATTCTAGTACAACGTCTGTTCTTGGCGTTGCGATACAAACCCTTTCTCCTTTTCGCAATGCCTCTTCCATACCGTAAAATAGCATTTCAGTTTTTCCAGCCCCGCACACAGCCCAAATAAAAAACGATTCTTTCTTCTTAATAGCTTCTATAACACCTTGCGCCGCCAACTCCTGACCGGTAGACAAAGTCCCGTTCCACTGTAAAGAATTTAAACCTTTTTCTCCTTTTCTTTCAGCGATCCCACGAACAAGTACAGCACATTCACTTACTCTCCCCATCGTTATACACTTTCGGCAATACGTACATACTTTACTGCACCTTTTACATAAAAATGATGCAAATAGCCGCTGCTCTATATTTCCGCAGCGCTGACACATATATTTAGAAGCCTTCTTTATTACACCTTGTACACATACGACCTTCCGCCTCTTTTTCAAATCATGTAATGTATCTCGTAAATCTGAAGAGAGTTCCTCTAATAGTAACTGTTTCCCTGCTAACATCAGCAACCACCTCCAGCACTACTATAAACCCTTCTCATAATCTCGTAAAAACTCAAAAAAGCCGATAACCTACTTATAAAATAGTAAGCTATCGACTTTATACACGTTTTTTTATTGAATTGTAATCCTATAATCTTCCGTAACCTAAGAAGTGTTTTTGGTTGTAACTACTGCTTAAGCTAGCGTAAGCAATCCCTTTATCACCAGCATGAATCATTTGGCCATTCCCAACGTAAATACCGATGTGAGATGGACCTGGTTTATAAGTACCTTGGAAGAATACTAAATCTCCAGGTTGTGGGCTACTTACTTTAGAAACTGAATTCCAGTAACCTGCAACGTCTTGACGTCCTACACCATAGATGTAAGAAATAAATCCACTACAGTCAAAACCACCGTTTGATGGAGATGCACTTCCCCAAACATATGGTAAGCCTAAGTAACCTTGCGCTTTACCAATTACGCCACCCGCATTTGAAGCTGGTGCTGGCTCTGCTTGTTTCTTTTCTTGCTTAGGTGCTTCTTTTTTAGGCTCTTCTTTTTTAGGTTCCTCTTTTTGAGGTTCCTCTTTTTGAGGTTCCTCTTTTTGAGCTTGTCCACCATTGTTTGCTGGTGCAGCTTGCGCTTGCGCATCTTTAGCAGCCTGTTCTGCTTGTTTTTGAGCAGCAGCTTCTTGTGCAGCTTTTTCTTGTGCTTCTTGTTCAGCAATACGTTGTAATTGCAGTGCTTGTTTTTCAAGATCTTTCAATTGACTTTCCGTACTTGTCATTGAAGTTACAACTGTATCCATTTTACCGCTTAAATCATTTACTGCTGTTGATTTTTTCGCTTTTTCAGCGTCAAGTTCTTTCTTAGCAGTTTCAATTTGAGCTTGTGCTTCTTTTAATTCTTTTTGCTTTGTTTTTACCGTTTCAACATCTTTTTTCACGTTCGCTTGATCTTCTTGTTGTGTTTTCATGATATCTTCATCAGACGCAAGAATTTTAGAAACAGAATTTAAACGATCAACTAAATCTGCAACATTTTTAGAGTTTACAAGAACTTCTGTTACAACATTTGTGTTTGGTTGTTCTTGAAGTGCAACTAAACGTTTTCTTAATAACTCTTCACGTTTTGCAATTTTCGTTTGTAGTTCTGCAATATCTTTATTTTTATTTTCGATTAATCGCTCAGTATCCGCAACTTTTTTCGTTGTTTCATCAAGTTTTGAAGCATTCTCTTGAACAGATTTATCCAAACCTTGAATTGTTTTGTTTAAGTCATTCATTTGCTTTTGTAATACATCACGTTCTTGTTGTTGTTTATGTAAAGTGTCATTTTGTGTATTAATTTGTGATTTCACGTCAGAAATTTTATCTTCTGCAAATACATTTGGTGTTAGTCCTGAAAACATTAACCCTGCAACTAATGCGCAAGATGCCATTTTTAGCTTTTTCATTTTATTTTTTACACCGCTTTCTTTTGTCTTTTTTCCGTATATAACCTATAAAATTTATACCATAATTCGGGATTTTTTTTGCTAATGTTACGCTATTGTAAAACAAATGTAATATTATATGTAACTCTATCGCAAAATATGCATATTTTTGTATATATGTGTAGAATTTTAAAAGCTTTTTATAAGCAAAGAAAAACGCAAGGTTTCCCTTACGTTTTGTTAAATACACTAATACGAATGAAATCAAAACGTTATTTCATCCATTTCTCAGCCCAATTTTGGACTTCATCCATAACACTTTCTAATGCTTTCCCTTTTTCAGTTAAGCCGTACTCGATTCGAACTGGTACTTCTGGATAAACATTACGAACTACAATGCCTTCGCTTTCCAATTCCTTTAAACGCTCTGATAACATACGATCGCTCATATTCGGTATAATATCTGCGATTTCTCTAAAACGTTTTGACTCTTCAAGCAAAGATTTAATAATTAAGCCAGTCCATTTTTTACTAAGCAAAGTAAAAGCTGACTCAAACTTTGGACATAAACAAGAATTATGCTCCATATGTTTCACCTCTCTTCCATTATAATATAGTTTCTTGTAAAAAGTAAGTTATAAAACTTTCCTCATTATTTTATTTTACGTACATTTTACCATTTCCAAATATTAACTTGTCAAATACACGTAAAATATCCGTAAAAAAACCCTCTTCAAAAAGAGAGCTTTTTATATCTTATTACTTCGTATACCATCCAAGACCTAGTGCACCTTCACCTAAATGCGTACCAATTACAGCACCGAAATAACCTGTGCGAATTGTAACATGAGGATATTTTGCTTCTAATTCTGCCTTCCATTCATTCGCTTCCTCTTCACGTTGTGCATGAATGATAACTGCTTCCATAGGTACACCTTGACTTGCTTGCTCATCAAAAATTTCAACAATTCGTTTTAACGCTTTTTTACGTGTACGAATCTTTTCAAATGGAATAATGATTTTATCTCTAAAATATAAAACGGGCTTCACTTGTAACAAACTACCAATGAAAGCTTGCGCACTATTTAATCGTCCTCCACGTTGTAAATGATGTAAATCATCCACTACAAAATAAGCGTCCATCGTTTTCTTCATTTCATCAAAACGGGCAACGATCTCTTTCGGATCCTTTCCTTCGCTTGCTAATTTTGCCCCTTCACGCACATAGAATCCTTGTACTTCACAACTAATTTCAGAGTCGTACGTATATACATCAATACCCTCTACCATCTGTCCAGCTGCCGTTGCTGTTTGATATGTACCACTAATTCCACTTGAAAGATGAATGCTAATAACTGCATCATAATCCTTAGATAATTCTTCATATAGCTCAACAAACTTTCCAATTGCTGGCTGAGAAGTTTTCGGAAGTTCTTCTTGCTCACGTACTTTTACATAAAAATCATCTGCTGAAATTTCAGCCTCTTCTTGATAAGATTCCGTTCCAAACACAACGTTTAATGGAATCATATATATATTGAGTTCATCACGAATATGCTTCGGTATATATGCTGTACTATCAGTAACAATAGCTGTTTTCATTTGCGTACCTGCCTTATAAAAAAGTTTTTATTCCCTAAGTTTACACGAAAACTAAAAATGGTGCATCCATACATGAAAATGCCGATTTGAAATTATACTCACCATCTCGACAAATTACAACAAAAAGGTGAAATACTCACCAAAAATTTCAACTTATTTATAAAAAATGTTTGAATATAAAAACGCTCGCTTTTAAAATGTAAAGTACTAGTCATTTTGGCAGATAGGGGCGTATACGAGTGTTATTACAATATTTAACAATCAAAGAATACGGTGAGCACGAAATTGTCATTCAAAAATCGAGATTTATCTGTTATATTAGCCGAGCTACAACCGAAGAAGAAGCTCAAGAATTTATACAAAAAATAAAAAAACAAAATTGGAATGCCACACATAATTGTTCTGCTTATTTGATTGGCGAACAAGATCAAATTCAAAAAGCAAATGATGATGGAGAACCTAGCGGTACAGCTGGCGTACCTATGTTAGAGGTACTAAAAAAACGCGGTTTAAAGGATACCGTCGTTGTCGTTACACGCTATTTTGGTGGCATCAAACTTGGCGCAGGCGGATTAATTCGCGCATATGGAAAATGTACAAGCGAAGGCATTAATCATGTCGGTGTTGTCGAGCGAAAACTAATGCGTGTTATGCAGACCGAAATTGATTACACATTACTTGGCAAAATTGAAAATGAATTACGTAATTCAAAATATGCCATTAAAGATATACATTATCTAGAAAATGTCACATTTGATACGTATGTAGAAGAAGACGGAAAACAAGCATTCACAGATTGGATGATTGAATTAACAAATGGGAAATGTACAATTAAAGAAGGAGATATGTTGTACTTAGAACAAGATGTTATCTAAGAATAACTACACCCTCATCTTTAAAGATTAATGTAGTGAATTCCTTCCCTACAAATGAACTAAGGAGATTATATATGGAAGAACGTTATTATCATCTCCAAAATAGCAGAATAAAAAAGAAACGAAGAAGAAAGTTTTTCTACTTCCTTATTTTCGTATTTTTATTTGGTGGTGTAGGACTTTATATATTA
This sequence comes from Bacillus sp. DE0042, assembly GCF_007680225.1. Lineage (NCBI taxonomy): Bacteria > Bacillati > Bacillota > Bacilli > Caryophanales > Bacillaceae > Bacillus > Bacillus sp. DE0042. The sequence continues at coordinate 168,079 of NZ_VEJP01000006.1, read as the reverse complement.
AATTCCTACTCTTCTCTCATGGGGATGTATAGTGGTTTTACTCGTCAAAAATCGGACTTGAGAACCGAAGATGTAGAAATTACAAAGGAGCCTTTTACACTCCTTATTATGGGTATAGAAGATTATGCAACGGACGGTCAAAACGGTCGTACAGATTCATTAATGTTTGCGACAGTCAATCCGAAAACTAAAAAGATTTCGCTTATGAGTATCCCTCGTGATAGTCGCGTTCCAATTGCTGGAAAGAACAAAGAAGACAAAATTAACGCTGCGCACGCTTACGGCGGAGAAGAAATGGCAATCAAAACGGTCGAAGGTTTTCTAAAAGTTCCTGTAGACCATTATATTAAAATTGATTTCCAAGGCTTTAAAGGTATTGTTGATGCTGTCGGCGGTGTTACTGTTGATGTCCCATTCGATTTTTGGGAGCGTTCGGACGTGGATTACTACAAAAAAATCGAATTTAAGCAAGGACAACAAGACTTAAATGGGGAAGAAGCACTCGCATACGTACGTATGCGAAAGCAGGATCCAAACGGCGATTACGGTCGGGCCGCTAGACAAAGACAATTACTAGCCGCTGTTGCTCAAAAACTAAATTCAGCCTCTACCGTATTTAAAATTAAAGATTTAACAGCAGTCGTTGGAAAATATATAAAAACTGACATTCCTATTTCTGACGGACTTGCACTTTACAATAAACTATCTGGGTTTGATCCTTCTACAATACAAACGTTCAAACTCGAAGGAGAAGACAAAAAAATAGGTGGTATTTATTACTTCCTTCCAGATCCAATCGGTGTAGAGACAGTACGTAACGAAATTAAAAAAGAATTAGGAGAAACAGCAAATACTCAAGAAAATCCAACTACAAAAACCGAATCAAATCCTTCTTCAAATTCTAACTCTGACGAAAAAGCAAAGAAAGAAACGAATCAGAATCAGAACAAAACACCAACTGAACCACCTCCTTCTACGAATGCTCATGCAGAGTGGATTATGAGAAATCAGCAATAACAAAAAGAGCCAAATCGCACATGATTTGGCTCTTTTTTATTTACTTATTAAAGTGTTGCAAAATTGCTTCTACAATGCGCTCTGATGCACGGCCATCACCGTAAGGATTAGATGCTTTTGACATCTTATCATGAGCTTCTTTATCTGATAACAACTCATCAGCAAGACCAAAGATTGTCTCTTCGTCTGTTCCTGCTAATTTCAACGTACCTGCTTCAATACCTTCTGGGCGCTCTGTTGTATCACGAAGAACAAGAACTGGTACACCAAGTGACGGCGCTTCCTCTTGTACACCACCAGAATCAGTTAACATTAAGTATGAACGAGCTGCAACATTGTGGAAATCAATTACATCTAGCGGCTCAATTAAATGAATGCGGCTGTGATCGCCTAAAATATCATTCGCTGTTTCACGAACAACAGGGTTCATATGAACAGGATACACAACTTGTACGTCTTCATGCTTATCAACCAGACGTTTAATTGCACGGAACATGTTACGCATTGGCTCTCCTAAGTTTTCACGACGGTGAGCTGTCATAAGTACAAGACGATCGTTTCCAAGTTTCTCTAGTACAGGATGACTATATGTTTCTTTTACAGTCGTTTTTAGTGCGTCAATTGCTGTATTTCCTGTTATGAAAATGCGTGACTCATCTTTATTTTCTTTCTGTAAGTTCGTTGCTGATTTTGTTGTAGGTGAGAAATGAAGATCTGCCATAACGCCTGTTAATTGGCGATTCATCTCTTCTGGGTATGGAGAATATTTATCCCATGTACGAAGTCCTGCTTCAACATGCCCTACTGGAATTTGATTGTAGAAAGCAGCTAAACTTGCAATAAATGTTGTCGTTGTATCACCATGTACAAGTACAATATCCGGCTTTGCTTCTTTCATTACTTTATCCAAACCTTCTAAACCACGCGTTGTAATATCAATTAAAGTTTGGCGGTCTTTCATAATATTCAAATCGAAATCTGGCGTAATTCCAAAGATACTTAATACTTGGTCTAACATTTGACGATGTTGTGCTGTTACAGTCACAATCGATTCAATTTTTTCTGGATGCTTTTGCAACTCTAACACAAGAGGTGCCATTTTAATTGCTTCTGGACGTGTCCCGAAAATTGTCATTACTTTTAAACGTTCAGTCATTTCATTGCCTCTTTTCTTTCACTAGTTACAAATTCTATTATGACATATAAGAATATACATGAATACATGCCTTTTTAACGAATAACGGAAAAGTCCCTCTTACAAATACTTTCTCTTCCAACCGAATAATAATCTATCTCTTGCTTCTTGACATCCTCAATAGTATAACAATTTCTTCCATCTAATAAAATAGGCTCTCTCATAAGTTGTGCGTACTTTTCTAACGGATAAGCTCGGATAGCCTCCCATTCTGTCATGATAAAAGCCGCACTCGCTCCTCTAATCGATTCATCTATACATTCGCTATATTGTATAGTCTCTCCAAAGAGATTTTTCATATTTGGAATCGCTTTTGGGTCATATAGAACTACATCCGCACCTATATGAATTAATTCTTGTATCATAATAAGGGACGGTGCGTCTCTTATATCATCAGTATTCGGTTTAAATGCCGCTCCCAGCACCGCAATCCGCTTCTTGTTCATATTTAATACTTTCTTCGCTTTCTCAATCAATAACAACTGTTGTTTATTATTCACTTCAATGACTGCTTTTAACAAGCGAAAATCATGCGCCACATTCCCTGCAATTTGCACAAGGGCTTTCGTATCTTTCGGAAAACACGATCCCCCATAACCAATGCCCGCATTTAAAAAAGACGTCCCAATTCTCTTATCCATTCCCATCCCTTGTGCAACGTCTAATACATTGGCTCCTACCTTCTCACATATATTTGAAATTTCATTGATAAAACTAATTTTTGTCGCTAAAAAAGCATTCGATGCATATTTAATCATCTCTGCACTTTTTATATCTGTAACATACGTTTTTAAGCTTAATTCACTATACAAATTCTCCACTTTTCGTGCCGCTTCCTCATTATCTGCTCCAATTACAATACGATCTCCCTGAAAAAAATCGTAAATCCCTGAACCTTCCCGTAAAAATTCCGGATTCGATACGATATGTAATTCATATCTATTTTGTAATTTCTCCTCAATCCATCCCCTCATAACATCATTTGTACCTACAGGAACCGTACTTTTCGTAACGACAATAATGTCGTTCGTCGCATATGTTCCGATATCGTCACAAGCACTTCGAATATATGTTAAATCCGCTGTCCCATCTAATAAAGATGGCGTTCCAACTGCAATAAATATAAATTCTGCATCGTAAAATGCTTTCGCTCTACTTGTTGTAAAAGTTAAACAATCATTCTCACATGCATCATTTATTAATTCATATAAACCCGCTTCATAAATAGGCAGATTTCCTTGCTTTATCCGTTCAATTTTCTCATCATTTATATCAAAACATGTGACTGAATGGCCCAACATTGCCAACCCTACTCCTGTAATTAATCCAACGTATCCGGTACCTATTATCGTAATTTTCATTTCCTTTTCGCACAGGAATATACAATAGAAAATATACGAATACATAGAATGCTCCCTGTGCTTCCCCCTCTCACATTAAAAATGAGAAAACTCTTTTACTTCTTCATTATATGAATTACTTTTTCCATTCTTTTTTAAGTTTTTGTAAAATTACATGCAAGAATATAAAATGAAACTTTATTCATTGAGGAGCATCCATCCCCGGCTAATTATTAGTTAAACCAATCGAGATTTTACAGGAATTAAGGTTCCCACCTAAATTCTTTGCCTCAACTAAATTTTGAGGCGGAAGCCTTACTGCCCGTTCATGCGGATAAATTCCCACATTTTAACACGGAACTTACTCATTTCTAGGTGTAACACTTATAATACTGAAATAAAAATATTCATTATCGAAAAAAGAGAAAATGTCATATTCTAAAGTCCAATACAATTAACCTTCTCAAACGATTCAACATTCTGTATACAATTGTCATATATTCTATCTGCTTCCATTTGCCGTACAAAGAAAAAAAGATTGAATTCTAATCTTTTTGTGATACCATATGTTATGAGCCTGTAAATAAACATCATAATTTTCAGATAAATATATTAAAAAAAATTACGTTAGACTATAAAAGGGTGGGGTATTAATGGACTCACAAGTGATTTATGCCATTTTGGCATCTTTCATCACTGTACTCGTCGTTACTCCTTTAGTTATTAAGTTAGCTTTTAAAATAGGAGCAACAGATAAGCCAAACGCTCGTAAAGTACACCAAAAGATTATGCCTCGTCTTGGCGGATTAGCGATATTTATTGGTGTAGCTGTAGGATTTGTTGTCGGCGGCTTATATGAACAAAGAATGTTATCGATAACGCTAGGTGCGATTATCATTGTAATCATCGGTATTTTAGATGATATGTACGAGTTATCTGCGAAGGTAAAATTCGGTGGACAACTATTAGTTGCCATGATGATTGTAAAAAGTGGATTATTAGTGCAAATATTATATATTCCAATCCTCGGGGATACTGAACTTGGATGGCTTGCTTATCCAATTACAGTATTTTGGATTGTAGGTATTACAAATGCAATCAATTTAATTGATGGCTTAGATGGGTTATCTGCTGGTATTTCATCTATCGTACTTGCTACGCTAGCATATATGGCCTTCACTAGCCCATGGGGCACTGGAGCCGCTATTATCTTACCACTAGCATTAATTACATTAGCAAGTACAATTGGATTTTTATTCTACAACTTCCATCCAGCAAAAATTTTCATGGGAGATACAGGCGCACTATTTTTAGGATACTGTATTTCTGTTATATCGTTACTTGGATTATACAAAAGTGTAACGTTATTCAGCTTTATCGTTCCAGTTATCATTTTAGGCGTACCTGTATTTGATACGACATTTGCAATTATCCGTCGTGTCGTAAATAAAAAACCTATTTCAGCACCAGATAAATCGCATTTACATCACCGTTTACTTGCAATGGGCTTCTCTCATCGTAAAACGGTACTAATTATATACGCATTCGGTATTTTCTTTAGTGTAAATGCAATCATTTTCTCTAGTGCGACATTATGGTTATCCATTATTCTTCTTTTCGTTTTAATCTTCTTTACAGAAATCATTGCTGAAGTAATTGGGCTTGTACATGAACGTTACAAACCACTTATTTCCTTTTATAAAAAAGTGAAAAAACGCGAAGACTAATTGTAGTATAGCCTTTACAATTATGAAATATTCAAATAGCATCCTCTTTCTTATAAGAGGATGCTATTTTTTATTTTTTATTCCCCATTTCATATTTCCAAAATATAGTTTGTTTGAGAGTCCCACTATTGGAGAAAGATATACATAATAAGAAAAGGATTATATTTTCTTTTTTACATCTTGATTGTCAAACTGAGGGTGAATGTTATGATCAAGCGAGTATTTCAATACATTATTTTATTTTTAACGATTACTATGTACGCGTCATCTCATGCAGGAGCAACTACAATGACCCCTGCTGAACATCATCCAAATACTGAAACTACCTCTCCTATCCAAAAAATCGCGTACTTAACATTTGATGACGGACCAAACAAATATACTACGCAAATTTTAAACATCTTAAAGGAAAAGAACGGAAAAGCAACTTTCTTTGTTATTGGTGGAAAAGTGCCACATTATAAAAAAACAATGCAACGATTAATTAAAGAGGGACATTATATCGGACTTCACAGTATGTCACACGATGTAAAACGCCTTTACACTGGTGATCCATCCGCTTTAATTACAGAAATGGAACAAACACAAAATATTGTTCAGCAAGTTACAAAATTAAATACACATCTCGTTCGTGTCCCGTATGGTAGCATGCCTTACTTAAAAAAGAATTACCGTGATGCACTTGTATCCGCCCAGTATAAAATGTGGGATTGGACAATTGATACATATGACTGGAAAAGCTATGACAATCCTTCTGCCATACTAGAAAGAGTACGTAATCAGAGCGATGAACAAGTCGAAGTGATTTTAATGCATGATTCGAGTGTAACCGTACAAATACTGCCTAAAGTAATTGATTACTTACAGTCACAAGGATACAAACTTCTTCCCTATAATCCATCTTCTCACCTCGAAGTGAACTTTTGGAAAGACACAAGATTGTAACAGCTTTAGTGCCTATTTACTAAAGCTGTTTTATTTTTCTCTTCCCACCCTTCCCATTTTTGTGTAAAATTTTAAATAGTGATGAAGTTTCGAGGTGAATAGAAATGAAACGAATAGATCTCATTTTTAACGCAATACAAGAAGGCAATTATATAGAAGGTGTAACCGCATCAGAACTCGCTACCCTGTTACAACTAGATCGTGCCAATGTAAGTAGCGACTTAAACAAACTTGTAAAAGATAAACGTTTATTAAAAACAAATACGCGTCCTGTTCGTTTTTATATAGAAACGAACGCTTCGTTGGAAACGCATTCAAAGGAAATGACTTCATTAGATACATTTGCAATTGAAAATACAAGCCTTAAAATCGCAATCGAAAAAGCAAAAGCTTCTATTCTCTATCCTCCAAACGGTATGCATACTTTACTGCTAGGAGAAACAGGAGTCGGAAAATCTATGTTTGCTTCTTTAATGCACGAATATGCAATTGAAGTTGAACAGCTTCCTAAAAATGCACCATTTATCGTCTTTAACTGTGCCGATTACGCAAATAATCCACAGCTACTACTGGGGCAGTTATTTGGGATTAAAAAAGGAGCTTATACAGGGGCAAGTGATCAAAAAGGGTTAATTGAAAAAGCACATGAGGGGATCCTTTTCTTAGATGAAGTACATCGCCTTCCTCCAGAGGGACAAGAAATGCTTTTCACCTTTATTGACCGCGGGGTATACCGCCGCCTTGGAGAAACAGAAAACGAGCGTAAAGCACAAGTATTAATCATTACTGCAACAACAGAAGAACCAAATTCATTTTTATTAAAAACATTTACAAGACGTATACCAATGACTGTTACGCTGCCACCACTTCGTGAGCGTACACATAAAGAACGATTTTCTTTACTGCAACTATTTTTCACAAATGAAGCAATCCGTCTGCGAAAAGAAATTCACGTTAGTCCGAATGCAATGCGCGCTTTCGTCTTTTACAATTGTCCCAATAACATCGGGCAATTAAAAACGGATGTACAAATTGCCTGTGCGAAAGCCTATTCTGACTTTGTGACAAAGAAACGTGATTCTGTCTATGTTTCAAGTACAGATTTACCTTGGTATATGAAAGAAGGGCTATTCATTGAAAGAAAGAGCCGTCATCTATACCAAATACCAAATGAAACATTTATATTTACAGGTGATGAAGGTTGGAGTAATCATAAAATAGAGAATGAAAAACGGTCTTCTATTTACGATTATATTGATTATAAATACGAAGAACTTCAAGCTCGCGGTATTGAAGAAGACGAATTAGAATTACTAATAGAAAATGATATTCAAAGCTTTTTCGTACAATATTTTAACCAAATTTCTAAAAAAACAAGTCATGAAAATGTTTTTAAAATTGTGGATCGTAATATCGTTTCCGTATGTGAAAGAATTGCGGAACTTGCTGAAAAGCATTTATCTAAGACGTTTGATGAAAAAGTATTTCTCGCTTTAAGCTTACATGTACAGACAACTCTACAACGTTTACAAGCTGGGAAACAAATTCATCACCCACAATTAAATCAAATTCGTACGAAATATAAAGACGCTTTTTCCGTAGCCATGCAATGCATTCAACTACTGGAGGACGCATTACAAATAACAATGCCTATTGATGAAGCAGGCTTTTTAACAATGTTCTTCGTTGTTGATCCAATTCCTGCCTCACAAACAGAAGTAAAGGTATTAATATTAGCGCACGGCAACGGCATCGCAACAGAAATGGCAAACGTCGCAAACGAACTGCTCGGCATTGAGGAAGTAACCGGTATCGATATGCCGTTACATGAATCGCCGAAAGATTTCTTAGAGCGTGTGAAAGTGTATATGAAAACACTCCAAAATGTAAATGGACTTCTCTTACTCGTCGATATGGGCTCGCTCGCTTATATTGGTGATATATTAGAAACTGAGTTCAAAATTCCGGTACGTGTTCTTTCCATGACAAGCACTCCACATGCACTAGAAGCAGCTCGAAAAGCTCAACTTGGCTACTCGTTAGATGCACTATATGAAACAGTGAAGAACTTAACACCGTTTTACTTAAACGTACAAGAAGAAAAGAAAAAGCCACTATCACCAATGAAGTCTGTTATTTTAACAGCTTGTTTAACTGGGGAAGGCAGTGCTTTAGCTATTCAAAAAATGTTAGAGAACTATTTGCGATTTGACAAAGACTTAATTGAAATTATTCCGATTAGTATCGTCCATGAAAAAGATTTAACGAAAATGATTGAGAATATAAAAAAAGAGCGGAATATCATTTGTATCGTCACAAATTTCGATGTGCAGGTGCCATGCTTAACATATCATTTCCAAGACATTGTAAACTACACAGCGATTCAGCCAATTCAAGAATTAATTACGTATGAAGAAACATATGCAAAAATGGCTGATATTCTGGAACAACAAATGCAGCGGAACGACGGAGCATTACTTATTAAAACAATTCGTTACGCATTAAATACAATTCAAGAATTAATTTCCTTACAGCTAACTCCTGACAGCTTAATGGGTGTGATTCTGCATATGAGCTGTATGGTTGACCGTCTTCAAAAAAGAGAAAGCCTCCTCCCTCATCCAGATAAAGAGAAACGAAGACAAGATGAGTACTGGATGTATATGAAAGTGAAAAAAGCATTACAACCAATTGAAAATACATTTGAAATACAAATACCTGATGATGAAGTGTTTTATATCATGGACTTCTTCATTAAAAATCAGCCTGTAAAAAATTAATCGAAGCAGTTTTTTAAATATATCGACCGTAACGCGAATTATATTGGCCATTTTCAAAATATATCGATTTACCGACAATAACCGCTAAAATTTGCACCTTATAGAAAAAAGGCTGTTCCAAAATATGGACAGCCTTTTTTCTACTTCTTTACTTTTCTGATTCTCCCCCTGATTTCGCCCTTCTTATTAGACTTTGTATAAACATTTACATATACATTCGCCTGAATGATTTCTTGAAGTAGGCTATCAAACGCTCTTCCCTGTAAAGGGCCTTCAAAATCTTCCACATTGACTACACCGGTCACGACTCCTTCATTTACACTAATACCTTGCTTTATTGGACCAAACAAATTTAAAACCACTGGACCTATTTGATCCGCTTTTCCTAAATGAATTTGGCATGATGTAACTTTTTCGATGTTTTTCAATATGATCCGATATTGTAATTTCTTTAAATCATCACTAAATATAAACTCTGTTACACCATAAGCTTCTGTATTTACAGGAGGTATTTCCCTCTTTCCTGTTAACCTCGCAAAGAAATGTGTTGTCATACGGGCATTCTCCTCATATAAATTTCCCAGCACTACTTCTACTATTTTATGGTTTATACATAATCATTTATGACTTTTTCAAGTTTTAATTACGAAGAAAAGATTCACACAATCTTTACATTAGAATCGTTCCTTTTGCTTCACTATCTTTTGTATAATGCACATAGAAAAACATTCTCGGAGGTCGTTTTGAAAAATAACAAATACACTTTTCACACATTATTAGAGATTTTTCTCGTTTCATTTAAATTAGGAATTACTTCATTTGGTGGCCCCGTCGCCCATCTCGGCTATTTCCACCACGAATATGTACAAAAAAGAAAATGGATGGATGAACGAAGCTATGGTGATTTAGTAGCACTATGCCAATTCCTCCCTGGTCCTGCTAGCAGTCAAGTCGGTATGGGAGTTGGATTATTAAGAGGTGGATTATTAGGAGCTATTATTTCATGGATTGGATTCACTTTACCGTCTGTGCTTGTTTTAGTTTTCTTCGCCTCGTTCCTTAATCAGTTCGATCTTGGAAGTGCTGGCTGGATTCATGGACTAAAACTTGTAGCAGTCGCCATTGTTGCTCATGCCATATGGGGAATGGCGCAAAAATTAACGCCAGACCGAAATCGTGCGACGATTGCTATTGTAACTGCTGCAATCGCCTTATTATGGCCAAGTAGTTGGACACAAGTCATTCTCATTATAGTATCTGGCTTTATCGGCTGGTTTTTATATCGCAACCAAGCAATTAACCAATCTCAAAATATAAAAGTACCTATTTCAAAAACGATAGCAGTTTCCTGTCTCATCTTATTCTTCGGACTATTAATAGTGCTACCAATATTAAGGCCGTTCTCTTATTACATCGCTTTATTCGATAGTTTCTATCGCTCTGGCGCGCTTGTATTTGGAGGCGGACACGTCGTGCTGCCCCTTCTTGAAGGTGAGTTCGTACAAAACGGAATGATGACGAAAGAACAATTCCTAGCTGGATACGGATTAACACAAGCAGTACCAGGCCCACTATTTACATTCGCCTCTTATATAGGAGCAGTGTTAAACGGGACGATTGGGGCAATACTCGCAACAATTGCGATCTTTCTTCCTGCTTTCTTGCTCATTATTGGTGTTTTACCATTTTGGGACAGTGTGAGAAAAATCTCTTACATACAAGGCGCACTACTTGGAATCAATGCAGCCGTTGTCGGTATTTTATTAGCAGCTTTTTATGATCCTATTTGGACAAGCACAATTATGAACGCTGTAGATTTCGTTTTTGCGTCTCTTCTATTTTGCTTGCTCGCTTTTTTGAAAACACCACCTTGGGTTATCGTTATACTTGGAGCCTTTGGCGGATACGTTCTATCCATTTTGTAAATAGAAAAAACGACGGCATTATGTAGCCGTCGTTTTTCTATTAAAACTTCACAAGATCTATTCCTTCAGACAACTTACTCTCTGTTAAAATACGCAATTCTTTCACACGATCCATTACGTAAGAAGAACGCTTCACAAGCTCTGGGTCAATATAAGCTGGATGAACCATAATTTCTACCGTTTGTTCATCTTGTACTCTTTCTTTTAACTTCACAAAGTAATCTTCCGTCACACCATCCGCATAAAAGTCACTGTAAAACACGTCAGAAAACGGGCGTACTGCTCGCTCTTCCTCACAACGACGAATTGGAACATTATATGTAGCTGCCAATCTCTCAAGAACATCATGCAAAATCGGTAATCCATGCACGTGATGATGACTATCTAAATGCGTTGGTTTCAATCCATAAGCTAAGAATTTCTCAATTTGAGCAGTCCATTCTCTCTCAACTTCTTCTGCATTTAGCTTCCCTTCCCATACGACGCTTTGTTTATGAAACAATCCATCGCTATTTACAAGTGAAGGTACGTCTCCAAGAAGCGATTCCCCTGCCGTTAATACGAGATGTACGCCTACTCCTAGTGTGTTATACTCTTTTGCTAAGCGTACCGCATGCTCTGTTCCTGGCATATTCATCATCATCGTCGTTGAATTTACAAGTCCATTTATATGTCCATCAATAATACCGTAATTTGTACCTTCTGTAAGACCGAAATCATCTGCGTTTACAATTAACTTAATCATCTTAATACCTCCTAATAGAATAAAAAAGCGGGCTAAATAGCGCCGCTTTATTTCTCTACCTTTTTGAAGAACTGCGGAAGATATTCTTTATGTGCTTCCAACATTTCATCTAAAATTTGTTTTGCAACTTTATCTGATGGTACAAGTGGATTAATTGTCATAGCAAGCAGCGCTTTATGATAATCCCCTGTAACAGCAGCTTCAATTGTTGTGCGCTCAAATGATTTAATTTGCTGTACTAAACCGCGAACTGGTACGGGAAGATCTCCAACTGCAATTGGTTTTGGACCTTCTTTCGTAATAATACAGTTCACTTCAACAGCAGAGTCATGTGGCAAGCTTGCAATTGTTCCGTTGTTTCGTGTATTAACAGGCTGGATATCACCTTTATTATTGTAAATAGACGTAATTAAGCTACATGCTGCGTCACTATAATAAGCGCCGCCACGTTTTTCTAACTGTGGTGGTTTAATATCTAAGTTCGGGTCTTTATATAGCTCGAATAAATCATCTTCTAACTGTTTCACTACCTCTGCACGTGTACCTTTTTCAATCGAAGCTTCTTTCTCTTCTTCTAGCATTTCACGTGTTTTGTAGTAATAGCGATGGTATGGACATGGAATTGCACGAAGGCCGCGAATAAAGTCTGGCTCCCAGTTAAGCGCTGCAATATTTTCCATCGTAATTTGCTTTTCTGGATCTGTTACAAGCTCTAACACACGATCCATTACACTTACGCCATCTAAATATACGTCTAGTCCGTATACCATATGATTTAAACCTGCAAAATCAACGTGTACACGACTTGCATCTACTTCAAGTAATCTTGCAAGACCCATGCGGATTCCGATTGGAACGTTACATAGACCAACTACTCTTTGAATATTTGTATAACGAAGGACAGCTTCTGTTACCATACCAGCTGGGTTCGCGAAGTTAATTAACCATGCATTCGGACAAAGCTCCTCCATATCCTTACAAATATCTAAAATAACAGGAATCGTTCTCAGCGCTTTGAATAAACCACCAGGACCATTCGTTTCCTGACCAATTACATCATATTTTAATGGGATTGCTTCATCTTTTGCACGAGCTTCTAATAAACCTACGCGAAGCTGCGTTGTTACGAAGTCAGCACCTTTTAACGCTTCACGACGATCAAGTGTTAAATGTACCTCGATTGGTAAACCAGATTTTTTCACCATACGTTTCGCTAAGTTACCAACGATTTCTAACTTTTCTTTTCCTGCCTCAATATCTACTAACCAAATTTCACGAACAGGAAGCTCATCATAACGCTTAATAAATCCTTCAATTAACTCTGGTGTATAACTAGATCCACCGCCGATTGTAGCAATTTTAATTCCAGTCATGCTTTATTCCCCTTTCGCTTCTAACTTTTTATAAAGGTCAATAAATTCTGCTGCTAATTCTTTTACTGTAATCGCATTCATTAAATGATCCTGTGCATGAATTAAAAGAACACTAATCTCTGTTTTTTCTCCTCTTGCTTCTGATTGTATGAGTTCTGTTTGGAAATGATGCGCTTCATTAATCGCTTCTTTCGCCTTTACCATCGCTTCATCAGCCTCTGCCATTTTCCCCTGTTTGGCAAATTGAAGTGCCTCCATCGCAAAGCTTCGTGCATTACCACTATTTAAAATTAATTGGAATGGAATTTGTTCTGCTGTAGTCATCATAATTACCGCCCTCTCTATTATGGTTCAACCGATTTAAATACCCCTTCAGTTTGAACATTTCTATTAAATTATTATTTTATTAATGATAGTTTGGTGTTCTTGTAGATGGGTCTCATCTTTCTGAACATGATATAAAGGTGATTGTTCTCACAGATAATGTTATCTGTGAGAACAATCACTATGTTACATAGGTACAGAGTTGTTATTTCCTTGTGCTGCTGCTTTTTCAGTACGAACAACAGAACGGTCAGATAATACAACGAATGGATAGTAGATTACCATCGCAATTACAAAGTTGAATAACTGTAGAATTGCACCTGAAAGATGTCCACCTGTTACAAGATAACCACTAATAATTGGTGGTGTTGCCCATGGAATCATCACGACTGTTTTTGGTACCCAACCAATAGATATAGCTGTATAAGAAGTAATTACTAATACAATTGGTGTTAGGATAAACGGTAAGAATAAAATTGGATTTAAAATAATTGGTGTACCAAAGATTACTGGTTCGTTAATATTGAATGCACCTGGTCCAATTGATAAGCGAGATACACCGCGTAATTGTGCACTTTTTGCTACAATTAATACGACCACTAAGAACGCTAATGTTGCACCAGAACCACCAAGATATACGAAAGTATCAAAGAATGGTTTTGTAATAATGTTTGGAACATCAAATGCAGATGTACCACCTTGGAATAACTTCATATTTTTCTCTAATGCCGGTAAGTATAATGGCTCAATAATACCACCAACGATATTTGGTCCATGTAAACCGAAGAACCAAAGAAGATGAACAAGGAGTACAATGACAATTGCACTTGGTAATGTCCCTGCTAAACTTTGCAGTGGTGATTGAATCGTATTAAAGATAAATTCATGAACACTTGTACCAGCTAATTTCACTGCTAATTGAATACCTGCAACTACTGTTAAGATAACAAATGCTGGAACTATAGCTGCGAAAGATCTTAAAACTGCTGGCGGTACTCCATCAGGCATTTTAAAAGTAATGTTTCTTTGTACAAAGAAACGGAATACCTCAGTAACAAGGAGTGCCACGATAATTGCTACGAATAGCCCTTGTGCCCCTGTCCAAGCTAAGTTCAATCCGCCTTCTTTCGGTGTTGTTGGCGTAAGAATAATTAACGCACCAAATGAAATAATACCTGCTGACAAACCATCAACGCCGTAAGATTTTGCTAAGTTATAACTTGTTGTAAATGCTATGATTAGTGCTAGAATTGCGAAAGAACCAGTCCACATTCCACCGCCAACTTGTTTCCACGTTTCACCAAACAAACCTTTCATGAACTCTTGGAAAGCTTCAGACGGAAAACCATTAATTAGTGATGCCAGTGCACCAACTAAAATAAGTGGCATAACTGCAATAAATCCATCACGGATCGCAGCTAAGTGACGTTGCGATCCGATTTTACCAGCGACAGGAACAATATATTTCTCCATGAATGCAATAAACTTTTGCATTTCGCTTCCCCCCCTAATTATTTTTTAAGTGTTAACGCGTGATCTAAAACTGCTTCTCCATTCATCATGCCGTAGTGCATTGGATTGATAACGTCGATTCCAACGTTTTTCTCATCAGCAAGCGTTTTCATTGAAGAAAGCATGTAACGAACTTGTGGTCCTAGTAATAATACATCTGCTTGATCGATATTTGTTTTTACTGCATCCCCAGATACAGCCCAAATCTTTCCTTCTAGACCGCGAGCTTTTGCAGCCGCTTCCATTTTTGTAACTAGTAAACTTGTAGACATCCCTGCTGAGCAACATAATAAAATATTCATTTGAAAATCCCCCTTGTGTAGTATAAAAAATTTATGTTTATTTATTTTTCTTTACGCTATTTATTAATGCAATTAGCGTGCCAACTTTTTAAAACCACTAAAATCAGCACTCTTTCGACTGTTTTCTTTGTGTGTTAACGCTTTCAATTAGTGTGTCACCCAAAAACACACAGTGTGTTATAAAACAACACGCTTTTAAAACATAACTGTATGAAAATAGATTAGTGTTTAGTTGTCTAGTTGTATTTAAAACAAAAAAACACTATTTTTTTAAAGTGTGAAAATATAATACCGAAAAATATACTATTTCAACTCAAATCAAAAACAAATACCTATTCAAGATACTCGTCTAGTTATTGTCCAGTCAAACTCTATTAAATTACATAGAATAAAAGAAAATAAAGTATTTTGAAAGGGGATTCCAATGCCAAAGCATAGAAAAAAAGAATAGAATGAAGATTTATAGAATACAGGTTCCAAATAAATGGTATAAACAAGAAGAGGATTCTGAATTAAATTCCAACACGGATGCACTAGATCAACAGGACACTGAAGATCAACAGGACAAACAAGATAAACACGACAAACCAGGTAAACCAGAAAGACCTGACAAACAAGACAGACCTGACAAACAAGACAGACCTGATAAACAAGACAGACCTGACAAACAAGACAGACCTGACAAACAAGACAGACCTGACAAACAAGACAGACCTGACAAACAAGACAGACCTGATAAACAAGATAAACACGACGAGCATGACAAGCAAGTACAATCGGAAAATGTAAGCATAGTACTCACAGATTCACACAGCTTAGATGTATGGGATGAAATTTCCCTAAAAGAAATACAAACTGGTGAACATACAAGTTTATTTGAAAAAAAAAGTAATTATCAAAACATTAATTTACTCCAAGTAAGCGACATTCGTCTATATTTGGATAAGCAACTACAATTTAGTTCCGTCGATGAGCAAATCTATCATGAAGCACTTGTTCATCCAATTATGGCAAAGGTAATAGATCCAAAACGCGTTCTTATCTTAGGCGGTGGCGATGGTCTTGCTTTAAGAGAGGTTTTAAAATATGAAACGGTTTTACATGTAGACCTTGTCGACTTAGACGAAGAAATGATTACGATGGCTCGCAATGTTCCAGAATTAGTTTCTTTAAACCAACGTGCATTTTTTGATGAGCGTGCAAATGTACATGTATGTGACGCAAAAGAATTTCTGAACTCTCCTTCCTCTTTATATGATGTAATTATTATTGATTTTCCTGATCCAGCAACAGAAGTATTAAGCACTTTATATACAAGTGAACTATTTGCTCGTATAGCTACGTTTTTAACAGAAGATGGTGCATTCGTCTGTCAATCTAATTCACCTGCTGATGCACCACTTGTATATTGGGGGATCGGTAACACAATTGAACATGCCGGATTAACTGTAAAAAGCTATCATACAATCGTCCCTTCTTTCGGAACTGACTGGGGATTTCATATCGCTGCTAATTCCTCGTTTGTACTCGATCAAATCGAACAATTTTACGTAGTACCATCCCCTCGAACATTACCTTCTCTTCTTACTCCTTTATTTCAATTTAAAGAAGAACATTTAGAGCACCGTAATAATGCCGTTTTAAATTCAGAATCTAATCTTACCCTACATCATTGCTATCAAATAGAAATGGAGTTTTGACAAGGAGGGTATAAATATATGGAATATTCTACGTTTGGTCGTCATATAATAGTAGATTTATGGGGCGTGGATTTTTCTCTATTAAATAATGTTCATTTTTTAGAGCATCATCTAATAGATGCTGCGAATCGCTCTGGTGCTCACGTTTTAAATGTAAGTAATAAAGAATTCCACCCATATGGAGTAACGGTATTACTTTTATTATCAGAAAGCCATCTCTCTATTCACACTTATCCTGAAAAGAAATTTGCAGCAATTGATTGTTATACTTGTGGCACATCTGTCGATCCTCAAGAAGCCATTAATTCTATAATAAGCGTATTAAAACCAGAGCGTATGCATATAAAAAAATTAATTCGTGGTGTAGGAGAATTTGTTACTATCAATTAGTTACCATTCCCATTTCCTACGAAGAAGGAGGCTTGTTAATATGAAAATACCATCAGTGGGGCTCATAACACTCCACTGATGGTACGCACATATACATAGTTTATTCATCTTAATTGATGATTTAATTTCGCAATTTTTCGTTTCCAATATAAAGTCATCACAAACCATATAACGACGTAAGTAATAATGAAAGTATCTTTACAAAACATAAAAAAACCTTGCATACGCAAGGTTCATTCCGATACTGACATCTTCCTATATAATTCTACAAATTCACTCGCTAATTCCTTCACCGTAATCGCATTCATTAAATGATCTTGCGCGTGCACCATCAGAAGGGTAACTTCGGTCTTTTCACCACCAGCTTCTTTCTGTATGAGCTCCGTTTGTACACGGTGCGCCTCTTTTAATTCCTCTAACGCTTCTTGTAATTTCGCTTCTGCTTCTTTAAATTCTCCACGCTTTGCACAATCAATTGCTTCCATTGAACAACTTCGTGCATTTCCCCCATGCAAAATTAAATGAAAAGCCTTCGTTTCTATCGTATCCATTTTAGTTCTTTACTCCCCCTTTTCTTCCGCCAACTTTTGTTTATCCCATATTTTTAAGAACGGTAAATAAATGAAGAATGCAAGCGCAAAATTAACAAGTTGTAACACAACACCGGAAATTTTCCCGCCCGATCCTAAATATCCACTAAAAAGAATCGGTGTCGTCCAAGGTACAGCAGCTCCGCTCGGACGGGCAACTAATCCCCATTCCATCGCAAAGTAAGAAACAATCGTTAACACAACCGGAACCAATATAAATGGAATTAGTAAAATTGGGTTCATGACAATCGGCATACCAAAAGTTACCATCTCATTAATATTAAATATACCAGGTGCAATTGACAATCTACCTAAACTTTTTAATTGCTGACTTCGTGCAAACAATAACATTCCAATAACTAAAGCAAGTGTCGCACCAGATCCGCCCATATAAATCCATAAATCAAAAAACTGTGCAGTAATCGTATTTGGTATATCTTGCCCTGCTTGGTAAGCAACTCGGTTTTGATCCATTAACGACAACCAAACCGGACTCATTACACCACCAACAATAGTAGCTCCATGAATTCCACATGACCAAAGAACATGAACGAGAATAACAGCTATTATTGCGCCCCAAAGACTAGCACCAAGTACACTAAGTGGTTCCTGTAAAATTTGCCCCACAATATTATGGATACTGCCAAAAGAAGTATTTTCTATAATTAAGCGTAAAATCCAAATAACCGTTACAACAATAAATCCTGGAACAAGCGCGGCAAATGAACGTGTCACAGCTGGCGGAACTGTCTCTGGCATCTTTATAATTATCTTTTTTTGTACAATAAACCGATAAAGTTCAGTAGATATAAGTGCAATAATCATTGCTACAAATAACCCTTGGCTTCCCATTAATGCAGCTGGGATAGCACCTTCTACAAGTACACTCTCTTTTGTACTTGGTATAATATATGCAACTTGAAATGGCGTCGCAAGTAAAAACGTCACAAGCGACAATGCCCCGGATGCTAAAGCGTCCACTTTATAATATTCTCCAAGTCTGTAAGCGATTCCAAAAACAGCTATTAAAGCCATTATATTAAAAGTTGCACTAACTGGATACCCCAAAGCCCTCTGCCAATTCTCCCCAAACAAACCTGCCATAAAATCATTATAACCTGGTATTGGTAAAGCGCTAATGATGAGGAAAAATGATCCTATAATTAAGAAAGGCATCGTCAATACAAGTCCATCACGAATTGCTAGCAAATGCCTCTGTTCTGCAACCTTTCCCGCTACTGGCATTACATATTTCTCTAAAAACCGTATCATCTATCCCACTCTCCTCATGGTTTCATTGACAAAGCTGCTTGTAAGATAGCTTCTCCATTACAAAGCCCGTAATGGACAGATTGAATGACATCAACAGGTACTCCCTTCTCCTTACATAACTCTTTCATTTTCGGTAATAAATAACGTACTTGTGGTCCAAGTAAAAGTACATCAGCTTCATCTATGTGACTATTTACTTCAGAACCTGATACTGCCCAAATCTTTACCTCTATCCCTCTTGCCTCTGCTGCTTTCTCCATTTTTGTAACAATCAAACTGGAAGACATTCCCGCTGCACAGCAAAGTAAAATATTCATCCCTTTTCCCCTCCCCCTTTTTGCAAACCTAAGTTACGGCGCATCCTTTGCCACCACTAGGTTACAAATATATATGTCTAGATTTCCTGCTGTATGCCGAGCTTAAAAACAAAAATTTCTCGGTTTTCACGCTATTCCATCTATCATTATTCTCCTAGTAAAGAGGACTCTAACTCGCTATAATAATTCAGTATGATTTTTTTAATTGATAGGAGGATATATTTATGAAGGCATATCGCTTTCCGCTTATTTTATTATCTTCTATCCTAATTGGTGGTTTCATTGGTTATTTCATGGGTGCCGATGCCGTTGCTTTAAAGCCGCTTGGTGATATTTTCTTAAACTTAATGTTTACGATTGTTGTACCTTTAGTGTTCTTTAGCATCGCGTCATCTATTGCTAATATGGATGGATTAAAACGTTTCGGTAAAATTATGTCTAGTATGGCTGGAACTTTCTTATTTACAAGTATTTTAGCTGCTATTTTTATGATTATTGTCGTGAAAGTATTCCCGCCAGCACAAGGTGTTGTATTAGAACTAACGCAGCCCGATAAAGCTGAAAAAGCTGTTAGTGTTGCGGATCAAATTGTTGGTATTATAACAGTATCTGATTTCTCGAAGTTACTATCTCGTGAAAATATGTTAGCTCTTATTTTCTTCTCTATTTTAATGGGGGTTGCAACTTCAGCAGTTGGTGAAAAAGGAAAACCATTCGCTACATTCTTACAAGCTGGTGCAGAAATTTCAATGAAAGTTGTATCTTTCATTATGTACTACGCTCCAATCGGACTTGCTGCTTACTTCGCGGCATTAGTTGGTGAATTCGGACCACAACTTCTTGGAACTTATTTCCGAGCAGCAATGGTATACTATCCAGCGTCTCTAATTTACTTCTTTGTATTCTTCACGTTCTATGCATACCTTGCGGGTCGCAAGCAAGGTGTACAATTATTTTGGAAGAACATGGTCTCTCCTACAGTTACATCTCTTGCAACTTGTAGTAGTGCCGCAAGTATTCCAGCGAACTTAGAAGCAACGAAGAAAATGGGTATTTCTTCTGACGTTCGTGAAACAGTTGTCCTTCTTGGATCTACACTTCATAAAGACGGCTCTGTTTTAGGCGGCGTATTAAAAATTGCTTTCTTATTCGGTATTTTCAACATGGAATTCGAAGGACCAAAAACATTAGCAATCGCACTTGTTGTTTCTCTATTAGTAGGAACAGTAATGGGCGCTATTCCAGGCGGTGGTATGATTGGTGAAATGTTAATCGTTTCTCTATACGGCTTCCCGCCAGAAGCATTGCCAATTATCGCTGCAATTAGTACAATCATTGATCCTCCTGCAACGATGTTAAACGTAACAGCAGATAACGCTTGTGCCGTAATGACAGCTCGCCTTGTAGAAGGTAAAAACTGGATCAAAAATAAATTTGCTTAATAAAATGGAAAGAGGATGCTCCAAACGAGCATCCTCTTTTTTGTTGTGATAAATATATCGAAATAATCCATTCCGCCACAAATTTGTTATAATCTTCACAAATATTCCACACCTATTATCCATTCTCCGTACTATAATCATGTATGGAAAAGGAGATGGACATAATGACTCAAAGCGCACCAGAATTTAAAATTTTGCAAAGCATTGCATTCCTTGCTGTTGTTTTGCAAAGTTCCTTATTATATACAATGAATCAAGGAAATGTCTTACTTGAGCAATCCCTCATTATGGGCATGCTATTCAACCTTGCAAAATTTTCAGCACCTGCATTCATATTTATCGTTGGCTTTCACTTAATTCGGCAATATACAAAGCAACTAGCCTACACAGAATATATTTATGAAAAAGCCGCACATTTACTCATTCCTTATTTCTTCTGGTCTATTCTTTACTTATTAACAACAAACGATATGATTACACTACAAAGCGGAATAAAAAGTTTATTACTCGGAACAGCCGCGCCCCATCTTTGGTACGTGATTATGATGTTTCAAATTCATTTATTGTTCCCTTTGCTGTGCACACTATTTTATTGGTTTCAAAAACGAACAGAAAATAAAAAAGACATATATAAATATATGACCATCTTTGCTTCTCTATATTTCCTCTTAATGTGGTATTCTTCTCACTACATTTTTAATGGAGAGAAATTGACTAGCTCAACCATTTTACATTATACAGATCGTTCCTTCTTCTTCTACTCATTCTATTTCGTCATGGGAGGAATCGCAGCTGTCGCACTAAAAACTTGGCGTTTATTTGTCATGAAACATATCCCGCTTATAACAATGTTATTTTTCGTCTTATTTCTATTCATCAATTATGAGTTATTTAGTTTTTACGGAGCAAACTCTATTCATTTAACCGTTTCGACTTATTTAAAACCGTCTATGTTTTTATATATTGTATGCGAAATTATCATACTTTACGTTCTGTCTATTACAATCGTACAGCGACGCGGTTTCTTGTATAAAGCTTTACGATTTATCGGGAATTACACATATGGTGCTTATTTAGCTCACTTTTTCTTCTTACAACTATGTACAAAATTTCTTTCTTTATTTACACTGCAAGAAAACACAATATTATATAGCCTATTATTATTTACAATAACGGCCACAATCTCGATTTCAGCAATGGTCATTTGCAGTACACTACCACTTCATACGTGGATTACAGGACCTTCCCCTACAACAAATGTGAAATGGGCGAAGGTTGTACTTCGGAAAAATCACGAAAAGGTATTCAAACCATATCTTTGATATAATAGAGTTCCATACAAGAAAAGAAAGTAGGACACACCTATGATTAATCAAATTGGACAAATTATGTTATATGTAAATAATCAAGATGAAGCAGTACAATTTTGGACTGAGACAGTAGGATTCCAAATTATTGCGGAAGAAAATAACGGACAAGGGTTTCGTTGGATTGAAATTGCACCAACGAAAGAAGCAGGCACAAGCATCGTCCTTCACGATAAAGCGTTAATTGCGAAGATGCAACCTGAATTAAATTTAAATACACCTTCACTTATGTTCTTCTCTAATAACTTAGATCAATTGTATAAAGATCTTTCTGAGAAAAACGTTACCGTTGGACAAGTTGTAGATTTACCTACAGGTAGAGCATTCAACTTTGCTGATAATGAAAATAATTACTTTGCGGTAATGGAAAAGAAATAAGAAAAAGCTATCCGGAAAAATCGGATAGCTTCTTTCATTTTAAGAAACTTGTTCTGCATTCGTTTCCCTATGTTGTATATGACTCGTGATCCAAGCAATTCCGCCGGCAACAACGAGATAGCATAACAATATTAAAATTTGCATTTGTAATTGTGACCAATCTCCTAAAGAGATAACATCTTGTAATCCTCTAAGAGAATGGGACATTGGGAGAAACTGTCCAATTTTGCTAAGAACAGCTATATTTAATTCTCCTGGGAAAGTCCCCCCGCTCGTCGCTAATTGCAGGACGAGAAGAGTTACTGCTAAGAACTTTCCAACAAGACCAAATACCGTTACTAGCATAAGAATAAATGTCATGAACGTAAAGGAAATAACGATACTAGATAAAACAAAGAGTGGCACACTTGCAACTTCTAATTTCATAACTCCTAGCACAGCCACATCCACAAGTAATGCTTGAATAAGTCCAATTAAATATACTAATCCTAGTTTATTAATAAAATGTACCGTTCCGCTTACCTTCATATTCTGTCTACGACCAAGCGGTAAAATATTCGAAGCCATAATTCCGCCAACATAAAATGCAAGTGATAAGAAGTATGGTGCAATACCTGAACCGTAGTTAGGCACGTCAGAAACTGTCGACTTCACTAATTGAACCGGTTCTGAGAACATCGTATTGCGTGCATCATCATTGCGAACATCCGCTATCTTCTCTGCGCCCTCTCCTAATTTCGTAGAAAGTTCTTTCGCACCATCGTCAAGTTTAACAAGTCCGTTCGTTAACTGATCAGCCCCGTGATTCAGCTCTGTTCCGCCACTTGCAAGATGATTTACACCTTCTTGCAGGGATGTAAATCCATTTCCCCACTTCGTAAATCCATCTGCTACATTTGCTGCACCATCTGCTATCTTTTTCGTTCCAGCAGTAGCTTCGCTTAACTTAACTCCGAATGTATTCATACCTTCTTCAATCTTATTCTGACCGTCAGCAAGCTTCTTCGCACCTTGTGTCAATTGTTGTTGGCTATTATTTAAAGTGTTTGCTGCCTTAGCTAATCCGTTAGAAGTAGCAATGATTTTTTGAAAAGCAGGATCTTGCTGCACTTCCGGATGACTTTTCACGTACTCTTCTAATTGTTGTTTTACACTATTTGCTGCATTGTCCGCTTTCACTTGCCCTTCAGCAAGTTTCTCACTTCCGTTCACCCATTCATTTGTACCAGCACTTAATTCACTAACCCCTGATTGTAAAGTTTTTTCACCTTGAGCTAATAACTCCATACCACTATGAAGTGAGGTTGCCCCTTCACTCAGCTCATTTGCGCCGCCACTTAAGGCAGATTGGCTAGAAGCAAGTTTTTCACTTCCCTCTTTCACTTTTGATGCCCCGTCACTTAAACGATGAATACCATCTGCAAGCTGATTCGCCCCATTTTTTGCATCTGTCGTTCCTTCATGCAGCTTCTCAGCACCATTACTTGCATCACTCAATCCTTGTGCTAAGTCTTGAAACTTTGAAAAGACCCCTTCTGTATAAGATTTCGTAATACTATTTGAGATTTTTGTTTTCATATTTTCCACAGCTGTCGTTCCAATTTGGGCTGCTACAAAGTTTTTACCTGGATTTACTTTGTACTGCAATTGGGCCGGCTCTGGTTTCTCATCCATAAGCGTACTTACCTTTTTAGAGAAATCCTCTGGAATCGTAACAACCATATAATACTTATCTTCTTTTAACCCTTCATCAGCATTTTTTTCTGATACGAAATGAAAAGCTAGTTCCTTGTTCTCTTTTAAATTTTTAACAAAATCGTCTCCTGCATGAATTGTTTTTTCATCCATAGCAGCGCCCTTATCTAAATTCACAACCGCAACCGGTAATTTATCTAATCGTCCGTATGGATCCCAATATCCCGCTAAAAAGAATCCTGAATAAATTAAAGGAACGATTAACAAAAAAATTAAAGCGATACGTCCATGTTTATGGTGCCACATCGCTTTCCAATCTTTAAATATAAGTTGAATTCCCTTCATGAAACATACTCCTTCTCCTAATTTAACACCATTAGAATGGTTTAACAGATTTACTATACACGTCACTTTTCATACTGTATAATACATCTTTAATTATCAATTCATTCCTTTTGGTCTATAGAAAGGAGATTCAAAATGGAACTTCTTCAATTAAAATACTTTCAGACAGTTGCACGATTAGAGCATATGACAAAGGCTGCTGAAGAATTGCATATCGCGCAACCTTCGCTCAGCAAAACAATCGCTAGATTAGAAAAGGACTTAGGCGTCCCTTTATTTGATCGCCAAGGTCGACAGATCACATTAAACTCTTTTGGGAAAGTATTTTTAAAACGAGTAGAGCGTATTTTTCATGAATTAAGTGAAGGCGAACGAGAAATTAAAGACTTAGCTGAATTACAACAACGCTCTATTACACTGGCAGTTTCTATCCCGAGAATATTACCAGAACTACTTGGTTCTTTTTTACTAGAACATCCTAACGTTCGATTCCAACAGTTTCTCGCATCTACTCCTTCTATGAAACGACAACTAGATAATATAGAAATCGACTTTTGCATTTCTTCTGTGCCAATTGAAGGCGAGGAAATTATGTGGGAACCACTTATTACAGAAGAAATTTTCTTAGTCGTCCCTTCAGGTCATCGTTTATCAGGACGTGAAAGTATCTATCTGCATGAAGTAAAAGACGAACCGTTTATTAGTATGAATACTGGTTACGGATTTCGGCACTTAACGGATGAATTTTGTAAAGAAGCTGGCTTCACTCCACATATCGCTTTTGAAGTAGATGAACCAACCGTGATTAGCGACCTTATTAAGCAAGGTCTCGGCATCGCCTTTGTCCCAAGTTTAACTTTATTAAAAAACTCTACTTTAGCATTAAATAAGTTACGTATTATTGAACCCAATTGCGAGCGAACTATCGGATTAAGTTGGTCGAAGAAACGCTACTTATCAAAAACCGCTCAGCAATTCCGTAAATTCGTAATTGACTACTTCTCCAATATTAGAACGTAAAATTATATCGACTTAGTAAAAAATAAAAGGTGCCACCTCCAGAGGATGGCACCTTCTATTTCTTACTCTTCTCCAATTCCATTTCCGCTAAAAGCGGCAATACGTTATCGAAAATATGCGTATTATTATTTTCACCTGTTACGTATCCACCGTAATATCTACTAAATATATTGTCATTTCGGAATGTGGCCATATGATCATATAATTCCTTTGCAAACTTTGTATCACCTGTTTGTAGTACGTACAAAATCGTTAGTCCGTACGCGGCTGGCGATTCATAATTCACAGTTTGTTTTCCCGTTTCTAAATTGTAACGACCGTATAGTTTTCCATCCTCCTGGAACTTCTTCTTGATAAATTCCAAATAAGCATCTGATGAAAGGCCACCTAAACTTCGATGATATGCAACGTATGATTGGTCAATAAGATTTACTTCTTTATCGTACGTAAATGTACCATCTTCTTTATACTCTTTTGGGAATGCCCAACCATGCCTTGGATAATCCGCTAAAAATTGAACGACTTCCTGATATTGCTGAGCAGAAACTTTGCCGTATTTTTTCATATACGAGAATGCGTGTGGATTTATGTATGATGTAGTTGCAAAATTATTTTGTTTACCTGCATCTGCATCATAATAATCAACGTAATAATTATCTTTCTTATTATAACGAATTACAGCGTCACTCAATTGATCTGCCAAGTTTTTATAACGCTCTTCCTTATACATTTCATAAGCACGATATAATTGTTCTATAATACGAAGATCGTCTATAAGTGCATTTGTAGCTGACTGCATTTCTCCCTTTTCAGAGATTTTCCATATAACAATATGATCCTTATGTACAAAGCTATTTTGAATAACCTTAACTTGTTCATCGAATAACGCTTGATCGTCTTTATCCAATGTATATTGTAGCCATAGTCCTGCTGATTCCGATAAAGCTTCACGGCCTTTCGCTTCACCCGTACCTGCCTTTGTATCCGCTAAACGATATGTGGCAAGCGCCCCATTTTCATTCACCATATGTCTTAAAATAAAATGTTCTGTACGGTTTCCTTGTATAGCTGACCAAAATACAATGCCACCTAAAGCGATTAAGAGAATAACTCCAATCCCTATATATAAACGTTTCCGCAATCTTTTCACCTCCCTAATAAGGCTAGCCTTAATTTTACCAGAACATACGTAAAATTAAAAAAGACAATCTAATAGATTGTCTCCCGTGCCTCTATCCCTCACAAGCCTCTTTAGAAGGTCTATATAGCGATGCCACAAGTCGATCATATTCACGACGCGTAATCTCTTTATTATACAGCTTCAATAATAAATCTCTATGCTCTTTTGAAAATGCCATCTTTTTAATGACTTCAGGATACATAAAACATCCTCTCCATTTCACATAAACTTCTTCACCTCGAAAAACAGAACTTATGTTCGCATAAAAGATTATAAAATATTCCTTACTAAAAAACAAACAAAATATTATTAAAAATTAACTTCTTTCTTTTTAGAATATTCAAACATTATATTACCATATCCACTTTTTAAATACATATATATTTTTGGTAGTTTTTTTGAATAAATCTTCCAATTCAATCAGAAAATAATGGCAAAAAGAAGAGGAGTTTACATATGGATACGGTAACATTAGCAAGAGCATTTTTTGGTTCTTCATTAGCATTCCACATTATCTTTGCAACACTTGGTGTCGGACTTTCATTAATGATTTTTATAAGTGAAATACTCTATCACTGGAAGAAAGATTCCGATTACGCCATTATGGCGAAAAGATGGACGAAGGCTTTTGCCATCCTTCTCGGTGTAGCAATTCCAACTGGAACAATTGTTGGTGTGCAAATCTCACTTCTTTGGCCTGGTTTTGCCAAAATTGTTGGGCAGGTTATTTCTGTTCCCTTTCAAATTGAGATTTTCGCCTTCTTTTTAGAGGCGTTGTTCATGTCTATTTATGTATATGCAGCTGACAAACTACCTCCATTCATGAGATTAATCTCGCTATTCTTCGTCATGATTGGTGCCACGGCATCTGCCGTGCTTATTACATCAGCAAATACATGGATGAATACACCCGCAGGCTTTTCAATGGGGCCAGATGGATCAGTTTTTAACGTTGATCCATGGAAAGCTTTCTTTAATCCGAGTTTTGGCACAAGCGCATTCCACGTTGTGATTACAGCCTATACAACTGGAGCGGCCGTCATTGCCTCTATCGCTGGATTTAAATTATTAAAGAAGAATTTAAGTAAACGTGAAATTGCTTATCATAAAAAAGGACTACTGTTAGGACTCGTCGTGACATTTATTACAGGTGCTACGATGTGGCTTTCGGGACACGAATCGGCGATTGCCTTACATAAGCATTCCCCTGAAAAACTTGCATCTGCTGAAGCTTTATTTGAAACGACATCACATGCACCGTTATCAATTGGCGGAGTTGTAGATCCTAACACACTTGAACTAAACTATGCACTAGAAATTCCGAACATGCTTAGCCTACTAGTGGGACTCGATCCTAACACCGTCGTAAAAGGACTAAAGGAATTTCCACAAGAAACGTGGCCACCATTTTACACACATACACTATTCAACTTAATGGTCGGCACCGCTGCCTTTACTTTTGCAGTTGCAGCAATCGCCCTCTTATATTGGTACTTTGTTTACCGAAAAAAAGGTGCAGAATTACCGAAGTGGCTTCTTTGGGGAGCTGCCGCATGTGGACCAATTATGATGCTCGGTATTGAATTCGGGTGGATTTTCAGCTGTAGTGGTCGTCAACCGTGGACCATTTATGGTATGCAACGGACAGTCGACGCTTCTACACGCGCTGATTTTGTCGGTCCTTTATTTATTCTATTCATCATTTTATATATTGGACTCGGCATTTTAACAGTTTTTGTACTACGGACATTCTTTCAGAAACATCCGCTTACAAATGATTTACATCACGAAGGAGGCGATTCTCGTGCATGAGGAAAGTATTGCAATCATCATCTTATGGGCTCTTATTTTCGTATATAGTATATTAGGGTCCATCGATTTTGGAGCAGGTTTTTGGGGCATGGTATACGCAAAACATCCAACGCTCGCTGCCAAGCTTGCCAATCGATACTTATCACCAACTTGGGAAGTAACAAATACATTTCTCGTCTTTGTCGTTGTCGCTTTTCTCGGTTTCTTTCCGAAAGCTGCTTTCACCCTTGCGACAGTGATGTTCGTGCCAGTTATGTTAATTTTAATACTCATTGCAATTCGCAGTACATTCATGGTATTTGCTTACTCTCTGCCAAAGTATCAATTCCTCCTTCGGGTGATTTCAGGTATTACTGGGCTCTTAATTCCAGCCTTATTAATTACCGTTTTACCCGTTACAGAGGGGGCTTATATTACAATGTCTGAAGGAAAAGAAGTACTCCTGTATGGAAAACTTCTTTCTAGCCCGGTTATCTACTGCTATATGCTCTTTGGGCTAACTTCGGAACTATTTCTCTCCTCTCTCTTTCTTGCTGATTTTGCGAGAGAGCAAGGTTCAGAAGATTCGTATAGAATTTATAGAAGAAACGCCATCATCCTTGGTCCTGCAACACTCGTTACAGCAATTATTGCCCTCGTTGTAATGGATCCGGAAACACACTGGCTTATGCAAGGACTAATAAAGCAATTCCCATGGTTTACAGTTTCTATCGTTTTATTCGTTATCGGATACTCTTCTCTTTGGTGGACAAACAAGAAGTATGGCACACTAGGATACCCTCGCATCGCCGTTTTAGCAGTCGTCGCTCAATATGCATTTGCAAGTTACGCTTACGGTGTCGCGCATTTACCTTATATTATTTATCCTGATGTAACTGTATTTACAAGTTTTACAACGACAGAAACATTCTATGCATTGCTTATCCTATACGCAATTGGAATCGCAATTTTACTACCAGGATTTATTTTCTTCTGGAATTTATTCTTGAAGGATCGAACTTTTTTGAAGGAAAAATAATATATTCGGGGGAGTCTGTTCCAAAAGGCATTTTGGAACGGACTCCTTTTTTCATGTTTTTTCGATAAGTTGATATATTTCAATAATTGCTGATAAAAATTTCATTTACTATCTTACTGCTTAAGCAATTTATAGACTCCTCTCACAATAGTTATTTCACTATTAGTGACACTTGTCCTTTAGCTTGAAAAACACATATTCGCTCTATTCCATTATATGTCTAGTTCTTCTTATTTTTTGCTGAATATACTATCAATACAAACTTGAGACAAGCTACATTTGTTCAAAGGAAAATAGAACGGTAGGCAAAATATGAGCATTGAAATATGGATTACTATTATTGTATTCTTCTTAACAATGATTGTTGTCTTTTGGCGACCTCGTGGCTTAAATGAGGCGTGGCCGGCAGCAATTGGTGCTGGCATTATCCTGATTACTGGACTTGTATCAAAGCCAGACGTCATAGACATTATTAGTAAAATTGGCGGTGCCTCCATAACAATATTAGCGACCATCGTTATGGCGGTTATATTAGAAAGCTTCGGCTTCTTCCACTGGTCCGCAGCAAAACTTGCAAACTTAGCAAAGGGCTCCGGTCGCCGTTTATAATGGTATATTCAATTATTATGTTTTTATGACTCTTTTATTTAATAACGACGGTAGTATTTTAATTACAACTCCAATCCTAATTTTACTACTGAGAAACCTTAAATTAAAACCTCATCAACAAATCCCTTATTTATTAAGTGGTGCTTTAATCGCCACTGCCTCTAGTGCCCCCATTGGTGTAAGTAATATCGTAAACTTAATCGCATTAAATATTGTGAATATGACTCTTTATATGCATACTGCTATGATGTTTGTACCTGCAACATTAGGATTATTATTTATGTCATGGCTTATGTACACAGTTTTAAAGAAAAAACTACCAGAGAAATTACCTGTTTCTTCATATGATATCGAAGAAATGTTCTTCACGAAAAACTTCCATCCGTTAAAAGGAAAAAATTCTGTTGATACGAAACAAAAACGCACAAAATTCATGCTAAAAGTATTAGGTTTCGTCTTCCTTATGCGCTGTCTACTTTTCGTTGCATCCTTCTTATCCATCCCAATCGAAATTGTTGCTGTACTCGGTTCACTCGTTCTTCTCATCTGGAGATGGTACTACTTACGAACAAACCCAGTCGATATTTTGAAAAAAACACCTTGGCATATTTTAATTTTCGCTTTCTCTATGTATGTAATTATTTACGGGCTTCACAACGCAGGATTA
This sequence comes from Bacillus sp. DE0042, assembly GCF_007680225.1. Lineage (NCBI taxonomy): Bacteria > Bacillati > Bacillota > Bacilli > Caryophanales > Bacillaceae > Bacillus > Bacillus sp. DE0042. Next base: position 137,092 of record NZ_VEJP01000006.1, on the reverse strand, counting down.
ACAGCAGCACTTGTAAATTGGCTTGAGCCAGTTGTAAGTCAGCATCTACTCTATGCCAGCTTTGCAATGGGCGGACTCGTTTCTCTCCTCTCTAACGTCTTCAATAACCATCCTGCACTTATGATTGGTACAATCACATTAACAGAAATGGGACTAGACCCAGTCACATTAAAAACTATCTACCTGGCAAACATTATTGGTAGTGACATCGGTTCACTATTATTACCAATTGGTACGTTAGCTTCCCTCATTTGGATGTATATCCTGAAACAAAACAAAATTAAAGTAAAATGGAAAGACTATTTAAGTGTATCCCTTATCGTTATTCCTCTCACAACAGTCGTCACATTATTCCTCTTATACTACTGGGTACACCTCTTCTTCGCCCTATAAACAACAGAAGCCCCCTTTGCTACCGTCTTAGCAAAGGGGGCTTCTTCTATATTTAAGTTAGGTACTACAGTGTGATCAATCAAGTAAAGAGGTGTAACGTATTATTGGTATAAATGACTACCAGTGTCTTTAAATTCTCTCGCTTTCTCTTTCATCCCTTTTTCAATTGCTTCTGTCGTTTCTAAATCATTATCTTTCGCATATTCACGAATATCATGTGAAATTCTCATACTACAAAACTTCGGTCCACACATTGAACAGAAATGAGCCGTTTTCGCACCTTCTGCTGGCAGTGTTTCATCGTGATATTCCATCGCACGTTCAGGGTCTAAAGATAAATTAAATTGATCGCGCCAACGGAATTCAAAGCGAGCTTTTGAAAGTGCATCATCACGCTGATGAGCCGTTTTGTGCCCTTTCGCAAGATCAGCTGCATGTGCAGCGATTTTGTACGTAATAACCCCCGTGCGAACATCATCTTTATTCGGTAAACCTAAATGTTCTTTCGGCGTTACATAACAAAGCATCGCCGTTCCAAACCAGCCAATCATCGCCGCTCCAATTGCCGATGTAATATGGTCATAACCTGGTGCAATATCTGTTGTTAACGGCCCAAGTGTATAGAACGGCGCGCCCTGACAAATATCAAGCTCTTTCTCCATATTCTCTTTAATTAAATGCATCGGTACATGCCCAGGTCCTTCAATCATCACTTGCACATCATGTTTCCAAGCAATCTTCGTTAATTCACCAAGTGTTTCAAGCTCAGAAAACTGTGCTTCGTCATTTGCATCTGCAATCGAACCTGGACGTAATCCATCTCCAAGAGAGAACGAAACATCATACTGCTTCATAATTTCACATATCTCTTCAAAATGAGTGTATAAGAAGTTTTCTTTATGATGGAATAAACACCACTGTGCCATAATTGAACCACCACGTGAAACGATACCTGTCGTACGCTTTGCAGTAATCGGAATGTAACGAAGTAATACGCCCGCGTGAATCGTAAAGTAATCAACACCTTGCTCAGCTTGCTCAATTAACGTATCACGATACACTTCCCACGTTAAATCTTCTGCAATTCCATTTACTTTTTCCAGTGCTTGATAGATCGGTACAGTCCCAACTGGTACAGGCGCGTTACGAATAATCCACTCACGCGTCGTATGAATATTTTTACCTGTAGATAAATCCATAATCGTATCTGCACCCCAGCGCGTTGCCCACGTCATCTTCTCTACTTCTTCTGCAATAGAAGAAGATACCGCAGAGTTTCCGATATTTGCATTGACCTTCACGTGGAAGTTACGGCCGATAATCATCGGTTCTGCTTCCGGATGGTTAATATTCGCTGGTAAAATGGCACGACCTTCCGCGATTTCCTTACGAACAAACTCAGGCTCTACTCCTTCACGAATCGCAACATATTCCATCTCAGACGTAATGATACCATTACGTGCATAATGCATTTGCGTAACATTTGCACCATGCCTTGCTCTAAGCGGCTGGCGGTCCATTTGCGGGAAAACAGGTGTATGTTTCGAAGCCACTTTCACACCGTCATCCTCTGGTTTCACTTCGCGCCCTTCGTATGCTTCTACATCTCCGCGCTCTAGGATCCAAGAGTGGCGTGGCGCCTGCAACCCCTTTTCCAGCTCCACTTTATACGCAGGATCTGTATAAGGACCGCTCGTATCATATACACGAATTGGCGGATTCGGAATACCGTTCGTTTCGCTTTGTTCAATCTCGCGCATCGGCACTTTCATACCCGCGCGTGGTCCATCCACATACACTTTCTTACTTCCTGGTAAACTCGATTTCAATTCAATTTGCTCAGCTGAAACAGACTGTTTCATAACCTTTGTTGCCCCCCCTGTACGTGACAAGGACAAGATATGGCCAGCGTATGCCAAAATAAAAAGAGCCAGGTCCATAAAAAAATAAGGACCTGGCTCATAAAGACATCATTATGTAAAGCCGTTAACTTCCCTACGCTGGTACGAGCCAGATCAGGTCCAAAGGGTTAAGAAGTTCACACGCTTCTCTCTCAGCCTACGCATACGTTAGGCACCCCTAGTTTATCACTGATTTAATTTTCAATACTTTCCCATCATACACGATAATCTGAAAAATGCAAAGTTTATTTCTTTTGTTGTTTATGGAATCATCCACGTTAAATAATATGCCTGTACATACGTCATAATACCAACAATAATTACGAAGAATAAACTATGCTTCACTGTAAAGCGGAATAAATCTGATTCTTTTCCAGCAAGTCCAACTGCCGCACAAGCAATCGCAATCGATTGCGGAGAAATCATTTTTCCTGTTACACCGCCCGTTGTATTTGCTGCAACGAGAAGTACTTCAGATACACCGACTTGCTGCGCTGTAATCGCTTGTAAATTCGAGAACAGTGCATTCGCTGACGTATCGGATCCTGTTAAAAATACACCGATCCAGCCTAGGAATGGTGAGAAGAACGGGAATAGTCCGCCAGTTCCTGCAAGTGCTAATGCTAATGTAGAAGATAGACCAGAATAGTTTGCGATAAACGCGAATCCTAATACGAATCCGATAGATAGAATTGGCATCTTAAGCTCATGTAACGTTTCTTTAAATGTTACTACTGCATCTTTTGCACTCATTTTCAAAATAAAGATAGAAATGATACAAGCAATTAAAATTGCTGTTCCCGTCGCTGATAAAATATCTAATTTCAAGATTGCTTCATACGGCGTCGGTTTATTTACAATTGGTTCTGCTTTCATTACTAAATTGTGTAAGCCTGGAACATCAAACTTAAACACAAGGCTTTCCAAAGCACCGCCTGGAGCAAATAACGCTTTAAAGAAACTTTGGCTCCAAATGACTACCATCACAGTTAAAATAATGAATGGAGACCATGCTTTTACTACTTTTCCTACCGTTAGTTTCGGCATAGATATCGCCGTTGCTGCTACTTCACTATTTGCTTCTTTAGACTGATAGATTTCTTTCGGCTGCCAAACTTTTAAGAATAGCGATAAACTCACTAAACTTACAAGTGCTGACGTAATATCCGGAAGTTCTGGTCCTAAGAACGTCGCTGTAATGAACTGCGTAATTGCAAATGAGCTACCTGCTACAAATAGAGCCGGCCATGTTTGTCTTACCCCTTTAAATCCATCCATTAAAAATACGATAAAGAACGGAACAAATAATGATAAGAACGGTAATTGATGCCCAGCCATTTGTCCAATTTTATGCGGATCAATACCTGTTACTTGTCCAGCAACTGTAATCGGAATTCCCATCGCTCCGAACGCTACTGGTGCCGTATTTGCGATTAAACAAAGACCCGCTGCATATAAAGGATTTAACCCAAGACCTGCAAGAAGCGCTGCGGTAATCGCTACTGGTGCACCAAATCCTGCTGCCCCTTCCAAAAATGCTCCGAATGAAAAACCGATTAAAATAACGAGTAAACGATGGTCATTTGTAATGGATAATACAGATGCACGAATCACATCGAATTGACCTGTTTTCACAGATATTTTATATAAAAATACCGACATAATGATAATCCAAGCAATTGGCCATAGTCCGTATAAAAAACCATATCCCGTCGCTGCCATCGCCATCGTAAACGGCATCTTATAAGCGAATAACGCAACTAAAATTGTAAGTACAACTGTAATAAATCCTGCCACATACCCCTTCATGCGGAAAACTGCTAAAGCTAAGAAAAAAAAGATAATCGGAATAAGTGCGACCGCTGCCGAAATCCAAATGTTTCCGAACGGATCATAAACTTGTGTCCATGTGTTCATTGTTCTCTCCCCCTAAAGAATCCCCTTTTAAATAGAATAACCTCATCAATAGACTATCAGGTCATCATACCTTTAAGTCTAAAAATAAAAAAACGTTTAGGAAAACGTTTTCAAAACTTTCATTTATACTGTACCATAACAATTTCTATTAAAAAAGATTTTTTTGAAAATTTTATTATTTAATATAAAAATCTTACAAAAACGTCATGTTCTTGTAATGTTTATCGATAGGAAGCTCGCTAAATCTCCTGCATAATAAAGGTATAACAACGAACATTATTTATGAGGTGATATATATGAACGGAAACAAAATATTAGCAGCTTTATCATACTTTAGTGTATTATTTGCCCCTATCTTATTCCCTATTATCGTGTGGATTGTGGGCGATTCTGAAACAAAACCACATGCAAAACGTGCTCTATGGACACATATTATCCCAAGTATTGCTACATTCATTGGTGTGATGATTTTAGGAATTATGGGTCTTGGATCTGAACAACCAGACGTAACATTCGGAATTGGATCCATCATCGTTTTATGTATTTGCAGCATTATTAGCTTATACTATTTCATTTGGAACATCGTAAAAGGTATTAAGGTACTGAAAGCTTAATTTTAAACAAACGTTTGATTAAAGCAGCACGCATAATGGCAAATGAAATTTCATCGGCGATACGATAACCTTTTAATAAGAAAAAACCGTCCCAAAATACCTTTTGGGACGGTTTTTTTATCTTCTGCGTTTCTTCTTTTTTCTCATCATTTTCTTGCGGCGTGTATTCACTTTATCCGCTATAATGTGAAGCGTGCTTGCCACAACAATTCCCATTATGAACGTTACAATTTCAACCTCATGTTCCTTCGCAATTTCTATTAAATTCCCGTCAAACGCAATTATATTTAATAGGAATAAAAACGGAGAAAATACAATTAACATGTATGCAATACGAATCACATCACCAAGTATAATTGTATGTGTAAAGAAGGAGCGATGCGGCATGACCTTCTTATACGGATACCAAAAGATACGTAGGAACCCCCATTTATTATACGCATTACTATATGTATCTAAATCAGGCGTTAAAAATGAAGTACCTACTAAAAAGCCAATTGCAAAAGTTAATAAAAAATCCAAGTTTGTTAATCCATACGAAAAGAGCATAAACAAAACAACCGGAAGGGATATTAAGTTTATTTTCGTATGCGTTCTTCCTGATGGCATAATGCACTTCCTCGCTTACGTTCGCCCCGTCACCATATGACAGTTCTCACCTATTGATCTAATTTCTGATCGATAAAGGATGTGTCTATATCCGAACCAAACCATTCTGCCAACTTCACTCGTGCCTTATCTTTCACCTCTTCATTGACGTATAACGACGCTTGTAATAGAGCAGCCATTAACGCCCCTAAATCATCTGTATAACCAACTCCAGCAATGAAATCTGGGATGGCATCAATTGGTGCAATAAAATAAGCAAGTGCTCCAATCACAATAATTTTCACTCGCTTTGGAACATCAGGTCTTTGCAAAACATAAAACAATAATAAACTTGCATAAATGACCGACTGTCCTGCTTGCTTTGCAACATGTTTTGCTTTCTTCCAAAACGCTTCAACTGAAAATTTTTGTTCCATGTAAAAGCCTCCCTATTTTTTTAAAGAAATAAGCTACAATATGTTATCAGTAAAAGTTCATCAAAATTACACATAATCTATCAATGAACTTTCATTGTAACAAACAAACTAAAAAAGAACAAGTGTTCGTTAATTTTTACATACTTCCCTTCATATAATAGGTTTCTAGATAGCCGCTTACCCATTGTCATTTCTTATTTCTCAACACAGAAAATTTTCACTATCACTTAACATTCTGCTCTACCTTTGTTATATTTTCTAGTTGACGGACGTATAAACGAATGTTAAAGTTTTCTCTGGTAGTGACAAATCTTATACAAAAAATGTAAAATGTTATAGTGTTTCTCAGAAATGAATTTTGTTGTATAATACAGAAATGACGTTATGCTTATGAGCAACACAAGAAACCAAAAGGGTATGCATAGTTATAGTCGTATATGGGTGAATATAGAACCTCTAATTATGGCCAAGAAAACTATGTATTTTTTATTTTAGCATTTTTCGCTCCAAAATCGACCAAGCCTGATAGAGAAAGGGTGGAAATGAATGAAAGAAACCTTGAAATCACAATTTCAAAATGTGCGTTTCACTGTATTCGTAGCTTTAGCTTTATGGCTGAAGACGTACCTTATTACACGCACAAGCTTTGATTTAAAACTTGAATCTTTCATGCAAGAATTCATTTTATTCCTTAGCCCATTAGCAGCATCATTACTGCTTGTTGGTCTTGCATTATTTGCAAAAGGGAAAAAACGTAACTATATAGCACTTGGAATTAATTTTGTTTTAACAATCGTTCTTGTTGGTAACGTAATGTTCTACGGATTCTACAATGACTTCGTTACTTTACCAGTACTAGGACAAACATCTAACTTTGGAAGTTTAGGTTCTAGTGTGAAAGAATTGTTTAACTACAAAATTATCCTTGCATTTGCTGATATTATTGTATTCTTCATTTTATTGAAGAAGATGAAGAATTTTGCACCGACAGAACGTGTAGCACGCCCAATGCGTTCCCTATACTTCGTGTCAACAGTTGCTATTTTCTTCGCAAACTTAGGACTTGCAGAAGCTGAGCGTCCTGAACTATTAACACGTTCATTCGACCGCGTTATGCTTGTTAAAAACTTAGGTTTATATGTACACCAAGTGTATGATCTTGGCTTACAAGCAAAATCAAGTTCACAAAAAGCTTTTGCTGACGGTAGTAAATTACAGGAAACAGAGAACTACGTAAAAACAACGCAAAGCAAACCAGATCCAAATATGTTTGGTACTGCAAAAGGGAAAAACGTAATTGTTGTCTCTCTTGAGTCATTACAAACATTCTTAATTGGTGCAACAGTTAACGGACAAGAAGTTACACCATTCTTAAACCAATTTACGAAAGAAAGTTATTACTTTGATAACTTCTTCCATCAAACTGGGCAAGGAAAAACATCTGATGCTGAATTCTTAGTAGATACTTCAATGTATCCACTAGACCGTGGTGCTGTATTCTTCACACACGGTAATAACGAATATACAGCAACTCCAGAAATTTTACGTGAGCAAGGATATCACACATCAGTATTCCATGCGAACAACGCAACATTCTGGAACCGTAACATTATGTATCCGGCACTTGGTTATGATCGTTACTACAACGAGCTTGACTACAAGATTACGCCAGAAACAAAATTAAATTGGGGATTAAAAGATATCGAATACTTCGATCAATCTATCGATATGTTAAAAGAAGTGAAGCAACCGTTCTATACTCGCTTCCTTACTTTAACAAACCATTACCCATTCACTTATGATGACAGCACGAAATTAATCGATGAATATAATTCTGGTGATGGCGTATTTGACCGTTACATGGTAACTGCTCGCTATTTAGATGAAGCAATGAAACACTTTATTGAGCGTCTAAAAGCAGAAGGTATTTACGACAACTCAGTTATTGTATTCTACGGTGATCACTACGGTATTTCTGAAAACCATAACCGTGCAATGGCACAGTTCTTAGGAAAAGAAGAAATCACTGCATTTGACCATATGAACTTACAAAAAACGCCGATGTTTATTCACGTTCCAGGTCAAAAAGAAGGTAAAACAATTTCAAAACCAACTGGTGAAATTGATATTAAACCAACAATTCTAAACTTACTTGGTGTAGATTCTACGAATCAAGTTCAATTCGGTCATGATGTATTCTCACCAGAAAATAAAGGATTCGTTGTTCTTCGTGACGGTAGCTTCGTTACAGATAAGTACATGTACACGAACAGTACATTCTACGACCGTACTACTGGCGAAGTTGTACAATTACCAAAAGAAGAATCTCAACCACTCATTGATCGTGCCCAAAATGAATTGAACATGTCTGACAAAATCATTGAAGGTGACTTACTTCGCTTCTCTGAAAGTAACAAGACCAAAACTGGTGAAGTAAAGACGGCTATTAAAGAAGAAAAGAAGAGCGCTGAGTAATCTCAGCCTCTTTTTTTTATATTTCTCCATACAATCACTTATATTCATTAACTTTAACATTACATAACCTTTACCAAATATTCACATGGAATTAACGAAACATCTCTATAATAAAATATGTAAACGAGGTTCTATATATTTCTTATCTCTCATCTTTACTAAGATCCCTTAAAGAAATATGTGAATCGTTTATTTCTACTTTCTTATAATTGTCTTTCAATATGTTTTGTTTCCATACACAAAACATTCAATAAGACGATGTCCCTATGAAAGATAGCTACCCTCCTTGTGCAGCATTCCATAAGAATGTTGCTTTTTTTTATTCAAAAGCAGGATTCTTATTTCTTATTTTCGAATTTGTATATACAAAATGCTGTAAAGTGAAACTTTAATCAGTGGGGGGGTGTTCACCCCACTGATTATCAGCCCTCACCAATCGGGCATTTACGGGCAGTTATTCGCCTGCTTCACTTCTTTGCCCCAGCTGAATTTTTAAGTGGGAGTATTACTGCCCACAAATAGCGGGGTAAATCACTACTACTTCTCTACCATTTACAAATACATATACGTCATATGTAAAGAAGTACTCACATAAAAATTACTATAGTGATTTTTATTCCAAATGAATGAAAGCTTCACTTTACTTATGCACTTACGAAAGGATGGGACAGAAATTGGCATACGAAAAATTTGTACTATGGAATGATGCAGTTATTGATACAACAAAACATCGCGCGTACATAGAACTTGAAGAAAGAGGCTTGCAGTTTGGAGATGGTGTCTACGAAGTTATTCGCCTATATAAAGGGAACTTTCACTTATTAGATCCGCATATCACAAGATTATATCGCTCCATGGAAGAAATAGAATTATCACTCCCTTTCTCAAAAGCAGAACTGATTATCCTACTTTACAAACTAATTGAAAATAATAATTTCTACGAAGATGGAACGATTTATTTACAAGTATCTCGTGGTGTACAAGCTCGTACCCACACATTCTCATATGACGTCCCGCCGACAATCTATGCCTATATTACGAAGAAAGAAAGACCAGCGTTATGGATTGAATATGGTGTACGTGCTATATCAGAACCAGATACGCGCTGGCTACGCTGTGATATCAAATCATTAAATTTATTACCCAATGTATTAGCTGCTACGAAAGCTGAACGCAAAGGTTGCAAAGAGGCTCTTTTCGTACGAAATGGTACTGTAACTGAGGGAAGCTGTTCTAATTTCTTTCTCATAAAAAACGGAACTCTCTACACACATCCAGCCAATCACCTTATTTTAAATGGCATCATTCGTCAATATGTCCTTTCCTTAGCGAAAACCCTTCGTATTCCTGTACGAGAAGAACTTTTCAGTATTCGCGATGTTTATCAAGCAGATGAATGCTTCTTCACAGGAACAACGATTGAAATTTTGCCGATGACTCACCTTGATGGAACCGCAATTCAAGATGGTCAAGTTGGTCCTATAACTAAAATGCTGCAAAGATCCTTTTCTCAAAGCTTGTTACAATCCAATATGTCATCTTCTTAAACACGTATAATTTCTATCCTTTCTACATTCAATATATGTATTTAAATGGAAATCAAGGTATAGATTTATGCCTTGATTTTTTTTTGTAATCTTTTTGTCATATTCAGATTACCGCATAAGTCTTGACAGTAATCGACATGCTCTTTAGAATTTTTAACAGTTGGTAAATATTTCTTCACTACATTACAGACAGAAAGGAATCGACAAATTATGAAAAAATACCTTGCCGGTCTTGCGGCAGTGTCTGTAGCAGGAGGAGCAGCACCTACACTTGATAGTGTTCAAGCTGCCCCTGAACAAAATACACAAAAAGCTGCTACAACTGTCCAAGCTTCTGCATCAAACAGCTCATCTTATACGGTAAACACTAGCGTATTACATGTTCGTGCAGGATCAAGTACTTCTCACGACATCATCTCGCGTGTTTATAACGGTCAATCATTAAATGTGATTGGCGAAGAAAATGGTTGGTTCAAAATTAACATTAATGGACAAACAGGATTTGTTAGTGGCGAATTTGTATCAAAAAATGGAGCAAGCAATTCTAATGTAAGTACAACAGGTGGAAACAATAAAGTTACTGCTGATGTATTACGTGTACGTACAGCTCCAAACACTTCTAGTTCTGTTTCAGGACGTGTATATGAAGGACAAGCATTAAATGTAATTGGTCAAGAAAATGGTTGGGTGAAAATCAACCATAATGGACAAGTAGGTTATGTAAGTAGCCAATTTGTATCTGGCGCTTCTTCCAATACGGGTTCTTCAAACAACAATACAAATACGAACAACGAAACAACTGTAAAACCAGCAAGCGGAAACTATACAGTAAATGTATCTTCCCTTCGTGTTCGTACAGGCCCTAGCACTTCTCATACAACTGTAGGTTCTGTTACAAAAGGACAAGTTGTACAAGTTGTTGGCGAAGTTCAAGATTGGTTCAAAATCAATTATGCAGGACAAACTGCTTACGTAAGCAAAGACTACGTAACAAAAGGCGGTTCTAACGACAACGTTACACAAGGAAACAACCAAGATAACAAACAAGAACAAAATAATAATGTAACTGTTCAAACTGGCGGTACTTACGTTGTTAACGCAACATCTCTACGCGTTCGTACAGGCCCTGCTGCTTACCATAGTGTAATTGGTGGCGTGTTAAATGGTACTACATTAAACGTAGTTGGTTCTGAAAACGGTTGGTTTAAAGTAAACTATCAAGGGAAAACAGGCTTCGTTAGTAGCGAATTTGTAAAATTCGTTAAAGGTGGCACTTCTACTCCTGAACAACCGAAACAGCCTGAACAACCTAATCAAGGTGCAATTGGTGACTACTACATTAATGCTTCTGCACTAAACGTACGTAGCGGCGAAGGTACAAATTATAGAATCATAGGGGCACTTCCACAAGGACAGAAGGTTCAAGTAATCTCTGAAAACTCTGGATGGAGTAAAATTAACTACAACGGTCAAAATGGTTACATCGGAACACGTTTCCTATCTAAAACACCAGTTGGGGGCGCAGTAGATAATAAGCCTAACAACAACCAAAATAACAATCAAAACAATAACAACAATAATACAGGCAATACTAGTGGTGACAGTTCTTCCATACTTGCATATGCAAAAGGAATGCAAGGCGTACCGTACGTTTGGGGCGGTACTTCTGCTACTGGTGTTGACTGCAGTGGTTACATCTACCACGTATTTAAGAAATTTGGTCATAACATTAGTCGTCAAAGTGTTGCAGGATATTGGAGTAGCCTACCACAAACTTCAAATCCACAACCAGGTGACTTAATTTATTTCAAAGACACTTATAAAGCAGGTCCTTCTCATATGGGTATTTATCTTGGGGGCGGATCATTTATCCAAGCTGGAGATAAAGGTGTAGCAATCGCTTCATTAAGTAACTCTTATTGGAAGAGCCATTTCTTAGGATACACAAAAGCACCTTAAGTTATATTTTTAGAGCCTTCTAGATTACTAGAAGGCTCTTTTTAGTATGTGTCACCTATATCCAAGAAAAAATAATGTATCTATTTCCCTATTTCATGCACTATATTCCACAAAAATAACCCATAACGTTATCATAATGTATATATTCTCATAAAAAACATAACCTATTTCATGTCTAATCATTTTATATGTGTTTTTTTGAAGAATTTTCTTTTTATTTAAACTTTTCGTTAGACGTTTGACCTCCGATGTCCATTATGATAAGTTACTTAAGATGTTATATTCGCAAACGTATAGACAACTGGTTTATACACTTTTTTACTATGAGGAAGGAGCATACACTGCATGAATCTTTTATGGGGAATTGGCGGCGTGATTGGAGTATTAGCAATTGCTTTTTTACTATCTTCCAACCGCAAAGCTATTAATTGGCGCACAATTTTAATCGCGCTAGCATTACAAATGTCATTTTCATTTATCGTATTACGATGGGATGCCGGAAAAGCAGGTTTAAAATACGCTGCTGATGGTGTTCAAGGATTAATCAATTTTTCTTACGAGGGAATTAAGTTCGTTGCTGGGGATTTAGTCAACGCAAAAGGCCCTTGGGGATTTGTCTTCTTTATTCAAGCACTACTTCCAATTGTATTTATTAGTTCATTAGTAGCAATCTTATATCATTTCGGTATTATGCAGAAATTTGTTAGTGTCGTTGGTGGTGCATTAAGTAAACTTCTTGGAACTTCTAAAGCAGAAAGTTTAAACTCAGTAACAACTGTATTTTTAGGACAAACTGAGGCACCAATCTTAATCAAACCTTACTTAGCACGGTTAACAAATAGTGAGTTCTTCACTATTATGGTAAGTGGTATGACGGCTGTTGCTGGGTCAGTTCTTGTCGGCTATGCAGCGATGGGAATTCCGTTAGAACACTTATTAGCAGCAGCAATTATGGCAGCTCCATCAAGTTTATTAATTGCAAAACTAATTATGCCAGAAACAGAAGAAGTAGATAATAACGTTGAGCTTTCTACAGAACGTGAAGACGCAAACGTTATTGATGCAGCTGCACGTGGTGCATCTGAAGGTATGCAACTTGTTATTAACGTAGCAGCAATGTTAATGGCTTTCATCGCATTAATCGCTTTATTAAATGGTCTATTAGGATTAATTGGCTCTCTGTTCCATATTAAACTTAGCCTTGATTTAATCTTCGGTTACTTACTATCACCATTTGCAATCTTAATCGGGGTTTCTCCTGGTGAAGCTGTACAAGCAGCAAGCTTTATCGGTCAAAAACTTGCAATCAACGAATTCGTTGCATACGCAAACTTGGGACCACACATGGCAGAGTTCTCTGCAAAAACAAACTTAATTTTAACATTCGCAATCTGTGGATTCGCAAACTTCTCTTCTATCGCAATTCAATTAGGTGTAACAGGAACGTTAGCTCCTACTCGCCGTAAACAAATTGCACAGTTAGGGATTAAAGCAGTTATCGCTGGTACATTAGCAAACTTCTTAAATGCAGCAGTTGCAGGTATGATGTTCCTATAAAATGATGCAAAGTCTCCTCTTTCTAAAGAGGGGGCTTTTTATTATATGTTGTATATTTTTTTGGTATATATTAAATACTTTATGCTTAAATATAAGAACATTATGATACAATAATTAGTAAGTCTGTTTATTTTTTCTTGCAAAAGAGAGATACTACTTCTGGTTACTCTCCAAAATAACCTAGTCATCCGGTCTATTTCTTAATAATTGCGCATACTACAAGTATCCTTGCATGAATTACCTTTAAGGAGGAAAGTTTTGTGAAAAATAACTTCTATAAAGTCCTCTCTATGTGGATTTTACAAATTTTATTTTATTTTACAACTGTACATGTAACGCAATATGAGCATGCTCTCATTTTCACAATTATATATGTAATTGTTAATGTACTATTTCTATTATTGACTGATAAAACCGCATTTGTTCTTTTTATATTAGGAACCATTACTTCTGTATTCTATCTGTTCTACCAAGCATGGCTTTACTTGTGGAGTACATCAGAACAATGGGAATACATTATTACTCACTTCCTAATGGCAGCAAACTTCTTCATCGTATATATCTCAACTCATTTATTAAAAAAGGTTATTCATGAAAATAAAGAATTAACCGAACGTGTGAGAACGTTAGAACAATACATTGGAGAATCAAAATTATTAACAAGACAAGAATTCGAAAGACGACAAGCATTATTAATCACTGCAATGAATCGTCGTAATGAAACAGGCGTTATTATTTACTTTGATTTCAATTCCTTTAGTAAATATACAAAGGAAAGTGTTATGGACCGTGTAGCTTCATTATTAGTTGAAACGATAAGAGATGAATTTGATCTTGCTGCTGAATACGATAATAATAAGCTCGTTATTTTATTACAAAACACAAATGAAGCCGGTGCTGACATTGTAATGAACCGTCTAAAGCCAAAAATGGAGCAATGGCTTGCTGCTGAAGCGATCAAAGATATACAAATTTCACGCGAGCAAATTGGGAACAAAGGAAAGACGTTATTATGATGACACTCGTTATACTGCTTTTATTCCTTCTGTTTTGCGTACTCGTTTTTTGGATTAGTATCACATTTTCGATTAAATATATACTTATCTTTACAGCCTTTCTATTCTCTGCCTTACTTGTTTACTATTCTTTCTTAACACTCGCAGGCTTAATTCACCGAAATAGTAAACGAAAAGATCGTACGTTAGAACATTATCCAAGCGTCGATATTTTAATACCTGCCCACAATGAAGGTGTCGTTATTAAAGATACTTTAGAGGCGATGGCGAGGATTGAATATCCAGGCAAACTAACTGTTTATTTATTAAACGATAACTCTCAAGATGAGACACCTGAAATTGGTGATGATTTTGACAAAGCTTATGCTCATATTCGTCACATTCGTGTTCCGGCGGGTGAACCAAAAGGGAAATCGCGTGTATTAAACTATGGTCTTAGTATTTCAGATGGTGAATACTTCTGTGTGTATGATGCAGATAACCAGCCTGAACCACATGCACTGCGAATGCTTGTAGAACACGCTGAAACAACCGAGGATGCTGTTGGAGCTGTTGGTCACGTTCGTACTGTAAATGAAAAAAGAAACTGGCTAACACGAATGATTTCGTTAGAATTTCAAATCTTCCAGCTCCTTATGCAATCCGGACGCTGGTTACTATTCCAAACAGGTTCACTAACAGGAACAAACATGCTTCTTCGCCGCTCTGCATTAGAAGAGCTTGGCGGTTATGATCCGTATGCAATTGCAGAAGACGCTGAATTAACATTACGAATTACACAAAAAGGCTATCTCTTACCAATCGTTCCAGAATCGATTACATGGGAACAAGAACCTGAGCATTTAAAAATCCTTATTAAGCAGCGTACACGTTGGCTCCAAGGGAACTTGTACATTTTAGAAAAAATGTTTTCTTCCTTAAGTTTCTTTAAAGGAAAACTTCTCGTCCATTCCTTACAACAAGTTTTAGTGTATGTTGTATTTTGGCTATTCTTAATCATTTCGAACGTTTGGTTTGTAATTGGGTTACTCGGGATATTCCAAATTCAATATAGCATTCCGCTACTATTTATGTGGTATGTCGCATATATTACATATGTTTCTCAATTATTTAGTGCCCAGAGTGTGGAACGAACCTTTACACCAACTAATATTTTTATTAGTGTTATCATGTACTTTACGTACGCACAGCTCTTTACGTACTTATTCATTCGCAGCTTAATTTTATACTTACGTGCAAAGAGTAAGAAACAAGTCATTGGCTGGGATAAAACAGTTCGATTCAAAAAAGAAAAGTAAAACTTTAATCAGTGGGAGTTCTCCCACTGATTTTTATTTACAAAATAAAAATCAGCACAGAGCGCCGTATGCTCTGTGCTGATTTATTGCCGTATAAATTATATATATCAGACAATACCCCTTAGCTGAAAGTAATTTCACGTCCATCCCCCAACGAACGATCGACCTTCATTTATATACGAAAAAGTGATTGCTATTTTTGTAGAACCAATTGCTTCTCTTGCTGTTCGTTGCGCGTTTCAGTCTTAGGTTCCGTGTTTTCTTGGACACTACGATGTGCCACACGTTTCAAACAAATATGCTTCCACTTTCTTTCGTAACGTTTCATTATTCTTGATGTCCCCCTTGAATGCGCTTTAAAACTATTTGAAATCGCTTACAGGAAATAATATAGCACATATACATAAACGTGACAACACATTTCCGACAATTTTTTGTCAAAAATACGAATAGAACCCGCAAGATATCGAATATTGTCGAAATATATCGATTTTCCTTTGCGTAAAAGGCATACTACTTATATAGTAAAGTATTTTATTTCCCTTACTTGCAGTTCAAATTCCTTCTATATAAAAAAGAGCTGATACAAAATCAGCCCTTTTCCTTCTATTATTTATGACGCTTCATATGTCCTTCTTTTTGTAACTCTTTAAATAATGCCGCCATCATAAAGAAAATAACGAAGACGAATGGGAATGCCGCAATAATAGCTGCCGTTTGCAGTGCTTCTAATCCACCAACATATAATAAGGTGGAAGCTATCGATGCTAAAACGATACCCCAAACCATTTTAATGCGGTTTGGTGGATTTAAACTACCATGTGTCGTTAACATCCCTAAAACGAATGTCGCAGAGTCTGCAGATGTAATAAAGAATGTTGCAATAAGTAGAATACCTAATACCGATAAAGCTGATCCAAAGCTTCCCATCTGATCGAACATAGCGAATAACCCTACTTCTGTTCCCATCTCTTTCACTTTGTCGAAGATATGAGCATCACCAAACAGCTCCATATGAATACCAGTCCCGCCGAAAACAGAGAACCAAAGTGCACCAATTACGGTCGGTACGAGTAACACACCGATAACAAACTCACGAATGGTACGTCCTCGTGAAACACGTGCAATAAACGTACCTACGAATGGTGACCATGCAATCCACCATGCCCAATAGAAAATTGTCCATGACTGAATCCATTGATTTCCGCCTTCATCTAATGGACTTAAACGGAAGCTCATGCTTGGCAATTCCTGAATATAAGAACCAATTGTTGAAGTGAAGTAATTCATAATAAAGTTTGTTGGACCTGCAAATAATACAATAATCATAAGTGCAAACGCCAAAATAATATTCGCATTACTTAAATATTTAATTCCTTTATCAAGACCTGTTTGCGCAGATAACATGAAAAGAACGGTTACGATTGCAATAATAACTAACTGTGTCGGCAATGAATTCGGGATAGATGTTAAATAACTAACACCACCAGCAATTTGTTTCGCACCAAGACCTAATGATGTTGCAACACCAAACACAGTTGCGAAAACAGCTAACACATCAAATGAATGAGCAATACGTCCATGTTCCCCGCCTTTAAATAACGGACCTACTGTCGCACTAATCGTACTTGCTTTTCCTTTTCTAAAAGTAAAGTAAGCAATACACAGCGCTACAAATGCATATAGTCCCCACGGATGTAATCCCCAATGGAAAAATGAAAAACGTAGTGCAAGACGCGCACTTTCCTCAGTTGCACCTTCTCCAAACGGAGGTGCGTACAAATGGTTTAATGGTTCGGCAACGCCCCAGAAAACTAAACCAATACCCATACCAGCGCTAAATAGCATAGCAAACCATGTCATATAACTATAATCAGGTTCATCATCATCTTTACCTAAACGAATAGAACCGTATTTCGAAACAATTAAAAAGATAGACACACCTAATATAATAGAAACAGAAATAATATAGAACCATCCAAACTTACTAACTAATGCAGTTTGAATTGCGGTTGTTACATTTCCTAAGCTACCTTTTCCAATAATAGATTCGGGAATAATCCCCCAAATTGTAAATGCAATACATAATGTTAATGATACGATGAATGTTTTTGTCAGTTTCCTCATCAAATCCCCCTTCGTAGGTTTCACTTTTGTAAATAACATAAATTCCGATATGTAAAATCGGATAGAAAACTATAATTTTACGGTGATTTTCTTACTTTCACCTTCACCAATTCGAATTCTTATGGACAGCCTTACCTTCCGTATAACCTTTTCACTCTGCAAGAGCTACAAGATCGAAATACTGCTGTCAAATTGTGTGAGAAAAATGCGGATGGGAATGTATTTTCCCAAAAAAGGATGTGTTACAGATGTAAAAAAGGGCATTTTTCTTCCTTGCAACCCTTTCTTTTTGTAACAATTATGCGGTTTTTTTGCTAGTATATAGCACGTGTTTATAGTTTCACAAACGAAATGTTTATGTTTATATAACTATATTACCCATAAAACGGTAAAATACTCAAGGAATGTAATCGTTTAGTAAACATCATGTAACACTCCTGTAATGTTTTTATTTACGCCGAAAAATATATGTTGTATTAAATATTTTGAATATAAGTAGAAACCTACTAATCACATAGAATGAAAAACGCTTTCCTATATTTTTTGTTATATTACAGGATGTTAACGACTGATTACGAATGGTTTGTAATTGTGTGTTTTCCCGAAATCCGAAAAAATCTGTTGCTATAATGAGGACACGAAAACAAACGCAATGGAGGCTATCATGAAAAAATTAATTGGAATAGCAACAGCAGCAGTTTTTGGTCTTGGGATTTTCACATCATCTGCTAATGCAGAAACTGTTGTAACAACAGACGTACTAAATGTACGCGAAAACCCTACTACGGAATCAAAAGTTGTCGGTAAATTACTAAACGGGAATAAAATAGATGTTCAAAATACAGAGAACGGATGGTCAAAAATCACTTTAGATGGTAAAGACGCATTCGTAAGTACAGGGTTTACAAAAAGCATCTACTACGTAACAGCTAACGTATTAAACGTACGTGCTGAAGCGAACACAAACTCAGAAATTCTTGGAACGTTGAAGAAAGACGATATGATCGAAACAACGAACCAAGTACAAAATGAGTGGTTACAATTTGAATATAACGGGAAAACAGCTTATGTTCATGTTCCTTTCTTAACAGGTACAGCACCTGTTATCGAGAAACAAGAACAACCTGCTCCTGCTAAAACTGTAGCACCAGCTAAAGCGCAAGCACCTGCAGCACAAGCAAAACCAGCTGCTAAGCCTGCTGTGAAAGCTGCTGAAACTAGCACACCTTCTGGTGGTCGTGAGTTAACAGTTGTAGCTACAGCATATACAGCTCATCCGAGCGAAAACGGTGGCACATACGGCGGCCGTGTATTAACTGCAATGGGTCATGACTTAACAGCGAACCCAAACATGAAAATGATCGCTGTTGACCCGAAAGTAATTCCATTAGGATCTAAAGTATGGGTAGAAGGTTACGGAGAAGCTATCGCTGGAGATACTGGCGGTGCAATTAAAGGTAACCGTATCGACATCCTACTTGGATCAGATAGCGCTGCTCAAAAATGGGGACGCAAAACTGTTAAAGTGAAAATTTTAAAATAACCAATGACTGCTAAAGCCAGTTCTCTTTATTGAGAGCTGGCTTTTATTTTTTTATAATACATATAAAGGAGGTTACACTCATGAATATACAAGCAAAAGTAGACTGGGTCGGTACACCCAAACCATATATATACAAAGATGAAGTCACATACGACGCTACTTCCATTGACTTTTCACTCGCTGGCGATGACAATCGATATAAATTAATTGTGCTCAGCTCTGAAGCAAATACACATTACAAAATTGTCCAATATGGAATCAAACCCGGCTCACAAAAGCCATTTCCTATCGATATTCCATTCGAACAAAACATGTTACCAATTGTAGAACAAATATTACATGATCCATATGTGCACGCGATTTTAAAGGAAACGCGCTCATAATTGTAAAAAAGGGATATCACCTCGTCGGATTTTTTCGGCTAAGTGATATCCTTTTTATTTTCCTTTCGTAAACACGAGCAGAGAAAAATATATCAACGATTCGACACGAAATATCGATTTACTGAACAAGATTGACAAGAGAAGTAAACTACAAAAAAGATGCCGTTCAAAAATATTGAAAAACACCTTTCCATCTCCATTTACAGTTACAATATGATAATCCCAATTTCATTTTTTCTGTTTTGAGCATTTTTTGTTTATAATGGTAAAGGAAAGAAATATGTGTACGGAGGAATATTATGCTGCAACACTCAATTACGAAAGATGAAATTATGATGATTGCGAATGAGTTCGTTCAAGGACTAGATCCACAGCAAACAGCTGATCAGGAACATGTCGCTACAGCTCGGCACCTATATCGTAGTGGTGTTGTCTACAACGTTGACTTTGATGGTTATACGCTATCAGGAACTGTAGATGCTGCAGGCAACGTATATAGCGTCCATATCCCGATTCGTAACGTCGCTGAAAGCTATTGCGATTGCTTTGCACCAACGCAATGTGAGCATATGCTCGCTATTTTACTATCTGCAGCATCTAGTTTTGGGCAAGTAGGAGATGTATTAACTTTATTTAAAAATAATACGAAACCTTCCCTTCCTCCTATTCGAACTGCAAGACAAGTATTGCAATCATCAGCGTTTGAAGAAACGGATTATAAAAGTTGGCAATCGTATTTTGACAACGAATATGAATCATTTAAAAAAGAACAAGCTCGGCTTACTTATAAACAAATGTATTTTCTTATGAGTATTTTTACAGACTTCTATACGAAACTCGAGCGGAAAGCTCCGCGTATCGTTGCGATACATGAGTTGTTCAGGCTACACGCAGCGCTTTATTGCTTTCAAAAATTATTAGAAGAAATTCAGGACTTCGAAGCAAATAAAACGTATTCTTATCACCAGCCTGTTAACGTCGTTCGCTTATTTGTAGATAAAGTGGAATCCATCGTTCGGGACCTACAATCAGAAGCGATTCCTTCAGAGTCTGAAGCAATTTTGCAAGAAACAGCTCGTCTCGTTCACGAAGTATTCTTCTCCACTGACGCCTATACGCAAGAAAGATTTTTTATTTATCGTCACATATGGAGTGAACTCTTACACAATAAAGAGAAACTGCAAGAAGAAGAAAAGCGAATCGATACGAAAATCAATCCACTTTCCAAAGCATTAGCATCTTCTCATCTACTCTTTTTAAATGACGAAGACCTATTAGCGATGGACTTACTAAAAAAACAGCCTGCTTCTGTTGTAAGTCTGTACTTCTATTGGTTAGAAGAGCTATTAAATACAATGCAGTGGGATCGTGCGAAAAACTGGCTTTCCTTTACGTATAAACAAGTGAAGAAAACGATACATGAGCACGAAAATACAATTTTCATAAAAGATATCGTTCGCTTATTTGTCATCATGTATGAAACGTATGCAACCCATACAAATGAACAAGCCGGACTCGAAATGATTTTGCAAGAGCTATTACCATATAGTTTCGCAAACTATGAGCAATACGTACTCGCGAAAAAGCAATATCGTACATGGGCAGAACTTCAGCTCTTACATGGGTTTGAAGCAATTGAACTTTTGAAAGAGCCACTGAAAGATATTGAAAAGGAAGCACCAGAAGCAGCCCTTCCTCTTTATCACCTTGCTGCTACCGAGGCCATTGAAGAGCGAAACCGCAAATCATATAGACGTGCAGTTCGTTACTTAAAGAAATTACGTACATTATATAAACGATTAAAGCGCACTGATGAATGGGATGCTTTCATTATTCACATCGCAAACTTACATTCACGTCTGCGTGCACTACAAGAGGAATTACGGAAAGGAAAATTAATCGATGATCAATCAAACTGAAGTAACAATTAGGCTCCAGCACGTTAGTCAAGGTTGGTTCCTTTGGGGAGAAGATGACAGCGGTACTCCATTATCCGTAACAAGTTGGAAACGAAATGCATTTACGTGGCACTCCACTTCCTTCTACGGCACGTTTCTAAAAGAAGCGACCTTTGAAGGAAAACAAGGTGTTATGCTAACAAACGCACAAGCATTTGAATACATCGCTAATAAACCGATGAACTCCTTTGCCCATATTCAAATGAATGGCCCTATTACAGCACTTACGAAAGATGCGAACGAATTATGGGATGCCTTCACAAGCGGTAGCTTCGTACCTGATATGGAGCGTTGGTCTCAGCAACCATCTTGGAAAGTGCAAAATACCCCAATCGAAGATGACACATTGGTATCTCTTTTCTCGACCGCGGTAAATGAAAGCATATTACAAGATAACCGTTCAAACGATGGGTGGGAAGATGCCAAGAGACTTTATGAACATTACGACTTTACGAAAAGACAATTGGATGCAGCACTACATGAAGAAGATTGGCTTCGAAAAATTGGCTACATTGAAGATGACCTTCCCTTTACAATCGGACTACGGCTACAAGAGCCGCAAGAAGAATTTGAAATGTGGAAGCTTGAGACAATTGTTACACCAAAGCGCGGGGCACATCGCATATATGTATATGAAAGTATCGATTCTTTGCCAAAACGATGGCACGATTATGAAGAACGTATTCTTGAAACACAAGAAGGATTCAGTAAGCTCGTACCGTGGTTAAAAGAAGGCGATACATTCCGAAGTGAGCTCTTTGAAACAGAAGCGTGGAACTTCTTAACAGAAGCAAGTAACGAATTACTCGCTGCAGGTATTACGATTTTACTGCCATCCTGGTGGCAAAATTTAAAAGCGACAAAACCAAAATTACGTGTGCAACTGAAGCAAAATGCCACGCAAACGCAATCTTTCTTCGGCATGAATACACTCGTTAACTTTGACTGGCGCATTTCAACGAACGGCATTGATTTATCCGAAAGCGAATTTTTCGAACTCGTTGAACAAAACAAACGGTTATTCAATATAAATGGTCAATGGATGAGACTGGATCCAGCCTTTATTGAAGAAGTACGAAAGCTTATGAACCGTGCCGATAAATATGGACTAGAAATGAAAGATGTCCTTCAGCAACATTTATCAAACACTGCTGAAACAGAAATTGTAGAAGAAGATAGTCCATTTACCGATATTGAAATCGAGCTAGATGGATATTATGAAGAGCTATTCCAAAAACTATTGCACATTGGAGATATTCCAAAAGTAGCTGTCCCTTCTGCACTAAACGCAACACTCCGTCCGTATCAACAACATGGCATTGAGTGGTTATTATATTTAAGAACGCTTGGATTCGGAGCATTATTAGCTGACGACATGGGACTTGGAAAAAGCATTCAAACGATCACTTACTTACTATATATAAAAGAGAACAATCTCCAAACAGGCCCTGCTTTAATCGTGGCACCGACATCTGTTCTTGGAAATTGGCAAAAAGAATTTGAGCGTTTCGCACCAAATTTACGTGTTCAGTTACATTATGGAAGTAACCGAGCGAAAGGCGAATCATTTAAAGACTTCCTTCAATCAGCAGATGTTGTATTAACATCTTATGCATTAGCTCAGCTTGATGAAGAAGAACTTAGTACGTTATGCTGGGATGCTGTTATTTTGGATGAAGCACAAAATATTAAAAACCCACATACGAAACAGTCGAAAGCAGTACGAAACTTGCCAGCAAATCACAAAATCGCTTTAACCGGTACACCGATGGAAAACCGACTTGCCGAGCTTTGGTCTATTTTTGACTTCATTAATCATGGATATCTCGGCAGCTTAGGACAATTCCAGCGCCGCTTCGTCTCACCGATTGAAAAGGACCGTGATGAAGGAAAAATCCAACAAGTTCAACGTTTTATCTCGCCGTTTTTACTGCGTCGTACGAAGAAAGATCAAACCGTCGCATTAAACTTGCCTGATAAACAAGAACAGAAAGCGTACTGCCCACTTACTGGTGAACAAGCTTCCTTATATGAACAACTTGTTCAAGATACATTGCAAAATGTAGAAGGATTAAGCGGGATTGAAAGACGCGGATTTATATTACTAATGCTGAACAAACTTAAACAAATTTGTAATCATCCCGCTCTTTATTTAAAAGAAACAGAACCAAAAGACATCATTGAACGTTCCATGAAAACGAGCACGCTAATGGAACTAATTGAAAATATAAAAGATCAAAATGAAAGTTGTTTAATCTTCACACAATACATCGGTATGGGGAACATGCTAAAAAATGTGTTAGAAGAACATTTCGGTCAGCGCGTCCTCTTCTTAAACGGTAGTGTACCGAAGAAAGAACGTGACAAAATGATCGAGCAGTTCCAAAACGGAACGTATGACATTTTCATCTTATCGTTAAAAGCAGGTGGAACTGGCTTAAACTTAACCGCTGCCAACCATGTCATTCACTACGACCGTTGGTGGAATCCAGCTGTAGAAAACCAAGCAACAGACCGCGCATATCGTATTGGTCAAAAACGCTTCGTTCACGTTCATAAACTGATTACAACGGGGACACTCGAAGAGAAAATTGATGAAATGTTAGAAAGAAAACAATCATTAAACAACGCCGTCATTACAACCGATAGTTGGATGACCGAACTATCTACAGATGAACTAAAAGAATTACTTGGTGTATAAACAAAAGGAGCTAATCTCAAAAGATTAGCTCCTTTTTCTATTCCAAAACCAATTGCTTATTATAATTCCTGTTAATCCGCCGCATGTATCCAGTAATGAATCTTGCCACATCGGTGTACGATCTCCTGTATTCCATTGATGAATTTCATCAAATGTTGCATATCCCGCAACGAAAAGAAGAGCGTATATAAAGCACCTTTTTCTCGAATAACCCGATCGATGAAAAGCATAATACGTCAATGAACCGAGCATAAAGAACACCATAAAATGAGCACCTTTACGAAGGAAAAACTCAATAAATCCGCCTACACCTTTATTTGCAATGCTAACAGGTGTACCCCCACCATAATCGATAGATACCCATGAAAAATGCTCTTTCACAAACTCAACATTTACATATTGTTCAATATCCGAGCGCATATCCTGCTTTTTATATGGTTGTGCCGAGGAATAGAAAATCAACCCCATCCATAGTAAAACAGGAATCCAAAATAACCATCTACGTTTCATTCTTCCGAAGCCCCTCTCTTAATCTTTTAAGAGTACCAAAAAAAAGAATAAATTTCACGCCAAAACATGACATTTGCACCCTATTTATAAAGTGAAAGGGGGTGATAAACATGGCAGTCGAAATAATCGTAACAGACTTAACTTTACGTCTTGTCTTAAACAGTGGATTAGATAAGAACGGAAAAACAGCTTTTAAGCAAAAACAATTTAAGCGTGTTAAAACAAACGCAAACTTAGAGCAAGTACAAAACGTAGCACGTGCTCTTGCTTCTTTACAAGCATCACCGCTTCACGCTATACAACTTGTTAGCACATCAGATCTTTCTACCCTATAAGGTTAAACTTTACTCAGTGGGGGCATCCCCCGCTGATTACACCGATCGCCCTACCCGCATATAACACGATAAATAAAAAGGAGGAAATAACGTATGCAAGTACTAGAATTAATTTTTGCGAAAGAAGATGGAAAAACAGTTGTCTTTTCTATCGAGAAACCGATCACACCCGTCGATGCACAAGTCGTAAATCAAGTAATGGATACCATTCTTGCCTCATCTGTATTTTCATCAATTAATGAAAATACCCGAAAAAAAGGAGCCCGCCTCGTAGAAAAGAATGTATCTGAAGTTCCAATTAACTTATAAACAAAAAGACGAATCTGCATCATTTTGCAGATTCGTCTTTTTTCTTCGGCATTTCAATCGGAATAAAGATTTTTGAAAAACCGACGCATACATATTTATAATGTTCTCCGCCTATATCAAACTCGGTCGTATATGTTGAGAAAAAAATATAATCATTTCGCTTTGTATAATTCTGGATTAATAATCCAACTTGTGGCTCAACATATTTTTTCGCCAACTTCTTACCAGCCGATGCTAAATCGCCAAGGAGACCCTCTTCATTTTCCTTTTGAACTTCGTCTAGCTTCTTACTTACATCATTACGTTTCATAAACTGCTTTGCTGCCCAGTCCGTATATTCACCTTTACTCGGATTACTATTTGCTAAATATACTAGAAGCACGACAACTAGAGCCATAATAATATACTTTTTCTTCATACTATCTCACCGCCTACTCTTTTCTATTTTCATATATATGTACAAGCGATGCAAATTAGAAAGACTAACATCTATTGATTGTAAACGAATAGCCAAAATTTACAATATGAAACGGAATATTAACAATTAATTTACTTAATTCATATATAATTATATTTGGTATTACTATCATTTATAAGGGAGGAATCAAATTTATGAATGAAGAAAATGATATTATTATTTCTAATTCTACAATGATGCTGGAACCTTACAAGCACCCTTATTATCAAACAAAAATTATCGAAAGTAGCGGAAACCATCTTTACTCCTGTCAAACTGCTCTCCAACTCATCAAGCAATCTTGTCTAACCAATGTTCACTCTACTTATCAAGGTAGACGTAATGCAGTCCAAACAAACTTTAAATTTAAACAAAATGTCCCAATTCCGATTAATCATCGAGAATATATTTGTGCTTTCCCGACAGAATCTCCTTCTTCTCCAAACTGTATATGGCTATTTTATAACCATATAGATGACATAGAATTTTTCAAAAAGAGTAAAAAAGCTAACATTCATTTTTCAAATGGCACTACTACAACAATACATATCAGTCCCCATAAGTTAAAACAGCAATTATTAAAAGCTGGATACGTATTATCACGTATGAACATGCAAGATTCACTACAATTTAAAAACCTCTTATTACATTTACTACCTTAACAGAATAAGTAGAATGGAAAGCAATATCCATTGCCTTCCATTCTTATAATCATATTTATTCTCTTAAACTATTTCGCATTTTCTCAAGTGCTTGCCGATACACCCACCTCACTTGATAATAGGTCATTTCCATCTCGTTAGCGATCTCCCCCATCGTCTTCCCTACAAAAAAACGTTCGAAAATAATATACTTCTCCTTCTCATCTAATACACTCATAAAATCCTTTGCTCTCATTTCAATATCTTCAAAATGGAAGATATCCTCATATTCCCCTACACATACACACTTTTCTTGCACTGCAAACTCTTTCTTCAATCTTTCTAATATATAACCACGCACAGTTATAACTGCATATGCAGGAAAACTTCCTTTCTCCGCATCATACCTTTCATATGCATGCCAAAGACCAATTAAACCACATTGATAATACTCTTCATGATCTTGATAAATACCTAACTTCTTTATTTGATTTACAATCATTCCTTCATACAACACAACTGTCTCTGTAAACGTCGCTGGCTTCACACAGTACCTGTTTCTAAAAGGTATACCTCTTTGTTATTCCGCCGGTACCTCCACAATATAAAAATAAAGAAGCGATTTCACTGTGAGTAATTTTAAATACTACCGCCGAAATTTTAAATTACACGAAGTAGAATTTGAAATTCTGCTAGTCGTATTTGAAATAAGGGTAAAAATAAAAAAGGTGACTCTCGAGAGAGCCACCTTTTAGTCCAATCATATTATGCGCCAAAACTGTTTCCTAAACCTTTTAGAAAACCTAGTCCTATCGTTAAAATAAAGAAAATTACAATTAAAATTGTCGCTTGTTTCTTGCTTAAGCCAGCCACAATATGTAACCCTAATCCTGTTAAAATTAAACTCCAAATATTAAAAATCTCAATTGAAGATGCAATGCCATTTAAAACTGTTCCTTTTTCAAATAAAGGAGCTAAACTTGTATAAGCATCCGTTCCATTTCCTTCAAAAATCAAACCTAATCCTACATTTAACAAGCTCCCAATGTAGAAAACAAGATTAGCGTATAAGTAAATAGATAATATCTTCATGTAAGGAGTATCATTGCCCATTAACATCATAATCACTTTATAGAAACCTGCTGCAATAAAGAGGCCGATAGGTGTTCCAAATAAACCAAAAAGTGCTCCGCCACCAAGTGCAAACCATTTTATCATTTCCCCATCTTGGCCATTCATTTCTTTTGCCACTTCTGGGGTATTAACCACTGATAAATAAAATACCGCAGCTGTCGTAACCGTCCCAATTAGAACAAATAAAAGGAAAGCTATCCAAACCGGACTTTTCGTCTTCATTCGCTCAAACTGTTCACCTGGAGATGTAATCATCCCTAATAATGACGGCTTTTTCGAATCTACATCTTGCGTATTAATATTCGTTTCCATTATAACGCCCCCTTATTTATACTGGCATATTTGGTAAAAATGCTGTAATTAACATAACAATCGCTGCTAAGAATAACGCTTTAATGATGAATAAGACGATAATTGGAATAGCTGCTTTCACTTTACTTACTCCCGCTGTAATTTGCAGTCCTAACCAAATTAAAACGATATTCCATAAATAGAATACTTCAATCGAACTCCCTATTCCATAAGCAACTGAACCTGTCTCAAATAGTGGTCCTAAGCTTGTATATGCAGTTGGTGCGACACCTAAAATTAAAGCTATAATAGCATTAATAAATCCACCAATAATAACAACAATGTTCGCATATACAATAATCGTTACTAATTTTTTATAAGAGGTATCATTCCCATAGAACATCATAAACACTTTATAAATAGCTGCAACGACGAATGTTACCAACATACCACCTATAGTACCCGACACAATGCTGGAAATAACATCGGATGTCAGTGAACTCTGTCCTGCAAATTCACCTAGTTCTTTTTTCATTTTCACCATCTCAGGTGACGTATTCGTAACGTATGTAGTAAAAGCACTTAACAACCCTTGTAATAGCGCCATTAGGAAGAACATACCCCAAACTTTCTCGCTCGTCTTCATTCTCTCAAACTGTAAACCAGGAGAAGTGATCATTCCGAACAATGATGGCTTCTCTCCGCCAGCTTTTTGCGTATTCAAATTCGCTTCCATTATAACGCCTCCTTCTATTTATATAACCCGTTCTAACGGGCGGTTCACTTCCTCAACATAGAGGCTACGAACCGCCCACTAGAACGGTAATGTGTAGTGGAGAGCTCCCTCTCTATTACACTACTAACTTATTCATAACGTAATGCTTCAATTGGATCTAATTTCGCAGCTTTATTTGCTGGAATTAATCCGAAAATAATACCGAGTGTCATAGAGAATAGTACGCCACCAACGACAACTTCCCATGAAACGAGCGGTGGCCATTTCGCAAATGTGGAAACGATATATGCCCCGCCATATCCAAGACCAATTCCGATCAAACCACCTAGAAGCGTTAACATAACTGCTTCAATTAAAAACTGTAATAAAATTTTACTACGTGTTGCCCCAAGCGCTTTACGTATCCCAATTTCACGCGTACGCTCCGTTACAGATACGAGCATAATGTTCATAACACCAATACCACCAACGACTAATGAAATACCCGCAATACCACCGATAATCATCGTCATAATACCAGTTACTTTAGAAACATTTTCTTGGAATTCTTTTAAATTCACTAGTTCATATTTACCTGGAATTTCACTTGGCTTACGACTATTTAATACATCAACAGCTTGTTTCCCAGCTGCTTCTAAATCGTCTACATTTTTAGCTTGAATTGCGATATTTTGAATATCATCTGTTCCGAATAAAACAGGCCATAATGTAAGGGGGATTAACGCTTCTTCCATTTCAAATCCCATAAACTCATTATCAGATGTATACACACCGACAATCTGCATCGGTTGTCCTTTCATCTCAATAATTTGCCCAACTGGGTTTACGTCCTTAAATAACGTCTTTTCTGTTTTTGTACTAATCATCACAACGTTATTTGCATGAGAAATATCTGATTCATTTAAAGTACGTCCCTTTACGACCTTTACTTTATTAACCGCAAAATATTCATTATCAAGACCAATAACATTCAGATTTGCTTTTTTATCATTTACATCTAGTATCTCTGTCGTCGAATTTGTCGTAATAACATGTGAAACATCTTTCACTTGTTTTACTTCCATAATATCTTCTTCCGTTAACTTTGGTATTTCAAATCCGCCTATAGCAAACTCATCATTCATATCTGGTTTAAATTGAATTGGCATAAGGTTATTACCACCAGAACCTGCGAATTTCGACTTCAGCATCGCTTCCCCGCCTTGCCCAATCGCAACGACAGTAATAATAGAACCAACGCCGATAATAATACCGAGCATCGTAAGAGCTGAACGCAGTTTATGAGCTAAAATAGAAGATAGGGCAATTTTTATACTATCTAGTAAACTCATACCGCACACCTTCTATCTTCTGTAATTTTCCCGTCTCGCAGTACAATGCGGCGGGAAGAATACGCTGCTACTTCCTCTTCATGCGTAACCATAACAATCGTTGTACCTTCTGCATTAAGCTTCGTGAAAATATCCATAACTTGCTCACCAGACTTCGTATCAAGCGCGCCTGTAGGCTCATCGGCCATAATGAACGTTGGATTATTCGCAATCGATCTTGCAATCGCTACACGCTGCTTCTGTCCACCTGATAATTCATTCGGTAAATGATGAACCCTATCTGACAAACCGACTTTACTAAGCGCTTCTAGAGCCCTTTGACGACGCTCTGCTTTCTTCACACCACCGTATACGAGCGGAAGTTCAACATTTTCTACTGCCGAAAGACGTGGAAGCAAATTAAAGTGCTGAAACACAAAACCGATATATTCATTACGAATTAAAGCAAGCTTTGACTCGTCTGCTGTTAAGATATTCACATCATTCAGCATATATTCGCCTTCAGTTGGGCGATCTAAACAACCGATAATATTCATAAGCGTTGATTTACCAGAACCAGACGGTCCCATAATCGAAACGAACTCACCGCTTTGAATCGTTACACTAATATCATGTAAGATTGGCACTGCCAACTTTCCTTGATAATACGTTTTAGCAATATTATTTAACGTAATCATTTCTCTTTCACTTCCATTCCGTCATACACGTCGTCGGAAGGATTTTTAACCACCTTTTGCCCCACTTTTGCGCCTTCAACAATCTCTGTCCAGTCTCCATCAGTTGAACCTTTTTTCACATTTTGTTTACGAAGCTTTCCTTTATCCTCAACATAAACAAATGCATCACCATCTTTTTCTACAATACTCTTAGTCGGAACTGCAATCATCGTCTTATTCTCTAAACTTACTTGCAGAGAAACGTGATAACCCGGAGATAAACCATCTTGACTATCAAGACTTGCTTTATATGTATATTGGGACATATTTTGAGTCGCTTCACCCATACCACCAGCTTGAGCCATCTCTGCACTCGTTGGGAATTCACTTACCTCTGTAATTTTACCTGTCCACTTCTTCTTATTATTCGCTTTTGCAGTGACAGTAAATGTTTGATCTGGTTGAATTTGTGACTTCTGAAGCTCAGTTAACGTCCCTTGCACTTGGAATGGATCTTTAGACGCCACTTGTAAAAATGCTTTCCCTTGACCACCTAACGCTTGAGATGAACTTTGCGCCGCATCTTTATCTAACTTTTGAACGACACCAGTAAAATTACTATAAATCGTAAGCTCTTTCTGCTTTTTACTTAACTCTTCTTTCTGCAACTTCCCTTTTTCTTTCTCAAGATCAGTTGTCTTTTGTGCCATCTCTAACTCACTTACTTGCTCGTCCATCGGATCCGTTACTTCTTTCCCAGCTCCGCTATCCTTTGCCTTCTTAATTTCTTTCTTCAACGAATCAATCTTCTTCTTCCCTTGATCATAACGCATATCCGCCATCTTCTGATCAAGCTCAGCTTGCTTCATTTGCAAGTTAATCTCTTCATTATCATAAGAGAATAACTTCGTACCTTTCTCTACCTCTTGTCCTTCTTTCACTGCAATATCTTTCACTTTCCCTTTAGTCGGATCCGCATAGAAACTTTCAATATTCCCTGGTTTCACCTGACCAGAAATTAATTTCGTATTATTAAGCTTTCGCTCCGTTACCTTCTCAAAGCTCACAGCATCAGCAGATGTTGATGCCCCCTTCTTCTTGCCTTGCATAATAAAAATATTAACTGCTGCTACAATAACAATTAGTGCAATAACCCCGATAATAATCCATTTCTTCTTCTTGTTTGGAGTACGAACCGTATTTGGTACCATATTCTCTCTCCCTTTATAACTTAATAGTTTAATATAAAAATTGTATAAAACTTTCTGAAAACAAATTACATATTATTACATTCTTTTTACAAAGTTTTACACATCCATTTATATTGTAACAAAAATTCCAATGATTAGAAATATGACATCTTGTCTTTTAAGATAGATTTAAGGAAAGGTTATATTAATATAAGAAAAGCCATTCCTTATTAATAAACTCCTTACCAAGATAAATTATTAAAATCATTTTTCTAATTGCACCATTATCATTTTTGTCACATATATTTGACATTTCATTTATTCAATTATAAAATGTCATATATAAATGACATTTCTAATGCACGAGGTCTACAATTATTAATAGGAGGTTTATATTTGAATAACGTTAAACAATATCGAAAATCTGAAGGTCTATCGCAGCTAGAATTAGCTAAAAAAGTTAATGTAGCGAGACAGACAATAAACTTAATTGAAAACAATAAATATAACCCCTCTTTAGCCTTATGTATCGAATTAGCAAAAGCACTAAAAACAGATTTAAACAGTCTATTTTGGGAGGGAGATTAAATGATGAAAATTGAATGGAAAGAAAGAGTTTATAATAATTTTGTTGGAACAATGAGTGAGAGAGATGAATATCAAAAACAAGAAATCCATAAAGAATTATCTGTAGCTGGAATTGGTTTATGGTGGTTAAATATGTTGGTAATGCTTATTATGTTACTTGTTGATACTATGAACCACACAATATCTATAGGAACTATATTAGTTTTTCTATCTAATATGATCTATGCTAATTATTTAACATTTAAGCTTAAGAAAAAAGGTTTAAATGAGACTGAATGTGCAACAAAAGAAGAGTATTTGCAACATAAGAAAAAATTAAGAAAAGCGGGCTTAAAAGCAGGTGTACTTTGGGGCTTTCAAATGTTTGTTTTTATGAATTATATCCTTCCCTATGTAGGTTCAGAAGAAATCTCTATTTCTTTATTTGATGTTGGGCTTTGGAGTTGCGGCGGTATATTTTTCGGTGTAACTATGTACATGATTGGTTTATTAAACCTAAAAAAATTATACTAATTAACAAAAATCACTTACACATAAAACTGCAATTTTACATACTTTTTATTTTTGCTAATATAAAAGCTATCCAATATAACAATTGGATAGCTTTTCAGACAAAATATTACGCAACTTTAGAAGCTTTTCTCTCATGTCCCATTTGAACAATCAGTAAGAATATCGTTGCTAATACGCCACCTGCTAACAGTAACATGAAGCAACCATCCCAGCCAGAACGATCAACAATGATACCAATTGCTGCGTTTGCTATGAAACTTCCTCCAACATAACCGAACAGACCACACATACCAACTGTCGTACCTACTGCAAATTTCGGTACTAATTCCATCGCACTTAAACCAATTAAGAACTGTGGTACATAAATTAAACACCCGATAATAGAAACTGCAACACTCACAACAATAATATTAGTTGCCTGCCAATAGACGATTGTTCCAACAACAACCCCAGCCATACTCATAACACATAATGGCATACGTTTTCCTTTGAATAATTTATCGCTTAAGAGGCCGACAATTAAAGAACTTGGAATCGCTGCTGTTTCAAATATTGAATATGCAAAATGCGCTTCTGTTTTTGTAAAACCTTTCACTGTTGTTAAGTAAATTGGTACCCAGTTAATAACACCGAAACGAATTAAGTAAACAAATGCATTCGCAATACATAAAAACCAAACAAATTTATTTTTCACTACATATTTCATTAAAATTTCTTTTGGTGACATCTTATTAGCATTATCTGCTTTTTCAAGATCTTCATAGTCATTACGATATTCATCAATTGGCGGAAGACCTTCAGATTCTGGCGTATCCTTCGCATTAATCCATACTAGAACTGCAATTACCATAGCGATTATCGCTGGGAAAATAAATACGCCGCCTTGCCAATGGCTTTCACCGAAAATACCTACACCAATTCCAATGAATGGTGGAACAAGTAGTGCACCAACGTTATGTGAAATATTCCAAAGACCTGTTTTCGTGCCACGTTCTTTCTTTGAAAACCATTTCGTCATAACAATACTACAAGGTGGTGCTCCCATACCTTGTACAATACCGTTTAGAACAAGTAATGTTAAAATCATCCCAAAGGAAGATGCATAACCGAAACAAATATTAACAAGCCCAGATAAAAATAAACCTACTGCAATAAATCGTTGAGCAAATGCTTTATCCGATAAATTACCCATAAAGAATTTACTAAGTCCGTAAACAACAGCCATTACTGCGCCTAATAATCCAATTTGTGTCGTGCTAAATCCGAACTCATCTACTAAATATGTAGTAGATAAATTAAAGTTACTACGAACTAAATAATAAGCAGCATACCCAACTGAAATTCCCATTAATACACGAATACGTAATAATTTATATACTCGATCAATCATATCCGCTGGCAATCTTTCAATTGCAGGTGCTGGCTTAAGCCATTTAAACATATATTTTCGTCTCCTTTTCTCACTTCTGAGAGAGACGCTGTCTATTCCATATCTCGATTATTCCGCTATTTGATATATTTTGGTTTGTTCTTCTAACCGGCTGTCCTTCTATTTCTTTCTCGTTCTTCGCAAACATCGTTGGTACGCCAAACGAAACTTTTTCTAAAATGTGACCCGCTTCTTCTGATAAACAATAATCAATAAATAAATCCGCAATAATACCATTCGGTGCACGTTTTAGTTTCGAAATCGCATTAACAGATAACCCTGTTTGCTCAGGTTCGTTACTTAAAATAGGAAAGCCTCGTTTTTGAAGCATTCTCTGATCTCCCATGAAATTGATGCCTATCATATATTCACCGCTTGCAACAAGTTCTGCCGGTATGTAACCATTGACTGTTACTTCTCCAACTTGTCCTGCCAAGTTCTTAACATATTCCTTCGCTTTCCCTTCACCTAAAGTATCAATAAGTGATTGAAAAAACGTATATGCTGTTCCTGAGACATTTGGATCTGGCATTACAATCTTTCCCTTATATACTGGATTTAATAAATCTTGCCACCTTGATGGATAAGGAAGTCTGAGCGGTGCTATTTCTTCATTCCACCGCTCTTTATTGATCGCAATTGCCAGCTTCTCCACTTCATAACCGTACCAATAACCGTCTTTATCTTTAACAGTTTTTGAAATACGGTTCGCATGCTGACTCGTAACAGGAATAGATAGATTTTTTTGCTTCATCATTTGATACGCGTCTACCGTACCGCCAATAATAATATCCGCTTTCGGATTTCCAGCTTCCTCTTCTACCCTCCGAAGAAGCTCTTCTGTCGAAAGACGAATAAATTCATACGTACAGCCGCGTGGTTTACAAAATGATGATAGCAAAGCTTCACCAACTTCCTCACGAGCCGCTACATACGCAACAAGATGACGATCATCCAAAATAGGGAGACCATTTTTATTATATTTAATAGAGGTTGTATCTCGAGAGCAACTAGACATCGCTCCTCCAATTACTAGCAAAAAGAAGAAAAAGGCTATCTTTCTCATGACACATTCTCCTTTACAAATAAATTTGCGAGGGAGCTTTTCATATACATAACATTCCCGTTATTATCGCCGAGATATTGCACAACAAAGTACGATGGATATACAGAAATAGTAAGAATGTCTTCTCGCTCATTCTTTATACGCTTCCCTGTTTTATAAGCGGTAATATAAGCAATCGGTTCATTCTGTGATTGTAATAATTTCTGTATTTCTCCGTAATCTGTAATTTGCTTTGCGTACCGAATCGAATCAAGTATGTGCGTAAGATTCATCGCACGTTCTACATCACCTTGGCGTACTATGACATCCTGCGCTGACGCAAAAAAATCACTAATACGTTCTGGTGTGTAATACAGGCTTAACAAATACGTTTGAAATGCTGAAATCATTGGATCCGTACCATTCTTTCCGTATATATCAGCCCCGTACTGGAACAAGTCACCTACTGCAAAAGTACGTTTATGTCCATTCAAGTACGTTACTTCTCCAGTAAATACTTGTTCTTGATTCTTAGCTTCTCTCGGTTCTATTTGAATTCGGTCAAAGAATGAAACAATCGTATGCAAACGAACTTCATCCGTTATAACAATTTCTCCCCACTTTTCATGCCTAACCTTCATTTCGGTAGGCAGGGATTCATTCACTCTTTGTAAAACAGTTTGTTTGTCATTCACTATTGTGATTCGATTGTATATTTGCTTCTCCATCACATAAAACAAAATAAGAGAAACAATTATACAAAGAACAAACATAAGAATTTGAAATGATAGCCTTTTCATTTCTGCCTACCTCCAAGATAAAAAAACGTTGTTTCGAAAATACCGCATAATTGTTTCATAAATGTATCATTTAACCGCTTTCAAGTTTTTTATGTCTTCCATCCGTCTCGGAAGCAAAAATGTAATAAATATCGTAGTACCAATCTCTTCACTACTCTCAATTCGCATACTTCCGCCCTGCTTATTCATAATCTCCTGACAAATATACAAACCGTAACCATTCCCGTAACTAGAAGGAAGTACCTTCCCTTCTGGTGCTTCATTCCACTCTGCAAGCACACCTTCATCTATACCAATGCCATCATCATGAACAAAAACCTTTGCCTCACGTTCATTTACAATTACATTCATACGAATTTGCGTAGCATCGCTATATTTTATCGCATTATCCAGCACGTTTAAGAAAATCTGTTTCGTCTTATCGAAATCCGCAACAACATGTACATCTGTTAACTCATTTATCACTTCAATCTCAAATTTCTGCAGACGAGGTTTCACAATTGAAACTGCTTCTTCGGCTAATTCCTTTACATTCACAACTGTAGGTGACACTTCAAACGTACTCTTCCCGTACTTTGAAGACTTAAGCAATTCCTCTACAAGTGATAATAAACGCTCACTCTCTACAGCCACATATCGCAGGCTCTCTTTTACATCTTCCTTCGCCTTTAACTTCGGAATTAAATCCACATAGCCAATAATCGCCGTTAACGGTGTTTTTAGCTCATGCGTAATGCGGTCTAAGAAATCTTTCTGTTTCTCTTTCTCCTCTTTCAATTGCTTAATATGCAGCTCAATTCCATCAGCCATCGCATTAAAAGATGCTGAAAGCTGAGCAATTTCCACATATTCATTTAGCTCAATCTTACTTTTATAATCACCATTCGCAAGCCGCTTTGCCATTTGTCTTAACTGATCAATCGGCTTATGAAGTGACTTTGCCAAACGAATTGCAAAGAAAATACCTGCAGCTACGAGACAAAGAGACGTCATTAAGAACGTCCAGCCAACATTTGTTAAAACTTCCTTCTCACCCGTTAATTCATTTATAAAACGAACACTTCCGATGACATCGTTTCCATAATAAACTGGGCTTGAAAACAAAAGAATTGGAGCTGGATCTCCCTCTTCAAAAACATACGATTTCTTCCCCTTCAAAGAGCTCTCAATATCAATATTCCGGTGAAGAAGTGCTCCCTTTTGCGTATCCGCGACAACATCTCCATTCTTCCCGATCATCTGTACACGTACATCCATGCGCTTCGCTAAATACGAAGCAATTAAAAGTGAATTAGGACCGAGCGTCTCCACTTCTGCTTCCTTCTCTAAATAATTCATCGTATAAATTTGTGCTTCTACACTTAACTTTTCCAAAGAATTTGCCGCATTATGATACATATTCTTTTCTAACGTAATATAAACAACTGCGTACAAAAGAACAAAAATCGGGATTAACAATCCAACTATTCCAAACACCATATTTCTTTTTAAAGACATACCATCACCACTTAACAATCTAGTTTATAGCCAACGCCATAAATTGTCTTAATATATTCTCCGCTCTTCCCTAACTTCTTCCGCAGTCTTTGCACCATAATATCAACCGCTCTCGTATTTCCGATATACTCAAATCCCCATACTTTCTCAAGTAACTCATCTCTCATAAATACACGCTGCGGATTTGAAACAAACAACTGACATAAATTAAACTCTCGGTACGTTAACTGAATTTCTTGTCCACTAACATGCACCTTTCTTTCCTTAGGACAAATCGTTATCTCTCCCGCCCCGATTACTTCATGACTTACCGTTACCTCTGCCTTCTTCACGCGCCGCGTCATATTCTTAACCCGAAGAATAAGCTCTGCATAATTAAATGGCTTCGTCACATAATCATCCGCACCAAGCTGCAACCCAAGCAATTTATCATTCATCTGACTCTTTGCAGTTAACATGAGCACTGGAATATCCCTATTCTTCTCACGGAACAAGCGAAGCAACTCATACCCATCTGTATCTGGAAGCATAACATCCAAAATCAATACATCCGGCCCATCATTCCATTTCTCTAAAGCTTCTCTTCCATCAGCCGCCGTGAGCACTTCATACCCTTCCATCTCCAACTGCATCCGAATCAAATTACGAATACTCGATTCATCATCAACTACAAGTATTTTCATTATTCTCCTCCTTCCATCCCGTATTATAGTACAGTTTAGTATAGCAAAAATCCTATAAAAAAAGAGAGGGTATTGTCGAACATATGTTGAACGACAATACCCTCTCTTTTTTTATTTTATTTAACATACCCATTAGGTTGCTTCTGATGCCAATTCCAAGCATGCTCAATGATTGTTTTCACATTTACATACTTAGGATCCCATCCTAATTTCTCTTTCGCTTTCTGAGAAGAAGCAACTAAACGTGCTGGATCTCCCGCACGACGTGGCGCTACTTCAGCTGGAATTTCATGATTTGTAACTTCACGAACTGCATCAACGATTTCTTTTACACTGAAACCATTACCATTTCCTAAGTTATAGAAATCACTCTCTCCGCCGTTCTGTAGGTCTTTAAGCCCTAAGAAGTGAGCTGCCACTAAATCTTCAACATGAATATAATCACGGATACAAGTACCATCTGGTGTATTATAATCCTCACCAAACATCATAATCTTCTCACGTTGACCTAACGCCACTTGCAGCACAAGAGGAATTAAATGCGTCTCTGGACGGTGATCTTCCCCAATAATACCATTTGGAGTTGCACCAGCCACGTTAAAGTATCTGAAAATCTTATAACGTAAATTAGAAGCTTGGCTATACCAATGAAGCATCTTCTCGATTGCTAACTTCGTCTCTCCATACGTATTCGTTGGATTTGTCATCGTTTCCTCAGTAATAAGGTCTACATCTACCTCACCATACGTCGCCGCAGTAGAAGAGAAAATAAACTTATCTACCTTAAACTCATCCATTACCTCTAATAAGCAAAGTGCACCATACACATTGTTATTATAATATTGAAGAGGCTTCTCCATACTAACTCCAACTAAAGAATCAGCTGCGAAATGCATAACCGCCTCAATATTTTCTTGTGTAAAAACATCTCTTAAAAATGCTTTATCACGAAGGTCGCCATTATAAAACTTCGCACCTTCCGTAATTGCATCCTCATGACCAGTTTGTAAGTTATCTACTACTACAACAGATAAACCTTCGTCTACTAATTTTTTCACAGCGTGAGAACCGATATAACCAGCTCCGCCGCAGATTAGAATTGAGTTCATTGTCTTCCTCCTACATATATTAGGATTTCTTATTCACTTACTTATTATAAAAGGTATACGATTGCTCGTATACCTTTTGTGTACCTTTATTACTTAGCAACGAAATAATCCGTTACATATTGTGCCCAAACTTCATGCCCTTTAGCACTTGGGAAACCGAAATCTGTCTAAAGGAGTTGGGCCATTGCTTATTACTTAGTCACTTCAAGATGCGCTCTTAATTTATTCGATAAATCTTGTTTTGCTGCATCTGGAACATAGTAGTACCAAATACCATTAGCAGCCTTGTGACCGTCACCCGGGATTTGGATATCCTCACTATTTTTCAAGCAATCTTTATAGTTCTTTTGCATATCAAACATTTGATCTTGCGTTAAGTTTGTCTTCACATTCTTTTGAATTGCTGCTAATACATCTCCATAACCTGTTAAAGAAGAGAAGCTTGCACCTTTTTTGATAACACCTTGCATCACTTGACGTTGGCGCATCTGACGTCCAAAGTCACCACGTGGGTCTTCTTTACGCATACGTGTGTATGCTAGAGCTTGGTCACCTGTTAAATGAATATTCCCTTTTTGGAAGTGCTTCCCTTCTAGAGAGAACTCTAAATCATTATTTACATCTACCCCACCGACTGCATCAACGATATCTTTAAAGCCTTCCATGTTCACTTCAATATAATAATTAATAGGAACATTCAAGAAGTTTTCTACGGTCGCTACAGACATATCTACTCCGCCGAATGCATAAGCATGATTGATTTTATCGCTTTTACCTTTTCCAACAATTTCTGTATAAGTATCACGAGGAATACTTACTGTTTTCATAGAATTATTTTTAGGATTTAATGTAATTACCATTAAAGAATCTGAACGCCCTTTATCATTACCGCGCTCGTCTGCCCCTAGTAATAAAATTGACACTGGTTCACTCTTACTAACTTTTTCTCCAACGTT
The DNA here is from genome assembly GCF_007680225.1 of Bacillus sp. DE0042. NCBI lineage: Bacteria > Bacillati > Bacillota > Bacilli > Caryophanales > Bacillaceae > Bacillus > Bacillus sp. DE0042. Next base: position 96,468 of record NZ_VEJP01000006.1, on the reverse strand, counting down.
ACTGTTGTTTTGATCGCGTTTTAAAGGTTGATGAACTTCTTTTAATGTATTAGATACAGAAGAATATACATTATAAGCATAAACTCCCCCGCCTATTATTAGTACCCCAAGAATACCGAGTACCCAAAATAAAATTTTCTTTTTCATTATTGTAACCTTCTTTCTTAAGCCTAACTTACAATACATATGAATCCTATTATACAAATCATAAAAAATAGACAAACAACAATTATGTATTGTTATTTGTCTATCACATATCTTAATATATTTATTCTTTTTTGTCACCAAGCGCAAACGTGATTTCTGTCTCACAAGCAATTTCACCATCTACAGTAGCAATTGCTTTTCCTTTTCCAATCGCTCCACGTACACGTGTCATTTCAACTTCTAAACGCAGTTGGTCACCTGGACGGACTTGTCGTTTAAAACGGCAATTATCGATGCCTGCAAAGAATGCTAAGCGACCACGATTCTCTTCTTTCTTCAACATAGCAACAGCGCCAACTTGTGCTAAAGCCTCTACAATTAAAACACCTGGCATTACAGGATAATCTGGAAAATGCCCATTAAAAAATTCTTCATTAGCTGTAACATTCTTTATCCCAATAGCACGCTTTCCTTCTTCTACTTCTAAAACTTTATCCACTAGTAGAAATGGATAGCGATGAGGAATTATTTCTTTAATTTGTTGAATATCTAGCATACACTTCTCTCCTTAAACAAGATTGGTCATACCACCAGAAGTTATACTATCATTATCCCATTTTAAATCTTATTTGTCATTATAAAAAAGAATTTCAAGATTTCTCTTCGAAATAAAAAAATGTATACACTCTTTTCAATATGTATTATTACTGACACGGAGGTTGAAAAGAGTGTATACCCAAGTTAGGGAAAGGCATATTATATCAAATATATTAAGCCTTAATGTCGTATTCAAGATTCATTATATATGACAAAAATAAGAAATTAAAACCCAATTTTCGACCTTTTTCGTATTAATTCCCTAATATTACTCATTATTTCTCTATTTTCCTTACATTCTCTTAAATGTGATATTTAGAAATATGAATTTTAATAAAAAATTATTAAAATAAAAGCAAAAAACGCTTGTAATAGAATTTACATACTTATATTATAATAAAATGAACATGGGATTTTAACCCAATTATTCAAATACCTTTATTTTTAGAAAGGGATCAAAAAATGGCAAAAGGTATACATACTATAGAGTTAAATACTTCACCAGATCTAATTTGGAAATTTATTAGTGATATAAACAATTGGGCTCCACTAGTCACAGGTTATGTTAAACATAAGGTTATTGATGACAAACATTCGACTTGGCGTTTGCACGGTGATTTAGGATTTATTAAACGAGACGTTAGTCTAAATGTTGAAATTATTGAATGGCAAATGCCTAATAAAATTAGCTTTACGATGACTTCTCCAACAAAAAAATTAATTGGTAGCGGCTTTTTTCATGCTGAAGCAATCTCTCCTTCTACTACACAGGTAACAAGTCAGTTAGAATTGCGAACAACTGGTAAAGGAGCCTTTGTTTTTAACGGCGCCATAAAACCATTTGTCCCTAAAATGACAAAGCAACTTTCTAAAAAAGTGGCAGATAAATTAATGGAACAGTTATAAAAAACCATCTCAGAAATTTATTTTACAATAAATTTCCGAGATGGTTTTTTTGAAAGTTAATTATTAACCATTTCTTTTTGTAATAACTTCTCCATATAGCTTAATAATTCATTCTTTAACCCATCATGCTGTAATGCCATTTCAATTGTTGTTTGAATGAATCCAAGCTTCTCTCCAACGTCGTATCGCTTTCCTTCGAAATCATAGGCAAATACTCTTTGTATCTCATTTAAGCGCTGAATAGCATCCGTCAACTGAATCTCGCCGCCTGCTCCTGTTTGTTGATTCTCTAAGAACGTGAAAATCTCAGGTGTTAATACATAGCGCCCCATAATTGCTAAGTTAGATGGTGCTGTTCCTTGATCTGGTTTTTCTACAAACTGACTAACTTGATAACTACGACCTTTTTGTGCTAGTGGATCAATAATACCATAGCGATGCGTTTCCGTCTCTGGAACAGTTTGAACACCAATTACCGATGATTGTGTTGCCTCATATTGATCCATTAATTGACGTAAGCATGGTGTTTCAGCTTGTACAATATCATCACCAAGTAAAACAGCGAATGGCTCATTACCAATAAACTTACGAGCACACCATACAGCATGACCTAAACCTTTCGGTTCTTTTTGACGAATATAGTGGATATTAATTTTAGAAGACTCTTGCACCTTCTTAAGGATTTCATGCTTACCCTTTTCTAGTAAGTTCTGTTCCAACTCAAAAGAATGATCAAAGTGATCTTCGATAGCACGCTTTCCTTTTCCAGTTACAATAATAATATCTTCAATTCCAGATTGAATCGCTTCTTCTACAATGTATTGAATTGTTGGTTTATCAACAATTGGTAACATTTCCTTTGGCATTGCTTTAGTTGCTGGTAGGAAACGAGTTCCTAATCCAGCTGCTGGGATAATGGCTTTTTTTACTGTTTTCAATGATAATCCTCCTAAAAATATCTAATAAATATTACACATTTAATTATAGTAATAAAATTTAATACTTTGAAATATCCAAGATTGATATTGAATTAATTGTAGAACCCATTAAAGAAAAGTTAAAATCAAATTTATTTGATCGGTAAATAAACAGTGAATTGTCCTCAGCTTTTAATTGTGCTTCACCTAATTTTTCAAATAAACTTTCTTTTGATATTTTCATATTTTTAATATTTATTTTCTGAGCAATCGATTGATTGTTATATACTATATCAATATCTTTATATTGAACTAATGTTCCAGCTGCTAATTGTTTCTCATTTTGTGAATTACCTAATGTATTGATTATTTCTTCTTTAGTCTTTCCTAAAAAAGCAAGGTACTCTTCTAAATTTGGAGTAATTCCCTCTATTTGTTTTAATTCCCCTAAAAATTTGTTATAAGATATCGCTTGATTATACGGTATTGATTTAACTATGGATTCACTAATCCATCCCTCTTCCCCGTTTTCTAATGTGAGTTTTAACCAATTAATATCTGATTCTATCTCTTTTTGTTGCTCTTTTACAACAAACGGAGTTCCAAATAATATCGTACCTACTACCTGTCCATCTAAATTCGGCTTACTTCTAACACGACCTTTTGCAGAATTTACATAACGGACGTCTAAAGTTGCGAGCGGGTTCTCCTCTTTTTTAGGAACCTCCACCTTATCTATTGGTTCTTTTTTCTGTTCTTTCGCCTGTAGAGAATGTAAAATATTATCCTTTTGCCAGTAAGTTATCCCACCAAGCATCATTAATAATATAAAAACGCTTAAGAACTTTCGACCCTTTTTCTTTTTTATATGATGTGAGCTTTGTTTTCTTAATAATGATACATAATCTACAGCTTGAGCTTCATTCTCACTTTTTGCAGCTTCATTTTTTATTAAGGTTTTACCTGCCTGTTTCTCCATTGATTCCTTTTTAAACTTCTGCTGCTCTCCTTTGCTCATAGCCTTGTACTCTTTTAAGAAGTTCTCATATTTCGGCATAATTTCTTGAATTGGACCATAATCTTTAATTTCTCCATATTCTAACCATAAAGCCTTTGTACAGAACTTTTTCACTTGTCCCAAAGAGTGACTTACAAAAAAGATAGTTTTCCCTTGTTCTTTAAACTCATTCATACGTGTCAAACATTTATCGGCAAATGTTTGATCACCTACTGAAAGTGCTTCATCAATTACAAGGACGTCTGGATTAATACTTACTGAAATAGCAAAACCTAAACGAGATTTCATTCCACTCGAGTACTTCTTGACTGGCATATCAATAAATTTTCCAATATCGGCAAATTCAATAATTTCCGGTGTCAACTTCTCAATTTTTTCTTTACTTAATCCCATCATCAAGCATTTTAATTCAATATTCTCCCTACCAGAAAGTTGATTGTTCAGCCCAGCTGCAATAGCAATAAGTGCAACTTTTCCTTTAATATCAATTTTTCCGCTTGTAGGAGGTGTAATTCCAGCAATTAAATTTGACATCGTCGACTTTCCTGATCCATTTACCCCGACAATACCAATTACATCACCTTTTTGAGCTACAAACTCTAAATTTCTTAATGCATAAAAATCTTCACCAAATCCTCCAGGATACACGATATCCTTTAATTTTTCAGAGTTTTTACTATGCATTTTGTATTTTTTTGTTACATTATGAAACCTGACTGATTCATTCATTTTTTTACAACCCTCATTATAGATAATCTGCAAAATGCTTTCTAAATTTCACATGTAATGTTGAGCCAATTAAAAAAGTAATAAAAACAAATCCCCAAAAATACAATGTATAATTTATATCTTGAAAGAACCAATTTGTCCCTAATAAAGACGCTCGGTACCCATCAACAATATAACAAAAAGGATTTAATTTCATAATCTTTTGGAATATAGTTGGTAATCTTTCAGGAGTCCATAATATAGGAGTCAAATATAATAACATTCTCATAATTGATTGCACAATCATTTGAGTATCCCTTACTATTGTCGCTAAAGTAGATGTGATTAAAGACAATGAGAATACTAGCATTAGCGTCGCAAACATATAATAAATGAGCTGAATGTAGTGAATAGAAATTCCTTGTCCTGTTACTAAAAATAAAATTGTTATAACTCCTACGAGGATTACATGTGAATAGAAATTAGACATGATTACAAAGCTTGGAATAACACTCATGGGGAAATTCATTTTTGAAACCATGTTTAGCCTTGTATAAATCGATTTAGAACCTTGCATCATTGCAGGATTTATAAAAAACCATACAGCTAACCCTGCAGATAACCAATAAACGAAAGGGACTCCATTAACACCTTGTCCCCCTCTAATACCTAAACCAAAAACAAACCAATAAATACTCATCTGTATTATTGGATTCAAAAATTCCCAAAAGAGTCCTAAATAATTATTATTGTTTGTACTTTTCACTTGATAAATAGATAAGCGTTTAATTAAATATAAACTGCTTATCTGTTCTTTCAATATCATGACCATTGAGTTCATCTTTACTATGCCTCTCCGAAAAATATTTTCCTTACAGCTCGTTTAGAAGCACCACCATCTTCTAAATAACAATACTTATTATAGAAACTATCGTATTTCCCTGCAAATTCTCCTAATCCATTCAATTCACATTTTACTATTTCTCCCAATAATTCTCTTGTATTCTTTACAATTGGACCAGGAGCTTCTTCTTCTAAATTAAAGTAAAATCCTCTTAATTTATCTCGGTAAGAATCAATATCATACGTATAGAAAATAATTGGGCGTTTTAAATTTGCATAATCAAAAAAGACTGAAGAATAATCTGTAATTAACATATCAGATATTACATATAGTTCATTAATATCGACATGCTTAGAAAAATCATAAACAAATCCTTTATATTTAACTAAATCAAATTTTTCTGCTATTAAATAATGCATACGTAATAAAATAACATAATCCGACCCTAATTTACTTTGTAAAAGATCCAAATCTAATTGTAAATCCAATTTATATTGTCCCTTACTATAAAATTGATCATCTCTCCATGTTGGTGCATATAAAATAATTTTTTTATCTATCGGTAAGTTATTCTTTTGTTTTAAGTGCTCTACCGCTGAAGAATTATTACTCTGATATAAAAAATCATTACGTGGATAGCCAACTTCTACGACTTCCTTTTCAAATTGGAATGCTCTTCTAAAGATGTCCGTAGAATATTTATTAGGCGAAAGTAGATAATCCCAATTTTTCGCTTCCAAATGAAAATTATTCTTATATTTTTCTGTTGTTGTACCCGGCATATGTACTTCTTTCATATCACCAGCTAGTTTCTTTAATGGCGTACCATGCCAAGTTTGGATATATACCGTATGTTTTGGTTTAGGTAACCATAAAGGCATCCTACTGTTTGTAACCCAATACTTTGAACGCGCCAACAAAATAAACCAACGAATCGAGAATCTTTTTACATATGGAACTCCATCTTTTTTAAATTGTTCCTGATATGCTTTATTTACACTCCATATCATTTCAAAATTCATATTATTTTTTAACATATATTCATATATAGCCCTTGGATTACAACTATATTGTTTTCCAGAATAACTTTCAAACAAAATCATTTTTTTTCTTGGCGGTAAATAACTACAAAATAAAAAGATTGCTTTACATATCTTTTTAACTATTGGATGATTTTTTATTTTCCTTATAAAACCCATCTCTTTTGCACACCTTCTAATTCATTTATCTCACATATCTATAATATATTATTATAAAACTTCACCTTTACCATTTCTCCCCATCAGTAAATCTACTTCCTCTTTTGCACTCTTCCCATTAAAAAGAACATTATATATAGCATTAGTAATTGGCATTTCAACATTAACTTTTTTAGCTAAGTGGTATGCTGCCTCCGCTGTACGTACCCCTTCAACAACCATACCCATATTTTCTAAAACTTCTTCTAAATTATGACCTTTTCCAAGTAAATTGCCGGCTCTCCAATTTCGACTATGAATACTCGTACAAGTTACAACCAAATCACCAACACCTGTTAAACCTGCAAAAGTAAGCGGATTCGCTCCCATTTCACATCCCAAACGTGTAATCTCTGTTAAACCACGTGAAATTAAAGCCGCCTTTGCGTTATCTCCGTAATCAAGTCCATCTGAAATACCTGCTCCCAGAGCAATAATATTTTTCAATGCTCCACCTAATTCAACACCAATTACATCTCGATTTGTATACACTCGGAAATTATTATTCATAAATAATCGCTGTGTATCCTCTGCAGCTTGTAAATGGTAAGAAGCAGCAGTTACTGTCGTAGGATGACGAAGACTTACTTCTTCTGCATGACTTGGCCCAGAAAGAACAACGATGCTCTCAACTAACTCTTTTGGCATCTCTTCTTCAATCATTTCTGAAATTCGCTTAAATGATCCAGGCTCAATTCCCTTACTTGCATGGATAACTGTTATTGGCTGTTTTACAATAGATTTCAATTTGCTCATAACATCACGAATCGCCTTTGTTGGTACAACTAGTAACACTATATTGACTCCATCCATCGCCTCTTCTAAAGACTCATATCCTATTATTCCTTTGGATAACTGAATTCCTGGTAAGTAAGTTTCATTTGTATGTTTCTCATTAATCTCTTGAATCTGTTTCTTATTATTCCCAAAAATCCGTACTTCATGTCCGTTATCTGTAAGAACCATAGAGAGAGCAGTTCCCCAACTTCCGGCTCCTATAACTGTGATTTCCTCCATTTTTCCCGTCCTCTACTAATTATTCACTATATTTTATATAAAAGGCTAAATTCGCAATAAAAATATATCCCCCTAAAAATTAACTCTTAGAGGGATATATTTGGCTTAATCTCTTTCCAATGAATTATGAATTTTGTTTTGTAAATCTTGCATAATAGATTTATTCAACCTATTCATAAATTCCTTGTAATAACCTGGTTGGTAATGCGAAAAAGTATTGCCAAATGGATGGTTATAATGCCCTATATAATTAGTATCCTTTAAATCAAGAACCTTGCAATTTGGGATACAATTTACGAACCACCCGTTAAGTATATCCCAAAAATAATTATTTCTTTTTATTATTTCTGGGCAAGAGAATTTTTTCACTTTGTTATCTCTATCAATATATTTATACGTAAACCCTCCCGTATTCAAAATGATACGCTCTTCAGGTAATATCTCTTTAACTTTTCGAGCAAACTTCTCCATATGTTCCTTCCATATTTCAAAATATAATTGATTATTGCTATGACCAATACGCTCATATGCGCCTAATTCTTTAAAATATGGACTTTCCCTAAGAACCAAGCTCGCACTAATATAACTCTCATCATTTAATCTAATTAAATCCCTAGCTGCATCTGCATACAAATCAACAATTAAGTAATCTGGTTTAGCCTCTTTTAGTTTATCAAAAAAATCTTTCTCAAAATCACAACGAATAAATTCTTTGTTTTTATCCGTGACACCTTCTAATCTTTCCATATCAATATGAATAGGTTTTGACATGATACTTACAATAGAGGAGTGAAATTGTGTTAAGTTACAATTGTAATTTTTTTTATACCCAGGATTAAAATATTCTCCTGAATTAAATGCGTTACGGCTAAAACAAGAACCAAGAACAGCGATTTTCAATGACTCTTCTACCACTTTCCCCGAATCTAAAAAATAAATAGAAAATGACTTTTTAGCATTTATATAGGGTTTGAATTTCCATTCGTTATTTCCTGCCATCACTTCGTACATATAAAGATTTTTTTCTAATCGTTTTTCCGGCTTTAATTCTACATCTATTATCCTACCATCCAAAGTCATTAGGCGAATAAAAATATCCCAAACATCTTTCTGACGGATTTTTTGTTTTTTTAAAAGCTCTGAAACATTTACGTCCATTTTAAATTTACCATTAAGAATATTTAAACCCTTTGCGATTTCATCAAAATAGAGTGGCTCTCCATTAGCTGTATAACGCTTTTTAAATACGACATATGTACCATTTTCATCAAAATCTAGTACATTATACTCTTTTGAAGAAATTTCTCCTTCAACATAAAGCGTATTATTTTCAAATTTAAAATCTGATGATTCAATAATAAATTCTTTTTCTCTAATAAAAAGCGCTAAATTATCTAACCCAGTAATATATGGCTTAACTCTAAACAAATCATTATGTTTGAACGTATGATATCCAAATTTCGACTTATTACTTATGGTATCAAGTAAGGGCATCTCAATTTCTACACCATTAGAGTCTTGAATTTTTACGAATGCATCCCATATCATATTTGAACTTAGTTTATAATCTTTAAACATTTGATCAATATTCATTGAAAATTTAAAAATACCTTGATTTACGTTTGTTTCTAGCATCTTAGTTTCATAGTATTCGAATAAGGATTCTTGTTCTCTCTTTTTTAATATTAAACTAACGATTTTCTCTTCTAAATTTACTTCCTGTAACTGCTCTAAATAGAAACTTACGTTTAAAGTCCCTTGATTAAATTCGGCATCTTGCATAAGTGCCTTAATATCATTCCGTATCACATAGATTGAAACACCCTTATATCCCGTAATATACGGTTTAGCTTTAAAAAGGTTATTATCTAATAAATAATATGATTTAGCTTTAAAATCTGATGAACTATCTGTTTTTAGTTTTATATATGTCCCATTGCAAATTAAAAATAGGTCCCAAATTAAATTATTTTCTACGGAAGCTTCCTTAAAAAGTAGGTCGATATTTTTTTTAAAGCTAAAAGTCTTCCCGCTAGCTTTTATTGAAAAAAAATGATTTTCCGTATACTCTATACCATGCTCACTTTCACGTCTTCTAATGGAGAAAAAGCAACTTTCCTCCTCCAAAATAAAATCCGCTTTTCCTTCAATGTATATACAACCATTATTAAAATTTATATTCGTTACAACTACATTCACACTAACATCTCCTATACTAATAACAAAACAAATCTTTTATTAATGATTAATTTGATGAGTAGCTTCATCAATAGTTCTCATCCATATTTTCCCTATCTCATCTATTTCAAACCTTTTCACATTCTTTATAGCCCTTTTAGCAAATTCGCCCCTCTTCACAGGGTCATTCATTAACTCCATTAATGCCTTAGCAAGAAGCTCCACATTTCCGTCTTCTACCAAAAAGCCATCCTTATCATGATCAATAATTTCACTTGGTCCTTTTGGACAATCAAAACTAACTACTGGTACTCCACATTGCATTGCTTCTATAATTACCATTCCAAATCCCTCAAACCTTGAACTCAAAGCATATAATGATGCTTTAGAAAGTTCTACATCTATATGCTGGGTAGCCCCCATTAGAATGACATGATTGTACAATTTATTTTTTTCGATTAATTCTTCTAAATTTGCTCGCTCTCTACCAGTTCCATAGATTTTAAGTTTCCAATCAGGATATTGCTTATTTACAATTTTGAAGGCCTCAATTAATAAATCAAAACCTTTTTGCGGAACTAATCGCCCAGCAGCAGCAATTGTTTTAGATGTTAGAGAAGATATCCCCCCTCTAAGCTTTGGAATTGAATTTGTAATTTTCTTTACCTCTACTTTTCCATTTAGAAGAAGTTTTTGATAATCAACTGTATCTTCATCTGTTAAAGTAGCTAAACAATCTAAATTAATATAGTGCTTTAATATAGATTTCTTTAACCTTTTAGGATAGATTGAGAAATTTAAATGTTCTTGTCCGATAAGATATATGCCTTTATTTGCATACTTACTTGCAAATATATTAAAACTTGGTCTTGTTGTCACTAAAATCCCCGAATCAATACTTTTTAAATAATTATACATTTTAATATCCGTCAACAATGAAAAGAAATGATATCCTTCATCATCTGGATGAATTAACTTACTTTTCATCTTTAACATTCTATTCGCCATTCTCGTTTGAAATTGTTTATCACTTTTATTTCGATTTGCAACATCATGTAAAACGATAACTTTAATTCTTGGGTCTATTTCAAAAAATGCTATTTTGCGATGGCGAAAAACACTAATAATTTCAACATCATAACCATTTTGTGCCAAATAATTTGTTACATTTAATACAGTACGTACTGTGCCACCCATTCCATAAATATCAAATACTAAAAAACGTATCTTCACAACCTTATCTCCTGTCTAAATTATTTTCCGATCATAGCTTCTATAGTTCTTTTAGAAGCGCGCCCATCTTCAAGATGACAGAATTTATCTTGGAACTTTTTATATCGTTCCGCATATTTTGCTTCTACCTTACTGATATCTTCTATTGTCTTAAATAGACGCTCCTGATTTAAAATAATCGGTCCTGGAGCTTCTTCTTGAAAATTAACATAAAAGCCTCGAATTTGAGAACCATATCTAAATAAATCATAAGTAAAGAAAATAATTGGTCTATTTAAATTTGCAAAATCAAACATTACTGAAGAATAGTCAGTAATTAACATATCTGAAATCAGATATAATTCTTGGATATCGTTATAACTGGATACATTATAAACGAACTCTTCCAAACCATTAATTTGAATGCGAGTAGCATCTCTATAATGTAATCTTAATAACAATACGTATTCTTCCCCAAATTTTTCCTTGAATTTATTAAGATCAAATTTAAATTCGTAAGGCTTGTGCTGATTACCATTATGAAAATCATAATCTCGCCATGTTGGTGCGTATAAAATAATTTTCTTTTTAGGGTCAATATTTAATCTCTTTTTAATTTCATCGGATTTTTTATCAATGTCTTTATTGTAAAAAATATCATTTCTTGGATAACCAACATCTAACATAATCTTTTCGAAATTAAAAGCTCTCTTTAAAATTTTTGATGTATAATTATTAGGCCCTATTAAATAATCCCATCTCTCATTGCGCCTTAACAAAGCTGGAGAAGTATTCTCGGCATATGAAGGTGAATTTGGATCAATATCAAAACCAAGCTTCTTTAAAGGTGTTCCATGCCAGGTTTGCAAATGAACAGTCCCTTTTCTTTTCTCATAAAAGTCTGGGAAATTCCCATTATTAACAAAATACTTAGATTTCGCCATATAATAGTAATATTTAACCGAACCTGGTTTAACCACAATTGGTTTACCTGGTATTTCCTGCATAATATTATTAACTATCCATATAGCCTTCATATCACGCTTTTCTATTAACATTTGTTCATAAATTGCTCGCGGATTACATGAGTAACTTTTCCCATGAAAACTTTGAAAAATAATATATTTTTGATTAATAGGTAAGATCCTATTAAAAATTCGATATAAAGATTTGTCCCATTTATTAATAAATTTGCGGATTCTTATGATTTGTTTTAATCTATCTTCTAACGTTAAAATAATTTTCGAAGGATCTATGTTCATAGTAAATAAAGCTATGCCTCCATTAAGCTTAAATTCACATTCAATTAAATCAAAATTTATATCCGTTAATAACTTATCTCTTTCTTCTCCCTGTTGAATAGTAGACAAATCTAAAATGGCCCTAAATTTAAACTCTTGCTTTGTCTTTTCATTTTTCTCCAAATTCCATATAACCGGAATCTTATTTCTTTTTCCATAACTCCCTTTAATGGTCATACTTCCATTTGTTTGAACTGGGATTATTTTATTTGGAGTCTGAATATTTAATTTTCCTGATACAATCCATGCGTCTTTCTCTATTTTCACTTCCTGAATTGATTTCACATTAAGATATTCACGAACTAAAATGGAAACTTCATCGTGTAAAGTATAGTAGGGCTTTATGACAATAGCTCGCCCCTCTAAATCTGATAAAAGCTGCTGTGGTATGTTAATGACCTTTTGCTTATTTGCAACTCCATCTAGACGTGTCACTAAGCGATAAGAATGCTTATTAACTTTTAAATATATATCCCATATTCCCTTGCCAAATAATCCTTTAGATACAAGATCCTCTAAATTAAACGTGTGTGCATAATTAAATCCATCTAATTCAATCTCAAATTCATATTTTTCTTCCGTGTTACGTTTTTTTATAATTAAACTCGTTGGTTCTTCAGAAAATTTCTCAACCATTTGTTGCTGTATAACTTCTCCTACAATTGTAATTTGATTATCTTCGGAGTAAATACAATTAACTTCAGCTTGTAAATCTTCTCTAGTTAATAATATATAACCTTGATTATTTTCTCGATCTGTACTAAATAATACTTTTTTAATACCTTCTAATGTATTTATAATGGCACAGTTATTAAACACCATATTAGGTGAAATAATTACTGGCAATAAAACAACCTCTTCTTTATACTCCATTTCGATAAAAATTTGAGTAGATTTATTGTTTTCTAACCCGTATGTATTTTTTCTGAAGTCTAATTGCACACTAAATCCCGTCCAATCATAGCTTCCACCTGATTGACCGTAAAAAGCTGTTACGTCTGTTCTTTTAACATTATTAACGGGTATCTTCCAAGTATTATTTTCTGAACGCATAACTATTTTTTTTGTTATTTCAGTTTCTTCCCTAGTGTTCCATGGTAACATCAAGAAATACCCACTTAGTTCCAGAACCCCATTTTCTTTCAAATTAATTACCTCAACATCGAGATATGCACTACTCTCTTGAGATTTAAATGATAAATTCCCCTTCACTGTGGAATAACCTATAAAAATTTTATTTAATTCTTTAATATAAAAAGGAGAAAATTCAATAGCATCAGTTACGTCGTTCTTAACACGGAATTTGTTTATTTTTCCACCCACTTCAATTTGAAGATAGGCATCCCATATTCCTTTTGCAAGACTTTCAATATAATCATTCAGCTCAACTTGAGCATCCAATAAATCTGTATTATTTTGTATATTGGCACATACTTTAATTTCTTCTTTCGATTTTCGATTAACTAAAATGAAATAATATTTATCCAACCCTAGATTTCTAGTAATTCCCTCCATTCTCAATACAATGTTCAATTTTTGTTGAGAATACTTAATCTCTTGTAAAACACAATGGCCTTGTTCTTTAGGTAGCCATAAAAACCTTAAAAAATTCATTCCGCACCTCTTATATCTAAATTAGATTTATATTATATTTTGAATATTTCTCTTATAAAACTCTCACTAGAATTCCCTTTTGAATATTGGTTCCATTTCAAAGAGAATTCTTCTACTTTTAATAAATCAAACTCATTATTATTTATTATTGAAACTAACTCCTTTGTAGAATATACAACTGGTCCCGGGACCAAAGAATCATATTCACCTATAATTCCTCTTTGTTTTTTATATTCCTCTAAATCATAAGGATAGAAAACCATGGGCTTCTTTAACAAACAAAACTCATATGGGATTGAAGAATAATCAGTAATTAAAATATCAGTTACCAAGAACAAATCATTAATATTTGGATACATTGAATAATCATATATAAATTGTGAATGCTCAATTTTATAGTATAATTCTTCCTTTATTGCTGGATGTAATCTAATAAACAATACGTATTCTTCATGAAATTCTCTATACATTTCTTCTATTTCCAATTGTAATTTAAAAGAATTTATTTCGTTATCCCTAAAAGTTGGAGCGTATAATATTACTTTTTTATTTATCAAATTTGGATTTTCCAAAAACAACTTTTTTTTAATTTCTTCTTGCCGAATTCGATTAAAAAACAAATCCGTTCTCGGTATACCTGTCCGTACCATTTGATGATGGTCTACTGAGAACGCACTCATATATATATCCGCTAATAATTCAGATCCCACAACAATTTTATGAAAGTTATTATAAACCCTTTTAAATCGTTTTTGAGCACGCTTACTTCTTTTGTTAAAATTTGGATCTAATAAACCGAATTTCTTTATAGATCCTGCTGCATGCCAAAGTTGAATGCATTCCGTTCCCTCTTTAAACTTAATAGCAGATAAAAAACCAAAATAATTGTCAATAATAACATATTTAGATGTTGTCAAATGATAAACAGCTTCAATCATATTCACTATACTTAGTGTTTCAAATTGATAAGACTTCACTTCAGGATAATCTTTTAACTTATATTTACAAGTAGGTTTATATAAGAACACGACATCTAAATCAATTTTTTTCTCTCTCATTTCTTCGTATATAGAGAGTGCATTCTCCCCATATGACATAATAAATGTCGCTTTTTTTTGAATTGGAAACACTCTGAAAAGATTAAATAGTAGTCTAAATATTGTAAGGTATATAGCAATTTGTATCTCTCTAATCATAAAAATTATCTAGCCACTAATAATAATTCCTGTTTAATCTTTGTCGTTGAAATACCTGCTGTACGTGGTAAATACTTAACTTCGCAATGAGATTTTAGGAAATCAAATTCACCTTCCCAATCATCGCCCATAACAAATAAATCAACGTCATGCTCCTGAACATCTTTTTCTTTTTGTTCCCATTCATGTTCAGGTATTACTTCATCTACGTAACGAACCGCTTCTAAAATCATTTTGCGATTTTCATAACTATGATAAGCTTTTTTCCCCTTTAGTTTATTAAATTCATCTGAAGATATAGCCACGATAAGGTAATCTCCCAAGTCTTTTGCTCTCTTTAGCAGATTGATATGTCCCCAGTGTAATAAGTCAAATGTTCCATATGTAATTACTTTTTTCATAATTTAATTGTCCTCCTGCGAATTTTTCTAAGAATAAAAAAACCAATAGGACCTTCCCCGCATCATTATTCAAATAACAAAAGCCCTATGTAAACCAATAAGATTTACAAATTATTTACATTAAGTTCACACGAAATTCACACTAGCGATTATAACATACTTTTTATTGACCAACTATTACAATTAATATGCATTTTATGTAATATATACATAAAGAAAGCGCTAACAATGCTTGTTTGTAAGTGTTTTTCCAGTATATCTTATTATATAAAAAAACCAGAAAAGAATTGCTTCTTTCTGGTTTTTTATTTACAATTGAATTTATTTTTTTATCTCAAAGCACGACGTGGTAATTTATCAATATTCTCTAACATAATACCTGTACCAACCGCAACACAGTGCATTGGGTTTTCAGCAATTAATACTGGTACTTTTAGTTCTTCTGCTAGAAGCATATCGATACCATGTAGTAAAGCTCCACCGCCTGTTAGAATAACACCGCGATCGATGATGTCCGCAGATAATTCTGGTGGTGTGCGCTCTAGTACGCCTTTTGCAGCTTGTACAATGACAGCTGCGTCTTCTTTTAGTGCTTCTGTAATTTCTTCAGAGCATACTGTAATTGTACGTGGTAAACCAGTTACCATGTCACGTCCGCGAATTTCAAGCTCTTCGCTACGTGCACCTGGGAATACTGTACCAACTTTAATTTTAATATTTTCTGAAGTACGTTCTCCAATTAATAGCTTATACTTACGTTTAACGTAGTTTAAGATCTCCATATCAAACTTATCGCCAGCCATTTTGATAGAGGAAGAGGTAACAATATCACCCATAGATAATACAGCGATATCTGTTGTACCTCCACCAATATCAACAACCATGTTACCGCTTGGTTGGAAGATTTCCATACCAGCACCAACTGCGGCTACTTTTGGTTCTTCTTCTAAAAATACTGTTTTACCACCTGAACGTTCAGCAGCCTCACGAATTGCTTTTTGTTCTACTGATGTGATATTTGTTGGACAACAAATTAAAATGCGAGGTTTTGAAAAGAAGCTCTTTACGTCCAATTTGTTAATGAAATACTTTAACATTGCCTCTGTAATTTCGAAATCTGCGATTACACCATCTTTAAGTGGACGAATTGCTACAATATTACCAGGTGTACGTCCCACCATACTTCTTGCTTCTTCACCTACTGCTAATACTTTACCTGTGTTACGATCAATTGCCACAACAGATGGCTCATTTAATACAATACCCTTGCCTTTAACATGAATTAATACATTAGCCGTACCTAGGTCAATTCCGATATCTCGCGCAAACATTCCCGTCATTTCCTCCTCGATATTCAAAATCAGGTTACACCCGAATTCTTTTACACCTAATTTCTGATTTTATCATAAATTTAACAGAAACGTAATATTCGCAAAAAGAATTCTTCTGAAAAATATTACCGAATTGAAACGGAATGTTTGCGATTGCATATTTATTGACGTACCGGCTTTTCTACATCTTCTTTTCTATACTTTTGTTTTGTTGCTTCTCCGCCTCTTAAATGACGAATAGACTTATGATAATCAAGAATTTCTTTCACTTCATTTGCGAGCTCTGGATTAATTTCTGGTAGACGTTCCGTTAAATCTTTATGGACTGTACTCTTTGATACCCCAAATTCCTTTGCAATGACACGCACTGTCTTTCTTGTCTCCACGATATACTTACCAATCTTGATAGTTCTCTCTTTGATGTAATCGTGCACACCACTCGCCTCCCTAAATTGGATGTGAGAAGTGTGAAATGAGCCTCGCTGCATACCACTAAGAAGTAAGTGTGAGTGCTGTTTGTAAG
Organism: Bacillus sp. DE0042; assembly: GCF_007680225.1. Lineage (NCBI taxonomy): Bacteria > Bacillati > Bacillota > Bacilli > Caryophanales > Bacillaceae > Bacillus > Bacillus sp. DE0042. The sequence continues at coordinate 79,320 of NZ_VEJP01000006.1, read as the reverse complement.
CGTTAAATATTCTTGGATTTATAATGAAATGATTCACGATTTCTCACCTCAAACACTCTCTTTGCTTTGGTTTATACCATTGTATTGCCCACACTACTGATATATGCTACATGTTCAATATTTTTAAGGACTAAGTACAAAAAATTTTATTTCAAGAAAAAATCCATTCTTTAAACAAAAAAGCCTATTAGAATTTAAATATAATTCTAATAGGCTTGAACTTTACTTATTTGGAACCTCATATTCACCTGAGACTATTTTCTCAAAGTTATCCATTTTAGTATCCGCTGAAATAAACCAACGTTTTATTTCTAAGGGATTATTTTCTGGTGTCGCATATCCTTGTAGACTAGTGAATGCCAACTCCATTTTTAAATCTTTTAATATTTGGAGCGTATCTTTATTGTATTTTCCAAATGGATATGACATATAATTTGATTTTAAAACATCTTTACTTTTTAATATATCATTTTTAACTACTTGATTTCCCTCAACAAGTATAGCCGCTGATCCATTCTTAAATTTATGTAAAGTATGTGTATGACTTCCAAATTCAAATACATCTTTCATTTTATCCATTTCATTCATACTTAACATTTGAAAGGTTTTAGGATTAAACTTTTCTTCCTTATTACTTATTCTAGATGTAACTGCAAATGAAGCAGCATGCATTTTATATTTTTTTAAAATTGGATATGCATATACATAATTTGATTTAGAACTGTTATCAAATGTGATTAAGACACTTTTCTTAGGAAGTTTCTTTTTATTTTTTATGAATTGATTAAATTCTTCCAAAGTAAGAGTATGATACTGATTATCTGCTAAATACTTCATTTGTTTTTCAAACATTCCTACCGATACCGCAGTTGCCTTATCTTTTAATAACGGATTTTGGTTTTTATCATTATCTTTTGTTAAATAATAATATTGCAGAACAGGCACTTTCTCCTGCTTACCTGCAGCATTCATTTTATTAAAAATAAAAAATCCAATCCCAGCGATTAGTGCCACTACAACCGCTATTAAAATAAATAATTTTTTCGAACTTTTGCTTTCTCTTGCTTCCAATTTAAAACTTCCCCCTCAACCACAACAAAAAAACACAGTATTTTAGAGTCCTACTGCATTCAAATATCGTTTTCTTATGTGAAAAAATCACAATTAGTATTATACGACTTAGCTCTAAAAATTCCAATAGGTGTACAAGAAGAAAAAGACACTCTTTCTTAGAGTGTCATTCTTCTCGTTCCAATTCTTCTTCTAACAATTGATGGTGGGGAACCTCTTTCTTACCGGCAATATAATAATATAAAGTGAATAAAACAAACAATAAAATAATAGCAGTCGACAGAACAAATAAAAATGACACAGTATCCCCTCCTTTTTGTAATATATATTCGAGAATCTCGTCATATTTCCTTGTTATTGCAACTTTTTTCTCGAAATTGAGTATTTTTATATAAAGTGAAACTTTAATCAGTGGGCGCCATTTCCCACTGATTATTAGTTGAACCAATCGGGCTTTTACGGGCAGTTGACCCCAGGCCTAACTTCTTAGCTTTCACTGAATTTTGAAGTAGGGGTCTTACTGCCCGTTAATGCGGGGTAAAAGTAAAAAAATCAGCTCTCCTAGTGAGAACTGATTTTTTCACTTTCTTATTCTTGTGAAGAAGAACTGTTAGATGATTCTGTAGAACCATTTGTTGATTTTTCTTCTTTCTTCGGCTCTTCTTTTTTGTCACTAGTCGAACCGCTAGTTGATTTCTCTTCTTTTTGAGACTTGTCTTCTGTTTTATTTTCTGGTTTCGTGCTCGTCGACTTCTCTTCTTTTTGAGATTTGTCTTCAGCTTTTTTACCAGAAGCGTTCGTTGCCTTTGCAGCACCTGCATCAGCTTTAATTTCTGCTACTGACTTATTTAAGTAGCGCTCAGGGTTCACAGCCACGTTGTCTTTACGTACTTCAAAGTGAACGTGAGAACCTGCTTCTTTATTCATTGCACTTAGACCGGATTTTCCTAATACTTCACCTTGTGCAACTCGTGCACCTTTTTCTACTTTCACACTGCCTAAGCTTTGATAAGAAACTGCTACACCATTTCCGCTATCAACTGTTACAACATAACCAAGAAGTGAATCTTTTTCAGCTTTCGTTACTGTACCACTTAAAGCAGCAGCTACATCGAATTCTTTTCCATTCTTCGCAGCAATGTCGATTCCTTTATTTGGGGAATATGTGTTGTTATAAAAGACAAGTGCTTTTTCTTGTTCCGCCTCAGTTGCTGCATCTTCATAGAATTTCTTCTGCACGACTACTTCCGCATTAGCGGCAGCTGGCATTTTCACTACTTCTGAAGATTTCGTTACTGGTACTGCTGGATCTTCCGATTGTGTATACGGTGTTGCTTGATCTTGGTTCGGAGTCTTCTTCGGATTAGCTCCTTGGAACCATAGCGCAACCATTAAAATTACCGCTGCACATGCAATGTATAGTGCCGGAAACACCCATCTTTTTTGAAATAAATGTACTACCTTTTGCGACTTTTTATTATTTCTTCCTCGCATTCCATCATCACCTCAGCAATCATTTTGAACAATATTCACGTATCCTATACAACGTATAACTAATTACTTTTCGACAAAATCTGTAAAAATATGTATAGGAATTGTAAAATTTCCGAGGAAATGATTGAAAAAAGAAAAAACTGAGCGTTTCAGCTCAGTTTTTAGTCCATTTGTTTCTTTCTATACACGAAGAGTGTAATAACAAGTACCGCAACTAACCAAATTATTATGTTCAATAAATTACTAGTAATTGCACTAAACCCCTCCCCCTTTATAACACTGCTAACTGCCACACCGATATGACGAGTTGGTAAATAATCGATTATTTTTGTAACGACTTCATTCTTCACAAACATTCCAATTAAATCACCGAAAAGAAATATCATTAATATTGGCAATCCAATTGTTGATGTTTGTGGTACATTTTGAGCTAATAATCCAATACAAGTACCAATAAGGTTAAATATTAGCATTCCGAGAACAAAGATAAGTAATAATAATGCAAAATTACCTTCTAATTTACCTAAAATAAGTAGATTAATAAAACAGATTGCAACTGTAATCAGACCTGTTAATGAACTTTTACCAATTAATACTTCAATTGATGATGCTGGTGATAGCATAAGAACACGAAGCGTATTTTTTTCCTTTTCTTCAGCAATGAGCATTGCCTGTACAAAACCTCCGACCATAACTAACGTCATCGCAGTTAATGAATTCGCTCCAATTTCTCTCATATTATCGGAGCGACTAAATAATACCGAAAAGACAAGTGGCATTAACAACATAATTAAAGTTTGTGAATTCGTTTTAAAATCTTGTAACTCTTTCCGAAAAATAGCTGAAAATCGTCTCATTGAAAATGTCATTATAATCCCCTCCCAGTAACTTCAATAAAGATATCGCCTAGCGTTGGTTCGTGTGAATGAATGGATAGTAATTCACCTTTTTTCATCCATTCTGAAATGCGTTTTGCACCTAATTCATCTTTTTGCACGATTTCTTTTTGCTTATCTTTTAATACGACTTGTATTTGATCTTTCGCGTATTGTAAGCGAAGGTTTTCTGGTGTATCAAGCGCTACAATTTCTCCGCCGCATAGAAAGGCGATGCGGTTACAAAGTGTTTCTGCTTCGTCCATATTGTGAGTCGTTAAGAAAATTGTCGTTCCTTCTTTATTTAAGTCTTTTAAGATTTTATGAATGTTTTGTACGTTAACTGGATCGAGTGCCGATGTTGGTTCGTCTAAGAAGAGAATATCTGGTTTATGAAGAATTGCTCTAGCTAGTGTAACGCGCTGCTTCATTCCTTTTGATAGTTTCTTTACTGGTGTTTTTTTATCATCTAATAGATTCACTTGCGCTAGTACTTCATCAATTCGTTCTTTTTTGCAATCGTATAAGTCACAAAATAATAGTAAGTTATCATAAATGCTAAGTCTCTCATATAAACCGCTATTGTCTGTTAAAATACCAATTCGTTTGTAATCGATGCTGCTTGGTCCTGTAATATCTCTGCCTAGTACCCTCACTGTTCCAACGCTATGAAGTAATTGAGAAGTTAAAATCTTTACTGTTGTTGTTTTTCCAGATCCACTCGGTCCGAGGAATCCGAAAATTTCTCCTTGCTTCACCTCAATATTTACATTTCGAAGTGCCGTTTTTTCGTTGAAACTTTTCATTACATCTTTCATTTCAATTGCCAATGTCATCCCGTCATCCCCTTTGTTTTTCTTTTTATAGATGAAAGTCGCTTTAGCGCTTTTCGTTTGTTTGTTTCGCTTTTCTTGACTCAATCATATGAAAAACAAAGAGGTTACGCAGTAAAATACCGGTAAAAGGAGTATTTTTACCGGTGAATGAATCGTATTTTGAGCTTATTGGAGCAATTTTTATAGCCCAATCACACCTTTTAATTCATCCATTCGTCCTTTTGAAAGCGGGATTGAACTTTTTCTTTCGTCATCCAAAATTAAACTAAAGCTATTACGAGTCCACGTAATCACTTCTCGTACTCTTTGTAAATTCACAAGGTACGAGCGATGACATCTAAAGAACCCGAATCCTGTTAATCTCGCTTCTAGTTCACTTAATGTTAATGCACATACGAAATCACCTTCACGCACATGAATATGTGTCACTCCGTTTTGCGTTTCAATGAAATGAATTTCCATCGGATCAAGTAAAATGATTTTATCGTTTACTTTCGCTGGAATTCTTTCAAGTTTCATTTGCGGAATCATTTGCACGACCTTCTCTTCATCCACCTCTTCAACTTCTTCTTGTTCGATTTCTATTTTTTTCACACCATCATTGTTTAATATGTATACATCTTCTGTTAACGAAAGGGCGTCCGATAGAAAGGATGACGTAATAAAAATGGCCTTTCCTTGCTCTTTCATTTTCATAATTGATTTTCGAATAATAATTGTGCTCTCTGTATCTACATTTTGCTCCGGCTCTTCCAAAATAACTAAGTCTGGATTATGAACCATCACTCTCCCGATATGAAGGCGACGTTTCTCTGAAAATGATAGTTTTTCTATTTTAACGTTTAACTTATCTAAGAGGCCGACATATTGTACAACTTCTTCCGTACTCATATTCGATTCATACAGCCCTATTAAAAACTTAAAGTATTCCTTCACCTTCAAACGATCATATGCTTCATCTTTCAAAAAACAAAAGCCGATGCGAGAATAATTTTTCTTTCCAATCGCTTTACCTTCAAATAGCACATTGCCAGTTGAAGCTTCTTCCTCACCAATAATAATGCGGTGCAACACTTTAGCTGTATGGTTATTACATTGCAAAACAATACATTGTCCTTTCTCAACCTTTAGCTCAATTGCCGGTAACTGGTTCGTCTTCCGATACGGTAAACTTAACTAAATCTATACAATTCAATCAAATTTATACAAGTTAGTGCTTCATCGTGTTCTCGCAATCCCGAAGGGACGAGGGGTATAACACTCCACACGAGGCAGTATCGTTACCTCCTATTATCAAGCATTTATTTTACCCATCTTGATAAATTTATCGCAGCATTTACATCCCTATCGTGATGGCTATTGCACCCAACACAGTCCCATTCACGAATCTTTAAACTCCACTGTCCTTCTGGTTGAACTGAATGGTCGTATTTAACTCCGCAACATGAGCAAATCTTGCTTGAAGCGAACCATTTATCAGCTTTTACATACTCAATGCCGTACTTCACACACTTGTATGATAAACATTGAAAGAAGAAGTTTAATTTTTGAAATGAAAATGCTTTCGATAGTTTTTTGTTTTTTAACAGGTTTGAGATAGATAAGTCTTCCACAACAATCCTCATTGGTTTGGTTTTCACCAATTTAGCTGTTGATTGATGGATATGGTTATTTTGGATATTCGTAATTTTCCTAGATAACCGCAGGTGCTCAGCTTTCGCTTTTTCATATCCGACAGATTGAATTTTTACACCTTTTTTAAATCTCCTAGACATATCTCTTTGCGCTGACTTTTTCCTTTTCAAAAGTTTTTTAACCTTGGCATCTTTGTTTATATTTCGTTCTTTCATACCATTAGAAGCTACAAACAGCTCTTTTAAGCCAACATCCACACCAATCGACTCATTGGTTAGTTCTTGTGATTCAAAGTCTTCTTGGAACCCTACACTAATCCACCAGTGACGACCATCAAATGTAACTCTTGGATTGGATGGTTTTTTGTTTCTTGGTAGTTGTTGGCTTGTTTTCACTACTCCAATGGACTGAATATGAACTACTTTCTTTCCTATAATCAGTCTTTCATAATTGGCATAAAATCCTTGGATTAAATCTTTTTTGGATTTATAAGAAGTGTGAGAACCATTTTTGTACTTTTTGAACGAATTTTTTCTCGCCTTATCAAAATCTTTTGAAGCCTGTTTAGGAACTTGTGCATTGATTTCTTTTAGCCACTCATATCTCTTTCGCTTCTTGATCTTTGTAAATCGTTTCTGTAAAGCTAACTGTGAAACAGATTTTCCAAATAGCTTATAGTATCTATCACTCATTCTTTTACAATAGTTATAAGCGAATCTTGCAGCTCCAGCATGGTTTCTAAGCACTTTTTCTTGTTCAGGCGTTGGAATCAGTCTAACTTTCTTCGCCAATATCATCAGAAGCCTACTCCTTTACTGTGCAATTATTCGGGCATTCATCTTTCAGATAATGAAAAATTTGTTCTTCTGAATAGTAGCGTGTTCCACCAGCATTCTCCTTAGACTACTCGGATGCAAACCTGTTAATTCTGATACTTGACTAACTCGTAAAAATTTCATTATTATTCTTACCTCATTGAACCCAACACAGCACATACGTTCGATATATTCAATGAGGTTTGATAGATTTAATTAAATTTATCTCGTTCAACTAAGGGCGCAATTCCTTAGCCAGTTCTCTTATGAACTTCTCATGTTTTCACATGAGCGCAGACTATATGTTTATCTCTTTAGAGATAGAGGATTTTTCCACCACCATAGGCTTGTGGTGTACTCTCGTCAGCTATACGAGATAGTCGTTGAACGTTCATCTTATCCATTTTGACTTAGATGATTCGAGGCGGAAGACCCATTGTTCTAGTGTTTAGGATTTAACCTTGCACGATCTGATTGATTTTTTCTGCTTTCGCGACATTCACGCTCACCATTTCTAGCCACGTTGTAGTTCAATCAGCTTTAGGGATTGCCCGCAGTTAACCCTCACTACTAGCCAATCACTTGACTAGCAGGGCTTACTGATATATTTAATTAACTTTGGTTATAATTGGTTAAATAAATCGTAACAGTTAGTTACCCTAATTGTTTCAACTCCAGTAGCGCCATTTCGTCTCCCCCAAATACTTTTTATCCTATTATATCAAACAGTTAATGGAAGATTATGATATTTTAAACAAAAAAATAGATGCCAGAGTTCTGACACCTACTTCTTCACCATTAACTTTCCTTCATAATCATTCATCGACTTTATTTCGACACCCTTATAATAATGAGCAACGATATCTGTATATTTCTTACCTTCCGCCGCCATGCCATTTGCTCCGTATTGGCTCATGCCAACGCCGTGACCGAATCCCTTCGTTGTAACGACGATTTTATCCCCTTCTTGTTTCCACGTGAAGTCAGAAGAGCGTAAATCTAACTTTTCACGAACTTGCTTTCCTGTTAATGTTTTCCCTTGAAATGCTACATCTTTTACTCGCTTTCCTTCCGTAAGATCTTTAATATTTCCAACCTTCCCGTCTGCCAACACCTTCACACCAAGACGTTTTTGAAAGTCAGCTACTGTAAATGTTTGCTCGCTCGTAAATTTTGGAGAGGCTTGATCCCATGGACTATCTACGCTCTTTAAGTACGGATAATCATTTCCCCAATAATCAGCTGCATTTTCTGTCCGGCCATTACTCGTTGAGAAGAAGGATGCTGAGATTGGTTTTCCATCATACGTTAAAACTTGTCCTGCGGTTTTCGAAACGGCTTCTTCGATTTTTTTCAAGTTATTTTCATAGTTATTACCCCATTGTTTCTTCAATTCTTCTTTACTTTTGTACACTTGATCTTTCACCGTATCGGTCACGTCCGCATTGTTTTTCTTACCTCCGCTTAGCATACGCTGTACCACAAATGTTCTCGCTGCTAATGCCTGCGCCTTTAGCGCCTCTATTTCAAAACTGGCATTCATCTCAGAAGCTACTACACCGGTCACATACTCCTCCATAGGTAATGTATCTACCTTTTTCTGTTTCTCACGATATACAGCAACTTGAACCGCTGTATCCACTTTCCCTGGAGCTGGTATACTTTCTATCGCTGGAGGAGTTTTAGAAGCTGCTTCTTCCCCTACCTTTGCTTTCGCAAACGGAATAACAAGAGCAGCAGGTACAATGATAACGAGCGCTATTAGAAGCGCTACTGTGATAAAAAGTGGCTTTGAAAATTTCATCTTATTTCCCCCAATATCCAAAAGCTTTACTCCATTCATTCTTATGGAACAACTCTTTCTTTTAGAACATACTGAAGGGGAACCATATAAAGTGAAACTTTAATCAGCCGCACCAATCGAATGTTTACGGGCAGTTAACGAAGGATAAAACAAAAATTTTCTAAATATTTTCACTGGTACGTGCATAAGTATAGAATTTATTGACTATAACAGTAATAACCCAAAAAAATAGCCCCTACGTCAAAAGACGTAGAGACTATTTCAATTAAGCGTGAAGATCAGAAACTTCTTGTTCGTTCACTTCTTCTACTTTTTCGTTTACACGTTCAATAGTTGCACCTAATGCAGCTAATTTCTTATGGAAATCTACATAACCACGGTCAAGATGCTTTAACTCAGTTACACGAGTGTAACCTTCAGATACTAAACCAGCTAAGATTAATGCAGCAGCAGCACGTAAGTCAGTTGCGCCTACTTCAGCACCTTGTAAGCTATTTGGACCGTTCATAATAACAGAACGACCTTCGATTTTAATATCAGCATTCATACGACGGAATTCTTCAACGTGCATAAAGCGGTTTTCGAATACCGTTTCTGTAATCATACTTGTTCCATCAGCTTGTAGTAATAATGCCATCATTTGTGATTGCATGTCTGTTGGGAAACCTGGATGAGGCATAGTTTTAATATCAACCGCTTTTAACTTATCTGGGCCGATAACACGTACACCTTCATTTTCCTCAATAACTTTAACACCCATTTCTTCCATTTTCGCTGTAATTGAGCGTAAATGTTCCGGTACAGCATTTTCAATTAAGATGTCTCCACCAGTAATTGCCGCTGCAACCATGAATGTTCCCGCTTCAATACGGTCAGGAATAATAGAGTGGTTTCCACCATATAATTTATCAACGCCTTCGATACGAATCGTTCCAGTTCCAGCTCCGCGTACTTTCGCTCCCATCGCATTTAAGAAGTTAGCTAAGTCAACGATTTCTGGTTCTTTCGCTGCGTTTTCAAGGATTGTTGTCCCTTTTGCTAATGTAGCTGCAGACATAATGTTTTCTGTCGCGCCCACGCTTGGGAAGTCTAAATAAATTTTAGCTCCTTTTAGTTCTCCCTCAACGTATGCCTCAACAAAACCATTACCAACCTGTACTTTTGCTCCCATTGCTTCGAAGCCTTTTAAATGTTGGTCAATTGGACGTGAACCAATTGCACATCCACCAGGAAGTGCAATACGAGCACGACCGTTACGTGCAAGTAATGGTCCCATTACTTGAACAGATGCACGCATTTTACGTACATATTCAAATGGTGCTTCGATATTTAGTTCTTTAGAAGCATCGATTGTTACTTGGTTATTTTCAAATACGACTTCAGCATTTAAATGACGTAATACCTCATTAATTGTGTATACATCAGACAAAACTGGTACTTCAGATAGTACATTCTTTCCATCACTCGCTAATAGGGCTGCAGCGATTATAGGTAATACAGCATTTTTTGCGCCCTCAACACGCACTGTGCCGTTTAACCGCTTTCCGCCACGGACGATGATCTTTTCCAAATTATTCCCCTCCGTGTCCTTTTTTCAGTATCTATTCACTCAATACTCAGAAGTTATGATCGGTGTGCCAACCACAATTGTATCTTTGTTGTCTGTAGAACGTATTGCTATTTGCACATTTATTTTCTCTCTATTTGTTGAAAGAGCGTCATCCCACTTTTTATTGTATGCGGAGACTGACACAAATGCTCTTTCTTCTATCTGTTCGATCGCTCTTGCTGAAAGATCTTTCAAAACCTGATTGGTTTTATTTTGCAAAACACCTTCAATCTTATCATTCAGTACACCTTGAACACAAGTGTAAATTATAGGTTTTTCACTAAAAATTTTATTTGTTTTCTGAATGTACTTCGGGTCCCATTTCGCCCCGCTTACTTCAAAAATAATGAAAGTGTTTTCTTTAGTATTTTCCTTACTCCATGTTACTACTACTCGTTCTTCATAAGAAGAAAACTTTTTATAGGATGTAGCTTTATATCCATCTGGAGATTGCTCTAATTCCCACTTTTGAATATTCGCCTTGTCCTTCACATCGTTTAACAACTTTTGAAACGTATGTATATTAGAAATTGTTTTTGTTTCTCGCGCTAACCATGACCACTTCTCTACTTTAGCATCATTTTTCTCTAAAGTTGCAATCATGCTCTCCATTTTCTGTTCATCGCTGATCGGTTTCATCTCTCTATATCCAACCAAAAATAAAACAACACTTATCACAACAATAAGAATGGCTTTAAGCTTCAATTTCATCCCCTCCTATCCCCATTGTTAACGGAGATATGAGGTTCTATACACTTACTTTACTAAATACGTTAAACTCTTTGAATAGCCTAAATAATCAAGGAAAAAGTTACTTACAGATGTCCCAATTGCAATTGTAATTAGGATGAGTAACACTCGCGTCTGCATCACCTTTCCAGACTTCATTAAACGCTCAATGTGAACACCTTGTAAGGCCCACCACGTAATGGTAATAAACAATAAATGCGAAACAATGGCAATCAGTGCTTGTTGCCCTAAAAGATGTGCCAAAAAATCGACCCCTTTTTACCCAGCTACTACTTACGAAATACTATAAAAACGATACCATAATAAGTAGGAGCCACACTTTTTCAAATACAAATAAGCATCTTACATTTCACTTCGTAATTTGCTCTCAAAAAACATATACCTACATGCATTTTCAATTGTAATTCACACAAAATAAAAAGCGCAGAGTAACAACTCCACACCTTTTATTTTCACTATTGTACCACGTTCCCTAAGAAGAAGAAATCCTTCATTAATGGAAAATATTCATAAAAGAAATTGTATCCAATCATCGGCATAATCCCTAGTATTACAATCGAGATTGCACAAAGGCTCATAACAACCTTTATATTCAATGGCAAACGAATTTTCTCTTCCACTTCTCCCGTCCTGAAAAACATTTGCTGTAAAATACGGAAATAATATACGAATGAAATGACTGTCGTCCCCATCATAATGGAAGCTAGTACGTAATGAGCTGGCTCTACATGCAGTGCACCTAAAAAGATGTTAATTTTCCCGATGAAACCAGCTGTTCCTGGTATCCCGGCCAACGATAATATAAAAATCGTCATCACTATCGCTGTAAATGGCGACCGCTTATATAATCCGGTGAAAATGGTAATGTTTTCTTTGTCGCTTTGTAAGATTAAGCCGTGGATAATTGCAAACGCGCCTATATTCATAAGCATATACGCAAGCATGTAAAACCACACGCTATCCATCGTAAATGGTGATAATGCTACAAGCGGAACGAGTAAATACCCCGCATGTGCGATTCCCGAATAGGCAAATAGGCGTTTTACGTTATATTGCTTTAACGCTACTACGTTTCCAATAATCATCGTAATACTCGCTAGTACTGCAATGTATATGCTCATACGTCCGTATAAAGATTGCATGTCTCCTTGCACCGATACACTTGCAAAAACCATGAGAAACAGACGAATAATGAGTAAGAATCCAGCAATTTTAGAAATCGTCCCGAGAAAAGCAGTAACAGGCGTAGCCGCTCCCTCATATACATCTGGTGCCCACATATGAAACGGCACTGTCGCAATTTTAAACGAGAGTCCAACGAGTAATAGTAGAAATGCGAGAGCTAACAATAACTGAATACCACCAGCAAGCTCCCCTGCGAATACTTTTTGCATATCCACGATATTAGTTGATCCTGTAATACCGTATAAATAACTCATTCCAAAGAGCGTAATTGCCGTGCCAATACCTCCATTAATGACATATTTCATGGCCGCCTCGTTTGACGCACGGTTCCTTTTTCGTATTCCTACTAAAATATATGAAGAAAGTGAAAGCAATTCTAAACCGACGAAAAGTGTAATGAAGTCGACACTAGAAGCCATAAACATAGCCCCAAGGAGTGCCATTAAAAATAAGTAATAATATTCTCCCTTATCTTCAATTGGATTCTTCTTATCATCGCTCATGGCGGTGCATAAAATGAGGGCCGCTCCGCCTAATAACAACGTTTTGAATCCTTTTGAAAACCCATCTAACACAAACGATCCGTTTAAAATATCTCCTGTCGGTTCACCATATAGCGTAATTAATGAGACGATTGCTAATATGACGGCTGCGATTGCACTAAGCGCTACATATCTATGGTTCAACTTAAAAAACAAATCACATATGGAAAGAAGGATGGCAGCTCCGAGAATAATGAATTCTGGCACCATGAGATGCCATGATAAGCTAAGTAACGTATTCATATCCATCCTACTTCACCCCCAATGTTTTCAATGTATTTTGAAGCGGATCCCCTAATATTTCTGGCATTACTCCAATCGCAATAATGCAGAAGATAAGTAGCAATATAGGGACATACTCCCATCCGTGTATATCAGCTTTCGCTTCCCACTCTTTCTTACCAAATGTTACTTGAAGTGTCGCTCTCAATACGTATACAGCGGTTAAAATGATGCCAAGTACACCGACTGCAGCAATGACTGGCTCCCCTTGGAATAAACCGAGAAAGGCAAGAAACTCGCTAACAAATCCAGACATTCCTGGTAATCCAAGCGATGCCATTCCTCCTGCTAAGAAGAATCCGCTAAGTACCGGGACACTTTTTGCGAGTCCGCCAAGCGCTGTAATGTCCGAAGTTCCAAAGCGCTGTTCTATAACGCCAAGTAAGAAAAAGAGTAATGCTGCAATTAAACCGTGAGAGACAACTTGGAATAGTGCCCCTTGTATACCTGGTGCATTTAACGCTGCAAGGCCCATTAATACGATGCCCATATGCGAAATACTAGAGTAAGCAAGCACCTTCCGAAAGTCCGTTTGAATGAGCGCTAAGAATGCTCCGTACAATAAATTGATGACTCCTAAAATAGCAATAAACGTTGCAAACTCGCGAAAGTATTCCGGGAATAGCCCCTTTCCGAAACGAATCATACCGTATGCCCCAATCTTCAGTAAAACGCCCGCATGAAGCATAACTACAGCCGGATGCGCTTCAACATGCACATTGACCATCCAGCGATGTAACGGGAAAACGGGTAGTTTAATCGCAAAAGCAATCATTATGGCAAGAAACAAGCCGAACTGTAAGCTACTTGAGACAGCCATTCCTCCCCCAGCACCTACACTCGTTAATATTTCTTTAAGCTCTGTAATATTTGTTGTACCTGTTTTCGCAAATAAAACCGAGAAAACGATGAGCAAAATAGCGGAGCCAATACCGTTATATATTAAATAACTATAAGCAGCTTTTTCACTCGACAATTTCCCCCACTTCCCAATTAATAAAAACATTGGCGGCAACGTAATTTCAAAGAAGATAAAGAACAACATTAAATTTTGAGCAGCGAAGACGCCGAGCATCCCTATTTCTAACATGAGTAGCAGCATATAAAAGGCTTTCAAGTTCCTTTTAATAGTAAATGCCGCAATTGCTGCAAGCATCGCTAGAAGGGCTGTCAGCACCATCATAACGAGCGATAAACCATCAATGCCGAGCTCGTAATAAATGGAAAACCATCTTTTATCCACCGCTGCAAGATCCCCAAATTTAATCCATTTCACTTTTTCATCAAATAGCGACAAACTCTTTCCAGAAGCGTATGTACAAGCGAGAACGATAGCAATTCCAAATGGAAGCGCCGTTCCAAATAAACCAAGCGCTCGCACAGTACGCGATTCTTTTTTTGGCGTTAATACAAGTAAGAGAATTCCTAAAAGCGGGGAAAAAATGAAGAACGTTAATAACAAATCATTCATCGTAAATCCCCTCCCGTATAGAGCAAAATAATGACGAGTACTGCAAGCGAAACAGCTGTTACAGTGCCGTACACTTGTACATTTCCGTTTTGGAGTCTAGAACCGAGTCCGCTTATCCCTTTAACTAGACTCCCTATTAAAACGGCAATTCCTTCGACTACATACACCTCAAATAAGCGAAGCACATGAGCGATTCCCTTCGTAATAGGGAGCACCGTCATATTGTATAGTTCATCCACATAATATTTTTCTTTCAAAAAGTTATAAAGAGGTGTTCCCTCGCCCCCAGCCCAATCTCTAGAAATAGATTTCTTGCCATATATGAAATATGCAAGAGCAATCCCAGCAAATGAAACGAGCGTCGCAACAATCATAATCCAAACTGGTCCGTGTGCCTCTCGCGCTTTAAATGCTACATCTTTCGTAAGCCAATCTCCAAGAAACGTCCCAAACCATGGTGTATTTATATAACCTGCCACTACTGCAAGGACCCCGAGAACGATCATCGGATACGTCATAATGCGGGGCGATTCATGCACATCTTCCTTCGTCTTCACTTCCCCAGTAAAAACAAGGAAGTATAGCCGGAACATGTAGAATGCTGTTAAGAACGCTGCAATTACTGCTAATATGAATAAAACGTAATTGCCATTCATCCAAGTCACCGCTAAAATTTCATCTTTACTAAAGAAACCAGAAAGGAGCGGAACCCCACTAATTGCAAGTGTACCGATTAAAAATAGTGCACCCGTTACTTTCATCTTCTTCTGTAAACCGCCCATTTTATTAATGTCTTGCGTATGCACTGCATGAATGACACTTCCTGCCGCCAAAAATAGTAGCGCTTTAAAAAAGGCGTGTGTCGTTAAATGGAAAACACCAGCTACATAACCAGCAGATCCTAATGCGAGCATCATATAACCTAGCTGGCTAACCGTAGAATAAGCGAGCACTCTCTTTATATCCGTTTGTACAAGACCGATAGAAGCCGCAAAGATTGCGGTGAAAGCTCCAACGATTGCCACCGTCTGCATCGCCACCGCACTTGCTGAAAATAGCGGGAACATCGTCGCCACTAAATATACTCCAGCTGCGACCATCGTCGCCGCATGAATAAGTGCCGAAACAGGCGTCGGCCCTTCCATCGCATCTGGTAACCACGTATGAAGCGGGAACTGACCTGACTTCCCCATCGCACCGATAAAAATTAATATCGCTGTTATTGTAATCATCGTAGGGGTAAGATCACCCGTATGAATCGCCCTAAATATAGCGTCATATTCAAAACTACCTGCATGCCAGAAAATTAAGATCATCCCAATAAATAAACCGACATCTCCAATACGAGTCATAATAAAAGCCTTTTTCGCAGCAGCCTTCGCTTCTTCTTTAAAGAAATAAAAACCGATGAGTAAAAATGAACCAAGGCCGACTAACTCCCAAAATATATAAAGCTGTAATAAATTCGGTGATATAACAAGCCCGAGCATCGCAAATGTGAAGAGCCCTAAATAAGCATAAAAGGTTGGTAATCTTTCCTCACCTTTCATATAACCTTTCGAATACACATGTACAAGTAAACTCACAAGTGTAACGATAAACAGCATTAAAGCCCCTAATGCAGTCACTTCAAAGCCAAATGATATATCAATATCTCCCGTTCTAAGCCATACCCACTTATGCTTCAATCCTACTTTCGAAAACCGTTCTATTAATACAAGTACCGCAAATATAAAGGAGAGAAAGACGAGAAAAATACTAAGTACACTGCTTCCTTCTCTAATTTTCTTCCCGAATATAAGTAATAAAAAAAACGAAACAAGCGGGAAAAGCGGTATGAGCCATGCATAATCGATCATTGTTTCCTTCCCCCTTTTCGGTCACAATGTTATCCTTTGAGCGTATCCATTTCATCTACATGAACCGTCGTACGATTACGATACAAAGCAATTAAAATGGCAAGTCCTACCGCCGCCTCCGCAGCTGCTACAGCCATCGTAAACAGAGAGAAAATTTGCCCTGTTAAATTTGGGAACAAACCTAATTTACTAAACGCGACTAAATTTAAATTGGCCGCGTTAAGCATCAATTCAATACAAACTAATACAATCACTGTATTTCGCTTCGTTAAAGCTCCAAACAAACCGATGCAAAACAAAATAATCGCAAGCGTTAAATATGCAGAAGCTGGAACGCTACTCATTGGAATCCTCCTCTTTCTCATCCTTCTTCGCAAGTATAATCGCGCCAACAAGTGCTACAAGTAAAATAACTGAGGTTAACTCAAATGGAATAATATATTTCGAATAGAGAAGTGTACCGATTTGAAGTGTGTTTTTTTCATGGAGAGGTAAACTTCCTTGTGTGCTTTCATTTGCAAAATCAATATTGTTAACAGCGAAATACATAACTGCCCCAAATGCTACAATCGCAAAGAAGATAATCCATTTTCGAAGAGTAAGACGCGATTCATTTTCTGCGTTATGTTGCGTTAACATAATGCCAAAAATCATAATAATTGTAATCGCACCGGAGTAAAGTAAAATTTGTGCAACTCCGATAAATTCGGCCGATAAAAGAAAGTACAAACCTGCGATACTAAGAAATGTCAGAACGAGAGCTAGCATCATATGCATGACTTTCGTTAAGTTCAACATAAGAACACCGCCGATAATTGCAGACAAGGATAGTATAAAGAATGCTACAAACTCGCCATTCATGCTTTATTCTCCTTCCTGACATTTTCGTCGTTTTCGTCAAGCCACTGCAAATTTTTAAATAAGTCATCACGTGAATATTCCGCGAGTTCAAAGTTATTTGTCATAACAATCGCCTCTGTCGGACAAACTTCTGTACATAAATCACACAGAATACAAATTTCAAAATTAATATCGTACGTGTCGATAATTTTTCCTTTTTTCGTAGGATCCGGATGTTTTTTTCCCGTTAACTGAATACAGTCTGTCGGACAAATGTTGGAGCACTGATTACAAACAATACACTTTTCCGGATAAAACTTTTGAATGCCTCGAAAGCGGTCCGGCAACGGCAACGGTTGATTCGGATAATCATAAGTCACCTTCTTCTTACTCAAATTGCTTAATGTATATTTTAATCCTTTAAATAGTCCTTTCATCTCTTACTGGCACCCCCCTCATAGATTAGAAGAACAACTCCTTAATCAATGCCGTTAAGAAAATATTCGCAAGTGCAATTGGCAATAATACTTTCCAGCCAAACTCCATTAACTGGTCACCTCTTATACGCGGGAACGTAACGCGGAACCAAATTAATAGAAAGACTACACTGCTAAATTTCAAAGCAAACCATACAGCTCCCGGGATAAATCCAAGGAACATAACTGGATTCCATCCGCCTAAAAAGAGCACTGTAATTAAAGATGCCATTCCGAAGAAATATACGTACTCTGAAAGCATGAAAAACGCCCAGCGAAACCCTGAGTATTCCGTATGATATCCAGAAACAAGTTCCGATTCTGCTTCTGGTAAATCAAACGGCGTCCTATTTAACTCTGCTACCGCCGCGATTAAGAAAACGACGAAACCGATTGGCTGCACGAAAATGTACCAAACATTCTCCTGCGCCGCTACAATTTCATTTAAATTCAGGCTACCAGCTAACAAAACGACGCCAATTACACTCATTACGAGCGGAATTTCATAAGAAATCATTTGCGCCGCCGCACGCATCCCTCCTAAAAGGGAATATTTATTATTTGATGCCCATCCTCCGGTTACGACACCAATCGTCGTAATGCCAGAAACAGCAATGTAATATAGTAAGCCTACGCCAATATCCGCAAACTGAAATTTATCAGTAAACGGGATGACTGCAAGCACCATAAATGCCGGTGCGAATGCAATGACAGGCGCTAATATAAACAACGGTTTATCTGCCGCTTTCGGAATACTATCTTCTTTCAATAATAGTTTTAAAACATCAGCTACCGTTTGCAGTAAGCCGAACCGGCCCCCAACTTGGTTTGGTCCAATCCGCCCTTGCATAAAACCCATTACTTTCCGTTCTGCCAAAATACCATATGTAACGAAGCCCAGGACTGCAAATAATAGAAGCACCGCTAATCCGAAAAAAATGAAGAAATTCGTCCAGCTTGAAGGTGATTGTAAGAGCGTTTCAATCATTAGCCATCAACCTCCCCAAGTACAATATCAACTCCACCTAAAATCGTAATTAAATTGGCGATGTTTTCACCTTTCAATAACTTCGGTAAAATTTGTAAATTGTAAAAAGACGGCCTGCGAAACTTCAAGCGGTACGGCTCTTTCTTTCCATCACTAGCAATATAGCAACCAATCTCTCCTCGCGGCGATTCTATACGGACGAACGCTTCCCCTTTAGGCGCCTTAATGATTTTCGGCACTTTCGCTAGCACAGCTCCGTCTTTCGGGAACTGCTGGACAGCTTGCTCAACAATTTTTAATGACTCCTCAATCTCCTGCATGCGGCAAACGTAACGATCCCAAGCATCTCCCACACTCCCAACAGGAATATCGAAATCAAAACGATCATAAATGGAGTACGGTTCATCCTTGCGAAGATCCCAGTTTACTCCGGTACACCGCAAATTCGCTCCGCTTAAAGAATACGAAATCGCTTCTTCCGCGCTATATATACCAACGCCTTTTACGCGATTTAAGAAAATCTCATTACCGCTAACGAGATCATGATAACCTGCCAATTGCTCTCGCATATACGGAACAAACTCTTCCACTTTTTCAATCCAACCGTCCGGCGCATCCCACTTTACACCCCCGACTCTCATATAGTTAAAAGTAAGCCGAGCACCGCATAATTCGTTTAATAAATTTATAATCATCTCTCGTTCACGAAACGCGTATAAAAACGGGCTGACCGCTCCTATATCAAGAAGATTTGTCCCCCACCAAACGAGGTGGCTCGCAATCCTTCCAAGCTCCATTGCAAGTACTCGTAAGTATTCGGCACGCTCCGGGATTTCAAGCCCCATCATCGTCTCTACAGCATGGCAAATGACGTAATTATTCGTCATGGCCGATAAATAGTCCATTCGATCTGTATAAGGGATAATTTGTGTATACTGTAAGCTCTCGGCAATCTTTTCGGTCCCGCGATGCAAATATCCAATAACTGGTGTAGCTTCTTTAATAATTTCCCCGTCAATCTTAATAACAAGCCTGAACACACCATGCGTACTCGGATGCTGAGGCCCTACATTCAAAAGCATTTCTTCCGTACGGATCATAAGCTACACCTCCACATCATGCGGTTCATAATCTTTCCTAAGCGGATACCCTATCCAATCATCAGGCATTAAAATACGTGACAAATTCGGATGTCCCTTAAATACAATGCCGAGCAAATCATACGCTTCTCGTTCTGGCCAGTCCGCGCCTTTCCAAAACGCTGTCACCGATTCTACTTGTGGCTCTTCTCTATCCAGCTTCACCTTCACCGCTACTGACTGTTTCTTTCCATATGAAAATAAATGAACATATACTTCCATATGTGTCACAAAATCCGTCGCATGTAACTCTGACATATAATCAAAAGCAAGTCCCTCATGGAATCGCAGTAACTCCATTACTTCATAATATTTTGAGGGCTCCACCACAAGAGTTGGCACGTCTTTTGAAAGTTTATTAATGTAGGAATCTACTAATGTATCCTCTCCAATTTTCACCTTAATAACTTCAACATACTGATTTAAATACGGCTGATTCACGGATCGCTCTTCCTGCTTCGGCTCCTCTTCCGCTTTACCTTCAGCGCCCTTTGTCTTCGCCCTTGCTGCCGCTTTTGCTTTTGCCTCCGCTACTGCAATTGCCTTCGCCTTTTCATCTCCCGAATCCCCATCACCTTGAGAGGCCTTCTGCTTCGCTAACGCCGCTGCTTTTGCCTTTGCGGCCGCCACGGCCTTTGCTTTCGCCTTAGCCTTGTCCTCTTCCGTTACTTCTTCTGTTCCTTCTCTTTTTTGCTTCGCTAATGCCGCCGCTTTTGCTTTTGTGGCTGCTGCTGCCTTCGCTTTGGCCTTCTCTTCTTCCGTTACCTCTTCTGTTCCTTCTCTTTTTTGCTTCGCTAACGCTGCCGCTTTTGCTTTTGCAGCGGCGACTGCCTTCGCTTTCGCTTTGGCCTTTTCTTCTTCCGTTACCTCTTCTGTTCCTTCTCTTTTTTGCTTCGCTAACGCTGCCGCTTTTGCTTTTGCGGCGGCTGCTGCCTTCGCCTTCGCTTTGGCCTTCTCTTCTTCCGTTACCTCTTCTGTTCCTTCTCTTTTTTGCTTTGCTAACGCTGCCGCTTTTGCTTTTGCGGCGGCTGCTGCCTTCGCCTTCGCTTTGGCCTTCTCTTCTTCCGTTACCTCTTCTGTTCCTTCTCTTTTTTGCTTTGCTAACGCTGCCGCTTTTGCTTTTGCGGCGGCTGCTGCACGTCGTTTTGCTTCTTCCACAGTCATACTATCATTTTTTGGTAGCGCTTTCTCTTTTTCTCGATCTTCTTCCTCAAGTTTCCTTATTTCCGTATCATGTTTCGCAACAAGACGCTTTCTCGCCTCTTCTTTCGCACGCCTAGCCGCTTCTCTTTTCAAATCCTCTAGGTCTTTATTTGGATCACTCATTTATTCGTCACCTGCTTTCCCGTCTTTGCCTCGTAACGAATTTTTTCTTTCAATTTATTAATTCCATAAATTAAAGCGGCGGGATTTGGTGGGCAGCCAGGAATATACACGTCAACTGGTACAATTTGATCTACACCTTTCACAACAGCATATGAATTTACATATGGGCCACCTGCTGTCGCACAAGATCCCATTGCAATCACCCATTTTGGTTCAGGCATTTGATCGTATAAACGCCGAACAATAGGAGCCATCTTCTTCGTTACCGTTCCCGACACAATCATAACGTCCGATTGCCTTGGTGAAGTCCGAAAGAATGACCCAAATCGATCTAAATCGTAATGTGACGAACCTACTCCCATCATTTCAATTGCACAGCATGCTAGTCCGAATGTCATCGGCCATAAAGAATTGCTGCGTGCCCACCCTTTCAACTGCTCCAATGTAGAAAAAAAGATATTTCGTTCTAATTCCGCTCGTTCATTTGGATGTAATTCCTCAAAATTTATAACCATTGTAACACCTTCTTTTTCCAAGCATACGCTAATCCAACTAGCAACATTACAACAAAGATGAGCATTTCAATCAGTGCAAATAAACCGAGCTTGTCATATGCAACAGCCCATGGATATAAAAATAAAGTTTCTACATCAAAGATGACAAACAATAAAGCAAAAATATAATAACGAGCATGAAACCGAATGTTTGCATCATGAAAGGGCTCAATCCCACTCTCATACGTCGTCGCTTTCGCTGCACTTGGTTTGTTTGGACGCAGCATCCTTCCTAATGTAAGAGCCACTACCGGCAGCAATATGCCTAATAGCAAGAAAATCAAAACGATCATATAACTATTTTCATATACACTTGCCATTGTGAAACCCTCCCCCCTGAATTAAGAACAAGTTCACTTAGTAAACAATATGTCCTAGTTGCAGTAATTATTATTTTTAAATTTTTCTAAATAATGCAACTATTTTAATCATTATAGCAAACTTCAAATTCCTATGTCGATATGTTGGGAACAGAAACGAGAATTATTAAAATCTATTTTTATAACTCGCTATACCTGTGCAAAATAAGTATAGAAATTATATATGTTTTTCAATAAAAAATAAAAAGAGGAATTTATATGTATATACCGTGGGTGAGATAAATGAAAAAACAAACACATGTAAGTATTCTTATAAGCATTATATTGTTGTCTATAGCGATTCATTACGTGGCAATGCCTTTTCTATATGGATACTCATTTCCTTTTCAAATATTAATTGGAATGAGTACCTTATTCATTGATATTATCGCTTGTAGTTATATACTTTATTTTTCAAATAGGAAAGAAGGGTTACCTTGTTTATTTTGGACCATATTATCTGTTGGAACCCTCTCTTATTTCATTGGTGATTTAGTCGTTGCCTATCAACGTTTAATTTTAAAGGATTATTATACATTCGTTGATCCGTCTGACTTTTTTTACCTACTTTTTTTAATTAGCTTTGCATTTGCCTTTCTATATGAAATCATCTATAACCGCGATTTATTAGAAAAGCTTTTTATGATATGTGATATTTGTATTATTGTTACAGCCCAATTTACTTTAAGTTACTACTTACTTATCGAACGAACCATTCACGTTTCTTCAACATCCTATATCGACATATTTGTTCAACTTACCTATCCAATGGCCGATTTACTCTTTTTTCTCATAGGAATCAATCTTTTATTCAAGCCTTTATCCTTATTATCAAAAAAAGTTGGTGCGCTTCTTGGCGGTGCTTTAATTTTGTATGCTACTACAGACGCGATTTATGCTTATATCAAATACTTCACACCAGAGTATTCTATGTTTACAGTTACTCCTCTCTATCAAGTAGCTTTAGTACTAGTAGCAATCGCCTGTATTCTGCATACAAAAGAACCTGAAAAACAAGAACAAGTACTATTAACCCCTAAACTTGGAGAATCGATCAGATTATCATTACCTTATATTTCTGTAGTAATGCTTATTGTTTTTATATTAGTTGAATATGTTTTTGCACCTATTGTAGTAATCGGGCTTATGATAACTTTCTCCTTCGTTCTCATACGCCATAGTTTAGTTCGAAGACAAAATAAAATATTATTACTAGCCCAAATGCAATTCAACTCGGAACTCGAAAAACAAATTGAACTACGTACAGAAGATTTAGTAGAACAAAAAAATGAACTATATCATAACCAACAGATGTTTAAATCTTTATATGAGCATCATCCAGATCCAATCTTCACTTTAGATTTGTACGGTAATTTTCTCAAAGTGAATAACGCTGGTACTACTTTGCTCGGTTATCAAACGAATGAATTATTAAATCAGCCTTACTATTCACTTATGTATGAAGAAGATTTGGAAGAAATCATTAATGCCTTTCATCGCGTAAAAAAGGGGAAATCTATTTCTTTAGAAATACGGGCATATCATAAAAATAGAGATATTTACTACTTGCATGTTACAGCTGTTCCTATCTTTTTAAAGAATCATATTTCTGGCGTTTATTTAATGATTAAAGATATTACGGAAAGCAAACAACAACAAGAACAAATTAATTTTCTGGCATACCATGATACTTTAACAGAGCTTGCAAATCGCCGTGCATTTCATCAATATGTAGAACAAGCAATTGCTCGATCCGAAATATCAAAAAGGCCTTTTGCTGTTATGTTTCTCGACCTAGACCGCTTTAAGGTTATTAATGATACCCTCGGTCATAGGGTAGGAGACCTTCTATTAATTGCAGTAGCAAAAAGACTCGAAAGACTATCGACACCAAATATGAAGCTTGCCCGGCTAGCTGGGGATGAGTTCACAATCCTTATCGAAAATTATAAAAAAAGACCAGATGTAAAAAAAATAGCTGATACGATTGTAGCAGACATGAACGAACCATTCGAAATCGAAAATCAACATTTACAAATCTCACCGAGCATCGGGATTGCAATATATCCTGAAGCAGGTGAAGATCCATTGTCTATTTTACAGCATGCCGATATGGCCATGTACGAAGCAAAGAACAAAGGAAAAAATGGTAGCTCTCTGTACACGAAAGAATTGTATAAAAAAATGGAACGAAAAGCCCGAATTGAAAAAGATTTACCACTCGCTTTAGTAAACGAAGAATTTTATCTCGTCTATCAACCACAAGTTGATATTACGACGAAAAAGATTATTGGTGCCGAAGCATTAATACGCTGGAAACACCCACTCCTAGGTGACATTCCGCCATGTGAGTTCATTCCAATTGTAGAAGAGACGCCACAAGTCGTTCCGCTCGGTCATTGGGTATTAAAAGAATCTTGTCGCCAGTTAAAAATATGGCATACTTTTGGCTACAAAGATTTAAAAATAAGTGTGAACTTATCAGCAAAAGAGTTCCAGCAAGAGAATTTAATCAAGAACATTTCACAAATACTAACAGACATTAAAGTCGATCCAAAGCATGTAACACTTGAGCTAACAGAACGAATTGCGATGATCAACGAAAAAGAAACATTATCCAGGCTAAAGCAATTAAAGGAATATGGTATTCAAACGTCCATTGATGACTTCGGTACCGGCTATTCTTCTCTCGCTTATTTATCAATTTTCCCTATCGATACATTAAAAGTACCGAGAGAATTTACACAACTAGCCGATCATCGGCCTGAGGAAAGAGCCATCGTTTCCACTATCCTTTCCCTTGCGAATACTTTAAACCTTTCTGTCGTTGCTGAAGGAATTGAAACGGAAAAACAACTTAAGTTTCTACAAAATAACAACTGTAAATATATGCAAGGTTACTATTTCAGTAAACCACTTACTAGTCATCAATTTATAAAATTTCTACAAAAAACACCCAGTATGAACCAATAGCTCATACTGGGTGTTTTTATACTGTCGGAATTTTTTTCTCGTAATATTCCTCTGCAATTTCTTCATAAAAAGCTGCTGACGTCGTATAAAAATATGGAATTAGCCATAAGAATCCAATCCCTAATGTAATACAACTTAATATAAACCAACCAATAAAACTTAAACATAAAATGAAATACTCCATCTTATGTCCATCCATCATACGACGGCTTTCTGTAATAGCTTGATTTATAGAATACTCAGGATGATCATTTATTATAAAGTACGTCATCGCATAAGAAAATGATTTAATAATGCCTGGAATAATAAATAGTAAAAACCATAAGAAAATATAAATGTTCACTACTATATATAATAAAAATGACTTTATAAACTTACTTCCTTCTGTAAACCATCTGAATATATGCCCAATACGTGCTTCTTTTTCACGAATGATATGCAGTGCTAAATAATAACCACCTAGCGTTAATGGACCTACCATCAATATTGAAATAACGTCTACTGAAAGTGAGCTATTTGCTTCTTTCCAATCCCAAACCTGAGAGAAAATGAAATTAATACTAAAACTAAAAGCTGAAATAAGAATCGAAATCAATAATGTTGCACCGACAGATAATCCCCATTTCCCTTCTAATGAATCAAGCGCTTCTCCTTTTAAGTCACTAATCATAATGTTCCTCCTATACGTAATAACTCTATTAGTATAGCATGTCCCTACTACAATTCATCTTTTGAAAGATAGCGATAAAAATGCGCTGTCGTTGTACTCATATACGGACTAAGCCAAAGAAAACCTATTCCAAGTGTTAAAATCGCTAAAATACCCCATCCTATAAAACTAAGCCATAAAAGAAATAAATCTAACTTATGTCCCTTCATAAGATGCTTACTTTCTTTCATTGCTCGTGACACACTATACTCTGGATTTTCAACCATTACATAGTACGTCATCGTATAAGAAAAATACATCACAATCATAACAACGATTGAAATAGCTAATAGTACAAAGAAAGCGATAGTAAACGACGTATTTCCTTCTTCACCGAAAAATGCGAATAAGGCTACTAGCAACATTGGAATCCATGTACCTGTATATAACAAAATCGCAAGCATTGCCCACATTGTTTTCATCATTCTTTTAAAGCCACGAAACCCTTCGAATAAGTGATCTACTTTAGCACCTTCTCGTTTACTCATCTGTAAAAATACATTCGTATAACCGTATGAGGTAATTCCATACGATGCGTTACTCAAAATTATTATGATGCAATAAAAAATACCAAATGTAATACCTGCTCCAATTGATATTGTTTCCTCTTCAAGTGAACCTGTTAAACTAGCAAATAGTAAAAATATAATAACTCCTGGAATTAAAAGTATAAGCATTGCAGCCATTGAAACAACATAACTTAAAATAAAATATAAAATCGTTGATCCAACACCTAGTCCCCATTTTCCCTTTAAAGAGTGCAACGCTTCTCGTTTCATTTCACCGATCATTTATTCATCCCCTTTATAAATTGTTGTACATTCTCTACTTATACAAGCATCAATATAATTATACCATTTTTGTAAAATTATCCATGAACTACAAAAAAATCCGTAAAGGCAAAGCCTTTACGGATTTTTTATTTCATATCGGAAACGTTTAAACGGTTCACAGCACGTTGTAATGCCATTTCTGCACGTCTAAAGTCAACATGTGCTTGTTTATCTTGCATACGTTGCTCAGCGCGACGCTTCGCTTCATTTGCACGATGGATATCGATATGGTTTGCTTCTTCAGCAGATGATGATAATACAGTTACTTTATCTGGACGAACTTCGATAAAGCCACCGCTTACTGCTACATAATCAGTGTGTCCACCATGTTTCAGACGAACTGCACTAATTTTTAATGGTGCAACAGTTGGAATGTGACCCGGTAAGATCCCCATTTCCCCACTCTCTGCTTTTACGCTTACCATTTCTACTTCTTTTTCGTAAACCGGTCCATCAGGAGTTACAATACTGACTGGAAATGTCTTCATAATTCGTCCCTCCTAAGGCCTTACGCCATCATTTTCTTCGCGTTTTCAATAACTTCTTCAATACTACCTACAAGACGGAATGCATCTTCTGGAAGGTCATCATATTTTCCTTCTAGAATTTCTTTAAATCCGCTAACTGTATTTTTTACAGGTACGTAAGAACCTTTTTGACCTGTAAACTGCTCAGCTACGTGGAAGTTTTGAGATAAGAAGAATTGAATACGACGAGCACGATGTACAACTAACTTATCTTCTTCAGATAACTCATCCATACCTAAGATAGCGATGATATCTTGAAGCTCTTTATAACGCTGTAAAGTTTGCTGTACTTGACGAGCTACTTCATAATGCTCTTCTCCTACGATTTCTGGAGAAAGTGCACGAGATGTAGATGCTAATGGATCTACGGCTGGGTAAATACCCATTTGTGTTAAACGACGCTCTAAGTTTGTTGTTGCATCTAAGTGAGCGAACGTTGTAGCTGGTGCTGGATCCGTATAGTCATCGGCTGGTACATATACCGCTTGGATAGACGTGATAGATCCTTTATTTGTAGATGTAATACGCTCTTGTAATTGACCCATTTCTGTTGCAAGTGTCGGTTGGTAACCTACCGCAGATGGCATACGACCAAGAAGGGCAGATACTTCAGAACCTGCTTGCGTGAAACGGAAGATATTATCGATGAACAGAAGTACGTCTTGTCCTTGCTCATCACGGAAATGTTCAGCCATTGTTAAACCTGTTAATGCAACACGTTGACGTGCTCCAGGTGGCTCGTTCATTTGTCCGAATACCATCGCAGTTTTCTTAATTACGCCAGAATCGCTCATTTCATGGTATAAATCGTTACCCTCACGAGTACGCTCACCTACACCAGCGAATACAGAGATACCACCGTGTTCTTGTGCGATGTTATTAATTAATTCCTGAATTAATACCGTTTTACCTACACCGGCACCACCGAATAGACCGATCTTACCACCCTTAATGTAAGGAGCAAGTAAGTCTACTACTTTAATACCAGTTTCAAGAATTTCTACTTTAGTAGATAATTCTTCGAATGCAGGTGCTTGACGGTGAATTGGATCACGACGTACATCGGCAGGAACCTCTCCATCTAAGTCAATTGCATCACCTAATACGTTAAATACGCGACCAAGTGTTGCATCACCAACTGGTACAGAGATTGCTTTACCAGTATCTTCTACTTCTGTACCACGAACAAGTCCGTCTGTGGAAGACATTGCAACTGTACGAACTGTATCATCACCTAAATGAAGTGCAACTTCAAATGTTAAGTTAATGCTTGTTCCGTTTTCGTTGCTTTGTTTTACCGTAAGGGCGTTGTAGATTTCTGGTAGCTTTCCGCCATCAAACTTAACGTCTACAACCGGACCCATGATTTGCGTAACGCGCCCTTTATTCATCGGGTTCCCTCCTAGCTTTCTTTTAATTAGCCAACTTGCTACGAGCAGTTAGCTTTTCATTTTGCATTGGTTTATAGCTTACGCGACTCTTTGAAAAGAGCCGCTTCCACTTTTTACTGAATCTAGCTCCGGCGGTTAGAATGTTCGGTGGCTTCGCTTTTTCCTGTGAGGCACAAATCGCCTCTACGTCAAAAGCTCCATCCCCCTCTCATTCTGAACGAACCGCCTACGCTTTTTATTACTACTCTAACGCTGCTGCCCCACCAACGATTTCCGTAATTTCTTGCGTAATCGCTGCCTGACGCGCACGGTTGAATGAAAGTGTAAGTGAATCGATAACTTCCATTGCATTGTCTGTAGCACTCTTCATTGCTGTCATACGCGCTGCGTGTTCACTTGCTTTACCGTCTAGTAATGCACCGTACACTAAGCTTTCTGCGTATTGTGGCAATAGTACTTTTAAAATTTCTTCTTCAGAAGGTTCGAATTCATAAGCTGTCGTCGGTTTATCAGACGCCACATCAGTAAGCGGTAAAATTTTATTTTCCGTTACTTCTTGTGAAATTTTACTTACGTAATGGTTGTAGTAAATATACAGCTCATCATAAGCACCATCTGCAAACATCGCAATTGCTCGAGAAGCAAGATCTTTAATATCAGTAAATGATGGGTGGTCAGATAGTCCAACTACTTCATCAATGATGTTAAAGCCGCGACGTTTTAAATAATCACGTCCTAGTCGGCCAAGCACAATAATTGAATATTGGTTTGAGTCCATATTATGACGTTCACGAATTACGTTACTCACTGTACGCAATACGTTACTGTTATAACCACCTGCTAGTCCGCGATCAGATGTAATAACGATGTATCCTGTACGCTTTACAGGACGCGCATTTAGCATGGGATGATTAATTCCTTTACTTCCTTGCGCAATGCTCGCTACTACTTCTTGAATCTTTTCCATATACGGAACGAAAGATTTAGCATTTTGCTCTGCACGGTTTAACTTAGATGCAGATACCATCTCCATCGCTTTCGTAATTTGACTCGTTTTCTTTGTCGAGTTAATCTTCGCTTTTATATCGCGTAAAGATGCCACAGGTTTTCACCACCTTTTTTCCGGAAGTTGGCACGATTAGTAAGAATTCTCTTCCTAATCTACGTTGCAAGATATTCTTGCTCATGATTGAAGGAAAAGAATAGGTGCACCTACTCTTTTCCTTTACATAACCGTCAGCAATCTCAAAACTTGAGATGCCTTTTATATATTATTATCTAGCTCCAGCGGCTTGAATGTTCGGTGGCTTCACTTCTTCCCCCTCACATTCAGGACGAGCCGCTTCCGCTTTTATTTATCTAGTTCCATCTCCTAGCCCCTTTCGTCTAAGAACCTTCCCCACCAAAAGGTAGAAAGCACCTTTTGTGGGAAAGAACCTTAGCCGATGGGGCTGAACAGTCGACTTCACTTTCAATTATTATTCAGAAGCTACGAATACTTTTTTAAATCCATTAATAGCTGCTGCAAATTTGTCGTCATCCGCAAGTTTCTTAGTTGTGCGGATTTCTTCTAATAAGTCAGTCGCATTAGAATCTAACCAAGCATGGAATTCTTCTTCGAAACGAGTGATATCTACTACTGGGATATCATCTAGGAATCCACGTGTTAAAGCGTAAAGAATGATAACTTGTTTCTCTACACGTAATGGTTTGTGTAATCCTTGTTTTAATACCTCAACAGTACGAGCACCACGGTTTAGTTTCGCTTGAGTTGCTTTATCAAGGTCAGAACCGAACTGAGCGAACGCTTCTAACTCACGGTAAGATGCAAGGTCAAGACGAAGTGTACCTGATACTTTACTCATTGCTTTAATCTGAGCAGATCCACCTACACGAGATACAGAAGTACCCGCATCGATCGCTGGACGTACGCCAGAGAAGAATAGGTCAGATTGTAAGAAGATTTGTCCATCCGTAATAGAAATTACGTTTGTTGGGATGTAAGCTGATACGTCCCCTGCTTGTGTTTCGATGAAAGGTAGTGCAGTTAAAGAACCGCCGCCTCTTGCATCACTTAATTTTGCTGCACGCTCTAATAAGCGAGAATGTAAGTAGAATACATCCCCTGGATATGCTTCACGACCTGGAGGACGACGTAATAGTAATGAAAGCTCACGGTAAGCCGCTGCTTGTTTTGATAAGTCATCATATACTACTAATACGTGTTTACCATTGTACATGAACTCTTCACCCATTGTTACACCAGCATAAGCAGCTAAGTATAATAATGGAGCTGGTTGAGAAGCTGATGCAGTTACAACGATTGTGTAATCTAATGCACCGTGCTTACGTAGTGTTTCTACTACGTTACGTACAGTTGATTCTTTTTGTCCGATAGCTACATAGATACAAATCATATCTTCATCTTTTTGGTTAATGATTGTATCAAGTGCAACTGCTGTTTTACCTGTTTGACGGTCACCAATGATTAACTCACGTTGACCACGGCCAATTGGTACAAGAGCATCAATCGCTTTAATACCTGTTTGAAGTGGCTCATGAACAGATTTACGATCCATTACACCTGGTGCTGGACTTTCGATTGGACGAGTGTTTGTTGTATTGATTGGGCCTAAACCATCAACTGGTTGACCTAATGGGTTTACAACACGACCGATTAGTTCTTTTCCTACTGGTACTTGCATGATGCGACCAGTACGACGAACTTCGTCACCTTCACGAATTTCTGTGTAAGGTCCTAAAATAATGATACCTACGTTGTTTTCCTCTAAGTTTTGTGCTAGTCCCATAACGCCGTTAGAGAACTCTACAA
Organism: Bacillus sp. DE0042; assembly: GCF_007680225.1. Taxonomy (NCBI): domain Bacteria; kingdom Bacillati; phylum Bacillota; class Bacilli; order Caryophanales; family Bacillaceae; genus Bacillus; species Bacillus sp. DE0042. Next base: position 48,144 of record NZ_VEJP01000006.1, on the reverse strand, counting down.
GTTCACCAGCCATAACGTTATCAAGACCATGAGCACGCGCAATACCGTCACCAACTTGGATAACTGTACCAACATCACTAACTTCGATTTCAGACTGATAGTTCTCGATTTGTTGCTTTATCAGTGCGCTAATTTCTTCAGCTCTGATGCTCATGTGCTTCACCCCTATCTATTCTTCATTAATTCACGCTGAATACGTGCTAATTTTCCTTGTAAGCTTCCGTCGTAAATGCGATTTCCAATACGTACTTTAATGCCGCCTAGTAAATCTTCATCTACAACATTTTTTACGCGAATTGCATCTTTTCCCGTTCTCTTTGCAAATGCTTCTGCAATGTTAAGCTTCTCTTCTTCTGATAGAAGACGAGTAGAATATACAGTTGCGTCGGCTACGTTACGTTCTTCATTAGCAAGAACAACATATTCATCTGCAATTTCAGGTAAGATATCAATGCGTTTGTTATCAATTAAAATATATAACGTATTTAAAATAGATTCAGAAACAGATCCGAATACGTTCGCAAGAAACGTTTTCTTCTGCTCTTTTGAAATGTTCGGTTGCGTTAAAAAGCTATGTAGTTCTCCGTTCTTTACATAAACGTTTTGTACAAGGCGTAATTCCTCTTCAAACATTTCTAATACGTGTTTTTCTTTTGCAATTTTAAAAAGAGCGACAGCATAACGTTTTGCTACAATCCCATTGCTCATCGCGCTTCTCCTACTTCTTTAATATAATCGCGAATTAACTTAACTTGATCTTCTTCTTTTAACTCTTTTTCAATTACTTTAGAAGCAATTTGAACAGATAAAGAAGCGACTTGTTCTTGTAAAGCAGCAATCGCTTGCTCTTTTTCGCGTTGAATTTCTTGTACAGCAGATGCTTTAATTGATTCTGCTTCTTCTTTCGCAGCAGCAACAATAACATCCTTTTGATCTACAGCTTGTTTTTTCGCTCTTTCGATTAACTCTTGTGCTTCAACACGCGATTGTTTTAACATTTCACGCTGTTCTTCTACTAATTTCTTCGCTTCAGCATTACTTCTTTCTGCAGCGTCGATTTCATTAGTAACATGCTCTTCACGTTCTTTCATAATTCCCATTAAAGGACCCCACGCGAATTTGCGTAGCATTACTAATAGAAGTAAGAAAATGAACAATGTATAAGCAATCGTTCCAAATGGAATGGAAGCCCCTAATAATAAAGTTGGCACAAGGATTCACTCCCTTCAAAATATCTAAATTGATCATATGAAAAAAAAAGACATACGTTTCGTTCATAAAGCAATGGCGAAGAAAGTTCGGAAAAACACTCTTCGCCATCTATGTAAGGGGAGTCTCCCTTATTTGTTCATTACGATGAATGCAATAACTACACCGATGATTGGAAGTGCCTCAACTAAAGCAACCCCGATGAACATAATTGTTTGAAGTGCGCCTTTTAATTCTGGTTGACGAGCAACACCTTCGATTGTACGTGATACGATAAGACCGTTACCAATACCTGCACCTAATGCTGATAAACCAATTGCAATTGCAGCTGCGATTACACCTAAACTCATTTAATTTGTCCTCCTTTGTATTATAAAAAAATAAATTTTTTCTTACTTAAATTATATTAATGGTCATGGCTTACTTTATGAGCCATATAAACCATCGTTAACATAACGAAAATAAATGACTGGATTGATCCAACGAATACACTGAATCCCATCCATGCTAACATTGGTACAAGCGCACCTAATGCTCCAAGGAATGATGCCCCGCCTAACTTAGCAAGTAATCCTAATAAGATCTCACCTGCATAAATGTTACCGAATAAACGAAGACCTAACGTTAATGTGTTAGCAAACTCCTCAATAACCTTTAATGGGAATAAGAATTTCATAGGTTGGAAATAACCTTTTACGTATTCTTTCGTACCCTTCATCTTAATTCCATAATAATGGGTGAGGGTAACTACCATCACGGCTAATGTTAATGCAACTGCTGGATCAGACGTTGGTGATCTCCACCATGCAATATGTTCGCCAGCCTCAACTGTTGAATACATGAATGGTAAACCAAGGAAGTTCGATACGATGATAAACATGATAAGCGTAACGCCAAGCGTTAAGAAACGTCCACCTGTTTTCCAGTCCATCGTACTATTGATAATCCCTTTCACGAAGTCAAACACCCATTCCATGAAGTTTTGCATCCCGGTTGGGCGAAGGGCTAAACTGCGAGTTCCAATAACAGCGATTAAGAAAACAATAACTGCTGCTACAGTAACCATCATAACTGATGACAAATCGAACGTTAAACCTAGAAATTCAACTAATTTACCGTGTTCCACTAGTAATTCACCTCTCTTCCCTGCTCTTATACTCTAAATAAAGAAAATCTATGATCATGACAAGGTATCCTGTCAGCAATCCTACACCTAGGCCCCACATCGCAATTAACTCTTGATATTTGGCTGCAAATAAAATTAATAATCCAATCGTGGCGAATCTCGAATATGTACTTACCGCTGTCGCCTTAAATTTCACGTTTTCTCCATTTGTTACGCGATCCAACAGCTTGTCTGTTCTACGTGCAATGATGCGCAAACTAAGAAAACTGAAAATCGTTCCGATAATCAGCCCAAGAAATACATCCTTGTAAGAGGTGAATCCCCATCCTAGCACTAGAAGCGCAAGCAAGTAGTACATATATTTCTTTTGTCTTTGGACAAGTCCATGTACGTCTATCATCATTGCTCTCCCGAATAGTAATGTCGAATGAGTCGAATCATTGCGTATATCCCTGTTCCTAATCCGAGTAATAACCCTATAATAAGAAACAATGGAAACGTTCCAACCTTACTATCAATCCACTGCCCGCCAAAGATTCCAATAAGAATAGAACCGACTAACTGAGCAAGAATACCTGACATTAAAGCATAAGCTTTTATATGGCTGCGATCGTTTTTTTGCAAGGATTCATCCCTCCAATATGTAACCCTCATTCACGATGTGTTAATAATAACTCATTTTTTTGCATAAATCCTATACAAAATAAAAAGTTTACATTTTCGTCACGGAATAGATGTATTTTTGTCACTGAAAGCCCTACCATCTATCCCCGTTGTTAGCATACAATAGGGTATTAACAGTGTCAACGAGAAATCGTAAAAAATCAAAAAATTTGAGTATTAGTCATTTCCTCCCAAAAATGAAAACGTTCCCCTTCTAAATACTGGTTAGAGATATGCAATTTCTAACAGTTTTCTCTTTATAATAGAAGGAAATGTTCACAAGTTTGTCACTATTATATTTTTAAGATATAACGCTTTCCTTCCATAATATAGTGCTCTTTAGACGTAAGACTTCTATATTATATGTGATGTGTATGCAACTTATGTTGTATATACTATGTATATTTATCCCCCCTTCCCTACCTCATCAAGGTACAAAAAAACGAGAGGGAACCCCCTCTCGTCAGTTGTCTTACTTCGTTCCGAATAAACGGTCACCAGCATCACCAAGACCTGGTACTACATATCCGTGGTCATTTAATTTTTCATCTAATGCTGCTACATAAATATCAACATCAGGATGTTCTTCTTGTACTACTTTTACTCCTTCTGGAGCTGCAACGATACACATTAATTTAATTTGTTTTGCACCGCGCTTTTTCAGAGAGTTAATTGCTTCAGCTGCAGAACCACCTGTTGCTAGCATCGGATCTAGTACGATGAAGTCACGCTCTTCTACATCCGTTGGAAGTTTCACATAGTATTCTACCGGTTGCAATGTTTTAGGGTCACGGTATAAACCAACGTGTCCTACTTTTGCTGCTGGAATTAATTTCAGAATTCCATCAACCATTCCTAAACCTGCACGTAAAATCGGAATTAAACCAAGCTTTTTACCAGCGATCACTTTTGTTGTCGCTTTGCTTACAGGTGTTTCAATTTCAATGTCTTTAAGTGGAAGATCGCGAGTAATTTCGAAAGCCATTAAACTTGCTACTTCGTCCACTAATTCACGAAAATCTTTCGTACCTGTATTCTTATCGCGAATATATGTAATCTTATGTTGAATTAACGGGTGATCAAATACATACAGTTTTCCCATGTGAATCTCTCCTTTAGATGATATTCATGCGTTTGCACGCTTTTTTACACTATTTACGATTGTAAAGAAAACGCTACTAATATTCAAGGGCAAATTTGGCAAAATCATGATTTTACGATGAATCTATCTAGTATCTTTACCAATTATGGGAGCTGTATCCTTCATTATATCGCCAAAATTTATTCATCATTTGTATACATACTTAAAGAACAATATATGTCCAAAAAAAAACTGCCAAAACAATTACGTCTCAGCAGTCTTCTTTAATCTATTATAGGTCTGTGTACATTGGGAATTTGCTCGTTAACGCTTCTACACGCTTACCTGCTTCTTCTAATGCAGCTTCATTTTCATGATTTTTTAATGTGTAAGCAATAAGTGACGCAATTTCATCCATTTCTTCTAAACCGAAACCACGAGATGTTACAGCTGCCGTACCAATACGTACACCGCTTGTTACAAATGGGCTTGCTGTTTCAAATGGAATTGTATTTTTGTTCACTGTAATACCAACTTCATCTAATACGTGCTCTGCTACTTTACCTGTGATTTCTAAGTTACGAACATCAATCAGGATTAAATGATTGTCTGTTCCACCAGAAACAAGTGTAAGTCCTTCTTTTTGAAGACCTTCAGCTAAGCGGTTCGCATTATTAATGATATTTTGTGCATATGTTTTAAAATCATCTTGTAGCGTCTCACCAAATGCAACAGCTTTTGCAGCAATTACGTGCATAAGTGGACCACCTTGAATACCAGGGAAGATTGATTTATCAATTTGTTTTGCAAATTGCTCTTCACATAAAATCATACCACCACGTGGACCACGTAATGTTTTATGTGTTGTCGTTGTAACGAAATGTGCATGTGGTACTGGGTTTGGATGTAAACCAGCAGCTACTAAACCAGCGATATGTGCCATATCAACCATAAAGTATGCACCCACTTCATCTGCAATCTCACGGAATCGTTTGAAATCGATAACACGAGGATATGCACTTGCACCTGCAACGATTAATTTGGGTTTATGTTCTTTCGCTTTTGCTAATACATCATCGTAATTAATACGGTGAGATTCAGCATCCACGCCATATTCTACGAAATTATATTGTACTCCACTGAAGTTAACAGGGCTTCCGTGTGTTAAGTGACCACCATGAGATAAATTCATACCAAGTACTGTATCGCCTTGCTCTAAAATCGTGAAGTATACTGCCATGTTCGCTTGTGCACCAGAATGCGGTTGAACATTTACATGCTCTGCGCCAAAAATTTCTTTCGCGCGATCACGTGCGATATCTTCCACTACGTCTACGTGCTCACAGCCACCATAGTAACGTTTTCCAGGATATCCCTCAGCATACTTATTCGTTAAAACAGAACCTTGCGCCTCCATTACTGCTTCACTTACGAAGTTTTCCGAAGCAATTAACTCAATCTTTGAACGCTGTCTTCCTAGTTCTGCCTCAATTGCAGCAAATATCTTTTCATCTTGACGTTTTAAATGATCCACCAAAATCCCCCTTTTCTGAACGAATTACATCGATTCCCAATAGTTTTTTCTCATTTATTCAGAAAAAACGAAAATTCAGGTTGTAATTCTTTCGAACCTTCATGTTTTCAACTACATTCTAACATGACTTTCTATATCATAAAAGAAAAAAAAGACCGAAAATCGGTCTTTTCTTTCTTCTATTATAAGGTCAGACTACATACCTTTTATCTTTCGATATAAAGCTATTATGCGACTTTATAATTTTTCATGTCTAACGGCAAGAGATAGTCTCTTCCTTCGCCGCATAAACAGCACGTGCTCCACCAATTAGTTTTCCACGTGTAGTTGCCATCGTTACATGCGCACTTCCAATTTCCTTCACACCTGTACGAACCGGAACAGCTACATGCTTTAAATGCATACCAATAAATGTATCACCAATATCCATTCCTGCATCTGCTTTAATAAACTCAATTACTACCGGATCTTTCAAATTGTGATACGCATATGTTGCTAATGCACCACCTGCTGATCTAACAGGCGTAACTGTTACAATTTCAAATTGATATTTCATCGCTAACTCTCTCTCAACTACTAAAGCACGGTTTAAATGCTCACAACATTGAAACGCCAACTCAATACCTGTTTGCTCTTGAAATTGTTTTAACTCAGAAAAAATCGCCTCTGCTACTTCCATCGTTCCTGACGTCCCAATTCTTTCTCCTAGCACTTCGCTCGTGCTACACCCCACTACAAAAATTTGACCACTTTGTAATGAAGCTTGTTCTTGGAAATCAGAAAGCGAAATTTGTAACTGTTCTCTTACCTTTACGATTTCTGTCATTACGCCTCTTCCTTTCACAGGTTGGTTCACCAAATTATATTTAATACTACTTCTAGTTAGAATCTATTACTTTGTTTCGTATGTTTTAATTTTTCCTACGCGGTTTTCGTGACGGCCACCTTCATAGTCAGTTGTTAACCAAATTTTTGCGATGTCACGTGCTAGACCTGCACCAATTACACGCTCGCCCATTGCTAACATGTTCGTATCATTATGCTCTCTCGTTGCTTTCGCACTGAAAGTATCATGAACTAATGCACAACGAATACCATTTACTTTGTTTGCTGCAATTGACATACCGATGCCTGTCCCACAAACTAAAATACCACGATCTACTTCGCCATTCGCTACCATTTCCGCTGCTGGAAACGCAAAATCAGGGTAATCAACAGAACCAGCTTCACATTCACAACCTAAATCAATATATTCAATATTTAACTCTTCTAATAAACTTACAAGTTCTTTACGGATATTCATACCGCCGTGATCAGATGCTACTACTACTTTCATTTTTACCCCTCCAAAGTTTCAATCAATTATCTTCATTTCTCACTCGTTACCTTAATGGAACGAAGTGATCTCCAATATCGTATTATACACGAAACATCAACCTTCTGAATGTTTTTTCAGTAAAGTTTGTACAAGTTTTTCCATCTCTTCTAACGTTTCTTTATAAATAGAAAGTGACCCGCCAAATGGATCTGAAATATCCTTACTTATCCCCTCAGTTACTCCATATAATGTATCCACTTTCTTTTCAACCCTCGGATAATGCCCAAGTACAATTTGCTTATGGTTTTCCGTCATTGTTACTACAATATCTGCCCAATCAATCAAAGCTTCATTTATCTGCTGCGAAGCATGATCGATTGTAATTCCCTTTTCAGCTAAAGCTTCCTTTGCATATATCGACGCATCACTTCCAGGATAGGCGAAAACACCAGCAGATTGCACTTCAAACTTACCTTCTCCATGATGACGAAGTAACGCCTCCGCCATCGGGCTACGGCATGTATTTCCAGTGCAAATAAATAACACTCGTTTCATCCAAACCCACCCCTTTTCTTCTTTTTCCTATCTTTCATCATAACGTACATAAGAATAGAACAAAAGAAATGTGAATATACGAAAGGCACATTTCTCTTATATTTTTTCTAAGAAAAATGCGCCTTATCCACATATATGTGAAACCCTATTTCCAAGTGCCTAGAGTATTTTAACATACATAGCAAGCGTACTACAAAACAAAATAAGGAATCCATTTCATATGAAACGGACTCCTCTTATACAATAATTATTTCATTGTAACTTTCATTACTTCTGTTGAACCTTTTGTAGCTGTTACGCCTACAGTTGTCTTAATAGACTCAGCTGCATCTGTGTTTGTAATAACGATTGGAGTAATTGTGCTTTTCGCTTTTTCACGGATTAATTCTAAGTCGAATGAGATTAATTTATCTCCAGCTTTTACAGCTTGGCCTTCAGAAACGTGAGCTTCGAAACCTTCGCCTTCCATTTTTACAGTTTCTAATCCAACGTGGATTAAAATTTCTGTACCGTTTTTCGCTTTAATTCCAATCGCATGTTTCGTGTGGAATAATTGTACGATTTCACCATCAACTGGAGATACAACTACGCCTTCAGTAGGATCGATTGCAACACCTTCACCCATCATACGACCAGCGAATACTGGATCTGGTACTTCTTCAATATTTTTCACTGCTCCAGTTAATGGAGCTACGATTGTTTCTTCATTTGTTTTTGAACCAAAACCGAATAATTTTTTAAACATAGGATAGTCCTCCTCATAATTTACCTAAAAGTTTATAGGGCAATCCCTAGTAAAACTCGGGATACATGTAAGACTTCATACTTCGAATATTATACTGTAAAAACGCTTTCGAAATAAATTACGTCATTACTAATAGACTCTTATTGTAGCTCTTTGCAAAATTCCAGTCAATTCTGATTGTCTGAATAACAATAAGAAGTTAACTTCTACTTATATTTTCTCTTTTTTTATCCAACTTGTCTAGAGGTCTTCACTACATTTTGCTTTTTGTCGCTAATTTGTAAAATTAATTTCAAACTTTTTTCGAAACACACTTGACTAAAGTAAGTAACTATTTTATTATTACTTACATAAGATAAGTTAATAACTTTTAGGAGGTTTTTGAAATGATGGATATCGGTCTTCTTATTATTCGTCTTATTATAGGTATTACATTCATGGGTCATGGTGCTCAAAAATTATTTGGTTGGTTCGGCGGTTACGGTTTAAAAGGAACAGGCGGCTGGATGGAGTCAATCGGTTTACGTCCTGGTGTATTCATGGCATTTATGGCTGGCGCAACTGAATTATTAGGTGGCTTCTTATTCGCATCAGGTATTTTCACTGCAATTGGTTCACTATTTATCGTTGGAACAATGTTAATGGCAATCTTCACTGTTCACGGAAAAAATGGTTACTGGGTAACACAAAACGGATATGAATACAATTTAATGTTAATCGCTGTTGCGATTGGTGTAGCTTTAATCGGACCTGGCGCATACGTTTTATTATAATTTTTATCTTGAATTCGAGATTATTTAGACAGAACTTACTTCATTGTGATTGAAGTAAGTTCTTTTCATGTAATAAAAATATTATTTTCAGCAGGAGTTTCCCACTAACATCTTGTAAACAAACAATAAGTCGTCATATTTAGAAAGGGGATTTCAATCATGTTATCCATTAATCCAAACGAACAAACAGAAAAAGAGAATTACAAATTATTAACGGGAAGTATCATTCCACGCCCTGTCGCATTCGTTACTTCTGTCACAAAAGACGGCGTATTAAACGGAGCACCGTATAGCTATTTCAATATTGTCGCTGCTAATCCACCACTTATCTCAGTTTCTGTACAACGAAAAGCAGGAACACCGAAAGACACTTCCCGAAACGCAATTGAAAAAGGTGAGTTTGTCGTACATATTTCTGATGAATCTTACGTAGAAGCAATTAACGAAACAGCGGCTAACCTCCCGCCAAATGAGAGCGAAATTGAACTAGCAAAACTAACACCAATTGAAAGTGATGTCATCTCCGTTCCAGGTGTAAAAGAAGCAAATATCCGAATGGAGTGCGTACTAGAACGTGCAATCCCTCTTGGCGGAACAGAAGACTCACCAGCTTGCGATCTACTAATCGGACGCGTCGTTCGTTTCCACGTCGCAGAACACCTATACGAAAACGGCCGCATTCATGCAGAAGGACTAAAACCAGTAAGCCGCCTAGCAGGACACAACTACGCAAAACTAGGAGAACAATTTGAATTGGTGAGGCCAATTTAAAGGCAGAGGCGGCTCGTTCAGAATCGCAGGGCATTGGATCTCTCGACCTTGAAGCGCTTTTTGCCTCGTAGGAAGACGCGAAGCCACCGGAGATTCTAGCCGCTGGAGCTGGATATATTTTAAAGCGAATATAACTCAATTACTTCCATCACTCAAACATAAAATCCCCCGCTATTTAGCAGGGGATTTTATCATTGTAATTCTTCCTTTTTTTCCTCTAAAGTAGGTACTTTTTCTTTTTTTGGTTTCCCAAGCTTAATTACTAAGAAATATAGGGAAAGCAATGTAATAAGAAAAACAATTATAAACGGATACGGAGAATAAAAGGCACGCGCTGCCTCCGTTTTTCCCGCAACAAACTTCAATGACTCAATATCTAAAAACTCAGCAAACATTTGTACACCGAGCATACTAAACCAAAAAACAAAAAAACTAATAATAATACCAAAAACTTGTTTCAATCTCGTCATTCATCTCATCCTTTCTATATGTGTAATTTTTTAGCGCAATCAGTATAGTATAAATAAAACTATGCACAGAAAGGAGCTATCTTACCATTCGCGAATTAACTTCATCCAACCTAAAATTGAAATTTGCAAAATAATACCCCAAATAACAAGCAGTCGCAACCATCTAGGAAAGAAAGTTACAAATCGAATATACCATTCCAATAGCTTGTTCATAACGCCCTCCTCCTTAAAATTATATAGGAAAAAGGAGATATAATCCAAATCCAACTAAAATGATACCGCCTACTATCTCGCCATATGTGCCGAGCATATCTTTCGCATGCCTACCAATTAATAAACCAAGCCACGCTAATAACATACTAACAAATCCAAAAAGTAATATCGTAATAAGTGTCTGCGCCCCGTAAATACCAAGACTAAGGCCTACTGAAAAACTATCTATACTAACACCAAATGCAAATACGAATAAACTAATTCCAATAGGGGCCGTTCTAGTCTCTTCATTCTCCAAAATAGATGAATATACAATATAAAATCCTAGTCCAATTAATAAAATAGCACCTGCAAAATGTGCAACATCTCCATACTGCTCTGATAAAAAACGACCTAATACCATCCCTATAAATGGCATGATAATATGAAATATCCCTATCGTCATACCGATATACAGGATTTGTCTTACTTTTAAGGTCATCATTCCCATACCAAGGCTCACCGAGAACGCATCCATCCCTAGGGCGAATGCCATAATTGTTAAAGGTATTAGCTGTTCAAACGTCATTCATGTCCCTCCTCGGACGTGCTACTTCAAAATATGCTTATCCGAGGAGAAATATTCGGTTTGCTAATCGTACCTTATGATTCAGTAATAACCTGATGTCCTGCCGCCTTCGTTAAGCGATTCATAATGGCATTCCCTATTCCTTCATTCGGGAATGATTCACTAAAAATAACATCCACTTCACTTGCATCAAACGTTCTAAGCACATCATATAATTTAGTCGCAACGCTAGCTAAATCACTTCGAACACCACAAGATAATACAACATCCGCACTATATACATGCTGATACTCTTCTGTCGTTAATACACCTACTTTGAACCCTTCTTCTTTCTTCTCATCCACAAGGCGTTGAATAAATTCACGTGAACCTTCCACAATACTCAGTGGCGCTTTCGGTGCATAATGTGTATATTTCATTCCAGGTGATTTCGGTTTTTCCTTCTCGTCCTTTAAAGCCGGATCTAAAGAAACAGTACCGATTACCGCTTCCAATTGTTCTTTCGTAATCCCACCTGGGCGTAATATCGTTGGAACAGCGCTCGTACAATCAATTACAGTCGATTCAACACCTACTCCTGTTGCACCACCATCTACAATACCTGCAATTTTCTCATTTAAATCTTCATATACGTGAGAAGCTAGTGTCGGACTTGGGCGCCCAGAACGATTCGCACTCGGTGCTGCAACAGGTACATTTGCCTCTTCAATAAGAGCAAGCGCTACTGGATGATCAGGCATTCTTACTCCAACCGTATTAAGTCCTGCCGTCACCTTCTCTGAAATGCCTTCTTTTCTAGGTAAAATAATTGTTAACGGGCCTGGCCAAAAATGCTCCATTAACTTCTCTGCAACTGGCGGGATTTCTTTCACAATCCCATCTAACTGTGATTTTGTACCGATGTGGACAATAAGTGGATTATCACTCGGTCTTCCTTTCGCTTCAAAAATTTTCGCGATTGCTTCATCATTCATCGCGTTTGCGCCTAGTCCATATACCGTTTCTGTAGGGAAGGCAATCGCCTCGTTTTCCCTTAATAATTTTGCTGCTTCTTGTAACTGTGGATAATATTTTTTTCTTTCCACAACATTATCCACAACCCACATATTTGTATGCATTTTTTCCCACGTCCTTTTCTACCCTGAAATACTTGTCTATTTTTAGTTTACTATGAGATTTATCCAAAAGACAAACAAGGTTTATCCACAAAATGTGGATAAACCTAATTAATCCGTGGATAACTTTGTGAATAGCTGACAATTTAGTATTATTGCATTTGGCTCTTTTATATTTTTACAAAAATGTTCTAACTGTCGAATTCCCTCTGGTACGTTTTCTTTCTCTATAGTAACAAAGTCAAAAAACTGAAAGATTGTTATAGATTGTGGATGATTTGTTAGTAAGTACAATTGTCGAATATTTTTTTCTTTCATATACTGCAAAAACATTTCAAAAAAATATAAGAAAGTCTGTTTATCCACATTAGGTGTGAATAAACAAGAACGAATCAGTGCGTGTTCTTCACTTTGTTCATATCCGATAACAGCCCGTATTTCTTCCGCCTCTTCCAAAATCATAAATTGCGCGTACAACTCATTTATTTTATCATCTTTTTTATTAGCTTGTCCGAAAAAAGAATGCAATCTTTCCACATCTGCTTTCGTAGCAAAATATACTTTCTTCATAGTAAATCCCTCCTCTTTTTTATATATGAGAAGGTACCTACTAATAGTACTATTTAGAGAATAAAGATGTAAAAGCTTCTACAATAAATAACTTAACTTCTGGCTTTTCTTCTTCCTCCTCTACTTTTACATACTCATTTTGTTTTTCTTGCTTTTGTTCCACAGGTTTCCCCACTTTGTCCACAGTTTTTGTTTCTTCTTTACTTACAGGTTGTTCTTCTACTTTCGTTTCATTTTTTACTATTTTCTTTTCAGAAGCTGTTACTTTTTTTGCGACTTCCTGCTTTACAACTTTCGTTTCTTTCACTTTACCCTCTTTCTTCTCTGGTACATCCACTACTTCCTCATCTTGCTCCTTAACTTCCCCCTCTTCAGGAGATTCAGCCTTCACAACATGTTCTTCCTTCCTTACAGCTGTACCACTTGAAAAATCTAAGAAACACATCGGTGGAAATAATACACACCACCAGTTTGCCCCTTCACCTTCCCCAATTGTAATCAATACCGCCTCATATTCCCCTGCTGGATAAATAAAATTCCCATATACCTTTGTAGGAAACTTTACATTCTTACTAAATTTCACTTGAAATGAATCTTTACTTCCTTCCTTTTTCAACGTATTTGCCACTGTTTTTTCGATTTCTGGAATATGACTTTGAATGACTTTACGTGCCTCTTCAAAAGAAGTTAAATCCGCTACCCATCCATCAATTTGTGCTTTTACTTCATCACGCACTTTGCGCTTTAACGCCTGATCTTTATCTGAATCACTATTTGCTAAAATTCGTAATCGAACGGCCTCTTTCGGAATAACTGAAGGCCCTTTCGCATCAGCTTTCATATATCCAAACTGCACAAGCAACTGTGCACCAATTAATAATAGAAGAAGATAAGCAATAACTTGTTTTTTCATTTCCTCCACCGTCCCTTCTACAAACAGTGTGGACAGACTTTCATCTTTCTAAACTATTAAATTCAAAATCTATATAAATTTTTCCACAAAAAAATAGAGTAAGGTGTGAACCTTACTCCATCTCTGCAAATACCATACGATCTTTTCCATTAATATCAAAAACAACCTCAACATGAGCATGTGGAAAAGCTTGTTGTAACAACCCTTTTACATCCTCACCTTGCCCTACTCCAATTTCAAATGCCACAATTGCTTTCTTCTGCAACACATTCGGCAACTCTTCCATAAAACGGCGATAGAAATCTAATCCGTCTTCACCGCCAACAAGTGCTCTCTTTGGCTCATGCTCTTTCACCACAGGAGAAAGGCCACGCCAATCCTCTTCCGGTATATATGGGGGGTTTGAAACAACAACATCTAACTTTTGACCTGTTTTATAAAATGGTGACAATAAATCACCATGATAGAATGTTACTTCAGCGCCCAAAGTTTTTGCATTTTCTTTTGCAACTTCAATCGACTCTTGTGCAATATCTACCGTATACACATGAAGATTTTTATTTTCTAAAGCAAGCGTAATAGAAATCGCTCCACTACCTGTACCGATGTCCGCCACATGCAGTTTCTCATCACCGAAATGACGCTCGATTCTTTCTAACACTCCCACTATAAGCTCTTCTGTTTCCGGTCTTGGTATTAATACTTCTTCATTCACAAAGAACGACCGTCCATAAAACATTTCATAACCAATCATATATTGAATAGGAATACCTTCTACATGCTTGTGAATAAACTCCGTAAAACTTGTTTCTTGTTCCACAGTTATTTCTTCACGCATATTCATGAGCATTCCGGTTCTGTTCGTCTTTAATACATGACAAAGGACAAATTCTCCCGCATTTTCATCTCGTCCATTTTCCTGTAAAAAAGAAGAAGCCCATTTCAGGGCTTCATAGACACGCATTACTCAGCTGCCTCCATCTTTTGAGCCTGATCTTCCATCACTAAGGCATTGATGAAATCATCTAACTTACCTTGTAAGATTTGATCTAGCTTTTGAATCGTTAAACCGATTCGATGGTCTGTAACACGGTTTTGCGGGAAATTATACGTACGAATACGCTCTGAACGATCACCCGTACCAACAGCTTGTTTACGGTTTTGATCATACTCAGCTTGCGCTTCTTGTCTAAACTTATCATAAACACGTGCGCGTAATACTTTCATCGCTTTTTCTTTATTCTTGATTTGTGATTTCTCATCCTGACACGATACAACTACACCAGTCGGTAAATGCGTTAAACGTACTGCTGACATCGTTGTATTAACACTTTGTCCACCAGGACCACTAGAAGCAAACGTATCAACACGAACATCTTTTTCATGAATACTAATTTCTACTTCTTCTGCCTCTGGTAATACAGCTACAGTTGCTGTAGATGTATGAATACGTCCACCAGATTCCGTTTCAGGAACACGTTGTACACGGTGAGCACCATTCTCGAATTTTAGCTTCGCGAAAGCACCTTTACCGTTAATCATAAAGATAATCTCTTTATATCCACCTAACTCTGTATAGCTCGCTTCGATAATTTCAGTTTTCCAACCTTGTACCTCAGCATAACGGCTATACATACGATATAAATCACCAGCAAATAAAGCCGCCTCGTCACCACCAGCAGCACCACGAACCTCAACGATAACGTTTTTATCATCATTAGGGTCTTTTGGCACAAGTAAAATTTTCAGACGCTCTGACAATTCTTTATCTTGTCCTTCTAATTCAGAAACCTCTTCTTTTACCATGTCACGCATATCAGCGTCTAACTTATCTTCTAACATTGCTTTTGCATCTCTTAATTGCTCACGAACATCTTTATACTCACGGTACACCTCTACCGTTTCCTGCATATCAGATTGTTCCTTTGAATACTCACGAAGCTTATTCGTATCGCTAATAACCTCTGGGTCACTTAACAATTCATTTAACTTCTCATAACGATCTTCTACAGCTTGCAAACGATCTAACACACCATTCACCTCTACATCCTAGTATCTAATACAAATAGTATATGGTACTTAATCAAAAAAACGCAAATTATATTTAAAAGCGTAAGCGGCTCGCTCAGAATCGCAGGACATTGGAACTCTCGACCTTGAAGCGCTCTTTGCTTCGAGCAAGAGAGTGAAATGGCCGGAGATTCTAGCCGCTGAAGCTAGATAATATTTAAAAGCGTAAGCGGCTTGCTCAGAATGGGAGGAGGTTGGAGCTTCTGACAGAAAGGCGCTCTTTGCCTCGCAGGAAGAAGCGAAACCACCGACCATTCTAGCCGCTGGAGCTAGATAATATTTAAAAGCGCAAGCGGCTTGGTCAGCTCTGACTGCTAAAGTTCTTAGCTGTACGAAGAGCCGGCCACCAATCTTCATTTATTTTCGAAAAAAACCCGCTCTACATAGCGAGTTTCATTTATCTTTGTTTTGTAGGTACTGCATGACAATGACGACAACGTGGTTCATACGATTCCGAAGCCCCAACTAAAATAATTGGATCATCAAATGCCGCTGGTTCTCCATCGATTAAACGTTGCGTACGACTTGCAGGAGATCCGCATGCAGAACAAACTGCCTGCAACTTAGTTACATGTTCAGCAATCGCCATCAGCTGAGGAACTTGTCCAAATGGTAGACCACGGAAATCTTGGTCTAATCCAGCTACAATGACACGATAGCCACGATTTGCCAATACTTGCACCACTTCCACAATGTCCCCATCAAAAAATTGTACCTCATCGATTGCAATAACATCCATTTCTTCTGTTACATGGTTAAATATATCTTTTGAAGCTGAAACAGGAACTGCTTTAACCTTTAATCCATTATGTGATACAACATCTTCTTCACTATAACGATTATCAATACATGGTTTAAATACAATTGCATGTTGTTTCGCAAATTGCGTACGGCGTATACGGCGGATGAGCTCTTCTGATTTTCCAGAAAACATACTCCCGCAAATCACTTCAATCCAACCATTTTGATTCATTAAGTACATTGAGCTCTCCTTTCATCTACTTTCCTAATCCAAAGTAGGGTAAAGGTTTAATATTTTTGCAAAAAAAACAGACAAGCGAATACATACACTTGCCTGTTTTATGTTCTTTATTACTTGATACCGTATTTCTTATTGAAGCGGTCAACACGTCCGTCTGCAGTAGCAAACTTCTGACGTCCAGTGTAGAATGGGTGAGAATCAGAACTGATCTCAATTTTTAGTAATGGATAAGTGTTACCATCTTCCCACTCAACAGTTTCGCTAGAGCCTTTAGTAGACCCGCTTAAGAATTTGAAGCCTGTGTTCGTGTCCATAAATACAACTTTATTGTAATTTGGATGGATTCCTGCTTTCATTCTTTTCATCTCCTTCCGCCCTGAATCATTTTCGAAACAGAGTTTTTCATCTTCAGCTGCTTACACAACTATATTGATGAAACACATATGATGAAATTATAACAAGGCTAACTCTATTTTGCAACTACCTGTTTTTGTCTTTTTAAAATTTAAAAGCGCAAGCGGCTCGTTCAGAATCGCAGGACATTGGAGCTCTCGACCAAGAAGCGCTTTTTGCTTCGACCGAGAGAGCGAAATGGCCGGAGATTCTAGCCGCTGGAGCTGGATTGAGTAAAAAGCGCAAGCGGCTCGCTCAGAACGGGAGGGGGATGGAGCTTCTGACGTAGAGGCGCTTTTTGCCTCGTAGGAAGAAGTGAAGCCACCGACCATTCTAGCCGCTGGAGTTGGATATAATTAAAAGCGCAAGCGGCTCGTTTAGAATCCAGGACACTTCAAACTCTCGACCCAAATATAATTTTCATCTCAAAAAATAAAATTTTTCCCATATATTACTCTCTCTAATATTCCCTTAAAAAACATAAAAAACTCGCTTACCACAAAATAAGCGAGTCCCAATCGTTTCCCTTTACTTAGTTGTTACATATCTTTTTGAGTCTGCAACAATGTTTTGTAAAAACTCTTCATTTGTCTTTGTTTGACGAAGTTTACGTAAGAAACCTTCGACAAAGTCTGGTGTATCACGCATTGTTTTACGAATACCCCATAGCTTGTCTAAATGCTCTTTCGGAATTAATAGATCTTCTTTACGTGTACCAGAACGGCGAATATCAATTGCCGGGAAGATACGACGCTCAGCTAATGAACGATCTAAGTGAAGTTCCATATTTCCAGTTCCTTTAAATTCTTCGTAAATTACATCGTCCATACGAGATCCTGTATCAACAAGCGCTGTTGCTAAAATCGTTAAGCTACCGCCTTCTTCAATATTACGTGCAGCTCCAAAGAAACGCTTCGGTCTATGGAAGGCAGCTGGGTCGATACCACCCGATAATGTTCTACCACTTGGCGGAATAACAAGGTTGTAAGCTCGCGCTAAACGGGTAATACTATCCATTAAAATGATAACATCTTTTTTGTGCTCTACAAGACGCATTGCACGTTCTAACACAAGTTCCGCTACTTTAATATGATTTTCTGGCACTTCATCAAAAGTAGAGCTTACAACATCTCCTTTAACAGAACGTTCGATGTCTGTTACTTCCTCTGGACGCTCATCAATTAAAAGTACAATTAATTCAGCTTCCGGGTGATTTGTTGTAACACTGTGTGCGATTTCTTTTAATAGACTTGTTTTACCAGCCTTTGGAGGCGCGACAATTAAACCACGTTGTCCAAATCCAACTGGTGCGATTAAATCCATGATGCGTGTCGGTAACTTTTTCGGTTCCGTTTCCAATTTCATTTGGCGATCTGGGTATAATGGTGTTAATGCAGGGAAATGCACACGCTCTTTTGCTGACTCTGGATCATCTCCGTTTACAGCTTCAACTTGTAATAATCCAAAATAGCGTTCATTTTCTTTCGGAGGTCGTACTTTACCAGAAACCTTGTCTCCATTACGTAAATCGAAACGACGAATTTGCGAAGCTGAGATATAAATATCTTCTGAGCTTGGAGAATAGTTGATAGGACGTAGGAATCCAAATCCTTCTGATTGAATAATTTCTAATACGCCTTCCATGAAGAAGAAACCTTCTTTTTCTGCTCGAGCTTTTAGGATAGCGAAGATTAACTCTTTTTTCGTTAATTTGCTATAATACGAAATCTTAAATTCTTTCGCAAGCTCGTATAACTCTTTTAATTTCATGTTTTCTAATGCTGCAATTGACAAATTCATTCAGACACCACACTTTAACGTTATTCTCTTTTCACATGGGTAAAGGGAAAAAATACGGAAGGCAAATAATTAATAATGAAAGGCAATAAGTTCAAGTAGGGTAATATTCACTATTGTAACCCTTTTATCTAGTTTTAATCAATACGTTGAAACACAAATACAAGAAGCGAAGACAAGAAAATTTGTCTTCGCTTTTATTTAACCTAGTTCCAGTAGCTAGAATGGTCAGGAGCTACAATGCCCTGCGATTCTGAACGAGCCGCTTCCACTTTTTATTTAATAACCAAGTTTGGTTTTTTATTCAAGCTATGACGTCCGTCTACGAAGCGTACTGTGCCTGATTTTGCACGCATAACAAGGGATTGTGTTGTTCCTACGCTACCTTTAAATTGAACGCCGCGTAATAGTTCTCCGTCTGTTACGCCTGTTGCCGCAAAGATTGCATCGTCACCTTTTACTAAGTCTTCCATGCGAAGGATACGATTTATATCTTCAATACCCATTTTTTTACAACGAGCTAATTCAGCTTCATTTTGAGGCAGAAGCTTTCCGTGGATTTCTCCACCTAAACATTTTAATGCAACTGCTGCTAATACACCCTCAGGTGCTCCACCAGAGCCGAATAAAATATCTACACCTGTGCGATCGAATGCAGTGTTAATTGCTCCAGCTACATCTCCATCGTTAATTAATTTAATACGAGCACCAGCTTTACGAATTTCTTCGATAATCGCTTGATGACGTGGACGGTTTAAAACTGTCGCTACAACATCTTCAATATCTTTATTTTTCGCTTTCGCAACCGCACGTAAGTTATCGATAATAGGCGCATCAATATCGACCGCCCCAACCGCTTCTGGGCCAACCGCGATTTTATCCATGTACATGTCAGGAGCATGTAACAAATTACCATGATCTGCAATTGCAATAACAGCAAGAGCATTCCATCCACCAGCTGCTACGATGTTTGTCCCTTCTAAAGGATCAACTGCAACGTCTACACGTGGTCCATATCCTGTACCTAATTTCTCTCCGATATACAGCATTGGTGCTTCGTCCATCTCACCTTCACCAATTACAACTGTACCTTTCATCGGGATTGTATCAAATACATCACGCATAGCTGATGTTGCTGCACCGTCTGCCTCATCCTTTTTCCCGCGCCCCATCCAACGCGCTGATGATAATGCTGCAGCCTCTGTTACACGTACTAACTCCATAGATAAACTTCTTTCCACGATAATCCCTCTCCTTTAAGCCTTTATATTTCTGCCGTATTTTGTGAACCGTGTTTCTCTACAAAGTATACTTCCGCAAGTAGTGATGCTTCGCTTCCCCCTTGCGGAAGTATCACTTATGCGTTCTTCATCTCTTCAATTTCTTGGCTTGTCATTTGTTCTCGCCAAATGTTTGCGCCAAGACCTTTAAGCTTGTCTACTATATTTTCATAACCTCGATCAATATGCTCAAGTCCGGTTACTTCTGTAATTCCATCCGCCATTAACCCTGCAATAACAAGAGCCGCTCCAGCTCGCAAATCACTCGCTTTCACTTTTGCACCTTGCAATAAAACAGGACCAGTTACAATTGCCGAACGACCTTCCACTTTAATTTGTGCATTCATACGACGTAATTCATCGATGTGTTTAAAGCGTGCGCCGTAAATCGTATCCGTTACAACACCCGTTCCGTGCGCCTTTGTTAAAAGCGTCGTAAATGGTTGTTGTAAATCTGTTGGGAATCCTGGATATACAAGCGTTTTTATATCAACTACTTTTAACCTTCTATTACCGTTCACTGTAATTTGGTCATCGTTCGTTTCAACTTGGACACCAGCTTCTCTTAACTTCGCTGTAACTGACTCTAAATGCTGAGGAATCACATTATCAACCGTTACTTCTCCTCCTGATGCAGCTCCTAAAATCATATACGTACCCGCTTCAATACGATCCGGAATGATCGTATGGTGACAACCGTGCAGTGAATCCACACCATCAATTCGGATTACATCTGTGCCAGCACCTTTAATGCGTGCACCCATGCTTGTTAACAATGTAGCTACATCAATAATCTCTGGTTCTTTCGCTGCGTTTTCAATAACAGTTCTACCTTTCGCTCGCACAGCTGCTAGCATAATATTAATCGTAGCTCCTACACTAACAACATCTAAATAAATACGTGCACCGCGCAATTCATCTGCTCTTAAATAAATCGCACCCTGTTCATTCGTAACATGTGCACCTAACGCTTCAAACCCTTTAATATGCTGATCAATCGGCCTCGGTCCTAAATGACATCCACCTGGAAGCCCAATAACAGCTTTTTTAAAACGGCCAAGCATCGCACCCATTAAATAATAAGAAGCACGCAATTTTTTCACTTTTCCATTCGGTAAAGGCATTGCAACCATGTTAGAAGGATCGACTACCATCTCTTCCTCCTGTCCATAAGTTACTCTTCCCCCAATTTCCTCTAGCAAGTCTCCTAACATTTTCACGTCCGAAATATTAGGGACACCACCAATAGTTACTGGAGTATCTGCTAAAATTGTCGCTGGAATTAGTGCAACGGCGCTGTTCTTTGCACCACTCACTCGAATTGTTCCATTTAAAGCTCTTCCGCCTTCAATTAGCAATTTTTCCATATTGAGCTCCCTTCTTGTGAATGTATTTACTTTCTATATTTTTATAGAAAGCTCCCCTTAAGAATCTCAATCACTCTTTCCACCCTAAAACTCAATAAATAGGAAACCATTATCTTCATTTCTCCCGTAGTACGAATAGATAAAGATTAACTATTCATCGAATTTACTTTATCAATTTAGATACATTATCACATTTATTAATAGGACTATGCACATTATTTTCTATTTCAAAAACAAAATGATAAAAATCTTTAGACTTGTTCACGCTTTCATTATACAACGAAAGGAAACCGTCTAAAAGACTAGACGGTTTCCAAAACGGAATTTTATTCTTACGCTTTACCGTTAGAACCGAATTCACGCATTTTACCAGCAACAGTTGCTTTAATAGCGTCGCGGCCAGGTCCAATATATTTACGAGGATCGTAAACTTCTTGGTCTTTGCTTAATGCTTCACGAACAGCTTTTGTAAACTCAATTTGGTTCTCAGTGTTTACGTTAATTTTTGAAGTACCTAAAGAAATAGCTTTTACGATATCAGCAGTTGGGATACCAGTACCACCGTGTAATACTAAAGGTACGCCAGTGAAGTCACGAACTTGTTCCATTTCAGCGAATCCTAAGTTAGGCTCACCTTTGTAAGGACCGTGTACAGAACCTAAAGCTGGAGCTAGGCAATCGATACCTGTTGCTTCAACAAGGTGCTTACACTCTGCTGGATCAGCGTAAATTACGCCTTCAGCGATGATGTCGTCTTCTTGTCCGCCAACTGTTCCAAGCTCAGCTTCAACAGATACGTTACGAGCGTGTGCGTATTCTACTACTTTTTTAGTAGTTTCAACGTTTTCTTCGAATGGGTGGTGAGAAGCGTCGATCATTACAGATGTGAAACCTGCATCGATTGCTTCTTTACATTTTTCGAAGCTTGAACCATGGTCAAGGTGAATCGCTACAGGAACAGTGATGTTCATTTCTTCGATTAAAGCTTTAACCATAGCTACAACTGTTTTGAAACCAGTCATATGACGAGCTGCACCCTCAGATACACCTAGGATTACAGGAGACTTTTCTTCTTCCGCAGCAGCTAAGATAGCTTGAGTCCACTCTAAGTTGTTCATGTTGAATTGACCAACTGCGTATTTTCCTTCTAGTGCTGTGTTTAGCATTTCTTTCATAGAAACTAAAGGCATGGTGAATCCTCCTAAAAAACGTTTTTTGTATCCGATAAGTTCTTATCGCTGGTAGTATGACCAGAATAAGGTAAAATATGTATATTTACATACCGGACTTTTTTCTACACTCAATAGGATAACAACTTGTACTCAAAAACTCAACCGTATTCACCTGCTCAATAGTCCATGTAAACGCTTTTTTCCATATTTTTTATAAAAAATTCATTTTTTACGCCTCTACAGCAAGCTGTTCTCTCACCGCTTGACGAATCTCATCAATATCAAACGGTTTAGCAAAGTGCATTAAAGCTCCTAAATCTTTCGCTTCTTGGATCATATCAAGCTCTCCATAAGCAGTCATTAAAATTACTTTAATACTCTCATCAATTTCCTTTACATGTTTTAAAATCTCTATACCATCCATACCTGGAATTTTCATATCTAACACTACTAAATCTGGATTATCTTTTTTCACGATATCTAAAGCTTGAAATCCATTCGCTGCTTGGAATGTCTGATAACCTTCTTTTTGGAACACTTCATGTAATAACACACGAATGCCATATTGATCATCAACGATTAAAATTTTACCTTCCATAACTCCCAACCTTTCTGTGTAAATACAAGATTTAAAGCTTCTTATATCTTAACGATTAATTTTCGCTATTCTTTGGCAAATCCCTTCCTATTCTTTCTTATTTTACCGTTTCCTATTTTGTTATGCTACCCTTCGATTTCACCTTTCTAAAAAAATAAACTATAATGAAAGCCGGTAAACACGTACGAAAGGGAGTAACATTATGTTAAAAATTTTTTCAACTCAATTAAGTGGTTATTTCTCCAGAGTTTCTCAAAAAGAAGAAATGAATATAGAAGATAGCGCCCGTCTACTTGCTCAAGCATTAGTTGGCGACGGTTTCATTTATTTACATGGTACAAATGAAATGGAGGGCGTTGTTGCTGAAGCATTATTCGGTGCTGAGCCAATGAAGCAAGCAAAACGATTATTTAAAAATGGTAAAGAAGTAGAAGTAACTTCTGCAGACCGTGTACTTCTTATTAGCCGTTTTTCAACAGATGAAGAAGTTGTAGCAATGGCAAAAAAACTTCAAGCTGATGGACACTCTATTGTCGGCATCTCTGCTATTCAAGAAGGTACTGAATCACTAGAACAATATACAGATGTACATATTGATACTAAGCTGTTAAAAGGCCTTATTCCAGACGATGAAGGCAATCGCTACGGATTCCCAAGTTTAATGATAGCTTTATTTGCATATCATGGGATCAAATTTACAATCGATGAAATGTTAAATGAATATTAAAAAAAGCGCCCTATTTCAGGCGCTTTTTTTTTACTTGCTCTCTTTATTCGTAATAGAAGCACTTACGAAGTCATGGAACAATGGTTGTGGACGGTTTGGACGAGATACAAGTTCTGGATGGAACTGTGCTGCCACGAACCAAGGGTGGTCTTTTAATTCAATGATTTCAACTAGACGACCGTCTGGGCTTGTACCAGAGAATACAAATCCTGCTTTTTCCATATCCGGACGGAATTGATTGTTGAACTCATAACGATGACGATGACGCTCATATACAACCGGCTCGTTGTAAGCATTGTAAGCATTTGTTTCTTCAGCAAGCTTACATGGGTATAGACCAAGACGAAGTGTGCCACCTAAGTCTTCTACATCTTTTTGTTCTGGTAATAAGTCAATGATTGCATAAGGTGTGTCAGGATTAATTTCAGAAGAGTTAGCTCCTTCTAATCCTAATACGTTACGTGCGAATTCGATTGATGCAAGTTGCATACCTAGGCAAATTCCTAAGAATGGAACTTTGTTTTCACGAGCATATTGAATTGCAACGATTTTACCTTCTACACCACGATCGCCGAATCCACCAGGTACAAGGATACCATCTGTGTCACCAACTAATTCTTGTACGTTCTCTGGTGTTACGTGCTCAGCGTTTACCCATTTCACTTCTACATCTGTGTCGAATGAATAACCCGCATGACGAAGTGCTTCTACAACAGAAATGTATGCATCTTGAAGCTCTACGTATTTACCAACAAGAGCGATTTTTGTTTTCTTAGAAAGGTTACGTACTTTATTAACTAGCGCAGTCCACTCTGTCATATCTGCAGCTGGATTGTCTAATTTCAAGTGATCGCAAACGATTTGGTCCATATTTTGCTCTTGAAGAGATAATGGAACCGCATATAAAGTATCTGCATCGCGTGCTTCGATAACTGCTTTTGTATCAATGTCACAGAATAATGCAAGCTTGTCTTTCATATCTTGAGAAACAGGCAATTCTGTACGAACAACGATAATATTTGGTTGAATACCTAAGCTGCGAAGCTCTTTAACGCTATGTTGCGTTGGTTTTGTTTTCATTTCACCCGCTGCTTTTAAGTACGGGATTAACGTACAGTGAATGTACATTACATTGTCACGACCAATGTCGCTCTTAATTTGACGGATTGCTTCTAAGAATGGTAGAGACTCGATGTCACCAACAGTTCCACCAATTTCTGTAATAACAACGTCCGCGTTTGTTTCGCGACCAGAACGGTATACACGCTCTTTAATTTCGTTAGTAATGTGAGGAATAACTTGAACTGTTCCTCCTAGGTATTCACCACGACGCTCTTTTTGAAGAACTGAAGAGTAAATTTTACCTGTTGTTACGTTGCTGTATTTGTTTAAGTTGATGTCGATGAAACGTTCATAGTGACCAAGGTCTAAATCAGTTTCTGCACCATCATCTGTTACGAATACCTCACCGTGTTGGTATGGGCTCATAGTCCCTGGGTCTACGTTAATGTATGGATCAAACTTTTGAATAGTTACGTTTAAACCACGATTTTTTAAAAGTCTTCCAAGAGATGCTGCTGTAATACCTTTTCCTAAAGACGATACTACACCGCCTGTTACAAAAATATACTTAGTCATGAAAAAGCTCCCTCCTATTTTGCTGTTATATAATCACCGTTGCAAAGCGCAACGTATGTAGATAACACTGTATCCATCTTATTGTTAGACTCTTTTTATTTTCTAAACAAAAAACAAAAAAGAAAATTGCTCCCCTCATCACATAAAGTAATAAGTAGGGAGCAATTTTCTTTTATATTTACACTTTAAAAGTATTATCGTCCTTTTTTAAAGAGCCCAAAAATGATTCTACATGGACGATAATGAAAAGTCAAGAACTACAGTTCTTCCTCTTCTTCTTCTTCAGTTTCATCGTACTCAAGTTCTTCTTCGGCGAAGTCATCTTCATCATCTTCATCTAAATCATCAAGATCATCGTCATCTCCGTCTTCTTCTTCAAGAACCTTGTCCAAATCTTCTACCTCTTCTTCATTTGCGTCTGCATCTTCGAAGTCTTCATCTTCTTCGATGTAGTCGTCAAAACCGTCCTCTTCAACTTTACGTTTCTTCTTCGGTTTTGGCTGAGGTAAGATTTCTTCATCAATTTGCTCATATGGGTACCAGCTACGTAGTCCCCAACGATTTTCTCCTAAATTAATGAAACGTCCATCGATGTTTAAATCTGTATAAAATTGTGCGAGTTTCGCATTAACTTGCTCTTGAGATAGTCCCAGCACTTGAGCGATTTCTCGAACCAACTCGTTGAATGTCGTTGCTTGTCTTTTATCCCCTAAAACGCTATGTACAACTTCAATCATTGAACATTCTTTTAGCTCTTCTGGTGAATATTGCTTAAAATTCACTTATGCGGCACTTCCTTTCTTCAAATATAACCTTATATATAACGGTCTGCTTAAAAAAATCCATACTATTCATTATAAACAAAAGTCGCACAAATATGCTACAAAAAAAACGGGAAACTTTAATATGGTAATAAAATTATAATTTGTCTATTCCTTATTTCGGAAACATATGCGCTCCTTGCAGTACATACCTAATTTGCATTTCTGTATATTCTTCAAGCGTATACAGTTTTTGCAGGGCCCAACGTCTAAACCCCCACATTTGTCCTTGTATGAAAATGTTATGTGCAAGAAGCTGTATCTCTTTTTTATTTAATGTAAATGTCCCATTTTCTGTACACTGCTCTAAAATATTCTCAAACATCCCGACCATTTGAAACTCTTTTTCTAATACATATGGGAGTGATTCTTTCGGTAAAAAACGTACCTCTTGATACATAATTAATACTTCTTCTTGCAATTCATCCATCACTTTAAAATAATTCGTTATCGCTATCTTTAAGCTTTCTATACTTCCCTTCTCTGTACACACTACTTCCTCTAATCTTTCTTTTACATGTTCATAAATACTATCACAAACTAAATATAAAACATCATCTTTTGTACGAATGTACTCATAAAGTGTTCCAATACTAAACCCAGCCGCCTTCGCAATCTCTCTCGTTGTTGTACGTGGGAACCCTTTTTGCTTAAACAATTGCACCGCACCTTTAATCATTTGTTCACGTCTTAACGCAACTAATTTTTCATCTTTCACGGACGCATGTACATTATGTTTAACCATCCCCTTCACCTCTCTCTATTATTTTTTGGAAGGAAAAAGCGTAGGAAAATACCTACGCTTTCATTCCTACTTCGTTAACATACGAGAAATTACAAGCCTTTGAATCTCTTGTGTTCCCTCATATATTTGTGTGATCTTTGCATCGCGCATATAACGCTCTACTGGATAATCTTTCGTATAACCGTAACCACCAAATACTTGTACCGCTTCAGTCGTCACCTTCATCGCTGTATCGCCTGCAAATACTTTTGACATCGCTGACTCTTTCCCATACGGAAGCCCTTCCGATTCAAGCCAAGCCGCTTGGTATGTTAGAAGACGCGCCGCCTCCACATCCGTTGCCATATCTGCAAGTTTAAAGCCAATTCCTTGCTGCGCCGCAATTGGTTTCCCAAACTGATGACGCTCTCTTGCATATTCTACAGAAGCATCTAAAGCCCCTTGCGCAATACCGACTGCTTGCGCGGCAATACCGTTACGGCCGCCATCTAATGTTTGCATCGCAACTTTAAATCCTTGGCCCTCTTCCCCGAGTAAGTTCTCTACAGGAATACGGCAATCTTCGAACATAATTTCAGTTGTTGGTGAAGAGCGAATCCCTAACTTGCTTTCCTTCTTCCCAACTGAAAATCCTGGTGTATCACTTTCCACAATAAACGCGCTCGTACCACGCTGCTTCGATTCGGGATCAGTTAACGCAAAAACAACATAAATATCAGCAATACCACCATTTGTAATAAAGATTTTCGATCCATTTAAAATGTAATGGTCTCCATCTCGTTTCGCAGTTGTCCTCATTCCGCCAGCATCTGAACCAGAACTTGGCTCCGTTAAACCGTATGCGCCAATTTTCGTTCCTTCTGCCATCGGTCGTAAAAACTTTTGCTTTTGTTCTTCCGTTCCAAACTTAAAAATTGGCCAACCAGCAAGTGAAGTGTGTGCAGACAGCGTTACACCTGTTGAAGCACAAACACGAGATAATTCTTCGATAGCAATTACATACGCTAAGTAATCGCTTCCAATTCCGCCGTATTCTTCAGGCCACGGAATGCCGGTTAAACCAAGCTCTGCCATTTGATTAAATAGTGCTCGATCAAATCTCTCTTCTTCATCACGCTCAGCTGCCGTCGGTGCTACTTCGTTCTTAGCAAAATCCCGAACCATTTTTCTTATCATTTCATGTTCTTCTGATAGTTTAAAATGCATTCCCGTCTCCCCCTTGTCCTTTTATAAAGCTCGACTAATAACAAGTTTCTGTATCTCACTCGTTCCTTCATATATTTGCGTGATTTTCGCATCACGGAAAAATCGTTCTACTGGATAGTCTTTCGTATAACCGTAACCGCCAAATACTTGCACCGCTTCAATCGCAACTTCAACAGCCGTCTTAGAAGCGAATAATTTCGCAATAGAAGCTTCTTTACCGCATGGTAATCCTTGCGCTCTTAGCGATGCCGCTCTATATACAAGTAATCGCGCTGCTTCTACGCTAGTCGCCATATCTGCAAGTTTGAATCCGATTCCTTGCTGCGCCGCAATTGGCTTGCCGAATTGCTCACGCTCTTTCGCATAATCAATCGCACATGCTAGCGCCGCTTCCGCGATTCCTAATGCCTGCGCTCCGATTCCAATTCGTCCAACATCTAAATTCGCCATTGCCACCTTAAATCCTTGTCCTTCTTCACCAAGTAAATTCTCGCCCGGCACTTTCATATCTTCAAACGTAAGTTGTACCGTGCGAGAACCAAGAAGTCCCATTTTATGCTCATCTTTGCCGATAATTAAGCCCGGTGTATCTTTCTCTACTATAAATGCAGAAATCCCACTTTTTCCTGCCTCTGGATTTGTAGAAGCGAATACAATGTATGTACTTGCTTCACCGCCATTTGTAATAAATACTTTCGATCCATTAATAATGTAGTGATCGCCTTTCTTTACAGCTCTTGATTTCAAATTCCCTGCATCTGATCCTGCATTTGGTTCTGTTAATGCAAATGCACCTAAATATTCACCAGTCGCAAGTTTAGAAACATATTTCTGCTTCTGTTCTTCTGTTCCAAAATATAAAATCGGATTCATTCCAACTGACGTATGTACAGCTAAAATTACACCAACCGTTGCACTTACCTTTGAAATTTCCTCAATTGCTAAAATGTAAGAAATAAAATCCATTTCTGCCCCGCCATATTTTGCAGGCGCTGGAATACCCATTAGTCCAAGCTCACCCATCTTCTGCAAAATCTCTTTTGGGAACACCCCTTGTTCCATACTAGGAACAAAGGGAGCTATTTCCTTCTGCGCAAAATCTCGAACCATTTTCCTCATCATTTGTTGCTCTTCAGTAAAATGAAAATTCATGTACTCCGCCTCCGTTTGCTATATATCTTTTTAATAATTTGGTAAGACCACTATTTTAATAAAAGGAGGACTTTATTCGTAAACGTAGAAACCACGGCCTGTTTTACGTCCTAACCATCCTGCGTTCACATACTTGCGTAATAATGGACATGGGCGATATTTACTATCTCCTAATCCTTCATGCAACACTTCCATAATGTATAAACATGTATCTAAACCGATAAAATCAGCTAATGTAAGTGGTCCCATCGGATGATTCATACCTAGTTTCATTACTTCATCAATCGCTTCTTTAGTCGCTACACCTTCATATAACGTATAGATCGCTTCGTTAATCATCGGTAATAAAATACGGTTCGATACAAATCCAGGGAAATCATTTACTTCAACTGGCACTTTTCCGATTTTTTTCGTAATATCTTCAATTGTTTCGTACACCTCATCATCTGTAGCTAAACCACGAATAATTTCAACAAGTTTCATAACTGGAACTGGATTCATAAAATGCATGCCGATTACTTTTTCTGGGCGTTTCGTTACCGCTGCAATTTCTGTAATTGGTAGAGATGACGTATTCGTCGCTAAAATTGCGTGATCTGGAGCAATTTCATCTAGATTCGCAAAGATTTTCTTTTTTATATCCATTTTCTCAAC
This sequence comes from Bacillus sp. DE0042, assembly GCF_007680225.1. Taxonomy (NCBI): domain Bacteria; kingdom Bacillati; phylum Bacillota; class Bacilli; order Caryophanales; family Bacillaceae; genus Bacillus; species Bacillus sp. DE0042. The sequence continues at coordinate 17,918 of NZ_VEJP01000006.1, read as the reverse complement.
AGCCGCTTCAATAACAAGATCTGCTTCCTTCACACAATCTAAATCAAGCGTTACTGTAAGGCGATTTAACGTCGCTTCCTTCTCTTCTTCCTTCATGCGTCCTTTTTCTACTTGGCGCGCTAAGTTTTTTGTAATAATAGCCAATCCTCTGTCTAATTGCTCTTGTTTTAAATCTTGTACCTTCACATCATATCCTGCCATTGCACATACTTGTGCGATTCCCGAACCCATTTGTCCTGCACCAATTACAACTATTTTTTGTACACCCATTCTTTCTTCCCCCTTAATATAAATTGTTAATAAATCAAAAATCACCTACACGTAAATTAACGAACTTCAATCATAATTGCGTCACCTTGACCGCCACCGCTACAAATAGAAGCAATTCCAATTCCGCCGCCGCGCTGCTTCAGTGCGTGGATAAGTGTAACGATAATACGCGCTCCACTTGCTCCAATTGGATGCCCCATTGCTACAGCGCCGCCATTTACATTCAATTTGTCTGGGTCAATTCCTGCGATTTCTGTACTTGCAATTGCTACCGCTGCAAATGCCTCATTAATCTCGAATAAATCGATATCTTCAATTGTCTTGCCTGTTTTTTTCAACAATTCGTTAATTGCATAACCTGGCGTTCTTGGGAAATCTTTAGACTCCACTGCAATTGCTGTATGTGCCAAAATTGTCGCTAATGGCTTTCTTCCTTCTTGCTTCGCTCTGTCTTCGCTCATTAATACAAGCGCAGCACCGCCATCATTTAGTCCAGGAGCATTACCCGCTGTCACTGCCGACGTCTTATCAAATACAGGTTTTAATTTCGCTAATTTTTCAACCGTTGTATCCGCGCGCGGTGCCTCATCTTTTGCAACGACGATAGGATCGCCTTTTCTTTGCGGAATCGTTACTGGCACGATTTCCTCTTCAAAACGTCCTTCTTTATGCGCTGAAACCGCACGCTGATGGCTACGATATGCCCATTCATCTTGCGCTTCGCGAGAGATTCCATCTTCCTTCGCAACTTCTCCGCCATAAACACCCATGTGTATACCTGAAAATGCGCATGTCAAGCCGTCAGCAACGTTTAAATCGATGATTTCGTTGTTACCCATTCTGTATCCCCATCTTGCACCTCGTAAAATGTAAGGACTGTTACTCATAGACTCCATACCGCCAGCTACAATTAGTGATTGATCGCCAGTACGAATAATTTGATCCGCTAACGTAACCGCACGAAGCCCTGATGCACAAACTTTATTCACTGTTTCCGTCTGTACTTCCCAAGGGATTCCAGCAGCCCTCGCAGCTTGGCGTGATGGAATTTGTCCCTGTCCACCTTGAATAACTGTTCCAAATATAACTTCCTCAACATCACTAGCAGAAACATTTGCTCTCTCAAGCGCTGCTTTAATTGCAATTCCCCCAAGTTCTGTTGCCTTCACGTCTTTTAAAGATCCTCCAAATTTCCCAACCGGTGTTCTTGCAGCGCTTAAAATAACTGTTTTACTCATATCTATTTCCCCCATCTCTTTTTTAGGACCGAGCGCTCGCTCGGTGTTCTTACGTTGAGAAGAGGTGCAATGATTGCACCTCTCTCTAAAGTTGTATTCATTCCTACAAATTACATCGCTTCTTTCTTCTGTCCGATAACAGAGCGTTCTAAAATCTCTGTTACATCAAGAGTTTGAACCTTCTCTTCTACTTCTTTCGCTTTCGTCCCATCGCTAATCATCGTTAAGCAATATGGACAACCTGTACCGATAATGGATGGTTGCACAGCTAGTGCTTGTTCTGTACGAGCAACGTTAATACGTGAACCTGCTGTCTCTTCCATCCACATTAAGCCACCACCTGCGCCACAGCACATTCCGGTTTCACGGTTACGTGCCATTTCTACAAGATTCACACCAGGAATTGCTTTCAGAATATCGCGTGGCGCTTCGTATACTTCGTTGTATCTTCCTAAGTAACAGGAATCATGGTACGTAACTGTTTCCTCAATAGCGTGAACGGGTTTTAAGCGTCCTTCTTTCACCCACTGAGCTAACAATTCTGTATGATGATAGACTTCTGCTTGCAAACCAAAGTCTGGATACTCATTTTTAAATGTGTTATAAGCGTGAGGATCAATCGTAACGATTTTCTTCACTCCTGCTTTTTCAAATTCCTCGATATTCTTTGTCGCCATCTCTTGGAAGACAAATTCATTTCCAAGACGTCGCGGTGTATCTCCAGAATTCTTTTCTTTATTACCAAGTATCGCGAATGAAATGCCTGCTTCGTTCATTAACTTCGCAAACGATATCGCAATCTTCTGACTACGATTATCATATGATCCCATTGAACCTACCCAGAATAAATATTCGAACTCCTCGCCAGCTTTCGATTTTTCTTTTACAGTTGGAACCGTTACTTCATCATCACCTTGGCGCCAAGTTTCACGCTCTTTACGGTTCAGTCCCCACGGATTTCCTTGACGCTCAATATTTGTCATCGCACGCTGCGCTTCCGCGTCCATCTTTCCTTCTGTTAAAACGAGATAGCGGCGTAAATCAATAATTTTGTCAACATGCTCATTCATAACCGGACACTGATCTTCACAGTTACGGCACGTTGTACAAGCCCAAATCTCTTCCTCTGTAATAACATCTCCGATTAAACTCGGATCGTAAGCAAGCGTTGTAGCTGCTGATTCTTGTTGCCCTTTCCCAGCTGCCATCATCGCTAACTTATTTCCTTGTGTATTATTAAAAGCAACTACTGGAACCCACGGTGCTTTTGATGTCACTGCTGCTCCTTTATCAGTTAAATGATCGCGAAGTTTTAAAATTAAATCCATCGGCGATAACATTTTCCCTGTCCCTGTTGCCGGGCACATATTTGTACAGCGACCACACTCTACGCAAGCGTATAAATCAATAAGCTGATTTTGTCTAAAGTCTTCGATTTTACCAACACCAAATGTTTCTTGCGTTTCATCTTCAAAGTCAATCTTTTCAAGTTTCCCTGGATTTGAAAGACGACCGAAGAAAACGTTAACTGGTCCCGCAATTAAATGCGCGTGTTTTGATTGTGGAACATACACTAAAAACGTTAACAAAATTAGTAGATGCACCCACCAAGAGAAATAGAACACAGAAATGGCTGCGGTTTCATTTATTCCCGAGAAAACGTAAGCGATTGCAGAAGCGATCGGTTCACTCCATGAAAGCTCCTCGCCGTGCCATATAATTCCCATCCCATTACCGAGTAGCACAGAAATCATTAAGCCACCAATAAAGATAAGAACAAGGCCTGATTTGAAATTACGTTTTAAACGAACTAGCTTCTCAACATAACGTCTATGAAAAGCCCAAAAGACTGCAATTAAAATAACAAGTGTGACAATTTCCTGGAAGAATGTAAATGCAGGGTATAGTGGTCCAAGTGGAAGATGTGATCCTGGTGCGAGTCCTTTCCAAACGAAGTCAATTGCTCCAAATTGGACAAGAATAAATCCGTAAAAGAACATAACGTGAATAATGCCGCTCTTCTTATCTTTCAGCAGCTTTTTCTGACCGAAAACATTGACCTTAAGGAGATCCCAACGCTCTTTAAAACGACGGTCAAATTCAATCTTTTTTCCTAACTGTATGTAGGCCATCCTCGTCCGTATAAGATACACAAACAAATATCCCGCATAAGCAATAACAGCAATGGCAGCCAGCCAATTAATGATCAGTAAGCTATTCATTTTTATGCTACCCCTCTCTTTGTAAGCCCTCTTTCTTTTTTAGAATCTTCAAAAACATATAATTTTCTGAATTTTTTCCCCTATCTTCATTATATAATGAGTGAGCATTCAGTCAACAGTTTTTTGTTATACAACAACATATTTTTTAATAAAGCTGTTTATTTCGGTGAAACTATAAAGTGAAACTTTAATCCGTAGGGGGTTGTTTCCTCTCGCCTGATTCCTTTAAGTAAGCCTAATTTTTAAGTAGGAGGCTTACCGCCCCTTAATATGGGATAAGGTGAAGCCAATCGGGATTTTCCGGGCAGCCAGCAAAATGAAGGCGAAAAGAAGGCAAAGGAGGGAATTCACTTATGTTCTTCTTATCTCTCTTGTTAATATGCGTTACTCTTTGGATCACAATTGACCTTTTATATGGGAGGATTCTTCATTTAAAGCGTGTGCGCTCTCGTACTTTTCCTTTACGTCAAAGTAATTTTCACCTTTATACATACGGGCAAGATTTATATGATGCTTTATTTACTGATATACAACAAGCAAGGCACCATGTGCACGTTTTATTCTTCATTGTAAAAAACGATAAAATCAGTCGTGAATTTTTAAAGTTACTTATGGATAAGGCACAGGAAGGAATTGAAGTAAGACTATTACTCGATCGATTGGGAAGCCATTATTTATCAAACGAGGCAATTCGTTCCCTACAAAAACACGGCGTCTCTTTTTCATTTTGTCATAAAGTGAAATTTCCGTTCCTTTTCTTTTCTGCCAATCAAAGAAACCATAGAAAAATTACAGTTATTGACGGAAAAATTGGTTATATTGGTGGATTTAATATTGGAGAAGAATATTTAGGGCATAATCAAAAATTAGGATTATGGCGCGATTATCATTTACGTCTTACAGGCGAAGGTGTACAAGATTTACAAAAACAATTTTTACATGATTGGTTTGATGATACAAACCAAAACTTATTGGATACTTCTCTTTATTTTCCGAAACTGCAACCTGGTACCATCCAACACCAATTTATTCCGACCGATGGGGCCTATTTACAACATACTTTTCTACACTTAATTGAAAATACGAAAGAAGAACTCTTTATCGGTACACCATATTTCATTCCTGGAAAAAAAATTATGCACGCTTTATTAAAAGCACGAAAACGTGGGGTTCAAATAACGATTCTCGTTCCAGAAAAAGCTGATCACGCCCTTGTTCGAGAAGCAAAATTTCCATATTGCCGAAAGTTAATACAAGCCGGGTGTAATATTTATGCATTTCAACAAGGTTTTTTTCACGCTAAAGTTATTATAGTGGACGATTATATTTGTGATATCGGAACTGCAAACTTTGATATGAGAAGTTTATATATTAATCATGAAATCAACTGCCTTTTATATGATAAACATTTTATACAAACAGTAAAAAACAGATTCCATAAAGATTTAGAAAACGCGTCCTTACTTTCCTTTAAAGATGTTAGCCCCCTTTCTCTTATTGATAGAGGGAAAGAATGGATAGGAACGATACTTTCTTTCTTCTTATAGGAAAGATAATGAGTAAAAAGAGGTGTATCACATATGATTATGCGGTTCGGATATGTTTCACATGCAATGGCACTCTGGGACTGCTCTCCTGCCAAAACGATGACATTTACAAGCTTTCAAAAGCTCAGTAAACAAGAACGAGAAGATAAATTGTACGATGTTACAAGGCAAAATCTTGAGCATACAATACGTATTCTTCATTACAATATAGCGCATGAAATTCCGTTATATCGTTTATCCTCTTCCATCGTCCCACTTGCAACACATCCCGAAGTCGAGTTTGATTATATCGGGGCATTTACACCGCTTTGGCGTAAAATTGGGGCATTAATTAAAGAACACAATTTACGAGTAAGTTTTCATCCAAATCAATTTACGCTATTTACAAGCGACAAGCCACATATTACAACTAACGCTATTACAGATATGGCCTATCATTATAAAGTATTAGATGCCATAGGAATTGCAGATTCTTCTTATATTAACATCCATGTAGGTGGTGCCTATGGAAATAAAGAACAAGCGGTTGGACGTTTCCATGAAAACATAAAAAAACTTCCTGCACATATAAAAGAGCAAATGACGCTTGAAAATGATGATAAAACATATACAACTGCTGAAACTTTATCGATTTGCCAAAAAGAAAAGATTCCATTCGTATTTGATTATCATCATCACATGGCAAACCTTTGCGAAGAACCGCTAGAAGTATTACTCCCTGCAATTTTTGAAACTTGGTCACATACAAATGTCCCTCCTAAAGTTCACATTTCCTCCCCTAAATCAAAAAAAGAATTTAGGGCTCACTCTGAATATATTGATTTAGAGTTTATTAAGCCTTTCTTACACATTGCAAAAAAAATCAACCATAATTTCGATATTATGATTGAAAGTAAACAGAAAGATTTAGCAATGCTGCAATTAATACATGAATTATCCTCTATAAGAGGGATAAAAAGAATAAATAGCTCAACATTACAATGGTAAATTGTAATGTTGAGCTATTTTTTTCAAAAAAAGTAATTTTTATAGTAAAAAACAACCTATTGTATATGCTATGATTGGAATTAGCATTTTCCACCTGCGATTCAACTTTATTGAAACGGAGCCATAATATGATTAATCAAAAAAAATATGTACACTTTGTCATGATGTATATAATTATATTTTCCCTTTGGATATTTCTTATCCCTAAGGACTTGAATATAAAAGAAATTGGAATTCTCTTCTTATTTTGCTTTGCTACACTCTTTTCTTGCTACTGCCTATATAAGGCAATAAAAAAAATGAAGCGCGGTGACAAACTATTTTGGGTTTTAGTACTATGCACTTGCCTATGTGGATTGACAATGGAGATAACTTTATTCCTTCATTCACTTTCTATATATGACCAAGTCATATTCTCATATAAGGCCTTGCCCTTTTTCATCGTACAATATATTTTGCTCTTCTCTGGCTTTGCTATCAAATTCATAAAACATTACTCTATTAGAGGCCTTGCTCAATTTTCATTCGATAGCATCTTTATTGTTATTATGAATATTTATTTTACTCTAACTTTTATTTTGGATCTTTCAAGCTTTCGTATGTTAACAACAGATACTTGGGTTTTAATTGGATACTTTATTGCACAATCATTAGTAATTTACGCCGTTATTAGCCTATATAGAAGAGAACAATATTCTTCAAGCAGAATTTCATTAATTATCGGCTTTACTATTATACTCGTTTACGGATATATACATCTGTTCCAACTAAACATGGGGATGAAAACTTCTTCTGAAGTCTCTTATTTAGTACATACTGCTTCAATTTTATTAATTGGTTTATCTTCCATACTATACATTTTGGACAAACCAATGCAGCATGAAACGAAAACAAAGTATTATCGATTTGATTATGTGCGCTTTATATTACCCTATTTCAGTATAATCATTACTTTTTCCTTTATTCTTATTCAACCTTGGGATGATAAGTTCATGCTAATTGGTCTAGTATTATCACTCATCTTATTATTCCTACGACAACTTTACATGTGGAAAGATAATCAAGCACTAATCGATACATATGAACAGTTGACTACACAACTAGAAGGCAAAGTAGAAGAGGGTGCATCTGCGTTATCAAAGAGTGAACAACGCTATAAATCTTTATTCGAAGATCATCCTGATGCCGTTTTCTCTTTAAATATGGATGGTATTTTCCAACAATCTAATACAGCTTGTGAAAGCTTATTTACTGCCTACTATTGTGAAGTAGAAAGCTATTCTCTTCTACACTTTATTGACTCAAAAGACCATGATCTACTAAAGAAAGCTTTACAAATAACAAAAGAAGGTAGACCACAAACTTTAGAAGTTCGCACAAAAGAAAAAGAAGGCTACTACTATTACCTTCACGTTACACTCATCCCTACTTTCATAAACAAAGAAGTTGTTGGGATGTTCGGCATAGCACGTGATATTACAACTTTATATGAAAAACAAAAACAAGTAGAACATTTAGCCTTTCATGATGCACTTACTGGATTACCAAATCGCCGAAAGTTTGAAAAAGATTTAAAGAACATTTTAAATACAGCTCAAACTAGCGCAAATGATGTTGCCGTCATGTTCCTTGATTTAGATCGATTCAAAAAAATTAACGATAGACTTGGTCACGACGTCGGAGATCTATTATTAATTGAAGTAGCAAAAAAGTTACGCAGTTGCTTGCGTTCGAAGGATGTCGTTGCTCGCCAAGGCGGAGATGAGTTTACAATTCTATTACCAGATATGTACTCAGAAAAAAGTGCTGCTTTTATAGCTGAGCAAATTTTAACGGTTTTAAACAAACCATTCTTCATTAAAGATGAAGAACTTTCTATTACACCGAGTATCGGAATTGCAATGTACCCTGATTACGGAACAGATGTAACAGAATTAATGAAAAATGCTGATATGGCTATGTATCGCGCGAAAGCAAATGGAAAAAACAGATTTGTTTTCTTCTCAAAAGAAATGAGTATCGCCCAAAATGAAATTCAATTCTTAGAAGGCGAACTTGCAAAAGCATTACAACAAAATGAATTTTTCCTTGAATATCAGCCACAAGTAAGCACAAAAACAAAACAAATTATCGGTTTTGAAGCATTAATTCGTTGGAAGCACCCAAAACTCGGCATCGTGTCTCCTGCCCAATTCATTCCTCTAGCGGAGGAAACCGGATTTATTATTGAACTTGGAAATTGGATTTTACGTACCGCTTGCTTAGAGGCAAAAAGATGGCATAATCAAGGGTTTTCTCACTTAAAAGTCGGTGTGAATTTATCTGTTGTTCAATTTAACCATGCAGATTTAATCCCTACTATTTCAAAAGTGTTAGAAGAAACCGAACTAAAATCAGAAGCACTAGATATCGAAATCACAGAAAGTATCGCAATTAATCAAAATCAATCTGTCATTTCCAAACTAGAACAGCTTCAAAATCTCGGTATTCAAATTTCAATCGATGACTTCGGAACTGGTTATAGTTCTTTAGCTTATTTAACAAAATATCCAATCAACACATTAAAAATTGCTCGAGAGTTTATTTGCGGAATTACAACTAGTCCTTTAGAGGAAGCGATTATCTCCTCCATCATTACACTATCTAAAGAACTAAATTTAGAAGTTATTGCAGAAGGTGTAGAGACGGAAGAACAATGGAAGTTTTTATATGAACAAAACTGTGACCACATTCAAGGATTCCTTATTAGCAAGCCTGTTTCTAGTAAAGACGTTTGGATGTTACTACACAAAAAAACAACCGTCTAAGTAAGACGGTTGTTTTTTAATATTCAAAAGGTAGATCTCCAGCTAATTGTACCTCTTGATCATTATGAGAAATTACTTGGCTTTTCTCTAATGCTGTATTACCTAATGAAATACCCCATGCCATTGCTAACGTTAATAGGCTACCAATAAGTAGTTTCTTCATATTCCATCACCCACATTTTTTATTTTAATATATCATGAAAATTTATCCATATCCTATGCAATTATGCATATCCATTTTTTAGGTTATCTATCTACTGATTTTATCTGCGAGCGCTTCTTTATATGCATGCATTTCTAATATATCAAAAAAGAAACTTGCCTTTTTATATGCATCTTCAATCTCTGCCTCATCATACCCCAATTTTCCTAGGCATTCGCCTCTTTGATAATATAGCTGTCCAATTAATGCCATACTATTAATTCGGCATGATATTTCAATTGCTTTATTTACTTGATAAAGTGACCCCTCATATTGCTCGTCTAAGTATAATGCTTTTGCATGATTATATCTTACCTTCACGTCGAATTCTTCATTATCATGCAATGTCTCTAATTGTTTTAATATATCTTCAAATAACTCAATACTTTTCTTAAAATAATTATTTTCAGCATAAATATTTGCAATTGCATTTTCTATATAGAGATTTTGGTATACGTCTATTCCAGATAATTGTTGATTTAACAATTTTTTCAATTCTAAAATACAATATTCGTAATCAATTTTCTTCAATATGTATGCTGCTACATGATATTGCCATTGAAGAAACTGCTGGAATTCAGGATGATATTCTTCCTTTTTTAGCTCATTCCATACTATATTATAAATCTCTTTATATTTTTTTTGCTTACACAGCATAATGACTTGATCTTTAAACTGTTTTTTTCTTTCAATATCAGAATAAATAAGTACCTCATAAAAGTGAATAATTGGAACTTGTAATTTTGCTGCGATACCTTGTAATATATCCATACTTGGGTATACCGCGCCCGATTCAATTCGACTCACTTCCGATTGATGACATATGTTATCGGATAACTGTTTTTGTGTTAATCCCCTCATTACCCTAATCTTCTTAATTTCACTTCCTAATTTTTCTGCGTGCATACTTACTCACCATCCCATTATAACAATCTAATTTTTTAAGTTGTCATACCACTACCATAATGTGAATTCGACAATTTTTGATATGAAATAATGCATAATATATATAAAATTCGGCAAATTCTTCATACAATCCATCTCACATACAATAATAGATTAGTAGTTTTATAGATAAATTATAGAAAATTTGCCCGTGCCTTCGTTACATTCGGTCTTCTTTATCCTTTATCAGCAGAAGCTATTCACACCCAAAAACTAGATAAAAATGAAGTAAAAATTGAAATTGCTTAGCCTAGTTTAACGCTTAAAAAATTACACAACCTCAAAATGATACGAAAAATATGGCGAAAAAGTATTTAAGGGGTGAGATAAACGAGGCTAAAGCTCAACAAGGGTGAATGACAACTGAAATGAATGTAGATTCCCAACCTACAAATAAAGAAACAAAAGAAAATTAAACCGAAGTTCGCCTTGCACAAACTTACAAAAACTATAAAATATATAGAAAAGTAGATAAAAATGGAGTAATTACAACTGTTAGTGGCAAGGTTGTCCAAGATTTAGACCAATACCCTAATCTAACTATAACAAATTTTTTGTCGAAAAATGAAGTAAAATCTTCATTACGTACTACTCTTCAAATTCCAATCGATTCATCTGAGACAGAATTCTCTAATGAAACCGTTGTTTATAAGAAAAAAGAAGTTTACCACTCATAGGTAAACTTCTTTTCATATCCATCCCTTTTCTTCCGCAATTGTAATTGCCTCAATTCTATTTTTCGCATCGAGCTTCGTTAATACTTCAGAAATATAATTACGCACTGTTCCAGGTGAAAGATAAAGTGCCTTCGCAATCTCATTTGCCGTCTTTCCTTCTTTCGCAAGTAGCAATACTTCTTTTTCACGATCTGATAACGGATTTTGCTCCTGCCATAAGCCGAACATTAAATCTTGAGAAATCTCTCGCTTTCCTTTCATTACATTACGAATCGCTGCAGCTAAATCTTCACTTGGGCTATCTTTTAATAAATATCCGTGCACGCCAGCTTTCATTGCTCGTTCAAAATATCCAGGGCGCGCAAATGTTGTTAAAATCATTACTTTGCATGCTGATTTTTCTTTCTGTAACGTTTCCGCAACATCTAATCCGCTTTGAATTGGCATTTCAATATCCATAATGCTTACATCAGGTTTTAGCGATTCAATTAGTTTTAACGCCTCTTCCCCGTTCGCAGCTTGCCCAATTACTTCAATATCATCTTCTAGATCCAGTAGGGCCCCTAATGCACCACGAAGCATCCGCTGATCTTCTGCAATAATAATTCGAATCATGCCCTCACCTCATCTTTTCCTGTTCTAATAACAACTGGAACTTTTACTGTTAATAGTGTCCCTGGATTTATCGTACCCAGTTCAACAAACCCATCAATAAGAGCGATGCGTTCTTTCATGCCACGAATGCCATTTCCATCATGGTTTTGATCTGCTAAACCAATTCCATTATCTTCTACTGTCAAAATTAATTCACCTTGTGATTCTAAAACAGAAACTGTGCAACGTGTTGCCTTACTATGCTTTACAACATTCGTCACAGCCTCCCGTAAACACATTCCAACAATATTTTGCTCAATTGGTGATAACGAACTCGAACTTGCTTCCTGCTTCACTTCTAGTTCGATATTAGCCGCTTGTAAGATCGCCCTTATTTGCTCTAGCTCTTCTTCTACTGTAATCATACGCATATCCGAAATTAATTCTCTTAGCTGCTTTAATGCTGTGCGGGATGTTTGTGTAATTTCCTTCGCTTCCACACTTGCGCGCTCCGGATTTTTTACAATTAACTTCTCCACGAGCTGACTTTTTAAAGCAATGAGTGATAACGTATGTCCTAATGTATCATGAAGATCCCTTGCAATCCGCTGACGTTCTTCACGTTTTACTAAGTCTTTAATTTGTTCGTTTGCTTCGTTTAATTGATTCTTTAACATCTTTTTTTGATTAAAGTTGCGCATTCCGAATGGTGTAAGAAGCATTAAAATAAACATTGGAACAATATTTACTAAACTTGTAGTTGTTAGTTGATTCATATTTACAAATAAAAATGCCCCCAGCATTATAACTAGCAAACATAATAGCACTCGAAACACTTTCTTATTTGGCGCAAATCCCATCGCACTTGCGGTGAAAAAGCCAAAGAATATCATGAAAGGATTGTAAAATAAAGCAAATAAAAAGATAAGTACCATTTGAATACATGCCCAAAAAACGAACGTCCTCTGCACAAAATAAAGCTGACGGTATGTGATAATAAAAACTATCAACATACCGCTTCCAATTACAAGCTTCCACCCTGACGCCTGCACTAAATGGTAAATTGGAAATAACAGATACACGAACCACATATACGGGAAGAAACCCATATGTTTCGGAAAAATCTCAATCCTCTTCTTCTCTATCATTTATACCGCTTCCTGTCTTTTTCTTATATATATTGATACTACAACAAATATAAGGAAATAACCTCCTAATACCGCGATATTTTCCCAACCAACTGATTTCCCAGCTACAATATCCCATGCACCGCTCCCGAAGTGATATGTTGGTGTCCATTCACCAATCGTTCTTAATATTTTTGGGAATACTTCAATTGGCATCCATAGCCCGCCAATTACAGCTAGACTCATATTTAAAATATTCGCTAACCCGGCTGCTGCATCTGCCTTTTTAATAGAACCTATTACTGTTCCTAACGCTAAAAATGGTGTTACACCTAACAGCAACCATAATCCAGCGCCAATCCATTGCCCTACTGTTAACTCGACATGATTAATTAATATTCCTGCGATAAAGATAACTAAGATTGAAAAAGCATTCACTACAGTTTGAGCGATGATTTTGGCTGTTATATATGCCCCCTCTGGAAGTGGTGTAATTTTCAACAAATGTGTCCACCCTTGCCCCTTTTCCTGAGAAATCCTTACACCGAAACTAAAAAGTGCCGTCCCTACAATACTGAACGTCGCCATTGAGATTAAATAATGAGCTTTCCAAGCATCTCCGTTTTGTGGCACTTGAATAACATTTGTGAAAATATAGTAAAACATAACTGGCATTAGTAATGAGAAAAAGATAAACAATTTATTACGAAACGTACGTAAAATTTCTATTTTGCATTGCATCCATAAGGCTCTCATGCGATTCCCTCCTCCTGATTTGCGACAAACTGTTCAAATGCTTCATCAAGACTTCCACGTTCAACTGAAACATCTGTTACAGGTAAGTTCTTTTGATAAATCGCTTTTAAAGTTTCATCTGTATCTTCAGTTGTTAAAGTGAAGTGCCCTTCGTTTAATTGTACTTCTGTTACGCTCGGTAATTCTTTTAGTAATTTTGCAGGAATACTTTCCTTCGAATAAAACTTGATTGTTTTTCGCGAAATCGTTGCCTTCATCTCATCTGGTGTACCATCTGCGATAATCTTTCCATTCGCAAACAATAAAATACGATTCGCCAATGCATCCGCTTCTTCTAAATAGTGCGTCGTTAAAATAATTGTTTTCCCTTCACTTGCTAACTTTCGAATTGTTTCCCAAAACGTTCTTCGAGACGTAATATCCATCCCAACTGTCGGCTCATCTAAAAATAGCAAATCTGGATTTCCTGCAAGTGCGAGTGCAAAGTTTAACCTTCTTTTTTGCCCACCTGATAATTTCTCACATCTTTGCTTTCGCTCTGATTCTAAATTTGATAACTGTAGTAACGTTTCTTTCGCTACCGGATTCGTATAATAACTACGGAATAACTCAATTGCCTCTTCCACCGTAATGCTATCAATCACACTTACTTCTTGTAGCATCGCACCGAGGCTATTACGAACATCTCTATGCTTGGGACTTTTTCCAAATATAGAAACAGTTCCTTCCGTCGGATCCTTTAATCCAAGCATCATCGACATCGTCGTCGTTTTTCCTGCACCATTCGGTCCAAGTAGTGCTACTATTTCTCCTTTATTCACATGAAATGAAACGTTATTTACTGCCTTTTTATATTTAAATGTTTTAGAAACACCATTTACTTCTATAATCTTTTCCATCTCTCCACCCCCGCTGTTTCTTATATTTACATTGTATGCGTTGGAAAACTTAGGAAACAGTATGATGCGTCATGACATCGATATGACAATTGTCATGTATTCCTTATGAGAGGAATCAACCTACATACCGCAAGCGAGTAGCAGGACGAAAATAAACATGATACAATCGGGTAAGATATATATTCGAGGAAGGACAGTGGTTTTCATGATTATTCGTAATGAACAAGATTTAGAAGGCTTACGAAAAATCGGCCGCATCGTTGCACTTGCACGTGAAGAAATGAAAAAAGAAGCGAAGCCAGGTATGACAACGAAAGAGCTTGATTTGATTGGTAAAAAAGTATTAGATGAGCATGGTGCTATTTCTGCACCTGAAAAAGAATATGATTTCCCAGGTGTAACTTGTATTAGTGTAAACGAAGAAGTTGCTCACGGTATTCCAGGAGATCGCGTATTAAAAGAAGGCGACTTAGTAAATGTCGACGTATCTGCTGCACTTGATGGCTATTATGCAGATACAGGTATTTCATTTGTACTTGGAGAAGATGAAGCAAAAGAAAAGCTTTGCCAAGCAGCGGTTGATGCATTTTGGGCAGCAATGAAAAAGGTGAAGGCTGGTTCCAAACAAAACCAAATTGGTCGTGCTGTTTCAAACTTTGCACATAAAAATGGATATAATGTGATTCAAAACTTAACTGGTCACGGTATTGGTCTTAGCTTACACGAAGCACCAAACCACATTTTAAGCTACTTTGACCCAATGGATAATGCGCTTCTAAAAGACGGTCTTGTTATCGCTGTAGAACCATTCATTTCTATGAAAGCTGATCACATTATTGAGCGCGGTGACGATGGTTGGACATTCGTTACACCTGATAAAAGCCTTGTTGCACAATGTGAACATACAGTTGTTGTAACACGCGGCGAACCGATTATTTTAACAGAAATATAAAAAATAGCCGTTTGGTAGCAGAAACCTACCAAACGGCTATTTTTTATTACTTTTAGGTATGCAAAAATTTATATAAATAAAAGGTGGTGCATCAAGGCATCACCTTTTTAACGGGGTGAGGCTGTCCAAAAGTACGGAAAACCTTTGAACAGCCTCGTATTTTCATATGGATGCCTTACATATATCACTGATGATAATTATGAAATGCGGAAACATATTTATCATCACATGATTCAAACATGAGAAAAGAAACCCTACAGTGGATTCTTTTCTCTACATAATCTAAAGTTTGGGTACACTAGATTCATGCAATGTAGGAGCTTTCCAAGCAGAAAGCGAACCTTCATTTAAAATGATAGCATACATATCTCCATCGAAAATATGCAAATATGCATATAGCGTTTTTTATTTCTCAATGTCAGAATATTGAAAACAAATAAAAATAAAGGTAAAATGAAGTCGTTATCCGTCTTCTTTTGTCAGTCAGAGAGAATAGAAGAATAGGAGAAGAAAACATGAAAAAATCTCTGAAACAAAAAATAGTAAGCTCTTTGCTTGCTGTATCACTCGCTGTTAGCTTAGCTCCAATCGGACAAACCAAAGCTGATTCCACGTCAGAAATCACACAGACTTCACCTATCACAAAACAAGTTGATGCAAGCCGCGCCATCGAACACATCCGTTTCTTATCCGAAATAATTGGTCCTCGCCCTGGTGGGACAAAATCAGAAGAATGGGCTTCTCACTACGTTGGTATGCAGCTTAAATCAATGGGCTATGAAGTAGAATATCAACCATTTCAAGTGCCGGATCAATACGTTGGATTTATTGAATCCCCATTATCCACGAAGCGTAATTGGCAAGCTGGTGCTGCTCCTAACGCACTAATTTCTACAGAAGCTGTTACAGCTCCTCTTATCTTTGTTCAAGGTGGGACAAAATTAGAGGATATTCCAAATGAAGTAAATGGAAAGATTGTTCTATTTGAACGGGGAACAACAGTAGCGGACTATAATAAACAAGTTGAAAATGCTGTTAGCAAAGGAGCAAAAGGTGTTCTTTTATACAGTTTAATTGGCGGACGCGGAAATTATGGACAAACTTTCAATCCCCGCCTAACGAAAAGACAGTCTATCCCTGTCTTTGGTCTTGCTTATGCGCAAGGAAATGCATTTAAAGAAGAAATCGCTAAAAAAGAGACAACACTTCTTTCCCTAAAAGCAAGACATGAATCTAATTTAAAATCCTTAAATGTCATCGCTAAAAAGAAACCCAAAAACAGTACAGGTAATGAAAAAGCTGTCGTTGTAAGTTCGCACTATGATAGTGTCGTTGGAGCACCTGGAGCAAACGATAATGCTTCTGGTACAGGATTAGTATTAGAGTTAGCTCGTGCTGTTCAAAATGTAGATACTGATAAAGAAATTCGTTTTATTGCTTTTGGTTCTGAGGAAACTGGTTTACTGGGCTCCGATTATTATGTTAATAGTCTATCCCAAAAAGAACGCGATCGAATTTTAGGTGTCTTTAACGCAGACATGGTTGCAACAAATTACGATAAAGCAAAGAATTTATATGCTATGACGCCTAACGGTTCTCCCAATCTTGTAACAGACGCAGCTTTGCAAGCAGGTAAACAATTAAATAATGACCTCGTACTGCAAGGAAAATTTGGCTCTAGTGATCACGTACCGTTTGCTGAAGTTGGTATTCCTGCCGCTCTATTCATCTGGATGGGTGTCGATAGTTGGAATCCATTAATCTATCATATTGAGAAGGTATACCATACACCTCAAGATAATGTGTTGGAAAACATTTCGCCTGAACGTATGAAAATGGCATTAGAGGTCATTGGTACAGGCGTCTATAATAGCCTTCAATCTAACGTGAAAACAAAACAAAAAGCCGCTTAATACTATTTCAAGCCACCGATTAATCGGTGGCTATTTATTGAAAAAAAAAAAAAAAAAAAAAATAAATATGCATAAAAGCATATTTATTACATAGTATTATCGTATATAATTAAAATCGTAATATATAAATAAAAACACATCCATTGTATAGCATTGACCTTACATTACATGCGATACCACGCTCTAAGCTTATGGCCCAATAGATAATAGGCTTTTTAAAGACGGTTTTGTTATCGCTTTAGGGATGCTGATTGAGTCCACCTTGAAATTGTTCTCTTTTTTCTATAAAAAAACCCTTCAGGCTGCATTCTTCCCTTCACTTTATCGTGAAGTGTTTTTGAATACTTACCCAAAGGGAGCAATATCAATAGTAATTTTTTAATTTGTCAGCTACTCAGATTACAGTGTAATCAATAATCTAAAGCTTTTTTATTATTTTATTCGCTGACGAGCGAGTAGGATTCCACCTAAAAGGAACAATACCATACCTCCAAGAATTGAACTCATTTCTGCTGATGTTCCTCCTGTGTTGGGAAGTAATGTTAGCTTATCATTTTCTGTAGTAGGTGGAACTTTTGAATCGCTATTTTCGTCTGCATTTGTGTTTGGATCTTTTGGATCTGTGCTTGGATCTTTTGGATCTGTGCTTGGATCTTTTGGATCTACATTTGGTTCGTCCTTGATTTTTGTATTTGTGATGTCATAACCGTGTACGTCAGATTGGTATCCGGCTACTGGTTGTTCCTTCACTTCATACTTGTATGCTACTCCGTTTGCATCGT